>NZ_JAPEIE010000001.1:0-1467037 GCF_028823805.1 Halocynthiibacter sp. C4 | reverse complement strand
CTTCGTTCGGTAGACGATTAATTTCACGTACACCGGCCGCCAACACTAAAGCGTAAAAGATGTCCGGTATGGGCTCACTGCCGTCATTAGACCGGTCGCAGCATGTTCAGTCGTTGGGTTACGGTGAACCGACAAACCGGCCCTAAGCCGACCTTCCTGCCAGATGCAGAGGATGACCGGTCCCAGTCCCAGAGCCGAAGTTCACAGCGGGCGAGACAGATGCCCGGTTCCAACCCAAGGCAAACATGCGCATGGTCGGCTGGCGTGAGAAAACCTCTTAAGCATACTCGGCAGGAGGCAAATCACCTTCAAATATTTCTGGATCAAACAGGAACTCTGTAGAGTATTGCTTGAGGCCCCAGAAACGCCTCCAAAGGCGCAGCACTCGATTTAGAAGCGTAGTGGGTCCATCGTGTCTGACGACGGACAGAGCCAGACAAGCTGATTATGTTACGTCTCAACGATAAAGAATTGAGCTGAGGGGGGGTCGTTAGGACAGAAGAAATAGAAGAGTATCGGTAAATCCTTGCTATGGTGCTCCGAACCTCAGAAAGCAAAAGGAGAAACGTCACCACATTGGTAATGGAATGCGCTTGCTACCGACATTCACAACAAACTCATGAAAGAAACTTCAAGCATTTTGGCTGAGGTGTGCATGCTGTACCGAGGGCGCGGATACCTCAGGTTAAAATATACCAAAATCTATTCTTCTATCCGCCGGCGCGGCCTTGAAATCTCATTGTTGGAAACAGGCTTCGAAGCGATAACGGCGAATGATGCGGAAGCGGCTTTCTAAAGCGCCCAATGCTGAGACTCGTAGTTGTCGAATGGTCGTAGTGTAGCGCCTTGCAGCTGATCGGCAGGCTGTTTTCGTTGAAGTCGAGGTAACAACCCAAATGGGTTAATTACCCACACTTCGCGGGATAGAATACCGCTGTTTTGGAAGCCGCGCTTAAGTGCGCAGAAGCCGCAACCATGCTCAAAAATTTCTGCGTGAAGCGCCGTCGGGTGCGGATAGGTCGAATAGTTTCTCTGTGGCGAGCGCGGCGGCGCCTCGCGCCCATGAGTCATCGTTCCAGTCAACTTTGATAGCCGGTGCATTTCCGAGCGTCAGGGTGGCTAATTCGTCGTGCAACGCCTTGAAGTAGCTGCTGCCGTAGTCAACAATCTCACCGCCGGCGATGATCACTTCCGGATCTAGGGTATTGCATACGACTCCAAGATGCTGTGCCACTGACCTTGCTGCCCTCTGCAAGTATTTGATGGCGTTCGGGTCTTGTTTCGTTGCGGCTTCTAGCAGGGTGCCAGAAGTGGAGGTTCTAGATTGCCAATCCGCTTCCATCGCTGGGACTGAGAAAAAACTTTGAAGGCATCCCTTGCGCCCGCATTCACAGAGAGGACCTTCAAGATCGTGCGTAGTATGCCCAATTTTACCTGCGTTTCCGAACACGCCTTGATGTACCTTATTACCGATGACGGAGCCAATCCCGATCCCAACACCGATGGCAAGTGCGACGAAACAATCGTGATGTTGCCCCGCCCCGAACAACCTTTGTGCTAATGCGTAAGCATTCAAGTCAGTGTCGATCCACACTGGTGCATCGAGCCGCCGCGACATCATTTCTGCAATAGGCACATTTTCCCATCTGAGACGGTGACTTCGAATGCACACGCCCAAATTACGGTTTAGCCGTGCGGGAATAGATGCGCCGATTCCTGAAATTGGCGCGGACCGATCGCCTGCCTTGCTTCGCAATTCATCTACTGCCTCAGCGGCGGCTTCGACTATGTCCTCAGGAGAAAATCCACTGCAGTCAACTTCTGCCGTGGCAATGGTTTCGGTCGCAAGGTCAGTCAGAATCGCCGAAACGCCGTCTGCCTTGAGGCGCAGCCCCACAACACTCTTGGCACCGTAGTCAATTGTGACCGATACAGGCTTTCGTCCTGTTTTGGCCTTTTGCACCGCACCTGTGGTGAGGATGCCTTCTTCGATCAGATCGCTGACCACAAAGGTAACAGCTGCAGGGCTTAAGCCCGTAATGCGGGCGATTTCCGCACGGCTAACAGTGCCATTGGTGCGGATAGTATTGAGTATCAGCCGTCTATTGATGGCGCGCGAAGTCCCTTGGTCGATTTTTTGCGACATGCCTGTTGCCTTTATTAATTTAATAAATTAACAATACTTCATGGCGCCTGAAAAGACAAGGTTGCTAATGTCAAATAGGGAGGAGCGAATGGGAATTTTGAACAAATCTCGAATCACGCGCCGCAGTTTTCTGCGGAGCACAGGGGCAAGCGGTGTCGCGCTCGCGTCCGGTTTGTCGTTACCTGCGATCGCGCAGAACCGGAAGGTGACGATTGTTGCGAACCAAAGCAGCGATGAGTCTTTCACCAACTTTAAGAAAATCACCGAAAACTTCACGGCGGACACCGGAATTGAGGTGGTGATCAACCGTATGGATCATGAGGGGCACAAGACCGCGATCCGCAACTATCTTGTGGCAGGTCCGCCAGATGTAACGTTCTGGTTCTCGGGTGCACGGATGCGCGGCTTCGTTGAGCGTGGCCTCTTTGACGACATTACCGACTTCTTCGAGGCGCAAGGATATGCCGACGTATTGGGGGGTACGACAAGCGCCGTGACGGTTGATGGGCGCCAGTACGGTCTGCCGATGGGCGGGACGCTTTGGGGTAACTTCTATCTCCAGGATGTCATGGATGAGCATGGGCTCACCGCGCCCTCGACGTGGGATGAAATGTTCGACTATGGGAAAAAGGCACGCGGTGCTGGCCTTACGCCTCAAGTGATCGGTACGAAGGAACTTTGGCCGGCGGCCGGTCTGTTTGATGCATTGAACCTGCGTATAAATGGGCTTGATCGTCACATGGCGCTGATGGCTGGTGAAATGTCTTATCTCGACCCCGCGTTGACGCCTGTATTTGATCAATGGCGTGAGCTAATCGAGGCTGACTACTTCCTCAAGGATCATACGTCGTTTGGCTGGCAAGAGGCAGGAGCTTTGCTCGGGCAGGGCAAGGGCGGTATGATGCACTTGGGGAACTTTATTCGCTTTGCGATTCCCGAAGAAAAGCATGATCAAATACGCTTTGCTCCCTTCCCCAAGATTGCGGACATAGCGCGATACGAGGATTTTTCGGTCAACTCAGTCCATGTACCGTCGAAGGCGGAGAACAAGGACCTTGCGCGCGAATTCCTTGCGTATTTTTACGAGCCCGAAAACCTTGCTGCCTATCTCTATCCTGAAGGCAATATTCCGCCGCGTTCTGATGTGCCGCCTGCTGACGATCCCTTGATCAATGCGGCATTGGAGAGCCTGAAAAGTGTTGAAGGCACCGCGCAGTACTACGATCGCGATACGCCGCCAGATATGGCGCAAGCTGGTCTGAAGGGTTTCCAGCAGTTCATGGCGCAGCCCGAACGTCGCGACGATATTCTGTCGGAATTGGACCGCGTCCGTGGTCGCGTGTTTAATCTCTAGTCAATTTGTCGGGCGGCAGAATCTTCTGCCGTCCAACACAAAAAGGTAAGAATCCCCATGGCATTATTGACGCGCAAAACCCGAAGTTGGCTTACGCCTGCTTTGTTGTTGTTTCCGCCGGTTGCCCTGTTTTTGGCTGTGATCGTATTCACATCGTTTCAAAGCGTATGGATATCGTTCCATCGATACGACGGCTTTGGCGACCTGACTTGGATAGGGCTTGGAAACTACGAGGAGCTCTTGCAGGACCCGCAATTTTTCGTGTCTCTGCGTAACAATGTAATCTGGCTAGTGCTGTTCATGCTGGCGCCCCCCTTAGGGTTGGCCGTTGCGCTGCTTGTGAACCAGAAAATTCGCGGCATGCGGATCGCCAAATCTCTATTTTTTGTGCCTCTGGTGTTGGCTCCCGTTGCCGTCGGGGTGGTGTTTTCTTGGGTGTATACGCCGCAGATCGGCCTGTTGTCCAAAGTTTTTTCGCTGTTTGGCGCCGAGGCGCCCGCGCTCTTATCAGATGAGAGATGGGTAACATTTGCAGTCGTTGGCGCGGCGCTGTGGCCGCAGATAGCCTTTTGTATGGTGCTCTATCTCGCGGGGCTAAATAACCTAAGTGAAGATCTCATTGCGGCAGGGCGGGTCGACGGTGCCAAAGGAGCGACGATGCTTTGGCACATTGTGTTGCCGCAATTGACCCAAGTGAGTTTTATCGCGGTCGCGATCACTGCGATAGGGGCGCTTCGGTCCTTTGACATGATTTCGGTCATGACAGCAGGGGGGCCATTCGGATCCTCGTCGACACTGGCCTATCAAATGTATGAGCAGTCGATTTTCTCTTACCGTTTCGGATATGGCGCGGCCATTGCAACGGTACTGTTTGCAATTATGTCGGTGTTCATCGCGTGGTATTTGTCCCGCGTGACCCGCAATGATGCGAGGTCCAGCTGATGTTTCCCCGCTCACTTCCCGAAAACGCGCGCACGCATCGCCTGCTTTATGCAACAAGCACTGTCGTTGTGCTCCTTCTGTGGTTGTTGCCTCTGCTTGCCGTTGTACTTACTTCAGTGCGCTCCAGCGAAGACATCGGTCTTGGCAACCTTTGGGGGATGCCGACCGAGATAGCAATCATTGAGAACTATACAAATGTGTTCACACGTACGCCGATGGCGCGCTATTTTCTGAATTCTCTACTGATCACTGTGCCGAGCGTCGTGTTTGTGCTCATTTTGTCGACACTGGCGGGTTTTGTGCTGGCCAAGTATCGTTTCCCCGGAAATATGGTGATCTTTGCGATGTTTATCGGCGGAAACTTTTTGCCGGCTCAGATCATGATGATCCCTGTGCGTGACTTTATGGTTATGCTGGACCTATTCGACACTATGACAGCTCTGGTGATCTTTCATGTGGCGTTTCAAACAGGTTTTGCGACCTTGTTTATGCGCAATTTTATCGCGGCGTTGCCGGATGAGTTGTTTCAGGCGGCAAGGGCCGAAGGCGCCACGCCGTGGCAAGTGCTTATCCATGTGGTTGTACCTCTGGTGCGTCCGGCGCTCGCCGCGCTTGCCATCTTAACATTCACTTTTGTGTGGAACGATTACTTCTGGGCGGTCGTCCTGACGCTCAGTGATACCGTTAAACCTGTGACCGCTGGGCTCGCAACGCTCAAAGGGCAGTATGTTTCCGCGTGGAACACAATTTCTGCCGCGACTGTCATCGTCGCCGTGCCTCCTGTGGTCATGTTCTTTCTGATGCAACGCCATTTCGTCAGTGGGCTCACTGTCGGTGCCGTCAAGGGGTAAGAAATGAAGAAGCTTGAACTGTCCAATGTGGGCAAAACTTACGGAAAATTTCGTGCACTCGAAGGGGTCGATTTTTCCGTCGAAGACGGTGAATTCGTCGTCATGGTCGGACCATCTGGCTGTGGAAAGTCTACCCTGCTTAAGGTAATTGCCGGTCTTGAGACTGTCACGGAAGGTGCGATTCATATCGCGGGCGAGGATGTTACCGCTGCGGAACCGAATGATCGCGGAATCGCGATGGTGTTCCAATCCTATGCTCTTTATCCACATATGACCGTCGAACAGAATATGGGGTTTGGCCTCAAGCTCGCAAAGCGACCGCGCGCGGAAATCGAGAAAGCAGTCCACGACGCGGCGGCAATCCTGCGGCTAGAGAGTCAACTCGACAAGTTGCCCGCCCAACTATCAGGCGGTCAGCGTCAGCGCGTGGCAATCGGGCGGGCAATTACACGTAATCCCGAAGTTTTTTTGTTTGATGAGCCGCTTTCCAACCTGGATGCGGCACTTCGTACGCAAATGCGGGTCGAATTGTCTGCCCTGCACGAACGTCTTGGTGCGACCATCATCTATGTGACGCATGATCAGGTCGAAGCGATGACGATGGCAGATAGGATCGTCGTTCTGAACGCAGGACAAATCGAACAAATAGGCTCTCCGCTGGCGCTCTATACTAATCCGGCAAATCGGTTTGTTGCGGGTTTTCTCGGCGCGCCACGGATGAATTTTTTCGAAGGAGTTGTCGCTTCGGTGAACGACCGGATCGCATGCATTGAAGTTGGTGGCATGCTTGCTGAGGAAGTTCGGCTCGCCCCACATGCACGGCTCAGCGCAGGGAGTAGTGTCGTTCTGGGAATTCGGCCCGAGGCATTTCAGCTTGTCGACGATGGTGCCAACGGAGGGCTGTCCGTGCGTGTTCAGGTTATCGAACATTTGGGGCGCGAGACGGTTTTCTATGCCGACGGTGGACAAGTTCGTACAATCGATTCCGACAGTGGCACCGCGAATGTGACAGTTCAGGTAGGCCACAGTTTCAACGCAACGGTGGGGAATTCTGTTTCCATTTCTGCTGCTTCCGACAGTCTCTATCTCTTCGACGAAAACGGGCGGACGATCTCCGCTGAAAAGACCATTTAATCACAGGCATGACTATGGAAACTTATCCTATTGGCGCAAAATCAGTTTGGGACCCGATCTCTACGGATCGGTTTATGCTGGGCGCGGCACACTATCCTGAACACGTAGACGAAAGCTATTGGGAGCGCGATGCGGAACGAATGGCCGCGGCGGGCTTCAATACCGTGCGGCTTGGCGAATTCGCATGGCATATCTTTGAGCCACGCGAAGGCGTGTTTGATTTCGATCTGTTTGATCGTGCGATTGAGGTGTTGGCGCGACATGGCATCGATACGATTATGTGTACGCCTACAGCTACGCCTCCTCGCTGGTTGACCATGAATTATCCAGAGGTACTGCGCGTTGACGAGCAGGGGCGGACGGCAAGTCACGGCTCTCGTCAGCACGCTGATACTGCATCGCCCGTGTTCCGTGATCACAGTCGCCGCATCACTCGTGCGATGGCCGATCACTACCGTGACAACAAAGCGGTAATCGGCTGGCAAACAGACAACGAACTGAACACCACCAGCCCGACGTCCTACTCGGCGGCATCTCGCCGCGCGTTTCAAGTCTATCTCGAACATCGCTATGATGGCGACATTGGGATGCTAAACCATGCATGGGGCGGGGACTTCTGGGCAACCGCCTATGACAATTTCGATCAAATTGTTCTGCCCATTGCCGATGCACCGGGTCATTGTAGCCCAGGGCATGTTCAGGACTATCATCGGTTCCTCGCAGCGGCGACAACTGCCTTTCAAAAGGACCAGATCGATATTCTGCGCGCGGCGAACAAGGATTGGTTCGTTTTCCATAATATCGGGCGTCAGGACGACATCGATTTTCGTGGAAGTTTTTGCGAAGATCTCGATTTTATGGGGTATGATGTCTATCCTGCGTTATTCGACGAATTGCGTCGATCTGGTGGTATGGGGCTATCGCAAGCGCATTATCTTGACAAATCTCGCGCCTATGCCGGTAACTTTATCGTTCCTGAGCAGCAGTCAGGATCGGGTGGACAGCCTCCTTTTGCCACCTTGAACCCCGAGCCCGGTGAGATGCGCCGCATGGCGTGGTCGTCAGTGGCGCGGGGGGCAGACGGAATTTTGTTCTTCCGTTGGAGGCCCGCCCATTTCGGGGCAGAGATTTACTGGAACGGCGTAATGGACCATGATGACGTGCCGCGCCGCCGATATCATGAGGCTAAGGCGTTTGCGACGGAATGTGCAGCGCTGAAAGATAAAATTCTCGGTACGCATGTTCGGATGGACGTCGGGATTGCTTCCGCAGACTTCGACAATCAGGAAGCTCACAAGACGTTTTCGATGGGGATGCCTAGTCCCGAGCAGGACGGTGCCGTTATGCACCGCCATTGTTACCGCAACGGAATTTCCTGCGGGTATATCCACCTTGACGATGATCTGTCGCGCCTAAAGGTACTATACGTGCCGCATTGGCCTATTTGGGATACACGTTGGACAAAGCGCCTACACGAGTTCGCTGAAGGCGGTGGCACTGTGATTGTCTCCTCACAGACCGGAACACGGGATCGTAACAATCATGTTCTGCGCACGGTAAGGCCCGGCGAAGGGCTCTCCGAGCTTGTGGGCGTGCAGGTCGAGGAATTCGGTCGTCTTGCTGGTCCTGATGCCGAAGCGCTTTTCTTCGGGTGGTCCGATAGTTCTGACCCGGTCTTGCCGCTACCAACTGAAAGCAGCGAGCGACGCTATAACTTCAAGGTAGGCAATCAAGAGTACACGGCAGCACATACCTATGAACTGCTTGAGGTAGGGCAAGATGTTGATGTTCTAGGTAGTTGGTCTAACCGCTTTGCGGAAGGGCGCGCGATGCTGACACGCCGCAAAGTCGGGCGCGGGGCTGTTTGCTACGTCGGAACGCACTTAACAGATGAGTTGGCTGCACGCCTATTGGAGCAGGACCTTTTGGCCACGCAAGTTATGCCACTTGTTCCGAATCTTCCGCAAGGTGTCGAAGTGTCTATGCGCCAAGGCGAAGACTATGATCTTCTGTTCCTAATGAACTTGACGGCCGACAAGATTATCGTGCCTGGTGTTTTCGGTGCGCTATTGGTTGGTCAAGAGGATCGGACGCATGAACACGGCGAGGTACATCTCGGCCCGCATGGATGCGCAATTGTTGAGTGCGCAAAGGGGGCAGGGGCATGATGTCTCTCTATAGATCGTCTCTTGACTGACGGGCTTGCCCAGTTCGCTGAGCAGCCGGATGTTTGTGTATACGACTTGGCAGAAATAGGTATTGGTGAAGGCCGCTGGCAGAAATGTCAGCGGCGTGTTTTATCAAAGTGTCAGCGGCCAGTTTGTTGCCGCTGCAAAGCCTCATAAAAAGTGAGCGCAGTTATTGGCGAGATATGAAGCAAGAACAAACACAAGTCTATATCAGATTTTTACCTGAAACCGATGTTTTCGATGTCGTGTTCTGTATGCTGAGAAAAGGCTAGGGTAAATTTGAGGAACGGGCTATGAGCTTTTCGAATCTGTACATTTGAGAATTATGAGTACACTTGAGCGGTCGTAGCTCAAGCGCTCATAGGAGGTGTCCGTAGTCAGAGTTTTTCGGAGAGCTGAGGCTAAATGGCTTTGGACTTACAGCAACGAAAGACCCAACATGGGTATCGGCGGCAGAACACTCGCTATGAAACTAAAAGCCGCCGCGTGAATTCTACTGTTGAGCCCCATTAAATATGTGGGCGTTACCGGGGCGCGCCCCAAAAAAACGGCAAGCTTTGCGAGCATTGCCGACCTTCTTGGCGTGTCGGAGCGCTCGAAGTCCGAGTTGCATGTCGCGTTCTTCGTTTGTAATGAATAATTCCTCCATCCTAAATAAGGGAATTTACAGAATGTATCCCTAGGTGCCATACATATTCCCACCGATCGCGTGCGAAACTTTGGCCGTTAGGGCTACACCAAGATTGCGGTGATCTAGCCAAAAAAATGTATCAGATAACCTCCGTGACAAGCTGTTCTCTGCACGCGAAACTGCAGGCGCCATCCTCGCCCCAACTGACCCAGTTCGGTAATCTTGAATATCGGGTTGGCTGCAAACGAGAAGTGGGGGAAAACTGGTGTTTTGCTAAGCATAACATAGCCTGCATTCTATCAAGATTTTTGCCAGATCGCGGGGTAGGAATATCAGCGGTTCGTTCACTCGACCCGGTGGAATTGCTTAGGAGTGCCTTGGAAGCAAAAGGCCATGGTTATCCGTTTTCCGCTGTCCCCATCAGATGCTCCGGTACGTCCAGCATAACCGACAATGCAATCTCACGCCGCTCAGCGAGGGGCATGCTGTCACCATAGACTTCGCGCCCACGTCGCCCCTTCAGCGAGTGGCCCATGAGCTCTCCGCGGTCGTCTGTATCGTAGCCCGCTTTCTTCATCCGGCTCTCCCAACTGTGGCGCAGACCACCGATGGTGACGCCTTCTGGAAGCAGCTTATTCTCGCGCAAGAATTTGTTAACCGTCGCGCTATAGCTGCTCTTGTTGCGGTAGCGCGGAAAACCCTCCGCATGACGCTTCGCGGCCTCAAGCGCAACGCCAACCAATGGGATTTGCCGTTGCGAGGATTGGTTTTTAACTTCGCGGCGGGTGTCCGGGTCGTCTGAGGCTTCATTAACAACCTCGATATGGGGAATTGGGTGATCCAGCTTCAGGGCGGAGGCCGGTAGGTTATAGATCTCGCTTTGACGGCATCCCGTCTCAATCGACATGAGCAAGATATCCCGTGCTTCGGCGTTCAACCCATTGAAAGCACCGGGCGCAAACCATTTCTCGGTAATCCACTCAACCGGCACTTCAGCCTTACGGCTGCTGCTCGCATGACGATCACGAATGGCAACACCGGCATATGGCCTGGGGGGATCTTCATGATCAAGGTCATCGTAAAACCGCGCGAGCATCCCGGAAAGGTAATGAAAATCTTTGTTCGCTGTTTTGACCGACTGCCCCTCTTGTTCGATCTTCGCCTGCCACCATTTTCGATGGCGGCGCGCTTCGGGGGTGCCAACAGCAATAACATCGCAATCTTTTCCCAGAGCCTTGATGAGATTACCAACGGCCCGTTTGCGAGGGTTTAGCCAAAGCCGCATTTGTTCGGGGCTTTTGAACCGATTGTCATGCGCGGTAAGTCTCTGAACGTGCTCCACCAATCCGGAGAGCTTAAGAGACGGAGCTGTGACATTGCCCAAGAGGCTGGGTGCAAGTTCTGCATCTGGCTTCCCATCAGGGGTCGCCACTGCTTCAACGCGCTCAAGAATATCCTCCAGCGGTGCGGATTGCAGTTCTGAGAGATGTTGAAACGTAAAGCCATGCGCAGAAGCGATCTGCTGGGCGGCGCGATACTTATCCACTTCGGAACCATCGCGACCCAGCAGCTTTGCTTCCCACAGCGCAACCTGTTCAGCCCAAATCGTATTCGCTCTGATGCGGGCAAGGGATTGAGAATCTGTTTTGAGGCTTATCCAGATAATCTTGCGTGGCTCAATCTTAGCAAACTGAACAGGAACCCGCCGCTTCAAATACCATGTCGTTCCACGCCGAACCAGATTGTCCATATACCACTCACCTTTGCCTCAATGTGGTGCAAAATGGGTAGAAGATCAAGGCGGCCTGAGAGGCAATGACAGCGATCTTGTCGCAAGTCGTTAGTTTTGTTGAAAAATTTTCGCAATACTATCAGTGTGATGGCGGAGAGACAGGGATTCGAACCCTGGGTAGGCTTGCACCCACAACGGTTTTCGAGACCGCCCCGTTCGACCACTCCGGCACCTCTCCGTGGTGCGCTGATTAGTTAGTATCGCGCAGGGTCGCAAGGGTAAATTCGCTTGAGTTTCAAGAAAAACCCAAAATTTCAGCTCGCGCCGTGTCACGAGGCTGCGATTTGGGGCGTTTGGGGGTGAAATCCTTTTGGAAAGCTGCAACAACTTACTACATATATCCTACGACGAACACCGATGACTTCAGGAGACCCGATGGCCCGTTTGATCCAAAGCACAGTTTCTGCCTTTGTTTTTCTCATCGCGACCTCGGTTGCGGCGTTTGCGGACCGCGAGGCTGAACTGGAGCGCTTGAATGAGATACTGCGATTGGATGAGTTGTTTGAGATTATGGCGGAGGAGGGTGACCTCTATGCCGTTGACCTTGAGGAGCAACTGTTCGCAGGGAAGGGCGGAGACACTTGGCGCAAGGACGTACAAGAAATCTATACCTCGGCGCGTTTGAAGGACTCTTTTTGGCAAATGTTCTCTGAAGCGCTTTCGGACCAAACAGTTTCAGAAACGCTCGCCTTTTATGATTCAGAGCTTGGCGCGAAAATCACCGATGCAGAGTTGCTGACACGCCGCTCGTTTCTTGATCCGGCAGTAGAAGAGGCGGCAAGTGAAATTGTTGCGTCGATGGTTCGGGAACAGGATCCGTTTCTTGTTTCATTGCGTGAATATGCAAAGGTGAACGACCTGATCGATTCAAATGTCGTCTCCTCGATGAATGCGCAATACGCCTTTATGCAGGGGCTAATTCGCGGTGGCGCGGTTGATAATTCGATGACCGACAGTGATATTCTTGCAGATATCTATAACCAAGAGCCGGTATTCCGCGCGGATACCATGGCTTGGGTCATGAGCTTTTTGGCTTTGGCGTATCAGCCGCTAACGGAAAGCGAATTGCGCGATCATATTGCCTTCGGCCGGACGGCTTCTGGGCGGCAGTTCAACAATGCGTTGTTCAGCAGTTTTGACGAAGTGTTCAAAGACGTTTCCGAGGCACTTGGTTATGCGGCGGCGACCTATATAACAAGTCAGGATATCTAAGCGCGCAGATAGCGCTCGGCTTGGGTATGTTGCCAAATTGAAGTTTCGGCACAGAGGCCAAATAAACTTACGGCTTTGGCTTGACTTCTTTTGGGATTGGACCGATAAGCCGCCTCTCAATGCGGGATTCCTTTCGGACTCTCGTGTTGGTTTATGTTTTATTCATCGCCCGAGCGGGCGCGCTGTCCGAGGCGCCATACTGGCAAAAACTCCCATGCGGGGGCCACAAGACGCGGAAATGCAAAGGAAGACCTGATGTTTGCGGTTCTAAAGACCGGCGGCAAGCAATACAAAGTTCAAAGCGGCGACGTGCTGCGAGTAGAGCGTATTGCTGCAGATGCTGGCGAAACTGTTCAATTCAACGAAGTTCTCATGGTTGGCGCCACTGTTGGTACGCCAAACGTTGAGGATGCTGCGGTTCAGGCCGAAGTGATCGACCAGATCAAAGGCGAAAAAGTTATCCATTTCGTCAAGCGCCGCCGTAAGCACGGCTCCCAGCGCACAAAAGGTCACCGTCAAAAGCTGACACTCGTTCGGATCACAGATATCCTTGAAAAAGGTGCATCGAAGTCCGGCGTGAAAGCGGCACAGGGTACAGGTTCCGTTCCTGCATCCGTTGTTGCTGCAATGGCTGACGTGACACCGAAGGCGAAAAACGCTCCTGCAAAGAAAGCAGCTGCGAAGCCCGCCGCCAAAGCCGAGGCTAAGAAGCCTGCCGCCAAGAAAGCCGCACCTAAGAAGGCTGCTGCTGCAACTGGCGCGGACGATCTTAAGAAATTGTCCGGTGTTGGCCCCGCACTCGAAAAGAAACTGCTCGATGCAGGCATCACTACATTTGCCCAAATCGCAGCCTGGACTGATGCTGATGTAGCCGAGTTCGACGAAAAACTGTCGTTCAAAGGCCGTATCGAGCGCGAAGGCTGGATCGAGCAAGCTAAAGAATTCGCTAAAGGCTAAGGAGAGACAGCATGGCACATAAAAAAGCAGGCGGTTCATCCCGTAACGGTCGCGACTCTGCTGGTCGCCGCCTTGGTGTAAAAAAATTCGGTGGCGAAGCCGTGATCCCAGGCAACATTATCGTGCGTCAGCGCGGTACGAAGTTCTTCATGGGTCAAGGCGTTGGCATGGGGAAAGATCACACAATCTTTGCAACTGCTGAAGGTAACGTGAAATTCCACAAAGGCCTCAAGGGCCGCACCTTTATTTCGGTTCTCCCAGTGGCGGAGGCCGCTGAGTAAGCCGAAACCTTATGGTTCAAGATTAGGGGTCGGTGGAAACACCGGCCCCTTTTCATTTTTGTAACATTTCTTTGGTAACCACGCCGCGTACAGGCGCCAGTAGAGAAATTGACATGCGTTAAGGGGCAAATGTTCCTTATGCGATATGCTTTTCGAGGAGGAGAGGCATGAGACTTGAGACGATAACAGGCCAACAGGTAATAGAGACCGAACGGTTCACGCTGCGTCCGGTGCAAAAATCGGATGCCGGACAGTTGCGAATGTATGCGGGGGACAAACGCGTCGCACAGCAAACCTCTTCGATTCCACATCCGCTGCCCCGTGGTGTCATCCAAGCCTTTATCGAACGTGTCCAGCAACCCGACCGCGACGAGGACGCTTGGGTCATGGATCGTGGTGGTGACGAAATTCTGGGTGTGATCAGCCTTAAAAGGATGGACCGTAGCCAATCAGAGATCGGGTATTGGGTCGCACCTGCGTTTTGGGGAACTGGCCTTGCGTCTGAGGCCGTTAACGCGCTGTTGGAAGCAAATCCGCAGAACTGCAAAACTATCTTCGCTGTTGTCTTTCAGGATAATCCGGCCTCTGCGCGCGTGTTGACCAATGCTGGTTTTACGTATCTCGGGGATGCGGAGCACTTTTCCGTGGCGCGGGATGCCAATGTTGCAACGTGGACTTACCTGCGCAAATACGACTGATCCTATTGGACGAAATACGCGGTGAATGCCGCAACTGAAACAAAAGCGGACGCGGTGAAGGCTTGAGCCTCGCCGCGTCCTGCTGTATCGCCTTGATAAATTGACGGAAGGCCGGCCAAATGAAATTTCTAGATCTCTGCAAAGTCTATGTGCGTTCCGGTGGCGGCGGTGGTGGCTGTGTGTCTTTCCGACGCGAGAAATATATCGAGTATGGTGGCCCGGATGGTGGTGACGGCGGACGCGGCGGCGATATCATTGCCGAAGCCGTTGAAGGGCTAAACACGCTCATTGATTTCCGTTACCAGCAGCATTTCTTTGCCAAGAACGGCCAGCCCGGTATGGGTGCGCAACGTACGGGTGCGGATGGCGAAACCATCGTGATGAAACTCCCCGTCGGCACGGAAATTCTTGATGAGGATCAGGAAACGGTTATCGCCGATCTTACCGAGGTGGGCCAACGCGTTGTGCTGGCTAAGGGCGGCAATGGTGGCTTCGGCAACCTGCACTTTAAATCTTCGACCAACCAAGCGCCGCGTCGTGCCAATCCGGGGCAAGAGGGGATTGAACGAACACTCTGGCTTCGGCTCAAGCTGATTGCGGATGCTGGTTTGCTCGGTCTGCCGAACGCGGGAAAATCGACGTTCCTTTCGGCCACGTCAAACGCCCGCCCTAAGATTGCGGATTATCCGTTTACCACGCTGTATCCCAACCTCGGGGTTGTTGGTGTTGATGGTGCGGAATTCGTAATTGCCGATATTCCGGGCCTAATCGAAGGCGCGAGCGAGGGACGTGGGCTTGGCGATTTGTTCCTTGGTCATGTGGAGCGGTGCTCGGTCTTGCTGCATCTTGTGGATGGAACCGCCGAGGACGTTGCGGCGGATTACAAAACTATCATTGGCGAGCTTGAAGCCTATGGCGGCGCGTTGGCAGATAAGCCACGCGTGACAGTGCTGAACAAGATTGATGCGCTGGACGAGGAAGAACGCGCCGAGAAACGCGCGGAACTTGAGGCCGCATGCGGCGGGCCGGTTATGCTGATGTCCGGTGTTGCGCATGATGGTGTAACCGATGTGCTGCGCGCGGTTCGTGCCGAAATTTCCGAAGATAAACTGCGCAAGAAAAAGGCCGACGAGGAGCCCGAACCATGGCAACCCTAGCCGCCACCAACCGAAGTGCAGAGGCTTTGGCCCGCGCGCGGCGCGTTGTGGTCAAGATCGGCTCGGCAATGCTTGTCGATAAAGACAGCGGAGCGTTGCGCGAAGAATGGTTGCAAGGGTTGGCCCGCGATGTGGCCAAACTCAAGGCACAGGGCGCGGATGTAGTTTTGGTGTCGTCCGGTTCTATTGCGCTTGGGCGAGGGGTCTTGGGGCTACCAGCGGGCGGATTGGCACTTGAGCAATCTCAGGCCGCGGCCGCCGTTGGGCAAATCCGTTTGGCGCGGGCCTATGAGGGCGTTCTGGCACCCGAAGGCATTACAACTGCGCAGGTTTTGGTCACGCTCGAAGATAGCGAAGATCGCCGTCGTTACCTCAATTCGCGCGCCACGTTGGAGCAACTCTTGAGCTTCGGCACGGTGCCGATTGTAAACGAGAATGACACCATCGCCACTGACGAAATCCGCTTTGGCGACAATGATCGCCTTGCAGCGCAAGTTGCTGTGACGGTCGGCGCGGATGTGCTGGTGCTTTTGTCGGATGTTGACGGGTTTTACTCCGCCAACCCGGGGATTGACCCGACTGCGCAGCGGTTTGATACCATTGATGTCATTACGCCCGATATCGAGGCTATGGCGGGTGATCCGACCTCTGGACTGTCCAAGGGTGGCATGAAAACCAAAGTCTTGGCCGCAAAAACCGCGACCCAAGCGGGCTGTGCAATGGTCATTTCCGAAGGTTCGGTTGTGCAACCAATTACAAGCCTGATCGAAGGCGCGGCCTGTACGTGGTTTACCGCAAAAGATACCCCACAAGCGGCGCGCAAGCATTGGATATCGGCCATGAAGCCGCGCGGTATTGTAACCGTGGATGCCGGCGCAGCGCAGGCGCTCAAGCGCGGGAAGTCCCTACTTCCAGCGGGCGTTACGGCGGTGAGCGGGACTTTTGGGCGCGGCGATCCCGTAGCGGTCCATGGGCCAGACGGACAAATCGCAACGGGCCTGACGCGCTATACCTCTGAAGAGGCGCAGCAGATCAAGGGTGTTCCTTCGGACCAGTTTCAGGCTATTCTTGGCTATGCCGGCCGCGCAGCCCTGATCCATCGCGACGATATGGTGCTCTGAACCATCTGTGATGGGGCTTATTGCAATTCTTCATGCGTTACCCCCTTGGTTCATTGGCAGAAACCGCATTATATTGCGCCGAACTCCCGTGAACGTTGAAAAGGCGAGACCATGAAAGACAGCGACAATATCCCCCTTCTGATGCAAGACATCGGCACACGCGCCCGCGCCGCATCGCGTGAGTTGGGATTTGCGCCGGGTCCGCAGAAGGAAGCGGCGTTGATGGCCGCCGCTGATGCGGTGTGGGAGCGTCGCGCAGAGATCATCGCTGCCAACGAAAAAGATATGGCATATGGCCGCGACAAAGGGCTGAGCGCTGCGATGCTCGACCGTCTGATGCTGGACGAGGATCGGATTAAGGGCATTGTTGATGGCCTGCGCGCGGTTGCGATGCAGAAGGATCCCGTGGGCGCAACGCTCACCGAATGGGACATGGAAAGCGGGTTGCATATCAAGCGCGTACGCACGCCGCTTGGCGTTATCGGCGTGATCTATGAAAGCCGCCCGAATGTCACGGCTGACGCAGGCGCGCTGTGTCTCAAGGCGGGGAATGCGGTTATCCTGCGCGGTGGATCAGAAAGCTTCCATAGCTCTGGCTTGATCCATGCGTGCCTTCAAGATGGTTTGCGCGAAGCGGGTCTTCCTGAAGACTCAATACAACGTGTCCCAACTCGTGATCGCGCTGCTGTTGCAGAGATGCTGCGTATGACCGAGGCGATTGATGTGATTGTACCGCGTGGCGGCAAAGGACTTGTGGGCCTAGTTCAGCGCGAAGCGCGGGTGCCTGTTTTTGCCCACCTTGAAGGGATTTGCCACATTTATGTGGACAAAGACGCAGATGCGGAGAAGGCCTTGCGTGTTGTGCTGAATGCGAAAACGCGCCGTACCGGGATTTGTGGATCGGCGGAATGCCTGTTGGTGCATAAGGATATCAAAGACACATTAGGCCAAAAAATCGTTGATGCGCTCAAGAAGGCTGGTGTCGAAGTGCGAGCCGAGGGACTTGATGGCAGCGTTCTTGCGAATGAGGAGGACTTCGGCAAGGAATTCCTCGACATGATTATCGCGGCGAAGGTTGTTGATGATGTTGACGGTGCAATCGATCATATCCGCACCTATGGCTCTAATCATACAGACTGTGTGATTACCGAGAATGAAGATGTTGCGGATCGGTTCTTTACGCGTTTGGATTCTGCGATCCTAATGCACAATGCCTCGACCCAGTTTGCCGACGGCGGCGAGTTTGGTATGGGAGCGGAAATCGGCATTGCCACAGGTAAGATGCACGCGCGAGGACCGGTTGGAGCCGAGCAATTGACGAGCTTCAAATACATCGTCAAAGGCGACGGCACCACGCGGCCATAACGTCAGAAAGTGATCGTTATTTCGGTGTCGTGAAACTCTGCGGAAAGAATTTTTCCGCAGTCTTTCAACGCGCTAGCAACAAGAACGAATTGGATTTGCGCGGCAGAGACCTCAATCTCTGGGTTGTCCTCTGAGACGAGTTGCCAGAGGTTGGTGTCGATCTTCAGGCGTTCCGCTTGGGCGTGCAATGTCCAGTTTCCGCTTTCACAGCTACAGGTAATCTTGCCGCCAAATGGCATTGTTGTTTCAAGGCATTGGATCAAAAGAAACGCGAGTTTTGCCTCACGGCGCATTGGGTCTTCTGTGCTGGTCCAGGTGATGTCAACGCGGGCTTGGTCGCTATACTCTTTCAAGATTGCCCCGATCTCTCGTCCGCGCATTTGTTGGGCATGAGCGCTATCGCCGAAGGCGACGCGGAAAAAACGGACCTTGGCATTGGCGTTCGTCACCGAGTCCCGAATAAGCGCCACCTCGGCGCTATTTGCCGCGTTGCTCATCTCCAACAGTTCAACCCCATTGCCGATTGCGCCTAAAGGGCTGATAAGGTCATGACAGATGCGGGATCCGAGGAGGGCGGTTAGGTCTCTTGGTTTCTGCGACATGGTTTTCCTGACGTGCGAGGCAGTTAGATGAACGAAATACTAGAGCCGGGAATGCTGGTGCGAAACCCTGCGCAGCCTGAATGGGGCCTTGGTCAGGTACAATCTGTTATTGATGGTAAAATAACCGTTAATTTTGAAGAATGCGGCAAAATAACTTTGCAAAGTGCGCATGTGCCACTCGAAATCGTCTTTGACGCGGGTTAGTCGGGCTTGCCGTTGCGCTTTGGTTGCATTTAAAGGCGCAAGTCCCTAGAAGCTGCTCAGACAAACTGGAGCTATCCCGCACTCTATGAGCAGAACTGACCCCAAATTCGAAACTCGATTGGCGCAATCGTCCGAAGACCTGCGTGCCGCGCAGCGACTGCGGTACCGGGTATTCATCGAGGAGCTGGGTGGCGATGGCGACATGGTCGACCATGAAAATCGCCTCGAGATGGATGCCTTTGATGCGCATTACGACCATCTCCTGCTGATCGACCATAGCCGCGAGGGTGGCGTTGAAGAACAAGTTGTCGGGGTGTATCGGCTGCTGTTGGGCGAGAAGGCCGCAGAGATCGGCCAGTTCTACTCCGAAAATGAATACGATCTGACTTGTCTAAAACAAAGTGGTCGAAAGCTTTTGGAGCTGGGGCGCTCTTGTGTGCATCCGAATTATCGTGGCGGTACGGCGATGTTCCACCTTTGGAATGGTTTGGCCGAATACGTCCTGTCGAACGGGGTCGAAATCCTGTTTGGTGTTGCAAGTTTTCACGGCACAAATGTCGAAGATATCAAGCAATCTTTGGCCTACCTGCACCACAATCACCTCGCGCCCGAAGAGTTGCGCGTGCGCGTTGTTCCGGAGCATTTCCAGACCATGGATCTTGTGCCAACCGATCAACTTGACCGCCGTGCGGCGATGGTCAACACGCCAGCGCTGATCAAAGCCTATCTGCGGCTTGGTGGTTTTGTCGGCGAGGGGGCGTATCTGGATTATAGCTTCAACACCACGGATGTCTGTTTGCTGATGGATACCGAACGGATGAACGCCAAGCACAAGAATTTCTACACAAAGGCGCGAGACGCGTGACGCCTACATGGACGTCGGATAAGGCCCCCACACCGGTTAAGATTGGGGTCGGTGGCGTTGTGCGCGCCGTTTTACGGGGTGTTCCACTGCTCCTTTTGACGAGCACCTGCTTGATATTGATGCTTTTGCTGCGGCTTATCGAGCAGCCAATTTACGGCGTTCGGCGGCCGTTTACGCCTTATCTTACGTTGTTTGTATGTCGGAATGCCTTTCGTATTCTGGGCATGGGATATAGCGCCGAGGGCGAGATCATGCGCCACAAAGGGGCGGTTGTTGCCAATCATGGCTCTTGGTTGGATATCTTTGCGCTGAATGCGCAGAACCGTATTTACTTTGTTGCCAAGGCCGAGGTGGCCTCGTGGCCCGGGATCGGATGGCTCGCGCGGGCAACAGGAACAGTGTTCATCGCGCGCAAAGTAACAGACGCCCACAAACACCGCGATACCTTTACCGAACGGCTGCTTGCGGGGCATAAGCTGTTGTTTTTTCCCGAGGGGACTTCAACAGACGCGTTGAGAGTTTTGCGTTTTAAATCAACGCTTTTCGCCGCGTTCCTCACAGAAAAAATTAAGCCCGAAGCATGGGTGCAACCCGTGAGCGTTGTTTATACCGCGCCTGAAGGTGCACCTGTGGATTTCTATGGCTGGTGGGGCGATATGAGTTTTGGGCCGCATATGCTCAAGGTTTTGGCGGCGCGTAAGGCTGGGTCCGTGAAGGTGATTTATCATCCACCTTACCGTGCCGCAGATTACGACTGCCGTAAGAAACTTGCCGCGGATTGCGAGGCCGCAGTGCGCTCTGGGGTCGAGAAAACGCTTGGTGACACCTACGCCGGTTAACGGCCTTCTCAGATTACCCGCGAAGCGGTGCGAGGAGCGCGTTGAGGCTTTCTGCTGGTGCGTCGTGGCTCCAGATTTCTGGGCCAACGCCAAAGAAATCCGTAAACGGCGCCAATGCCGCAATGAGGTCCGCATCAAGTGCGCCCTCGGCAACCACAGGGACCTCGATCATTTCTGACCACCACTGAAACAAGTCAAGTTCGGCGCGGCTTCCATCACCCAGCGGTGTCAATCCGACGGGGCCAAATGCAATGTAATCTGCGCCCGCTTCGCCAGCGGTCATCCCGTCATGCTGCGAGTGGCCACAATAGGCGCCGATAATTGCGTCAGGCCCAAGTTCTTTGCGGGTGTTGCGTACAGAGTTGCCCGTATTGCCAAGATGCACGCCATCAAGCCCAAGGCGTTCGACCAATGGAATATGCTTGTCCATCACAATGGCAATGTCGCGCTCATGACAGATTGCGCGCAGGGCGTCAGCGGCGCGGCAAATGCGGTCCTCGTCTTGCGTTGCCATAGAGAGCCGCACACAGGCGATCTCATTGCTGTCGAGAACCCGTGCAAAGACATCAGGAAAGGTTGAAAGCTCGAATTCCGGCGGCGTGATCAGATAAGTTTGCGGCACAAGCGGTGTGTCTTGGGTATCTGTTGCGGGCATGTCTTTTACCTCGGCCATCTCGGACTCCTTGAAGCTCTTCCCGTTCGTTTAACGGTGTTCGGCGGTGTTGTAACGGGCTTTTTTCGTCCCGATTACTTCGGGGGCAGGTCTTTGACGTTTTCGAGCGAAAGATCAATCAAAATTCTGCGGCGCGTATCATCTGATATGGCGTCTTCGTTTGCGTCGATCATACCGCCCATAGGACGACCGGTAAAAGACAGGGGTGCTGTGCCTTCAACCTTGAGCGCTTCGGCTTCGCGCGGCTTTCCGGGGCGGAACATACCACCGCCTTTGTGAACACCACAGACCATGTGTCCGTTCAACTGAAAGCACAGGCCGCCAAACATCTTGCGCTCGGTGATACCTCCCAGATCGGCCAGATCATCGCGCAATAACTGCGCCAGCCCTTCGTCATATGCCATATCGCGCCTCTCTTTCCTGTGGTCTGTCTCTTGCGTCCGTCGTTTTGCGAGCGTAACACATCCGAAATCCGTGGCAAAAGAAAGCGTTTGACCGTGAGCGATAAGAATTGGAGCGGGCCGCAGCCGGCCTTTGTTTTGGTACGCCCGCAAATGGGCGAGAATATCGGCGGCGCGGCGCGGGCAATGTGGAATTTCGGGCTGGACCGGATGCGGATCGTTGATCCGCGCGACGGCTGGCCAAACCAGAAGGCCGTTGCGATGGCGAGCGGCGCGGGACGATTGTTGGATGAGGCGGGGCTGTACGATGATGTGCCTGACGCGCTTGCCGATTGTAACTATGTCTTTGCCACGACGGCGCGTCATCGGGGATTGACCAAGCCCGTGATGTCACCTGAACGCGCGATGGAACATGCGCGCGCATTGATAGCCGAGGGAAAAAAGGTCGGCGTGATGTTTGGTCCTGAGCGTTCTGGCCTTGAAAACGAGGATGTTGCGCGCTCCAATGCGATTATTTCCGTGCCGGTCAATCCGGAGTTCCCTTCGCTCAACCTCGCACAATGTGTGTTGCTGACGGCCTATGAGTGGCGGCGTCAATCTGAAACGGTCGTGCCGGAAACGGTTGAGATGGCAAAAACCGAGTTCGCAGAAGGGCTTGAGGTCGAGAAGCTGGGCGATCATTTCGAACAGAGGTTAGAAGACGCAGGGTTCTTCTTCCCAGAGGCCAAGGCTGCCAACATGAAACTCAATCTGCGCAATATGTGGGCGCGGATGCCGCTTACACGCTCGGATGTTCAGATGCTCCACGGGATGCTGCGCCAGATGGTGCGCTGGAAAGAACGTGGCGATGAATAAGCGCCTTGCGACGTTTAATTCACACCAAGCGAAAATGGGCCGTTGAAGCCTATGGGATCAAAGCCTAAATTCGCGGCAACATATCGCCGCAGGATCGGGTGAGGGAAAGGGCAGCCATGTCAAAGCCACGCAGTATTTTCGAAGAAGTCTCCGAACAGGAGAAGCCATCAACCCCAACGCCGGGTGGCATTGATCGTGCCCCCAAAGGAGCGCGGCGGGGGATCCGGCTCTGGCTGATGGTGATTTTTCTGATGGTTGCGGCGATGGTCGTAATTGGCGGGCTAACGCGCTTAACGGATTCCGGCCTTTCGATTACGGAATGGAAACCTGTTACGGGGGCTGTGCCACCAATGTCTGCGGAGGCATGGGACGGCGAATTCCAGAAATACAGGGAAACACCACAATATGAGGCGCTGAACCGCGGGATGGAGCTTGCGGAGTTCAAGTTCATCTATTGGTGGGAATGGGGCCACAGACAGCTTGGCCGCACAGTTGGTCTGGTCTGGGCGCTTGGGTTCCTCGGGTTTCTGGCGACGAAAAACATTCCAACGGGTTGGACAGGACGGCTCTTGCTGCTCGGTGCGCTTGGCGGATTGCAGGGGGCGATTGGCTGGTGGATGGTGGCGTCTGGCCTCAAAGACGGGATGATCGCTGTGGCCTCTTATCGGCTTGCGGTTCACCTTGGGCTGGCGTTTCTGATCCTTGGATTCCTTGGATGGTACATCCTTCTTTTGGGGCGCAGCGAGGCAGAGTTACTCAAGGCGCGGCGGGACCGCGAGGGCAAGCTCTTCTCCATGTCCACGGGCCTTATGCATTTCAGCATGGTGCAAATCCTGATCGGCGCACTTGTGGCTGGAATTGACGCGGGGCGTACGTTTACCGATTGGCCGTTGATGGCTGGTGGGTTCTTCCCCATTGGAATGTTCGAGCTGACACCGTTTTGGACCAATTTCTTTGAAAACCCAGGACTGGTTCAGTTTATGCACCGGATCGTTGGGTATCTGTTGCTGATCTTTACATTCATTGTTTGGCGCAAGAGCCGTGCAAGCGGGAAATTGGCCGTGCGGCGTGGGTTTGACCTCGTGTTGGGCATGATGGTGCTTCAGGCTGTACTTGGGGTTCTGACCGTTTGGAACGCGGCACCACTCTCAATCGCGATCCAGCACCAAATTGGCGCGATTATCCTGTGGGTGCTGATTCTGCGGGCGCGTTTCATGACGCAATATCCACCCGAACAAACAATCCGGAGGGCCTAACGTGGCTGACAAGACCGCTGCAACATACAACGAGCTTATGGGCTTTGTGCGCGAAACCTGTGCGCTAGGCGAGATTGCGGGCCGTTTGGGCTGGGATCAGGAAACGATGATGGCTCCGGGGTCGGCGCCTCAACGGGCCGAGGAAATGGCTGCAATGGAGTCGGTTCTGCACGCCCGCAAAATGGATTCACGGGTAGGCGAATGGCTTGATGCGCTTGAGGGTGCGGACGTTGGAGAGGTCGAGGCAGCACAGCTTCGCCTGATCCGTCGTGAGTTTGACCGCGCGACAAAGGTTCCTGCTAAGCTGGCGTCCGAAATTGCTCGGGTAACTTCTGCTGCGCAGGGGATTTGGGCAGAGGCCCGTGCCGCCGAAAACTTCGCCGATTTTGCGCCGACTTTGGAAAAGGTCGTTGCCTTGCGCCGCGAAGAAGCGGATGCGCTCGCCCAAGGCGGGGACCGGTATGATGCATTGTTGCAAGATTATGAACCCGGCACTTCTGCCGCCGAAATCAGTACAATGTTTGACAACATGCGCCCGCGTCTTGTGGCGCTGCGCGAGCGTATCCTTGGTTCGGAGTTCACACCCGTTGCCCTGACGCGTGATTTTGACATTGACGCGCAGATGAGCCTCTCGAATGAGCTTGCGATCGGTTTCGGGTATGATTTCACCCGTGGGCGCCTTGATAAAGCGGTGCACCCGTTCTCGAGCGGGTCTGGCAATGATGTGCGGATAACCACGCGCACGGCGGCACAAGATCCGTTCAACTGCATCTATTCCACAATCCACGAGGTTGGCCACGCCTGCTACGAGCAGAATATCTCGCAAGATTATCTGCTCACACCACTTGGGCGCGGCGTTTCTATGGGGGTTCACGAGAGCCAGAGCCGCATCTATGAAAACCAGATCGGACGCAGCGCTGCCTATACGTCCTATCTGTTTGCCAAGATGAAAGACGCCTTTGGTGATATCGGAGTGGCCGATGCAGAGGCGTTCTTTGCGACTGTGAACCGCGTGCGCTCTGGTTACATTCGCACCGAGGCTGATGAAATCCACTACAACTTGCATGTCATGCTGCGGTTTGATCTGGAACAGCAGCTTATCTCTGGCGCGCTCGATGTTGTGGATCTTCCCGATGCGTGGAACACGCGGTTTGAATCCGACTTTGGCGTTGCTGTTGATAAGCCAAGCAACGGGTGTTTGCAGGATGTGCATTGGTCTGTGGGCTTGTTTGGCTATTTCCCGACATACTCGTTGGGGAACCTTTACGCGGGCTGCCTGAACGAGGCGATGCACGCCGCGGAGCCAGGTCTGGATGCAGAGTTTGCCAAAGGTGACACAAGCCGCGCAACAGCATGGTTGGCACAAAACGTGCAGCAACACGGCGGGCGCTATACGTCAGCGGACGTCATCACGCGCGCCTGCGGCAAAGAACCAAGCGAAGCGCCACTGTTGGCGTATCTCGAAGAGAAATTCGGCCGGATTTATAACCTGTAGTTGGTCAAAGGGGGCGGTGCTAGAGCCGCCGCCCTATGTCATCAAAGGCCGGATTTTCAGCTTGGAAATCCGGTTGCCATCCATTTCCATAATCTCGAAACGGAAGCCATGGAACGAGTAAACTTGTCCCTTTGACGGGATACGCTGTGCTTCGTGGATCACAAGACCAGCAATGGTATTGGCTTCTTCATCCGGCAAAGACCAATCCGTCGCACGGTTCAGGTCGCGGATGGTTGCGGCTCCATCCACAAGGAATTGACCGTCCTCGGTTTTCTCGTGAACTGGCGCGTCGGTGATGTCGAATTCATCGGTGATCTCGCCCACGATTTCTTCAAGGATATCTTCGAGCGTGATCAACCCCTGAAGCGCTCCGTACTCATCCACGACCAACGCAAAATGCGTGCGACGGCGCAGGAACTGGTGCATTTGATCATCAAGCGTTGCGGTTTCGGGAATGAAGTAGGGTTCCGACGCGATATCCATCAGGTCAATCTCGGCCAAAGCATCCCGCGCAGACCCGCTCTCGCGCGAAAGATCATGGATGGCGCGCAACAGGCTTTTGGCGTGGATGACACCGACGATATTCTCCGGCTCGTTCCGATACAGCGGGAGGCGCGTATGACGGCTCTTGAGGCACTGCTCCAGAACAACATCGGTGGTCAGATCCGCGTCGATCATCTCGATCTGGCTGCGGTGAAGCATGATCTCTTCAACGGTGCGCTCAGAAAGGTCTAGCGCGCCAAGGATACGGTCGCGGTCTTCTTTTTCGACAACCCCTTCGGAATGGCCAAGAGAGATCGCGCCAGCAATCTCGTCGCGCACAGCAAGGATCGCGCCATCAGGGTCTGTTTGGATACCAAACACGCGCAGAACGCCGCGCACCAACATTCGGACAAAAGCAACGACAGGCGCGAAGATTTTGATCACCAGTGCAATCGGCCCGCTGACGGCGCTGGCTGCGGTTTCAGCGTTGGTGATCGCATAGGTTTTCGGCAGCACTTCGGCAAAGATCAGGACCAGCAGGGTCATGACCAGCGTCGCCAATGCCACACCACTTTCGCCGTAAAGACGGGTAAACAGAGCGGTGGCAAGCGAAGTTGCGAGGATGTTGACGAGGTTGTTGCCCAAGAGCACCGAGCCGATCAGCTTTTCGCTGTCTTCGGTAATGTCGAGCGCGCGTTCGGCCCCGCGAGAACCCTTGTCGGCCATATTGCGCAATTTTCCGCGTGAGGCGGCGGTTAGCGCAGTTTCGGAGCCGGAAAAGAAAGCCGAGAAAATCAGAAGTGCAAAAATTGCACCGGCGGAAATCATGAGGGCGGTGTCAAACACGAGGCCAAAAACATCCAATTGGTTGCGGTATGCCAGCACTATGCCAGCCATTCCGTTATGGGGCGCAAACCCCGCGGGTTCAAGACGAGGGGGCGAATTTTGGTGCGGTTATCGGGATTTGCTAGTCAGGTTTGGCCAAAGGGTGGTGTTCAAGCACCAGAGATTGCAAGCGTTCCTCTAGCACATGGGTATAGATTTCGGTGCTCGACAAATCCGCATGGCCCATGAGTGTCTGGATCACACGAAGGTCTGCGCCATTTGCCAGAAGGTGCGTGGCAAACGCATGGCGCAGGCGGTGCGGAGTGACAGAAGACGGATCAACACCCGCCGCAACGGCGATCTCCTTGATCAGCGCATAGAACCGATGCCGCGTGAGGTGTCCGAGTTTGCCACGAGAGGGGAACAGGAAAGACGAGGGCGGTGTGCCGTGTTCAATGCGCTCCACCTCTTCCTGTGCGTCACGCGTTTCAAGCCACGCCTCCAAAGCGTCACGCGCCGGCGGAGATAATGGTACAAGCCGTTCTTTGCTGCCTTTGCCTTTGATCAGCAGCATTTGCGGATTCCCTCGCGCAGAGGCGACGGGCAGGCTCACAAGTTCCGTCACACGCATGCCACTCGCATAGAGAAGTTCCATCAGGCATGTGTTGCGCAAACGGTCTGTCTTGTTTCGTCCTTGCGATTTTGCGGCCTCAAGAAGGCGGTCTACATCGTTTTCTGACAGGGTTTTCGGCAGGCGCTTGCTCCGTCCTGGTCCGCGGATTTGCAGGGCAGGGTGATCTTCGCGGAGCCCTTCTTCATAAGCGAAACGGTAGTAGCTCTTGATAGCTGAAAGCCTGCGTCCGCGCGTGGATTGCGAGAACCCCTGCGCGTCACAATGGATCAAATAGTCCTCAACCGTGTCGCGAACGGCGCTGTTGAGTGTTTCCTTCTTGCTGGCAAGAAACTCTGCATAGTCTTGCAAATCCCGCCGATAGGCCTCTTGAGTGTTGGGCGAGGAATTGCGCTCTGCCACCTGCGCCAGAATGAAATCTTCGATTTCGCGGTGCATTTGGGCGAGTGACATGATCAGCTCCGTTCAAGCAGCATAAGTTGCAAGGCCGCCCGGCGCGCCACATCCTCAAGACCAAGAGCACGAAGCGTCGTAAGCCCCGCGGCAATATCGTCCGGATCGCCAGTGCTGCCCCGTTCAAAAAGCGTCATTGCCGACAAGATCGCACGTCCAATCTCGCCATTCTTGAGCATCGCTGCTTCGGCGGGCGGCGGAGTAAGGGTGTTAAACCCGTCCACAATCGCACGGGCTTTTGAAGAGGTTAGGCCATGGAGTTTGGGCATACCTTTGGCCAAATCAACGAGGAAACGATCTTCTGCTGTACCTGGCGCGTATTGAAGCGCGACGGTTTCGTAGTCGTCCGTTAACAGCCCGAGGTGAAACCGCGCCTGCGCCGTTTCCGGGTCAAGCAGCAAAGGCGCAAGCAAAGGGGTATAGTAACGCGCGAAGGGGGTAAGCAGGTTGGCCTCTGCCATGGCGCTTTGTGCTTTTGGCAATGTTAAGGCTACGCCAGCGGTGTCTTTGGCGCGCAACGCGTCATCAAAATCCTGCACCGCCGCAACACGGTCCCACAAGCCGCCAGAAGCTGGTGGTTTACGATCTGTATAGAGCGGGAACAAAACGTTGTCGGCCACAGCACCAGAAGCCGCGAGTTTCTCTGCGGCCTGAAGGCGCGCGCGCCATCCGTTGTTCTTATTGAGATCAGTTTGCGCAAAAGCGCGGGGCAAATGGGTTGTTGGAATCGGTTCGCCAATGGCCTCATAGAGTCGGAAAGTCAGCGGCGAAGGCCTTGCAATCAACGGCAATTCATCCGCGCCCTCGAAAAGCTCTGGATCAAGGAACCGCGCTAGAAGCTCGTCTTCCTCTTCCGATATATAGCCAAGTGCACGCCCAGTTTCCAAGGTCAGCGCCGCAGCATTCCAATCCCCAGTCCGCGCAAGGCAAAACACGCGGGCAGGCAAGGTTGGTGCCATTGTAGCGGTGTTTTGTAGGTTTTCGCAGGCCGCGGTTTCGACGCCGATCAACAACGCGATGTCGAAATAGCGGCGGAACATCTCTGCGGATTCTGTGCCAGTAATTTCCATCAATGACGCCGCTTGGTCGAGCGCTCCAATGTCGAGCAGCTTATCGATACGGGCTTGAAACAAAACCGCGCGCGGATCGGTGTCAGATGGCGGAGAAACTTCGGCAAGAAGCAGCTTCATCAGAAGCGCTTGCAACGCGGGGTATGTCTCTACGGGTTGGGACAAAAGAGCGCGCGCAAGATCTTCGCTCGGGGTTGGACCCCACAATTCACGCGGGAACCCTGTCACGCTAACAGGCAGCAAGCCCACTCCATCCCGCGATGGTTGCCCAAGCGGAGATGTCTCGATCTCCTCGATCGCGGCGGAGTCGGTCACGTCGGAATTTGGTGCGGTCTGCGGCGTAACAACCGTTTCCGACAACCAGTCAATCGCAGATAGCGGCTCTTCTTGCTGCGCGACGATAGGTGCGGAAAAACCGGAAAAGAGCGCGGCAACCGCCACGGTTTTCAAAAGAAATGCCCTGCGCACGTTAACCGTCGCTCAATGTGACGGGTTGGCGAATTTCGGTTATGTTCGGATCGAGATTGCCAAAATAGGCAAACGCCACAAATCCGATAAAGATTCCGATCAACAGCCCGATGATCAATTTTAGAAGTCGCCCCATGACTCTGTCCTGTCTCTATTCTGTGTTTCTCGCCATTGTTTGGCGATGATGATTTCCTGCTGCCGTGATTATGCAGTTTTTTGTCGGATATGTCTCTTTATATATGGCCTTTTTTGCAAGATCACGCCATTCAGGTAAAGAAGTGAAAATTTAAGCGGATGGCAGCCTGTTTTGGGGTTCAAGTTACATAAGACGGTTGTGTTGGTCGGAATGATGGGGGCCGGAAAAACGGCCGTCGGCAAGGCGCTCGCGGCGCGCATTGGTGTTCCGTTTCTTGATAGCGACGAAGAGATTGTTAAGGCGGCGAATATGTCGATTGCCGAGATTTTCGAGCGCGATGGAGAGCCCTTCTTCCGTGACAAGGAAACGCAAGTTATTACGCGACTTTTGACCGAGGAGCGCTGTGTGCTTTCGACCGGAGGCGGCGCATACCTTTCAGAACGTAACCGAAAGATCATTTCAGAGAAGGGCAAAGCTGTTTGGCTCAACGCCGATCTGGCGCTTTTGTGGTCGCGGGTTCGGCACAAGAATACGCGGCCTTTGCTGCGGACAGACAACCCCTACGAGACCCTTAAAACCCTCTATGAGGCGCGGGTGCCGTCTTATGAGCTGGCAGATCTGTCGGTCAAAGGTAAGGCAGAATATTCCATCGAGGATATGGTGGATGCCGTGGTGAGCGAATTGAAAAAACAAGATAATCTACTGGAGGAAATCGCGTGAATACCGCGTCGCAAACCAACATCGAAACCGTACAAGTTGCGCTTGGGGAGCGGAGTTACGAGATAAAGATTGGCGAAGGGCTGCTCGCAGATGCAGGCACCTATATCGCACCGTTGTTGCGCCGAAAGAAGGTTGCGATTCTGACGGATGAGACGGTGGCGAAGCTTCATCTTGCAACACTTCAAGACGGTTTGGCGGCGGCGGGGATAGAGTCCGATGCGCTCGCATTGCCTGCGGGAGAGGCTACAAAAGCGTGGCCTCAATTTTCGCGCGCCGTTGAGTGGTTGCTTGAAAGCAAAGTCGAGCGCAACGATGTTGTGATTGCGCTTGGTGGCGGTGTGATTGGAGATCTGGCGGGCTTTGCCGCAGCGGTCGTGCGCCGTGGCGTTCGGTTTGTTCAGATACCCACCTCGCTATTGGCGCAGGTCGATAGTTCCGTTGGCGGGAAAACCGGTATCAACGCACCACAGGGCAAGAACCTGATCGGTGCATTCCATCAACCCTCGTTGGTTTTGGCAGATATCGGTATTCTCGCAACCTTGCCGGCGCGTGATTTCCTGTCTGGTTATGGCGAGGTCGTTAAATATGGCCTTTTGGGAGATGCCGCGTTCTTTAAATGGCTCGAAGAACATGCGCCTGCGATGGCCAAAGGCGATGTTGCGGCGCGGGCATATGCGGTGAAGCGGTCCTGCGAGATGAAGGCCGATATCGTTGCGCGCGACGAAACAGAGCAGGGGGATCGCGCTCTTCTAAACCTTGGGCATACGTTCTGTCATGCGCTGGAAGCGGCGACGGGCTATAGCGACCGGTTGCTGCATGGCGAGGGTGTTGCGATTGGGTGTGCGTTGGCATTGGAAACGTCGGCGCGTTTGGGGCTGTGTTCCCAAGAAGACCCAAGCCGTCTGCGTGCGCATCTGAAAGACATGGGGATGAAGGCGGATATCTCTGACATTCCTGGTGACCTTCCCAATGCACGGGCGCTGCTTGATTTGATGGGGCAAGACAAGAAAGTCGTGGATGGCAAGATCAAGTTCATCCTGACACGTGGAATTGGGGATGCGTTCGTTTCGCCGGACACAGATACCGATGTTGTTTTGTCGGTTCTGAAGGATGCCTTGGGCGAGCGTTAAGGTCGCCGCGTTCTATATTGTTATTAAAAGAAAAAGCCGCTCCAAATGGGGCGGCTTTTGTCTTTGTGGTGTTCTGTTTTTTAGAACGGGATCTCGTCGTCGATGTTGCCGCCGCCGCCGCTTGGCGCGCCGCCTTGGGAGCCTCCACCGTAATCGTTGCCGCCACCACCGGAGTAGCCACCGCTGCTGCTGCCGGAATATCCGCCGCCGCCGCCAGAGCCACCGTCATTGCGTCCGTCGAGCATGGTCAATGTGCTGCCAAAGCCTTGCAGAACAACTTCGGTTGAATACCGGTCGTTGCCACTTTGATCTTGCCATTTGCGAGTCTGTAGCTGGCCCTCGATGTAAACTTTAGAGCCTTTTCGCAGGTATTGTTCAGCAACTCGAACCAATCCCTCGCTGAAAATTGCCACAGTGTGCCATTCGGTCTTTTCGCGGCGTTCACCTGTATTGCGATCTTTCCACGTCTCAGAAGTCGCGATACGCAGGTTGGCAACCTTACCGCCGTTCTGGAAGGAGCGGATCTCTGGATCGGCTCCAAGATTACCAATTAGAATAACTTTATTGACCGAACCCGCCATGCAGGATGCTCCCTTCGAATCTATTGTGTTGAACGCAAAGTTACACCACCCGCCAAGGTTCGGGGCAAGGTAAAATATGTGCAAATTTCCTTTGGTCCCATAGGCCGAGGTTTTAAGAGGGGTGGATTTAGCTTTCGTTTCGGGTATATTTTCCGAGTTGCGACAGTGTCGCTCGTTTGTTGCCAAGGAATTGTATTTAGGATGTTTGTAAGAGTAATCACAACTTGCGCTGCTCTTGTTATCGGAACGGCGGTCTTCGCTGACCCGCTTGCAACCGGTACAAAATCCAAGCGCAATCTGTTTTCCTCACAGCTCAAAGTTCTGGATACACGCGCGGCCACGCAGTATCGTGGCTCCGAGCGTTTGCGCCCCCGCGGTGCGGGCGATGCGGTTCCGGCTTATAACGGCAAATACAAGGGGCAGTATCTTCCGATTGCCCGCGAGATGGCCCGTAAATACAATATTCCAGAAGACCTGTTCCTGCGGTTGGTACAGCAGGAAAGCGGCTGGAACATCTATGCGAAATCACACAAAGGTGCCACTGGGCTCGCCCAACTTATGCCTGACACGGCGCGCTATCTTGGTGTGAATATCAATGATCCCGTGCATAACCTTGAAGGCGGCGCGCGCTATCTTCGGGAACAGTATATTCGCTTCGGCTCTTGGCGCCTTGCGCTTGCGGCCTATAACGCAGGCCCCGAAGCGGTCAGCAAACACTCCGGTGTTCCGCCCTACAAAGAAACCCAGAACTACGTTGTGGCCATTCTTGGCCGCTAGGGTCTAACCAGCTTTTTCTGTATCTTTGGTTGCAATGACCGGCTTCATGCGTGCCAGCATGTCTTCGGAGAGGTGGCATTTGATCTTATGCCCGTTGGCAAGAGTGCGATCCGAAGGAACCTCGGTCTCGCAGATGTTGCCTTCAACCTTGTCTTTCCAATGGCAGCGCGTCTGGAACGGGCAACCGCTTGGCGGGTTCATGGCCGAGGGGATATCCCCCTCAAGCACGATATGCTGTTTCTCAATCGCGCGGTCCGCAATTGGAACAGCCGAAAGAAGAGCTTCGGTATAAGGGTGATACGGCGGGGCAAACACCTGATCGGTGGTTCCAATCTCAACCACATGACCAAGATACATGACCATCACACGGTCACTGAGATAGCGCACGATCGAAAGGTCATGGCTGATGAACAGGAGCGTGGTTTTGTTCTTGCGTTGAAGCTCCATCAACAAGTCCGTCACCGCCGCCTGAACCGACACATCAAGCGCAGAGACAGGCTCATCCGCAATCACGAGCTTTGCGTCGCCCGCAAAGGCACGCGCGATACCGACGCGCTGTTTCTGACCGCCAGAAAGCTGGCGTGGCATGCGCTCGGCAAATTCACGCGGCAGTTTCACAAGATCAAGCAGTTCCAACATGCGCTCGTGTCGTTCCGCATCGTTATCGCCAATCCCGAACACCTCAAGCGCACGGATGATTTGGCGGCCAATACCGATAGACGGGTTAAGCGTGTCAAACGGGTTTTGGAACACCATCTGGAGCCGCGAGACAAGTTCGGCCCCGCGGTCATCAATTGCGATGTCCTCAACCGGCTCGTCAAACAGGATCGCTGTCCCTTCGGACGCAGGCTCCAAGCCCATCAAAACCTTGGCGAGTGTCGATTTCCCACAGCCGCTTTCCCCCACAATGGCAAGGGTTTCGCTTTCGCGTGCTTCAAAACTCAAGCTCTCGTTGGCCTTCACAACGCGGTTTGGCCCACCAAAGTGGCCCGAGGGCACATCGTAGTATTTCCTGAGATTATCGACCTTAAGCACCGTGCGACCCGCATCTGTGGCTTCGGTTTCGGTTTCAACCTTGAGCGGCGCGTCCCAGTCGATATCGGCAAATCGGGCGCAGCGGGTGGTGTGACGGGCGTTATCCGGCACGGGGAACATGGCGATATCGCCCTGATCACAAATCCCAGCCTGAAAATAATCACAGCGCGGCCCAAAATTGCATCCTTGCGGACGCTCGTTCGGCAGCGGGAAATTCCCCGGTATGGCCACAAGAGGGCGTTCGTTTTTATCGGCACCGGGTAGGGGGATCGAGCGGAACAGGGCCTGCGTATATGGATGACGCATATCGTCAAACACATCGGCAATGCTGCCGCGCTCGACGGCTTCGCCCGAATACATCACACAGAGTTGGTCGCATGTTTCCAGAACAAGGCCGAGGTTGTGCGAGATAAAGAGCATTGATGTGCCGTATTTCTCGCCCAAGCCTTTCACAAGATCAACAATCCCCGCTTCAACCGTCACATCAAGCGCGGTCGTGGGCTCATCAAGGATAAGCAGGCTGGGCTTACTCATCAGCGCCATGGCAATGACGATGCGTTGCTGTTGGCCTCCGGAGAGTTGGTGGGGGTAGCTTTTCAGGATGCGCTCGGGGTCTGGAAGCTTCACATCATTCACGACCTCAAGGGCGAGTGCGCGGGCCTCTTTCTTGCTCGCGCCCTGATGGATCATCGGAACTTCCATCAATTGCGCACCAACCCGCATAGCAGGGTTCAGGCTGGCCATCGGTTCCTGATAGATCATCGCGATCTCAGATCCGCGCAGGTCGCGCAGTTCTTCGGCAGAGTAGGTGGCAAGGTCACGGCCCTTGAACCGGATCGTGCCGCCCACGACGCGCCCGTTTTCGCCAAGGTCTTGCATCACCCCAAGTGCAACAGTGGATTTCCCGCAACCGCTTTCCCCCACAAGGCCAAGCGCCTCGCCAGGTTGCACGGCGCATGAAAAGTCCATCACCGCAGGGATTTCGCCCTTTCGGGTGAAAAAGCTGATCGAGAGGTTGTCTATCTCAAGGATGGGGCCGGTATACTCATTTGTCATGGCTTAATCCTTCAGGCTTTCTTCACGCAGCCCGTCGGCCAAGAGGTTGAGCCCAAGAACAAGGCTCATGAGCGCGATCGCAGGGGCAAGGGCCGCGTGAGGATAGATGGAGAGGAGGCGACGACCATCGTTGATCGTACTGCCCCAGTCAGGGCTTTCCGGCTCAAGACCGAGGCCAAAGAACCCAAGTGTTCCGAGCAGGATGGTCGTGTATCCGATACGTAGACAGAAATCGACGATCAATGGTCCGCGCGCATTAGGCAGGATTTCCCAGAGCATCACATACCACGCGCCTTCGCCGCGGGTCTGTGCGGCGGCAACGTAATCGCGGGTCTTGATATCAAACACTAGCCCACGCACGATGCGGAACACCAAAGGTGCGTTTACAAACACCACGGCCACAAAAACAATCAGCGTGTTGCCAGGAATGCTAATGAAATCAATGGCGTTTGGTACGAAGTTCAGCGCCGTACCGCCTTCGCTGATTACGGCGAGATAAGCGGCACCACCGATGAGCAAGGTGACGCCAAGGATGCGGTTCCGTGTTTGCGGCTGGGTGTGGTAGCGCGAGTTGATAACAAGCGTGACAAAAATCAGCGGAAACAGGAAAAGCACGGCCGCCATATAGCTCGGCAGGCCCGTTTCAACGATTTCGGGCGTTACCAATAAGTAGAACAACAGGATCACCGGAAACGCCAGTACAAGGTTTGCTGCAAACGATAGGCTCGTGTCGAGCTTCCCGCCATAGTAACCCGCCGGAAGGCCCAGTGTGATGCCGACCATAAAGGCGAAGATTGTCGCCAGAGGTACGAGTTTCAGGACTTCCCATGCACCGACGACCATGCGGCTAAACACATCGCGGGCAAGGTTGTCGCCGCCAAGGAGGTAATAGGGATAGCCTTCAACCCCGTCGGGCAAAGGTGTGCCTGGAACCTTGTTTTTCAGGCCTGAGATCTGTTCAAGCGGCGGATGGGTCAAGATAAAACCAGCCGCACCGAAGATTGCCGTAAAGACCCAGAACATCACAATCGCAAATCCGATCATGCCAATGGGGCTGTCAAAGAGTTTGCCGTATAGGCCCAGCCGTTTTTTATAGCGAACCGATAGGGCGAATGTTGCTGCGAGCGCAATCCACACGGGCCAGAATTGAAAGAGGATGCGTAGGATGATGGCGCCCCAACCGATGGTTTCCATGAGTGCCTCCTATGCCAACCGAATGCGGGGGTTGAGATAGACATACCCGATGTCGGATATGAGCTGCGTCACCAACACAACAACAACCGCAACAACAGAACAGCCCAGCAAGAGATCAATGTCGTTGTTGCTTGCGGCCTGAACCAATGTCCACCCGAAGCCTTTGTAGTTAAACAAGGTTTCAACAATCACGACCCCGTTCAACAGCCAAGGGAACTGCAGCATAATAACAGTGAAAGGCGCAATCAAAGCGTTGCGGAGCGCATGTTTCATCACGATATTCGGAAAGCTCACACCCTTGAGGCGCGCTGTTCGGATGTATTGCGAGGTCATCACTTCGGTCATACTCGCACGGGTCATGCGGGCGATATAGCCCATGCCATAGGCGGCGATTGTTATGACGGGCAGCGTAAAGTTCTGCCAGTTGGCATCTTTGGCCGCGGTGGTTGCCGTTCCTTTGAACAGGGTTTTGCTTTCGATCCAGCCCCATTCCGCAAGGATTGGCGAAATCCCGACTTGAGAAGAGGCAAAAAACGCGATCAGGATCACGCCAGAGACATATTCAGGCGTGGCGGTCGAAAGGATAGATATGGTCGAGAAGGTCCGATCCGTGCGGCTCCCTTCGCGCATGCCGGCCATAATGCCGACAAAGAGCGCGGCGGGCACCATGACCATCATCACCGCGAACATCAGCTTCCCAGTGAGGGCCAGTCTTTGCAACAACAGCGGGCCAACTTCGGTTTTGAACACACTGCTTTCGCCCCAATACCCTTGCAGGATGCCGCAATAGGTTCCCCATTGTTCACCGGTTGCAGCATCAACACAGCGACCGGATACCTGTCCGTCGTCGTTCTTATAGGTCCAGCCGGGCACAACCCCGATCCATTCGCCGTAGCGGGTGACGAGAGGGCGATCAAAGCCGTTTTTCGCCAGCCAGCTTTCAACCTGTGCGTCCTCCATACGGACGGAACCTTGGCTCTTGGCGAGTTTCTCAAGATTGGGGCCAAGGTTGGTCAGGAAGAAAACAATGAACGTCAGGCACAGCGCGGTTAGCACCATCAAGCCGACGCGGCGAAGAATGAAGTACCCCATGTAAAGCCCTGTTCTGAGGTGGTTTTTGCAGTCCACCCGTGCTTTTGTTTGGCTTGGTCCGTGATTTCAAACGCGGATCAGGCGAATGGCGCAGGGCCGGATAGCCCGACCCTGCAGTCCGTATTTAAGCTGCCCAGCCGATGAACTGCGGAGCAATCTCGAATTGCGGGTGCATCTCGTTGCCCACGAGGCCCGGCACCGAATGACGGTAAATCTTGCGCCAGAAGGATTGGATTGTAACCCCTTCATCCTGCATGATTTTTTCGAGTTTCGCCATGACTTCACGGCGCGCATCGGCGTCGGCAATTGCGAGCGCCTCATCAAGAAGCGCGTCAAACTCGGCGTTGGCAAAGCCGGTTTCGTTCCATGGAACACCGCTCTTATAAGCAAGAACAAGAACCTGTACGCCTAGCGGGCGCTGGTTCCATTCAGTAGAGCTGAACGAGATTTTTGCCCAGTCATTCCAATAGGTTGCACCCGGAAGAACAATCCGCTTTACCTTCATGCCTGCATCACGCAGCTGCGCGGCGACGGCATCGGTTGCGTCGGTGTTGAACCCAGAGTCGATCGACACAAGCTGGTGCTCGTAATCGGCCATGCCTTCGTCCTGCATGATTTTGAACGCGCCTTCAGGATCGTGAACGGGGGGCGGAAGCTCTGCATACTCAGGATGAATTGGGCAAACATGGTGGTTTTCGGCCACGGTGCCTCGGTTGTTGTACCCAAGCTCAAGCACAACGGCGTTATCCACGGCCATCGCCAGAGCGCGGCGCACCGAGGCTTTCTCGTATGGTCTGATCCCGTCCACTTCGGTTTCCGAGTTGGGGCGGGTGACAAGGGTTGCGGCCGTAACGGCGCTGGATTGCTCAAGGCCGAGGCTGTCGAGAATGTCGATGAAATCGCCGGTGGATTGATACATGGTGTCAACTTCTTCGGCCTCAAATGCGGCGACCCAAGCAGCAGGATCTTCGCCGTAGTCGATAAATTCGATCCGGTCGAGCCATGCGCCATTACCTTCGTTCCACCACGTATGATCTTCGTTGCGCACGAGCACGCATCTTTCACCCACGGCATAGCTTTCAGGGATGTAGGGGCCTGTTCCAACCGGATTGTCGAACGGATCACCATGATTGAGGGATTTATGCGCAATCGCAGCAGGATAATCGGCCATACCCGCGATGAGCGTAATGTCAGGGCGCGGCAATGTGAGTTTGAGGGTCGTTTCGTCGATTACCTCAACCGCACCTTCACGCAGTTTTTTGGTGTCTGGGTCAACCAGAACATCAAAACGCGTGGCCATGGAGTTGCCTTCGACTGTGCCGTCACACCACCATTCGATGTTCATCGCAACATCTTCGGCGGTGAATGGATCGCCATTGTTCCAAGTGACGCCTTTGCGCAGGTTGAGCGTATATTCGGTAGCGTCTTCGTTAATGTCCCAGCTCTCCATCAGGTAAGGCTCAAATGTACCTTCCTTGGTGTAGAGTACGAGATACTCGAGGAAACCGCGGGTCACATTGCCAAGCTCGGACCAATCATAAAGACGCGGTTCTTTCATAGCGCGTACGGATTGTTGAATGCGCAATGTGCCACCCATCTGAGCTTCGGCAGCAGCAGCTGGTTTCGGTGCGCCCGCAATTGTCAGAGCCGCGGCACTTGTCAGACCAAAGGCCGTAGAGCGGGCCAAAAATTCGCGCCGGTCAAGTTTTCCGGCCTTGAATTCGTCAATGAAGGCGGCGGCGGCGGAATGGACCGGTTTTCCGGTAATGGTCTTTTTCGTCATATTTTTGGCTCCCTAGTCGTCAATTATTGTTTAAACACAGTCGCTAAGCCGCGCCGCACTATTGATGCCGCGTGACAGTGTGTTTTTCCTTATGAGTTTAAGGGTGCACGTATAATTGGGCGCGTCAACAGCGGGGACAGGCATTTCAAGTCACAAAAGCGACATGAAACCTGCCAAAAAACGACAATTGCCAAGCAGACAAGGGGCCGGAGGAGGATTTGAAAAGTCCGGAAAAAATCAGTTGTCGCGACGGAAACTTGAGGGCGTGCAGCCGATGTGGTGCTGGAAGGCGCGGGTGAAATACGCCGCAGAGCGGAACCCGAGCGCCTCGGCGACGTCTTGGATTGGCTCTTCTGTTTCCACAAGGCGACGGCGCGCTTCAAAGAGAACGCGATCATTCAAAAGCGCAGAAGCAGGACGGCCGCAGGCTTTGTTACAGACACGTGTGAGATGCGTTGGTGTAACGCCAAGCGCGTCGGCGTAGTCATTGATCGTCATCCCCTCGGCGTAGTGTTTTTCGACCATTTCGGAGAAGCGCGCGGCGAGGCGTTGGCCGGAATCGGCGCTGTTGTCATTGAGGTCGGCCAAGAGGCTTTGGCGTTGAAGCCAAACAGTTAGAAGCCCTGTGTGATAGGCCATGGCGCGGCGACGTTCTGGGCGATTTCCCTCAATTTCGCGCTGCAGTGCTTCGAGCAATCCTGTCAACTCGCTCTGGGGGGCGGTTTCGCGAATGCGCAGGTGCATGTTTTTCTGGGGTAGGGAGATGCCATCGAGCGGCGGAATAAACAGTGCGGACCCAAAGACTTGTGTCGAAACCTCAAAGCCGTGCATGACGCCTGCAGGAATGAAAATTGCGTTATGTGCACCATAGCCGCGCGTGACACCGCCTACGGTGATGCGGCCTTGGCCGCGTGTGAACCACAGGAACACCGAGCTTGAATAGCTCCGCATCGCCTCAACCCGCCAACGGCCACCCTTTGCCAGTTGCGGGATGGGTGTCATCCGCACTTCAGGTTCAGGCCGCGCAATCCGCTCCGCAAGTTCGGAGGGAGTCATGATGTGAGGTGAATTGGTCGCAATTTGAGTCATGTCACAAGTCCGTTGTTTTTAATCGCAGGCAGCATTTCCGTAAGCAGACACAGAAATTGCGACATTCAAGTATTTGATCTGATTGTGAATACCGGGCGAGGGAGACACGCGAGATCGGTCGTATGTTCGTTGCTGACAAGTTTGACGCAGCATTCCGGCAATCCCAAAAGGAAAATGTCGGAAAAGGACAATTCAGCGCGAGTTATCCACAACCGTGACACGAAGGACGCGAACTAAACGGGAACATAGGGGTACCAGTGCTTCATCTTGCTCCGGAACCATGTGCGTTGGCGCTTGGCATATTGGCGACTGGCAATGATCGCGGCTTCGATGGCCTCATCCAACGTGTGTTCGCCGCGCAGATAACCAATCAACTCCGGCGCGCCAATGGCCTTGCTAGAAAGGTAGTTCGGATCAAAGGTTGGCTCCATTGCGCGGGCCTCATCCAAAGCGCCTTGCTCGATCATTTGGTTAAACCGCCGCTCGATTCGGTCGTTGAGCCAGTCTTTCTCTGCCTGCATTACAATTGGAGTCGCCGCTTCAATCGGCAAGAGCGGGGGCGGTGTATCGTCCTGCCACGCGGCCAACCCACGACCCGTTGCGGTTAACACTTCCCAAGCGCGCTGAACACGCATGGGGTTTTGCGTATCGATGCGGCTTGCGGTTTCGGCGTCGAGCTCTGCTAAAAGCGCCTCAAACCCTTCGGCGTTTTTGCGGGTATCCGCCAATTGCCTCACTTCGGCTGGAGTTTCCGGTATTTCCACAAGTCCTTGAGTGAGGGCCAGAAAATACAGGCCTGTGCCACCAACAATAATCGGCCGCGCATTCCCCGTTCCTTGCAAATAGGGCGTCACATCGCGCAACCAATGGCCAACGGAATAATTCGCGTCAAATGGCACATGCCCATAGAGATAGTGCTGCGCCTTGGCGAGGTCTTCGGCAGGAGGGCGTGCGGTCAGGATGTTCCAGCCATCAAAAACCTGAAGCGCATCGGCGTTCACAATGACGCCGCCGTGTCGCTCGGCAATTTCAAGGGCCAATGCCGATTTACCCGAGGCCGTCGGACCGGCAATCAACACCGGTTTGTCAGCGGGAATTTCGGGAAGGGCCTGCATATTGATTGCCTTGCTTTGCGAGATACTCGGGTTTTCGCTCAAATTGCACGGGAGACGGTGGTTTAGCCGTTGAACCCGCGTCCGTTTTGAGACATTTTGCCCCCTAAAGCAAACACACAAATTATAGGGGATGCGGGATGAGCGAAGCACAAACAGAAAGCAGCGCCCAAAGCGCGGAGCCTGCGTTCAAGCGGGTGATGCTGAAGATTTCCGGCGAAGCGCTGATGGGCGACCAAGGTTTTGGACTTCATCCCCCAACCGTTGAGCGGATCGCGCGTGAAGTCAAAACGTGCCACGACCTTGGCGTGGAAATTTGCATGGTCATTGGCGGCGGCAACATTTTCCGCGGGCTTCAAGGTTCCGCGCAAGGGATGGAGCGCACAACGGCTGACTACATGGGAATGCTCGCCACTGTGATGAACGCACTTGCGATGCAGAGCGCGCTTGAAGGGCAGGGCATCCATACTCGGGTGATTTCGGCCATTCCGATGGATCAGGTCTGTGAGCCATATATCCGCCGCCGCGCCGTGCGCCACCTAGAGAAAAAACGTGTTTGTATCTTTGCGGCCGGAACGGGCAACCCCTATTTCACAACGGATACCGCTGCGACCCTGCGCGCAAACGAGATGTCTTGCGAGGCGATCTTTAAAGGCACCAAGGTTGACGGTGTCTATGACAAAGACCCTGCCAAGAACGACGATGCCGTGCGCTATGACAACGTGTCTTATGATGATGTTTTGCAGAAGCGCCTTGGGGTTATGGACGCCAGCGCAATCGCACTCGCGCGGGACAACAACCTGCCGATTATCGTATTCTCGCTGGACGAGCCTGGTGGCTTCAAAGGAATCCTTGCCGGTGAGGGCACCTATACAAAGGTTGCTGGATAGACGTATAACGGAACGAACCGCCAGAATAAGAGAAAAGAGTGGACTATGGCCGACGAAGAATTTGAAATTGACATGGATGACCTTGAACGCCGGATGGACGGCGCCATGGGGGCGTTGCGTTCGGAGTTTGCATCGCTTCGCACAGGCCGCGCCAGCGCAAGCATGCTCGATCCGGTGATGGTTGACGCCTATGGCTCGAAAACACCAATCAATCAGGTCGGAACCGTCAACGTTCCGGAGCCGCGCATGGTCACTGTGAACATTTGGGACAAGGCGCTGATCGGCCCTGCGGAGAAAGCCATTCGTGAAAGCGGTCTGGGCATTAACCCGCAACTCAACGGCACGATCATTATGTTGCCAATCCCCGAGCTGAACGAAGAGCGCCGCCGCGACCTAACACGCGTTGCCGCGCAATACGCCGAAAACGCCCGTGTATCCGTGCGCAACGTGCGTCGTGACGGGATGGACCAGCTCAAGAAAGCCAAGAATGACGGCATGAGCGAGGACGATCACAAGATCTGGAGTGATGAGGTTCAGGATCTAACCGATAAATACATCTCCAGCATCGACAGCGCGCTTGAAGCGAAACAAGCCGAGATTATGCAGGTTTGACCTTTATTTCGAAAGGTGGCCCGCGTGCCCCAATCAATTGAAAACGGCCCTGAACATGTTGCCATCATTATGGATGGCAATGGGCGGTGGGCGCAGAAACGCGGGCGGCCGCGGCTTTTCGGACATCACGCGGGTGCGAAACGTGTTCGCGAGATCGTTGAAGCCTGTCCCGAACATGGGGTCAAATACCTGACGATTTTCGCGTTCTCGACAGAGAATTGGAAGCGTACACAGAGCGAGGTGGCAGGCTTGATGAGCCTGTTCCGCCGTTACATCCAGCGCGAGACACGAGAGCTCGTGGAAAAAGGTGTCTGCGTGCGCTTTATCGGTGATCGGCGACAGCTTGATCCGAAGTTGCAGAAGCTGATGGACAACCTCGAATATCTGACCAAAGACAACACATTGGTGAACCTCACCATTGCGCTGAACTATGGCGGGCGCGATGAGGTGGCCCGCGCGATCAAGAAACTGGCGCAAGATGTTGCGGGAGGCGATCTTGATCCGGAAACGGTCGATGAATCGACGCTAACGCGTTATCTCGATACGCATGTTTTACCAGACCCGGACCTCGTGATCCGCACGTCTGGAGAGGCTCGGATCAGTAACTTCCTTCTTTGGCAGTCGGCCTATTCCGAGTACGAATTTATCGAAACACTTTGGCCTGATTTCACGCGTGATGTTTTCGCCGAGACTTTGGCCAAATACGGAACTCGCGAGCGCCGTTTCGGAGCGGTTTTGACATGAACGAATTACCGAAATCCAAGACAAACTGGTCTGATCTCGCGCCGCGCACGTTATCTGCGATTGCGATGGTGATAATCGCTGGCGGGGCGACGTGGGCTGGCGGCATTTGGTTTGTTGCGCTTCTTGTCGGGATTGCCGGTGCGATGCTCTGGGAACTCTGGCGCATGATGCGCGGGGCGCTTGCCGAAGGGCGGGATCGTGCGCGCTTCGTGATCTATGCTGTGGCGATTGTGATCGCGGCGGCGTTCTTTATCTATGTGCGGCTCTTTGGTGGCGGCTTGCAAGCCACGGTGCAGCTTTTTGCGATTGTCGTAATCACAGATGTGCTTGGCTATTTTGCGGGGCGTACGCTCGGAGGCCCCAAGTTTTGGCCCCGCATTAGCCCCAAGAAAACATGGTCTGGAACCGTGGCCGGCTGGCTTGGAGCTGCAACGCTCGGCATCTCGGTAACGCAGTTTGAGACGCGCGATATTGTTCATAGTTTTCACCTTGAAACCATCGGTACGATCATCCTGTTCATCGCACTGTCTTTTGCCGCGCAAATGGGCGATATCGTCGAAAGCTCTTACAAACGTCGCTATGGCATTAAAGACAGCTCCAACCTCATTCCGGGACATGGCGGGTTTATGGACCGGTTCGACGGTATGGTTGGTCTTGGGTTTGTCGGCGGCATCGCCATGACAGTCGGCTCGTTGGTGGCCGGAGGCTGACATGCGGCGCGTTTCTGTATTTGGGGCGACGGGGTCTATTGGCCAGTCCACGCTTGATTTGATCGGCCGCGCGCCGGAGGCGTATCACGTTGTGGCGCTCACCGGTGGGCGCAATGTGAAAAAGCTTGCTGAAGATGCACGACGTTTGAATGCCGAGATTGCCGTGACAGGGTATGAGGCCTGTTTGCCTGCGCTCAAAGAGGCGCTTGCCGGATCGGGGATTGAAGCCGCCGCAGGTGAGCAAGCATTGCTCGAGGCAGCGGACCGTCCAACAGATTGGACCATGAGCGCGATTTTCGGCGCAGCGGGGCTCGCTCCTGGTTTGCGCAGCTTGCGCCATGGGGGCACGCTCGCTCTAGCCAATAAAGAAAGCCTTGTGACCGCAGGGCCGCTTCTATTGTCCGAAGCTGCCAAACATGGCGCTAAAGTTTTACCGGTAGATAGTGAGCACTCAGCAGTGTTTCAGGCGCTGGTGGGCGAGGATATTGCCCATGTCGAGCGCGTGATTATTACGGCAAGTGGCGGCGCACTCCGAAGCTGGCCCAAGGAAAAGCTGGCCACGGCCACGGTCGCAGACGCCAGCGCACATCCCAATTGGGACATGGGCCAACGCATCACAATTGACTCCGCTTCGATGTTCAACAAAGCGATGGAGCTTATTGAGGCTAAAGAGTTTTTCGGTTTCAGGCCTGACCAAATCGAGGTGCTCGTACATCCCCAGAGCCTCGTGCATGCGCTTGTTGGGTTTAATGACGGCGCGTTGATGGCTCATGTGGGGCCGAGCGATATGCGGCACGCAATTGGTTATGCGCTCAACTGGCCAGAGCGCGCGCATCTCCCTGTTGAGCGGCTTGACCTTGCGAAGATCGGCCAGCTTGATTTTGCCGCTCCCGATTTCGAACGGTGGCCCGCGCTGACACTTGCGCATCATGTGATGGAGCGGGGCGGGCTATCTGGAACGATATTCAATGCGGCAAAGGAAACTGCGCTCGATCTCTTTATCGCGGGGGAAATCGGCTTCCAGGATATGGCGCGTTTGGTTGAGCGCGTTTTGCAGAATTTCTGGGCAGAGGAGCCTTCCGCAACGAATGGTCATAATAATGCCGTGATCCCTCTGGAAAACACGCTGGAATATGACCAGATTGCACGAATTCGCGCGCGAGAAATCGCGCCGGAGTTAACGGCAGGATAATCGGCAGAGCGCCGACCGAATTTAAAACGAGGACGACTCTTGGATTTATCAACGTTTTTACCATCGCTTGGCGGCGGGCTGGCGACATTTGTTGCCTTTGTTGTGGTGCTTTCGATTATCGTGGCGATCCATGAATACGGCCATTACATCGTTGGCAAATGGTCGGGCATTCATGCGGATGTGTTTTCGCTTGGCTTTGGCAAAGTGCTCTTTTCGCGAGTCGATAAGCACGGCACCAAGTGGCAGGTCGCGGCGCTGCCGTTTGGTGGCTACGTCAAATTTGCCGGTGACGCCAATGCGGCGAGTGCCGCTGATCCGGAGGCGCTCACGGGGCTTTCGGAGCGTGAAAAGCGCCGCACGATGCAAGGCGCACCGTTGTGGGCAAGAACAGCAACCGTTGCGGCGGGGCCTTTGTTTAACTTTGCCCTGTCCATTGTAATTTTTGCGGCCATGGCGCTCGCAACCGGCGTTAGTAAAGAGCCTCTGACCGTTGGAGAGATATTGCCGCTGCCGCAAGGAAGTGCGGAATTGCGGAGTGGTGACGTTTTGCTCGGGGTTGAGGAAATCGGCCTTGAGGGCGAAGAAACCTTGATTGCGGCCTTGAGAGATTTGCCACGAGACGAGCCGTTCCTGACGTATGCGATCGAGCGTGACGGAACGCCGATGAGCATCCTCGGTCCACACCTTCAACCACCACGCGTTCAGAATGTATCGCCGCAAAGTGCTGCGTTGGCCGCGGGTATTGAAGAAGGTGACGTTATCCTGCGCCTTAACGATACACCGATCGCCACCTTTGAGCAGATGATTCCGATTGTCGAAGCCTCTGGCGGGCAGGAAATCGCTGTTGATCTGTGGCGCGACGGGGAGGAGATCAGCCTGACCCTCACACCAAAGCGCACCGACATTCCCGATGCGGACGGCGGATTTGAAACCCGTTACCTTATGGGCGTAAGCAGCGGCCTTGCCTTTACACCAGCAACCGAAAGCGTGGGGCTTTTTGAGGCCGCTGAGATCGGCGTGATGAGCACCTATGGCGTGATCAAGCTGTCTCTGTCTGGAATGTACCACCTTGTGACGGGCGCAATCTCTACCTGTAACATCGCCGGGCCGCTTGGCATTGCGCAAGCAAGCGGGCAGGCGGCAAGTGGTGGATTTATGGATTTCGTTGGCTTTATTGCCCTGATATCGGCGGCAATCGGATTGATGAACCTGTTCCCCATTCCGGTTCTCGATGGCGGTCATCTGGTGTTTTACGCTTATGAAGCCGTATTCCGCAAACCTCCTAGTGATGGCGCGATGCGGATATTGATGTCATTCGGGCTTGTTCTGATCCTGTCGCTTATGACGCTGGGGCTCACGACGGATATCTTCTGTTAAGGCAATTTTGCCGAAATTGCCCAATTTGTGCCATATTCGATTGCTACATCTTCGGGTGATAGAAATGGATGAGGTACGTCATGCAGACTTTGACAGCCGGATATCGTGGTCTTTCGCTCCTTGTTGGGCTGAATCTTGATCGGATCATCGCACTTGGTGTGATTGCAGGATCTCTAGCGGTCGGAGCGTATTTCGCTTCGTAGGACACGCCTGCGCGACCCAAATATTTTTATCAAAACGAGAACAAGCGTCCTTCCGGGGCGCTTTTTCATTTTTGACTCAAAGGGCATTTCACGCTAAGTCAGGTTCATAGTAAAAAACATAAAAAATGGACGGGGGCCAATGAGCGGATTTGTTGCGGCTGTGGGGACACACGCCAAGAGCGGCGCAGGACAGGCGATTTCAGCTTGGATGCGACGTTTTGCAGCTTTAGTTTTTCTGTGCGTATCAGTTGTTTACACCGTTGCACCAACGGCAGCACAGGCGCAAAACTACACTTTCAGCAACGTGCAGATCGACGGAGCGATCCGTGTAGATCAGGCCACCGTGATCAGTTATCTGGGAATCGAGCGCGGAAAGCCGGTCTCAACCAGCGAGTTGAACGACGGTTACCAGCGGCTCGTGCGCTCAGGTCTGTTCGAAACTGTGGAGATTACGCCACAGGGGAACACGCTTCGTGTTCAGGTTCGGGAATGGCCGACAATCAATCAGATCAACATCGAAGGCAACAAGCGCCTCAAAGATGACGTGCTGCTTGAAGTGGTCCGTTCGCAACCGCGCCTTGTGTACAACCCCACATTGGCGGAGCAGGATGCGTTCTCGATCACCGAGGCCTATGAGGTTTCTGGGCGACTTGCTGCAACAGTGACTCCAAAGATCATCCGCCGTTCTGACAACCGCGTTGACCTTGTCTTTGAAGTGACAGAAGGCAAAACCGTTGAGATTGAGCGCTTGAGCTTCCTTGGCAACCGTGCCTATTCAGACCGTCGCCTGCGTCGTGTTTTGGAGACAAAGCAAGCCGGCTTGCTTCGGACCTTCGTTCAAGCAGACACTTTCGTTGCCGACCGCATCGAGTTTGACAAGCAGATCCTCAAGGAATTCTACAACGACAACGGTTATATTGATTTCCAGACACTATCTGTAACGAGCGAGCTTGCCCAAGAGCGCGATGGCGTCTTCCTGACGTTCCGCATTCGTGAAGGTCAGCAATTCCGAGTAGGCAGAGTCTCTGTTGTGTCGGAAATTCCGGAAGCAGATCCAGCCGATTTTCAGAGACAGAACCGTTTGCGTTCAGGCAAGGTTTACTCGCCATTGACGGTTGAAGCATCTGTGACACGCATGGAAAATCTCGCACTTAAGAAGGGATATTCCTTCGTGCGGGTTGAGCCTCGTATTACACGCAACAGCCGCAATCGCACGCTTGATATCCAGCTTGCGCTTGTTCGTGGTCCACGTGTGTTCGTGGAGCGGATCGACATCGAAGGCAACACAACAACGCTTGACCGTGTGATCCGTCGCGAATTCCGCACCGTAGAGGGAGACCCTTACAACCCGCGTGAAATTCAGCAGGCTCAGGAACGCATCGAAGCGCTTGGTTACTTCGCAACAACTGACGTCAGCACCCGTGAGGGCAGTAGCCCGGATCGCGTTATTGTCGATGTTGATGTTGAGGAAACAACGACTGGTACATTGGGGCTTGGCCTTGCCTATAGCACCAACGACGGCTTCGGTATCAACGCGACCTATGACCAACGGAACTTCCTTGGTCGTGGGCAGCGTCTTGGACTTGGTATCAGTACGGCATCTCAACAGAACAGCTATCGGTTCAGCTTCTATGAACCAAGCATCTTTAGCCGTGAACTCGGTTTCGGGCTTGATCTGAGCTATGTGAACAACCAAAACAACAACCTGTTTTATAAGACAACAACAGGTAAATTCCGGCCGTATCTCGACTTCCCCGTGAGCGACCGTGGCCGTGTGCGGCTGAACTATGAGTATGAGAATACAGATGTGTATGACGTGGACCGCGATAACAGCTCGCGGATCATCGTGAAAGACGAAGGCCGCCGTCGCGATAACAGCATCGGTTACTATTATACCTTCGATACACGCCGCAGCAAAATTGACGAAGACCTCAGCTTCGTTGCTCGCTTCGGTCAGGATTTCGGCCTGAACGACGTTAATCCATTTGTACGATCCACTGCACTTGTTGGGATGCAAACAACCATCTTTAACGATCTCATCACTATTCGCGCCGTTGCAGAAGGTGGCGCCATCGGTGTCTTCGACGGCGGCAGCACGAAGGTTGTCGATCGCTTTTACATGGGCACCAATGTGATGCGTGGCTTTGAAAGCTACGGTATCGGCCCTCGTGATCTCAATGTGCCGAACGAAGACGCCTTGGGCGGTAACATGTATGCTGTGATGCGTCTTGAAGCGGACTTCCCGATTGGTATTCCTGAGGAATACGGGATTTCAGGCGGTGTGTTCCTTGATGTAGGCTCGGTTTGGTCCTTGGATGATACAAACGGTGGTCCTGCCAACGGCGCTTGTCCGGTTGCTGACTGTACCGTGGATGATTCCATGCGCCTACGATCTGTGGTCGGTTTCGCGCTCTATTGGGACACGCCAATTGGTCCTTTGCGCTTTAACTTCACCAAGGCGTTGCAGAAAGAAAGCTATGACAAGGAACAACAGTTCGAATTCACGATCTCGACAGAGTTCTAAGATGTTTCAGCTTAATACGGCATGTCGCGGTTTCCTAACGGGGGCCGCGCTTTGCGTTTTCCTGTCGTCAATACCTTCGTTCGTCTTTGCTCAGGCGCAAGAAACGGACGAGACTTCTTTGCAAACCACCGAACAGGTTGACGCACTTGCGAGCAGCCCCGAGGAGGAAGCAAACGCTCCCGAAACTGCGCCAGCACAGGGTTTTCGCCCGATCGAGTTTTCGACGGGGACGCCTTTAAATGCGGCTGTTGCAGGCGGCGGCGTTAACGGGGCAGGGTTTGTTATTCTCAATCAGGATCGACTGTTCTTTGAATCGGCCTATGGGAAACGCGCGCTTGAGGAATTGCAGGAGCAAGCCCGTGCGTTACAATCGGAAAACAGCACCCTAACGCAGGACCTAGAAGCCGAGGAAAACGAGCTTGCGCAGAACCGCAGCAATATGGAGCCTGACGAGTTTCGCCGCCGTGCCGATGCATTTGACGAGAAGGTTCAAGCCATCCGCGCGGCCCAAGACCGTAAGCTTCAAGAACTGGGAGAGCAGGAAGAAGTGGCGCGCAACAACTTTGCCCGTGCCATTGTTCCAGTTCTTCAGGCCATCCTGAAAGAGCGGGGCGCGGCCGGCATTCTTGATTCTCGGGTTGTCTTGTTGCCTTCGCCAGATATCAATATCACAGACGATGCAATCCGCCTTGTAGATCAAATACTTGGCGACGGCTCTGAATAACGAAAATTCATCAAATATACGTTTTGAAACACGCCTGATTTAAGAGGAATCATGCAACGCCTATTGATGCGCTGCACCTCGCTTGATACTCAGGGAAAACATTTTTCGCGGTGCGAGAGGAGACCCCATGCAGTCCAAACACATGACCGAAGCCGATCTGGATATTATTCAGCGGATCATTCCGCACCGTTATCCCTTCCTGTTGATCGACAAAGTGGTTGATGTGGATCCGGGCAAAAGCGCCGTCGGAATCAAGAACGTCACCTATAACGAGCCGCATTTTCAGGGTCACTTCCCGGGTGCGCCGATTATGCCGGGTGTCACGATCATTGAATCTATGGCGCAATCGGCTGCGGTTCTCGTCGGGTTGTGGCTGGAGATGGTGGATAAGCCCTTGTTGGTTTATTTCATGTCCGTTGATAACGCCAAGTTCCGCCAAAAGGTTGTTCCTGGTGATGTACTGGAATTGCACGTTACGGTGAAAAAGGCGCGCGGCATGATCTGGCTGTTCCATGGCGAAGCCAAAGTCGACGGCAAGGTTGTTGCCGAAGCCGAGTTCAAAGCGATGATCGATCTGCAAGGTGAGGACTAATCCTTGAGCATTGACCCATCCGCAGAGATTCACCCGAGCGCGGTTATCGAAGAGGGCGCGGTCATCGGCCCCAAGTGCCGGATCGGGCCATTCTCTGTTATCGGGCCAAAGGTTACGCTTGGCACAGGGGTTATCGTCAAAAGCCACGTGGTTATTACCGGCTTAACCGAGATCGGTGACGAGACCGAGGTGTTTTCCTTTGCTTCAATCGGTGAGATTCCGCAGGACCTTAAGTTCGAGGGCGAGGAAACCCGCCTGATCGTCGGAAAACGCAATTCGATCCGCGAAGGCGCAACCATGAACACCGGTACCAAAGGTGGTGGTGGTGTCACGCGCGTGGGCGATGATTGTCTGTTTATGACTGGGGCGCATGTTGGCCATGACACCACGGTCGGCAATCATGTCATCCTCGCCAACCAAGCCGCTCTCGCAGGGCATTGCGAAATCGAAGACAACGTGATCATCGGTGGTCTTTCTGGCATCCATCAATGGGTGCGGATCGGCACCGGCGCGATCATCGGTGCGGTCACCATGGTGACGAATGATGTTATTCCTCATGGTCTTGTACAGGGGCCGCGTGGCGAGCTTGACGGGCTAAATCTCGTGGGGCTCAAGCGCAGAGGCGTGTCGCGCGCTGATATTTCCGCGCTGCGTGCAGCACTTCAAATGTTGCGACAGGGCGAAGGCGCCTTTCAAGACCGAGCTGAGCGTTTGGCCGAGGAAAGCGACAGCCCCTATGTTCAGGAAATCACGCGCTTTGTCTTGGGCGAAAGCGACCGTGGATTTTTGACGCCAAGCTAAATGAGCGAGGCGGGCAAAATCACAGGAGCCAAAACTGTCTCCGACACTGAACATGCCGCCACTGCGGGCCGTTTGGCCATTCTCGCTGGCGGAGGTCAATTGCCTGCTACGCTCGCGAAGTCTGATCCGGATGCCTTTACGGTTTCGTTCAAAGGCGCCCCGATTGATTTTGAAACGGCCTATACCGCCAGCTTTGAAAAGCTCGGCCGCCTGTTTAAGCGCCTTCATAAAGAGGGCGTGACACGCGTTGTTTTTGCTGGCGGTCTTGCGCGTCCTGCGCTCAATCCATTGCGGTTTGACGCGACGATGATCCGTCTCGCACCGCGCATTCTGGCGGCGATGAAAGGGGGCGATGATGCGCTCCTTCGGCTGGTGATTGAAGTGTTTGAGGCTGAAGGGTTCGCAATTGTTGGCGCTCATGATGTTGAACCAACCCTTCTTGCAACATTGGGTGTGATCTCCGGCTCTGAGCCAGATGAGCAATCTTTGCAGGACCTCGCGCGCGCAGGCGCAATCCTTGAAGCGCTCGCAGATGTTGATGTGGGGCAAGGCTGCGTGGTTGCCAACGGGTTGTGCCACGGGATCGAAACCATTCAAGGCACCGACGAGATGCTGCGCTTTGTGGCACGTTCCGATCTTGAAAGGTCCGGCATTCTGCTCAAACGCGCCAAGCGGGGGCAAGAGTTGCGGGTGGATATGCCTGTGATCGGGCCGCAGACGCTCAAGATGGCGCATCTGGCTGGTCTGGCGGGGATTTGCGTTCAGGCGGGCAAAGTGATGATTGTCGAGCGCGACGAAGTTCTGCGTCTTTCCGAGGATTATGGCATTTTCCTCTTTGGGGAGGCGGGCCCGTGAAGGTTTTTCTGATTGCCGGAGAACAGTCGGGCGACAAGCTTGGCGCGGCCTTGATGGTGGGGCTGAAAACTTTGGTGCCAGAAGTGGAGTTTCGCGGCGTTGCCGGCCCACAGATGCAAGCCGAAGGTATGGGTTCACTCTTTGATATGAGCGAGCTTTCGGTGATGGGGATAGCCGAAGTGCTGCCAAAATATCGGCACCTCAAGCGCCGTATCCGTGAAGTGGCCGAGGACGCTTTGGCATGGGAACCGGATGTAATCGTCTCAATCGACAGTCCCGATTTCTGCCTGCGCGTTGCGGCGATCGTTAAAGCCGCGCGCAATATTCCGACAGTTCATTATGTTGCGCCGAGTGTCTGGGCATGGCGCGAGGGGCGCGCGGCTAAAATGGCCAAGGTGATCGACCATGTGCTCGCGCTTTTGCCGTTTGAGCCGCCGTTGATGCAAGCTGCAGGGATGAGCTGTGATTTTGTCGGCCATCCAATTGTTGCCGAACCACAGGCCAGTTTCGAAGAGGCCGAGGCATTCCGTACCGCGCAGGGTATTGCATCAGATGCTCCGCTGATCCTTGCCTTGCCTGGATCACGGCGCGGCGAAATCGAGCGGCTTGGCCCGGTATTGGGTGAGGCTCTTGCACGGTCAGTCGCGGATATTCCCAACGCCCGCGTTGTACTTCCTGTGGCTAACGGCAAGTTGCCAATCGTTGAGCAGGTGGTTGCCCACTGGCCAGATACAATTGCGCCAATTCTGCTGGAAACATCCGCAGAGACAATTGCAGACAAGAGGGCGGCTTTTGTCGCGGCAGATGTGGCAATCGCGGCGTCCGGCACCGTATCGCTTGAGCTTGCAGCAGCGAGAACGCCAATGGTCATCGCTTATGACATGAATTGGTTCAGCCGAATGCTCATCGCACGCATGCTCAAGGTTGATACGGTCACCTTGGTCAATTTGGTGAGTGAACGGCGTGATGTGCCGGAGTTTCTGGGCAAAGACTGCCAACCAGAACCGATAGCAAATGCCGTCGTTGAAACTTGGCTTGCACCAGACAAACAGCGCGCGGCGATGGAGCTTGCGATGAAACGATTGGGCGAGGGGACTGATCCGGGTTTGCGGGCTGCGCAATCCGTCGTTGATGCTGTCTCGCGCCTTAAATCAAACGCCTAGTACCCGCGCCAAATCCAACCGCCACCGAAAATTCGTGTGCTCTCTGTATCGTAGAACACGCAGGCCTGTCCTGGAGACACGCCTTCTTCTGGTGATAGCAATTCGACAGTCGCTTCTGTTTCCGAGATCGGACGCAAGATCGCTTCGCGCGGCGGGCGTGTTGAGCGAACACGAACCGAAAGATGCCATTCCTCACGGCTGGTCATGGGTGCGTCATGAAGCCAGTTGATTTCACGAACCGGAATAGTCCGTGTGGCCAGTGCCGTTTTTGGCCCCACGACCACTTGCTTCTTATCCGCGTCTAGTTTCACAACGTAAAGCGGATCAGCCAAACCACCAATGCCAAGCCCGCGGCGTTGGCCGATTGTATAGTGGATCACACCTTTATGTTCGCCCAGTACGTTGCCTTCCAGATCAACAATCTGTCCTGGATCAGCGGCCTCAGGGCGCAGCTTTTCGATAACGCTGGCGTAGTTCCCGTTCGGCACGAAACAAATATCCTGGCTGTCCGGCTTATCCGCCACAACCAGCCCGTATTTCGAGGCAAGCTTGCGGGTTTCATCCTTGCTCGGCAAATGCCCAAGTGGAAAGCGCAGGTATTCAAGCTGTTCTTCGGTTGTCGAGAACAGGAAATAACTTTGGTCACGGTTTGAATCGGCAGCACTATGAAGCTCTGGCCCATTCGCGCCCATTTTACGCTGGATATAATGCCCCGTGGCCATGCAGTCGGCATCAAGGTCTTTGGCCGTTTCAAGCAAATCTTTAAACTTCACACGCTCGTTGCATCGGATACACGGCACAGGAGTTGCGCCAGCAAGGTATGAATCGGCAAACTCGTTGATTACGGCATCTTGGAAAATGTTCTCATAATCCAGCACGTAATGCGGAAAGCCCATTTCCTCGGCCACGCGGCGCGCATCGTGGATGTCCACGCCCGCGCAACATGCCCCTTTTTTGGCCAAAGCCGCGCCGTGATCGTAAAGCTGAAGCGTAACGCCAACCACGTCATAGCCTTCATCTGCGAGCATTGCCGCTACAACAGAGCTGTCCACGCCACCAGACATCGCAACCACAACCCGTGTTTCTGCGGGCGGTTTCGCAAAGCCTAGCGAGTTAAGCGGCGGTGTGTTGTCAAGAGCCATGTGTCGTTCCACTTCAAGAAGTCCAGCAGAATATAGGAAAATGCTAATTACTAACAAGGGGGCGTTTTCACCCTCCCTTAAGGGTGTTTGCTCAGATTGAACACCGGAAAATACGAGGGGAATCGCATGTTTTTGAAAAAAGTAGAGGGTCCAAGAGCCGTAACCCTACCGGATGGAAGTGTTTTATCGCGTGCAGACCTGCCGCCCGCCAACACCCGACGATGGGTCGCAAGTCGAAAAGCTGCCGTCGTACGGGGCGTTTTGCACGGTTTAATTCCATTAAAAGAAGCACTTTCAAAATATGGATTAAGCGAAGAGGAGTTCGATTCTTGGTGCGCTGCAATCGAACAACACGGAGAATCCGCCCTAAAATCCACGACTTTGCAAAAGTATAGACAACTTTAGGTTGTATTTAGCTAAGTTTCTGCAATGGTAACTTGTGGTTAACCAATTTTGGTCATGGTCCACTTGTGAGAAGGAAAAATAGCGGAGATTTAAAATGCGAGTCCTCTTGGTAGAAGACGATCCAACAACATCAAAAAGCATCGAAATGATGCTGACCCACGCAAACCTGAATGTGTATTGCACCGACCTCGGAGAAGAAGGGGTCGATCTTGCAAAGCTTTATGATTACGACCTGATCCTATTGGATCTAAACTTGCCCGATATGAACGGTCACGAAGTGTTGCGACAGCTGCGCCTCGCGCGGATTGATACGCCAATCCTCATTTTGTCTGGCGCGGATGATACCGAAAACAAGATCAAGGGTTTCGGATTCGGCGCGGATGACTACATGACGAAGCCATTCCATCGTGAAGAGCTGGTTGCGCGTATCCATGCAATCATCCGCCGCTCCAAAGGCCACAGCCAATCCATTATTAAAACTGGGAAAATCTCAGTCAACCTTGACGCAAAAACGGTCGATGTTGACGGAAAAACGGTTCACCTAACTGGCAAAGAATACCAGATGCTTGAATTGTTGTCCTTGCGGAAGGGAACAACCCTAACCAAGGAAATGTTCCTAAATCACCTTTATGGCGGCATGGATGAACCCGAACTCAAAATTATTGACGTGTTTATCTGTAAACTTCGCAAAAAACTCTCCGAGGCGACTGACGGGACCAATTATATCGAGACGGTGTGGGGCCGTGGATATGTACTTCGTGACCCGGAAGAAGCCAGCATGAAGGAGCCACTCGCCGTCGGCGCCTAAAAAACGCATTGCTTTCTCGCTCTCTCCTCTGGACTCTCTGGGGTAGGCCCTTAATTTGAGCTTACTTTCAGAGAGGACCGGATGACGGAAAAAGCTCCACACGACCTGTCGCGCGAAGAAGCGCAAATCGAGCTTCAACGGCTCGCCAAGATACTGGCGAAAGCTAATATCGACTATCATGGTGAAGACGCTCCTCAGATGAGTGACGCGGACTATGATAGGCTAAAGAAACGTAATCTTGAGATTGAAGAGCGTTTTCCTGACCTCAAACTTGAAAGCAGCCCTACCGAACAAGTTGGCGCCGCGCCAAGAGACGGTTTCGGAAAAATCAAGCACCGCCAGCGCATGCTTTCTCTTGCCAATGCGTTCTCGGATGAAGATGTTTTTGCTTTTGAGGAGCGTATCCGCAAATTCCTTGGCCTGGAAAAGCAGCCTCTAGAATTTACCGCAGAGCCCAAAATTGACGGCCTGTCTCTTTCGCTTCGCTACGAAAACGGAGAGTTGGTCTATGCCGCCACGCGCGGAGATGGCGAGATCGGGGAAAACGTCACCGAAAATGCCAAGACAATTTCAAATATCCCCAAAAGCTTAACCGACGCCCCCGAAGTGCTCGAAGTCCGTGGCGAGGTTTACATGAGCCATCGGGATTTCGAAGCGCTCAACAAACAACAAGACAAATTAGGCGAGAAACTGTTCGCCAACCCGCGCAATGCTGCGGCTGGTTCCTTACGACAATTGGATTCGTCGATCACTGCGTCCCGCCCTTTAATGTTCTTTGCTTATGCATGGGGTGAAACATCCGAACCGCTGGCGGTTACTCAGATGGAAGCGATCGAGCGACTAAAGAGTCTGAAATTTGATGTTAATCCATTTACCAAAGTGCTTCGCAATTCTCAGGAACTCATTGATCATTACCGTGTGATCGAACAGGCGCGTGCCGATCTGGATTATGATATCGATGGCGTGGTTTATAAGGTTAATGATCTCGCTTATCAAAACCGGCTGGGGTTTCGTTCAACCACACCGCGTTGGGCCATCGCACATAAATTCCCTGCTGAACTCGCCTGGACACATCTCGAGAAAATCGAAATCCAAGTTGGAAGAACCGGAGCGCTGTCACCTGTTGCTCGCTTAACGCCCGTAACCGTTGGTGGAGTCGTCGTCAGTAACGCGACGCTTCACAACGAAGATTACATCGCCGGACGCGGGAACTCCGGTGAAGAGATCCGCGGCGGCAAAGACCTGCGCGAAGGGGATTGGGTTCAGGTCTATCGTGCCGGCGATGTCATTCCAAAAGTGAGCGATGTTGATCTTGGGAAACGTCCCGAATCCGCTGTCCCATATCAATTCCCAACCGAATGCCCCGATTGCAAATCACCGGCGGTTCGCGAAGAAGGCGATTCTGTTAGGCGCTGCACGGGAGGATTAATCTGTCCCGCCCAAGCCGTTGAAAAATTGAAACATTTCGTCTCGCGTTCTGCGTTCGATATCGAAGGGCTTGGCGCGAAGCAGGTGGAGCAATTCTATAATGATGGTTGGATTTCTTCACCGGCTGACATTTTCACGTTGAAAGAACGCTTCTCAGAAGGACTTCAACAGCTTCGAAATCGCGAAGGGTGGGGAGAGAAATCTGCCTCCAAACTATTCGCAGCGATCGACGAGAAACGTGAAATTCCGTTGGGCAAATTGATCTTTGGTTTGGGCATTCGACATATCGGTGAAAATTCCGCGAACCTGATCGCGCGCCACTACAAGAATTGGGGCACCTTTTTCGACGCCGTTACCAGCGCAAATGTCGGCGACGGAGCAGAATGGGAAGACCTCTTGTCGATTGACGGGATTGGGCATGTTCTTGCGGAATCGCTTATTGAGACATTCAAGAATGATAAAGAACGGGCTGAGATCGAAAGGCTTGTTTCGTTTCTCAATCCGATACCTGTCGAAATTGCAGATACGGGAAATAGCGCCGTGCAAGGCAAAACGATTGTCTTTACAGGATCGCTAGAAAAGATGACCCGATCCGAGGCTAAAGCCAGAGCAGAGTCGCTTGGAGCAAAGGTTTCAGGAAGTGTTTCTGGGAAGACCGACCTACTTGTTGCTGGCCCTGGAGCAGGCTCAAAGGCAAAAAAAGCGGCAGACCTCGGGATCGAGACAATCAGCGAAGATGACTGGCTTGCTCTGATAGGCGACGCATGAGCTCGCGGCCGGAAGTTCTTTTCCCCTTATTCGCAGATTTGCAGAAGCTCCCCGGCGTGGGACCAAAATCTGCGTCAAACTTCAAGCAATTACAGGTCGAAAAACCGAAAGATCTCCTGTTCCTGTTGCCGCATTCAGGGATTGATCGATCTTTGCAGGAAACAGTCAAAGATGCGTTGCCCAATCACACCGTCACCGTTGTCGTTGAAACGCTTTCACATCAAGCGCCGCAAAGACGTGGCGGCCCGTATCGTGTTTTCGTGCGTGACAAACATTGCCAATTTCAGTTGGTGTTTTTCCATGCGCACCCAGATTACCTGGAGAAACTGCTTCCGGTCGGTAAGGAGCGGGTGGTTTCAGGAAAACTGGAAATATTCGACGGATCACCACAGATTTCGCACCCTGACTTGGTGGTTCCCACAGATAAGATCGAAGACATTCCGAAGTTTGAACCTGTCTATCCGCTAACGGCAGGGATAACGCAAAAACTTGTTCGCAAAGCGGTTGGCGGAGCAGTCGAGGCCGCTGTGCACCTCGACGAATGGATAGACCCAGGACTTTTGTCCGAACGGGGGTGGCCAAGTTGGCAGTCTGCGATTCAAAAGGTTCATGCTCCAGAGTCGCAAGACGACCTTAGTTCAGAGACATTGGATCGCCTTCGACTAGCCTATGATGAATTGTTTGCGCATCAGTTAACACTCGCACTCGCCCGTCAGGTTTCAAAAAAGAAAACCGGAATTTCTTCGCGAGGGACCGGAGCATTGTATGAGCAGGTTCTAAGGAATTTCGGTTTTCCGCCAACACAAGCTCAGACACGCGCGATAAAGGAAATCAACGAAGATCTTGCGGCACCTTTGCGGATGAACCGGTTATTACAAGGCGATGTTGGAGCGGGGAAAACCCTTGTGGCATTGGCCGCCATGTTAACGATTGTCGAGGCAGGCGGGCAGGCGGTCATGATGGCCCCGACAGAGATTCTTGCTCGCCAACACGCCGAAGCACTCGGCGAATTGTTAACAGGTATCGATGTTCAAGCGGAATTATTGACCGGACGAGATCGCTCGTCTGATCGCAAAAACAAGCTTGATCGTTTGAAATCAGGCGAGATCGACATCTTGGTTGGTACACACGCCGTGTTTCAGGATGATGTGGAATTTTCAGATTTGCGCCTAGCGGTTGTCGACGAACAGCATCGTTTTGGTGTTGCGCAACGCGCGAAACTTGGTGCCAAAGGTGCGAAATCTGATGTGCTTGTCATGACGGCGACGCCAATTCCACGCAGCCTTGCTTTGTCTCAGTATGGTGATTTGGACGTTTCAATTCTTGATGAAAAGCCAGCGGGACGGAAGCCAGTTTCGACGGTTATGGTGTCATCTGGTCGGCTTGATGAAGTTGTCTCGAAGTTGAAAGCCGCCGTCGCGGAGGGGAAGCAGTGCTATTGGGTTTGCCCGCTCGTTGAGGAAAGCGAAGTGGTTGATATGACCGCGGCGGAAGAGAGGTTTAAACGGTTACGCGCCGATTTGGGTGAGGACGTTGTCACCTTAGTGCATGGGCAAATGCCGCCCGCACAAAAAGATGCTGCAATGGCGGAGTTTGTGTCCGGTCAAAAGAAAGTTCTTGTTGCGACAACAGTTATTGAAGTCGGAGTGAATGTTCCTTCGGCAAGTATCATGGTCATTGAGCGGGCGGAAAGTTTTGGATTGGCGCAATTGCACCAGTTGCGTGGCCGTGTTGGACGAGGCTCTGAAAAGTCAACTTGCTTGCTAATGTATCAACCGCCGCTTTCGGAAACGGGGCGGCGGCGATTAGAAATTCTGCGTGAAACCGAAGATGGGTTCAAAATTGCCGAGGAAGATCTAGCGATCCGCGGAGCAGGGGACATGATCGGTACAGCGCAATCAGGTCTGCCGCGTTTTCGTATTGCGAACTTGGAGCGGCAAGCCGGTTTGATGGAAACGGCGCAAAAAGACGCCCGTAACCTACTTTCAAAAGACCCCACGCTTGAAAGCCCGCGCGGGCGGGCGGCACGCGTTCTTCTTTGGTTAATGGAACAAGATCGCGCAATTGGTTTATTATCAATAGGTTAGCTCAAATCTCTCTCCGAAAATGCCGTTTTGTTCACAAATGTTCTCAAAAAGTTCTTTACGAAGCGTAAATAATATGAGAACAAAGTGTAAACAAAGATGGGAGAGAAAGATGATTAAGGAAGTTCGCAGCGTTATCTCACGATCATCCGGAACATTGGTTCAGGATTTCATCGGACTTACAGCACTGGTTGTAATTTTGATGGCGTCATTGTTTCTGCCCGTTTTTGCCTAGTTGCCCGCCCGAGTGTTTTGGCTTTTGAGTATCTTGTCCCCAAAGTGATACCCCATATGCCACTGCCTGTTGCTGAAATCTGAGAATACCTCTTCCGGATTTATCACAAAACACATCGGGTTTTACTGCCGCCACCTGTCCCGAGGTGGCGGCATTTTTTATCCGCGATAGGCAAGGCGTAACCCGCCCCAGTGTTCACCATTGATGATGATCGGCGCGGATAGGTCTTTCATAAGAACAAACTCACCGCCGCCCATTTCTCTACGATAGACTTGAAGCAGGAATGGTTCTGTGTTTCTGCCGGATTTCAAACCAACACGGTCGTCAAAGACTCTACGATTTCGGCAGTTCGCCAAATTCCAGACAGGGTCAGCAGATTGAGGATGTGAAAATTTCTTATTGTGGGTCGGAAGGTATCCGTTCTGATCTACGCAGGCACAGAAGACGACTTTATCTGAGAAATTGAGTGCTTCTTCCTGAATTGCGGGAAGAATGTTGTCCATGAAATGTGTGAATGGTGCGAGGAGTTGTTGCGGATCCGTGTTCGGGATTGCGCTGTAATTGCGAGAGAACAGTTCTGAATGGCTTATCTCTCCATTGTGCAGCCCTTTCTCAATACGAGCGTTTATTTTAGCTGCTGTCGCCTTCACAAACTCGATGAATTCCCGGTCGTCGGTTGCGCCACCAAGTTCAGTCGAAAGTTGAACCATGGTCTCGGATCGGTCGATCAGGCCATGCACCCGGCCACGGGTGTCGTGGATACCATGGGCAGTTTCTTCGATGGTTTGGCCGATGTTTTGAAATCCAGGAATGAAAGCCGCTCCTGCGTCGCGCACAGCGCTTGCGTGGGTAGCGATTTTTTCAGCCTGTTGATGCGTTGCTTTGACGGATTCAAATATCCCAGAGAGCGTCGAGTCCGTATTGGCGGCCTCGGCAATGACATCACTTGCTGTGCCCGAAACCTCAGCGGCTTCTGACTTCAGCGCCCCGACGGAACCGGAAAGCGCCGTGATGTTCTCTGATATTTCTTCGGCAGCGCGCGCAGTTTTGCGCGACAACTCGTTTATGGCCTCCGCAACCACAGCGAAGCCACGCCCGGATTCGCCCGCGCGGGCCGCTTCGATCTTTGCGTTGATGGCGAGAATGTTCACCTGACTGGCGATCTGGGCGATTTCGTCGTTGTTCTCCTGCACGGCAGTCAGGGTATTCTCAACCGAGGTCATTCGACGGTCAATGTCCTGTACCCAGTGGGCAACCGATTGGGTTTGTTCGTTCGCGATGCGAAGATCCTTCATCGAGGTTTCGACATCGGCGATCATCTGGGAGGTGGAGTTGGAAACGGTTTCCACAGCCGAGCTGACGGCGGTGTTGGCTTCTTGAACACGCGCGGCTCCGGATCGAACTTGGTTAAGGGCCGCGAGTTGTTCTTTCGACTTTTCGTCAATCTGGTCAAGAAACCCCGCAATATCGACGATTTCAAATCCAAGACCCGACGCGCATTCGGCAATCTGGCTGAGCCGCGCGTCTGCGGGCATGGAATCGGTGAAATCTGGCGCAGGTATCATTGGCGGCTCCCTCTCAAGTTGGGCCAGTGTTACCGCCAATTGCTTGCGTAAGTGTTAAGCCGTGTCTTGTGCTTTGGCTGTCTCCGCAGCTTCGAGGGTGGCTTCGAAGGCGAGCAGAATGGAAGCGTGGCGGTTTTTGTAGTCCCGTGCGGGCAAAAGCACCTTGAGCTCTTCGAACCTGCCTGTGGGGGCAGGGCCTTCATTCTTCAGCATATCCTTGAGCGCATCACGCGCCTCGCGCACGTCCGAAACTTTGCTGCCGATCACCGATTGCGCCAAGACAGCGGCCGATGCTTGTCCAAGCGCACAGGCTTTAACGTCTTGGCCAAAAGCCGTAATCGTATCGCCATCAAGCTTTAGATCGACAGTCACCGTGGATCCGCAAAGGGGCGCTCGCTTTTTTGCGGTGGCATCAGGGGCATCGAGCCGATCCGTCAGGCCGATATCTGCGGCCAATGCAAGAATACGGGCCGAATAGAGCTTGACCAGATCGGTTTCGGGGCTTGGTGTTGTCATATCCGGTCCTTGCGGTGGCTAGGGCATTTCAGTGGTGTTTATTCGGCGTGTTATGTCTTAGATAAGCGGTGCAGCGAAGCAAGTACAAGGTATGAACCATGAAATTTGATCCCGCGAGCCTGACTTATAACGATCAAGGGCTGATTCCGGCGATTGCACAGGACACATCCGGCGAAGTCTTGATGATGGCGTGGATGAACGCAGAGGCCGTGGCGCAGACGCTGGAAACAAAGCGCGTGACCTATTGGTCGCGGTCGCGACAGGCCTTTTGGATCAAAGGGGAAACGTCCGGTCATACACAAAAGCTGCTGGATATGCGGGTGGACTGCGACCGTGACTGTTTGTTGCTGGTGATAGAGCAGGAGGGCGCGGCGTGTCATACCATGCGTCGGTCTTGTTTCTATACTTCGGTTATTGACGGAACCGAGCGCGAATTGATGAAACCAATCGCCTAGTTCGTATCTTAAAGCCCAACTATCGTGCGAATGTCGGCGGGAGTTGCGCCTTCGGCTCGGTATTTGGCAATGGCGCGGGCGTCGTCGCGTTTGGCGAGGCGTTTGCCAGCTTCATCACGAATTAAACGGTGGTGGTGATACTCGGGTATCGGCAAACCGAGCAAATGTTGCAGCAAAACATGGATTTGCGTGGCTTCGGCAAGGTCGGCGCCACGCACGACATGGGTGATTTCTTGTGCCGCGTCATCAAGCACAACAGAAAGGTGATAAGACGTTCCCATATCCCGACGCGCCAAAACGATGTCGCCAACGGTTTCCGAAAGCCTTGCTGTGTCTAGGCGAATTTTCTGACGAGTTCCGTCACCTGTTTCGTAATAAACGAGTTCACCTTGCTCAAGAAACGCAACGGCTTTCGCCATATCAAGGCGTAGAGCATCAGTCTCTTTCCGCTCTGAAAATTCACGGCCGCGGCAGGTTCCAGGATAGATAAGTCCATCTGGCCCAAACATCGGCGCGCCTTCCTGTGGAGCGGAGGCGGCCTGCTTGATATCTTGGCGGGTACAGGAACAGGGGTATAGCAGCCCAAGAGCGGCTAAACGGTCTAACCCGTCTCGATACGTGGCGAGATTGTCCGATTGACGCAAAACGGGCAGGGGCCAGCTTAGGCCAAGCCACGCCAGATCGTCGTAAATTTGTTGTTCCCATTCGGGTTTGGCGCGGGATTGGTCGATGTCTTCGATCCGCAGTAGGAAGGTTCCGCCCGCCGCCTGTACCATGTCAAACGCACAGAGTGCCGAAAAGGCATGGCCAAGGTGCAGTGGGCCAGTTGGCGAGGGGGCGAAACGGGTGATCATCGCTCGCGCGAGACTGCGCCTTGATGGATCAGGAGCCATGCCAAAATGATAAACATCGGATGGGTCAAGCCGCCAGAAAAGATAAGCGCCGGAACCCAGATCAGGAACGTAATGATGCCAAGGATCGGACGTCCGGCGATCATGATCGACAGAGGCGGGAGAAGTATGGCGAGGACGTAATTCATGCGTCCTCCGCTTCTTGTTTCGGAGCCGGCGCTTCAATCCCAAGCCAGTCACACCACGCGGTTTTTGCGCGATCTGTATAGGCTTTGTAGCGGTCTTTGCGCCCCCGACGGCCAGATTTTAATCCATCAACTGGGCGGAACAGCCCAAAGTTAACGTTCATCGGCTGGAAGGTCTTGGCATCTGCACCACCTGTGATGTGATGGACAAGCGCACCCATGGCCGTATCCTGCGGTAAATCAGGCACTGGTTTGCCAAGGATTTCCGCCGCTGCGAAACGCCCCGCGAGCAGGCCCATGGCCGCGCTCTCTACATAGCCTTCGACACCGGTGATTTGTCCTGCGAACCGAATATTCGGCTTTGATTTCAAACGCATCTCGGCATCAAGTAATGTAGGAGAGTTGATAAACGTGTTGCGGTGGATACCGCCAAGGCGGGCAAAACTCGCCTCTTCAAGTCCGGGGATCATCCGAAGAACTTCGGTCTGCGCTCCGTATTTCATCTTCGTCTGGAAGCCGACAATATTAAGCAGCGTGCCAAGCGCATTGTCGCGACGCAGTTGCACCACAGCATAGGGCTTGTTCTCTGGATCATGAGCATTGGTCAGGCCCACGGGCTTCATGGGGCCAAATCGCAATGTATCGCGGCCGCGTTCGGCCATTACTTCAATCGGCAAGCAGCCATCAAAATAGCCAGCTGTTTCGCCCTCGTGAAACTCTGTCTTATCCGCAGCCAAAAGCGCGTCGATGAAGGCTTCATACTGCTCTTTTGACATCGGACAGTTGAGATAGGCCGTGCGCTCTTCTTCGGTTTCACCCTTGTCATACCGGCTCTGAAACCAAGCGACATCCATGTTGATGCTCTCGGTATAGACGATAGGAGCGATGGCGTCGAAAAAGGCCAGCGCATCTGCACCGGTTTCGGCTTGAATTGCTTTACCCAAACCCTGCGAGGTCAGCGGACCAGTGGCGATAATCCAATGACCATCGCTCGGCAGCTCTGTGATCTCACCAGCTTCAACGCTCACGCGCGGATGGGCGTGGAGCGCATCGTTTACAGATTGCGCAAACGGATCACGATCAACAGCCAGAGCGCCGCCCGCAGGGAGCTTGTGCTTGTCTGCCATGCCCATAATGAGCCCGTTTGCCTTGCGCATTTCCCAATGCAACAGGCCAACCGCGTTCTGCTCATCGTCATCCGAACGGAAGGAATTGGAGCACACCATTTCCGCAAGATTGCCTGTACGGTGCGCGAAGGTTTCGACCTTGGGGCGCATTTCGTGAATGACCACGTCAACGCCAGCCTCTGCGGCTTGCCATGCGGCCTCTGATCCGGCCATTCCGCCGCCGATGATATGAAGTTTTTCTGTCATGAGTGGCATGTAGCCCCGATGCGGTGAAATGAAAAGGGGGAAGGATTCGCCAAAGACGTCAAAACTCCCACGAAAAAGCCCCCGTCAACTTGTGGTCAACGGGGGCTTTTGATTTATTTTCGCGCGCTTAGCGGATCATTCTTCGCCGCTGTCACCTTCTGGCGCCGCGTCGGAAATCACCTCGGCGTCAATTACTTCGTCTTCTTGGCTTTCAGCAATCCATGCAACCGAAACAACAGTTTCGCCTTTGCCAGTGTCAAAGACCTTCACACCACCAGCCGAACGCGACCGGAAAGAAATGCCTTCGATTGGGCAGCGGATGGATTGGCCAGTGGAGGTGGCGAGCATGATCTGATCGCCCATATCCACAGGGAAGCTCGCAACAAGTGCGCCGCCGCGGGAACCCGCGGAAATCGCCTTCACGCCCTGACCACCACGGCCACGGACCGGATAATCATGCGAGGAAGAGAGCTTACCCAGACCAGATTGCGTGATCGTCAGGATGAGATCCTGCGCATCGCGCATCTCCAGATACCGCTCATCCGTGAGGATGCCTTCGCCTTCTTCCTCGTCACCGTCGCTGACGTCATCGAGCGCTTCATCTTCGGCACCCAATTCGGCACGGTAACGTTTGATAAAGGCTGTGCGCTCCCACGGCTCGGCCTCGAAGTGGCGGATAACAGACATCGAAACGACCTTTTCGCCATCCTTCAGCTTCACACCGCGTACACCTGTGGAGGCGCGGCTTTGGAAGACACGAACTTCTGTCGTCGGGAAGCGGATTGCGCGGCCAGAGTTGGTCACGAGCATCACATCCTCATCCTCGGAACAAATCCGTGCGTTGACGAGCGACGCCTCCGCAAAATCATCCTCGAACTTCATGGCGATCTTGCCGTTGCTCTTCACATTGGTGAAATCCGAAAGCGCGTTGCGCCGCACCGTACCTTTGGACGTGGCAAACATGATCTGAAGGTTGCCCCATTCCTCTTCGGGTGCATCCACCGGCATGATCGCCGCAATGGAAACGCCTGTCGGGATTGGCAGGATATTGACGATCGCCTTGCCTTTGCTGGTGCGGCCACCTTGGGGTAGGCGCCACGTTTTGAGCTTGTAAGCCATACCATCGGTCGTAAAGAACAGAAGTTGTGTATGCGTGTTGGCCACAAAGAGGTTGGTAACAACATCCTCTTCCTTGGTCTGCATGCCCGACAGCCCCTTGCCGCCACGGCGCTGCGCGCGGAAATCGGCAAGTGGTGTTCGTTTGATATAGCCGCCGGAGGTGATGGTCACGACCATGTCTTCCTGTTCGATCAGGTCCTCGTCGTCCATATCACCGGACCAATCCACGATCTCTGTGCGGCGCGGAACGGCGAATTGTTCTTTGACCTCACGAAGCTCATCGGAAATGATCGCCATGATCCGTTCACGGCTTCCAAGAATATCTAGGTATTCCCGTATCTTACCTGCCAACTCTTGAAGTTCGTCGGTAACTTCTTTCACACCCATCGCTGTCAGGCGCTGAAGGCGCAATTCAAGGATAGCGCGGGCCTGTGTTTCCGACAGGTTATACGTGCCGTCATCATTGGCGCGGTGGGTTGGGTCATCAATAAGCGCGATATACTCAAGGATGTCCTTCGCAGGCCAACGACGCGTCATCAGCTTCTCACGCGCTTCAGCAGGATCAGCAGAGCCACGGATGGTCGCCACGATCTCGTCCACGTTCGAAACTGCAACCGCAAGGCCACACAACACGTGGCTGCGCTCTCGTGCTTTGCGCAATTCAAACGCGGTACGACGTGCAACAACTTCCTCGCGGAAATCAAGGAAACACGTCAGGAAACGGCGCAGAGTGAGTGTTTCTGGGCGTCCGCCGTTCAGCGCAAGCATGTTACAGCCAAAATAGGTCTGTGTCGGTGTAAAGCGGAAGAGTTGGTTCAGTACCACTTCCGGCGTTGCATCACGCTTAAGTTCCACAACAACGCGAACACCATTACGGTCGCTTTCATCCTGAACGTGGGTAACACCCTCGATCTTCTTCTCGCGGACCTGTTCGGCGATCTTCATAATCATCGCCGCCTTGTTCACCTGATAAGGAATCTCATCAATAACAATGGCGTAGCGGTCTTTCCTAATCTCTTCAACGCGGGTTTTCGCCCGAACGATCACCGAGCCGCGCCCCTCAAGATAGGCTTTGCGCGCACCGGAACGGCCAAGCATAATGCCGCCCGTTGGGAAATCAGGACCAGGGACGTATTCGATCAACTGCTCGCTGGTCAGATCAGGATCTTCGATCAGCGCAAGAGTTGCGTCTATGACCTCGCCAAGGTTGTGCGGCGGGATATTGGTTGCCATACCAACGGCAATACCGCCCGCGCCATTGACGAGCATATTGGGGAACCGGCTCGGCAGAACGCTCGGTTCCTTATCCTTGCCATCATAGTTGTCTTGGAAGTCGACAGTATCCTTGTCGATATCGGCCAGCACAAACCCAGCAGGCTTGTCCATCCGAACTTCGGTATAGCGCATGGCCGCCGGATTATCGCCATCCATCGAACCAAAGTTGCCCTGACCGTCAAGAAGCGGCAGCGACATCGAGAAATCCTGCGCCATCCGCACGAGCGCGTCATAAATCGCGCTATCGCCGTGCGGGTGGTATTTACCCATCACATCGCCAACAGGGCGGGCCGATTTACGATAGGCTTTGTCGTGGGTGTTTCCGGTCTCGTACATCGCATAAAGGATGCGTCGATGCACCGGTTTCAACCCGTCTCGAAGGTCCGGAATCGCGCGGCTCACGATCACGCTCATGGCGTAATCGAGATAGGAGGTTTTCATCTCCTCTGCGATTGAAATTGACGGCCCGTCGTATTGTGGTCGTTCGGGCAGGTTTTCTTCTTCGTTTTCGGGGGTTTCTGGCGTGTCGTTCACGTATTGATACCGCTCGTTTTAGTGTACCCAAGATCTTGTTAGCGCGAGTATACACGCCCCATGATCTTGGGTGCAATGGCTGTGCGGTTTTTTATCCGGTTTTAGGCCGGTTTTTCATGCCAATTCCAAACGCCGTGGTCACTCGCCAGAAGAACGTTGCAGCATACCAAAGAGATCACGTGGATCATCCGGGTCTGCGAGCATGTCGAGCTGCTCCATGAATGGCGTACCTTTGATGCGGTCGCGAACGAAACGCAGCGCCGAGAAATCCTCAATGGCAAAGCCCACACCATCAAACAAGGTGATCTGGCTTTCCGATGTACGGCCTTGCTTGCGGCCGGCAATCACTTCCCAGACTTCCTCGACGGGGTAATCATCGGGCAGGGCCTGAATTTCACCTTCGATACGGGTTTGCGGCGGGTATTCTACGAAGATATCCGAACGTTTCAGAATATCGACATGCAGCTCGGTTTTTCCGGGGCAGTCGCCACCAATCGCGTTGATGTGCACACCCGCGCCGACCATATTGTCGCTTAGGATCGTGGCGCATTGCTTGTCGGCCGTGCAGGTGGTGAGGATTTGTGCGCCCTCGATTGCATCTTGTGCTGTGGTGCAAGATACGACTTCAAGTCCTTGACCCTCAAGGTTTTTCGCGGCTTTGGCGGTGGCTGCGGGGTCAATATCATAGAGTTTCACACGGCGAATTCCGCAAAGTTTTTTCATTGCAAGACATTGGAACTCACTCTGCGCGCCGTTCCCGATAACTGCCATTGTATGGCTTCCCTTTGGCATCAGGTTCTTGGCCACAAGCGCGGAGGTTGCCGCTGTGCGCAAGGCTGTCAGCATCGTCATTTCCGATAGCAGAACTGGATACCCTGTATCCACCTGCGCCAGAAGGCCAAATGCGGTCACGGTTTGAAGGCCTTCACGGGTGTTTTTCGGGTGACCGTTGACGTATTTGAAGCCGTAAACCTCGCCATTGCTGGTTGGCATAAGCTCAATCACACCTTCGGCAGAGTGGCTTGCCACCCGAGGGGTCTTGTCGAAGGCTTCCCAATTGCGGAAATCCTCTTCGAGATAGGCGGCAATCCCTTCGATAAAGCTTTCGACACCGATGGACTGGACCAATCGCATCATGTTTTGAACAGACACGAAGGGGACGAATGCCAGATCGGATGGCGCCGGTGCGTCTGTTGTCATGATTGATCCTTTACTCATATTTTCAATTGTTTGCGCTACTTTATTCATCTTCTGACCTCAAATCCGAACTGTGTCGCGGTCAAACACGCGCCGACCAAAGAGCGAGGCCGTAAGGTCCACCATGACTTCGGCTGTGCGACCACGGTCATCCAGAAACGGGTTCAACTCGACCAAATCGAGTGACGTCATGAGGCCGCTGTCGCAGATCATTTCCATGGCAAGATGCGCTTCGCGGATTGTCGCTCCACCAGGAACAGTTGTGCCAACGGCGGGGGCAATCGAAGGGTCAAGGAAATCCACATCAAGCGAGACATGTAGAAGCCCGTTCATCGCCGCCACTTTACGCAGGAAATCCCCGAGAGGCTTTGCGATACCGTGCTCATCAATATAACGCATATCGATGGCTTTCGGGCCATGTTCGGCCACGGCTTTGCGCTCTTCAGGGTCAACCGAGCGCAGGCCAATATAGCAGATATGCGCGCCGGGAACCTTCGGCATCGGCGCAAACCCTTCGAATCCATCTAGCCCCATCGCATAAGCCACAGGTGTTCCGTGGAGGTTGCCGGTTGTGGTGGTGTTGAGCGTGTGAATATCGGTGTGCGCATCGAGCCAGAGTAGGAAAAGCGGGCGGCCGACTTCTTGTGCGTAATCCGCTATGCCCGCAACGCTTCCGAGCGAAATGGCGTGATCGCCGCCAAGGAATACTGGGGTACCTTTCTTAACCGCAGCATGCCCAGCCTCACGGATGGCCGCACTCCAGCCAATCGTTTCGGTCAGCCCATGCACGGCGGGGTTGCTGCTTGTGACTTCTGGCCCGATTTGCGGGGCAAGGTTACCCCAATCTTCAACCTCGTGGCCGAGGTCTTTGAGCGCGAGATCAAGTCCAGCCACGCGAAACGCGTCTGGCCCCATTACACAACCACGTCGGGCCTTGCCGCAATCCACAGGCGCACCGATCAGATGGCAAGTTTGCTTTTCCATTGAGTATTCCCAAGACAATTAATGTTTTGTCGAAAATACCACCAAAACGAGTCGCGTTTACCTTGAAATTCGGATAATTTGAGATGTAGTTTTACATAACGGAACTCATAAATGGACGAAACGGACAAGAAACTCATTGGCGCACTTCGTCAAAACGCACGACGTGGTCTATCCGATTTGGCGCATGACTTGGGGGTTTCGCGAACCACCGTTCGATCGCGGCTTGAGCGGTTGGTAGAGAGCGGCGAGATCGTCGGTTTCACCGTACGCCTACGTCAGGACGTGGAAACTGATGCCGTGCGTGGCTTGATGATGCTGGCGATTGAGGGGCGGGGAACTGATCGGATTTTACATCGGTTGCTCGGACTCACGGCTGTTCGCGAAGTTCATTCCACCAATGGCAAATGGGACTTGATCGTAGAGATCGGCACCGATAGCCTTGCCTCGCTCGATACGATCCTTGCCGATATTCGCCGGATTGATGGCGTTCAAAACAGCGAAACGAACCTGCTGCTTAAATCGCGCCGCACGCGCAGCTTGAAGTAACTACCCGCGCAACCAAGCAGCAAACCAGACACCAGCCAGTACCAACGAAGCAATGCCGTTCCAGCTTGCCATTGAAAGGCCAAGGAACTCCCACGCTACCTCATCACACCGCACCAAAGGGGCGTTCATAATCTGGTCCATGAGTTGTTCAGGCGAGAGCTCTGCTATTGCGCCGGAGGTGCATGTAGACGGGCCTTCCCACCACGCACGCTCAACACCTGTGTGAAATAGCGCAATGCCTGCTGTTGTTAGGGCCGACAGACCACCAAGCAGTGCAAGTATGCGTGGACCACCCGAAAGGGCCAGAACACCAAGCACAATTGCGACCACATGCGGATACCGCTGCCAGAGGCACATGGGGCAGGGCGCAAGCCCGCCGATGTACTGGAAGCCAAGCGCCCCAATCATCAGAGCCGCAGAGCCAAGCGTCGCAATCAAAAGCAAGAGGCGTGTCATTTACATAACCTTTACCGCATAGAATCCGCCAAAGAGGAGCACGCAAAAGACGATAAATACAAGCCCCAATCGCCGTTCTATAAAGTCGCGGATTGGCTCGCCGAATGCACGCAAAAGAGCCGCCACAATAAAGAAACGCAGGCCCCGCGCGATGATTGAGGCGACGATAAAGACAGGGAATGACAGCCCCGTTGTTCCTGACAATATCGTGATAACCTTGAACGGGAAGGGGGTTACACCCGCGATCAGCACCGCCCATGCGCCATATTCGTTATAGCGCGTGGCGAATTCACCGAAATAGGCGTCTTTGCCATAAAATTCCAAAACAGGCCGTCCGACTGAGTCAAACAATGCAGCGCCGATGTAATACCCAAGCAACGCGCCGAGCACAGAACCAACGAGCGCAACACTGGCAATGATCCACGCCCGCTTTGGCGCGGCGATAATCATCGGGATCATCAAGACGTCTGGCGGGATCGGAAATACAGAGCTTTCAAAAAACGCGACAATACCAAGCGCAAGCAGGGCATAGCGGCTTTGAGCCAGTCCCATTGTCCAGTCGTAAAGGGATCGTAACATGCGCGCCTCTTGGTTTTGTTTTTTGCCTGTTTAGCCGGATGTATCCGATCCAACCCGTTTGTGGAAGCCTGAGAATGCCCAACAAACAGTCGCATTTGAAATACAAGAGTTGCGCGAGTGGGGCATTAACAGGTAAAGCCGCAAAAACTCACGTTGACTGCTCCCAGATTGCGCCATGACCCCAACGCCTGAAGATTGTCCAAAACTGCTGCGCCGTGCTGTAAAAAGCTGGGCTGTTGTTGTGGGCTGTGGCTTGGTTTTGGCGGCTCTTATCACGGTTCTTTCCGTTGCAGGACGTGCGCTCGCGCCGCTTGGGCTTCATGCGATTTCCGGTGATTTCGAATTGATTGAGCTTGCAACGGGCATTGCGGTGTTTGGCTTCCTTGGGTTTGCCCATATGGAAGGAAAGCACGTAAGCGTTGGTGTTCTGGTTGACCGTTTTCCGCCACGAGCGCGCGCCTTTCTCGGTGGTGTATCCGAAATTCTCATGGCAATTGTTGCGGGCATTTTACTCTGGCGGCTGTACCTTGGTTTTGCCGAAAAATTTCCCTATGGGCCGGAGGGGCTTCGCTCTGTTCTTGCGATGGGAAGCAAACCGTTTTTCGCCGAAACAACCTATGAGCTTCAGATTGAAATCTGGATACCCTACGCGCTTTGTCTGGTCGGTGCGGCGCTGTTTTTCGCTGTAGCGATGGTGCGGGCCATTCAATCCCTAAAAAGAGGTGATGCATGACCGGCGTTGAAATTGCGCTCATTGGCTTTGCGCTCATGCTGATTGCGATCTTTTTGCGGGTGCCGATTGCCGTGGCTATGGGGATCACGGGGTTTGTAGGCATCTGGGTCATGCGCGGAAGCGCAGCTGCGCCGCTTAGCCAATTGAAAACACTGGGCTTTGATACATTCTCGAGCTACTCGCTTTCTATCGTTCCCATGTTCCTTTTGATGGGGCAATTCGCAACCAAATCCGGCATGAGCCGCGCCTTGTTTCAGGCCGCTGCGGATTGGCTTGGGCATCGGCGCGGCGGTATTGCTATGGCAACCGTTGGGGCCTGTGCAGGGTTCGGTGCGATTTGCGGCAGCTCTCTCGCAACTGCCAGCACCATGGGGCAGGTGGCCTTGCCCGAGATGCGGCGTGCCGGATACTCTGATCGTCTTGCAACCGGTGTATTGGCGGCGGGCGGCACACTTGGCATTCTAATCCCGCCCTCGGTGATCCTTGTGATCTATGCGATCCTAGCCGAACAAAACATCGCCAAGATGTTTAGCGCCGCAATCGTCCCCGGTATTCTGGCGGCACTCGGCTATATGATAACGGTGCGCGTCATGGCGGGGTTTGATCCGGCCCATGTTGAATACGAGCGCGCGCCAATATCCGCACGCTTGCGCTCGCTCGTTGGGATTTGGCCGGTAATCGCCATTTTCGCTCTGGTGATGGGTGGCATTGCGGCGGATTGGAACTGGAGCAAGGAAGGGGTGCAGGCGCTCTTTACGCCAACCGAAGGCGCGGCCGTGGGGATGATCTTGACGGGTCTCTATGGAGCACTTCGCGGCGATCTGACCCGCGCGGGATTTGTCGACAGTTTGCTCGAAGCGGCCTCTGCTACGGCGATGATCTTCCTGATTTTGCTGGGCGCGCAACTTTTCAACTCTTTCCTCGCCTTTACCCAAGCGCCGCAAATGCTGGCACAATGGATTGCAGCAAACAGCGTCGCGCCTTTTGCGGTTCTTTTGGCGATGTTATTGTTCTACCTCATATTTGGCTGCGTCATGGACTCGCTGTCTATGATCCTGCTGACGATCCCGATATTCTTCCCGATCATTGAAACACTCGATTTCGGCCTCGGCGCGGAGGGGACTGCGATCTGGTTCGGCATCCTTGCACTAATCACTGTTGAAGTCGGGCTAATTACGCCGCCAGTTGGCTTGAACCTGTTTATTATCAACGGACTGTCAAAGGATACTGCCATCGGCGAAACTTACCGCGGCGTGCTTCCTTTTATCGCAACGGATATCTTGCGTGTTGCGCTGATCTTGCTCGTTCCAAGCCTTGCGCTTTGGTTGGTTTAAGACGCATCGGGCACCCAGGAAAAGAAAATTCCATCATTTTGCGTTTTTGACCTTTTCCCCGCCAAAATCTCGCGCTACATCCCTTTCCGTGGCCCGAGTGGCGGAATGGTAGACGCAGGGGATTCAAAATCCCCCGCCTTCACGGGCGTGAGAGTTCGAGTCTCTCCTCGGGCACCACAATTAATTATCAAACATGACGGTTGAGTAGGTTGGGTCGGCTTTACGCCAACCCAGGCAATACCGCTTTCAAGCCGTCCACGATCATCTCCACCGCAATTGCCAAGAGGATCATACCCATAAGCCGTGTCATGATTACACGCATGGTGCTGGTCAGTGCTTTGCCAAAGAACGACGCGAAGTAGAGAACGATGAACAGCATCAAAAGGATAACGCCAACGACCCCGGCCAATGTCAGCAATTCAATGCGGTCTGTGGTGTTGCCAGCGTAGATGATCAGCGTCGCAATGGTGCCGGGGCCGACGATGATAGGGAATGTGGTGGGATAGAACGCAAGGCCTGACAAGTCTGTCTGCTGTTGTTTTTCCTCTCCGGTCCCGTGATGAGAGGCAATATTCCCGCCGTTCAGCATCGTCCATGCGATATGAGCAAGCACAGCACCACCGGCAATTCGGAACTGATCAACGTTAATGCCGAAAAATCCGATGATTTCTTGGCCCATAACCAAGATTACACCGCACATAATGGCGGAAAAGAAGGTTATCTTCACCGCCAGCGTACGTTGCTGCGCCACCGAGAGGTCAGACGTAAGTGCCATGAATATTGGCAAGTTCACGAATGGGTTCATGATCGCGAAGAACGCGCCGAAAGCCTTGATGAGTTCGCTATGATCCACATTCGCTCCTATTCACTGCCAATTATTACTTACTGGTAACGGTAAACCGAAAGATTTCAATATGAAACGCGTTGTTGATCTTGCTGCCGATGTGAGCACACGCGCTCTCACAGCTCCGTGCAGAGAATGTCGTTCTATCTGCTAAACGCTTGCATTACGGTTAGGGTCAGGGGCAAAAAGGTACGGTAAAAAATCGCCGCAAACGCAAGGGGTTGGAACGGGTGAGAATTTTGACGCAAGCGATCACCTATTGGGTCCGGCTGTCGGTTTGGGCGGTCGGATTTACGCTTGTTGGTCATGCGGCGATGGCACGCGAAGTCACCTTGGCTGTTGCAAGTAATTTTGTGCCCGCACTCGCTGTACTCGCGCCCACAATCGAAGCAGAGACGGGGGTTAAACTGCGCGTGGTAAATGGCGCAACGGGGAAGCTCTATGCGCAAATCACTCAGGACGCACCCTTTGATCTGTTCCTCGCTGCTGATGCTCTACATGTTGAGAAATACCTCACAATCAAACCCGACACACCGAACGCGACATATGCAATTGGCCAACTTGCGCGTCTGTCTCGGCCAGATGCGCCCGAATTGGCCCTTGCCCGCATTGCTATCGCCGATCCCGCGGTTGCGCCTTATGGTGTCCTCGCCATGGAAGCGCTTTCAGAAGCCGGTGTTGAAGCGGCGGAACTTGATCTTGTCTTTGGGCCGAATGTCTCTGCTGTCGCGGGGTTTCTGGCCACAGGGAATGTGGATATTGCCTTTGTTGCCGCGTCGCAGATCAGCGGAATTCAGGGATTTGACGCCGAAATACTTTCAGAGAAAACAATCGCGCAGGATATGCTTCTGATTAACGATACCCCTGATGCCCGCGCCGTGTATGACGCGCTGCAAAGCGCGCGTGTGAGAAATGCATTGCCGCAACTCGGCTATCTCGTGCCTTCTCTTGATAAGGACGTGGCCGAATGACTGGTGCCAGTGATATCGCACAGATCTCTGCGCTTTGGCCGTCGCTCTGGCCTTCGGTTTGGTTATCTTTGCAATTGGCGGCGATCACCACGGTGATCCTTCTGGCGCTCGGTATACCGCTGGCGTGGTGGCTGACAGTGACGAAATCACGCTTGCGTCCCGTTGTCGAAACGATCACCGCCTTACCGCTTGTTGTTCCGCCAACCGTTCTCGGGTTTTACTTCCTCATCCTTTTGTCGCCCAATACGGCAATTGGCGGCTTTTTCCTGCGCCTTACCGGCGAAACGCTGACCTTTTCATTTACCGGCTTGGTCCTAGCTTCGGTGATTTACTCTCTTCCGTTTGCCGTACAACCGCTGCACACGGCGTTTCAATCGGTTGGCACTGGATTAGTCGAGGCGGCGCAAACCATGGGCGCTGGTCGCGTCTCTTTGTTCTGGCGGCTCATTCTGCCGCTCTCGCGTCGTGGTGTGCTGACAGCTGCGGTTTTGACATTCGCGCACACAATCGGTGAGTTCGGTGTTGTTTTAATGGTTGGCGGTAATATTCCAGGCAAAACACGTGTTATCTCGATCGAGATCTTCAATCGTGTGGAGGTCTTGGATTATTCCGCCGCACATGTGCTCGCGGCTGGACTTCTGGTGTTTTCCTTTGCGGCTTTGCTGGCGATTTATGTCCTGAACGGGCGGGCGATGGCGAGGGTGCATGATTGATTTAAACCTCATCCTGCGGCATCCGAATTTTCAACTCTCGGCACAAGTGTCGCTGCCCGGTCGTGGCATTACGGGCCTTGTGGGACCGAGCGGGTCGGGCAAGACGAGCCTGTTGCGCAGTATCGCGGGCTTAAGCACACCGGAACAAGGCACAATCAGATTTAACGAACAAACGTGGTTTGACGACACGGGCGTTAACCTTTCGCCACAGAGCCGCCCCGTTGCGGTTGTCTTTCAAGATATGCGGTTGTTTCCGCATCTGACAGTCGAAGGCAACCTTACGCAAGCCGCGACTTGGGGCAAGGCTCCACCGCTTACAACGGATATCATTGATGCCTTGGAGCTTGCGCCGCTGTTGCATCGGTATCCGCAAGCGCTGTCGGGCGGTGAAGCGCGCCGCGTTGCCCTTGCGCGCGCATTGGCGCAATCTCCCAAATTATTACTTCTTGATGAACCTCTGGCCGGCCTTGATACAGGGCAAAAGGATCGCATCCTGCCTTATATCGCGCGTGCACTTCATGCGGCCAATTTACCCGCAATTTTCGTGAGCCACGACGCTGAAGAGGTTGCCCGACTTTGTCCAAAAACAGTCACCCTCGCGCCAGAAACGAGTGATACGCGGTCGTTCACGATCAGCCAACCAGCGGCAAGTGGGCTTCAAATTCCCGCACGTGTGCAGGACACAGATGCTCATTCGGTGACGCTGGCTGTGGGCGATCAAAGGATTACGGCAACTCCTGCTTTACCCTTTGAACAGGGCGCAGGCGTAACTCTTCAGGCGCTGCCGCAAACTCTGATGTTTGGCGGAGAGAGTTTTGCATCGCCTCTGGATTACGCCAGCCTAAAGGTTTCGGTTCGGGAGGCAGGGGTATTTGCTAATGAAACCGTGATATTTGAAACAGGGTCGCAAGAGCACGTACAAATCGCTGAATTGGCCAAGCAGGCCGGAGCGAGGGATGGCGTCGGTTGGCTGTATTTTCGCGTGATTGCAGTATTCGTAGATGATTCTGGTTAACGCAGAGCCAATCCTGCGCCTTTTCTGAAACTTTTAGACAAAATTGTGACGTTCCTTTCCGAACTGGAAACAATCGCTATTCAAAACAGTACGCGCGCTTCTTCAAAACCAGATTTTTTCTGGTTCGCTGCGTGTTGCGCATTGTGAAACAATCAACCGTTTTAATTAGCGAAAGTGCCGAAACTTGCGGTCAAACATCCAGTTTCCGAAACAATGACAGCATTTATCGCGTCCACCTCTATGAAAACCGCTTGGTGGAAGCTCAGGTGCTCACGCCAACGTGCATTTGGCGATAAGGAGATTGCTGCGATGTTGGAAACAAGCTGCTATACCGTCTCTACGGCAAGTCGTCGATTGTAATGCGTAAAATTGTCCTGTGTCGGGCACGATGAGTAACGAGTGTTAGGAGAGAGATGCGACCTGTTGGTTTCCGTCAATCTGAAGGCGTATGCGTTCCGTATCAATCACGGGACACTTCCGATGTTGGAACACAGATCGTGCGCCATCTAACGCCAATTCCGATGTGTTTTACCCCTGGTACCTTGATTGCCACACCGCGCGGCGAAAAGCGGTTCGAGACTCTGAGCGTCGGCGACAGGATCATCACACGCGACAACGGCCTTCAACAAATTCGTTGGATCGGCACGAACACCATTCCTTGGCAGCGGCTTGAAGCCGAACAACACCTTCGCCCGATTCTGATCCGCGCAGGGGCACTTGGCGATGAGCTGCCCGAACAGGATATGCTTGTGAGTCCGAACCACCGTGTTTTGGCGTTGGCGGAGCAGGCCGTTATCGAGTTTTCCGAGCCCGAGGTTTTTGTTGCTGCGAAGCATCTTGTGAATCACCGCGGCATCAAGCCTGTCGATACCCTTGGCACCACCTATATCAACATGATGTTTGACCGCCACGAAGCGGTTCTTAGCAATGGCGTGTGGAGCGAAAGTTTCCAGCTTACAGATATGAGTCTCTCAACTGTGGGAAATTCGCAGCGGATTGAACTTGTTGAGATTTTTCCTGAGTTGATACCCTTGGGAAAGGTTGACCCCATGCCAGCAGCCCGTAAAACTATCGGCAAACGCGCAGCGCGACTGCTCGCGCGCTGAAGCGTGCCCCGGATCTGCCAATCTGGGGCCTTTTAGCTCTCCTGAATTGTTGGATGTAACTGCGTGTTGGCGCGGTATTTTCAGATCGCTATGCGTCTGGATTGGCCTTACGCCATGCGGCCCAATCTTCGGGCGTGTCTAAATCTCGGATGGCGCGCTCATCGCCAAGGGGCAGAAGCGCAACGCGGTTTGCCTGTGCCTTGAGAATAGATTTTGCGCCAGTGTCGCCTTCGAGTTTGGACAATGCCTTAAAGCACCAGTTTGGGAGCAAAACCGGATGACCGGGCCTGCCGCCTTCGGTTGCGGCGCGCAGGATGGGTTGGTCGGGGAAAGCGGTGAAAGCATTCAGCATCAGCGCCATATCTTCTCCGGTGATGTCAGGCATGTCAGGCAAAGCGATGAGTAGAGATTGAATTGACTTTGGCAATTCAGCCAGCGCTGCACGAAAGGACGTGGCCATTCCCGTTGCGGCGTCTGGGACGGGCAGGGTGGTGACATCTAACCCCTTGAGTGCAGCCATGCGCGGATGATCAAGATCGGGGACTGTCACAATCACCAAAGCTCCCGTTGCCTGCGCGCGTTTGACCACGCGCCGCAAGATTGGTTCGCCGAACACAGGCTCAAGGAGCTTGTCGCGATCGCCCATGCGGCGCGAAGCACCGGCGGCGGGAATGAGAATGGCGCAGCTTGTCATGCCGGTAAAGTGGCGTCTAACGAACATCTAATCAACAAAAAAGGCCGGACGCGCGTGGCATCCGGCCTTTATGCAATTTTGCAAACTGCGGTTTAGTTCTCTGGAACAAGGCCGCGCGGGCTAAACCTCAGCACCAGCAAAAGCACCAGCCCCATGGTAAAGAGACGCATATGTGCCGCACTTCCGAGCAGGTGGCTCTTGAGCGCGCCATCTTCCATGCCGGACGTGATGAGTTGCATCAGCCAATTGCCAAGCGGCTCGACCTGCACCCAGAGGAACCAAATCAGGAAACCGCCAATAACGGCGCCGTAGTTGTTACCGGAGCCGCCAACAATCACCATCACCCAGATCAGGAAGGTAAAGCGCAGCGGCTGATAGCTTCCTGGCGTAAGCTGGCCATCTAGCGTGGTCATCATCGCGCCTGCAATGCCACAAATAGCAGAGCCAAGAACAAAGATTTGAAGGTGACGTGCGGTGACGTTTTTGCCCATGGCTTCGGCAGCAACTTCATTGTCGCGGATCGCGCGCATCATACGACCCCAAGGCGATTTCAACGCCAATTGCGCCAGCACCAGAAGGATCACGAGCACAATGGTGAAGAGGAACGCATAGGAGAATTTGACGTAAAGCGTTGAAGCGGTCGTAACGTCGATGCCCAGATTGGACGCCGTTTCGGCAAAGCCCGGATCGCGTTGCAGATCAACTTCGTAGGCCACAGGGCGCGGGAGGCCGATGACGTTTTTCACACCACGTGCGAGCCAATCCTCGTTCTTGAGCATCGCGATGATGATCTCGGAAATCCCGAGCGTAGCAATCGCAAGGTAATCAGAGCGCAGCCCAAGAGCCGTTTTCCCAATCACCCACGCCGCAGCGGCGGCGAAGAGGCCGCCAACAGGCCAAGCGAGAATAATCGGTAGGTTAAGCCCGCCGATATTGCCGAATTGCGCGGGGTTAATAGCTTCGATCTTGCCAACCGCCGGATCGAACAAGGCACGGTACAGAATGAAACCAACCACGAGGATTGCAACAACCGTGATGTTGCGCGCGCGGCCTTTGGCCATTTTCTGAGCGGCAACGATAGCAACGACGATTGTTGCAACCCCCATCAACAGCCCTGAAATCAACTGAATACCAGCAACTTGCCAAGCCTCTTCAACGGGCGGCATGGAGACAAGCACGGTGGCCAAACCACCAAGAGCAACAAAGCCCATGATCCCGACGTTAAACAGGCCGGCAAAGCCCCACTGAAGGTTCACGCCAAGCGCCATAATCGCAGAGATGAGGCCCATGTTGACGATGACAAGCGCGAGGTTCCAACTCTGGAACATGCCTGTGCCGATGATGAGCAGGGCCACAACAGCGGTTGAAAGCCAAAGGCGCAAATTGTTTGAACTTGCGGGTGCGTGTGCAGTTGTCTGGCTCATACCGATTTCCCCTTAAACAGGCCCGTGGGTTTCACGAGGAGGACAATAATCAGGATCACAAAGCTCACGGCGAATTTGTAGTCCGTCGAGAGAAGCTGGACGAGGCTGTCCGGCTCAAGACTTTCGGGTAAGAGATAGCCCAGAACCTTTTTGAACGCATAGGTCACCGAGACTTCGGAAAACGCGATCACAAACCCGCCCGCAATCGCACCAAGCGGATTACCCAGACCGCCGACAATCGCCGAGGCAAAGATCGGAAGCAGCAGTTGGAAATACGTGAAAGGCTTAAAGGTTTTGTCGAGGCCATAAAGAACACCCGCGATTGTCGCGAGGCCCGCCACGATGATCCAAGTCACCATCACAACGCGTTCAGGGTTGATACCCGACAAAAGCGCAAGATCTTCGTTGTCACTAAAGGCGCGCATGGATTTCCCCGTCCGCGTACGGTTGAGGAAATAGAACAGTGCGGCAACAACAATGATTGCGGTCACAACGGTAATGCCTTGGGTAAAGCGGATGGCGAGCCCTTCTTGAAGGCCGGTCATGGCTTTGAATTCACGAGTCGAGATAATGAACCGCTCACCATCGGCAAAGCGTTGATCACCCGTTCCGATAATGAAGCGCACAATACCGTTCATCATGAACATCACACCAAGCGACACGATCACAAAGATCACTGGCTCGGATTTCTTCTCGCGGTAGAACTTATAGACCACACGGTCTGTTCCAAGCAGGAAGAGCGAGGTTATGGCGATCCCGAAGGGCAGGGCGAGCAGAGCGGTCGGCAGAATGCCGAAGTTGATCCCCATGCTCTGGAACCACCATGTAATCAGGATTGTAACCATGGTCCCGAAGGCCATAGTGTCGCCATGGGCGAAGTTGCTGAACCGCAGAATGCCGTAAATCAGCGTGACTCCAAGCGCGCCGAGCGCAAGCTGGCTGCCGTAGACGGTTGCGGGGATGATAACGAAGTTTGCCAGAGCAACGATTGCGTTGAGAAAATCCATGCCTCAGCCCCCCAAGAAAGATTTGCGGACTTCAGGATCTGCCAAGAGCGCCTGTCCTGTATCGGTGAAACGGTTGCGGCCTTGCACGAGGACATAGCCTTTGTCGGCGATCTCGAGTGCCTGACGGGCGTTTTGCTCGACCATGAGGATCGAGATGCCCGTGCGCGCAACTTCGATGATGCGATCAAACAACTCGTCCATCACAATTGGCGAAACCCCCGCAGTGGGTTCGTCGAGCATTAGAAGCTTGGGTTGCGTCATCAACGCACGCCCCACGGCGACTTGCTGGCGCTGCCCGCCGGAAAGCTCGCCAGCGAACTGGTTCCGCTTCTCGCGCAGGATCGGGAACAACTCATAAACCTGTTCCATGGTTTGGCTGTAATCATCCTCGCGAATGAAGGCACCCATTTCGAGGTTCTCTTCGACGGTCATCGAGGTGAAGATATTGTTCACCTGTGGCACGAAGCCCATTCCGATGCCTACACGGGCCTGCGGCGAGAGGTTTGTAATGTCTTCGCCATCAAGAGTTACCTTGCCGGTGTGGATGTTGAGCATCCCGAACACGGCCTTCATCGCAGTGGATTTGCCAGCACCATTCGGGCCGACGATCACGGCGATTTCGCCTTTATCCACAGTGAGGGTCAGATCGTGCAGAATATCCGCACCTGTACCATAGCCGCCCGTCAATCCGGCGGCGTTCAGATAGGGGTCGCTCATGCGGATGCTCCTACTGTTTTATTCTTCAAACCCGTGCCGAGGTAAGCTTCGATCACGTGTTCATTGGCCTTGATCTCGGCGAGGGTGCCTTCGGCAAGCACTTTGCCTTCGGCCATACAAATAACCGGATCACAGAGGCGGTCGATAAAGTCCATGTCGTGCTCGATCACGACGAAAGTATAGCCGCGCTCTTTGTTCAGTCGGATGATCGCGTCACCGATTGTGTTGAGCAATGTGCGGTTCACACCGGCGCCAACCTCGTCAAGGAACACGATCTTCGCGTCCACCATCATCGTGCGGCCAAGCTCAAGCAGCTTTTTCTGTCCGCCAGAGAGGTTGCCTGCTTTCTCGTCTTTGAGATGGTCGATCGTGAGGAACTCAAGCACCTCATCAGCACGTTTTAGAAGCGTGGCTTCTTCTTCGCGGATGCGGGCGCGATGGAACCAAGTGTTCCAGAGCGTTTCGCCCGTTTGACCGCCGGGAACCATCATCAGGTTCTCGCGTACAGTCATTGACGAAAACTCATGCGCAATCTGGAACGTGCGCAGAAGACCTTTATCGAAAAGCTCGTGCGGGGGGAGGCCTGTGATGTCCTCGCCCTTCATAGTCACGCGTCCAGATGTGGGCGGCAAGACACCAGCGATAACATTGAACAGGGTGGTTTTCCCCGCGCCGTTCGGACCAATCAATCCTGTGATTGACCCCTCAGCGATTGAAAGACTCGCTCCATCGACCGCATGAAAGCCACCAAAGTGCTTATGCAGATCTTCGACCACGATCATATGACATTCCCCTCAAGTCTTCGCCGAATGCTCTCCCAACTCCTCCCCCGAGTGTTCATCGGGTATTGGTGACGTCCTGCGGCGATCTTACTCGTTCTTTGATTTCTGCGCCTCTAATCATCGTTTCCCTTATTGGCAAGCTCTGAATGGCTCTTTGTGCGGGTTTCAGCTGAAACCTGACCCAACGGAAAGGAAGCGGACGAAAGATTGTGCCAATCGGCACGCGGTGTCTGTATACAGAAAAGCAGCCCGACGGTGATCGGGCTGCTCTCAGTCACGTTAGGCGGATTAGCGGTATTTCACCGTTTCAAATACGCCACCTTTGATTTCGATTTCGCGGTAGTTACCAGCGCTCTCACCGGGCTCGATGAGCTCAACTGCGGAACCGCCCACATAGTCGATCTCGCCACCTTCTGCGAGGATCTCAAGCGCTTTTTCCAACTCACCCGGGAAGATTTGCTCGCCCGGAGCGTTGGCCACTTTCATCACGTGGTCTTTGTAGACGCTGGAATCTGTGGAGCCAGCCGACTGCATCGCCAAAAGCATCAGAGCCGCAGCATCGTAGCTTTCTGGTGCGTATGGTGCGTCACCCGTGTAACCGGCTGCTGCGCCAAGCTCTGCAAGCATGCCTGTACCTGGGCTGTCTGTGCCTGGAACCTGACCGAAGGATCCTTCGATTTCGTCGCCGAATTTGTCAGAGATCGAGTCACCAACCATCGCATCCGGCAGAACGAACAGATCAAACGCACCTGTATCAAGGGCTGCACGGATGATGCCTGGGCCACCTTGGTCAAGGTATCCAACAACAACAAGCGCTTCACCACCAGCAGAGGCCATCGCGCCAACTTCAGCGGAGTAGTCTGCTTTGCCGTCCTCGTGAGCTACGGAAACAGTGACTGTTCCGCCAGCTTCGGTGAAGGCAGATGCGAATGCATCGGCAAGACCTTTACCATAGTCGTTGTTTGTATAGGTTACGGCGACTTCTTTGAGGCCGCGCTCCATGATCACTTCTGTCATGATCTGACCCTGACGGGCATCAGACGGGGAGGCACGGAAAAACAGGCCGTCGTCTTCCATTGTTGTAAGGCCCGGAGATGTCGCGGAAGGCGAGATCATCACGATGCCGTTTGGAAGGGCTACACTTTGGAACACAGCGCCAGTTGCACCGGAGCAGAGCGCGCCGATGATGCCAACAACTTTGTCGGATGTAACTTGACGTTCGCCAGCTGCAACAGCAGCGGCAGCGTCAACGCAAGTGGAGTCGCCAACAACTGTAGAAACTGTTGTGCCATCAAGGAATTTACCGCTGTCGCTAACTTCGGACACGGCGAGCTTGATGCCTTCGCTCATGTCAGGTGCAAGCGATTCCGCAGGTCCGGTGAAGCCGAGCAGTACGCCGAGTTTGATTTCCTCCGCAGACGCAGCGCTGGCTAAAAGTGCGGTTGCCGCAGTTGCCATCAGTAATTTTTTCATCTTGTTCTCCCAAGTTGTATCAGAGCTTTTCCCTCTGATTGATGCGGTGAGGTTATTCTTGGATTTTCCGATTGGAAAGGGGGGATTTCCCAATTTTCGACCCAAAACAGAAGATTATTACCCTTGCTTCGTTGATTTCTTGCGGTTAATGCGCCGAAGCCCTTAAGTTACGCAGGGGCAAGTAAAGCCATGCTGAATTCCCCTCATAATCTTCTAATTTCATGAATGCTGACTCGGCTCCTTTTCGGCGCGCGGCGTGGCCTTGGTTCCGCGTTCGCGATAGGGCGTCGTGTCATATTGCGCTCGGTAGCATTTCGAGAAGTGACTGGGGGAGGTGAACCCGCTCGCAAGGGCAACGTTGATCACGCTCATGTCCGTCTGGATCAGAAGGTTGCGCGCCTTCTGGAGGCGGATCTCCATATAATAGCGTTTCGGCGAACGGTTCAGATACCGGCGGAACAAGCGTTCAAGCTGCCGCGTACTCATCCCAACCTGCTCGGCCAAAACAGACGGGCTGATCGGGTCTTCAAGGTTGTTCTCCATAGTCTGGATCACTGTCGCAAGTTTCGGATGGCGCACCCCAATGCGCGTCGGTGTTGATAGGCGTTGGCGGTCCTGATCTGTGCGGATCGATGTATAGATCAATTGATCCGCAACAGAATTGGCGAGGTCTTCGCCTTGATCTTCGGCAATGAGCTTGAGCATCAGATCAATTGAACTGGTTCCACCCGCTGTTGTTGCGAACTTTCCATCAATCACAAAAACCGACCGCGCCATGTGCACGTCGGGGAAATCCTCAAGAAAACCGTCCTGATTTTCCCAATGAATGGTGGCGCGACGCCCGTTAAGCAAACCTGCCTTGGCCAAAACATGCGCCGACGTGCACAGGCCGACAATTGACAACCCACGGCGGCTTTCGCGGCGGATCCAAGAGAGCAGTTTCGGCGTGGTGGCCTCGGCGATGTTTAAACCGCCGCACAAAATAACGGTATCGTCCCGCTGCAATTCGGCCAATGGCCCATCTACATTATACTCGACCCCCGCCGAACACGTCACCGGCGCGCCGTCTTCACTCAGCAGTGTCCAGCTATAAATATCGTTTTGGGCGTTTCTGTTGGCGATCCTTAAAGCTTCGACCGCACTGGCAAAGCCAAGCATGGTGAAATTACTCAACAGAACAAAGACAAACCGCTTGCGCACATTGAGGTGGGGAACAGGCGCTTCTTGGGGGCGACTCGGATCCATTTTGTCTCCCAAATTCAGATCATTTGCAACGGAACCAATTTTGGTGGGGCCTTGCAAGACAAATTGATACGAGAAAAACAGAATTTGGCAGAATCCAGAGGAAAATGCGCATTTCATCTGTTGGCAATTCTGATTCCTGTCGCCATAAATGCACCTCATTCTAATTTTGGAGCAAAGACGATGACGAATTGGCAAAAATCTGGTTGGCGTGCAAAACCGCGGATCCAGATGCCCGAGTATACGGATCAGGCCGCGCTGGAGGCCGTGGAGGCTCAGCTGGCGAAATATCCGCCGCTCGTCTTTGCGGGCGAAGTGCGCAATCTCAAAACCAAGCTCGCAGCAGCGAGCCGTGGCGAGGCGTTTCTTCTTCAAGGTGGGGATTGCGCCGAGAGCTTCGAGCAATTCTCTGCTGACGGTATCCGCGACACATTCAAAGTGATGTTGCAGATGGCAATGGTTCTCACATACGGCGCCAAGGTGCCTGTGGTGAAGGTTGGCCGCATGGCTGGCCAATTCGCCAAGCCACGTTCGGCCCCAACCGAGACAGTGGATGGTGTAGAGCTGCCAAGCTTCCGCGGTGACATCATCAACGAGCTTGCCTTCACACCCGAAGCGCGTATACCTGACCCGAAGAAGATGCTTCAGGCCTACACACAGGCTGCGGCAACCCTCAACCTCGTGCGGGCCTTCTCGCAAGGTGGTTATGCGGATGTTCATCAGGTTCACGCTTGGACACTCGGTTTCACAGAGGCCGACAATGCTGCGAAATACCGTGACATGGCCAAGCGCATCACCGATACGCTCGATTTCATGAAGGCCGCAGGCGTCACGCAGGACACTGCGCACACGCTGCAATCGGTAGACTTCTACACCTCGCACGAAGGTCTTCTGCTGGAATATGAAGAGGCACTGTGCCGCATCGATTCCACTTCCGGTCTGCCTGTTGCAGGTTCCGGCCACATGATCTGGATTGGTGACCGTACCCGCCAGCCAGACGGCGCACATGTTGAATTCTGTCGTGGTGTTCAGAACCCAATCGGTCTGAAATGTGGTCCCACAACCACCGCCGAAGACCTTAAGATTCTGATGAACAAGTTGAACCCGGAAAACGAAGAAGGGCGCCTGACTCTGATCGCACGTTTCGGGGCCGGCTCGGTCGGTGATCACTTGCCGCGTCTCATCAAGACCGTTCAGGAAGAGGGCGCAAACGTTCTTTGGTCCTGTGACCCGATGCATGGCAATACGATCAAATCTTCGACTGGTTACAAAACTCGTCCGTTTGATAGCGTGCTGCGTGAGGTTCACGAGTTCTTTGATATCCACAACGCAGAGGGCACAGTTCCTGGCGGCGTGCATTTCGAGATGACCGGCCAAGACGTAACCGAATGCACCGGTGGTGTGCGTGCCGTGACCGAAGAAGACCTCTCGGATCGCTACCACACAGCCTGCGACCCGCGCCTCAATGCTAGCCAATCGCTTGAGTTGGCGTTCCTCGTGGCCGAAGAGCTTCAAAAGCGCGGCGCCAAAGTTGCCGAAGCCGCTAACGGCTAAGCCCAACGATCATTACAATTAAATGGCCCCCGTAAACCGATGTTTGCGGGGGCATTTTCTTGCGCTGTTGAGCTATACTAATCGTTGAACGTGAGCAGCCGCAAAAATGGTTTGCGCCGACGTTTATTAGACGTGCCGGAGACAGATGATGTGTGGCTGCGTTCAAACGGAACGGACGGTTCGGAAAAGGCAACTGGGCGCTCTGGTTCTGGTTTAGGATCAAAAACATCGCGCCCCGCACGATAACCCGCATCCGATTGCGCCGTTGATACAGAGCCATCAATGACATGTGTCTCGACCGCGTCTATTACAAACCGTCGCGGTGTGCGGCCAATTTTGCCGCGGGTCACCAACACCCCCATCGCGCGGCTCACATCACCAAGATCAGACTTCAACGGCAAGAGAACAATCCGCGCAGTGAGTGGTGGCCGACCAATGCCACGCTCCGCCGAAGCCGTTAGCTCGACGATGCGCGGCCCTTCAAACACATATTCCAACGCGCAGGACATTTCAGCGCGGGCGGAAGGTGTGAAAAAAGACGTGAAGGGCATGCCACGGACTTCCATGCCCAAAAGATCGGTCAGATGCGAACCCGCAACCCGTATCCGCGCAACACGCGGCGCGATCCGTTCAAGAATAAATGCGTATTCCAATGCATTCTGAATGCCACGCGGATCCACATCACTTCGACGCGGAACGGTTTGCCCCTGTCTTAACCCTTCCCAATAGGCGCGCACTTCGGTGATCGCGGGGTCTGTCATGCGCCTGCGTAGATCGGCAAAACGAACAACATTTTCCGCCGGATTGCGATGATCGCGGCTATCCGAATTTTCATCTGAACCAAAAGACATAAGATCGTCCTTTTACTTAACACTCGTACCAAAACTCCCCAGTATTTGCACCGCGACTGTCCTGACATTCACGACGGAACAGAAATTGGCCTCTGGGGATTGTTGTTCCGCGCCATGGGCTCTGTTAACCTTCCGGCAGAACAACAAAACAAACCAAAATACTGGCACGAGTATAGGCCGGTCAGGACCGTTTGGGGGAGATTTCAGGCAATATGGTTAATTCGATGACAGGCTTTGCAACCCTTACGGGTGAGCATGGGCAGCACGAGTGGGTTTGGGACATGCGCGGCGTCAATGCGAGGGGGCTGGATGTGCGCCTCCGTATGCCGGATTGGATTACCGGGTTAGAGCAAGAAATTAAGGCTAAAGCCAACAAATCCTTTGCCCGCGGAAGCCTCCAGATCAGCTTGAAAATCGGACGTCGCGAAGAGGAAGGACAACTCGCCCTTGACGGTGCTGCACTTGATGGCGTTCTTACCGCCTTAAACGAGATTGAGAACCGCGCGGCGGCACATTCGTTAACCTTAACGCCGACATCAGCGGCCGAGATTCTTGGCATCCGAGGTGTTCAGAAAACCTCCCAAGAACCGGATGATATCACGGCCCTTAAAGCCGCTTTGTTAACCAATTTTGACGGTGTCCTAGACCAGTTTGCACAGATGCGCGCAAAAGAGGGCGCATCGCTTGAGGCTATTCTTTCCGCTCAGATTGACGAGATCGAAACCCTTACGGATGCCGCCGCAAAAGCCGCCGAGGCCCGCAAACCGCATGTCGCCGAGACGCTCAAAACAAATCTAGCGCGCGTGATGGACAATACCGATGGCGCCTCTGCGGATCGAGTAGCGCAGGAACTCGCCTTGCTGGCGGTGAAAGCCGATGTCACCGAAGAGATTGACAGACTGCACGCGCATATTTCAGCGGCCCGCGACCTTCTGGCCCAGTCCAAGCCGATCGGACGCAAGATGGATTTCTTGACGCAGGAATTTAACCGCGAGGCCAATACACTGTGCTCCAAGTCGCAGTTTACAGAATTGACGCGGATCGGGCTTGACCTGAAGGCTGTGATCGATCAGATGCGCGAGCAAGTGCAAAACGTGGAGTAGTCATGGCCGAACTGTCCAAACAATCCCGCCGTGGGATCCTGATCATCTTGTCCTCACCCTCAGGCGCAGGAAAATCAACCTTGGCAAAGCGGTTGATGGCATGGGACCCAAGCATCCAGTTTTCAGTCTCCGCAACCACGCGCAAACCGCGAGAAGGCGAAGAGCACGGTCGCGAATACTATTTCCATACACGTGAAGAATTTCAGGAAATGGTCGAGAACGACGAGATGCTCGAACACGCCGAAGTTTTCGGAAATTTCTATGGCTCGCCCAAGAAAAAGGTCGGCGAAGCGCTCGATGCTGGCCATGATGTGCTGTTCGATATTGATTGGCAGGGCGGGCAGCAAATCCGCAATTCCATGCAAGGTGATGATGTAGTTTCGGTCTTCGTATTGCCGCCTTCGATTGCAGAGCTGGAGCGCAGGCTTCGTTGCCGCAATCAAGATAGTGACGAAATTATCGAAGGGCGCATGTCGCGGAGCCGTGACGAGATCAGCCACTGGGCGGAATATGATTTTGTGCTGGTAAACGAAGATGTTGATCAGGCCGAGGCAGAGGTAAAAGCCATCGTGATAGCAGAACGCTTACGCCGTAGCCGCCAAACCGGATTGAACGATTTAGTGCGTGGACTCAACGCAGAATTCGAGGCAATGAAATGACTCTCTATGCTTTAGGAACTCGCCGTCCGGTTGTGCACAAAAATGGATGGGTAGCACCCGATGCCAACGTGATTGGCGACATAGAGATTGCAGAGGATGCCTCCGTCTGGTTCGGTTCAACACTGCGCGGTGACAACGAGAAAATTACCATTGGTGCCGGAAGTAACGTTCAGGAAAACTGCGTGCTGCACACAGATATGGGGTTTCCACTTACCGTTGGAGCCGGATGCACCATCGGGCACAAAGTTATGCTTCACGGTTGCGAAATTGGAGAAAACACACTCGTCGGCATGGGCGCAATCATTCTAAACGGCGCAAAGATCGGCAAGAATTGTCTGATTGGGGCAGGGGCGTTAATCACCGAAGGCAAGGTCATTCCAGACGGATCGCTGGTCATGGGCATGCCAGGGAAAGTGGTTCGTGATCTGGATGAGGCCGCGATTGAGGCCAACCGAAAAAGTGCACTTGGTTATCAAGCCAATATGCGTCGCTTTCGCGAAGGCTTGAATAAGATAGACGAGTAAATATCTGAATTATATAGATTAATTCATACGCCTATCTGCGCTATCATCAACGATAAACAGATCGAAATCGATCTTAGGACACAAAGATTTAACCTCTTTGAGTATCAATTTCGGGTTTGGAAGGTCTGGGCTTAGCGCACGGAATCTTCCTTTATAGCCGAAGATATCGAGCTGGATTGCAAGGTCCATCGCATCGAAACCTTGGCCGAGAAGCGGCGCCAAAACGATGTCAGGATTAATATCATCCAGAAGATCTTTGCTTAGGTCTTCATAGCTCGTGTAGTGGAGCCCTTTGTCGTCCGGAAGGCTCCGCCCCGCTGATAACCATGCTGCGGCATCTCCAACAATCAGAGTTAAAGGTTCGCGGCTCGGGTTCACACCGATTTTTTCTTGTTTACTCACAACCAGAACTGTCCATGGTCTTCGCTTTATTATCCAAAACACGCGCAATTCTAAGCGACTGAAACTGCGGTATTTATCACTTACAACTAAACTATAGGGCGAAGAGCGGCGGTGGTAAATCGCTTTGTAACAACGGCGTGATTTACAATCTGTTTCGAATTCAGCATGTTTCGAGCGATTTTAGGCACAGGATTCTCTCCATGACCGACCGCCACTTTGATAATCTTATTTCCGCATTTCCACTCGCATCAATGCTGATCGATCCATCGGAAACCATCATTTCCATGAATGACGCTGCATGCGAAATTTTCGGCAAAGCGGGCGAGGGACGGCATTATATTACCGTTTTACGTCAACCAGTTCTGCTGGATTCAGTCGCCAAATGCATGACGGACGGAGTCACGCGAAAGCCGGTCTTCGAGAAAATGCGCTCAACTCATACCACCCGCTATGAAGCCACGTGTACACAAGTTGACGTTAGGGAACGTAAAGGCATTCTGATAAGTTTCCAAGACATCAGTGTGTTTGAGGAAGCAGGGCAGATGCGTCGCGACTTTGTTGCAAATGTGTCGCATGAGTTGCGCACGCCGCTTACTGCAGTACTTGGTTTTATTGAAACACTGCGTGGTCCGGCCAAGGACGATTCGGAAGCGCGGGACCGTTTTCTAAGTATAATGGAGCATGAAGCCACCCGTATGAACCGGTTGGTCGAGGATTTGTTGTCGCTCTCTCGCGTTGAAAGCGAAGAGCGGATGCGCCCGAACGACAAACAAGATATCGTCGGGTTGCTCAACACATGCCTGCGGACACTGCGTCCAACAATTGAAACAAGCAAAGTCAGTGTTCATTTCACACCGCCAGTTGACGATCTGCGTGTGCCTGGCGATTGGGACCAATTGCAGCAAGTTTTTTTGAACCTGATCGAAAACGCCATCAAGTACGGCAGCAGTGGTGGCGATATCTGGATAGATATGACACAGATCGAGAAAGACATGCCATTGCGTGGCCCAGCGGTGCGTATTGATGTGCGAGACGCGGGCGAGGGGATAGATCCGCTGCATATTCCGCGTCTGACCGAAAGATTTTACAGGATCGACGGGCATCGTTCCCGCGAATTGGGCGGTACAGGACTGGGCCTCGCAATTGTAAAACACATCATAAATCGCCATCGCGGGCGCCTTAAAATTACATCTGAACTGGGTAAAGGCTCCTGTTTCTCGGTTTATCTGCCGATCTGACGCCTTTTTTTCCGACAAAATCCAGCATTGTCATAAACCTGTTACATGACTGTCACAAAAGCATAGCCGACGAAGCCTAGACCTCGCGTCGAGGGTCCGCTCTTGGATCCATTAATGACATTAGGAGTTCATATGTCTTTTGCTAAACTGAGTGTTTCCGCACTTGCCATGACAGTTGCCGCAACTGCTGCTTCTGCCCGCGATCAAGTACAAGTTGCCGGTTCTTCCACTGTGCTTCCTTACGCTGCCATCGTAGCTGAAGCTTTCGGCGAGAACTTTGATTTCCCGACACCGGTTGTTGAATCCGGCGGTTCTTCTGCTGGTCTTAAGAAATTCTGCGAAGGTCTTGGTGAAGGCACAATCGACGTTGCCAACGCATCCCGCAAAATCAAAGACAGCGAAATCAAAGCCTGTGCAGAAAATGGTGTAACAGACATCATCGAAGTTCAGATCGGTTATGACGGCATCGTATTTGCCTCTGACATCAACGGCGAGAGCTTCGAATTCACTCCAGAAGACTGGTTCCTCGCGCTTTCGGACAAAGTTGCTGTTGACGGTGCGCTCGTTGACAACCCGAACAAGACTTGGGCCGACGTAAACGCCAACTTCCCAGCACAGCCGATTGCAGCATTCGTTCCAGGAACCAAGCACGGAACCCGCGAAGTTTTCGAAGACAAAGTGATCCTCGCTGGTTGTGAAGCCACTGGCGCTTTTGATCTCTTCAAGGCTGCAAATGGCGACGACAAAAAAGCCGCTGAGAAAGCCTGTATCGCACTGCGCACAGACGGCGTTTCTGTTGATATCGACGGTGACTACACAGAGACACTCGCTCGCATCGAAAGCAACAAAGACGGTATCGGCGTGTTTGGTCTGGCGTTCTACGAGAACAACACAGACAAGCTGCAAGTCGCGACAATGTCTGGCGTAACACCATCCACAGAGAGCATTGCCTCCGGCGAATACCCTGTATCCCGCCCATTGTTCTTCTACGTGAAAAAAGCGCACATCGGCGTAATCCCTGGTCTTCAGGAATATGCCGAGTTCTTCGTATCCGAAGAGATCGCTGGTCCTGATGGTCCACTTGCCGAGTACGGCCTCGTGGCTGACCCAGAGCTTGAAGCAACTCAAGAGCTCGTTGCCTCGCAAAACACATTGGGCATGTAATCCCACTTCAAACACTGATGTCGCGCCTCGGATGGGCGCGGCATCACCTCTTTATCTCAAAGGTTCCCAATGTCCGTTCTCTGGATTTTCATCGCGGTTCTCGGCTTGTCACTGGTCGGTTTTTTTGCTGGTCGCACGCGGGCCATCGCTTCAGGTGGCGGAGACATAAGGGTTCTGCATTCCTTGCCGAAACATTACGGTGCGTTTGTTTCTACGGCGGCTTTGCTGCCGGCGGTGATCGTTCTGGCTCTATGGTCTGTTCTAAGCCCAGCGATGATCAATTCCTCAGTTGCGAGCCTCCTACCGACTTCCGAGACAAGCGCTGATCTTGCGCTCAACGACGTTAAGCGCATCGCCAATGGGCTTGATCAAGCGGTGGCGCAAGGCCGGATTTCCAAAGACGCATCCTATAATTTCGAAGGCACCCCAGAGGAAATTGCCAAGCAACTCGGCGCAGTTGGCATCGCACTCGGCTCCGCACCAGACACCGCCACAATGAATGCTGCCGAGAGCTATCGTGCCAAGGCGGAAAAAAGCCGCTTCTGGCGTGGTGTCGCTGTTCTTGCTGCAAGCGTCTTGGCGTTGCTTCTCGCGCTCCGTGTAACCGACAAGGAATTTCGCGCCCGCAATACGGTTGAACGCGTTGTTAAAGGGCTGCTGATCCTATCGGCTTCGATCGCTGTATTTACAACGATCGGCATTGTTGCCTCCATGCTTTTCGAAAGCCGCAATTTCTTCGCCCAATACCCAGCATTTCAATTCTTCTTTGGAACCAATTGGGCGCCAAACTTCCGTGGAGGCAGTGACCTTGGTATTCTGCCGCTTCTGTGGGGCACGCTTTACATCAGTTTTATCGCGTTGATTTTCGCTGTTCCGATTGGTCTCTTTGCCGCGATCTATATGTCTGAGTATGCTGGTCCAAAGCTGCGCGCTGTGGCCAAGCCGATGATCGAAGTGCTCGCTGGCATCCCGACCATCGTTTACGGCCTGTTCGCGCTGGTGACAGTCGGCCCACTCCTACGTGATTACTTTGCGCAGCCGCTCGGGTTTGGCGAAAGCGCCAGCTCGGTGATGACTGCGGGGATCGTGATGGGCATCATGCTCATTCCCTTCGTAAGCTCGCTCTCCGATGACATTCTCAATGCCGTTCCCCAAACTATGCGCGACGCCTCGCTTGGCCTTGGGGCCACTCAATCCGAAACCATCAAACAGGTTGTTTTGCCTGCTGCTCTGCCTGGTATCGTTGGCGCCGTGCTCCTTGCGGCAAGCCGTGCCATCGGCGAAACCATGATCGTGGTCATGGGGGCGGGGGCCGCCGCCAAACTCTCGCTCAATCCGTTTGAAGCCATGACAACCGTCACCGTGAAAATTGTGAGCCAGCTTACCGGCGACACCGATTTTGCCAGCCCCGAAACGCTCGTCGCTTTTGCGCTCGGCCTCACGCTCTTTGCCTTTACCCTCTGCCTCAACGTGCTCGCGCTTTACATCGTGCGCAAATACCGGGAGCAATACGAATGACCGCCCCATCGACTGCCGCGTCAACCTCAATCATGGTTGCCGATGCGCGCACACTTAAACGCAACGCCGCAGAGAAACGCTTCCGCGCCTATGGGCTCGCCGCGATTTTTGCGGGGCTTCTGGCTCTGGTCCTGCTGGTTGGCTCGATCTTAAATAACGGTGCCTCTGCTTTCAAACAAACGTTCATCCAGATCGATGTCACGTTGCCCGAAAACAAACTTGATAAATCTGGCGTTCGCGATCCGGAGGTCATGAAAAAGGCCACCACAGTAACTTACGCGCCGCTCTTGCGTGACGGGTTGATGGCGAAGCTTGAAGAACTCGGCGTAACCGATATCGAGAAAAAGGAGGTCGGTAATATGATCTCCAAAGAAGCCGCCGCACAGTTGCGCAATCATGTGTTGGCCAACCCGAACCTTATCGGCCAGACAATCCCCTTCGAGGTATTGGCGAACGGTCGGATTGATGGATTCTTCAAAGGCCGCGTTGATTTTGCGAGTGCTGAGCTTGATAAAAACGTCTCGCCTGCTCAGCTGAACGCCGCTCTAGCGCTCGAAGACGCTGGCGCGTTGGAAACACGCTTTAACATCGGTTTCCTAACCGCGCCAGACGCCTCCGACCAACGCCCTGAGGCCGCAGGCCTTGGTGTGGCGATCCTCGGAAGCCTTTACATGATGGGTGTGGTTCTTTTGCTGGCACTGCCGATTGGGGTAACCGCGAGTATTTATCTTGAGGAATTCGCACCAACCAACCGCTGGACCGACCTGATCGAAGTTAATATCAGCAACCTTGCCGCTGTGCCTTCGATTGTGTTCGGTATTCTTGGTCTTGCGATCTTCATCAATTTCGCTGGCCTGCCACAATCCGCCCCCATCGTTGGGGGGCTTGTGCTGACGCTCATGACGCTCCCGACGATTATTATCGCCACGCGCGTCAGCCTCAAATCCGTACCGCCGAGCATCCGCGATGCGGCCCTCGGCGTTGGCGCAAGTAAAATGCAGGCCGTGTTCCACCATGTCCTGCCGCTCGCCGCGCCGGGCATTCTGACCGGAACCATCATCGGCCTTGCTCAAGCCCTTGGCGAAACCGCGCCGCTTTTGCTGATCGGGATGGTTGCATTTGTACGCGAGTATCCTGCCGGGCCGCCCGAAGGGCTGTTTGATCCGGCAACCGCACTTCCTGTTCAGATATATAACTGGACACAACGGGCCGATCCGGCCTTCGTCGAACGGGCATCGGGGGCGATTATCATTCTCCTGTTGTTCCTCATTGTAATGAATGCGATCGCCGTCATGCTGCGTCGCCGCTTTGAACGCCGCTGGTAAGAGGTTAGACATGAAAGATATTCAATTGGAGAACCGCGCCGTGACGGACGAAAAAACCAAAATCGCCGCAAACAACGTCAACGTTTACTACGGAGACACGCGCGCGATCAAAGATGTAAACATAGACATCAAATCGCGCACAGTTACCGCGTTCATCGGCCCATCGGGTTGCGGGAAATCAACATTTCTTCGGTGCCTAAACCGCATGAATGACACGATCGATATCTGTCGCGTTGAGGGGCGTATCCTGCTTGATAACGAGGATATTTACGACCCGAAAGTGGACCCTGTTCAGCTTCGGGCCAAGGTCGGGATGGTGTTTCAAAAACCAAACCCGTTCCCGAAATCGATCTATGACAATGTGGCCTATGGCCCGCGCATCCATGGCCTTGCGTCCAAGAAAGCTGATCTTGACGGGATTGTCGAAGACAGCCTTCGCAAAGCCGCACTTTGGGACGAAGTGAAAGACCGTCTGCAAGCCCCCGGCACCGGCCTTTCGGGCGGTCAGCAGCAGCGCCTATGTATCGCCCGCGCCATCGCGACAAGCCCCGAGGTTTTGTTGATGGACGAGCCATGCTCCGCACTTGACCCAATCGCCACCGCGCAAGTCGAGGAGTTGATCGACGGGTTGCGGACCAATTTCTCGGTTGTGATCGTGACGCACTCCATGCAACAGGCCGCGCGCGTCAGCCAGCAAACCGCATTTTTCCACCTCGGTAATCTTGTCGAACTCGGGGATACGGACCACGTATTCACCAATCCGACCGACCCCCGCACCGAGAGCTATATCACTGGCCGGATCGGCTAGGAGGACCCAATGAACGACCCACATATTCTTTCCGCATTTGACCGTGATCTTGAAGGAATTCAAGCACTTATCATGAAAATGGGCGGCCTTGTTGAGGTTGCGATCTCCGATGCGACCAAGGCGCTAGAAACCCGCGACGTGGAGCTTGCCGAACAAGTTCGCAAGAATGACGCGGCAATTGACGCGCTTGAAGAACAAGTCAATATCGAAGCCGCCCGCGTGATTGCAATCCGCGCGCCCGCAGCGAGCGATTTGCGCACCATCCTGACCGTGATGAAACTCGCCGGAAACCTTGAGCGGGTAGGGGATTATGCCAAGAACCTCGGCAAACGGACCTCGGCACTTGTGCAGATGCCCGTGATAGAAGGCGCCCCGGGCGCATTGCGCAGAATGGGGCGGCAAGTCGAAAACATGCTGCACGACGCGCTTGATGCATTTGTTCAAGGGGACGTGGAACTTGCAATCGATGTCAGAGATCGCGACGAAGAAGTCGACCAGATGTACAATGCGTTGTTCCGCGAATTCCTGACCTTTATGATGGAAGACCCGCGCAACATTTCTGCATGTATGCACCTACACTTCATCGCGAAAAACATCGAGCGTATGGGCGACCATGCAACTTCGATTGCAGAGCAGGTGATTTATAATGTCACCGGAGAAATCCCGGACGAAGAGCGCCCGAAGGGTGACGACACCAGCTATACATTTGAAACAATGGAATAAAAACCATGGCAAATCCTAAGCCCACAGTTTTACTTGTAGAAGATGAACCTGCGCAGCGCGAAGTTCTGGCTTATAACCTCGAAGCCGAAGGGTATCATGTTTTGCGCGCGGCCGACGGCGAAGAAGCGTTATTGATGGTCCGCGAAGAGCTACCAGATCTGGTTTTGCTCGACTGGATGCTGCCCAATGTCTCCGGCATCGAGATTTGCCGTCGCCTGAAGTCTCGTGGTGAAACACGTGCGATTCCGGTGATTATGCTTTCTGCACGCAGTGAAGAGATTGATCGGGTCCGAGGCTTGGAAACTGGCGCAGACGATTATGTGGTGAAACCATATTCCGTTGCGGAATTGATGGCGCGCGTTCGGACGCAGCTAAAGCGTTCACGACCGTCCACCGTTGGCCAAACATTGGAGTTTGACGACATCACACTTGATAGCGAAAGCCATAAAGTGTTCCGAGGAGAAGAGCCCGTTAAACTCGGCCCAACGGAATTTCGCCTGTTGGCAACGTTTATGGAAAAACCTGGTCGTGTGTACAGCCGCGATCAGCTTTTGGATCGGGTGTGGGGGCGTGATATTTACGTCGATACACGAACGGTTGATGTGCATGTTGGCCGCTTGCGAAAAGCTCTTTCAAAATCGGGCGGCGAAGATCTGATCAGAACAGTACGCGGGGCAGGCTACGCCCTCGGTTAACTTATTGTAATTATTTGTTTTTAAGAGTTTAATACGTCTTGAATTGCCGCAGGTATTTCCATCAGCGGCAATTCATGTGCCACACCGCCAAGCTGTTTGGCAACCTTGGGCATGCCATAAACCACACAGCTTTCTTCGCTTTGTCCGTAAGTAACAGCGCCGGTTTGGCGGAGTTCACACAGACCTTGCGCACCGTCATCGCCCATACCTGTTAACAGCACACCACAACTCGAGGCGCCGTACTGTTGCGCGACCGATCGAAACAATACATCTGCAGAAGGTCGATGCCGCGCGACGAGCGGACCATCGAGCAATTGTAGACGGTTCACATTTTCGGATCGTTTGACCGCAAGATGCTTGCCTCCGGGCGCAATGAAAGTGGTTCCGGACGTCAAAGCCATCCCATGCTGTGCCTCGACGACTTCAACCTTACAGTATTTGTTCAATCGATTGGCGAAAGCACCGGTAAATGCTTCGGGCATATGCTGCACAACAACGATTGGTGGCGTGTTTTCAGGCATGGTCTCAAGGAATTTTCGCAACGCCTCAGGACCACCGGTTGATGCACCAATTGCAATGATTTTCGGATGTTTTGCGATTTGTGAAGCAACTAACGGGCGAGGGGGCAAGACGGCATCGGCCGTCAGTTTATTACCAGGGCTTGGTGCCGCATACTCAACATCTCTTGGCCTACGGCGTCTTTCCTGACGTTTACCGGCCACTGGAATTCGCGCCATGGCCGCGCCTCTGACCGTATCGCAAATCTGTGTTTGCGCTTCCAAAAAGAACTCTCTGGCACCCATTTTGGGTTTTTCGATTGCATCCAACGCTCCAGCTTCAAGCGCCTGTATGAGGATGTCGGAACCACGTCCAACAAGAGATGAACACATGACAACAGGAAGAGGGTGGTGTTTCATCAAAACGCGCAGAAACGATAACCCATCAATCTCTGGCATTTCCACATCAAGTGTTATCACGTCCGGATTGAGCCTTCGGACAAGATCGCGCGCTTCTCGAGCATCTTTGGCGGCGCCAACCACTTCAAGCATCGGATCTGCCGACAGAAGCTTACTCAGCACCATGCGTACAACCACGCTGTCATCAACGATCAACACGCGGTAACGGTCACTCTGATAGGGTTTATTCATAAACTGCGTTTTCTGTTTTGTTCAGCCATGAGGAATTAAACGAGTGGTAACAATCGCTCGAAGCTTTGCGCAAAACTCTTAACGCTTTGTCTATTTTTGTTGGCGCGGTCGCAATTCAAGTTAAGTGCGCAGTTTAAATGACTACAATTAAAAACAAATCTGTCTTGAGTGACGTATGTGGATATGTGTCTCAGTTATCGGATAGGCAGCGCTACTAGACACGCCCGTTAGTCGCATAATCGGTATTATGGTAATAAAAACCACACGAAGCCTAGGAATATCTACGATACCACACTCATTCGCTTTTATGCGCAACATATAGAATTCATTCGACAATCACGATCCATACAGTCTAACGTCAGGCAAAAAGTTGGACACCATGCACTCTATTCTCATACTCAACGGCCCGAACCTGAACTTGCTCGGCACACGCCAACCCGAAGTCTATGGCTCCGAAACTCTCGCGGACATCGAAGCGCGTTGCCGTGACAAAGCTGCTGATCTCGGCATTGAGCTTGCATTTGCGCAATCCAATCATGAAGGCACACTGGTTGATCTAATTCATGAAGCGCGCGGAACGCATGCTGGGATCATCCTTAACGCTGGTGCCTATACGCATACGTCGGTTGCGCTGCGTGACGCGATCTCTTCCGTCGAGCTTCCGGTGATCGAGTTGCATCTCTCAAATATCCACGCGCGAGAAAGTTTCCGTCATGTCTCGCATATTGCGCCTGTTGCGCTTGGCCAGATTTGCGGCTTTGGGTCTGCGGGCTATCTTTTGAGTATGGATGCGATGCTCGGCCATCTCACACAAAAACCACCAAGCTGAAGCCATGATCAGCCATATCGAAGCCCTCGTTAACACGCATTGCACCGATGACATCTGGAAGCTGCATACCGCTAAGATGGCAGAGTATGGCTTTGATCGCGTGATCTACGGGTTTACACGGTTTTGGACCGAAGAATTTGTCGGCGCTCCAGAAGACATTATGTTTCTGAGCAATCTTCCAGACTCGTTCACCCTGCCCTTTATGTATGAAGGCTATTACTTACGTGCTCCTATGGCAAAATGGGCAAATTCCAACGTTGGTGCGTGTAGCTGGGGTGCGGTTCGGCACGACCCAGAGAAGCTAACACCTGAAGAAATTGAAGTCATTGAATTCTGCAACAATGCGGCTGTCACAGCCGGCTATACGATCGCATTTCGATGCCAACTTACCCGCGAGCGCGCAGCGCAATCTCTAATCGCTGCCGTAGGCCTAACACAGGATGAAGTCGACGAGATCTGGGAGCGCCATGGTCGCGAGATCAGCCTGTTTAGCAATATCTTCCATTTCCGCGTCATAAGCATGCCGCACAGCTATGGCCGCGCACGATTAACCAAGCGTCAAAGAGAGGTATTGGAATGGGTTGGCGAAGGTAAAACGGCACAAGACATTGCAACGATCGTCGGCCTTACTCCAGCGACAGTTGAGAAGCATTTGCGCCTTGCCAGACAGGCGTTAGACGTCGAAACGACAACACAAGCCGTTCTGAAAGCATCTCTTCAGAATCAAATATACGTGAACAAGTCCTAAATAGGCCTGTATTGGCAAAAGGTATGGTTTTCCCTACTTTCGTCACAGTCAATTTCGCGCAATTAATGGGATGTTCCGTGAGTGACGGCTATTACAGCCAGGAGCATTAGGGACGGCCACCCTGCAATTACAGGGATGGTCGGCTTCTTTAAGCAACCTTACGCCGCTCTACGAGCCCACCTTCCTCGAGGTGGATTTGCTGCATTGGCACATCCCCATCAGCCAACTAAAGCATTGAAACAGCACAGGTTTTTGCCCAAACCTGTGCTGTTTTTCATTTTTCGGGACTTAGAGTAGCCGCGATTTCATACAACTCGAGAACGCGTGTTTTGCGCCCTACTCATTCTCTCAACTTAAGATAGTTCACTTAATTCACTACGAGACGTTTGCCCAAAGTGATTCGGTATCAAGGTACCCCAAAATGCATTGAACAAAGAAAAACGCCGCGCCGAATGACCGGCGCGACGCTTTTTTCTAGAAAATCAGAAGACCTTAGGCTTTTGCGGTTTTCATGACTTCAGCAGCGAAATCTTCTTCGGCTTTTTCGATACCTTCACCAACGGCGAGGCGAACAAAACCAACGATCTCCGCACCTGCGTCTTTAGCCGCTTGGCCAACAGTGACGTCAGGGTTGATGACGAAGTCCTGACCAAGAAGCGTAACTTCTGCGAGGAACTTTTTCATGCGGCCAACGATCATCTTTTCGATAACCTGCTCCGGCTTGCCGGATTCACGGGCGATCTCGATCTGAACGTTACGCTCTTTTTCAACAACAGCTGGGTCCAGCGACTCTTCGGAAAGCGCCTGTGGGTTCGCAGCGGCAACGTGCATTGCGATCTGTTTGCCGAGAGCTTCGTCGCCACCCTTCAGCGCAACGAGAACACCGATGTTGCCCATGCCGTCAGCCGCAGCATTGTGAACATAAGATGCAACAACATCGCCTTCGATATCGGCCATGCGGCGTACAGTCATGTTCTCGCCGATTGTCGCAACTTTGTCAGTCACGATGTCAGCAACAGACTTGCCATCGATTTCGGCTTTGAGAAGCTCTTCAACAGAGGCAACGTTGTGCGCAGCTTCTGCGATGTTACCAACCATTGTTTGGAACTCAGCGTTCTTCGCAACGAAGTCTGTTTCGGAGTTAACTTCAACAGCAACACCTTTGCCGTCTTTTACGGAAACAGCAACGAGGCCTTCAGCAGCAGTACGACCGGATTTTTTGGCGGCCTTTGCAAGACCCTTTGTGCGCAGCCAATCAACGGCGGCTTCCATGTCGCCGGCGCTTTCTGTCAGCGCTTTTTTTGCATCCATCATGCCTGCGCCTGTTGAATCGCGCAGCTCTTTTACCATTGCAGCAGTGATCGCCATATCGGCTCTCCTCATCAATAATCTTGTAAGTGGTCGGGCGCGCGGAGTTACCCACGCGCCCTGAGATCAGATACCTGTCGATCCGGGCTTAAGCCTCGGCAACAGCTTCCTCAACAGGCGCTTCTTCCATCTCGCCGAGGTCAACACCAGCTGCACCGAGCTGTGCTGTCATACCGTCGAGAGCTGCGCGAGCAACGAGGTCTGTGTAGAGTGCGATCGCGCGGGACGCGTCGTCGTTGCCCGGGATGACATAGTCAACACCGTCAGGCGAGCAGTTTGTATCAACAACCGCAACAACAGGAATGCCAAGCTTGTTAGCTTCAGCGATAGCAAGCTGCTCTTTGTTTACGTCGATGACGAACAGAAGATCAGGAACACCACCCATTTCGCGGATACCGCCGAGGCTGGCTTGCAGTTTCTCTTGCTGACGCTCCATGCCGAGGCGCTCTTTCTTAGTCAGGCCTTCTGCGCCTGTCTCGAGCTTCTCGTCATAGGACTTCAAGCGGTTGATCGAGTTGGAAACGGTTTTCCAGTTCGTCAGTGTGCCGCCGAGCCAACGGTGGTTCATGTAGTATTGCGCGGATTTCTCTGCAGCTTCAGCGATTGGCTTTTGTGCCTGACGCTTTGTGCCAACAAAAAGAACGCGGCCACCTTTAGCAGTTGTATCACGAACAACTTGAAGCGCCTGGTCCAGCATAGGAACAGTTTGCGTCAGGTCGAGAATATGGATGCCGTTACGCGAACCATAGATGTACGGAGCCATCCGTGGGTTCCAGCGGGGAGTTTGGTGACCAAAGTGAACGCCAGCTTCAAGAAGCTGCCGCATGGTAAAATCAGGAAGCGCCATGCTTTATATCCTTTCCGGTTTATCCTGAGCGAAACCATTGAGGGCATATGCCCAACCGGTGGACCTAGCGGGATGTCTCCCCGTTTGGCCCTAGCTTCGCCTGTGAAGTGCCGCGCGTTTACATGAGGTTTTCGGGCTTGGCAAGCACATCCCGCAGGAAAACCGCGCAATCGCGCAAATTCATGCTATCCCAACAGAGTTCGCGCCATTTTGCGCCCTAGTTTGGAGTCTCTATGCTATTTCCCGAGTTTGTTCAAAGCTTCCCTGATCTTGATGTTCCGTTTTCCACAGATGTGGTGACGTGCAAGGCAATCCGCTCGGATGCGGGCCTGGTTGTGTTCTTTACCTTTCACGAAGATTTCTCACTGCCGATGCACGCGCATAAAGGGCAGTGGGGCACCATCATTAAGGGTGAAGCAACCTTGACCATTGGCGAAGACACCAAAACTTACCGCCCGGGTGACACATATAACATTCCAAGCGGCGTATCCCATGGCGGCGAAATCAAGGCCGGAACCGAGGCAATTGATGTATTCGAGGAGCCGGACCGCTATCCCGTTCGCGGCTAGTGCTATCGCGGCACATCCGGAGCAGAGCCGTTTTCCGGCCCGTCCAGATCCGCGAGCCACGAGATCAAGGGCATATGCGCCTTGGTCAGCGCCATGAACTGCGCAATCGTCTCGTCGCCATCTTTGATCCATGCGCCATAAGGTACATCATCAAAGGTACGTGCGACGAATGCCTTATGTTTGAGAAACTCGGCTTCTGGCCCATATGCGGCCAGTCCACGAGGTACCCGCGCAAGGCTTGGTGGCTCTAGCTTGCTTCCCACCTCAGCAGCGGTTGCAAGCGCCGCTTCAAGGTTCTGGCGCGTGTCATCATCACAAACCGCTTTGCGATAACGCGCCAAGACAACGGGAACCATGCCGAAATACCCTGCACCAAACCCGAGCCCATTGGCTTTTAATACGAAATGCATCCCGGCAGAGCGGTTCGGGTGATCTCCGGCCCAAAAGACCAAATGCATGTTCGTGTGATAAGGTGTTTTGTCTTTTGAAAAACGAATATCCCGATTGATCCGCCGCAGTGATCCGTTGACCTTGGGAATGGCCTGCAGTGGCGGCTGAAGCGCAGCCATCTTTGGAGAAATCGCCGCAATGAAGTCTTGCGCAGCTTGTTTATAGTGGGTCTCGTAGATTTCGCGGTTCGCGTCGAACCAATCTTTAGAGTTGTTCTGCTCCAGCTCGCGCAAGAACTCAAAAAGCTCCGGAGAAAACCCGCTGAACACAATCCGTTCCTTTCAATTCCCAAAATCTCAGCCGACTTTACGCCAGCCGCAACGTAAATTGCGACGAAAAACACAGAGAAACAGCGCCTCTCCTGACAAACGCATGTAAATTCGCTTGCTCCCTCCGCTTCAAATCGCGACAAAGCCCTATGACACAAGAAACCGCTCCCCTACCCCAAATCCTCGCCATTGGCAGCGTCCTCTGGGACGTGATCGGCCGCGCGAACCACTCGATGCGTGTTGGCTCTGATGTACCGGGCCGCATCACGCGTTTGCCCGGCGGTGTTGCGATGAACATCGCCATGACGCTAACACGTTTCGGCGAAGCGCCAGCCGTACTTACGGCGGTTGGTCGGGATGCCGAGGGCGAAGAGCTTCTGGCCGCCGCCCGAAGCCTCGGGATCAACACCGATTTCGTCTATCATTCCGCTGACCTGCCAACAGACCGCTATATGGCTGTTGAAGGCGCGAACGGCCTCATCGCCGCGATTGCCGACGCCCATAGTCTTGAAGCTGCTGGAGACAAAATCCTGCGCCCGCTCAGAGATGGCCGCCTCGGCAGTGCATCAACACCCTACGACGGCACAATCGCATTGGACGGCAACCTCACGCGAAGCCTGCTTGAGGAAATCTCCGCCGACCCGCTCTTTGCTGCCGCTGATTTACGCGTTGCGCCAGCTAGCCCGGGCAAGGCCGAACGCCTTTTGCCGCTGCTGAACCATGCTCACGCCACGCTTTACGTGAACCTTGAGGAAGCAGGCCTGCTTTGCCATCGTGAATTTGACAGCGCCGAAACGGCAGCCCGCACACTTTGTGAACGCGGTGCGGCACGTGCGCTGGTTACCGATGGAGGTAATCTCGCCGCCGACGCCACAGCCGACACCGTTCATACCGCCACACCACCGCAAGTCCTTGTGACGCGCGTTACCGGTGCGGGCGATACCTTCATGGCGGCCCATATGGTGCAGGAATTGCGCAAGTCACCACGACCAGACGCCCTAACCGCCGCACTAAAAGCCGCTGCACTCTATGTTTCAGGAGAAACCGCCCAATGACCCTCCCCCTCGCCTTCTCTCCCGAAGTCGCCAAAGCCCGCGATGCTGGCACACCAATCGTCGCTCTGGAAAGCACGATCATCACCCACGGCATGCCTTATCCGCAAAATGTCGAAACCGCAGAGATGGTCGAAGCAACCATTCGCGAAAACGGCGCAACACCGGCCACAATCGCCGTGATGAACGGGCGCATCCACATCGGCCTAACGGCGGATGAGCTTCAGGAGTTGGCTCAAGCCAAAGACGTTGCCAAGGTTAGCCGCGCCGATATGGCCGTGGTTTTGGCTCGTGGCGGCTATGGCGCAACAACCGTTGCAGCGACGATGATCGCGGCGCATCTTGCGGGCATCACCGTTTTTGCGACAGGCGGCATCGGCGGCGTTCACAAAGGAGCGGAAGAGAGCTTCGACATCTCCGCCGACCTCCGCGAACTCTCCGAAACTGCTATGACAGTCGTGGCGGCGGGCGCGAAGGCCATCCTTGACCTGCCAAAAACCTTCGAGGTTTTGGAAACGCTGGGTGTTCCCGTCATTGCCTATGGCCAAGACACGCTCCCTGCGTTCTGGTCGCGCACATCCGATATGACCGCGCCTCTGCGTATGGATACAGCCGCAGAAATCGCTTGCGCCCAGATCACCCGCACCGCGATTGGCCTCAAGGGCGGACAACTCGTTGCCAACCCCATTCCGGCAAATGACGAAATCCCCGCGGATGTTTTGGCTCCCGTGATTGCGCAAGCCTTGGAAGAGGCCGATGCGCAAGGCATCGCCGCCAAAGGCGTCACGCCCTTCCTGCTACAACGGATTTTCGAACTGACGGAAGGTCGTTCGCTTACGGCAAATATCGCACTAGTGCTTAATAACGCACGTTTGGCGGCTGAAATCGCTTGCGAAATGCGCAAACAGGCAAAATAAGCCAAAGGACTGCCACGCCCACATTGTAGCGGCCCACCAAAGCTCCTACTTTGTAACCAACTCGGGAAGACCAATGCACAACCTTCAGGATGATCTTAACCCAAAGCCCAAACGGCGCGGGTTCTTTGCCGGACTACGGGCAAACTTCCTAACAGGGCTTGTTGTGATTGCCCCCATTGCGGTGACGCTCTGGTTGATCTGGACCGTTGTCGGGTGGATCGACGGTTGGGTTCTTCCCTTTGTTCCAATGGAGTACCGCCCGAAGCAATACATCGGGATTGATCTTCGCGGTGTCGGGCTCATCATATTCCTGATTTTCGCGGTTCTGGTTGGCTGGTTGGCCAAGGGGTTGATCGGGCGCACATTTATTCATTGGGCCGAAAATCTGGTCGATCGCACGCCTGTTGTGAGATCGATCTATAACGGTCTGAAACAAATCGCGGAGACCGTGTTCGCCCAGACGGATCAAAGCTTTGATCGAGCCTGTCTGATCGAATATCCGCGCAAAGGTATTTGGGCCATCGGCTTTATCTCGACTGACGCCAAGGGCGAAATCAACAGCCGCATTCTGAATGATCAGAAGATCGTCTCGGTGTTCTTGCCCACCACGCCAAACCCAACTTCCGGCTTCTTGCTCTTTGTGCCGCAAGTGGACGTGATCGAACTCGAGATGTCGGTCGAGGACGCCGCAAAACTGGTTATTTCGGCGGGGCTTGTCTATCCAAGCAAGAAAGACGCCGAGAACGCCGTGAAAGAGCATTCTCTCATCGCGCCGCCCGTTGCCGGAAGCGATAACGATGAGGCACCAAAAAAGGACGCCTAAGCGCGCCCTTTTCTTCAATTCTCAAAGTTAATCAGTAAAAAGGAAGCGCCGCGCGATCAAAGCGCCGTCCATCCACCATCAACACTTATGGTTGTGCCAGTAATCTGCGCGGCTGCGTCACTACACAGGAATACTGCGGTGCCGCCGAGCTGTTCTACCGTCGCGAATTCACGGCTAGGCTGACGCTCGAGCATCACTTCGCGCACGACGGTATCGCGGTCCATATTATGCGCTGCCATCTGATCTGGGATCTGCGCCTCAATGAGTGGCGTCAAAACATATCCTGGGCAAATTGCATTACAAGTAATCGGCTCCTCTGCGGTTTCGAGTGCAGTGGTTTTGGTAAACCCGACCACACCGTGCTTTGCCGCGACATAAGCACCTTTGAAAGGCGAGGCCGTCAATCCATGCGCAGAAGCAATGTTCACCACACGCCCCCAGCCCGCTTCACGCATCATCGGCAAAGCTGCTGCTGTTGTGTGAAATACCGAGCTTAGATTAATCGCGATAATCGCGTCCCACTTTTCTATCGGGAATTTGTCAATCGCCTCGACATGCTGAATGCCGGCGTTGTTCACCAGAATATCGCAGCGCCCTGCCTTCTCGATCAATGCACGGCAATCTGTGGCGCTTGACATATCCGCTGCAATATAGCGCGCGTTCACGCCGTGATCTTCCGCAATCTTAGCCGCGATCGCATGGTCCTCGTCGCGGTCAGTAAAAGAGTTAAGAACAACATCCGCTCCCGACCGCGCCAACTCGATCGCAACACCAAGGCCAATGCCCGAGTTTGATCCGGTGATAACGGCGGTTTTTCCAGCAAGCGACATGGGCGGCTCCTCGGTGTGTGAAATACGATAACGCAGAGGTTTTCTGCATCTGCACAATGCACAGCAACGAAAACTTCGGCAACGGGAAATTTGACGCGGAGATGAAGGCAGAGCATTTGAGAGGAAATGCTATACTGCCGGACAAAAAAAACGCCAGCACGAAGCTGGCGTTAAGTTATTGAGGCAGGTTTCATACAGGCAAGAAACCTATCGAGCAGTAACCTCTTTATACGCAAATCCTCGCCACCTTCCAAGCTAAAAGTTTGAAAAACCTAGAAAGCATGCGTAGGCTGAGCCTCATATAAAAAAGGGCAGAGAGGGATTGTTGCCATAATGAGACTAGATTTATTCCAAACAGCAGGCCGGTTCATGGGGGCGATTTCACTGGTTTTCGCCACGGGATTCGCAAATGCAGAGCCAAAGCATGGCATCTCTATGTATGGAGAACCCGCACTACCACATGATTTTGTGTCTCTGCCCTATGTGAACGCTAACGCTCCCAAAGGCGGAAAAATCGTTCTGGGCGAAGGCGGGAGCTTTGACAGCCTCAATCCACATATCGCGAAATCACGCGTTCCTTGGATGCTTCGGTTTTATGCTTACGAGAGCTTGATGGCGCGCTCTTGGGACGAGCCTTTCACGCTTTATGGCCTCCTTGCCGAATCGGTAGAGACGTCGGAAGAGCGCGATTGGGTTCAATTCACCCTTCGGCCCGAAGCACGATTCGCCGACGGAAGCCCCGTCACGGTCGAGGATGTGATCTGGTCATACGAGACTCTCGGCACGGCTGGTGTTGGCCATCCTCGGTATCTTGGCGCATGGTCCAAGGTCGAAAAAGCCGAAGCCATAGATGAGCGCACAGTCCGCTTTACCTTCAAGGAACCGGACCGCGAACTTGCCCTGATCATGGGCATGCGTCCAATCCTGAAGAAAGCGCAGTGGGACGGCAAAGAATTCAATCAAGGCGGCTTTGACATCATCCCGATCACAACCGCCCCCTATCAGGTCGGTGACTTTGAACCGGGTAAATATGTCTCGCTGGTACGGAACCCTGATTACTGGGGCAAAGACCTTCCTGTGAATAAGGGCCGCGCCAACCTCGATGAAATCCGCATGGAGTTTTATCTCGACGGGTCGGTGATGTTTGAAGCATTCAAGGCTGGTATCCTCACCAGCTTCCGCGAAACCAATGCCGCGAAGTGGGAAGAAAACTATGACTTCCCCGCCATCACCTCCGGCAAATTCGTGAAATCTGAAATCGCCCACCAACGCCCAACTGGCATTACCGGCTTTGTGATGAACACGCGCCGCGACCAATTCAAAGACTGGCGCGTTCGCGAGGCGCTGATCACGCTGTTCAACTTCGAGGCGATCAACGATACGGTGTCTGGCGGCACCCTACCCCGCATCACCTCCTATTTTGATAACTCCCCATTGGGCATGAAAGATGGTCCTGCCGAGGGCAAGGTAGCGGAGTTGCTTGAACCCTACGCTGATGATCTCTTACCTGGCACGATCGAGGGCTACACCCTGCCCGTTTCAGACGGCAGTCTTGCCAATCGCAAGAACGTTCGAAAAGCATTGGGATTGTTCAAGGAAGCCGGATGGGAGATCAAAGACGGTAAAATGCAAAATGCCGCCGGAGAGCCATTCCAATTCGAGATTGTCATAAACGCCGGCGACAAATCCAATGAGCGGATTGGAAACCTCTATGTCGAAGCCTTACAGCCGCTCGGCATTGACGCCACCCTAAGCCGTGTGGATTCCGCCGAGCTTAAGGAGCGTACACAGATCTATGATTTCGACATGGCCTATTACCGCCGCGGTCTGTCGCTTTCGCCGGGCAACGAACAGTATAATTACTGGGGCAGCGAAGGTGTCGAAACACCAGGCTCGCGCAACTGGATGGGCATGGACGTTCCAGCCGCCGAAGCAATGATCGACGCCATGCTCAACGCGCCGAGCCAGGATGATTTTGTCGCCGCCGTTCGCGCGCTTGATCGTATCCTGACATCTGGCCGATATGTCATACCCTTCAGCTATTCCAACATCGCCCGTATTGCTCACGACAGTCGTTTGAAATATCCAGAGCACGTGCCGATTTACGGCGATTGGATCATGTACCAACCAGACGTCTGGTGGATGGAGGAATAAAGATGAAAATTGCTGCTGTTTGCGCCGCGTTGCTGGCACTTTCCGCTTGTGCAACTGTTGATGGGATTGGCCAAGACATCTCGTCAGGCGCGCGTGCGGTTGACGCCGCTCTTTAAGGCCGCAGCCTCATAACAGCACCTCTTTAGGTGAAGAAGAAAACAAATGGCGCTCCGGTTTCGGGGCGCCTTTTTTCTGGAAAATACTGATAAAACCGCCTCAGGTTAGCGATGTCACCCAGAGGATCATCGCGTCCTCCGCCGATGTCGACACAACATTATGCCCCATAGAGGCGTCGTAGTAGGCGCTGTCTCCGCGACGCAACTCTACGGGTTCATAAAACTCTGTATAAAGCTGCACCACGCCGGTCAGCACATAGAGGAATTCTTCGCCGTCATGGCGCACCCAGCCATTGAACTCGCTCACGTCCCGCGCGCGCACGGTGGCGCGATACGGCAGCATCTGTTTCTTGGTCAGCGCACCAGCAAGCAACTCATGTTCATAAGTCGCGGTGGCATGTGCTTCCCCCTCACCAAACTTTGTCACGGCGATACGGCCGTTCACTTGCGCTTTGCTCGGCGCGGTGAACAATTGCGGCACCGAAATCTCCAAACCCTCGGCCAGCTTCTTTAGCGCCTCATAGGTGGGAGACATTTGCCCGTTCTCAATTTTAGACAAAGTCGAGCGCGCAAGCCCCGCCTGCTTCGCGGCCTGTTCCAGAGTCCAGTTTCGTGATTTGCGCAGGTCGCGCACGCGTTCGCCGAGGTTCAGCGGCTCTACATGGGTTTCCGCGCCGCTTTCGCGGGCAATGCGGATTATGCTGGTCTGTTTGTCGCTCATGCCGTCCCTCTCTTGCCCTTCCTATAGAGTGGTCACGCCATGCGAGCAAGATACACACGTGCAAACCCGCGCAGACACACACCAGAACACTCAGGTACTCACGGCGAATTTACACGCAATGCACAACGACTTCGGCCAATCCGCGTTTACTTTAGCGACAAAGCTCTGTTAGGGGTTGCCCAACCCCGCGCAGCCCGACTGCGCAAGAATTCATACCCGAGGAGCCTGTTATGGTCCGTCTTGATATCATCTCCGACCCGATCTGCCCGTGGTGCTATATCGGCAAAGCCAACCTCGACAAAGCGCTTGAGGCCAATCCGGACCATCCGTTCACAATCGAATGGCACCCGTTCCAGCTCAACCCTGACATGCCCGAAGGCGGCATGGATCGTCGCGAATATCTTGAAACGAAATTCGGCGGCAAAGAAGGCGCGCTGACCGCGTATGCGCCCGTTGTCGAAGCCGCCGAGGCCGCAGGGCTTGAGATCAATCTCGACCTGATCAAAACCACTCCCAGCACGATCAACGCCCACCGCCTGATCCATTGGGCTGGGCTTGAAGGCAAACAGACACCTGTGGTTGCCGCTCTATTTGGCGCGTATTTCGTCGACGGACGCGATATTAGCGACATAGATGTATTGGCCGATATTGCCGACGGTGTTGGAATGGACGCTGCCGTGGTGCGCCGTTTGCTTGAGGGCGATCAGGATATCGAAGACATCCGCGAACGCGACGCCCACAGCCGCAAGATGGGCGTATCGGGCGTTCCCTGCTTTATCGTTGCCCAGCAACACGCCGTTCCCGGTGCGCAACCCCCTGAAACTTGGGCAAAAGTTATCTCGGAAATCAACGAGCAGCTCACTGCCGAAGCCGAAGCCAGCACCAAAAACTAAGCCGCTTTTTGCCAACACGAGAATTTTTTCGTGGAGCTCTGGACAATCAGCGCCAAACCGGCACATTGGGCGGCGGACACTTTCCGTCCGCTATGAAAGCTCCTGACATGCCGACTAAACGTCTCCCGCAATGGGAATTCGTCTGCCTTATTGCTATGCTTTTCGCGATGATCGCCTTCTCGATTGACGCGATGTTGCCTGGTCTGCCCACCATGGGCCAAGACCTGACACCCGAAGCGCCAAACCGCATCATGTTTGTGGTGATTATCTTTGTAATCGGCATGGGCATAGGCACATTCCTGACGGGCGCGTTAAGCGATGCATTCGGGCGGCGGCCAGTGATCCTTGGTGGCATCGGGATCTATTTTGCCGGCTCGATCATGGCCTATTTTTCCGCGTCTCTCGAAGTGCTGCTTCTGGCGCGCTTGCTTCAGGGCTTCGGCGTTGCGGGGCCGCGCGTCGCGACACTCGCGCTGGTACGTGACCAATTCGAAGGCCCGCAAATGGCAAAGATCATGTCGATCGCCATGACGGTCTTTATGCTGGTCCCTGCTGTTGCGCCGCTTGTCGGCCAGTTCGTGATTGAGGGTCTGGGGTGGCGCTCGCTCTTTGCGGTGTTCGCACTATTTGCACTTACAGTCGGGACATGGATGGCCCTGCGCCAGCCGGAAACACTCACACCTGAAAACACGCGCAAACTCGGGTTCGGAACCTATTTCAGCGCCATCAAAGAGATGATGAGCAACCGGATCGTGGTCATTTCTATGGCTGTGCAAACACTGGTGATGGGCTTTCTGTTTTCCTGTATCTCTTCTGTGCAACCGATTTTCGAGATGACCTATGACAAAGCCGAAAGCTTCCCGCGCTGGTTCTTCCTGATTGCGCTCATCAGCTCGACCTCAAATGTATTGAACGCAAAATTCGTTGTGCATTTGGGGATGCGCAAAATGATTATGCGCGCCCTTCTCGCGCAACTGGCATTCACCTCCGTCGTGCTGTTCATCGTGTTTACAGCAACGCTGCCTTTCTGGCTCTACTTCCTATGGACAGCGTCTTGCTTCCTTATCCTCGGCTTCCTGATGGGCAACCTCACAACCCTCGCGCTCGAGCCAATGGGCCACATCGCGGGGATCACCTCGTCGATTGTCGCGGGTGTTTCCACTGTTGCGGCCGGGTTTATCGGTATCCCTGCAACACAAATGTTTGACGGCACGCCGCGCGCACTTGCGGTCACGGTATTCTGCTGTGTTATCACCAGCGTGGCGCTGATGATTTATCTCGGGCCCCGCCCCGTGGATGATCCGCTGGGAACACAACTTAAGCCCAGAAAACAGGCCTAAGTTCAGGAAACCAAGCGCGCGTTACCCTTTGGCGGCGCGCGCTTTTTTGGTGCGTTTTTCTTCAGCAATCAACTTCTCGGCCAAGTCTTTGGCGATTTGGAATGCGCCTTTGATCTTGTCTTTTTCGTTGGCCCAATCGCGCTGCACAACGATCTTGTTGTCGCGCACCTTGGCTTTGCCTTTTTGATCCGTGATGAATTCCACCAACCCCTGAGGGGAAGCGAATTTGTCATTGTGGAACTGGATCGTACCGCCCTTTGGCCCTGCATCGAGCTTGGCAATTCCGGCGCGTTTGCACATGGCCTTGATCCGCACAACGAGCATCAATGAATTCACTTCGCGCGGCAATTTACCGAAGCGGTCAATCAACTCCGCAGCAAAGCCTTCTAGTTCGACCTTCGTGGTGAGGCCCGACAAACGACGATAGAGGCCGAGGCGCACATCAAGGTCTGGCACATAATCTTCGGGGATAAGCACCGGAACACCGAGGTTGATCTGAGGCGCCCACTGATCGCCGTCATCCGAAAGCCCCTCGCCCTCGCCCGATTTGATCTTGGCAATCGCCTCTTCGAGCATGGATTGATACAACTCATACCCAACTTCGCGAACGTGGCCCGATTGCGCCTCTCCCAAAAGGTTTCCTGCCCCGCGAATATCAAGATCTTGGCTCGCCAGCGTGAAACCGGCACCAAGGCTATCGAGGCTGCCGAGCACCCGAAGCCGTTTCTCCGCAGTTGGCGTAAGCGGCGTGCGTGGTTTCGTTGTCATATAAGCATAGGCGCGGGTCTTGCTTCGGCCCACACGACCCCGAATTTGGTAAAGCTGCGCCAACCCAAACATATCTGCGCGATGCACGATCATTGTGTTCGCCGCCGGAATATCCAAGCCGCTTTCCACAATGGTTGTCGCAACAAGCACATCATATTTCCCGTCGTAGAAAGCATTCATGCGATCATCAAGCTCGCCCGCCGCCATTTGGCCATGGGCGGTGATAAAGCTCACTTCAGGAACCTGATCGCGCAGGAATTCCTCGACTTCGGGCAAATCCTTGATCCGTGGCACCACATAGAAACTCTGCCCACCACGATAGTGTTCGCGCAGCAACGCCTCGCGCAAAGTAACGCTGTCAAACTCGCTGACATAGGTGTGGATGGCGAGGCGATCGACGGGTGGCGTCCCGATAATCGAAAGATCACGCACTCCAGAAAGGCTCATCTGCAATGTGCGCGGAATTGGCGTTGCTGTCAGGGTCAGCACGTGAATATCAGAGCGCATCTCTTTGAGGCGCTCTTTATGAGTAACGCCAAAGCGCTGCTCCTCGTCGATGACCAATAGGCCGAGGTTCTGGAAGCGAATATTCTTGGCTAACAGCGCATGAGTGCCGACCACAATATCGGCCGTTCCACGCTTTATGGCCTCGCGGGTGTCATGCGCCTCTTTGCTCCCGACAAATCGGCTCAACTGCCGAACTTCGATTGGAAATCCGCGGAACCGTTCGGAAAAGCTCTTATAGTGTTGCCGCGCAAGTAAGGTCGTTGGCGCAATAACCGCGACCTGAACGCCGGACATTGCCGCAACAAAGGCGGCGCGCATGGCAACCTCCGTTTTGCCAAACCCAACATCGCCACAAATAAGCCGATCCATCGGATGGCCGCTTTCCATATCGGCGATTGTGTCATCAATCGCGGCAAGCTGATCCTCGGTTTCGGCGTAAGGGAAGCGCGCGCAAAAGGCTTCCCACATGCCCTCTGGCGGCGCCATGATTGGTGCACGACGCAACGCGCGTTCGGCGGCAATACGGATGAGCTTATCGGCAACGGCGCGGATGCGTTCCTTGAGCTTGGCTTTCTTGGCCTGCCACGCACCGCCACCAAGTTTATCGAGCATTCCTTCGTCATGGCCAAAGCGGCTTAGAAGCTCGATGTTCTCGACAGGAAGATAAAGCCGATCACCGCCCGCATATTCCAACAACAAACATTCATGGGGGGCGCCCATGGCGGTAATTGTTTCAAGCCCGACAAACCGCCCGACCCCGTGATCCACATGCACCACAAGGTCCCCTGCCGTGAGGCTCTGGGTTTCTGTCAGGAAGTTTTCAGCCCGCTTCTTGCGCTTAACGCTCCGGATGAGGCGATCGCCAAGCACATCCTGCTCGGCAATGACCGTTAGCCCATCCGCAACGAACCCGTGCTCAAGCGGCCAAACTGCGAGAAATACACCGCCGTGGCCATCAGGAACATCCTGAAAACTCTTGATCGGAGTTGCGCCCTCAACGCCCTCATCTTCGATCAATCCGGCAAGACGCTCGCGCGCACCTTCGGAATAGCTGGCAATGATGACTTGATCATGCTTGCGACGGTCGCGGATGTGATTTCCGAGGGCCTCAAACAGGTTCACATTGTCTTGCTGCCGCTCGGGGCTGAAGTTCCGCCCGACACGTCCGCCAGCATCAACAACGCCAAGCCCTGTACTCTGGGGCAAGACCGACCAGCTCACCACACGATGCGCAGCAGTCGCTGCGTTCCAAGCACTGTCATCAAGATACAGCATTTCAGGAGGACAAGGCTTGTAAACCGTGTCCATCCGCAGCTTGTCTTTACCGCCCCGCGCCGACATCGCCAGCCGCCGCGTTTCGTATTGATCGGCAATCCCTTCCCAACGCGCGGTCCGAGCGGGCGTAACCTGATCGTCCAACACCACAGACGCCGTGGGGAGGTAATCAAACAAAGTTTCAAGTTTCGGGTAGAACAGCGGCAACCAATGCTCAACACCCTGATGCTTTCGTCCTGCGCTTACAGCTTCATAGAGCGGGTCATCTGTTCCAGCCGCACCGAATTCCGCGCGGTAGTTCTGGCGGAACCGTGTAATTGCAGATTCGTCAAGAATGACTTCAGATACCGGCGCAAGTTCAAGCGAATTCAGTGTGTCTGTCGTGCGCTGGCTCACTGGATCAAAACGGCGTAACCCATCGAGCGTATCACCGAAGAAATCAAGCCGCACGGGGCCGGTATCGCCTGGTGGGAAGATATCAATAATCCCACCGCGTACCGCATAGTCGCCCGGTTCCGTTACGGTCGCGGTCTGGCTAAAGCCCATACGCACAAGGAAGGCCCGCAGTTCGGCTTCGTTTACCCGTTCGCCAACACGCGCCGAGAAAGCAGAGGTTTTCAGGACATCCCGCGCCGGAACACGTTGCGTCGCGGCGGCCAGCGTAGTCAGCAATACAAACCGTTTCGGAGCCCCATGCACCAGCCCCGCCAAGACCGCCATCCGCGCCGCTGCCGTGTCGGCATTGGGCGAAACACGATCATAGGGCAAACAATCCCACCCCGGAAACTCAAGTACGGCTGTATCAGGCGCAAAGAACCCAAGAGCGGCCTTCATCGCCGCCATGCGCTTAGCGTCACGCGCAATATGAATAACCGCGCCGCCCTGTTTTTCCATTTCCGCGAGCAATAGCTGCGCGTCATAGCCTTCGGGCGCACCGCTTTGGGTGAGAGTTTGAGCCTGTTGTGACAAGAGCTTCTCCGTCTGGATCAAGTGGCGAGAACGCGCGGGAAAACCGCAGGTGTCCTAGCCAAGTGCGCTGATACTGAGGTTCTGATACATGCCCCAAACCGCGGTGACAAATATAGATACCATCCCAAGGAATTGCGTATAGAGGCGATGCCGCATGAGTTGCTTGCAAAGAACCAACCCCGTCATGCCGTTTTCCTGAATCTTCTTGGCTGTCGAGATCGACATAAGCCCAAGGATAGACATGGGAAATGCCATCAGGAATACCGCTTGCGCAAACTCTACGTGATAGACAAACCCCATGATGACAAGCGTGGTGAGCAAGAAACTCGTGAAGCCGAGCAACCAGAGGCCGGACACGCCCGAGATATAGAGGATGCGGTTGATATTGATCCGCGCCAGGTCTTCGAGGTCGATCATCGCCTGCCCGCCGTTTCGCTTGGCGCGCTGGATCGAATCAAACGGAACCCCCATCACCCGATGCGCCGCCGAAGACCAAAGAACCGCCAAACCGATCCAATACCAGAAGTTAGAGAACGAGCGCATATCGATGAGCTCGAAAATCATGTCGTACCAGTCCAACTGCGTATCCCTAACTCGTAAATCGGCGCTTTTGGCAAATCTATCCTGTGCCTGAGGCAATTCCTACCCTTGAGGCGCGGGAAAATCCATGGCACCCAAGGACATCACTGATCCGAGGTATCAAAATGCGCAAAACTGTTGCTCCTTTCCCCAAGACTCGCCTGCGCCGCTTGCGCAGTACGCCCGCTGTTCGTGGTTTGGTGCGCGAAAACAGTCTTTCCGCTCAAGATATGATTTGGCCCGTGTTCCTCGTGGCGGGCGAAAACATCCGCCAGCCGATCCCAAGCATGCCTGGTGTTGAACGGCTCTCGGTTGATCTCGTTGTCGAGGCTGCGGAAATGGCCGCCGGCCTTGGTATTTCGGCGATCTGTCTCTTTCCCTACACCGCACAGGAGTTGAAAACAGAGGATTGTGCGGAGGCATGGAACCCCGACAACCTCACCAACCAAGCGATCCGCGCAATTAAGGCACGCGTTCCCGATATCGCGGTTATGACCGACATCGCGCTCGACCCTTACAATATCAACGGCCACGACGGTTATGTTGTGGACGGCAAAATTGTAAACGACGAAACGGTTGCGGCCCTTGTGAAAATGGGGCTCGCACAGGCTGAAGCGGGTGCGGATATCCTCGGCCCGTCCGATATGATGGACGGACGCATTGGTGCAATCCGCGACGCCCTTGAAGGCGCTGGGCACAGGGACGTGGCAATCATGTCTTATTCCGCCAAATATTCCAGTAGCTTCTATGGCCCGTTCCGTGACGCCGTTGGCGCAAGCGGCGGCCTAAAGGGTGACAAGAATACCTATCAAATGGACCCAGCGAATGGCGACGAAGCACTGCGCCTCGTGGAACGCGACTTGGCAGAGGGTGCGGATATGGTGATGGTCAAGCCGGGGATGCCGTATCTTGATATCTGTCGCCGCGTCAAAGACTCATTCGGCGTGCCGACGTTTGCCTATCAAGTGTCTGGCGAATACGCGATGATCGAAGCGGCCGTGGCGAACGGATGGCTCGACGGCGACAAGGTCATGATGGAAAGCCTTATGGCCTTCAAACGCGCCGGTTGCGACGGCATCCTTACCTATTTCGCGCCGCGGGCAGCAAAACTGCTGAAAGAAAACGAATAAACTGGCGAAAATCCGCCCGTTTGAATCTGCCAGTCAGGCACAACATATAATGACATAGACAAGAGTTTCCCCTATAATTGGGGGCAATAACGGGCAAATCCCGAAGAACGAGGCACGGATCAAAGCATCCGGCACAGGCAAGAGGAAAAGACATGAGCACAGATAATTTCAATACATTATCCCGACGAGGGTTTCTCGTGAGTGTGGGCGCCGCAGCGGCGCTTGGCACAACAGCATGCAGCAACGGATTGGGCAGCACAGGCGCGCAGGACATTGACGCACGCGTAGATGCGACACTGAATTTCCTATACAGCACCTACCCCGGCACAACTGACCTGCGTGATAAATCTGCGGGTATGCTTATTATGCCTGTCGTTACCAAAGCGGGCTTCGGCGTGGGCGGCTCTTATGGGCGTGGCGCACTGCGCATCAACAATGTCACGGTTGATTATTATTCCGCAACCGAAGCAACAGTCGGCTTTCAAATCGGCGCTCAACAATACGCACATGTGTTGTTCTTTATGACCGAGCAAGCCCTCATGGACTTCCGTCATTCCAGCGGTTGGGCCGCGGGCGCAGACCTCGAATATGCGCTGAACGACAAAGGCGGAAACCTCAACGTTGCAACAACAACAGCGACAGCTCCTGTGATTGCCGCAATCTTTGGGCAGGCTGGTTTCCTCGCGGGCGCATCGCTCGAGGGCACAAAATACTCGCGTATTATTCCGTAATAACGCGACACGGGTTATCCATGAAAAAACGGGGCGTCTATGCGCCCCGTTTTCGTTTGTAATGACTAGGTATCCCTTAGCCCATATGGCGCAGGCGCTTGATCAAACTTGATGTATCCCAGCGGTTGCCGCCGATTTTTTGAACATCTTTATAGAACTGATCAACAAGCGCCGTTACAGGCAGGCTCGCGCCATTCTCATCTGCTGTCTTAAGGCAAATCCCAAGGTCTTTGCGCATCCAATCGACAGCAAAGCCGTGATCGAACTCATCAGCGAGCATGGTTTTGTAGCGGTTCTCCATCTGCCAGCTTCCTGCTGCTCCAGCCGAAATTGTTTCGATGACCGCCTCACCGTCAAGGCCGGCTTTCTCTGCAAAATGAAGCCCCTCAGAGAGCCCTTGAACAAGACCGGCAATGCAAATCTGGTTCACCATTTTGGTAAGCTGCCCCGCGCCATTCTCGCCCAACCGGCGGCACACTTTGGCATAGGCTGCGATCATTGGTTCTGCGGCGTCAAAGTCGGCCTGATCGCCGCCACACATTACCGACAAAACACCGTTTTCCGCTCCTGCTTGCCCACCTGAGACAGGCGCATCAACAAACCCAAGTCCTGCGTCCTTCGCAACCGCATAAAGCTCGCGCGTTACAGCTGCCGAAACGGTCGTGTGATCCACAAAAATTGCACCCTTTTTCATGGTTGAGAACGCTCCGTTCTCACCCGTGCAAACCGAACGCAAATCATCGTCGTTTCCGACACAAGACATAACGAAATCAGCGCCTTCGCTGGCTTCTGCAGGTGTTTTGGCACAGGCGCCACCATGTTCGCTGACCCACTTTTCAGCCTTGGCGAATGTACGGTTATAGACTGTTACCTCATGGCCCTTCGCCGCAAGGTGCCCCGCCATCGGATACCCCATAACTCCGAGGCCCAAAAATGTTATTTTCGCCATGTCTTTTCTCCCTTCGCATTATCGCGTAAGTGTCGGTTCACCCTCACGGGCCAATTCGCCTCGCACAGTAGTGTATACATTATCGCCGTCAAGCAGGAGCCTCGATGTCAACCCTATTCAAATGGCTGTTCCGCGTATTTGTTTCTATTCTTGGCCTCGGCATTTTGGCGATTATCGGCGTCTATTATTTGGCGAGCCGGTCGCTTCCGGAGTATTCGGCAGAATTTGATATCGCCGGCCTAACAGGTGATGTGGAAATCGTGCGTGATAACGCGAATGTCCCGCATATTTTCGGCCCAACCGACGAAGACGTGTATTTCGGGCTCGGATTTGCCCATGCACAAGATCGTCTTTGGCAGATGGTCATTATGCGCCGCACCGCAGAGGGGCGTTTGTCAGAAGTTTTTGGCGAACGGGCACTGCCGCTTGATGACATCATGCGCCGCCTTGACCTTTATGATCTGGCAAAACGCTCTGTGCGGCATCAAGATGCCAAAACCATCGAAATTCTTGAGGCCTATGCCGCCGGTGTGAACGCATGGCTGGAAGAGGTCAACACGGGCGCACGCGGTCGTGGCGCACCAGAACTGTTCCTATTCCCCAATACACTCGCGCCTTGGACACCGGCGGATTCTCTGGCCATCGGCAAGCTGATGGCGATGCAACTCTCGGCACATATGGAGAACGAGGTCCTCCGCGCCAGAGCAACGCTCGCCCTTCCCCCTGAACGGCTGGCCGACATTATGCCGGATAACGAAGAAGCGCCGATCACCGAGCTGGCAGATTATGCAGCGCTTTTCCCGAAATCCGTATTTCCGCGCTATGCGGAATATGGTGACCTCCCCGCGGATATGGCCCGCCTCTCGCCTTTTAAGGCGCGCGGAATGGCCGGCGCATCCAACGCTTGGGCCGCTGCTCCCGCGCGATCTGCGAATGGCGGCACACTCCTTGCCAATGACCCGCATCTTGAATTTGCAGCGCCGTCGATCTGGTATCTTGCGCGGATTGAACTTGAACACGGCGGCATCATCGGCGGCACCATCCCCGGAACGCCCGTAGTTCTTAGCGGGCGGAGCGATCACCTTGGCTGGGCGATGACATCATCCTATGCCGACGATCAGGATGTGTTCATCGAAAAACTCAACCCCGACGACCCCGAAGAATACCTGACTCCAGACGGCTACAAACGCTTTGAAATTCGCCAAACAATCGTGAAGGTCAAAGACAGTGAACCGCGCACGCTCACCATGCGGTGGACAGAGAATGGCCCTGTGCTTCCCGCACGTCACTATGACGTTGGCAAAATCACACCCGCAGGGCATGTGGCCTCTCTGAGTTGGACGGCACTATCCCCGCGTGACACGTCGGTTGCGGCCCTACTCGCGCTCAACCGTGCCACCACAATCGACGAGGCGATTGCGGCGGGTGAAAATTACATCTCAAGCTCGGTCAACATTACGATGGTCACAGCGGATGAAATTGCGCTCAAAACATTCGGCGTCCTGCCCAAACGCAGCTACCGTCATCAAACAAAAGGCCGTATTCCATCCCCTGGTTGGATAGAGCACAACCGCTGGAACGGGCGACTGTCCTATGGGCTTAACCCTGAGTACCGCGCTCCGGACTCGGGTCTGCTGGCCAATACCAACGACAAAGTTATCGACCGACGCTTCCCCAACCACATGAGCTTCCTATGGGGCGACACAGAGCGCGTGAAACGGCTTGAGCGCCTATTGCAAAGCCGCGATGTGCACACGCGTGAAAGCTTCATGGAAGCCCAGCTTGATACAGTTAGCCCAACCGCCCGTCGTCTCTTGCCGCTCATCGCCAAAGACCTTTGGTTTAAAGGCGCAACCGCTCCGGAAGGCACGCCAGAGCGCCAACGCCAGATCGCGCTGGATTTGTTGGCTGATTGGAATGGCGAGATGAATGAACACCTGCCTGAACCGTTGATCTATGCGGCGTGGATGCGGTCGTTGCAAACGCGTCTGATCCGCGATGAGCTTGGGCCACTCGAAGAGTCGTTCACTCATATCAACCCCGTTTTCCTCGCCCGCGTTTTCCTTGATGTGGACGGCGCAAGCGCATGGTGCGACGTGGTGCAATCAACCCAGACCGAAGACTGCACAGACATCGCTCGCATCGCGCTTGACGAGGCTTTGGTTATGCTGCGGGAACGGTACAACAAAGATCTTGCATCTCTGCGGTGGGGGGACGCGCATATCGCAACCCACAATCACGCGGTGCTTGGCACCATTCCGGTGCTGAACTGGTTTGTGAATATCCACCAAAGCACCTCGGGCGGCGACAATACCCTCATGCGCGGCACCACACTCGGAACCGGCCCTGACCCCTTCCAGAACGTGCACGGTGCGGGCTATCGCGGGGTCTATGATTTTGCGGATCCGGATTCTTCGGTGTTCATTATGTCGACAGGGCAATCAGGCCACCCGCTGTCGCGGTTCTATGATGATCTGGGAGAGTTGTGGCGGCGCGGCGAGTATATTCCGATGAGCCTCGACCCCGAGCTCGCACGTGCGGGTAGCGTGGGCATCACGGTATTGCGAGCACAGGCTGCAGAGTAATCGAAGCAGAAAACCCAAACAGATGCCAAAGCCGCAATCCGCGGCCTTGGCTTAGAGTTCGCGGAAGTTCTTTTCCTGTCTGGCAGTCCAATAGACAGAGAGAACAAAGCCATCCTCGGTCTGAACTTCGTTCTCGACCAGCCCTTCTTGAAACAACCACGCGCGTTTTCGTCCATCAGAAAACGGCAAGGTGATCTCGCGGCGGGTTTTCGGATCTGTGAGCTTGTCTGACACTTCCTCAAGAAGCGCATCCAGCCCCTCACCCGTCACGGCAGAGGTTGCAAAAACGTTCTCTTCCCGCTCCGCCTTAGAGGTAAAGCCCTCTTTCGCGTTATCATCAAGTTGGTCGATCTTGTTCCAAACTTCAATGAGCGGCGCGTCTTCGGGAACACCAAGATCTTTCATGATCTGGCGCACATCATCAGCCTGCTCCTCGGTCAGCGGCGACGAAATATCCCGTACATGAAGGATTAGATCGGCGTCCAACACCTCTTCGAGTGTGGCACGGAACGCGGCAACAAGCTGTGTCGGAAGCTCGGAGATAAATCCAACCGTATCAGAGAGAATAACCTGCTTTCCCGAAGGCAATTCAACCGAACGCATGGTCGGATCGAGCGTGGCAAACAGCATATCCTTAGCAAAGACTTCCGCGCCCGTTAGGCGATTGAAAAGCGTGGATTTCCCCGCGTTGGTATAGCCGACCAGAGCCACAACGGGGAACGGCACCTTTGCGCGGCTTTTGCGATGCAACGCGCGGGTTTTGACAACCTTATCAAGCTGACGGCGCAGGCGCACCATCTGCTCGTCGATCGCGCGGCGGTCTGCCTCGATCTGGGTCTCACCGGGACCACCGACAAACCCAAGCCCGCCACGTTGGCGCTCAAGGTGGGTCCATGCCCGCACCAGACGCGTTCGTTGGTACGCAAGGGCGGCCATCTCGACCTGAAGCACACCCTCTCGGGTGCGCGCGCGGTCCGAGAAAATTTCAAGGATTAGCCCTGTGCGGTCCAGAACCTTAACGCCCCACTCTTTCTCAAGATTGCGCTGCTGAACCGGTGTTACGGGGCCGTCGATCAACACAAGGTCAACCTTCACCGTTTTGAATAGCTGCTTTAATTCTTCGGTCTTGCCCTTGCCAAAGAGCCAGCCAGCGCGGGTCTTGGGCACAGGAACAACATCAGAGCCGACAACATCGACACCAGGCATGGCCAAAGCCAAGGACACAGCTTCTTCGAGCGCAAAATCCGGGTCGCGGCGATTGCGGTCGTTGCGGAAATCAGGGTGTAATACCCAGACCGGCGTTACCGCCTGGTCAAGCGTTTCTTCTCCCATTAGGGCCTATTCTTCACCTTCATAGAGGCTGATCGGCTGGGATGGCATAATCGTCGAAATCGCGTGTTTATACACCAATTGCGATTGTCCATCGCGGCGCAGCAATACACAGAAATTATCAAACCAAGTGATAACACCCTGTAGTTTTACGCCGTTAATCAGGAAAATTGTTACCGGAACTTTGCTCTTGCGGACATTGTTCAGGAAGGCATCTTGCAGGTTTTGCTTATCGGCAGCCATTGTTCGTTACCTTTTTCTTGTCTTTACGCCAGCGCGGCGGGCTGTTCTCGTTTCTTAAGTCTGAGTATGGGGATACCGCGACCGAGTTTCCAGTGAAAAAGCAAAAGAATTTTTAAGTCCAATAACATCGGCGTGTAGTGACGCCCACGTCAGGCATCAATTCCGCCAGCTTTCCGGATTGAACAAGGCCACAAACGCAAGGGTTTCAAGCCGCCCCAGCACCATCGCGGCGGCCAGTACACCTTTGGCAAGCGGCGAGAGCGTTGCATAGGAAATCGGTGTTTCGGTTGCTGTTGCGGCCAGCGGCCCCGTTGTTGAAAGTGCGGCAACAGTCAGAACCATCGCCTCTTCAAAGCTGTGCCCAAGAAGGGACAGCAGCGCAGCGACAACCGCAATCGAAATGGCAAACAGCATAAAGAAGATCCACGCCACATAAGCACCGCGCCTGCGGAGATGCCGCGCCATGCCGCCCGCCCCAGCAACGCTTGAGGGGTGTACAAGCTTCTCGAGTTCGCGCTGTCCGTTCTTATAGAGTGCATAGACCCGCAAGAGCTTTACGCCCCCCGCAGTCGTCGCCACGCCGCCGCCGACAATGGCCAGCCCCATGAGGATCATCCCCGGTGTGTTGAGCCCAGACCAATCGCGCGCCTCATCCCAAGATGATCCCTCAAAACCAGTCGTGGTCAGAAATGAAATCGTCGCAAAGACACCGCCCCAGAGGGCCTTGAGAGATGTTTCAAAATCATCAACCGAGTCCACCTCAAGCGCGCCGTACCAATGCCGTACAAACAACAGTGACGGCACACAGACCATCAAGAACACAGCAATGCGGATTTCGGGATTTTTGGCGAGCGCTTTGGGTGTTCGATCACGCCATTCACCGGAGAATACCAATCGCGACAACCCAAAGAGCAACACGAGAAAGACCAACATCTCTCCAACCATACCGGATTCGGATGTTTTGAGCCCGCCGGTTGCCGAGATGCCGCTTGTGGACATGGCGGACATCGCATGGATCAACGCAACAAACGCCCTGTCGCCCGCGAGGGTCAATCCAACCCAGAGAAGCCCCGTCACAACCACATAGATCGGAACCAGCTTACGAGACCAACGCATCAACCGTGTACTGCCGTCCGCAATCTCGGTGATTTGCGAAGCACTTGTGCCAATCTTGTCGTGCTGGATCGTCATCACTTCAAAGCCGCCGATATTTAGCGGCGCGAGAATCGCAGCGGCCGTAATCCAGACAAACAGGCCGCCCATCCAAGCGACCAATGCGCGCCAAAGGTGAACCGACTCTGGCAAACGATCAGGCAGATCATAGAGCGTCGCACCTGTGGTTGTGATGGATGACACCATTTCAAAATAGGCGTTGAAGAACGTCGTGTCGCCCACAGATTGGTGCAGCGGAATCGCCAACAAAAGAGGGAGCGCGGCAAAACAGGCCAGCAATGACAAAAGATGGCTACGTGCGGCGTCTTTGGCTTTGTAGTTTGCAGTTGCGAGCGCGAAAAGCCCTGTGAGCGCAAAGAACAACAGGGCCGAATAGCCAAACACCCGCATCGTTTCGAAATCGCGCGTGGCAGCGGCGTGGAAACCAGGCACCAGCATCGCAGCAGAGCCGATCCCCATCAGGATCACAAACAGTGGGAGATGCAGCAGGCGCGACATGGCGGCTAGAAAAAGTCGATCGAGACCTGCAACAGGCGCTCGACCTCGGGCACATCGGCCGCCATTGCAAACATCGCGATCACGTCACCATCCTCAATCCGTAGGTCACCAGAGGGCCGCATAAGTTTCGCGCCCTTCTTGACCGCCCCGACCAAAACGCCTTCAGGGAAGTTGATGTCGCGGATATGCTGGCCCGAGATAGGCGACGTTGAGAGAACCTGCGCTTCGATGACTTCGGCTTCAGCGTCGCCGATCGAATAAACTCCACGCACCCGCCCGTGGCGGATATGGCGCAAAATCGAACTCACCGTCGTGGCCCGTGGGTTGATGTAAGCGTCAATGCCCATTGGCCCAAGCAACGGCAGTAGTGTTGGGTCGTTCACCAAACAGATCGACATCGGGCAGCCCATTCCCTTGGCGCGCAGCGCGGCGAGCAGGTTGGTTTTGTCGTCTTCGGTGACAGTCAGGATGGCGTCAGAGCGGCTGATGCCCGCTTCGGTCAACAGTTCGGGGCTGAGCCCATCACCATTCAAAACAATTGTGCGCTCCAGCGCGTCTGCGGCCATCTCGGCGCGCTCCCGCGAGCGTTCAATCACCTTTGCGCGTATGCGGGTTGCGCGCTTCTCAAGCGCCTGCGCAACGGCAAGACCAACGTTACCGCCGCCCACAAGCACAACGCGTTCTTGCTTCTTCTGTGTCTTGCCAAACACCTCAAGCGTTCGGGCAACGTCCTCGGTATTGGTGAACACATAGATCTGATCGCCGGCAAAAAGCTGGTCATTGGCCTCGGGCGCAAACAGGGTGCCCTTGCGACGAACCCCAACAACAATCGCAGAGAGCGTCGAAAACAGATCGGTCAATTGCCGCAATGGCGTATGAACAACGGGACAATCGTCATCAAGTTGAATGCCAAGAAGCTGGCTGTCGCCATCAAGGAAGCTCTCGGTATCAAACGCCGATGGCGCAGCAAGACGGCTCAACGCAGCTTCGGCCACCTCGCGTTCGGGCGAAATCACCACGTCGATCGGCATGTGGTCCCGCCGATAAAGATCAGAGTAAATCGCATCCAGATAAGATTGGCTGCGCAAACGGGCAATTTTCCGAGGAATCGCAAAGACCGAGTGTGCCACCTGACAGGTGACCATATTCACCTCGTCGGAATGGGTCGCGGCGATGATCATATCCGCGTCCCGCGCCCCTGCCCGCTCGAGGATATCGGGATAGCTGGCAAAACCGGCGATCCCTTGTACTTCGAGCGTATCGGTGGCGCGATGAACGAGATCGGGATTGTTATCAACAACAGTAACGTCGTTGCGCTCCCCAGAGAGATGACGGGCAATCTGCCAGCCCACCTGACCAGCTCCGCAAATGATGACCTTCATCAAACGATCCTTCTGTGCCGCATTATCCGGCCCAATCTATGGCGCATGAACCGCGCGGCGTCAAACCCACGGTATCACGCGCCAATTCCGGATTACGCCTGCTCGTCAGCGACCTCATCCACATGGGCAACGCGCGCGCCAGTCTTGTTGCTGGTCACGATACCAAGCGATTTAAGCTTGCGGTGCAAAGCGCTGCGTTCCATTCCAACGAATGTCGCGGTGCGGCTGATGTTGCCGCCAAACCGATTGATTTGGGTCATGAGGTATTCCCGCTCGAACAACTCGCGCGCCTCGCGCAATGGCAAGGTTGCAAGACCAGCCGATAGGATCACCCCTGCACCATCGCCTTCAGGCTCACTTTGTTGTGGAAGCTCACTGGCGTCGATCGGGCCGTTGTCGTTGCCAAGGATCAAGATGCGTTCAACCACATTCTTGAGTTGGCGCACGTTGCCGGGCCACGGCATTGTCTGTAGCAGTGCCTTGGCTTCGCCCGTAAGTTCGCGCAGTGGCAAACCCTGATCGCGGTTAAATTTCGCGATAAAGGCTTCGGCAAGTTCAGGAATATCCTCGCGACGATCTTCAAGAGATGGAACCGTGATCGGAACAACATTCAGGCGATGATACAGCTCCTGACGGAAATTCCCGATATCAATTTCAGCTTGCAAGTCCCTGTTTGAACTCGAAATAACGCGAATGTCTACGCGCACATTGTCACTGCCGCCAACGCGCTGAAATTGCTGATCGACCAACACGCGCAAAATCTTGGATTGGGTTCCAAGAGGCATATCCGCGACTTCGTCAAAATAGATTACGCCGCCGTGGGCCTGCTCCAACAATCCCGGCTCAACGCCGCGCTCTGCGGTTTCCCGACCGAAAAGAACTTCTTCCATCCGTTCAGGCTCAATCGAAGCAGAATTCACAACGATGAACGGCGCATTGGCGCGGTCGCTGTTGGCATGAATGAACCGCGCGGCGATCTCTTTGCCTGCACCCCCCGGACCAGTCAGCATCACGCGTCCGTTAGACTTGGTTACCTTTTCAAGGTTAGATTTCAGCGCTTTAAACGCAGAACTTGAACCAAGCATCTCGGCGCTTGAAACATCACGACGCCGCAACTCGTTGTTCTCGCGCCGCAGACGCGATGTCTCCATCGCGCGGGTGATAACAACCATCAACTGATCAATATTGAACGGCTTTTCAATAAAGTCGTAAGCACCCTGTTTGATCGCGGCAACCGCAATCTCGATGTTGCCGTGCCCAGAGATAATCACAATCGGAATATCGGGATTGTCGCGCTTCGTTGCCTTGAGGATATCAATACCGTCCATCCGGCTGTCCTTTAGCCAGATATCCAGGATCATCAGGCCCGGAGGCTCTGCGTTGATCTGCTCCATGCACTCGTCGGAGTTACTTGCAAGACGGGTCGTAAACCCTTCATCTTTAAGGATATCCGAAATCAACTCGCGGATATCTCTTTCGTCATCAACGATTAGAATGTCGCTCATTGTCCTACCTCTCTTCCTGTTGTCGCAGCAGACCACGGGAGAGTGATCGCCACACAAGCGCCTGCACGCTCGGTATTGCCAAATTTCTCTGCATCAAGCAGCGCCAGCGTACCGCCGTGCTCCTCAACGATTTTCTTCACGATGGGTAAGCCAAGGCCTGTCCCCTTATCGCGGGTGGTGACATAGGGCTCAAAGAGCCGCGTCCTGTCGGCTGGGAAGCCAATGCCGTTATCGGAAATACGCACCGTCCATTCGGACTCATTGGTTTCAACCTCTATCCGAACCTGTGGATCAAAGCCTTCTGGTACGCCTTTTTCCATATGAGTTTCAACACCTTCCCCAGCGTTCTTAATAATATTTGTCAGCGCTTGGGCGATCATTGTCGCGTCGACATCAGACATACACGGGCCATCCGGCACTTCTGCGGAAAGCGTAACTTCGCCCAATGCGCCAGTTTGCAAAACAACGGCGTCTCGCAGCAATTCATTCAGATCATGCTCGCGCAATTCTGGCTCTGGCATCCGCGCGAATTTCGAGAACTCGTCTACAATGCGGCGTAGATCATCGGTCTTGCGCACGATCACTTCGGTCATCTGAGCGAGTGTTTCGGCGTCTGCTTCCTCAAGCCGGGGCGAGAATTTGCGTTTGATCCGCTCGGCAGAAAGCTGGATGGGCGTTAGCGGGTTCTTGATTTCATGGGCAATCCGCCGCGCAACATCACCCCAAGCTGCCATACGTTGCGCGGTTACAAGGTCGGTCACGTCGTCAAAGGCAATCACATAGCCCTCTAGCCCGCCTTCGCTGTTCCGCCGTGGTGAAATCCGCACCAACAGGTTCTCTAGCTTCCCGTCGCGCGTTACGCGAACCTCTTCCTGCGCAATTTCGGCGCGGGATTTACGCGTGCGTTCAAAAAACGCGCCAAACTCGGGAACGGCTACGGCAATCTGTTCATCGCCAGCATTACTCGACAAAGCCAGCAGACGCCGTGCGGAGCGGTTCACAAAGTCGACGCGCCCCTCGGCGTCAAGCCCGACAACGCCTGAAGTAACGGAGTTCAGCACCGAGTCAAACTGACGACGGCGCGCCTCAATCTGGCGTGTATTATCAAGCAAGGCTTCGCGCTGATCACGCAGTTGGCGCATCATTTGGTTAAAGTAACGGCCGAGCATTGCGATTTCATCGTCGCCACGCTCTTCAAGAACCTGAACAGACATGTCGCCCGAACCGACGCGCTGTGCCGCGCTGGTCAGTCGGCCCACCGGTCGCGACAGGCGCTCGGCAAACCACAGGCCAAGCCAGATCGCCGCCAAGATCAGAATAACTGCAAAACCGAGGTATAAGAGACCGAATTCAAAGAGAATTTTGCCACGGTCTTTTTCAAGCTGCTGATACAGCGACACGGTTTCTTGTGTCTCGTCCAGCAGGTTCAAAATCTCTCCATCGACATCGCGGGACACGTATAAATAACGGTCAAGCAAGCCCGACAATGAAACCAAGGCGCGGAATTCGTTGTTGTTCCAATCGCGGATGACTACGGTTTCCCCAGCATCGGCGCGGGCAAGATCGTCGTCACTTGGGCGTTCGTAATCAAATAGATATGACCGTACGCCACGAGCGCGGATTTCACCGGCTCCGTCAATTACAAAAGCTTCGCGGAAGTTGCGATTCACCTCTTGCTGGGCGTCATTCAGGAATTCGCGCAGATCACCATCAGGCGTGCGCACGCTGCCCAACGCGTTGAGGTTGATACGGTCTGCGAGAGCTTCGGCATCGGTTACGAGAAAACGATGATGCTCCGCCTCATAGGCTTGTGCAGCATCGAGCGAAGATGAAACCACTTCCCGCACACGCTCGGAAAACCAGCCCTCGATCCCGACATTCACCGTTAGCATCGCGAAAACAGCAACCAGAATAGTCGGCAAGAGCGCCACAACCGCGAAAACGCCGGTCAAACGCAAGTGAAGCCGCGACCCAGCAGATTTCGCCCGCCTTGCGGCGATCATCTGCACCACCCGTTGCAACACGAGCGAAGCCACAAGCAGCGCATAGACCAAATCGGCCAAGAGAATCAGGCGAAGCGCAGTTGGGCCAGCGGCCACCTCATAGGGGCCAAGCACAACAAATGTCGCCGCTGCCAATATCGGGCCAAGAACGACCAATCCCAGAGTTGCGATATTCTGAAATTTTCGTTGTCGGCGCAGCCGACTAAGCCTGTTTATCGTCGCACTTTGTCCCAAAATTGGCACTGTGCCCTCCAAAGATGATGTGGCCCCATGTGTGGCCACCACAACATACCCACTGCTTTTCTATGGCCGCAGCCTTATTGTCACGGGTATGTTGCTCTTTTACATCAATTTGCGGCGGCGTGTCACGCTAATTTCGAGGTCTGTGATCTTCTTTCTGAGGGTGTTTCGGTTAATTCCAAGCAAGTCCGCGCACTTAGCCTGATTTCCACCTGTCGCATCCAAGGCGATTTCGATCAATGGTGTCTCGATTTCGCGCAGAATCCGCTGATAAACGCCGGGTGGCGGCAAGACACCGCCGTGAAGATCAAAGTAGCGGCGCAGGTGTTTTGCTACCGATGCAGACAGCAATTCGCCCTCGGCACCTGTGCTGGTCGGCTCCATTGCGGGCTGGTTGCCTAGGACAAGCTCGACCTCAGGGACGGTAATTTCTTCTTCAACGGATGTAACGACCAGACGACGGATCGTGTTTTCCAACTGGCGTACGTTGCCCGGCCAGCTATAGGCGCGGATCATCTCCATCGCATCCTGCCCAAGACGACGGACCGGCGCACCTTCGCGTTCTGCTTTCGCTAAGAAATGGTTTGCCAGCAACGGAATGTCATCCACCCGCTCGCGCAGCGCAGGTACAGTCACTGTCACGCCACAGAGGCGATAATAGAGATCTTGTCGAATTTCGCCGCTTTCCATTTTCTGGCTTAAGTTGGTTTGGCTGGTAGCCATGATGCGCGGGGCATTGTCGCCGAAACTGTCGAGCATTCGAACAACCCGTGCTTGAGAATCCGCATCCAAATCACCAACTTCATCAAACAGGATCGAGCCACCCTTTGCGCGGGAAACTACTGTAGCTGGGCCGTCCATCCCTTTGAGATCATTCGCACTTACCACAACAAAGGGCAGCGTTCTGCGGTCGGAGAAATCGTGGATTGCCCGCGCAATCAATGACTTGCCAGTACCGCTTTCGCCAGAGATCATCACAGAGAGATCGGTGTTCATCACCCGCGCAACCAGCCTATAAAGCGCCTGCATTTGAGGCGTGCGGCCAACCAACGGCAGATCGTCGGAAGCGCCCTCTTGCTGGGTGTCGTCGTCTCGTTTGGCGTTGCGCGCACGGCGTTTAATCTCAAGGCCGCGGGCCGCTCGCTTCATCAGATCAGGAAGATCGAACGGCTTGGGAAGGTAATCATAGGCCTCGGCCTCAGCGGCCTGAATAGCGGTCATGATGGTGTTTTGCGCCGAAATCACAATCACAGGCAAACCGGGACGGAGCTCGCCAATTTTCGGCAGCGCTTCGAGGCCGTTTCCGTCGGGCATCATGACGTCGGAAATCACGAGATCGCCCTTCCCTTCCTCGACCCAACGCATCAACGTCATCAAAGAAGACGTGGCATGGACCTTACAGCCCGCTCGGGTCAAAGCTTGGGTCAGGACGGTACGAATTGTACGATCATCATCTGCGACTAGAACTGTCCCATCCATCAGGCGGTCTCCACTTCGGTTTGTTCAAATTTCGGGGCAACAGGCAAGGAGAGGCGGAACACGGTTCTGCCTGGCGCCGAGTCAACGGCGATCCATCCCTGATGCTCGGATATGATTTTGCTCACAAGCGCGAGGCCGAGGCCGGTTCCGTTTTCGCGGCCCGATACAAAGGGCTCGAACACATCGCTTGCGATTTCGGCCGGCAAACCCGGACCATCATCCATGATTTCGATTTGAAGCGGCACGGAACCAGAGCCATCGGCACGGCGCAGGCGCATCGAGTTTTCATAGAATGTATGAATGCGGATTTTTCCGCCCGCTTTGTTGGCTTCGGACGCATTCTTGAGCAGGTTTAAGAACACCTGCTGAAGCTGGTCCGCATCCCCCCACGTTGCGGGGAGCGAGGGATCGTAATCCTCAACGATATCCATATGCGCACCAAAACCGACCATGGCCGAACGGCGGGCGCGATCCAGAACATCGTGGATATTCACGGCCTTACACTGCGGCATGAGCACATTGCCGAATTGCTCCACCTGCTCCAGCAGTTTCACGATGCGGCGTGTTTCAGCAACGATCAGATCAGTCATTTCCTGATCTTCCACACTGAGGTTCATCGACAAGAGTTGCGCAGCCCCCGTGATGCCAGCAAGCGGGTTCTTGATTTCATGCGCCAGCATTTCGGCCATGCCGATCGCAGATTTGGCTGCTGACTTTACCGAGTGGCTGCGCCCTAAGCGCCCTGCAATCTCGCGCGGAGAAATCAGGAGCAGAACCTTGGCCGAACTCTCGCCGCCAACAAGAGAAAGTGGCGCGATTTGAATGTTACAGAGAACCGGTGGGCGGTCGCCGCCGCCGACGTCCACGTCATTGATAAACAGTGCGGACCGATCTTTGCGCACGCGCTCAAACGAGCTTTCAAGCGGCGCGTCAATCATGACTTTGTCCCAAACAGGTGCGCCGTGAAGCGTTTTGGCCGATGTATTGAGAAAACTCTCGGCCACTGGGTTACAATCCTCGATGTGATCGTCTGCGTCGAGAATGAAGGCTGGAATGGGCAAGGATGCCCAAAAGTCGATGTTGGTTTCCGTCATGCTGCGATCCTGTCATGCGGTAGGAGCGCCTCTGGCAGGCGCGTCAGAACGGCGGCGGGCGCGCGTTCAGTCAGTATGGATTTTCGAAGGTCAGGCGGTGTTTGGACGCGATCCATGTACCACCCCAAATGTTTGCGCGCGACACGACCGCCAAGCGTTTCCCCATAAAACGAGAGCATCTCTTCGTAATGGGCGGCGACCATATCGGCAAAATCCGCGCCCTTTGGCACCTCGGGTTCATCCGTTCCATAGAGAGCGGCTGATACTTGTGCCAGCACCCATGGTTGCCCCTGCGCGCCGCGCCCGATCATCACACCATCTGCGCCGGATTTCTCGAGGGCAGTGCGCGCGGTTTCGGGGCCAAGGACATCGCCATTCGCAATCACTGGAATGGCAACCGCCTCTTTCACCCTATTGATCGCGACCCAATCGGCGCGACCTTTGTAAAACTGGCAACGTGTTCGGCCGTGGATCGTAATCATCTGGATACCAGCAGCTTCCGCCCGTTTGGCAAGTTCCGGTGCATTGAGCAGGTCGTCGTCCCATCCAAGGCGCGTCTTGAGTGTAACCGGAATTTTAACAGCCGCGACGACGGCCTCGATCAATGTGAGCGCATGGTCCAGATCCTTAAGCAGTGCCGATCCGGAATAGCCGTTTACGACCTTCTTGGCAGGGCAGCCCATATTGATATCAATCAGACGCGCACCGTTGCTTTCGACCATGCGTGCGGCCTCGCCCATCCAATAGGCATCCCGCCCCGCGATTTGCACCGAGGTGTTGGCGCTGTCAAACCCAAGCTCAGCGCGTTCGCGGACACCCGGTTTGGCTTGCACCATTTCCTGACTGGCGACCATCTCGCTTACAACGAGGCCCGCTCCGAATTTTGACACGAGATTCCGGAATGGCAGATCGGTAATACCCGCCAGCGGTGCGAGGAACACCGGTGGGGTCAAATCCAATTCTGCGAGTTTTACGGTCAAACGCTTAATCCTTGTGCATTTGCTCTTTGCTACCGCCCTAAAACACAATTGGCAATTCTACCGATTGGTAAAATGCAACAAAAACACGCAATGCCTATTTTTTAATCACGCACCCATGACGCACAATCTGTCGTTGTTATCAATTCGTGATTTGCCTAGAGATACCCCATGACGAACGCACAAATTCCAACCGGAACACCGGACCAGATGAAAGTGGCCGCGCTCATCGTCGCCGCTGGAAGCGGGAGCAGGATGGGTGGCGGATTGCCAAAGCAATTCCGCTTGCTGGCGGGACGCCCTGTTCTGCGCCACACGGTTGAGATTTTTGCAAAGCATCCGGATGTGGCATCGGTCACGGTTGTACATGCCGCGGACACCGAAGAAACCACGCGGGATTGCCTTAAGGATATAGAGAATATCGGCTTTACAATCGGTGGCGAGAGCCGCGCAGCCTCTGTTGCGCTTGGGCTTGCCGCTCTTCCATCGGGCACAACGCATGTGCTGATACATGACGGCGCGCGCTGTTTGACCAGCCGTGCCGTGATCGACGGGGTTATTGAGGCTCTAGCCGATGCAGATGCTGCTGCCCCTGCCCTTGCTGTCACCGATGCACTTTGGTGCGGAGAAGACGCACAGGTGACTGGCATGCAATCGCGCGACGGGCTTTATCGCGCCCAGACACCACAGGGATTTGCACTCGACCCTATCCGCGCAGCGCATGAAAACGGCACACACGAGGCCGCAGACGATGTAGAGCTGGCACTTGGCCATGGAATTGACGTCACCATCACCCAAGGGGATGAGGACAACATCAAGCTTACTTACCCGCAGGATTTCGCCCACGCGGAACGCATACTTAAAGAAAGAGAACAAAGATCAATGGACATTCGGCTTGGCAACGGATTTGACGTGCATCGATTTGGTGAGGGCGACCATGTGATCCTCTGTGGTGTTGAAATTCCGTTTGGTCGCGGGTTGCAAGGCCATTCCGATGCCGATGTGGGAATGCATGCGATCACTGATGCCATCTATGGCGCGCTTGGTCAGGGCGACATCGGGCAGCACTTCCCGCCGAGCGAGGCGCAGTGGAAAGGTGCAGCAAGTGACATTTTCCTTAAGCACGCCGTTGAGCTGGCACAAGACAGCGGCTTTGCCATTGGCAATGTCGATTGTACGCTGATTTGCGAACAACCGAAGATCGGCCCACGCGCCACAGAAATGCGCGTAAAACTTTGCGAAATCATGGGGTTGGACATTGAGCGCATCAGCGTGAAAGCAACAACCTCCGAACGCCTCGGCTTTACTGGCCGCGAAGAAGGGATCGCCGCGCTTGCTACGGCGACATTGGTGAAATCATGACCGCAACGAAACTGATCGCAACGTTCTTTGGCGCCGGGCTTCTCAAGCCCGCCCCTGGCACATGGGGCAGCCTCGCAGCCCTACCCGCCGCTTATATTCTACACCTGATCGGTGGCTTTCCTGTGCTGGCTGTCGCGACCATTGCGGTGATCTTTGTTGGCATTTGGGCGACCAAACAGGAAACTGCTGGCAAAGCGGATCATGACCCAGGCGAGATCGTAATTGATGAGGTTGCGGGCATGTGGATCGCGCTTTGGCCCGTGTCTTTTGGGGCTGGGTTTGCCGAAACTACGATGCTCGCGCTTTACCCCGGCATTATAGTGGCGTTTCTTGCGTTTCGCGCATTTGACATCACCAAACCCGGCCCCGTGGGATGGGCGGACCGCCGCAACGATGCTGTTGGTGTGATGCTTGATGATGTGATCGCAGGCGTGTTCGCTGCTCTTACCGTTGTTGCATTTGGGGTGATTTACCATATCGTATGGGTATGAGCCTTGCAGAGCGCCTCTTAACCTTCAGCCTTCGTGCCAAAGTGGCGATTGCCACGGCAGAAAGCTGCACGGGCGGTATGGTCAGCGCGGCGATCACAGATGTGGCTGGAAGCTCGGCGATATTTGATCGCGGGTTTGTCACCTATACCAATGACGCAAAACAAGCGCTTCTTGGCGTGAAGGGCGCAACGCTCGACCGCGTTGGCGCAGTTTCCGAAGAAGTCGCCCAAGAGATGGCCGATGGCGCACTTGCAAACTCCAACGCCACGCTTGCGGTTTCAATCACAGGCATAGCAGGTCCGGGCGGAAGTGAGCACAAACCCGAGGGGCGCGTTTGTTTCGGTTTGGCGCAAGCGGGCCACCCGACCAAAACTGAAACCGTGGAGTTTGGTGCCATGGGGCGCGGCAATGTCCGTATCGCGGCGCGCGATCATGCGCTTACGCTTCTCCTCAACGCCATTTCCTAACTCGCACAACAATTCATCAAACACGCTGCGAATTGCCTATTATTGCGGCAATCGCGTAACTGCCCGTTTTTTACACACCCATCACACCTTTTGCCTCTTTTCACATCACTGATTGGACGCTTCATGCCTCTATCACGGAAAAAACCTATCGGAGGGGACGATGAACGGGGCAGATACAGCTTGGATAATGATGGCCACGGCCTTGGTGTTGTTTATGACATTACCGGGGCTGGCGCTTTTTTACGGGGGGCTTGTGCGCGCGCGCAACGTGCTGAGCGTTTTCATGCACTGTTACGCCATTGCGTGCTTGATGAGCGTGCTTTGGCTTGTTGTTGGCTATTCCATCGCCTTCGGTGACGGCGGTGCGTATTGGGGCGGCTTGGGCAAAGCCTTCCTCTCAGGGGTCACAACCGAAAGCACCTCCGGAACCCTTCCGGAGGTCCTCTTTTTCGCATTTCAAATGACATTTGCGATTATCACGCCTGCGCTGATCGTTGGGGCGTATGTCGAGCGGATCGGCTTTGCATATGTGCTGACTTTCTCCGGCCTCTGGATGCTGCTGTGCTATGCGCCAGTTGTGCATTGGATCTGGGGCGGCGGCTTTCTCTCTGAAGGCGGCATCTTCGGCACAGGCGTCATGGATTTCGCAGGCGGTATCGTCGTGCACGAAACCGCTGGGATCGCGGCGCTTGTGCTGGCCGTCATGCTTGGGGCGCGCAAAGTTCAGAACAAACCACCCCACTCGCCCGGCTTCGTTATGATCGGCGCGGCGATGCTCTGGGTTGGCTGGTTCGGCTTTAACGGCGGCTCGCAACTTGCCGCAGACGGTGGCGCAGCGATGGCGATAACAGTCACGCATCTTTCGGCGGCGGCCGCCAGCTTGACTTGGGCACTCTGGGAAAAGATCAAATACGGCACCGCGAGCCTTGTTGGCCTTGTTACCGGCACCATCGCTGGCCTTGCTTCGATCACGCCTGCTTCGGGGTTTGTTGGACCGATCGAGGCACTGATTATCGGCGCGGTTGCGGGCATCCTGTGTCAGGAAGCTGTGAACCTGATCCGCAATGTTCTTAAGATCGACGACACGCTGGATGTGTTCGCGGTACACGGAGTTGGTGGCATCTTCGGCACCATTATGATTGCGGCATTTGGCAAGGGCGACTGGGTTGCACAACTTGGCGGGCTTGTGATTGTCGGGATATTCACGCTGGTCGTGACGGTTATCATTGCGAAAGCTGTTGGCTTTATCACGCCAATGCGGGTGAGCGCCGAAGCCGAAACCAACGGGCTTGATCTCGAAGCTCATGGCGAGCGGGCCTACGAATTTAACTCGTAGTTTTATCACTGCTTACAAAATGAGGGCCGCTCCTAATCAGGGCGGCCTTTTCTATTCTCCGACAGGAAACCGCCCCCTCAACCCGAGGTGAACATTCCGACCACAGCCAGCAACAGGATTGCGGTTAGGATGAGCCAGACGAACTTGAAAACAAGCCGGATCAAAACGCGGTAATAGCCCAGCAAAACAAACAAGATCACCGCGATGATAAGTATGGCCATGGGGGTCATACGATGCGCCCCTCACGGCCGTTCGGGTAAGTCGGGCTCATCCGTAGAGCTTCTTGGCGCGCGATTCAAAAGCACGCACAATCATCATCATCGCTTCGTTAAACACTACGCCAATGAGCTTTTGTAGGATTTTGCTTTTGAACTCGAAATCCACAAAGAACGAAACCTCGCAGCCCCCTTCTTCGAGGTCTCGCATTTTCCAATGGCTCTTGAGGTATTTGAACGGACCATCAAGGTATTCGGTCTCGATCAACCGCCGCTCCGGATAAAGACGCACGCGGCTGCCGAAGCGTTCACGGAAAACTTTGAAACTGATCACCAGATCAGCCAGCATTTCGTCTCCGCCCTCAATTGGAGTCACAGACCGAATTCGCGCCCCTGCGCACCATGGCAAAAACTGGGGATAAGCCCCGACATCCGCAACGAGGTCATAGATCTGCTCTGCCGTATAAGGAAGTGTGCGGGTCTCTTGGTGCGTGGGCATATCGGGTTAAACTATCTCAATTATTCATAGCATTGGCCCTCCATTTCGTGTACTCCGCGCCTAAATGCAAGGGGAGAACCATGCCAACGCGTCCTTATGTCATCGATCAGATGATCACCGCCAAGTCTATCGCCGCACGGATCGAAGAGCTGTCTCGCGAGATCGAGCGTGAATTTTCCAAGACAGACAAGCTTGTTGTCGTTGGGCTTTTGCGCGGCTCATTTGTCTTTATTGCGGATATCGTGCGGGAACTTGATCTGCCTGTTGAAGTCGATTTCCTCGAGGCTTCGTCTTATGGTGACGGTACGGAAAGCAGCCGCGAAGTGCGCATCCTGAAAGACCTGCGCGGTGCCATTGAAGGCCGTGATGTTCTGGTTGTTGAGGACATTGTGGACACAGGCCACACCCTCACCCATGTGACGCATCTTTTGAACTCCCGAAACCCTGCAAAGCTCAAGACGATTTGCCTGCTCGACAAGCCATCGCGCCGTGAGGTTGACATCAAATCCGACTGGACCGGATTTGAAATTCCCGACGAATTCGTCGTAGGGTACGGCATTGATTTTGCACAAAGAAACCGCAACCTCCCCTATATTGGCAAGGTGCGCTTTACCGAAGAATGAGCCTTAATCCGCGCCACTTACTACGCATGTCGCGCTGGAGCCGCAGACCGCCTTCCACGCGGCGCGTGATACTCGTTTTTGGTGTGGTGCTCCTGTGTTTGGCCTTGGCTGGATTAGAGCGGTTTGTCGGCATTCCCGAGGGCTTGCAGCGCGAGCCAAACCCCAAAATTCGCATCGAATAGCTCTGTATCGGTTCTGCAACAAGGTTTTGGTAATGTTTCGCGGTCTATAGGTACAAGACCGCTTTGCAAGTATCGAAGTTGGTAGTTGAGTATCGAGTAAGAATACATTTGTTAGGAAGAATTATGGCTAAGCGCAGTTTGTTTTGTGCGTTCGTTGCCAGCGTTGCGGCCACTCAAGTCGCCGCAGAAGTCAGCGCGCCAAACGGAATATATATCCGCGGTGACGTGGGGCTTGAACGGTTTTCTGTTTTTGGAGACAGCGAAACGACCTTCTCTGGCCGTCTTGATTTTGGGATTAGCCCAGATCAGCATTCATCTAATCTCGGCCCCATCGGTTTACATTTCGCAATAGAAGGCCTTGATGGCCCGGGCGGAGATGATCCTAAAGCGTTTTATGCAGCAGTGAGTTATACAGGTGACTTTGGTCGCTTTTCGATCGGGGCGCCGCGTCCGGTAACCGACGAGGGCTATTTTGACACGCACCTTTTCCTCGGCAGCACATGGCTTGATTTTGAGCTTGGACAATTAACACGCTCTTGGGTTTCCAACGCTTATTTGTTTTCAAGTTCCGGTGATCGCCCGATAGGCGCCCGCTGGGACGGGCAGTTTTCCAACACAAAAGTTGGCATTTCCTACAACCAAATGGACGACCTTGATCTAAGGGATTGGAATCTCGCTGTTCGCCACGATTTCCCAGTAAGCGATCAGGGTTATCAATTCGCTGTATATGGCGGCCTTGAGTGGACTACACTTCAGGACTATGACCAATTCCTCTATCGCATCGGTATCGAGGCACATTCGACAGAGTTCAACGCCGGTCTTCGTTGGGACCGACTGGAATCGCCCTTTGAAAATACGATCACGGCCTATGCCGATTATAACATCGTTCGTAATGCCTCGATTGGCGTTGACCTAATGTATAGCGACGGCTTTTCCGGCGAATTGGTCTATGGCCTAAATGGCAAGTATCGGTTTTTTAACGACGGATGGCTCAACGTCTTTATTGGCAGCAATGTCGAAAACACAGACTATTTCTATGGTGCCGGGCTTGGGCAACATTTCTAGCTGATATCGTAGCCAATCACTCAACCGATTACCCAAAATCAAAAGCGCTCCGAACAATTGTCGGAGCGCTTTCATAATTTGTTAGTTCAAATTTTGTTAGGCTTTTGTCGCGAACTTTGCTTCGCGGGCTGCCCGCAATTGCGCGAAGTCGTCGCCAGCGTGGTATGAACTTCGCGTCAGTGGCGTCGCTGAAACCATGAGGAAACCTTTGCCATAGGCGGCCTTCTCATAGGTCTTGAACTCCTCAGGCGTTACAAACCGATCAACGGCGTGGTGTTTGGGCGTCGGTTGAAGATACTGCCCGATCGTCAAGAAATCGATATCTGCAGCGCGCATGTCTTCCATCACTTGCATCACCGCTTGTTTGTCTTCACCAAGGCCAACCATAATGCCGGACTTCGTAAACATCGTCGGGTCCATCTCTTTCACACGCTGCAAAAGACGCAGGCTGTGGAAATAGCGCGCGCCTGGGCGCACCTCTGGATAGAGGCCGGGAACCGTTTCGAGGTTATGGTTGAAAACGTCAGGCCGCGCTTCGACGACAATCTCAAGCACCTTGGGATCGCATCGTATAAAATCCGGCGTCAAAATCTCGATAGTCGTATTCGGGGATTGCTGGCGAATGGCTCTAATCGTCTGAGCAAAATGCTCTGCTCCGCCGTCCTCAACATCGTCGCGATCAACCGAGGTGATCACCACGTGGTTCAATCCGAGCTTCTTGACTGCAGCAGCAACGCGACCAGGCTCAAACGGGTCAAGGTCTTCGGGCGGCTTACCGGTTGCAATATTGCAGAACGTACAGGCCCGAGTACAGACCTCACCCATGATCATCATCGTAGCATGGCCTTGCGACCAGCATTCACCAACGTTCGGACAGCCCGCTTCTTCACAAACCGTCGTCAGCGCATTGTCCCGCATGATCTTGTGGGTCTCGGCATAGCCTTTGCCGCCCGGCGCCTTTACCCGAATCCAACTTGGTTTCTTAGGCTGAGCGTTATCGGGGTTCTTGGCTTTCTCTGGATGGCGCTGGGCCGGAATCTTGAGATCACGCATGATTTCTCCTCACAATTTGCCCGTGTATAACGGTTTTTTGTCGGGAATGGGAAGCGTTTGAATCGTCGCGGTGAGCAGCTATGCAGCAAACTCAACGCTGCGCATATGAGGAAATTCATCATAGCCCCAAGCCCGTCGTGGATTCGGGCTTCGAGCAATCCTTCTTAAGACGGAAAAAACGCAGGGCAATCTAAGCAAATTCAAGCGCATCAGCGCTGCCCCACTTGCAAGATGTGTTGTTCGTAGCCTCTTGCGTAAAGCAGACCCAGCATCCATTTACGGGCCGACATCCGAATGGCCATTAACCAATCAGCGGCCCGTGCTCGCCATATCGGTGCTTGTAGTAGGCAGCCAATCGCGACAATGCGATCCGTAGGATGACTTTTCCACTTCGGGCGCACCACCCCATTTCCTTTTCTGCCGCTTCAAGCCCCTCAAGCTTGCAAACACAGCGCAGGACCACGTCACCGAGGTCTTGTCCGAGTTCTCTGAGCGCATCACGCGCGCGCTCGTGTGCTTCTTTGTGTTTTGAATTGGCAAAGGGAATTATAGGGTTGTCGTTCGCATACGTCCCTTCGTAGATGTAGTTTTCCCAGATATCATCACATTGATACCCAAGCTGCGCGAGTTCGAAATCCTCTCGAATCCGCTCGCCAGCTGCAATCATTTCGTCCGTCAAAAGCGGGTTACCATCCGGATCACGGCGGCGGGACAACATCGTTAATGGGGTTTCCGCAAGGTTTGTTTTGCGTAAGTTGACCTCGATCGCACGACTGGACGGCGCAGAGGAAAACGCGGCTTGGCTTTCGGCGAAACCAACAGATGTCGTCATCGGCGACACGCCGCCGCATTTCAGAAATGCACGGCCTTGAGGTGTGATCTCATAGAGCGTGACTTTGCCGGATTTTACACAATCTATCCAGTCATTTAGCGCCATAACTTCAGCCACACTGCGGTGCAATATTGCTGTGCGCGTGGATTGCCCACTTGGCAAATCGCGCAGAACAACCGCCTGCTCCATTTCTTCCCCCACAAGTAAGTGCGAACCTGGTTCACAAAGGCGCTTAAGAACTCGCCGCGCCTCTTGTTCAAGCTCTTTATCCTCTTCCGTTGGTGTTTCGGGGCGCGCTGGCAAAACGATTTTTTTGGCCGTTTCGATATCCTCCGGCGGCTGAAAATGACTTTTGCCCAAGCGCTTCAAACCAAGATCTACGAGCAAGTCATCGCGACGTGATTCAAATTTATGAATTTGCCGCATTACCGTTGATGCATGGCACCCTACCGCCCTTGCAACGGCCCGAATAGACAACCCCGTCTCTGTATGAAGCAGGTACCGCTCGGCAGTTTGCGGCACCCAGTGTGGCAACGGATCCTGATGCAAACAGGTATCCATAACATCCCCCATGAAGAGTCTCCTTGTTGTGGTTTTGGATTGAAGTACGCGAGCAAACCGAAATACACATGGTTACCCAAAGGTTAAAAAATACCAGTTTCGCTATCCTTGGGTTTAATTACTAAACAATCCGTAAACACGCGTACGGCGAGTCAATTTACACGCAACACACGCATAGGTTGTGTTTGATTAAAGCATCCAAGAAACACCGGAGGCTTTATGAACGACATCAAATCAATGCTGAAAATGCTGCATCGCCCACGCATTCTCATTCGCGCCGCACGTCATGGGTTGCGCGACTACAATCGAACACGTGATCTCAAACGGCTATTGCGTTTGGAGCAAATCCCAAGTTCGGGCCAAGCACTAATCACCTTAATCAACGAAGAACGCACCCTCGAAAACAAGCGCAAATCCGGTGAAGCCAGCTATTCTGTCATGCGCCATATCGAGGTGCTTGTTGCACTCATGGGCGAAGCACAGCTTTATACGCAATCAGATGAAATCCCACGTTCGCATTTGCGTGTCGTTGGATAACCCTGATACCGACTGGGTTAGGTCAAGGAATCTGGTAAACTCGATTTCTTTGCAGCTACATAGGATCGAAGTTTACTCTCGATTTCGGGATCAAGAGGCGGTTGTTGGTAACTGGCCAGAAGCGATTTCACCTTGGCGGCTGCGAGGTTTTCGGTATCGCGCGCGCCCTCGTCCTGCCATGTTTCGAATGGCTTATAGTCCAGCACATCACTGCGCCAAAACGCGTCCTGATAATTCGCTTGGGTATGGGCACAACCGAGATAATGCCCACCTGGGCCAACCTCTTCGATTGCACTCATGGCCTGGGCATTTTCGTCGTTCGATATACCCGCGGCCATTTTGTGCAAAGCACCAAGCTGGTCGGCATCCATGACGAATTTTTCGAATGACGCAACCAACCCGCCTTCAAGCCAACCGCAGGCGTGTAACATGAAATTCACCCCGCCCAGCAGGGCCGCATTCAACGTGTTTGCAGTTTCGTATCCCGCTTGTGCGTCGGGAAGTTTTGAGCCGCAAAGCCCTCCACCAGATCTAAAGGGAAGGTTAAGTCGGCGCGCCAACTGCCCTGCCCCGTAAAGGATTTGTGAAGATTCGGGAGTTCCGAAAGTTGGGGCGCCGGAATTCATATCAATAGACGCCACGAAAGCTCCGAAAATCACAGGAGCGCCAGGGCGAATTAACTGAGAGTAGGCTACACCAGCCAGAACCTCGGCCAAGACTTGCGTCAGCGTTCCAACAACCGAAACGGGCGCCATTGCTCCGCCAACGATGAACGGCGAAATGATGCACGCTTGATTTGCCTTTGCATAGACTTCAAGCGCCCCCATCATGATCGAGTCAAATGTAAGCGGCGAGTTAATGTTGATGAGCGAAGTCAACACCGTGTTATCGCGGACAAAGTCCTTGCCGAACAGAATTTCGCACATCTCGACGGAGTCTTGCGCGCGGCTTGGCTCTGTCACGGACCCCATAAAAGGTTTATCCGACAGCGTCATATGCGCGAGCAACATATCAAGATGCCGTTTATTTACAGGAATATCGGTTGGTTCACAGACCGTACCGCCAGAGAGGTGCAAGTATTTGGACATATATCCAAGGCGCACAAAATTCTCGAAATCGTCCATCACGGCATAGCGCCGACCACCCTCAATATCGCGTACAAACGGCGGCCCATAGACCGGCGCAAGTACAAGATTATCGCCACCAATGGTAACGCTTCGTTCTGGATTTCTTGCGTGATGCGTAAATTGCGACGGCGCGGTTTTGCACAATTCGCGCGCCAATCCTCGTGGAATCCGAACACGATCCCCATCAATCTCCGCGCCCGCGTTCCGCCAGATCTCTAGGGCTTCTGGGTTTTCAGGAAACGATACACCAATTTCCTCAAGGACTGTTTCCGCATTGCGCTCAATAATATCCAAAGTCGCCGCATCAATCGGTTCGTAGTTCGGAATGTTCCGCACGATTGTTGGTGCAGTTTCAAAACTCACGGCCTGCCGCGCTGCACGGCGCGCTGCGCCGCCTCCGCCGCGCTTGCGAGCGATTCTCTCTGACATTGGCGTCTTCCTTGTCCTAACCCCTTACATCTAGTCACGCATTTCCACCTACTCAGGGCGCAAAATGGACATTTTACGACCGAAAGCGACATTTTCAAAAACTGGGCGCAAATTTCCGTGCCATTCACCGCCTAAAACAGCGCCAAGAGCACTGAAATCGAAGCTCGCTCTTGCGCCAAAGGGCGCGGCACTTTATTCCCGCCGCATGACAGATATTTCCTCGCACGAGCGCCTCCTTATCATCGACTTTGGTTCGCAAGTGACGCAGCTTATTGCCCGTCGCCTTCGTGAACTCTCGGTCTATTGCGAAATCCATCCGTATCAGAATGTTACGTCAGAGTTTCTGATCGGATTTGCACCCAAAGCGGTGATCCTTTCAGGAGGACCGGCCAGCGTCATGACCGAAGGCTCGCCACGCCCGCCGAAAGAGGTTTTCAGCCTCGGCGTTCCGGTGCTTGGTATTTGCTACGGCCAGCAGGTGATGATGCATATGCTCGGCGGCAAGGTTGAACGCGGACACGGCACCGCTGAATTTGGTCGTGCCTATGTAACACCAGAGGATGCTAAACTGCCTCTGCTCGACGGCTGGTTTGATGGCGGCAAGGAGCAGGTCTGGATGAGCCACGGCGACCACGTTTCTGCCATCGCGCCGGGTTTTGAGGTTTACGGCACGTCGCCAAACGCGCCTTTTGCGATTACGGCCGATACGGAGCGCAACTTCTTTGCTGTGCAATTCCATCCCGAAGTGCATCACACACCGAACGGCGCCAAGCTCTATGAAAACTTCATCAAACTCGCTGGTTTCTCCGGCGATTGGACCATGGGTGCCTATCGTGAACAGGCGATCGAAGCCATCCGCAAGCAGGTTGGCGACAAGCAGGTGATTTGTGGCCTATCTGGCGGCGTTGATAGTTCTGTTGCGGCGGTTCTGATCCACGAAGCGATTGGCGATCAACTGACCTGTGTGTTTGTTGACCACGGGTTGCTGCGCAAAGGTGAGGCCGAAGAGGTCGTGACCATGTTCCGCGATCACTACAACATGAAGCTGATCCACGCCGACGAGCAGGAATTGTTCCTCGGCGCGCTCGATGGCCAAGCAGATCCGGAAACCAAACGCAAAATCATCGGCGGTCTGTTCATCGACGTATTCCAGAAGTACGCCAACAAGATTGATGGCGCTGAATATCTGGCCCAAGGCACGCTTTACCCTGATGTCATTGAATCGGTGAGCTTTTCCGGCGGCCCTTCGGTGACAATTAAAAGCCACCACAACGTGGGTGGCTTGCCCGAAAAGATGGGCCTCAAGTTGGTTGAGCCACTGCGCGAATTGTTCAAAGACGAAGTGCGCGCGCTCGGAACCGAGCTTGGCCTGCCCAAGAGTTTCATTGGTCGGCACCCCTTCCCTGGCCCCGGCCTTGCAATCCGCTGTCCCGGCGAAATCACACGTGCCAAGCTCGACATCCTCCGCGAAGCCGATGCGGTCTATATTGACCAAATCCGCAAGCACGGCCTCTATGACGAAATCTGGCAAGCCTTTGTTGCAATCCTCCCTGTGCGCACCGTTGGCGTTATGGGCGATGGGCGCACCTATGACTACGCCTGCGCGCTGCGTGCGGTGACCTCGGTAGACGGTATGACCGCGGATTATTACCCGTTCAGCCACGAGTTCCTTGGCGAAACCGCAACGCGTATCATCAACGAGGTCGAAGGTATCAACCGCGTCACTTATGACATCACCTCCAAGCCTCCCGGCACAATCGAATGGGAATAACTCAGGGGCTGCTGCAAAACTCTAGAGTTCCCTACGTTTTTCTCATGGCCCCATGGGGGCAAGAAAATTGTCGTTAAGGGATATCAAACGGGTCGATGTTGTTTAATGGATTGCCACGGTTGTGCAATTGTTCGGCTATGGCTTAACGGGTCTGAACCTTGTCCCCTACAACATCTATCTGTTTTTCATAGGAATTTTCCTATGGTTTTCAGTTGGCGTCATGTGGAAAGACAAGGCGATCATGGTTGTTCATTTGGGGGCGTTTCTATCGCTCCTCTTTGGGTACTTAAACGCATTAACAAAGTCTTCTCTGTCAAGTGACTGAGTTCGCATACACCGTGGGATGCGATGGCCGCCCGTGAATCCCGATTTATCAGCAATGGCAACGCAGGATTTGAATTGACACGGGTTTCTCTCCTGATACCTGTTTCTCGCTCTATTTGGATCTCGCCTCATGTCAGAACAAACACTCCCCACCATTAAGCCCGCCGCAATTCGCGGGGCATTTTGGATGATCGGCGCAATTGTTGCGTTTTCGACGATGGCTGTTGCCGGGCGCGAGATTCTGAACGAGTTGGACACGTTCGAACTAATGCTCTACCGTTCGATCGTTGGCCTGTTGATTGTGGTTCCCGTGGCGTTGGCAACTGGAAGCCTGCGTGAGGTCAATACCGAACAATTACCCCTGCAAATCCTGCGCAACCTGTTTCATTTCACCGGACAGAACCTCTGGTTTTTGGCGCTTACGCTCATCCCATTGGCCCAAGTCTTTGCGATTGAATTCACGTCGCCGATCTGGGTTCTTCTGTTTTCTCCACTGCTTCTAGGTGAGCGGCTAACACGCGGGCGCGCAATTGCGGCTTGCTTCGGCTTTATTGGCATTCTGGTTGTGACCCGCCCAACGGTTGAAACCATCAACGTCGGGATCATTGCCGCGGCGCTCTCCGCGATATGTTTTGCGATGACAAACGTGCTCACACGCAAATTGACCCGCAGCCAATCAATCACCTGTATTATGGTTTACCTCACCGCAACCCAAACCGTCTTTGGCTTGATCGGCGCAGGGTATGATGGGCACATCACAATACCAAGTATGGCTTATGTGCCGGCAATTTTCCTTGTTGGTTTATGTGGATTGGTGGCTCATTTTTGTCTGACACGGGCGCTATCCATAGCCCCAGCTCCAACGGTTATGCCGATTGATTTCGCGCGCCTACCACTCATCGCATTGATCGGATTCCTCTTCTATGACGAAGGAATCGACATCTATGTGTTTTACGGTGCGGCTATCATATTCACAGCAAATTATATCAACCTGCTGCGCGAGTCCCGTGAGAATACGGGTCAGTAACCCTATTTTACATGTCTTTTGTAACACAGTTGCGAAACGCTGACTTAGTTTACGCGGCGTTTACGTTGACGATTTATAGGATTGTTTCCAGCCTGTACCAACAAACGCGAATTCCTTTGGGAGGGAAGATGAATAAACTACTTAGCACAGGCGCGATTCTCGCCAGCTCAACCATCGCAGCACACGCCGGTGGCCTTGAGCGCGCTGATCAAAGCGTCCTGTTCATGTTCGAGAAGGGTTCTTATGCCGAAATCGCTCTCGGCCATGTGAAACCCTCAGTGAGCGGCAGTCTTGATGTAAATCCATCCGTTACATCCGGTGACATGCTCGAGAGCTACACCACCGGTAGCCTATCTTACAAAACGCAACTGAACGATCAGTGGCATGTTGGTATCCAGCTATCCGAGCCTCACGGTGCGGATGTCGCTTACCCAACAAGCACGGATTTGCCGTTCCCATATGGTACGGCCTACCCGCTTCAAGGGACAACTGCTCAAGTTGATATCACCAACCTTACGGCAATTGTTCGCTATCAAGCCAACGAGAACGTAAGTGTCTATGGTGGTATGCGCGTGGGAACTGCATCGGGCAAAGTTGATATTCCTTTGCAAGGTTATACCATGAGCACCAATCGTCAGGCTGACTATGGCTACCTCGCCGGTGTGGCGTATGAACGGCCAGATATCGCATTGCGCGTGGCTCTGACCTATAACTCCGCAATCACGCACGAGTTTTCCGTCGAAGAAAATGGCGCACCAAGCCTACCATTTGAAACGACTATGCCACAGTCGGTAAACCTCGAGTTTCAGACAGGCATTGCAGCAGACACGCTCCTCTTTGGCGTCGTACGTTGGGTTGACTGGTCTGAGTTCGACATCTCGCCTGCTGGCTATGCCATGGCGACAGGTGGCGACTCGCTCGTGTCCTACGACGAAGATACCGTCAGCTACCGTCTCGGTATTGGTCGTCAGTTCACTGACGCATGGTCTGGTGCACTCACTATTGGATACGAAGGACAAAGCTCCGGCTTTACTGGTAACCTCGGCCCGACAAATGGCTACACAACTGTCGGCGTTGCAGCATCCTATACACATGACAACATGAAAATCACCGCCGGCATTCAATACGCCGCAATTGGTGAAGCCAACACTGATCTTGGCGCTTTCGGAACAACAACGTTCGACGACAACTCGGCAATCGGCGCTGGTGTTCGTATCGGCTTTAGCTACTAAAGCTTCGACACCAAACAAATTGGGCCCTGCCAGCAACGGCAGGGCCTTTTCTTTTGCCTTGGTTTTAACGGCAATTGACCCACTCCATTCCGCTGGCTAGGACAGGGCAAACTGTACAGAGGCCGCATCATGATCCCCGCCGCAAAAGACTGGCTTGCATCCCCGAACAAAAAGGTTCTCCTTTTTGGAATGTCCGGCCTTGGAAAAACGCATGTCTCCAATATGTTGCGGGCAACTGGCGCGTGGTTTCACTATTCAATCGATTATCGCATTGGCACCCGTTACATGGGTGAACACATCGTCGACAATTTCAAATTCCACGCGATGAAGGACCCTTTCCTCGCGGAACTTCTGCGCAGCGACAGCATCTATATCGGCTCGAACATAACTTTCAACAACCTCGCGCCGCTCTCTACTTACCTCGGCAAGCCGGGCAATCCTGATCTAGGCGGGCTTCCCTGCGAGGAATACCGCCGTCGCCAAGACCTCCACCGTACCGCCGAAATCAACGCTCTGCTGGACACCCCGCATTTCATAAACCGTGCCGAAGCGCTCTATGGCTATCCCAATTTTGTCTGCGACACCGGCGGTTCAATTTGCGAAGTCGTTGATCCATGGGACGAAAATGATCCCGTACTGAAATCCCTTGCCGAAAACACCCTTATGGTCTGGATCCAAGGTAACGAAGCCCATACCGACGCGCTCATCTCTCGCTTCGATAAAAGCCCCAAGCCGATGTATTATCAGCCAGAGTTTCTCGAAAGGGTTTGGAGCGAATACTTAAGCGATAACAAACTACAAGAGAACGAAGTTAATCCTGATGATTTCGTTCGCTCGGCCTATGCACGAGCGCTGGAAGCCCGCCAACCGCGCTATGCGGCCATGGCGGAAAATTGGGGCGTGAGCGTTTGTGCGGAAGACGTAGCGCAAGCCACCACACCTGACGCCTTCGTCGCCCTCATTGGGAAGGCCCTTGAGAAGCGCGCAAAGGCCGCTTAAGTCTAGCACTCCGTAGTCAATAACAATCAAGCAACACACCAATCTCACAAAGAGAGTGACCAATGCCCATCAAGATTCCATCCGACCTGCCCGCTTACTCCGTTCTGTCGAACGAGGGCGTTATGGTGATGGACGAAAAGCTGGCCGCTCGGCAGGATATTCGCCCGCTGCAAATCGGTCTGCTCAACTTGATGCCCAAGAAAATCCAGACTGAAACGCAGTTTGCCCGTCTGATCGGTGCAACGCCGCTCCAGATCGAGCTCACCTTGATCCGTATGAGCGAGCATCAGACCAAGAACACCGCGGCTGAGCATATGGAAGCGTTCTACCACGCGTTCTCCGACGTTAAGGATCGTAAATTCGACGGTCTCCTCATCACAGGCGCTCCAATTGAGCACCTGCCCTTTGAAGATGTGACCTATTGGGACGAGTTGGTTGAAGTCATGGACTGGACCCAAACCAATGTGCACTCAACACTTGGAATTTGTTGGGGCGGTATGGCCATGATCAACCACTTCCATGGCATTAAAAAGCATCTGCTGGACCACAAGCTGTTCGGCTGCTTCCGCCACCAGAACCTCAAGCCGAATTCGCCGTTTTTACGTGGTTTTTCAGACGATTGCGTTGTACCCGTTTCGCGCTGGACAGAGATTCGGCAGGACGAGATCGACGCCACGGATAATGTCACAACACTGCTCGGCAGTGAGGAAGCCGGACCTTGCCTTGTTCAGGATCCGGACCACCGTGCGCTCTATATTTTCAATCACTTTGAATATGACAGCGGCACACTCAAAGAAGAATACGATCGCGACATTGCCGACGGTACGCCAATCAATGTGCCGCAGAATTATTATCCGAACGATGACCCAACCCAGACCCCGCAGAACAGATGGCGCAGTCACGCGCACCTGCTCTATGGGAATTGGTTGAACGAAATCTATCAGACAACACCGTTTGACCTCGCCAAAATCGGCACCTAAGCCATTGATACGGCGAGATTTGCGCGTCATACTCGATAGAAATAGGGAGGCAGGCTATGCAATTGCCCTTTGACGGAGCGATTAGCGCGTTTTTCACCAATGACGCACCAGAAGAGGTTCGCGCCGCTATTCAGGCCGCGGATAAGGACGAGATTCTCGCGCCGGACTATCCCTATGATCAGTTGATGAAGCGCAAAGACTACGAAGACGAAATGGACGCGCTTCAGTGTGAATTGGTTAAGCTACAAGCCGATGTCAAAGCAACGGGAAAGCGTGTAATCGTCGTTTTTGAGGGCCGCGATGCGGCAGGAAAAGGCGGCTGCATCAAGCGTTTACGCGAGAATCTTAATCCAAGGGTTGCGCGGATTGTAGCGCTTTCAAAACCAACAGATCGTGAAAGCGGAGAGTGGTTTTTCCAGCGATATGTAGATCACCTCCCTACAGAGGGAGAATTCGCGCTGTTTGATCGCAGTTGGTACAACCGCGGCGTTGTCGAGCACGTTTTCGATTTCTGTACTTCGAGCGAACGCGCACATTTCTTCTCGCAATTGCCGAGTTTTGAAATGATGCTCGCCGACGAAGGCTATCATTTCGTTAAAATCTGGCTCAACGTCAGCCGCGCAGAGCAACTCCGCCGCTTCCTCGAACGCGAGCAAGATCCACTCAAACAATGGAAACTAAGCTGGATCGATGTGGAAGGCCTGAAACGCTGGGATACTTATTCGGACGCAATTCGCGAGACGTTCGAGAAGAGCCATTTCGACTATGCGCCATGGACGGTCATACGTTCCGACGACAAGCGCCGCGCACGGCTTGAAGTGATTAAATCTGTCCTGCACGGAATTGATTACAAAGGGAAAAACCCCGTTCCCGACCTAGACACATCAATAACCGGCGGGCCGGAAATCTGGCATGGCTAAAAAGCGCGGATATCATCACGGCAACCTTCGAGAAGCACTTGTCGAAGCGGCACTTGGCCTGATTGAACAAAAAGGGCCGACTGGGTTTACTCTTTCCGAAGCGGCCAAACGCGCGGGCGTAACCCCTGCTGCGGTGTATCGGCACTTCGAGGGACGCGAAGACCTCATCGCAGAGGCTGCCCGACAGGGCTACGAGATTTTCGGGGATTTGATGGAATACGCATATTCCACAGGCCAACCCTCCGCGCTCGCAAGTTTCGAAGCCACAGGGCGCGCGTATCTCGCCTTTGCCCGCCGTTATCCCGGCCACTACGTTGCCATGTTTGAAAGCGGGATCTCTGTTAACCGGACACCAGAACTCGCCGCGGCCGCCAAGCGCGCCAATGGCATTCTCGAAAAAGCGGCCGAGGAGTTGTCTCAGCATATCCCAGCAGACAAGCGCCCCCCTGCAAGTATGTTCTCAGCGCATATACTCGCAATGTCTCATGGTGTGGTTGAACTTTTCGCGCGTACGGCCCCTGGTTCGATCGCGCCATTCCCGCCCGAAGACTTGCTTGAAAGCGGCATCGGGATTTACCTGCGGGGTCTTGGGCTTATCGAGAAGGATAGCTAGCTGAACCGCCGTGGATTCCGCTAAAATTCCTCAAGAACCAAGAATAGCTTCTTAGACGATCTTTCAATCCGCCAATCATACAAAAAGGGCCCGCAAACCTGCGAGCCCTTTGAAATTTTGCACTGTCCCGAAACGATTAACGCTTGGAGAACTGGAAGCTCTTACGCGCTTTGGCTTTACCGAACTTCTTACGCTCAACAACACGGCTGTCGCGTGTGAGGAAACCGGCAGCTTTCAGAGCGCCGCGCAAGGAGGGTTCGTAAAGCTGCAGAGCTTTGGAGATGCCGTGCTTAACCGCACCAGCCTGACCAGAAAGGCCACCGCCTTTAACAGTTGCAACAACGTCAAATTCACCTTCAACACCAGCAACCTGGAAAGGTTGGGCAAGGATCATTTGAAGCACTGGGCGCGCAAAGTATACGTTTTGCTCTTTGCCGTTCACGGTCACTTTGCCGGAACCTGGCTTGATCCAAACGCGGGCAACCGCGTCTTTACGCTTACCAGTTGCATAGGAACGGCCAAGCTCGTCACGAACTGGCTCACGAGGAGCCGCAGTTTCAACTTCGGCAACACCTTCAACAACGGTGTTCAGATCGTCGAGTGTTTTGATTTCGTCAGACATGCTTATGCACCCCGCGCGTTTTTGGAGTTCATGGATTTAACGTCCAGCACTTCAGGAGACTGGGCTTCGTGGCCGTGCTCTGTACCTGCGTATACGCGCAGGTTTGTCATAAGCTGACGGCTCAGGCGGTTGCCTGGAAGCATACGCTGAACGGCTTTAGTAACCACGCGCTCTGGGTGCTCGCCTTCGATGATTTGGCGTGCTGTGCGCTGCTTGATGCCACCTGGGTGGCCAGTGTGCCAGTAATAGATCTTGTCGTCGCGCTTTTTACCAGTGAGCTGGATTTTGTCAGCGTTGATAACAATCACGTTGTCGCCCATGTCCATCGAAGGAGTGAACGTAGGCTTGTGCTTGCCGCGCAGGCGCATTGCGATGATCGAAGCGAGACGGCCAAGAACAACGCCTTCAGCGTCGATGATGATCCATTTCTTTTCGATATCCGCAGGTGTTGCAGAGAAGGTTTTCATGAATTTACCCTATCGTTTCCGAATGAGTGCAAAGCCCTCGGCTCTGCAATGAATTGATGGGCGGTTTATAAAGGGGTTTCATGCAGAAACAAGCACAAAAGGACGCGTTTTTCCAAGCAAAAACAATATGATATAAATAAGGTAAAATAATACCCCATTAATTTTGCCCGAAATTCGCTAAATTTCAGGTTCCAATGCATGCTGTTGAAGAATCTCGTTCAGCCGGTGAAGCGCGGCTCTGCCACGCGCATCGTTACCGGGACGGTTCACCGCTATACGAACCGCATTCGGGGACTCTGCATCTGACAAGGCAAACTCATCAGCAGGCTTCACACGTATCCCCTGCTCACCACACACCAGCGCAAACCGAGAGCCACGCCACCCTTGTGGCATCTTGAGCCATAGGAACGGCGCATCGGGGCGCCACCGAATATCCCATTGCCCGAGGATGTTAACGGCGTTCTGCACCCGATCTTCGCAACTCGCGACAACACGTTTGCGTATATCGCTGGCCTCTCCGCTCATGATCAGTGTTTCGCATAGATCAAGGATCGGTTGCGGAAGCCCATAGAAATTTCCTTGCGAGACTTGCCGCGCCATGCGTGAATATTCCGAAGGCGCGACCAAAAAGCCAAATCGCAAACTCGCAGCAACGCTTTTGGTAAGCGATCCAATGTACCAAGATTGCTCCGGCAATATTGCACGATACGCGGGAGCCTGCGGAGCCGCGATCCTGTGGCAGTCATCCTCAATAATTTGCACCGCATACCGCCGCGCGATTTCTGCGAGCTCTCTTTTGCGGGAATAAGGAGTTCGAATTGTGGTTGGGCTATGAACTTCCGCCGCGGTCAACAAGACCTGCCCGCCTTGCTGGCGAATGGCTTCTTCGAACGCATCGGGCCGAATACCCTCGCCATCCATCCGAAGCCCAACAAGCTCGGCCCGCAAAAGCTGGGCTGCGCGGCGGACACCGGGATAGGCCAGTTGCTCCGTCATGATGACCGGCCGAACTCCACGCAACAGCGCCTGAAGAGCAAGGATTGTACAGTTCTGCGCGCCCAGTCCGAGCACGACATTATCCGCCTCAAACCTCCCGACATGGTCCTCTCCGATCCAATGGCAAACCGCTTTGCGCGCCGCCGCATCAGACGAGGACGTCGGATAATCAACATAGGTATCTTCGGCGCGTTTGGCGGCCTCGATCATATGCCGATTGATAATCTTCCCCTGTCCCACATCAGGAACACGACACCCACGAAAATCGATGTGATTGTGGTTGCGAACGATGTTGATCAGGCTGTCTTCAGGCAGATCAGACCGCATAAGACGTTGCGCAACAAAGGTACCGCGACCGACGGCTGCCTCGAGCACTCCGTCATCCACAAGGATCGAATAGGCCCGCGCAACCGTGCCTGGCGTGATCTGTAGCTGCCAAGCAACCTCTCGCACTGGGGGGAGCTTTTCGCCAACAGGTAAACGCCCATCAACAACGGCTTCGCGAATAGCTTTGGCCAGCGCGCGATACTTTGGACCTTCCGTTTCGGATAGATCAGGGAACCAAATTGTATTCATTACAATCTTTCATTAGACACGGTGCATTCGTAATTGTATCAGTATTGAATAGAACAACTTCAGGATTGTATCAATACACAAAAGGACAGCCCCATGGCTTACTCAACTGCACCCCACGCCCAACCTTTGCATTACTTGCAAAGCCGTAAATCCATTCCCGCACTGGGTCTGATGGCGCTTCGCGTGGCAGTTGTCCTGACGAAATGGGAACAGCGCCGCCGCACACGAACAGCCCTTTTACACTTATCTGACCATCACTTAAAGGATATCGGGCTCACACGCTCGACAGCCCTTAAGGAAACGCGCAAAAAGTTCTGGCAGGATTAGACATCCCCTCTTCCAGAACCAAACTGACCGGGGTTTTCCCCGGTCTTTTTTGTGTCATTACCGGCTATCTTCGCGCTTCGGCGGGATCGCATAAGTCAGTGAGGCGCGCGCAACCGGCGCCTCCATACCTTCGGATTGTATCAATACATCCCCAACCGCCAGAGACTTCCCAAGTTTCAAGATGCGCGCCTCGGCAAGCAAATCTTCTCCGGCCACGGGTTTACGCATGAAATCAATATTGGCGTTTGTTGTAACAGCGAGCGCTACTGGGCCGATCCTTGCCAAAACCGCCAGATAAATTGCGACATCAGCAAGCGAGAACATCGCAGGACCAGAAACCGTTCCTCCAGGGCGCAGGTTCTTCTCCGTGATCTTCATACGAACCCGCAACGTCTCTTCGCTAACTTCCTCGACCTCGAAATCCGAAGCGACTTGAGGGAACGCCTCCTGCAGAAAGCCGTTCAACTCCGCACGATCCATTTTCAATTTCATTCCTGCCTCCGCACTTCCTGTGCTAGACTTTCCCTGTAAAGAGAAGGAGATGCAAGATGGTTGGGATTGTTGTTCAAGAAGGCACCGAAGGCGTTGTCACACTTACCATGAGCAGCCCTAAGAACCTCAATGCGTTGTCGGATGAGATGATCGAAGCGCTAACGGGGAGCCTCCTGCGTATCGGCAACGACCCTAAAATCCGCGTGGTGATCCTGCGTGGTGAGGGCAAGGCTTTTTGCGCGGGGCACGACCTCAAGCAAATGACCGCACGCAAAGAAGAGCGTGGTGACTCCTATTATGCCGATCTGTTCCAGCGCTGCGCCAAAATGGTTCTGACCCTCCGCGATCTGCCCCAACCCGTAATCGCGCAAGTTCACGGCGTGGCGACGGCGGCAGGCTGTCAGCTTGTGGCCAGTTGTGACCTTGCCGTTGCCGCAGACACAACGCGCTTTGGCGTGAACGGTGTGAATATCGGGCTGTTTTGCTCAACACCGATGGTCGCGCTTTCAAGAAACATCTCGCGCAAGAAAGCCTTTGAGCTGCTAACAACAGGTGAGTTTCTCACTGCGGAGGAAGCTGAAACGCATGGGTTGATCAACCACGCCGTTCCTGAAGCGGAACTGGCCACCGCGACCAGAGAACTCGCTGAAAAGATCGCTGCAAAGCGCGGCGCAGTGGTCAAACTCGGCAAGGAGGCCTTTTACAAGCAGCTCGAACTGCCGCTGGACAAGGCATATGCCTATACTGGCGATGTGATGGCCCGCAATCTCGCGCTTGATGATACCCAAGAAGGCATTGCGGCCTTCCTTGAAAAACGTGCGCCGAACTGGGATTAGCGCCCCTTAAACAGACCACCTAGAATGCCGCGAACAAGCCGTCGCCCTGTCGTGCCGTTCATCTCTTTAATCACCGCATTGGTCAGTGCATCTGTCAGGCTCACCTTACGGCTTCGGCTCTGAACGGTTTTCGGCGCTTTCGCGGAACTTCGTCCGACGCGTCCTCCGGAATATCTCCGCGCGGTTTTATATTCGCGCTCCATCGGTGCGAGATCATCGAGCCCCTCTTCGTCTTTCTCTGCTGCCAAGGCGGCCTCATCGGCCCGTTTCGCCAATATTTCATATGCAGAAGACCGATCCAGAACGGTTTCATATTTCCCCGCAACCGGAGACTCCGCAATCACCGCGCGCCGCGCATCTGAATCCAGCGGGCCAAGTTGCGACGACGGCGGGCGTATCAGGGTACGCTCCACAATGCCAGGCACGCCCTTTTTCTCAAGCATCGAGGTTACAGCCTCACCCACACCGACTTCACGAATGGCTTCTTCGGTCGAGAACCGCGGATTCTCCCGATAGGTCTCCGCAGCCATACGAAGCGCCTTACGGTCCCGTGCCGTAAAGGCCCGCAGCGCGTGTTGGACGCGATTCCCCAATTGTCCGAGAATATCTTCGGGCACGTCATCAGGGTTTTGCGTAATGAAAAAAACACCAACACCTTTAGAGCGGATCAAACGCGCAACCTGCTCTACTTTATCGATCAACGCTTTGCTTGCGCCGTCGAAAAGCAGGTGCGCCTCATCAAAGAAGAAAACAAGCTTCGGTTTGTCGGGGTCGCCCACTTCTGGAAGCTCCTCAAACAATTCCGACAACAACCAAAGCAGGAAAGTGGCATAAAGCGTCGGGGCGCCCATGAGCTTATCTGCCGCAAGAATGTTGATGCGCCCTTCGCCTGTTTCGGTTTGCAGCATGAGGTCGCTAAGGGCGAGCGCAGGTTCGCCAAACAGCTTTGCCCCACCCTGATTTTCCAGAACCAGCAAACGCCGCTGGATCACGCCGATAGATTGCGACGAAATGGTTCCGTAGCGCAGAGTAAGGTTGCCTGAATTCTCTCCCAGCCAAACAAGCAACGCCTGCAGATCTTTTAGATCGAGAAGCGGTAAACCCTCTTCATCCGCCATCCGAAACGCAATATTCAGAACGCCTTCCTGTGCCTCGGTCAATTGCAGCATCCGTGACAACAAGAGTGGCCCCATCTCGGCAACTGTTGTCCGAACGGGGTGACCCTGCTCGCCAAACAAATCCCAGAACGTCACGGGAAACTTACGATATGAATACGTATCAAATCCAATTTTCGCAGCGCGGCTGGTAAACGCCTCATGCAATTTGAAGTCCGCACGCCCCGAAGCCGCCAATCCAGAGAGATCGCCCTTCACATCAGACAGAAAGACAGGAACGCCCTCTGCGGCGAATCCTTCAGCGAGGATTTGGAGCGTAACTGTCTTGCCGGTTCCGGTTGCTCCGGCGATAAGCCCGTGTCGGTTGGCGTATTTCAGTTTCAACCCCTGTGGCAGTGCATACTCTTCTCCGCCGCCACCGATAAAAATCTCGTCTGTCATAATAACTCCATGCGCCCAAAATAATTCCGGCTAAGGACAACAATTTATTAACCTCTTTCGCTCAATCTAGGAGGAGTTCAAGCCGTTGTCTTTAGTTGTTTGAACTGATTTCCTCCCTGTTAGACTGGCCGTGCCTTCGTGGCGCGGCCTTTTTTCGAAAATTTGAATGTTTTCACAAACTTCCCTGTTGACGCATTTAAAATCACCTCGTAGGTTTTTGATCAATAAGTCGGCCCGTCCGACAGGGAGCAAAAATCAGGAAAAGGGTTCTGTACTTCAGAGCCCTTTTTCTTTTCCAAAACAAAAGCCTGCGAGACATTCCTCGACAACAGCTGCGCGCGGCAAGACCTGTTCCAAACTTGACAAAAATCCGCCGACCACAGGTGAACCTGTGCATGTTTTTCTGACATCGCATTTTATCCATGTTAAATCGGTGCAAATCAATTTAGAGGACGCGAGTACAAATGAAAAAATTCCTTGGTTCTGTAGCGCTTGTCGCCGGATTGTCTGCGGCTGCACCAATGTTTGCACAGGATGCGGACGCCAATTCCGAAAGCAATGACGCTGCAGTTGGTTTCTCTCAAGGCGAGCCTGTAAATCCGGGCTTACCAAGCAAAGACAGCGCACAGGTTGGGCAAGAATACTTGCTTGAATCCCACGGCGATTGGGACATCCGCTGCGCGAAAACAGAGAATGGCGTCGACCCCTGCCAGCTCTATCAACTTATCTCGAACGCTGAAGCAGACGTTGCGGAGATTTCGCTCTATCCGTTGAAAGACGCTGGCCTTGTTGCCGCAGGCGCGACGATCATCACACCGCTTGGCACTATGCTTGAGCAAGGGGTGGTTTTGGTCGTGGACGAGACTGAAGGCCGCCGTTACCCCTATACGTTCTGCTCGAACATCGGCTGCGTTGCGCGCGTTGGCCTGACCAACACTGATATCGAAGGCTTTAAGGAAGGTACGAAAGGCACTGTGAAACTCGTGCCGGTTCAAGCGCCGAACACTGAAGTTGAAGCCTATATGTCGCTTTCGGGCTTCACAGCGGCCTATACCAAAATTCAAGAAATTGCCGCCGCTCAGTAATCATACTGAATATGCGAAAAAGACGAAGGCAGCCGAATTGGCTGCCTTTTCTATTTGTAGTTTAGCTTTGGTTAAATTCGGCTAAGGGCAAGCACAGCATTCAATCCGCCAAAGGCAAATGCGTTTGACAAGACATGATCAACCTTTGCCTCGCGCGCCACATTCGGCACTACATTTAGCGAGCATTCGGGATCTTCCTGTTCATACCCAATAGTCGGAGCGATCACCCCGTCTTTTAGAGCCATTACACAGGCCAGAAGTTCAACAGCACCCGTACCGCCAATAAGATGGCCATGCATGGATTTGGTCGAACTGATCATCAAATCATCCGCCGCCGTGCCGAACACATCTGACACGGCTGCGCATTCGGTTTTATCATTCGCCGCTGTCCCGGTGCCGTGCGCGTTGATATACCCAACATCCGAAGCATTAAGCTTGGCGTCAGCCAAAGCGCCCGAAATAGCTCGTGCTGCGCCTTGTTTGCTTGGCATAACGATGTCAGCCGCATCAGATGTCATGGCAAAGCCCGTGACTTCGGCTAGGATCTCTGCGCCACGTTTGCGGGCGTGTTCATATTCCTCGAACACAAAGACAGCTGCCCCCTCGCCCTGCACCATTCCATTGCGATTGGCAGAGAACGGGCGACAGACATCGCGGCTCATCACGCGCAGGCCTTCCCAAGCTTTAACGCCACCAAAGCAAAGCATACTTTCCGAGCCACCCGTCAGCATCGCATCAGCCATGCCACAGCGGATCATATTAAACGCCTGCCCCATGGCATGGTTCGAACTTGCGCAAGCCGTCGCAACAGTAAAGCACGGCCCCATGACGTTATATGTCATAGAGAGGTGGCTGGTCGCGGCATTGTTCATGAGTTTTGGCACCACGAACGGATGGACGCGGTTTTTGCCCTCTTCATAAACGGTGCGGTAATTCTCGTCTTGGGTGTTCATACCGCCGCCAGCTGTCCCAAGGATCACACCGGAACGCTGCGCAAGTTCGCCACTGAATTCGATACCCGACTGGGCCATCGCCTCTTTGGCGGCATGCAACGTGAATTGCGTATAGCGATCATAGAGCGCTATTTGCTGGCGATTGAACTGTGACTCCGCGTCAAATCCGGTGACTTGCCCACCAATCTTGATCGAGAGCCGATCTACATCACGAAAGTCGAGTTGCTTGATTCCACAGGTGCCTTCGCGCATGGCCTCCATGGTTTCGACAGCAGAATGGCCAAGCGCGTTGATCGAGCCCTGCCCCGTAATAACAACACGCTTCACGCGGCTTGCTCTTCCACTAAGCTACGAACGGCGTTCACGATCGAGGCGACAGAGGAGATGTCAAAATCACTCTCGCTCGGATCGTTTGCGTTGAAAGGCACTTGAATATCAAAGGCTTCTTCGATGGCAAAGATCGATTCAACAAGGCCAAGGCTGTCGATGCCGAGGCTTTCCAGCGTGGCATCCATTGTAACATCCGAAGGCTCAAGAACGGCCTGCTCGGCAATGATTTCGATGATCTTTTCTTGTACGTCTGGCATTTCCTGCCCTTTCTTGGGCTCACTCTTGCTGCTGCTTTATTCCTTTTGACCGTTTTTTGAAACAGCTTTTTGAAGGTCTCGGAATTGTTGCATCATTCTGGGCAAGCGGCGGAGAGATTTCTGGATTTCCATTTGGGTTTCCATTTTGACCGCCGGACTCCCCAAGACAACGCGCCCCGCGGGCACATTGCTAAACATCTTTGTTGCGCCACCGGCCACCACATCGTCACCGACGAAAATATTATCCGAACAGCCGCATTGCCCCGCCATCACGACGCGGTTGCCGATGCGGGTCGAGCCTGCAATACCGACTTGCCCACACAAGAGACAATCTTCGCCGATTTCAACATTATGGCCAATATGAACAAGGTTATCGAGCTTGGTTCCATTGCCAATTTTTGTGTCGCGGATCGTACCACGGTCAATCGCGACATTGGCGCCAAGTTCAACGTTATCGCCAATCTCAACAGCACCAAGGCTGTGAATGCGGGTCCAGCTTTGGGCTTGCACATCACCCTGATCGCCGAGGCTTTCACGGGCCTTTTCAACGCCGGATTTTTCGGGCGTCACAAACGAAAACCCATCAGAACCAACAACAGCTCCAGGCTGCGCTATGAAATCATTGCCGATTTTCACGCGCGCACCGATACGCACCCCAGAATGCAGCAGAGCGTTGTCACCGATGCGTGCACCTTCCGCGATGCTGCAATGCGCGGCGATACGGGCGTTTTGGCCGATACAAACGCCCTGACCAATTACAACAAACGGCCCAATAGCCGCGCCAATGCCAACTTCGGCACTTGGGTCTATGACGGCGGTCGGGTGGATGTTTTGAATGACGGGGCCAGGATCAAGAAGTTTCGTTACGCCAGACATCGCATAGCGCGGGCGCGGCACGACAATCGCTGCCTCAAGGCCTAATGCTTGCCAATCTGCGCCATCCCAAACAATTGCGGCGCGTGCGTCTCCCGCGCCAAGGCCTTCAGCATATTTCTCGCTCATGGCAAGCGCCAGATCATCGGGGCCGGCCGCGCTCGGCTCGGCGACGCCGTCAATCTCGATACTCAGATCACCAAAAGCTTGAGCCTCTAGCGCTTGTGCAATCTCGGAAATCTTATGTGCCATCAGGCCCCCTAAGTATGTGGGGAATTATTTAGCTCTGAACGGCGCGCAGTTCTACCCCAGCCTTTGACATGGCCGCAAAAATTTTTGCATCACGACCATAAACGTCACGTCGATAGTTCATCTTTCCCTTCGGAACGGCAACCGCTGTACGATAGACAAGGTGGACAGGAACATGCACATCAAGCTCCACAACGGTTTCACGCCCCGTGTCCAAGCGCTCTTTGAAATAGGCCTGTGGGTTGCTCACCTGCGGCGCAAGCAGCGTATAGGCAAAGTCGAACGGGTCACGCAGACGAATACAACCGTGGCTAAACGAGCGTGCCTCGCGTTGGAACAGGTGTTTCTCTGGCGTGTCGTGCAAATAAATATTGTGACGGTTCGGGAACATGAACTTCACAAGGCCAAGTGCATTGCGGCGGCTTGGTGGCTGCTTAATGTCGAAGGGGAAATTGCGCGCGTTGTACTGCGTGAAATCTGCTCCTTCGCGGCTAACGATGCGACCGGAACTGTCGATCAAACGCAGATGAGATACCGCATTCGGGTTCCGCTGCAGCATGGGCAGGTATTCTTTTGTCGCGATAGAGCGCGGCACATTCCACGTTGGATTGATCACCATATGCTCCATGATATCGGAGAACTCGGGTGTGCGGCGATCATGTGTGTTCCGCCCAACAACCGACCGCGTTTTGAAAGTTACTTTCCCGTCGTCAATGATCCGCGCATGGAAATCCGTCAGGTTTACCCAAACGTGGCGCTTCCCGCGCTCCATTCCATTGAGCCAGCGCTCCCGCTCCATCGCGACCATCACCGACTTGAGGCGCTGCTCGACCGGAGTGTTGATCTCTTTAAGTGTCCCAGCACCAGCAACACCATCAGGCAGCAAGCCATGGTCAATTTGGAACTGCTGAACCGCTTTTTGCAGGTTTGCGTCGAAGGTTTTGGAAGATGTCCGCTTAAGATAACCCATTGTCATCAGTCGGTTACGGAGTGCCACGACATTGGCGTTGCTCTGGCCGGGCTCTAGTTTCTTACCAGGAACCGTTGGGCCCCAACCGCCGCTTGCCAGCTTCTTCTCAAGGACAAGCTTCTGCTTCATCAACATCACATATTCCGGTGTATCCGGCGCAAGTGACTTGATGAATGCTGCGGGAGAGGACTTTGCGAATGATTCAAGAATTGAGGTCGATGAATAACGCTTCACTTCCCGCACAATCCCCTCATCTATCGAAGACGGCGCAACAACCCCGCGCGACAAATCCTGAGCGAACTGCGCAAAGAGGCGGCTCATCTCGACTTCTGCGCGGCCAAGGTCTCGCTGTGTTTTGGCAGTTCCAAGAATGGATTTGATCATCTCGGGCGTGTAGCGTTCTGTCGGCAAGGCATGCGCTGCGGCGTTTCCGGCAGCCGCGATAAATGCTTTCCGACGCTTGGCATCCTCACTGCTGCTTCCTGTCCAGATCGGCTCGAATCCACGTGACCGATAGAAGGCCGCGACGGCTTTGTCTTTGGATGCAGCCTCTGCAACAGCCTGTTTGAATGCTGTGATCTCAGCCTTGGCTGGTGTCGCAACCAACCCCGCCACAAGTAGCAGCAGCGCAAAAGAGAGCGAAGCAAACAAGCCCAAAAGGCGCATCGGGCGGGTATAGGAAAGCGTCATCATAGCCTCAGAAAATCACGTAAATAGTTTAATCCGGTTAAGGAAATTGTGCCTCATGCACAAGCGCGTGTTAATTCACATTCACGACATATACGGGATTTTGTGGCATCAAAATGGAATGGTCACCATTTTGTCGCACCTGTGGCACGAAGGAAACCTTTCAGCAAATTACTGCCGATTTCAGGCCGATTCTGTGCAAGCGAAAAATCTTCTCTTGGTTCGGGAATCAGCATGTGCAATAAAAACGCATCATCTGGGGATATTTGATGAAGCTGCGCTAAGACGCGGCACAAAGAGACGGAACGGGCAGTTTTAATGACAGACAGACCAAACTCATGGCTGAGCCGTCGTGGTGTGCTTGCTGCATTTGCAGCCACAGCAGTAACCGCGGCACCAACATTTTCAAACGCCGCCAGCTTCTTGCGCAAGGGCGGCGATGTGCGACGGATCACAATGTATTCGCAACGCACCGGTGAAAACATCGACATGATTTACTGGGTCGATGGCAAATACATCAAAGAAGCACTCGATCAGGTAAATTACTTCATGCGCGACTGGCGCCAAGACGAAGTTGCCCGTATCGACACGCGCACGATTGATATCATCGCAGCGTCGCACTCGCTTTTGGATGTATCCGAACCTTATATGCTGCTGTCCGGCTACCGCTCACCGGCAACAAACAGAATGCTGCGCGCCCGCTCCCGCGGCGTTGCCAAGAATTCACTTCACATGAAAGCCCAAGCTGCCGACCTGCGCCTAAAATCCCGCAGTGTCAGCCAAATGGCTAAAGCCGCGGCATCCTGTTCCGCTGGTGGTGTTGGCCGCTATAGCCGCTCCAACTTCGTCCATATGGACTGCGGTCCAGTCCGCACGTGGGGACGGTAAGGCACAGATCCTACCGTCACACGACCAACCAAAACTAGCCCGTTTTGTTTCGCCGCACACTCATAGAGTTGTGCGGCTTTTTTGTTTTTGCGCTCGCCCCAATAACGTCACAAAATTCAGCTACTTTCTCTTGAACACACTCAAATATCGCTCGGCAGGTGGCTTCGGCTCTTCTTGCATGCATCGACTCAACCCTGCTCTGCGAAGGCGCGAAAGTTGAGTTTTTACGCGAAGCTTAGCTTACGCTATAGTTGGAGCGCGACGAGCCAAACCGCTCTGCTCAGGAGGAATGAGAAAATGAACAAGCTTTCAACGTTTTCAATCGCAATAGTTTTGGGTTTGGCTGTTGAGCCTGTTTCCATCGCACTCGGCTCAAATGGCACAGAAACCGGCATGGCAATCGCGGGCTCTGACAAATCCAATAAGGGCGGCAACAGTTCGAAATCTTCCGAGAAGAGTGCGTCGAAGGGAAACTCTTCTAGATCGTCGTCGCCCAAAAAAGAGAAATCGAACAATAGAAACGTGACGCGGACAACCTCGCTTGATTCAGACGAAGCAGCCCCTTTGCATCCTAGAGAAAAGGGGCGCTGGAACGCCTCGAATGCCAACCAAAAGGCGCTTGATGCCCACATCAGAAACGGCAATTTCAACGGTACAGTCGGAACACTCGCCCAATACCAACTCGCAGCCAAAGCAGCGAACGGCGACGAGTTGAACGAATATGAACAGCGCGCGCTCGACGAATTCATCACGAAAACTGAACCAGAAGTAACCGATGCAGATATCGAGGATTTTCTGAATGATTCAGAAAACAACGAAGCTCCAATATTCACTTCAGAAAACGGCGTTGTGATGTGTTCGGACAACTGCCCAGAAGACGAGCAAGAGCTGCTGGCCCTTAATGAAAGCGCGCAGAAACTCGTTGATGAGGAAATTGCCAAGCGTGACACTGAGTTTACTCAGGCCCAGCTTGACCAATTCTTGCAAGATTCCGAGGATCGGATAACCTACAGTTCGAACAAGACCCTCACGCCAGAGCGGAACGACAACTTACTTGATGAGATTGCTGACGACTTGGGCGTCGTGCGCGCCGATCTTAGCGAAAACCTTGGTGAAGTTGGTGAATCCATCGGCGAATTCGGGGAAGATGTTTCAACATCCCTTTCGAAAGCAGGTAAAGATCTTACGAAGTCTTTCAAAGGGCTCTTTAAATAACGGCACCCGACCAATCTCCTAGGTAAATGCCGCTTCAGCGCTCAGAACAGATACAAAACTATGGCAGGGTGAATTAGCCCTGCCATTCCAATTTAGACCCCCATCGGAAACCGCCCTACGGCTTGCATTGAGGCTAGACCTGTGCGCTGCATGCGAGGAACACTTCTCAGCGTAACGATGAAAGTCACTCCAATAATGAGTGAGAATGAGAAAACCAGAGAAAATAGAGAAAGCGTTGTTGTTGGAATAAACAACAGAAGTGCAGACATTGCTTTTACATCCCCGCCACCGATAATTCGGAAGGCAAAGAGCACAAACCCAATGACAAAAACCAGCCCCGCCACGCCAGCCCGCAATGCGGCTTCTCCCAACGGCAGCATAGGCAATGTCAGAACAAACAAGCCAACGGCAATCAAACAAAGCATGTTTGGAATGCGAAGTTGGCGCATATCACATACCGCAATCGCAACGAGGATCGGCGACAAAAGCATCAATGGAATAAGTTGCGTCAACACAGTTTAGGCCCGTTTTTCAAGATGTTGCGGCTCTGGCATAGCCTGCATTGTCAGAAGATTATGTGTCAGTTCTGCCTGACTGGACATGTTGGCCTTCAGATAAATGTTGCGCAGATGCGTTCTCAGCGTCGAGTCACAAATCGATAGCTCATTACAAATGCGGCCGTTGCTCAATCCCTTACAGAGCAGCAGACACACCCGATACTCCGCACGACTAAGATGAGCTGGGTTCTCAAGACTCATAATCGGCAAGCCACCCTGCCCTACGGGCTCTTTTTGGGTCACGCGATGCAACATCGAACGGGTCACAAGACCGGGCGCTCTGTTTTTCCACGTTTCTGTGAATGTCGGCGTAAGAATGTTGAGGATGGCGTGTAGCCCAGCATCAAGACGATGGGCGAAATGCACCTCTAGAACATCAATCGTTTTGCCGTGAACTTCGAGCGGTATGACCACCATCTCGTTAAGTCCGCGATTTCGGTGAAACTCTGTCAGCGCATTTTCGGACTCGGTATCGATCAAGGTTTTGAACCAAATCGCCCCAACTTTTGTTCGCAGCAAGTAATCGCCAATCAATGCACGCGCATAAGATCGCGTCAGCGGATGCCGCGTGCTTTTAGAATCCGGGCTGTCATAAAGAACAGATTTCGTCGGGCTTGAACCATCTCTGGAGACGCGTGCCAAGGCGACAGCCTTTGCGTTGAGACTCTCCGCTAACAACTTGAGTGCTGAATTCAAATCGTTGCGGCCCTGAAGACATTCGCACCAATGTGCAATTGCCCCAATCATATCTACATCAGTCAGAACGCGCCCCTCCGGCGCAGAAACTGTATTACTCATTACCATCCCCTTTAAATTGTCTTTTCACCTTTTTTGATAAGGTGCTGTGACTGCTCGGGGTGGCCTCACTCGTTAAATAAACAACAAAAAAACGTTGTGATAACAATGGTAATAGAGATTTCGTTAACCTCTTAGGAAAATTCGCTGTCGGCCCTTATTTTGGCAAAAACTTCAACCTATGCGGGCATTTCTAATCAACAATAGGGTCATTTGTGCAGAATTGACACGCACACGTCATGAAATTGCCACATTCAGATCAGCCTAAATTGATTCGAAAAGTTCGACCAAAAGAGGCGCTTATCCCGCAAAATAGCGAATGTATCGAATGACCACCGGCCCCACTGTAAGTAAGATCAGAGCCGGCAACATAAGCATCGCAAGAACGGCCGACATTTTGACGGGCAGCTTGTTCGCGTGCTCCTGTGCAGTAAGCTCTCTATACTGCCGCATTTCATCAGCATAGGTGGTTAATGCCTCCGACATGCTGGTGCCGTAACGAATAGATTGCTGAACCACGCGCGCAAATGACCGCACCACTTCAACACCGGTGCGATCTGCCATGTCCTGCATCGCGAGATCACGATCACGACCGGCTTGCACCTGATGTTGAACACTCAGGAACTCGAAGGAAATCTCTGGAGAAATCCGCGCAAGCTCATTGCCGACACGCGTCATTGCCGCATCAAACCCCATGCCGGTTTCGATTGAAATCTGCATAAGGTCGAGCGCGTTCGGGAAAGCTTCTTCAATCTTACGTTTCCGCGCAGCGGCTCGACTGTTCAACCAATTCAACGGTGCAAAATACCCGAGCCCGACCAAAATGGTGACAATCTGAAAGGTGCGAAGGTTGCTCATATGGCCGAGACGTTCTTCAATTGCCAAAGGCATGGCGATTCCGGGAGACTTGCTCGCAGCAACCAAACCGAGGAACAAAATTGGCAAAACAATCCCGAATATCGCTCGAACCAGCGTAAAGTTACGCAGAGCGCTTGGGCCTGGGAAACCCGCTTGCGCAAGACGAAGGCGCAATTCGCCGCGTTTGGCTTCATCGGCGGGCACAAAGGACTTCATCCAGCCTTTAGGATCGGCATCCGGCGCGCGCAGGAGGCCAAGTTGTTGCCGCCGCTGCTGTGAGCTCATACTGGCCGCCGCGATACGCGCTGCGGCTGGGTTACGATCTGCAAAAGCTGCGTTTAACCCGTAAAAGGCAATCAAAACTCCCAGCCCCACGCCTGTGATCATCATGATCTCTGGGGAAATGCCATAGGATTGTGCGGTATTCATGAATTGGTCGAACATTGCAGGTTCTCCTATATGTGGAAGTTGACGAGTTTTCGCAGCGTCAGAAAATTCAAGACACTCAGAACAACCACCGCCGTTGCCATTGGGACATAAAGCGGATCATCCGCAACGCCTCCGTAGTAGCTCGGCGTCATGATTGAGGTGTAGGTATAGATCACCACAGGGATTGCAGAGAGGATATACATCGTCATCCGCCCTTCCGACGAAATGGCATGGATTTTGCGCCGCATCATGATCCTGTCCCGAACGACACGCGACAAAACGTTGACGATCCGAGCGAGATCACCGCCTGTACCATGCTGAATGCCGATGCTGGCCGAGAGGTAATGGACATCCTCAAGGTCGACGCGATCTGCAAACTGTTGGAACGCATCCGTCAGATCTTCGCCATAGCTCACCTGATCGTAAATAATGCCAAATTCCGTGCCGATCGGGTCTGCCATTTCTTCGGCGACGGCTCCGATTGATGTATTGAGCGGATGCCCGACCCGTAGGCCACGCGCCAGAAGATCGAGAGCATCCGGAAGTTGTCCAACGAGTTGGTCCATGCGCTTTTTGCGTTTGGAGCGCACCACAGACACAGGCAAACCAATTCCAAAAACAAGGGCGACCACAATTGCTTTTGGCAACGAGAGATAGAGTAGGCCCACAAGAAACGCGAAGGCCGTGGCAACGATCATGAGCAACACGAATGCTCCGGGCCGAAGCGTTAGCCCCGCTTGGCCTAGAAGTTGTGGCAGATTTCCGATGAAGGGCAGTCGCGTCAGGATGCTGCCGTCGGTATCTGGCTTCAGGATGGCAAGAACTTCCTCGGTTGAGCGTCCCTTCCCTATCATCCGCAAGCGCCTGTTCTTGGCTTCTAGACGGTTCTCACTACGGCTTAGGAGCTGTGTGACACCTGTGAAGAGCAGAAACACACCGAGCGCAACGAGAGCGTAGATCAGAAAATTCATATCCGTAAACTGCGAAAAATCAGCCATGTCTCACCCCTTGTTCCGCGTGAAGGAAAACTCGCCAAGGTCGATCCCGGAAGCGATCAACTGGTCCGCGCAACGCGGCCGAATACCAGTGGGAACAAATTCACCCAAGAGTGAGCCGTCTTCGGCTCTGCCGTTACGGTGATAAACAAAGATATCCTGCATGGAGATTACATCTCCTTCTAGACCCGTAATCTCGGATATGCTGACCACACGGCGGCGACCATCAGACATCCGCGAAAGCTGAACAACGAAATGAAGCCCCGATGCGATCTGAGAGCGGATCGCCTTGAGCGGCAAGTCAATGCCGATCATGCTGACCATCTGTTCGATCCGGCCAAGCGCATCTCTTGCAGAGTTAGCGTGCACCGTTGTCATGGAGCCGTCATGGCCCGTGTTCATCGCCTGAAGCATGTCGAAGGTTTCGGCGCCACGGACCTCGCCAACGATAATCCGGTCTGGGCGCATACGAAGTGCGTTGCGAACAAGATCGCGCTGTAGCACAGCCCCTCCGCCCGAAGGTCCCGCAGGGCGCGTTTCGAGACGCACAACATGGTCTTGCTGAAGTTGAAGTTCGGCGGCGTCTTCGATTGTTACGATCCGTTCGCGCGGATCGATTTGGGCAGACATCGCATTGAGCATGGTTGTTTTACCCGACCCGGTTCCGCCCGAAATCAGAATGTTCATGCGCCCTTCAACAAGTGCGTGCAAAAGTTTCGCAGCAGAGTCAGACAAGCTCTCTGTTTCAATGAGGCGCTGCATTGTCAAAGGCACACGGCTGAATTTACGGATCGAGATCGAAGGGCCGTCAATCGCACAGGGCCGAATAATCGCGTTTACGCGGCTTCCGTCCTCTAGGCGGGCATCGACCCAAGGATTTGACTCATCAACCCGCCGTCCGATGCGCGACACGATCTTGTCGATGATCCGCAACAAGTGCTTCTCGTCGCGAAAGCGCGTTTTGGTGGCTTCAAGAACCCCATTGCGTTCGACGAATACTGTTTTGTGACCATTCACCAGAATATCATTCACGGTGGGGTCTTTCAGCAGCGGCTCAAGTGGACCAAGGCCAAGCACCTCGTCCATGAGTTCTGCTACGATGCGTTTGAACTCATCCGAGCGTACAGGCGTATTGTCTTTTTCCAGCGTCTCATTGACCAGAACTGAAACTTCATGGCGCAGGTCTTCGGGCTCGATCTTGTCAATAATCGACAGGTTCAGCCGATCAAGCAGCGCATCATGAAGGCGGCGTTTCAACTCAAGCGATTTGAGCAATTCAGCATCGTCTGCCTGCGTGTCAAACGCCTCGGGCTCGGAAACCAGATCGCTTGCCTTCAAAGGAATGACATTGTCATCCTCGGTCGACCCACGTTTTGCAAAACTCTTAAACATGCGGTGTTTCCTTTTTCACAACTGGGGTCGAGGAGGAGAGCGCTTCGAGGGTTGTTTGCCCAAGCTTATGTATACTGCGCGCCAACGGGGATCGCCCTGCAGCTCTTGCGAGAGGTTGCCCGCGGTCAGTGGCTTCACGCGCCGCGACAGGATCATAGGGCAACCAGCCCTGAAGTGGCCGCTCTAGAATTTTGGATGCTGCGGTGTGGTGCTTGCGCAAAACAACAGGCTTTTTCTCATGAGAAACAATAATATCGATTTGGAGATCACGGTGATCCTCGGTGAAAAAGTTGATCAACCGATAGGCGCTATTGATCGCGGGAACAGAACTATCTGTAACCAGCATCAAGCGATCCGTCATCTCGAGAACGCCGCTGACCCAATCCACAAGCGCATGGGGCAGATCAACAACCACATAATCGAACTCGGCCTGCAACAACTCGAGAACTGCGCGAACTTGCTCTACGGTCAAGCCATCAAGAGGCATGAAACGCGCCGGTGCCGTCAAAACCGAAAGACCCGAAGGAAGTGTTGTTAAAGCTTGCTGAAGAAAAAGTGCATCTGGCTCAGTGTTTTCTGCACCCATCTGATGCAGCGCGTCGCTGGCTTCAATATCAAGGAAACTCGCCACACTCCCGAATTGAATGTCCAGATCAACCAGAGCCACACGTTTGGTTGTTTTCTTCTTGAATACGCCCGTTTCCTGCATGAGCTCATTTGCAAGGTTTACGGCTACTGTCGTTGCACCAATACCGCCACGGGTCTGCGCCACAGTAATAATTTTTCCCAATGGGCGATGGTAAGGCGCACCTGAACGGTCGCGTTCCTTAACGGTTAAAGCTTCAACCACTTGGCGAAGATCATCCGCGGAAATTGAATCAGGTAGCACTTTGGTTGCACCTGCCCCTTCCAGTTGGCGGACATCATTCAGAGTGATGAGGTCGTCGGAAATCGCCAAAAGAACTGCACCGTCTTCAAGCATCTCCCGCAGGGCCTTTACAGCAACGATCGAACGCCGAACATCAGCGCCAACTTCGATCACTACAAAATCGCGGCTGTCTTCGAGTGTGAGAGCGAGGCCATTCACACCTCCAAGATCACGAAACTTCTCTGACAGCGGCGTATGCGGCAGCGTAGACAGCGTTTCAAACACCGATGACGCTTTTCCTTCTGATGGAGGAACGAGGGTGAGCGGCTTTTCTTTTGCTTTCATTTTCATTTCCTCTTTCGAATTACCCTGTGTTGCCATGAGACAAATCCTCGGCTGGCATTGAAACGCTCATGGTGGGAAAGCTTACGGTTGCCCCGAGCCCTGCTGGCGCAGTTGCCCCCGTCAGCCCGACAAGAGCGCCAAGCGGTGAGACAAACTGAAAATTCAGGTTTTGCAGTTCCACGGTGACAACCGGTACATATGGTCCACCGAGGAAGCCCAAATTTTCGTCGTAAGAATAAACAAACCGAAGGTTAGAGATTGTCGCATCATTCGGCAGAGCCCCCTGAAGCAAATCCCAGATCTCATTGGCCGTTGCGTTTCCTGCGGATCCGGCACACGCAATAACACCAGGGTTCGCACAAGTATTGACGCCTGCAGAACAGTTTGTGCCGAATTGCGGTGGTATCTGTGATTGCTCAAGCGGCCCGCGCGCGTTCACTTGTGGCACACTCGGACACGCCGCAGGACGAACCGTCGCTACGCGCGCGGCGACATGCATTGCATTTTCTGCGGTAACGTAATGAAACGCCATCCGGCCGAAGTCGATCATGCCGAAAAACAGCAATAGGAACAGCGGGATCACGATCGCCAGCTCCACCATCGTGACGCCCCGATCATCCCGCCAGATCGCGAACCAGTCTGTGGGTTTATGTTGGCCCACGCGCTTCATGTTCCAAACACCCGACTTTGATCCGAAATCGTTGTATTGATGGTCACAAGATTGCTTCCACCCGCGAAGGAAAAGACGCTGGCAAAGGGAAAGGTCACGGTTAAGTTGGCGGTAACTTCTGTCACTGGCGCTGGCGAGTTGCGATAAGTTCCAGACACGCAAGACAGACTTGGCGTAACGGAGGTAACGCTTATTCCGCTTGGGAAAAGGTTTGATCCGTCTTTGCTTTGGCGAATAATCGCCTCTAGATCAGAGGTATAGGTCCCCACGCTTCCGCCTGACAGACAGATATCGCGCGGTGTCACCCGTGCCAGATACCGTGCGGCATCACGAACACCCGAGGCAACGGCCTGATAGGACCACATCAGACGGCCGCCCTCTATGATCACAGCAAAAAACAGGAGCATCATCGGCAGCATGATCGCAAACTCGACAAGCGCTGCGCCACGTTCTTCGCGCCAGAACCGACGCAGGATATGCGATACAAAGCGGTTCATCGGTAAAGCTGAACGACGTCACGGAAAATGCCGCCGCTCCCTCCTGTTCCCGCACCACCAGGCCCGACACTTCCGATGACTTCGACCCAAAGGTCCAAAGTAGGCGGCGATAGGCCATCGTCTCCGACAGGCTCTGTGAGGAACACTTCGTAGAAATCTTCGACCGGAACGCCAGTTTCGGCACCGTTGATCGGATTGGCAGTGCAATCTATCCCCGCAGCGATAACGACGCGGCGTTTTGGATCGTTGGATTGGTGATTGGAACACTGCGGGCGGCCAGTCTCTGAAAGACCGCTCAGAATATCCGCCGTCGACGCTGGGTTCGGGCCGATCTCGGCGAGATAATACTCATAGCGGGTCGTCGCGGAAGGATGCGGATCAACACCGCCGTAGTTGGTATTTACATAATCGACCCGACCAGCAGCCCAGTCTCCATCGCCAAACCGTCCGCATGTGCCATTGACCAAACAAGTGTCGCGCGGCAGTCCAAGCGTGTCTGGGGAAATTTCTTCGCTATTCCCAATACATTGCCCACTTTTGGGGACTATTCCTTTGATTACATTGGGTGCAGGCGCATAGTCGGGGTCGTTCTTCTTCCCGTTCATGACGGCCTTGTAGATATCAAAACGCACGTTAAAGACAGAGTCACGAAGGCCGACTTTTTGACCGGGTTCAGTATCAACGCCGCGCTGTGAAAAACACTGGGTGATACTACCGATTGCACCCAAAAGACAGGCATCAAGCTGCGCGCCATTCTTGCCTTCGCAGGGCCCCTCGGTGTCGACAAGAAATTTGGATGGGTCGAGAAAACCGAAATCTCCCGGCCCCCATGCCGCGCCATTTCCGCCAGAGCGCAGCAAGATCATCATGCCTTCGGTTACAGGTGTGGGCGGCAAACAGAACATCAGCGGTGTCACATCACATGCGTATTGGGTAAAGCCCGCAACGGCGCTTGCGCGCGCCGTGGTGTCAGGTGCGGTATTGCCCGTTAAGCCAAAAAACGCGGCGCCAAATGTCATCTCCACATTCGATGGCTGTACAACAACGCGGGCATATCGCGCGTCACCGGGATCGGTTGTTGTGGCTGTTATCGCGGTTGTGTCACTTGCAGGCAGGTCGCTAAGGAAGGTGAGTGTGTAATCATTTGCTCCGGAAAGAAGCGCCCCGCCTGCCCCAAAGGTTTTGCTGTCGGAAATCAAGTTCGCCGCAGCTAAGGTTGCGCGATCAATTGCGTCGGCTTTGCCATCAAGCTCTCCAGCAGCAGCAAGCGCAACGCTATCAGCATAGGATTGCAACTCTGTTTGGGTAATTGAGACGCGCCCCAAATCAAACGATAGAGCCACGATGCCAAAGAAGATCACAAAGCTCACCCCCCAGAGCACCAGAGCGGCACCGCTCTCGTCTCTGACGAAGGTTTGATATGTTTTCCATTTGTGCAACATGGCTCGATCCAGACCTCAATCTCAGTTCACTTCGTGAAGAGTCAGGACATTTGCGCGGCGAACGGCAATTGTTCGCGAAGGCGCATCTTCCGGCAGCGGTGATACATCCTGCAAAAGGTCGCTCAAACGGATCGAGTCGAGTGGCTTGTCCTCAGTGTAATCGAGCGTCCGAAGGGTCAGGCTCAGTGTTCCGGCTTGCTGCGCTAAGGCGAGGCGCTGCCCCTGATCCGGCGTAACTTCAACCGTTACAGTACGGGCAACCTCGGGTGCATCCGTCTGCTCGTCGGCATCCTGATCTACGCCAATAACGCGAATGTTTTGGAGGATCGTTACGGCGCGCAGAGTTTCATCACGCCCCTGCGTCAGCAAGACATCGACGAAATCACCAGGTGTTACAAAGCCACCAACGGCAGTTTCGGCCGAGACCTTAATGGCCATGGCGCGCTGGTTTGTACCGATGGACTGAACGATTGTGACCTTCTCGCCGTAGTCGGAAACCTTGTTCACTTGAATGAGCTCATCCTTGGAAATCGCACGACGCGCACGGCGTGAGGGCTGCCCTTCTTCGGGAAGCAGCAGATCATAGCTTGTGAAAACGCCAAGAGGCACAGCATCCCGCGGCCAGTCAATTGTTCTGAGCATTCGGGCTTCGATGGCTTGCCCAAAAGCAATGTCGTTTGCAGCAACAATGACAGAGACCATAGCGGACTCATCATTTTGTACAGCAACGGCACTTCGCTTTTCGATCATATCTCGGGCGACGAAGGCCGATCCACCCGCGACTCCAAGTCCAATGAGGGCTGTTAATAAAGAACTAAGACGCATGGTATTTCCTTTCTGGGAGCGAAATCCAAAATAGATTTCTTTCAAACAGTTACGCGGCCATATCAAGGAGATGAAATGAACTGCGGCTGCTTTTCGCTAGTCGGCATTCTTGGGGAAGTGATGGCTCGACTAGCAGAGTGACCATCAGGGCTCTTATCGGTCTAGAGGGATGGATGGTGTTGCCCACTCTGTTTGGCGGAACAACACCATCACCAAGACCAATGGTAGAGGCCTTAGTTTGGCATCTGTGTGCCAGCGGCGCCCATGGCTGTTCCGATTTCGCCGCCAAGCGTGGTGAGAGCACCAACGCCAAGTGTGACGGCAAGTGCGATCGCAATGCCGTATTCAACGAGCGTAACGCCCTCATCATCATGACGAAGGCGGATGAAGGTCTTAAGAATCATATCTCGCATATCGAGACTCCTTACTGGTTATGAACGGCCAATCAGGCCAATAAAACAGCAGAACGAACCAACATGGCCCGTCACTGGCAGGAGTCTAGTTTATGAGCGCCCGCCCCCTTGCCGCATCATCGCAAACGGCCAGAATTACATGCTTAGGTTGTATGATTGACAGGTTTTTGATGAGTGAGTGCAGGAACTCAGGAAGCAAAATCGAACGCCAAAACAATGCATTCCCTGTGAAATAGTCTTCACATATCCACGCAATAACTTTTGAAAACAGCATTACGAGAAACGGCGCCATTAACGCTGAAGTACTAAAACAATCAGGGAAGTTAATGCCTGACACTGACCTTACTGCCGAGTGCGAAAGTCTCGGAACAGCATTTCAGCGTACCATTCTGAGGCGATGCACGGTAATTCTACACCTGAAACTTGACAGTTCGCAGTTTCGTCTGGAACAATTCTCGTTGACCATTGTTCGGGCCGCCGAAGCCGGCACATGACCCAAAAAATAGTCATTCATTTTTAGGCTTTTTCAATTTTGGGAATCGAGAATTCAACATGAATAGCGCTTTGAGAAACTCCGTTTTTGGCACCGCATTGTTCGTCACACTTACCACAGCGGCTAACGGGCAAACCTACGACCTTGTCATCAACAATGGCCGTGTCATCGATCCCGAGACGGGATTTGATGCCATAGCACACGTTGGTATCGTGGATGGCGAGATCGTTGAGATTGCACAATCGCAACTCGAAGGTGAAGAGGTTATCGATGCATCTGGGCTGATCGTAGCCCCCGGCTTCATCGATCTGCATTCCCATTCTGTTGTGGACCTTCCGGCCAACCGTTTGCAGGCGTTCGACGGGGTAACGACGGCATTGGAATTGGAATCCGGCGTGCTTCCGATTGCAGATTGGTATGCCAGCGTCGAAGCAGAAGGCAGAGCGACAAACTTCGGCGCAACTGCGTCATGGTCCTTCGCGAGGATTGCAACGATGGTTCCCGAAATGCCGCCAGTGGAACCTACCGCTGCTTGGTATCAGGGCGCATTCAACTATCCGCGTTGGACAACGAACGTGACGACCGAAGAAGAACTCGACAAGATCGTCGATCTTATCCAGCAAGGTCTGGACGATGGTGCGCTTGGGATTGGTGTTAATTCTGGCTACGTCCCTGGTGTAGGCGGCAAGGAATTGCTTCGCATTTGGGAATTGGCCGCAGAGAACGGCGTCCCGGTCAGCACGCATATGCGCAATTGGTCTGAGGCGGATCCTCTCAGTTCGCTTGAGGGGTTGGCGATGGTTCTTGGGCTGTCCGCGACGTCGGGCGCACGAACCAATATTTGCCACCTTCATTCAACTAACCTGCACGACACATTGAAGGCCGCCGACATGGTCGACAAGGCGCGCAGCATCGGCATTGACGTACACACAGAGGTCTATCCCTACGGCATTGCCTCGATGCCCATTGCCTCGGCTGTTCTGTTGCAGGCTGGCGAAGCCTTCCGTGCGCGCATGGGAATTGATTTTGACTCAGTCCGCCTTATCGCCAAGGGGCGCTGGATCGAGGACGAAGCGGACATGCGGGCCGAGCAAGACGCGGATCCGGGTCAATTCATCATCATGCGATACCTAGACGAGGAAGACGCGACTGACGCAGACATTCTTCGCAAAGTCACCGCACTTCCTTGGATCGCCATTGCCTCGGACTCCATTCCCTACACGCAGCCAGACGGCACACCGATAACCGGACAGGAATGGCCCATGCCCGACAACGCATTCTCTAATCCGCGCAGCGCTGGAACCTACGGCAAGTTCCTTCGTGAATGGGTTCGGGAAGACGAGTTACTGGACTGGCCCGAAGCGATTGCCAAAGTGTCGCTGATCCCCGCACAACTGTTTGATGGGCAGGTACCGGCTATGGAACGCAAAGGACGCCTTCAAGAAGGTATGGACGCCGATATCACCGTCTTTGATCCGGAAACGATTGGCGACCGCGCAACTATCGATCGCCCCTTCGAAACGACTGAAGGCATAGAATATCTGATCGTAAACGGCACCGCAGTTATCAGCGGCGGAGAGATGGACACCAACGTTCTTCCCGGCCAGCCGATCCGGAAATAGGTTGTTGAGGACCAAGGTAATGTGACATTTCGGCGTCCGCGATCTTAATGATCATATCGCCAACAGGTAAGCCCGATGGATCTTAATTTCGGGCTTACTCAAACCAACGACCGTCCGTTTTGCGCCGCGCCTGAGGTCGATACGCGAATGTGCAACCGCGTTTCTCGGGGAGACAGCAGTATCGCAATGCGTGCCCGCCATTAGGTCGCCTAGACATTGCGTTTTAGTTTGAGGCGCTATTTGAGGATTCAGAGACAGTTCCATTTTCTGGCTGGCCGTCGCGTTAACAATCGATAGGAAATCAGCAGTTGTCCTGCTGATCCGAAACTGCACCTACGATCACGCTCCGATAGGCTGCTGAGAATTGATTCAATGTCCAAGCATGTTTGGTCATATCGCCAGCCTCATGCTCCGATGAGATGTCAAAACCAATACTCTCAGCGATCTACACCCTCGTTGAATAAACTTTAGAAACAGGCTTACTACGCTCAAAATTCACATTGGCGTTTTGAAGCAAACGAACACATTTAACAAACAAGGTGATGATGGCGCACCCGAGAGGATTCGAACCTCTGGCCTCTGCCTTCGGAGGGCAGCGCTCTATCCAGCTGAGCTACGGGTGCGTTATGCGGTTCATAGGCAATTCAGCGCGGCCCTGCAATCGGAAATTGCGCATTGGCTGCGATGGTGCGTCGGGTTTAGCCAAAGCGCTCGTTAGGCGAAAAGTTCGTGGCAGAGTTCCAAGGCATCAACCAACGTGTCGACCTCTTCGCGGGTGTTATAAAGGCCGAAACTTGCCCGCGCGGTTGCTGTTACGCCCAGATGCGCCATCAATGGTTGGGCGCAGTGGTGTCCGGCGCGCACGGCAACGCCCTTTTTGTCGAGCACTGTCGAGACATCATGCGCATGGGCTCCGCCGTTCAAGGTGAGCGAAAAAATCGCACCTTTGGTCGCGGAATTCCCTTGAATATTCAGCCAGTTGAGCCCCGAAAACCGCTCGTTTGCATAGTCTCGAAGACCCGCCTCATGGGCGGCAATCTTGTCCATCCCGAGGTCCATCAGATATTCAAGCGCAGCACCAAAACCCGTTGTCGGGACAATCGCTGGCGTACCGGCTTCAAACTTCATTGGTGGGTCGTTGTATGTCACGACGTCGCGCGAAACTTCACGGATCATGTCTCCACCCCCAAGGAACGGGCGCATCTCGGCCATGCGTTCCGGCCGGATATAGATCGCACCAGAACCGCTCGGACCATATAGCTTGTGGCCGGTGATCGCATAGAAATCGCAGCCGATATCCTGCACATCCACTGGCGCATGCACACAGCCCTGTGATCCATCAACCAAAACAGGAACACCCTTTTCATGAGCGCCCTTGGTGATGGCTTTCACATCAACCAATGTCCCGAGCACGTTCGACATTTGTGTCACTGCAATCAGTTTGGTGCGGGGTGTGATGGCATCCAGAACCGCTTGGGGATCAAGATCTCCTTTGTCGTCGACATCGACCCAAACCAGCTTCACACCCAAACGCTCGCGCAGGAAATGCCACGGCACGATATTGGCATGGTGCTCCATGATCGAGAGGATGATCTCGTCACCCGCTTCCATACGCGGCATTGCCCAACTGTAGGCAACCATGTTGATACCCTCGGTGGTACCGGAATTCATCACGATATGATCTTCGGAGGCGGCATTCAGGAACCGCGCAATCGTGCCGCGCACGGCCTCATATTTCTCTGTCGCCAGGTTAGAAAGGTAATGCAAGCCTCTGTGAACGTTGGAATATTCCATTGAATAGGCTTGGGTAATCGTATCGATCACAACCTGCGGCTTTTGCGCGGAGGCGCCGTTATCTAAATAGACCAACGGCTTGCCGTTCACTTCCCGCGAAAGGATCGGAAAGTCGGCGCGGATTTTTTCGATATCGTACATTAGCCCACCATTAGCCCGTTGGGCCTCTTAAACTGGTTGCCCAAAAAGGGTAAACAAAAACAATAGAATAAAGGCCAAACCAAAGATCATACCGATGATCAGACCCGTCGCTTTCCACACGCTTTCAAAACCGTGAACCTCGGCAACATAGGCGGCCATGAGGTAGATCAGGTAAAAGACGCCAACAGTCAGCAACACTGCGCCAAGCGCAGGCGAGACCAATGAGGCCAGCGCGAATACGACTTGAAACAGGATGGTCACGCCTTGATGAACGCTCATCGCGAGGAGGACGTCCTGAAAGTCTCCAGTTCCGCCGATCATCCGCCCGCCCCAGTAGAGCACAACGGAAGTTACCGCGAGATTTCCGCCCGCCACGAGGATGTAGCCAATCGGCGCGATCATGCCCTCTGCCCCTTCGGGCGCAGGAGCCAAAGCCCCAATTCCATAGGCAACAATCGATGCCAGCACGATCATCAGCGCGGCAAGTTGAAAGAGAGTCGCGCCGCGAATACCCATATCAAGTACCGCCCGCATGCCAAGTCGGGGCGTACGGAGGAGTAGCTTAGTCAGGTCAGCGATTGTGCCTTCTGTCCCGGATTGGCTCACGATTGGGACTCCTTGAGATAAGTACCCGCTGCGCGCAGACAGGCAAATAAAACGATAAGATAAACAGCAAGCAAAATAACATTTACAGCGGTAAGCGCCGGCCCTACTCCGATCAACCCTGCCACAAGCCCCTGTAGAATCCAAAGAGGTGTGGTAACAAGCAAAGCCCAAAACAGCGCCATACGTGTTGTAAACGCATGGGCCTGCATCCGCAGAACTTTCTGCACGAGGACAAGCAGAAAACTCAGCCCATAGGCCACCAACGGCACAAAGAATAGCCAACCGAGGATCGCCGCCCCTGCCCGCGCATCAAGTGGAATGCTCGGATCAAGATGCGCCTCCCGCGCTAGACGCGGAAGTTGCGACACAAAGATAATGAAACACGAGATCATCAAATAAGACAGAACCCGCGCCTCGCTCACACCTTCGCGCAGTTGGCGCGCAAAGGCCCGACCGGGAGCGCGGTAACTATCCGTCATGTCACGTGTGACCGACATGGCCTATCCCTTGAGGTTGCGAAGCCAGAACTCTAGCTGGTCTTGAACGGCCGCACGCAAATCGTCATCGGCGATCTCGTCCAACGCTTCAGCAAGGAAGGCCAGCACAAGTAGCTCCTGCGCCTCACGGCGTTCGATCCCGCGCGACCGAAGGTAGAACAGAGCTGTCTCGTCGATCGCGCCTGTTGTGGAACCGTGGGAACAGGCCACATCATCGGCATAGATCTCAAGCTCAGGCTTGGCATAGAACTGCGAGTCTTCATCCAGCAGGAGCGATTGCGAAATCTGGTAACCGTCGGTTTTCTGAGCATCTGGCTTCACCAGAATTTTGCCCTGAAACACGCCAGTTGCCCCGTTACGAAGCACCTTTTTAAACACCTGACGGCTTTCGCAATGCACGGCGTCATGGGTGATAAAGACCGTGTCGTCGTGATGGAAATCTTTTCCGTCACCAATCGCCGCGCCACCGACGTGCGCCGAGATATTGTCACCCAAAATCTCGATCACGCACTCGTTCCGCGTGAGGGTGCCATTGGCCGTCAGCGTAAAGCTTTTGAACTCCGCATCATCTTGCATACGCGCGAATGTGTGGCTCAAAAGGCTGCGCTCGTGATCGCGCCCTTGGGTGCGGATGTGATTAAACGCACCTTCTTTGGCGACGTCTACTTCAAGCGCGGTATTGCTACGCGCACCGGGCGTACCAGTTTCCAGCAACGTCAGGCTCGCGCCCTCTTCTACCTTCACAACATGGTGCAAGATCACGTCAGCCTCGCCCGCGATATAGCGGATCAGAACCGGACGCTCGACTTTACCTTTCGCGTGGATCAGCACACCTTCGGTTGCGAGCGCCGTGTTAAGCGCTGCGAGAGGACGCGCAACAGGCGTTTGCCCTGCAGTCTCAAGTGTGCCGTAAATCTCGCCAGCCCAATGAATGTCCGCCGCTGCAGAAAGCAGATCAATCGTCAGGTTCTCGCCCTCAAGTGCGTCCGAAGCCTCGGCGTCAAACACGCCATCACGCAACACCAAAGTCAGCGGGTTCGCCGCGTCAAACGGGCTCTCGTCAAGGTTCAATGCCCCTGCCGCAGCAGGCTCCGCGACAGTCAGTGCGTCAGGGCGGGTAAATCTCCAATACTCATCGCGCCGCGTAGGTAGGCCCATGTCAGCAACACGCGCCGCCGCCGAGCGACGGGCGGCTTGGGTTGCGCCTTTGGCCACGGCTTCCAATCCGGCAAGCCGATCCGCAAGCAGCGCGTCAGTTTCGAGCGCCAATGCCATTAGTCTGCCTCCGCCAGAAGATCACCATAACCGTTGTTTTCAACTTCGAGCGCGAGCTCTGGGCCGCCGGATTTGATGATTTTACCGTTATACATGATGTGAACGACATCCGGCTTAATATGGTCCAGAAGACGCTGATAGTGCGTGATAACAAGGAAGCTGCGTTTTCCGTCCCTCAGGGCATTCACACCTTCAGACACGAGTTTCATCGCATCAACGTCAAGGCCGGAGTCGGTCTCGTCAAGAACACACATCTTCGGCGCAAGCATCGCCATCTGAAGGATTTCGTTGCGCTTTTTCTCGCCACCGGAGAAGCCGACGTTGACGGGGCGCTTAAGCATTTCCGGATCGATCTTGAGGTCTTTGGCAATCGCGCGCACTTCCTTAAGGAATTCACCTGCAGAAAGTTCGTCTTGGCCGCGCGCTTTACGCTGTGAGTTCACCGCTGTACGCAGGAAGGTCATGTTGCCCACACCAGGAATTTCGACCGGATATTGGAACGCAAGGAACATGCCGAGGGCTGCGCGCTCTTCTGGGTCAAGATCAAGGAGGTCTTCGCCATCAAGCGTTGCTGATCCTGCTGTCACCTCATAGCCGTCACGGCCAGAAAGAACATAGGACGTGGTCGATTTACCAGAGCCATTCGGCCCCATAATCGCATGCACTTCGCCCTCTCCGACGGTCAGGTTTACACCACGAAGGATTTCTTTATCCTCGTCTTCAAGTTTCACGTGCAGGTTTTTGATTTCTAACATTTATCTCTCGTCTTTTCTTCAGCCAACGTAACGTGCAGAGGGTCACTCTGAGGTGGTTGGGGTGCTTAGGATACGGACACATGCAAAGGTAAGCAGCATCCAGAAAACAAATAGAATGAAGCCGATAACGACTTCCGCAGGGCCAATTTGCTCAGAGGCAATTCGACCCGTGATGTATAGATAGTGAACGAACTCGTCGTGGAGCATCGCCAGAACAAAAACCAGAATTTGGCCAAGCAGAACGAATGTCAGAGATTGGTTCTCTGAGTTCATGCGCCCATAGCGACCGAGCATAATCCGGTTGCCGTCTGAGGCTTTTTGCTCCGGCTTATCGGTCATCCAACGGATCCTTCGAGCGAAATGGCAACAAGGGCTTGTGCTTCCATGGCAAATTCCATCGGCAATGCTTGCAGCACATCCTTACAGAACCCGTTTACAACAAGCGCCACGGCGTCTTCTTCGCCAATACCGCGTTGACGGCAATAGAAGAGTTGATCGTCGTCCACCTTGCTGGTCGTTGCTTCATGTTCCACACGGCTCGAGTTGTTCTTGACCTCGATATAGGGAACGGTGTGCGCACCGCATTTATCGCCGATCAGCAAGCTATCGCACTGCGTAAAGTTACGGCTGTTCTGCGCTTTCGGGTGCATGGCAACCTGACCGCGATAGGTGTTTTGCGCCTTACCAGCGGAAATACCTTTGGATACGATCCGCGATTTGGTGTCTCGGCCAAGGTGGATCATCTTGGTGCCGGTATCGGCCTGCTGGTAGTTGTTCGCAATGGCGATGGAGTAAAACTCGCCTTGGCTTTCAGCACCTCGCAAGATGCAGGACGGATACTTCCACGTTACCGCAGAGCCCGTTTCAACCTGTGTCCACATCACCTTGGAGCGGTCACCACGGCAGTCAGCACGTTTGGTCACGAAGTTATAGATACCGCCTTTGCCTTCTTCATCGCCCGGATACCAGTTTTGTACCGTGGAGTATTTAACCTCGGCATCTTCCTCGACGATGATTTCGACCACAGCAGCGTGAAGCTGCGCGGTATCGCGTTTTGGCGCCGTGCAACCTTCAAGATAGCTCACATAGGAGCCTTTGTCGGCAATGATCAATGTGCGCTCGAACTGGCCGGTGTTTTCGGCGTTGATACGGAAATAGGTCGACAGCTCCATTGGGCAGCGCACACCAGGCGGCACGTATACAAACGAGCCATCCGAGAACACAGCCGAGTTGAGCGTTGCATAGAAGTTGTCCGAAACCGGAACCACAGAGCCGAGGTATTTCTTAACCAGCTCCGGATGCTCGCGGATCGCTTCGGAAATCGAACAGAAGATAACGCCCGCCTTCTTCAGGTCCTCTTGGAATGTGGTGCCGAGAGAGACAGAGTCAAACACCGCATCAACCGCAACCTTGCGCTCTTCTTCGGGGACTTCAACACCAGCAAGGAGCGCCTGCTCTGCCAGCGGAATACCGAGTTTCTCGTAGGTTTCGAGCAGTTTTGGATCTACCTCATCAAGCGATTTCGGCTTTGTCTCCATGCTCTTTGGACGGGCATAGTAATAGATATCCTGAAAATCGATATCAGGGTAATCCACCATCGCCCAAGTGGGCTCTTTGAGCTTTTCCCAACGCTCGAACGCGGCCAGACGCCATTCGGTCATCCACTCCGGCTCTTCGTTTTTCTCGGAAATCAAACGGACGATATCAGGGTTCACACCTTTGGGTGCGAAATCCATCTCGATTTCGGTATTCCAGCCGTGTTTGTAGTTTCCGGCGAGCGATTTCACCGCATCTACGGTTTCCTCTTCAACACCATCTTTGACTTTAACCTGATCCAACACCGGACCCCCTTTGTATTCCTACGCCTCACGGACATGCCGCGAAGCAACTCAATTCTGTTACCGCCGCGCCGCGTGGCGCTTGTATGCTTTGCTCCAAGCCTCGGCAAACCGATAAACTTGATCTTCAGTTGTCTCCGGCCCGAGCGACACACGCAGTGCCGAGGCCGCTTCATCCGTGCTATAGCCCATTGCCGTCAAAACACGGCTTGCGCGCACCTTGCCCGAGGAACAGGCTGATCCCGCCGAAACAGCAAATCCGGCAAGGTCCATCTGCATCACCTGTGTCTCGCCCTTCCATCCCGGAGTGATGAAACATGAGGTATTCGGAAGGCGCGCTCCGCTATTTCCGACAAAAATAGTCTCTTTCACAGATTCTGCCAGCGCTTTTTCTAGAATCTTTCTAAGTTTCTCGATTTCGTCCCATCTGCCTTCGGCCAAATCCCGCGCAGAGGCCTCTGCTGCAGCGCCAAAACCGGCAATCCCGATGAGATTTTCCGTACCAGAGCGCCGCCCCATTTCCTGACCACCGCCAAGCGATGGCGCAATTTCAACGCCTTTTCCAAGGATCAGCGCCGCCGCGCCCTTTGGGCCACCGAACTTGTGACCAGAGCAAATCGCTGCCTGTGCCCACGCTTCAGAAAAATTGAACGGAATTTTGCCGAGCGCTTGTGTCGCATCCACTAAATCAACCGGTCGGCGGCGAAACGCCGACTGAATCACGCCGGTTTCTGAATTGGCCACCTGAAGCGCTGCAAGTGGTTTGTCTTTGGGCCAAACGACCTGCCCGTCGTGATCAACCGGAACCTCTGCACCTCCAAGCGCAGTAATCTGCGCACCAACCGCGTCATGCTCTACCGCAGCAGCAGAAACATCGGACCGCCCCGCAAACCACATCTGCGCAGCTTCGGTTGCGCTTGAACAAAAGACGATATCCTGCGGATCACACCCCGCTAACGCCGCCACCTGCCCGCGCGCGCGTTCAATCAGCCCCTTGGCCGCACGCCCTTCGGCATGCACGCTCGACGGGTTTCCGACCACATCCATGGCCACAATCATCGCCTGCCGCGCTTCATCGCGCAGCGGTGCGGTTGCATTCCAATCCAGATAGACGCGCTCAGCCATACCGAAACAGTTTTCCAATCATTCGAAATTTAAGTGGGGCCAAGGCCGCTCTGTATCAAGCGCCCTGTTCGCTGCTATGCTCTTCGGGGCTATCGTCAACCACTTCAAACAAGTTCGGCACCGCAGGACATGGCGCAAGATCATTGCCAACCACGTCGGAAAGCCGTGTCTGGTGCAAGAATACATAGACATGCGCGCTTAAACCTTCCCACAAACGGTTTGTTAGGCTCTGAGCACGGCTTCCGCTGGCTCCGCCACTCGCTCCGGCACCTTTGTGCATCGCACTTACAGTCTCATCGACCGCACCAAGGATTTCAGCCACCCGAATGGCATCTGGCGAGCGCGCCAGCCGATACCCCCCGCCGGGGCCGCGAACCGACACAACGAGTTCGGCCCGACGCAGGCGCACGAAAAGCTGCTCCAGATAGGGCAGCGAAATATCTTGCCGCTTGGAAATTTCTCCAAGTGACGTCAATTCACCTTCGGGTTGCAGGGCCAGATCGGCAAGAGCGACCATTGCATAACGGCCTTTTGTACTGAGCTTCATCCTCGTCTCCTGTTCCCAATCCGCAGGACCGCACCGCTTTCCCACACATTTGCAAGCGTGCGAATCCTATCCAGACCTTGCTCCTCCCAACTCCTGTCGGAAATACAACGTCCTAGAGCCTTAACATCCGTCAAATTCTTACCATTTTTGTGGTTTTCATTGACGTTCCGCGCCGGTTTGCTTACTTCGATAATGATCCGGCACCACTCGTGCTGCCAAATGTTAGAATTGTTCTAAAATGTCCAATCCTTTTCGTCAAGAATATCACGACCGAAAAGAACCAGCGACCAGAGCAAGAGCATAGAAAGAGACAGGGACCTCAATGCCCGAAGTGATTTTCCCCGGCCCCGAAGGCCGCCTCGAAGGACGTTATCACCCGCAAAAACCGAAAGACGCGCCGATTGCGATTATCCTGCATCCGCACCCGCAGTTCGGGGGCACGATGAACAACAAGGTGGTCTACAACCTGCACTATGCGTTCTACAACATGGGCTTCACCGTGTTGCGGTTCAATTTCCGTGGTGTTGGCCGAAGCCAAGGCGAGTACGATCAAGGCGTTGGCGAGCTTTCAGATGCAGCAAGCGCGCTTGATTACCTGCAGTCAATGAACCCCAACGCCAAGCATTGCTGGGTTGCGGGCTTCTCCTTTGGCGCTTGGATCGGAATGCAACTTCTGATGCGGCGCCCAGAGATCACAGGTTTCATCTCCGTATCGCCTCCAGCGAATATGTATGACTTCAGCTTCCTCGCACCCTGCCCCAGCTCTGGTCTGATGATAAACGGCACGGCGGACCGCGTGGCGAACCCCGCAGACACCCATACGCTTGTTGAAAAACTGCACGAGCAAAAGGGCATCACGATCACCCACACAGAGATCGAGGGAGCAGGCCACTTCTTTGAAGAGCCCTACATGGACACAATGATCGACAACGTCGATACATACGTGCGCCGTCGCCTCACAGAGAACACACGCTGATATGGCTCTCCTCGAAGACCTCGCCGACGAACTCGCGAAAGAAACGCTCGAAGCGGGCGAATTGATGGGTGACTCCGAGTATTACCGCGAGGTTGCAAAACTCCTCGGAACCAGCTCGACAACAATGGAAGAAGCCTTCCTAACGTCGATCCGGTTCCGTCTTGCGGCACGGCGCGGCCATGCGTTCGTGAAGCAATCATTGGCGACATATAAAAAAGCCAACACGCCCAAATCCGGCGAAAATGGCTGAGGGTGGTTCTTTGACCAACGAAAATCTGGCGCGGCAGTTCGCCTTTCTCGAAGAAGCAGACAAGCTCAAGAACATCCTGCGCGCCACGCCCATTCACGACAACTCGCGCCGTGAAAACTCCGCCGAACACAGCTGGCATGTGGCGCTCTATGCGCTTGTGCTGGCCGAACACGCGACAGACGAGATTGACGTCTCGCGGGTGATCAAGATGTTGCTCCTGCATGATCTTGTCGAGATTGATGCAGGCGACATGCCCATCCATGAAGCTCACGACGTCGAGGCCCAAGCCGCCAAGGAACGCGCCGCGGCTGACCGGATATTCGGCCTCTTGCCACCAGCGCAATGCGCCGAATTTCGCGCCCTCTGGGACGAATTTGAAGCCGCCGAAACACCAGATGCCGTATTTGCGAAATCCATAGACCGCGTTCAACCTCTTGCGTTGAACATGGCCTCTGGTGGCGGAAGCTGGCGCGACTATGACGTCACGCTAGAGCAAATCGACACGCGCGTTGGCGCCAAGGTCACGCGCGGCACACCTGCTGTCTGGACGTATATCCGAGACCGCGTGGCGCGCTTTTTTGCCGCGAACTAATCTGTTGTAATCTTTCCCGCTCCGGTTATCTTAGAATCATTCTAAATGATTGGAGTGCAGCATGGATATCGCCAAACACCGCCGTGAAGCACATGGCATAAGCGGACTTCAGGAAAACCTTCGCCAGATTGTGTATGGCGGCAATGACGGTATCGTAACAACCTTTGCTGTGGTCGCTGGTTTTGCTGGCGCTGGTGCTGAAGGCGCTGCGCAAATGGGCGCCATTGCGGTGCTGCTCTTTGGCTTTGCCAACCTTTTTGCCGATGCCACCGCAATGGGGCTCGGGGAATTTCTGTCATCCCGCGCAGAGCACGACGTATACCGTGCAACTCGCCGCGAGGAACTCAAACGGCAACACGACGAACCTTCTCTTGAGCGGCGCGAGATGATCACAATGCTACGCCAAAAAGGGCTGGAAGATCGCGACGCCGTCGCCCTTGCCGATCAACTCCAGAAGCATCCCGAATTGATGGCGGACCTTATGATGAACTATGAGTTTGGCATGAGCGACCCCGATGGCGAGAACGCTGGCGTTAATGCGCTCTATACCTTTGTGTCATTCCTTATCTTCGGCGTAATCCCGCTCCTGCCCTATGTGCTGTTTGATCCGTCTCCGACGACATTTAACTTATCGATTGCGGCAACTACGTTTGCGCTCGTCGCACTTGGTGTGCTGCGGTGGGTGGCCATTCGGGTCGCGCTCTTGCGTTGTATCGCCGAAACGCTGATGATTGGTGGTATCTGTGCGCTGGTTGCCTATCTCGTTGGCTGGTTGATCGGGGCATAAGCACCTATCCCTTTGCTGCATTTTCGGGATAGGATATTTTTGGTATACAATCGCATACCATCTTCACGACGTGCAAATTTTAGGCTATTGAGCCGCATAACCTGATTCACCAAAAGAGGCCCCTCATGACCAAGATCAAGGTGGAAAACCCCGTCGTAGAACTCGACGGCGATGAAATGACCCGCATTATCTGGCACTTCATCAAAGAGAAGCTGATCCTGCCCTATCTGGATATTGACCTGAAGTATTACGATCTGGGTATGGAGGTTCGTGACGAGACAAACGACCAGATCACCATTGATGCCGCCGAAGCGATCAAGAAATACGGCGTTGGCGTGAAATGCGCGACCATCACACCAGATGAGCAGCGGGTTGAAGAATTTGGCCTCAAGAAGATGTGGCGCAGCCCCAACGGCACGATCCGCAACATCCTTGGCGGTGTGGTCTTCCGCCAGCCAATCATCTGTAAAAACGTCCCCCGCCTTGTTCCAGGCTGGACAAGCCCGATCGTTATTGGCCGCCACGCTTTCGGAGATCAGTACAAAGCGACTGATTTCCTCTTCCCTGGCAAGGGCAAGCTGACAATGAAATTTGTCGGCGACGACGGCACTGTTATCGAAAAAGAAGTCTATGACGCTCCCGCTGCGGGTGTGGCAATGGGCATGTATAACCTTGATGAATCCATCAAGGATTTCGCTCGCGCCTCGCTGAACTATGGCTTGAACCTTGGCTGGCCTGTGTATCTCTCGACAAAGAACACGATCCTCAAGGCTTATGACGGGCGATTCAAAGACCTGTTCCAGCAAGTGTTTGAGGAAGAGTTCGAAGAGCGTTTCAAGGCTGCTGGGATCTGGTATGAACACCGCCTGATCGACGATATGGTCGCCTGCGCTATGAAATGGAACGGGAAGTTCGTCTGGGCCTGTAAGAACTACGACGGCGACGTACAGTCTGATACGGTTGCCCAAGGCTTTGGCTCACTCGGCCTTATGACCAGCCAGTTGATGACGCCCGATGGCAAAATCGTCGAAGCAGAAGCGGCCCACGGCACAGTCACGCGCCACTACCGCCAGCATCAGAAAGGCGAAGCGACCTCGACCAACTCGATTGCGTCGATTTTTGCATGGACCGGCGGGCTCAAGCACCGCGCCAAACTCGACGACAACGCCCAACTCAAGAGCTTTGCAGAAACGCTGGAACGCGTGATCGTGGAAACCGTTGAAAGCGGCATCATGACCAAAGACATAGCGCTTCTGGTTGGCCCAAATCAAAGCTGGCAAACAACTCAAGGTTTCCTCGAGAAAATCGACGAAAACCTTCAAGCTGCGCTCTAACGCTGGCGCCAGACCCAAAAACACCCTGCGCGGGCTTGCAATTCGCCGCGCAGGGCCCATTTCTCCACTGAATTCGAAATCGTCTTAACCGGCAAACGCCGCGAAAAAGCGCTGCCCGAAAGGTAATGCGCTCTTTTGGGGTGGTCTTTTGTCGCAAGGCGCGTTAGGTCGCGCGCAACTCATTCTTATAGGCAGTCTCCAATGGAACTTCGCAATATCGCGATCATCGCACACGTTGACCACGGCAAAACCACCCTTGTGGACGAGCTGTTGAAACAATCCGGCACCTATCGTGCCAACCAAGCCACCGAAGAACGCGCAATGGACAGCAATGACCTCGAGCGCGAACGCGGTATTACCATCCTTGCCAAAGCCACTTCGGTTGAGTGGAAAGATACACGCATCAACATCGTGGACACGCCTGGCCACGCCGATTTCGGCGGTGAAGTTGAACGGATTCTGTCGATGGTTGATGGTGTTGTGCTGCTGGTGGATGCTGCCGAAGGTCCAATGCCGCAAACCAAGTTTGTAACATCCAAAGCGCTCGCACTTGGTCTGAAGCCGATTGTGGTTGTGAACAAGGTCGATAAACCGGATGGCGAGCCGGACCGTGCACTTGATGAGGTGTTCGACCTCTTCGCTTCGCTTGATGCCAATGACGAGCAGCTCGACTTCCCGCACATGTATGCTTCTGGCCGTTCTGGCTGGTGCGACGAGTCGCTTGAAGGTCCACGCAAAGACCTAACAGCCCTTTTTGACAAGATCGTTTCCCACGTCGAAGCTCCAAAGCAGCAGGAACAGGCCGACAAGCCCTTCTCCATGCTGGCAACAACGCTTGGCGCAGACCCGTTCCTTGGCCGCATCCTGACCGGCCGCGTTGAAACTGGCACACTCAAAGCTGGCGACACAGTTCAAGCGCTCTCGCGCGATGGCGACAAGATCGAGCAGTTCCGTGCGACGAAAATCCTTGCCTTCCGTGGACTTGGCCAACAGCCAATCGACGAAGCGGTTGCAGGCGATATTGTATCAATCGCAGGCATGAGCAAAGCAACTGTGGCCGACACACTTTGTGATCCGTCGATCACCGAGGCGATCCCCGCACAACCGATTGATCCACCTACCATCACGGTAACATTCGGCATTAACGACAGCCCCCTCGCTGGTCGTGACGGCAAAAAGGTTCAGAGCCGCGTGATCCGCGACCGCCTGATGAAAGAGGCCGAGTCCAATGTGGCAATCAAAGTCACTGACACGCCCGGCGGTGACGCTTTTGAAGTTGCCGGACGTGGCGAGCTTCAAATGGGTGTTCTGATTGAAAACATGCGCCGCGAAGGGTTCGAACTTTCGATTTCCCGGCCGCAGGTTCTCTTCCAAGACATCGACGGTGTGCGCCACGAGCCAATCGAAGAAGTCACCATCGATGTGGATGACGAGTACTCCGGCGCGGTGATCGAGAAGCTCACTGGTTCGCGTAAAGGCGACATGACCGAGATGCGCCAGAACAACGGCAAAACACGGATCATCGCGCTTGTTCCATCGCGCGGCCTGATCGGCTACCACGGCGAATTCCTGACCGACACGCGCGGCACCGGCGTTATGAACCGTGTATTCGATAGCTGGGCTCCGCACAAAGGGACAATTCCGGGTCGCCGTGCGGGTGTTCTGATCTCGATGGAAAACGGTGTTTCGGTACCTTATGCGATCTTCAACCTCGAAGACCGCGGCAAGTTCTTTATCGGTGCGCAAGAAGATGTGTACCAAGGCATGATCATTGGTGAACACAGCCGCGAAAATGACCTCGAAGTGAACCCGCTTAAAGGTAAAAAGCTCACAAATGTTCGCGCCAGCGGTACGGATGAAGCTGTTCGCCTGACGACGCCAGTTCGCATGTCTCTTGAAGAAGCGATTGCCTATATCGACAATGACGAGCTGGTCGAAGTAACGCCCAACTCGATCCGTCTACGCAAGCGCTTCCTTGATCCGCACGAGCGCAAACGCCAAGCACGCGCGTCTTAAGCGACTAATACAAAACCAAAAAACGGCGCTGAGTTTTCTCAGCGCCGTTTTTGATTCAGATATGTATTCGCGTTATTCGCTGGTTTCGACAATCACCAGATCGCGTTCGCTCGCATCGCGCGCATGGTTCAACGCTTCCTGATAGGCGTCCGAATGATAGCAATCATGCGCCGCCTGAAGGCTTGGAAATTTCGCCACGACATTGCGCGGACGATCGTTGCCCTCTAGCTGTTCATAGGCCCCACCGCGTGCGATAAAATGCCCGCCGTGCGCGGCAATCGCCGGCCCTGCGAGGGCGGCGTATTTACCATAAGCCTCGTCATCCAGCACTTTCACATGTGCGATCCAAAGTGCACCCATCTTATCCTCCAATTACGGCTTCAACCGCTTTGATTGCTGCGTCCGAATTGCTGGCGTCTTTGCCGCCACCTTGAGCGAGTGTCGGGCGTCCGCCGCCTCCCTTGCCGCCGAGTTCACCGACCGCGGCACGCACCAAATCAACTGCTGAGAGCTTCTCCGCCAGATCATCAGTCACACCAGCCGCAACCGCGGCCTTGCCGTCACTATCCGCGATCAACAACACAACACCCGATCCAATTTTGGATTTGTACTGCGCGATCAGATCCGGGAGGTCTTTGCCACCCACGCCCGAAAGAACCTGTGCCAGCAGTGTTGTGCCGTTAACGTCTTTTGGCTCAGCGGCATCACCAGCACCAGCCACAGCCAATTCGCGACGCAACTGTGCGATTTCGTTTTGCAGAGCCTTGCGATCATCGAGCAGACCTTTGACACGCCCCGCAACCTGATCAGGTTGAGCCTTGAGCATACCGGTCAATTCACCAACACATTGGTTTTGCTGTGCAATATAGGCCAGCGCGCCCTCGCCCGTTAAAGCTTCGATCCGACGAACGCCCGCTGAAGACGCCCCATCAGACAACAACACAAATGCCCCGATATCACCTGTCCGCTTCACATGCGTACCGCCGCAAAGTTCAAGCGAATAAGTATTGCCAGACAATCCTTTGCCGGACTTCTCCTGATACCCCATCGAGACGACGCGCACTTCATCGCCGTATTTCTCACCAAACAAGGCCTGCGCTCCAAGTGCGCGCGCGTCGTCCGGAGTCATAATGCGGGTTTCAACCGGCGTATTCTGGCGGATGTAAGCATTCACCTCATCGCTGATAATCGCGAGATCATCAGCTTCAAGCGCTTTGCCATGGCTGAAATCAAACCGCAGGCGGTCTGCAGCATTGAGGGAGCCGCGCTGCGCGACATGGTCGCCGAGGCGTTGACGCAAAGCTTCATGCAACAAGTGGGTTGCTGTGTGATTTGCACGAATAGCACTCCGGCGCGCGTGATCAACTTCAAGTTCCGCGCCCTGACCAATCGCAAGCTCGCCAGACGTCACAGTCACCGAATGCAAGAACAACTCGCCGACCTTGCGTGTGTCGGTAATTTGGCCCGAACCACTGTCGGTTTTGATCGTGCCGCTATCGCCAACCTGACCACCGCTTTCGGCGTAGAATGGCGTTTGGTTGGTTACCAACTGGACTTTGGCGTCCTTCTCAGCGGTCTCGGCCTTCTCGCCATCCGCAACAATCGCCAAAATTTGCCCTTCGGCAATCTCGGTGTCATAGCCAAGGAATTCTGTCGCGCCAAACTCATCGGCAAGCTCGAACCAAATCGCAGCGTCCGCTGTTTCGCCAGAACCAGACCAAGCCGCCCGCGCCATAGCTTTTTGATTTTCCATGGCTTTATCAAAGCCTTCAACCTCAACACCACGTCCGCGCTCACGCAGCGCGTCTTGGGTCAGATCAAGTGGAAAACCATATGTATCATAGAGTTTGAATGCAGACTCGCCAGGGAGATCAGCGCCTTCGGGCAGGTTGTCCAGCTCATTATCAAGCAGTTTCAAACCACGATCCAGCGTTTGACGGAAGCGGTCTTCCTCAAGCTTGAGCGTCTCTTCGATCATCGCCTGCCCTTGTGAAAGCTCCGGATAGGCAGCGCCCATTTGGCTCACCAACGCAGGCACAAGCTCATGCATCACGGGGCGGGTCGCGCCAAGTAGATGCGCGTGGCGCATGGCACGGCGCATAATCCGTCGCAGAACGTAACCGCGGCCCTCATTGCTTGGCATGACACCATCGGCAATAAGGAACGAGGTGGAGCGAAGATGGTCAGCAATCACGCGGTGATGCACGTTTTTGTCGCCGTAAGGCGCCTGCCCCGTAACACTCGCAGAAGCCTCGATCAGATGTTTGAACAGGTCTGTTTCATAGTTGTCATGCGTACCCTGCAAAAGTGCCGCGATGCGCTCAAGCCCCATGCCCGTATCGATCGATGGCTTAGGCAGGTCTAGGCGTGTGCCGTCTTCCTGCTGTTCGAACTGCATGAACACAAGGTTCCAGATTTCGATGAAACGGTCACCGTCCTCTTCGGGCGAGCCGGGAGGGCCACCCCAAATATGATCGCCATGATCATAGAAAATCTCTGTGCAAGGTCCGCATGGGCCAGTTGCACCCATCGACCAGAAATTGTCATCTGTGGCGATGCGAATGATGCGATCATCCGACAGGCCCGCATGTTTTTTCCAAATATTCGCCGCCTCGTCATCCGTGTGATAAACAGTGACAAGCAGTTTGTCCTTGTCCAACCCGAAATCTTTGGTCAGCAGATCCCAAGCAAACGGAATAGCGTCTTCTTTGAAGTAATCGCCAAAACTGAAGTTGCCGAGCATCTCGAAAAACGTGTGATGCCGCGCCGTATAACCGACGTTATCAAGGTCATTGTGCTTGCCGCCTGCCCGTACACATTTCTGGCTTGTCGTCGCGCGGGTATAGTCACGGTGCTCAACGCCTGTGAATACGTTTTTGAACTGCACCATTCCCGCGTTTGTGAACATCAGGGTCGGGTCATTGCGCGGCACAAGCGGCGAACTGTCGACCACAGCGTGACCATTGCGTTTGAAATAATCCAGATAGGTGGATCGGATATCATTAAGGCTCGGCATAAGGTGCTCTTTCGGGCAGATTTTCAACGTTTCCTTGGTTTAGCGAGGCCTATGCGCAGTGTCCACAACAAGAAAGGCCCGCGAGGGAAACTGCGGGCCTTCTGTATCAATTTTTTAGGTGGTTTTCGCGCTATGCTTCAACGAGATCGTCGCCACCATCCATAGACCCATCAAAATCGAGACCGTGTGCAGCGCGAATCTTATCTTCAATCTCATTCGCCATTTGCGCGTTTTCTTTGAGGAACAGCTTAGCGTTTTCGCGCCCTTGCCCAATCCGCTCATCCCCATAGGAGTACCAAGCACCAGATTTTTCAACGACACCGGCCTTCACTCCGAGATCAAGAAGCTCTCCAGTTTTGGAAATTCCTTCACCATACATGATGTCGAATTCAACTTGCTTGAACGGAGGCGCGACCTTGTTCTTCACAACTTTCACGCGTGTCGCGTTGCCCACGACTTCATCGCGATCTTTCAAAGCGCCAATCCGGCGGATATCCAACCGTACGGAGCTATAGAATTTGAGCGCGTTACCACCAGTTGTCGTCTCGGGGCTACCGAACATCACGCCGATTTTCATGCGGATCTGGTTAATAAAGATAACCATACAGTTGCTGCGGCTGATGGAACCAGTCAGTTTGCGCATCGCTTGGCTCATAAGCCGTGCCTGAACACCAACAGAACTGTCGCCCATATCCCCTTCAAGCTCTGACTTTGGCGTAAGCGCAGCCACAGAGTCGACGACAACAAGGTTAACGGCACCAGACCGCACAAGCGTATCCGTGATCTCGAGCGCTTGCTCACCGGTGTCCGGCTGGGAAATCAGTAGTTCATCAAGGTCAACGCCAAGGTTCTTTGCATACTGCGGGTCAAGCGCGTGCTCCGCATCAACAAATGCGCAAACGCCACCGGCTTTTTGCCGCTCCGCAACGCAGTGAAGCGTCAACGTTGTCTTACCAGAACTTTCCGGACCATAAATTTCAATAATGCGCCCCATCGGCAGACCGCCAATACCGAGTGCAATATCCAAGCCAAGTGAGCCCGTCGAAGACGCCTCAATTTCTTGGATTGCGCCATCGCCGAGCTTCATGATGGAGCCTTTGCCAAACTGCCGCTCGATTTGGGACAGCGCAGCATCCAGCGCTTTTTGTTTATCTTGTGATTTTTTGTCGCTCATATTCAATAAATCTGCCGTTGCCATGTTTTTATTCCCTTATTCCACACCCGCCTTCGGGCAGCAATCGTTTCGAAATGTTCGCCTCTTGTTCTCTTATGGGATCAAAAAGAGAACATTTCAACAAAATTCTTCTGAAATAACTTTTTCCGATAACGGTTAAGGATTAGTTACGTTAAACTTCAAGGAGCAACAAAATCAGGGAACTATCTGTAAATGCTTATTTTTGCAGAGGAAAAATTAACCTACCTTGCCGTACCTAAAACGGGCTCTACCGCTGTCGAAGCGAAACTTGCGCCTCGGGCGACGTCAGTCTTACGCAATCCGCCAGCTATGAAACATATGCCTCTTTATCGTTATAATCGGTTTCTTGTTCCACTTTTGGATAAAACTGGTCATGGAGAACTCGAAACAGTCGCAGTTGTTCGAAATCCGATCGATTGGGTTGGGAGCTGGTATAGATACAGGAAACGTGAAGACTTAAAGAATACGCCTAATAGTACTCTTGAAATGAACTTCGAAGAATTCCTGACAGGTTACCTGCAAGAGAATCAGCCGGCCTTTGCAAAAGTGGGGAGTCAAAGTCATTTCCTAACCAGAAACGGCAAGTTACGCCCGACTCATCTATTTCAGTATGAAGAGTTCCCAGCCTTTCTTGCGTTCATGGAGGAGCGTTTATGCCAGAAGATCGAATTGTCGCGGCACAACGTTTCGCCTCTGGAGGAAATGGAAGCAACAGAGGAAACACTTCAACGATTCGAGGAAAAATACGCGCTGGACTTTGAACTATGGGAGAGTGCCAGTCGCTAAGAAAGTTGTTGTTGTACGACCTGCGTAAGCTCACCGAGTGAAAATGGTTTGGGCAGAAATACCGAATCTCTGATACTTTTTTGATTGTCGGAAAAATCCTCTTCGGCATAGCCCGAGACAAAAACAGTCTTAACATCAGGGCGTCGGAGTTTGGCCTTTTTCACCCAAGTTGGACCATCCATTCCTGGCATGATGACATCGGTTACAAAGAGATCGATCTTTAGAGTTTCATCCTCCAATATTTTCAAGGCCGACTCAGCATCTTCCGCTTCGAGAACTGTCACCCCATTCATACGCAGGGCTCTTGAGGCGAAAGCGCGAACTGGCGCTTCGTCCTCAACCAACAAGACAACCCCTTGAGATTTGGTGGATTGCTCGTTGGCGGCCAGATTTGTTGGCAAAGCCGTCCTCTCAAGTTCGGCCTCAATTGCCGGAAAATATAACGTAAACTCCGTTCCCTTCGATGGTTCTGAATTCACAAAAATGAATCCACCCGATTGCTTCACGATACCATAAGCCGTTGAAAGCCCAAGGCCTGTCCCCTCACCTTGACGCTTTGTGGTGAAGAAAGGTTCAAAGATTTTCGGCAATCGATCGGGTGGAATTCCTATGCCCTCATCCGTGACCCGAACGACCACATAGTCGCCAGCGGGCACAAAAGCCTGATCCCGTTTCAACGGCTCTCGCAACGTGCAAGCTTGCGCGTTAACACGGATTTCTCCACCATTTGGCATGGCATCTCGTGCATTCACCACAAGATTCATGACCACTTGTTCAAGCTGACGCTTGTCTGCACAAATAGCGGGGAGGTCGGGGTCATTGGCGAGTGTAAGTTGAGTTTTCTCTCCGACGAGACGGTTCAGCAAATGGCTCAGGTCAGACAAAGTCTCAACAAGGTCTACAGGCTCGAGACACAGGTTTTGCTTACGGGAGAATGCAAGCAACTGGCTAACCAATGCCGCCGCACGATTTGCGTTTTGGTGAATTTGAATTAAGTCGCCATAGTCGGTGTCGCCCTGGTCGTGCCGCAAGAGCAACAAATCGCAATGGCCGGAGATTGCCGTAAGCAAATTGTTGAAATCATGCGCGACTCCTCCGGCCAACTGCCCGATTGCGTGCATTTTCTGGCTCTGAACGAATTGCGCTTCCAGAGATTTTAGCTCTGTTGCATCATTTAGGACGGCTACAATTTCATTTGGGTTACCAGACTTTTGACGATTAAGTGTAACCTGAACATAGACTTCCTTGTCTGATCGTTTTGCCTTGAGGAATTCCGTCTGGTTCCTGCTAACGCCACGTGCAGTTTCGACCAGCCAATCTACAAAAGACCGTCCGAGCCCTTCCAAAACATCCGAAATTGGCGTTCCATTTTCTAACGTGTGCGCGAGCAAAGACTTGGCCAAAGGAGTCGCGGAAATAACGTTGCCGTCCGTACCTATTTTCAACAAAGGAACTGGAATATCGCCGTTCTCTGGCATGTTATCTTCGTTCGACGTCGATTGCGCATCCAAAGGAAACAAGCAAATTTCAGATTGTTCTGTGTTGATCAACGTTCTTTGAACTAAGAAACTTCCTGGATTAGAGCGCGACACCGAACAGATTTGCTCGCCATCCGTGAGTTGCGATTTTGAGAACAACTGCTCCAGGCTACTGATGCCTTGGCCGAATTGCTTGCTGAAACTCGTATTCATTTGTTGAATGGCTCCGTTTTCCGAAGCAATTACAACTGGGTATGGGCGTGCATCTATAGGCTTAGGCATATTCGCCGGTTCGCGCATTTCGTCAACGCGCCAACTGAATGCGTTCTTAGCAACGTACATAACGGTTAATTGGACTGTACCCTGCCTTGTTACGATGTCTTCTCGCGCTGAACCAAGTACTGAGGCTTTGTTTTGAAGACGAAAAACAACCGAGGCTGGGTTGGCTAATAAGCCGTTAAACAGTCGCGAAAATGATGAGCCTAGCTCAAGGGCATATCTATTCTGGGCGATATGGTTCTGATAAATGATCGCCCCTTCTTTCCCTGCGATAAAGCATGGAGAGATATCTCGGTCGAGCATTGCCGCCACGCGATTCACTTCTTTTTCGGATCTCGCAACGCTGCGCAATTCGCCCGAAAAAATCAGCCCCGCCATAAAAACCAATGTCAGACCGGCGGCAAAGAATGCCAAGCCAGTTTGAGCACTCGGCAGAAACACGGCAATTGTGAGCAAGATAACCGCGCCGACAATCAAAGGCGTCACCTGCGCAGAGAGCGCACTCACAGTCTTATGTAGCATCCTCGGCGGTAACGCGCTCTCGGGCACAGAAAGGCTCCTTATCAGAATCGGCCTTCCTAGTGTTTGCGGACAACCGTTAATCCAGCGTTAACGCTGCATGACGAGATCAGCGAAAAACACCTTTAGGTTGTATTTATTGTGCGTAGATTTCAGTGCGTCAAGATAGCAAGGTAAAATCCATCGCCCCCCTGTAGTGGTGTAAGCACATGTTCTTCTTTGAGAGACCACGCTTCATTTTGCGCCAGAAATGCCTCAACAACACCGCGATTTTCACAGGAAAGCATGGAACATGTCGCATAGGCAAGAACGCCAGATTCACCTACATATTCTTTGCTATCATTCAGAATACTCGACTGTATCGCATTCAGTTCATCGAGCTTGCCTTGAGTGAGGGCCCACTTCCCTTCAGGTGCCCTCCGCCAACTCCCGGACCCCGAACAAGGGGCATCGCAAAGCACCACATCGTAGGGCTGATCGTGCTTTAGCTCCGAGGTTTCAATCACTTCTATTTCAACCTTAGAGCGATCCGCACGTGCCGGAATGTCTTTCATACGCGCCATAGACACATCATGAGCCGTGAAGTATGCATCAACGCGCGCAGCCATTGCGAGCGTTTTTCCGCCACCGCCAGCGCAATAATCCAACACCCTGCTCCCTTCGGAAATCGGCACTTGATCGGCGACGAATTGCGATGCGGCGTCTTGAAGCTCAACTAGCCCATTTTTATAGGCTTCGGAATTCTGAACTCGGCGCGGATTTCGAGTCACTTCTAAAGCAGTCGAAGAAAGCGGATGCGGCTTTGTCTCGATGTCTTCTTTGGCCAAGGCATCTTGCGCTTCTTGCAACGTGGCCAAACGCAAATTTACGCGAAGAAACACCGGCGCGCGCGACTTCAATAGCGTCATAACCGCCTCAAAATCCGCACCAAGGCTTTCGCGGAATTGCGACTCTAGCCAATCTGGGCAATCAAGCGCTTCTGCGCCTTCTGGGGTTCTTGTCTTGGCACGCTCCTCTTCCGTTAAGGGCGTTGGCGCGTAGCCCTCTCCGGAAAAAAACGCGTCCGGATTTTGCTCTTGAGCGCGCAATGCTCCGATTGCGAGTCCCCTGCCCGTCATAGCGCCACCAAGTGCGGCGAAAGATCGTAAATTGCGCAGCGCCTCAAACACCAAATCACGCACTGCGGCGCGGTCTTTTGAGCCTGCGTATCTGTTTTGCCGCGCCCAAGTCGTTAGCAATTTTTCGGCGGGTTGTCCGCTGAGGTAGCCGTCAAGAATTTCGATTGCGCTGGCGATGCGGGCTGCAGGCGTCATGGCGGACCTCTTAAGGTGTAATAGAGAAAAGAGGCCGAAAATCGGCCCCTCTGTCGTATTACCCGATGCGGTAATTCGGGCTTTCGCGCGTGATTTGTACGTCATGCACGTGGCTCTCTTTGAGGCCCGCACCCGTGATCTTAACGAAATTGCAATTTTTGCGCATTTCTTCGACCGTAGCATTGCCCGTGTAGCCCATGGCCGCACGCAAACCGCCGACCAACTGGTGCACTACGGTGCCAGCAGAACCTTTGTAAGGCACCTGTCCTTCGATACCTTCGGGAACAAGTTTGTCGCTTGCGGCGTCCTTCTGAAAATACCGATCCGCGGAACCGCGCGCCATTGCGCCAAGGCTGCCCATGCCACGATAGCTTTTGAAGCTACGTCCTTGATATAGAATAACTTCTCCGGGGGATTCATCGGTGCCGGCAATCATACTGCCAACCATAGCGCAGGAAGCTCCGGCGGCAATTGCCTTTGCGAAATCGCCGGAGAACTTAATCCCGCCATCCGCAATAATCGGAACACCACTATCGGCAGCAGCAGCGGCGCAATCCATTACGGCTGTCAGCTGCGGAACACCAACACCGGCGACCATGCGTGTTGTACAAATCGACCCAGGGCCGATGCCGACCTTAACCGCGTCTGCACCTGCATCGATCAAAGCGCGCGTGGCCTCGCCAGTGGCAACATTGCCTACCACGATCTGAACATCTCCAGCGATATCCTTTGCGCGCCGCGCCGCTGTGGCGACCCCTTCGGAATGGCCATGCGCCGTGTCGATCACCACCATGTCAACGCCAGCGTCGATCAACGCTTGTGTCCGTTCAAAACCAGCATCCCCAACTGTGCTCGCCGCCGCAACGCGAAGGCGACCGAGGTGATCTTTGGTTGCATCGGGGTTCAATACCGCCTGCTCACTGTCTTTAAGCGTCAGCAAGCCTGTAAGTTTGCCTTCGTCATTAGTGACAAGCAGTTTCTCGATCCGTCGTGCCTGCATCAGGTTGCGCGCCTCATCAAGGTCAGCGGGCTCCTTGAGGATTGCGAGGTTTTCGGACGTCATCATCACCGATACGGGCGTTTTGTCATCACTGGCAAAACGCATATCGCGGTTGGTGACGATGCCAACCACACGGCCAGCCTCATCCACAACAGGGAAACCCGAGACCCGATACCGCTCCATCAACTCCTTGGCATCCGCGAGCGTCTGGTTTGGGGTGAGTGTGATCGGGTTATAGACAATGCCGCTCTCGAAACGCTTTACGCGCCGCACTTCGCGGGACTGCTCTTCAACTGAAAGGTTGCGGTGAATAACCCCCATGCCGCCGGCCTGTGCCATGGCAATCGCCATTCTCGCTTCTGTGACCGTGTCCATTGCCGAGCTCAACAACGGGATGTTGAGACGGATAGATTTCGTCACATAAGTGGATGTATTGGCCGTTGACGGCAACACCGATGAGGCGGCCGGAACAAGTAGGACATCGTCGAAGGTAAGTGCCTCGCGAATTTCCATGGGGGTTCTCCTTGGATGCTTCGTTTGACGAGGCCGTATTGCACGGATTCGCGCCTTTAGAAAGCCCTTATTTCACCAATGGCCGTGAAAGCACGCGCGATAGACGAATTCGCCCCTTTAAACAGCGGCGCTTATTCTGTCGGGGCCCTAATCCGCGAACTTTTGTTTTGCCTCTTCCAGTCGCGAAGCAAAGGCCTCTCGGATCATCAAAACATCGCTGCCAATACAGATGAACTTCGCTTCAAGCGACGCATAACTCAGTGCATGCTCAACTGACGCCGCGAAAACGCCAATGGGTTTCTGCGCGGCGCGGACCTTTTCTGCAGCGGCATTCAGCGCGTCTAGCAATTCAGGATGCGTGGTGTCCGCACCATTCGGCCCCATGAGGCCCATATCCGTCGCCAAATCGGCCACGCCGAAAAAAACGGCATCCACGCCATCGACGGCGAGGATATCATCAAGATTGTTTAGGCCACGGCGGGTTTCGATCTGTACCATCAGAGCGACCTCGTCGTTTGCGTTCGACATGTAATCCGGTGTTTCGCCATAGCCACCAGCGCGCGCAACAAAGGCCCCGACCCCGCGGTTTCCGCGCGGCGCATAGCGCATGGCGCGCGCGATCTTCTCCGCCTGCTCTGCGGTTTCAACCATAGGCACCAACACGGTTTGAACACCAAGGTCCAATACCTGCTTCACCATCCAATCTCGATCCGCCACCAGCCGCACAGCCACATGGGTCTCACCAACAACGAAGGCGCGCAACTGATCACGCAGGCTGCGTAGGTCATTAGGCGCGTGCTCCATATCGACGACAACCCAATCCAACCCTACGCGCGCGATGATTTCAGCAACCGTCGCGCTCGTAGAGCCAACCCATACGCCAAATTGCTGGTCTCCTGAACGCAGGTTTCGCAACAAAGCATTTTCTGGGGCTGGCATATCTATTCCTCTGACTTGGCAATCGTTTTCGCGCGGCGATTTTCGCACAACACCGTTTCACAGCACACTAAACAGGGCAAGCACGCATTATTGCGCATCCACGCCTGCCCCGTTACCCTGTGCGAAATGCCGAGCGCTCAAACAGCGTGAATGGCAAGCAAGGGAAGCGAACCATAGAGTGATGCGTCAGAACAAACGGCTTTGGGTCACGGGCGCTTGCCTTATTGCTGCTATGGCGGCGGTGTTTTTCTTTGCTTCCGTCCTTTTTGAGCAAAGCGAGCGACAGAAAGCAGAAGCGCGGCTCTCGCTCTATCATACGACCCTCACAGATACGCTTCATCGGTATCGGCACCTTCCCGATGTGCTGGCAAAAACCCAAATGATCCGCAGCGGTGCCCTTGGCATCGGTTTGGAGCGTATCAATCAACGCTTGGCCGACATAACCGCCCAAACCGATCTTGAAGCAATTTACCTCATGGATGACACAGGCATGACGATTGCCGCATCCAACTATGCCAATGACGTCAGTTTCATTGGCCAAAACTACGGGTTCCGTCCCTATTTCCAAGATGCGCTCGATGGCAAACAGACGGGGTTCTTTGCGATCGGTGTTACCACCAATAGGCCGGGATACTTCCTTGCCGCACCTGTCTATGATCACCGGCAGCAGGTATCGGGTGTAATTGCCATAAAGGTCGATTTGACGGCGCTGACACGTGTCTGGCGTGATGCGGGCGAGTTGCTGTTTGTGACCAACCCAGACCAAATCACCGTTCTCTCTTCGGTACCAGATTGGGAATATCAAAGCCTGACGGATATCTCGCCCGAAACCCGCGCCGAGATTGATGCAGGTAGACAATTCGCCAACGAACCGCTTCATGCTTTGTCATGGAGAAAATCCAACGACGATAGCGCACGCCTTGATGGTCGGAGCTATGTGCACCTCACCCGCGATCTAGGAGAGCCGCCGTGGGTTCTGCACTTCCTCGTGCCCAAATCACAAGTCTGGCTGAACGCTGCTGCAACTCTTGGGGCCGCTGGAATCGTTGGGTTGCTGCTGATCGCGCTCGGGCTGTTTTTGAGGGCGCGTCGGATAAAATCGGCGCTGACCATTTCACAAGCCGAACGGCGCAAACTGCGCGCCGCAAACGCTGCGCTCAACCGCCAGATCGAAGAACGCCGTGCCGCCGAACGCCGCGCAGAAAAAGCACAGGCTGAACTTCAGCAAGCGAACAAACTTGCCGCCTTGGGCCAGCTTTCTGCGTCCGTGACCCATGAACTCGGGCAGCCGATCAGCGCCATGAAAAACTTCCTGACCGCCGCGGAATTTGGCGCGACCGAAGGCGAGACGACCTTGATCAACCAAATCTCCCGCCTTGTTCGTCGAATGGAGAGCATCACCCGCGAATTGCGGTTCTTTGCACGCCCCTCACCCAGCAAGCTCGAAGCGGTTTCTGCCTCTGATCTCTGGGCTGGAACTCATGAGTTGCTCGAAGCAGACATCAAGAGCGCCGATGTTGCTTTGACGGTCTCGCTGCCAGAAGAGCCAGCCTATGTGCGCGGCAACCGCCATAGGTTGGAACAAGTGCTTGTGAACCTCGTCAAAAACGCGCTGCTTGCGGTGCTTGAAAGTGGTGATAAACAGATCGATGTGGCCTTCGCTAAAAATGAAAGCTGGTTAAACATCACCGTCTCTGATCATGGCCCCGGTCTTGGTGGGCGCACGATATCGGACCTGCGGGAACCGTTTCACACGACCCGCGCAAGCGGAGAGGGTATGGGGCTTGGACTTGCAATCTCAGCCGCAATTATTTCGGAGCATCAGGGAAAGTTCTTAGCAAAAGACGGTGAGAACGGCGCAATATTCACCGTGAGCTTACCGTTAGCCGAAGCGCCAAGTTCTACTGATGCCCCCTCTGAGCCAAACGCCGAAACCACCCTTGGAACACAGTGATATGCAACCTCCGAAAGACACAGCAGCCGTGCAATATTCGGTGGCCATTATCGACGACGACCGCGAGATGCGGGAAAGTCTGAGCCATCTTTTGGAGCGCGCGGGATGGGTAACGCAGAGCTTTTCCAAAGGCCGCGATGCGCTCAACCTAATCGGACGCCAGCCGCCTGATGTTATCCTGAGCGACGTGCGCATGCCGACCATGAGCGGGATCGAAATCTTGCACGAGGTCAGACAATTTGATGGCCCTCCTGTTGTGCTTATCTCGGCACATGGAGACATCCCGATGGCAGTTTCGGCGATGCAGGATGGCGCCTATACCTTCCTTGAGAAACCTTTTGACCCCCGCCGCCTTCTGACCGCCCTCACCCACGCCGCCGAGCAAAACCGACTGGCCGCACGCGCTGCACGATTGGGCGAGCGGTTGCGAAATCTTTCGGGGCTGGATCGCATCCTGCTTGGTCAGACGCCCCAAATTCAAACTCTCCGCGAAGAGCTTCTGGATTTGGCCGACATCGACGCGCCGATCCTGCTACAGGGCGAAACAGGCACGGGCAAAGACCTTGTGGCGCGTGCGCTGCATGACCTTTCCCACCGTGCAGACGGGCCGTTTGTGGCCCTGTCTTGCGCGACCTTGCCGAATGATCACTTTGAGGCAACCCTATTTGGAACCAGCGAAGAACCTGGTGTTCTTGAGAAAACCAGCGGGGGCAGTCTGTTTCTTGACGAGATGGCAAGCTGCCCCCCTGAAGCGCAAGCCAAACTTCTCCGCGTTCTTGAAACCAAGGAGTATATGCGCCTCGGAAGCACTGAAGTTCTCCATGCCGATGTGCGGCTGATCTCCGCAAGCAACAGCGACCTTGAACAAGCCGTCGCCGAAGGTGCTTTCCGTCGCGACCTGCTGTATCGCATCAACACTTTGGTCGTCGACCTTCCTCCGCTTCGTCATCGCAAAGACGACCTTGCATTGTTGTTCCGCCATTTCACCGGAGAATGCGCGCGCACCTATGACATGCAAGCCCCAGATCCAAGTCAGGACGATCTAACACATCTCTTGGCCCACGATTGGCCAGGGAACGTGCGCGAGCTGCGCCAAGTTGCGGAACGTTGGGTGCTGTCTTCGCGCCGCGGCATTCCAAGCGTCGCGTCGGCCTTGCGCCTTGATGACCCAGACCAGCAGACGCCAAAATCACTGCGGGCTGCTGTTGCTGCACTTGAACGGCAAATTATTTCCCAAGCACTGGTGGCCCACGAAGGGCGGATGGACGAAACAGCCGAGCATCTGGGAATTGGACGCCGTACACTCAATGAAAAGATCGTAAAACTCGGGCTCGACAAAGACGCTCTGCTCTGAAAATTGCGGCTATTTCACCCCTGCGGATTTCCGCAGGGCAGCACCTCATACCCATGCAAATAAATTCATTGGGCGGAATTCAGAATTCATTTACCTTCTCGACATTCGTCAAACATGACGCAGTTTCAGGGAGGAATTCATGACTATTCTCACTAAATCGGCCATTGCCGCCGTAACGCTTGCCTTTGCCACAGAAGCCGTTGCAACCGAGTGGAGCGTATCGCTCTGGGGTAAGCGCCGCGCCTTCACAGAGCATGTTGAAAAGCTCGCTGAGCTTGTTAGCGAAAAGACCAACGGAGAATTCACGCTGAATATTTCCTACGGTGGTCTATCAAAGAACACAGAGAACCTTGACGGTATCTCGATCGGTGCGTTTGAAATGGCACAGTTCTGTGCGGGCTATCACCGTGACAAGAACCCGTCGATCACTGTACTGGAACTGCCATTCCTCGGCGTGCAGTCGCTCGAGCAAGAACGCGCCTTGAGCCAAGCGCTCTATCAACACCCCGCAGTAGTCGAAGATCTGGCCCGTTGGAACGCCACGCTCCTGATGCCGTCGCCACTACCGCAGTATAACCTTGTTGGCGTGGGGGATGCGCCTAAAACACTCGCTGACTTCGAAGGCATGACCGTACGCGCAACTGGCGGGATCGGCGATGCGATGGCTGGTGTTGGTGCGGTTCCGACCTCGATGTCTGCGACCGAAGTGCGTCAAGCACTCGATAGCGGCGTGATGAAAGCTGTCTCTTTTGCCCCGCATGCGCATATGTCCTTCGGTACAATCGAAACGGGCAACTGGTGGACAACCAACCTCAACCCCGGCACCGTGAACTGCCCCGTTGTGGTGAACACCGATGCGCTTGAAATGCTGTCCGACAGCGAACGCGAAGCACTCCTGAGCTCTGTCGACGAAGCGCTCGATTACTACATCGACTTCTACAACGAAAAGACAATGGCCGCTTGGGGTCCTGCGCTCGACGAAAAGGGCATTGAGCGCGTGACATATTCTGACGAGGAAATTGCCGCGTTCAAAGAAAAGGTTGCTGGCCCAACTGCTGCAAAGTGGGTTGAAGACAACACAGCCAAAGGCCTTCCGGCCCAAGACCTGCTTGATTTCGTTCAAGGCGAATTGGCGAAGTAAGCCACCTTAAATCATAACCGCCGCGTCTTTCATTGGCGCGGCGGTTTTCTCTTCTCGCACCGGAGGCATTATGGCGGGATCATCCACAGTCTTGTCTGACGACACGCTGCTAAGCCGCATCGACAGACGTTTGTATTCACTCGAACAAGTCCTATCTCTCGTCAGCGGCCTTGCGGTTTTCTCGCTGATGATCCTTGCGGTCATATCGGTTTCGGGGCGCAATTTCTTTAACGTCCCCCTGCCCGGCTATGTGGATTGGATCGAACAAGCCATGCCGCTAATCGCTTTTATGGGTGTCGCTTATACACAACGTGATGGCGGCCATATCCGTATGGACATCCTCGTCGGACGCCTGAAGGGCCGTGCGCTCTGGGCAGCGGAATTCATCACCACATTGGCAATGATCGTGCTGATTGCCCTGTTGATTTGGGGCACATTCTCGCATTTCCAGCGCGCCTTTGATTTTAACGCGCCGCTCTGGAGCCGCGATAGCTCAATGGATATCGCGCTGCCGCTTTGGCCCGCAAAACTTCTGGCGCCTGTTGCATTCTCTGTGTTGCTGCTGCGTCTGTGCCTACAGCTTTGGGGCTATGGCCGCGCATTTCTAAGCGGTGCGGAGTCGCCCGTTGCTGTCCCCCTTATCCAATCAGCCGCCGAACAGGCCCAAGCCGAGGCGGAGCACGTCTCTGGAAGCCCCGTTGACGCACCAGAAGACACCCAAAAGGAGACACACTAATGGAACCCATTGATATCGGGATTGCCGTCTCTGCGGGCATGCTGGTGCTTGTTTTGCTTGGGATGCGCGTTGCATTTGCCGCCGGTCTTGCCGGACTTGTGGGGCTTATCTGGATTTTCTGGGCAAAGGCTGGATATGACCCAAGCCGTTTTGGCAAGGCGCTGACCATTGCGGTCAAAACTGCGGGCCAAGTTCCTCACTCCAAGGTGAGCTCTCAGGCGCTATCGCTTATCCCGACCTTCATCCTAATTGGCTACCTCGCCTATTACGCAGGGCTAACCCGCGCATTATTTGATGCGGCCAAGAAATGGGTTGGCTGGCTTCCGGGCGGGCTTGCAGTTTCAACCGTATTCGCGACAGCTGGCTTTGCTGCGGTGTCTGGCGCATCGGTTGCCACATCGGCTGTGTTTGCGCGGATCGCGATCCCCGAGATGCTCAAAATCGGCTACGACAAGAAATTCGCCGCTGGTGTTGTTGCCGCAGGTGGCACGCTGGCGTCGCTTATTCCGCCTTCAGCCATTTTGGTGATCTATGCGATTATCGTAGAGCAGGACGTGGGCAAGCTTCTTTTGGCTGGCTTTGTTCCAGGTGCCGTATCGGCTTTGATCTATGGCGGGTTGATTGTTGGTATGGCGCTTGTCATCCCCAACTTTGGCCCACCCGTACGCGGCTTCACTTGGGGCGAGCGGCTTAAGGCGTTGCCACCTGCTTTGCCAATTGTCTTTGTGGTGTTGATTATCATCCTCTTTATCTACAACCCCTTTGGCGGTGACGCATGGGGCACGCCCACAGAGGGTGGTGCGCTTGGGGCCTTCGTTGTGTTCCTCATGGCGTTGTACAAAGGGATGCGGTGGGCACAACTCAAAGACGCGCTTTTGGAAACAGCCAAGCTTGCGGTGATGATCTTCACAATCATCTGGGGCGTGCTGATCTATGTACGGTTCCTTGGCTTCGCGGATCTTCCGGGCGCCTTCTCGGACTGGATCACCAGCCTTGACCAATCGCCAATGCTGACGCTTGTACTAATCCTGCTGGCCTATGCCGTGCTCGGAATGTTCATGGATGCGATTGGTATGCTGCTTCTGACGCTACCCGTGGTTTATCCGGCGGTCATGGCGCTCAATGGCGGCGAGATGGTATCGGCGGCGGACTCTGCCTTCGGCATGTCCGGCCCGATGTGCGCGATCTGGTTTGGTATCCTTGTGGTGAAAATGGCGGAGTTCTGTTTGATCACGCCCCCCATCGGCCTCAACTGCTTTGTGGTGGCTGGCGTGCGCGATGACCTGACAGTGCAGGACGTGTTCAAGGGTGTAACACCGTTCTTCATTGCCGATGCGGTGACAATCGCGACACTCGTAGCCTTCCCGAGCATTGTCCTCTGGCTACCCTCACTGGTCTAAGAAAATTGCGGAGCCTTCGGGCTCCGCATCGTCGCTTAGCGATAGAGAAGCGATTGCCCATCGGCAAAAATATGCACTTTTTCTGCTGGCGCCGTAAGCGAGACTGTTTCGCCCTTTGCCGTCGCGTGAATGCCCGGAAGCTTTGCGATAACCGCCTCCGACCGCGTGCCTTTCTCAAAGTATAGCAGCGTCACTTCGCCCAAAGCCTCGGTAATTTCGACCTTCGCCTGATAGAGCGGCGTTCCATCTGTCACAACCAAATCCTCGGGTCGCACACCAATGTTCACGTGTGCACCAAGGTCCGATGCAACGGTTGGTACTTTGGAGCGCGCAACCCCGCCCCCTTCAAGCGCAACAACGGTTTCCGCACCCGTTTCAATGATTTCACCCGCAATCAGGTTCATCGCAGGAGAGCCGATAAACTGCGCCACAAATTCGTTCTCTGGCTTTTCATAAAGCTCGAGCGGCGTTCCGACCTGTGCAATCCCTTTGTTGGCCAGAACCACAATCCTCGAAGCAAGCGTCATGGCCTCAACCTGATCATGGGTCACATAAACCATCGTGCTTTCGGGCATGGCTTCCTTGAGCTGCGCAATCTCGATCCGCGTGGCCACGCGCAAGGCGGCATCAAGGTTCGAGAGTGGCTCGTCAAACAGGTAGATTTTTGGATCACGAACAATCGCGCGCCCGATAGCCACCCTCTGTCGCTGACCACCAGAAAGCGCCTTGGGCAAACGATCAAGATACTCGGTCAGTTGTAGCTTCGCTGCGGCGTCATTGACCGCTTTCTCGATCTCGGCCTTGGGCATTTTCGCAATGTTGAGCGCAAAGGCCATGTTATCGCGCACGGTCATATGCGGATACAGCGCGTAGGATTGAAAAACCATCGCGATCCCACGCTGCGCGGGCGGCACATCATTCATCTTCACGTCATCAATCGCCAATGTACCGTCGGTGATGCGTTCCAACCCTGCGATCATCCGCAACAAAGTGGACTTCCCGCAACCAGACGGACCAACGAACACAACCAACTCGCCCTCGTTGATTTCGAGATTAATATCCTTGAGGACAGTGACATCGCCATAAGCTTTGGCCACATTTGTAAGTTTTAGATTTGCCATCTGCCGCTCCTAACCCTTTGATTTTTCTTTTGTTACACGACGCAATATCGCTCCTTGCCACGGAGCAAGCTCATTGCCCTGTGCAAGGCCAAGCGCGTTGCCGAGCGGCTCCCAACCGGTCACGTCCATCGGAACAACGGCCGCCTCGTCGGAAAGGTTGAACACGCAGAGAAGATGCGCGTCATCTGATTTCCGCTCAAAACTCAGCACATTTCCGGTTGCGCGAAGATTGGCGTGATCACCAGTTGCCAAAACCGGATGCGCCTTACGGAATGCCAATGCAGCGCGGTAGAAAGCCAGCAATGACTCTTCAGCAGCTTCCTGATCCTCAACCGACTGGCGGAGATGTTCTGGCGCCACGGGAAGCCATGGCTTTCCTTGCGAGAACCCAGCGTTCTGGTTCGTTCTCTCCCAAACCATCGGAGTGCGACATCCATCGCGCCCTTTGAACTCCGGCCAAAACTCGATGCCATAAGGATCTTGCAGATCGTCAAAGGCCACATCAGCTTCCTGTAACCCCAATTCTTCGCCCTGATACAGGCACACAGACCCACGCAGCGACAGGAGCAATATCGCAAACAGGCGCTGCGCCTCTGGCGAAAGGTTCCAACGTGTCGCGTGGCGCACAACATCATGGTTCGAGAAGGCCCAACACGGCCATCCATCGCTTGCAACCGCATCAACCTGCGTCAAAACTTCGACGACCCGCGCTGCGGTCAACGGTGCATTGGCAAGGAATTCGAAGGCATAGCACATTTGGACGAGGTCATCCCCGCGGGTGTACTGCCCCATGATCTCCAATCCGCGCTGAGCGTCGCCAACCTCTCCAACCGCTGCTGCACCATACTCATTCATTACAGACCTGAACTTTCTAAGAAATTCAATGTTTTCGGGCTGGTTCTTTGAGTAGATATGCTCTTGGTGATTGTAAGGATTGACCGAAGGCGCAATGGTATCATTTCGCTTCTCTGGTGGCAGCGCAGGATTGTCGCGCAACTCTTTGTCTGCAAAATAGAAATTGATGGTATCAAGCCGGAACCCATCCACCCCGCGCTTCAACCAAAAGCGCGCCACGTCCAACAGCGCTTCTTGTACCTCTGGCTCATGGAAATTGAGGTCTGGCTGGGTGCTTAAGAAGTTATGTAGGTAATACTGGCATCTCCGTGAATCCCATGTCCAAGCAGGCCCACCAAATATAGAGAGCCAGTTGTTCGGCGGCGTACCATCCGGCTTTGGATCGGCCCATACAAACCAGTTTGATTTCGCATTATCAGTAGATTGACGGCTTTCCTTAAACCAATCGTGCTGATCTGATGTATGCGACAAAACAAGATCAATCATCACCCGAAGCCCGAGCCCGTGTGCTTTGGCAACGAGTGCATCGAAATCTGCCAACGTTCCAAACATCGGATCGACATCGCGGTAATCGCTGACATCATAGCCGAAGTCCTTCATCGGTGATTTGAAAAACGGCGAAATCCAAATCGCATCTGCACCGAGTTTCGCAACATAATCAAGCCGTTGAATGATGCCCTTAAGATCGCCGATCCCATCCCCAGAGCTATCCTGGAAACTGCGCGGATAGATTTGATAGATCACCGCACCGCGCCACCAATCCGGATTCATTGGCAGAGAATTCATAGTTGCCATCTCTAGCCCCCTTTAACCGAGCCGGACAACAATCCGCGCACGAGATACTTCTGTAAGCCGAAAAATACGAGAAGCGGCACCGCGATCGACACAAAGGCGCTGGCCGCAAGAATTTCCCAATCTCCGCCACGACTGCCAAGCAATTCACGCAGGCGCCCTGTCATAACAAGCTGGTCCTCGTTGTTACCAAGGAACACAGTCGCGACTAGCAGGTCATTCCATACCCAAAGGAACTGGAAAATTGCAAAGCTTGCGAGTGCGGGAAATGACAGCGGCAGCACAATTTTGCGGAAAATCTCAAAATCGGTCGCGCCGTCGACGCGTGCACTCTCTATGATTTCGCGCGGCAAACCAGCGATGTAGTTGCGCAAGAGATAAATCGCCAAGGGCAACCCGAACCCTGTATGCGCAAGCCAAATCCCGAGGTAGTCTTTGCCAATACCTATTTCGTTATGCAGTCGAAGCAACGGTATAAGCGCCATCTGCAACGGCACAACCAAGAGGCCAACAACCGTTGCGATCAGCAACGCACGACCGGGAAACTCCATCCACGCCAATGCATAGGCCGCAAAGGCCGCCACGAGTATCGGGATGATCGTTGCCGGAATGGTTACCGTGAAAGTATTGATGAAACTTTTGCCAATACCCTCCGAAAACAACACGTTACGGTAGTTATCTAAGGTGAATTTCGGCGCTTCCATAGAGGTTACAAATATGCGCGTTCCACGGCTACCTTCCGGCTGCTCGGCAGAGACAATTCGATACGCCCCGTCTTGTTGAACGGTAATAAATGCGCCTCGCCGCTCAGCGGTATCACCCGGAGCAAATTCGGTCGGACGATTGGCGTTTATTCCGAAGGCCGTGATTTCGGCAGGACCGTCAAAGAGGTTGCCTTCAATCACCCATCCATCAGGTGTTTCAATCGCTTCTGACGGGCTTGCTCCGCGCAGTGTTAGGTTTCGTTCGCTCGATGACAGCGCTGTCCACCAACCAGAAGTCGAGATCTGATCGCGGTCACGGAACGAACTGACCAACAACCCGAATGTCGGAATTGTCCAAAGCAAAACAAGTACTAAGACGGCGATGTTAACAGCCCATGTGAGCCGCGATTTGACGCCAGCAATGTTATCCATCACACCATCTCCCGTCGTGCGTTGCGAATATTCCAGACCATGATTGGTGTGACGAGCAGCATGATAACCAGCGCAACAGTTGACGCGCGCCCGATATCAAGGCCACGGAACATCCAGTCAAACATGAGGTTCGCCAAAACCTGACTGCCCCATTGCCCGTTGGTCATGGCCAAAACGATGTCAAACACCTTGAGAACAAGGATGGTGATCGTGGTCCAAACCACGGCAATTGTGCCCCAAATCTGTGGAACTTTGATTTTCCAGAAGATTTGAAATGGGTTGGCACCGTCGAGAATAGCGGCCTCGATCGTTTCCTCAGAAATACCACGCAGCGCGGCAGAGAGGATTACCATAGCAAAGCCTGTTTGAATCCAGATGAGGATGGCCATCAGGAAGAATGAGTTCCAGAATGGCACGGTAATCCATGCCTGAGGGGCACCGCCGAAATAGGTGACGATTGCGTTCAATAGCCCAATCTGGGCCTCTCCCTCGGCGCGATAATCATAGACGAATTTCCAAATCACCGAGGCCCCGACAAATGAGATCGCCATCGGCATAAATATCAATGATTTCGCGAAGTTACCCCACTTAATTCGATCAGTAAGTGCGGCTGCGATCAATCCGAAAAACGTGGAGCCCGCAGGAACAACAATGAGCCACAACATATTGTTTTTCATGGATTCTGCAAATTTTTCATCAGAGAGAAGCCATGCGTAATTGCCACCCCCGATAAATTCGTCTCCGTCAGAGCCGTGAAACGACAACCAAACCGAAATAACGACGGGGTAAAGCAGGTACATCGTCAGCAAGAACAATGCGGGGAACATGAAGAGCCAAGGCCGGATACGAGCGGCGCGGTTGATGTTACGCCCCGCGTTTGGGCCTTTTGCCGGATAGATCCGGTCGAGGATCATATTCGATAGGAAAAAGTAGAGAACGCAACCAAACACCCCGATAACGACGGTGAAAAGCGCCCAGAATAGCTGTTCCATAACGGCCCCGCTGAGAAAAAGACAGAAAAGGGCCCTGCATTGCACAGAGCCCTACCCTTGATTACTTAATGCCGTCCCAAGTTTCCTGAATGCTCTTGGCCACTTCGGTTGCATCTTTGCCACCAGCGTAGTCAACCATGCCGGTCCAGAATGCGCCCGCACCGATTGCTCCTGGCATCAGGTCGGAACCGTCAAAGCGGAACGTATCAGCGTTGAGGAGAATATCGCCCATCTTGCGTTGTGCGTCATTCTCGTAAACCGCTGTATTTACACCGGAATGTGCCGTCAGGAAGCCACCTTGGGCCATCCATGCCTCATGCGCGATTGGGGCCTTGAGGAATTCCATGAAGGCACGCGCGCCTTTGGAGTCATTGGTGATTGTCATCACCGTACCCGCACCAAGAACTGGTTTACCGAGGTCTTTGCTTTCATAGCTTGGGAAGTAGAAGAAATCTGCATCTTCACCCATCACAGTGTCTTCTGGGAAGAATGCCGGAATAAAGCTCGCCTGACGGTGCATATAGCACTGGGGTGGCGAGGCGAAGAGACCTTTGGGGCTGTCGCGGAAGTCTGTGGATGCAACTGCGCCCGCTCCGCCAGCGACATAGTCGTCATTTCGAGCAAAAGCGCCGAACTCTTCGATTGCGGCAACAATCGCAGGGTCATCAAATGGAATTTCGTTGGCGACCCATTGGTCATATACCGAAGGCTCAGCAGTGCGGAGGAGCAAATCCTCTACCCAGTCCGTAGCTGGCCACCCAGTCGCTGCACCACTGCCCAGACCGATGCACCACGGCGTACCGCCATCTGCAACGATTTGATCTGTGAGGGCCTTAAGTTCTTCCATTGTTTGAGGAATTTCGTACCCTGAATCCTCAAAGTTCTCTGGGACATACCATACAAGAGACTTCAGATCGGCACGATAGAACATACCGAAAAGCTGATCATCGCCGTTCTCATCGGCAAAAGTCGCTAGATCAACCCAAGACTGACCAGCGCCGAAATTATCACGCACCCAATCCGCATCTTCAGATGTCAGCGGCGCGAGCAATCCCTTTGCTGCAAGGCTTGCCGCAAGTCCGGGCTGCGGAAAAACAGCGATGTTCGGAGCAGAGCCACCTTCGGTGTCGATCAAGATTTGCTGCTCAAAGCTATCAGAACCTGCGTACTCGACGTTAGCGCCGGTTGCTTCTTCAAAATAGGCAATAACAGCGTTGAAACGGTCGCGCTCCAGGCCGAGCCATGGGCCAAAAACTGAAATCGTTTCACCAGAAAGGTCCATAGACTTGAGCGCTTCATAGCTATCCCACGTAAAGTCACCCTCACCTGGAGCAAACATCAAATCCGCCTGAGCTGCGCCCGCGCAAAGCATCAGCGAAGCAGCACTTGTCATCAAATATCGTTTCATTTCTATCCTCCCTTTAGGCACAGCTGTGCCGGATAATCACTCGCCTAGGTCAAGACGCAAAATCCGCGCCCAAATCACCCAAAGCGCTTTGGTTTTTCAAACATCAACGATTCCACGCCAAGAGTCAACGAAAGAACAGACTCGCCCTATTTTCTGTAAAAAACAAAGTTGTTTCGACGAAATAATTGACGAATTTCCTGAGCCGCAGTAGGAATACGAAGATTATAAGCGCTTTGAAAGTCGACCATGAACCTCAAAACCCTCTCTGAAAAGCTTGGCCTTAGTCAAACGACCATCAGCCGTGCATTGAATGACTACCCAGAAGTCAGCGAGGCCACACGTCAACGCGTCAAAGCAGCAGCGCTGAAGTACAACTATCGCCCGAACACGCGCGCGCAACGATTGGCAACTGGGCGAGCTATGGCAATCGGCCACGTCATCCCAATGTCGAACAACCAAGAGATGGTGAACCCAGTCTTTGGTGATTTCATTGCTGGCGCAGGAGAAAGCTATTCCAAAGCGGGATATGATATGCTGCTTTCGGTTGTGCAGGACAAAGACGAAGAAGCAACTTATCGCGCGATGGCGTCAAAAGGTTCAGTAGACGGTGTAATCGTCCATGGCCCTCACAGGAACGATCCTCGGATCAAATTGTTGCAAGAGTTGGGTCTTCCCTTTGTGGTGCATGGGCGGAGTATGGGCGACGAAACCAGTTACTCGTGGCTCGACATAAACAACGGGCGCTCCTTTCAGCGCGCAACCAACCTATTGCTCGATTTGGGGCACAAGCGGATTGCCCTTCTCAACGGTGATGAAACCATGGATTTCGCCGCACGCCGTCGTTCTGGATACGAGGATGCGCTGCGCAAGCGCGGTTTCGCCCCGGACTCGACATTAACCTTCAGCGCCGAGATGACCGAGCAATTCGGCTATGAAACTGCGAAACGGCTTCTCCAAGGGATGCGCCCGCCCACAGCCTTTCTTGTCTCTTCCTATATTACAGCGATTGGCGTGCGCCGCGCGATCGGCCGCGCTGGTCTGTTGCTAGGGCGCGACGTTTCGGTTGTGACGCATGACGATGATCTCTCTTATTTGAGGAACGGAGACGATATTCCGAGCTTTACCGCCACCCGCTCTTCGGTCCGAAATGCAGGCCGGAGATGCGCGGAAATTCTATTGCAATCAATCGCAACTGGAAACGGCGAACCTGTGCAGGAGCTATGGGAAACCGAGTTAATGCTCGGTGATTCAACAGGGCCTGCCCCAAGCTGACACCAAGTTTTCCCTTGCAAAGTAGAAAATTCTATTTATTTCACAAACTGAATTATCTATCCTCCTCCGAAACCCGAACCAACACAAGCGACGACGTCGCCTCTCCATCCTGAAAGCACATCCATGGTTACTTCGCGCAGCGCCAACCACTATTCCCTGCTTGCTGATATTGGCGGCACCAATACACGCGTCGCCTTATGCGAAGGCACGTCGCTTGTTGCGGACTCGGTTCGGCGTTTTCGCAACGCTGAGTACGGAAGCCTCGAAGAGGTACTTGCGGCCTATATGGCATCTGAAGGAAACGTTGATTGCCTTGGCGCCTGCGTCGCTGCTGCTGGGCCGGTTCGGGATTCGGTTGCAACAATGACCAACCTCGACTGGACAATTGATTCCGAGACTGTTGCCAAGGCCACGGGTGCAGAAACTGTTTCAATTTTGAACGATCTTCAAGCGCAGGGGCACGCACTTGGCCATCTCGAAGCAGACGCTCTGACGACAATTCTACCTGGTAAAGCAGCTGGCCCCAATGCCGCGCAACTGGTGGTTGGCGTCGGCACCGGCTTTAACGCAGCCCCCGTTTGGCGAACACATGCAGGACGCTTTGTTGCGCCTTCGGAATGTGGCCACATAACACTCCCTGTCCGTTCTGAAGAAGATCTTGCCCTCAGTGCTTTCGTCGAGAAGGCCCACGGCTTTCCCGGTGTAGAAGATCTGTTGTCTGGCCGCGGACTCGAACGGATCTACGCCTTTCATGCCACTGAAAACAATAGTGAAACCCGCAAGGACGCTGCCTCTATCATGACCTCGGCAACCGCTCGGGATGACGATGTAGCACTGCGGTCTGTTGAAACGTTTTGCCGTAAACTTGGCGATGTTATCGGCGATCTGGCGCTTGTACATCTTCCATTTGGCGGCATCTTTCTGATTGGAGGCGTCGGGCGCGCCATGGTCCCATTCATGGGCGAATTTGGCTTTGCAGATGCTTTCCGTGACAAAGGCCGCTTCGCGGAGTTTCAAGACACTTTCGCAGTTACGGCCATTTCCGATGACTATGCGGCGTTGATCGGTTGCGCCAACCATTTGCACGATCGCATGAACGGAAACTGAATTGCCTGCAGTAAGGCCTTCTTAAGATTCTTCCCCCTACAACGATCCAAAGGAACCGGATCAAAGGGGGCGCTTGTGACATCACCTACAAATGAAACTGCGGTAAACCCGCAATGAGCGCGCAAATTCAACTGCGCGAGCGTTTGGGGTTGAGCGATGCAGCGCCCCTCGCCCGCCAAATTCTTGCGGAGAAAGGCTCCGATCTTGTGATCGACGCCTCGCGTGTGTCCCATATTGGGAGCCTCTGCCAGCAAGTCCTGCTTGCTGCTGCAAAGGAGTGGCAAGAAGATCAGCGCACCTTTCGTATGTGCAATCCAACCGATGCCTGCGTTCAAGACCTCGCCCTCTGCGGCCTCACACCGGAAAGTTTTGAAGGAGAGGTCGCATGACGCTCAATATTCTCGCAGTTGATGACAGCCGCACAATGCGCGACATGATCAGCCTAAGCCTACGACAGGCTGGTTTTGAACCAACCCTGGCTGAGGATGGACAGCACGGCCTAGAAGTTCTGCAAGACTTCATGCCCGATGCAATCATAACGGATATAAACATGCCACGGCTCGACGGCTTCGGATTTATTGATGCCGTTCGCAAAACGCCGGAACATCGCGCTATCCCAATTCTAGTGCTGACAACCGAAAGCGCACCTGAACTGAAAGCACGCGCAAGAAGTGCCGGTGCAACGGGCTGGATCGTCAAACCTTTTGACCCCGAGAAACTTGTACGCGCCCTTCAAATGGTGACTGGTTAGGAGCATTTATGAGCGATCCCAATGATCCAATGGCCGAAATCCGTGTGGCATTCTTTCAAGAATGCGAGGAACTGCTCGAGGCGCTTCAAGATGGTCTTACGTCCATGGAAGACGGTAGTGGTGACTCCGAAACGATCAATGTTGTGTTCCGCGCGGTTCACTCAATAAAAGGCGGCGCTGGCGCTTTCGGGCTGGACGAACTTGTGCAATTCGCCCACCGCTTCGAAACCACGATGGACGCCGTGCGCGCAGGCGAGCTCACGGTTGATACCGAAGCATTGAAGCTTTTTTTTCGAGCTGCAGACATTCTAAGCGACATCGTGCGCGCTTCTCGAGATGCACTCGAAACTGATCAATCCGCGATCTCGGCAGTCTGTGACGAACTGATTGCTTTAACCGGAGCAGACGCGGAGGAGGACGAAATTGATCCCGCTGAATTTCAAGCCACTGGCCTTACATTGGACCTTGATCTCGCGGATTTAGATGCTCTTGAGGATATCACCGAAGACTTACCACCTTTGACGTCTGCAGACAGCTTATTTGGCGAAGATACGATAGCGACGGAACCATCCAAATACACGATACGCTTCAAGCCCACTAGCGAGCTCTACGCAACGGGAAATGAGCCCCTCTATCTCTTTAAGACACTGCGAGAAATTGGTGTTGTAAAGATCGATATCAACACTCAGTGCTTGCCCGAACTATCCAAACTTGAGCCCGAAAACTCCTATTTGGAATGGCAGTTGAAAATTGAAACTGAAGAAAATGAAAACCAGATCAGAGAGGTTTTTGATTTCGTTTCAGACATTTGCGACTTGGAAATCAAATCTAACGGCATGGATGCTGAAGTTACGTCTCTGCCTCACATCTTACCAAACGAAGTCGCAACAGACCAAGTTGTAAGCTCAAGCGAAGTGAGCAACGCTATAGCAACTCCTGTTCAGACCGATAATTTGACTCCCTCAGAAGATCAAACCGTAGAAAATGCTTCTGACAATGCAGCAGAAATCCCCTTAGAGGACGCACCGAAACCTGCTCAGATACCGCCTGCTACTAAGCCAAGAGCGACGGTCCGCGTTGATCTTGAACGTGTTGATCGATTGGTGAACCTGGTCGGAGAGCTGGTCATCAACCAGGCGATGCTTTCTCAAAGCGTTGCGCAGATTGGATTGCCTTCAAACACACCCGTTTTCACAGGTCTCGACGAGCTGCAACAGCTAACGCGCGACATCCAAGACAGCGTTATGATGATCCGTGCCCAACCTGTTAAATCACTATTCCAGCGAATGGCTCGAATTGTGCGCGAAGCTTCCGCCGATGTCGGGAAAACTGTCCGACTAAAAACGGACGGTGACGCTACAGAAGTCGATAAAACCGTGATCGAAAGGCTCGCAGATCCTCTCACCCATATGATCCGAAATGCAGTCGACCATGGGTTAGAGGATAGCAATACGCGCCTCACAAACGGCAAACCAGAAACTGGAGAAATTACTTTATCTGCGCGCCACCGATCAGGCCGCGTCCTGATCGAGATTTCGGATGACGGCGCGGGTATTGACCGCAAGAAAGTTCTGGAAAAGGCACAAGAGAAAGAACTCGTCACCAAAGACGGCCAGCTAACCGATTCAGAAATCGACAATCTTTTGTTCCTTCCCGGCTTCTCAACAGCCGACAAAATTTCGAATCTTTCTGGTCGCGGCGTCGGGATGGACGTTGTTCGAAGCTCAATCCAAGCGCTAGGGGGGCGAGTTTCAATTAACTCAACGCCAGGCAAAGGAACAACTTTCTCGATTAGTCTACCTCTGACGCTCGCCGTGCTTGACGGTATGGTCACCCAAGTTGCTGGGCAAACTTTAGTAATTCCGCTCAATACAATCGAAGAAACGCTTACGATCGGGAAAAGTGATCTAAACACGCTCGGCCCGCAGACATCTGTTCTAAAGGTAAGAAACGGATTCGTGCCACTACTCGACCTCGGAACCGAGCTTGGCTACCGAAAACCAAAGCCTGACTATGTCGATTCAATTGTTCTTTTGATCGCGCACGAAGATGGAAGCCGAGCGGCTCTCGTTGTCGACGAGATAAACGATCAGAGGCAAGTTGTCATAAAAGGGCTTCAAGAAAGCTACGGTCGCGTCCCGGGAATTGCAGCTGCCACAATCCTAGGTGACGGACAAATCGCTCTCATTCTTGACCCGGTAGACATCGTTGCGGGTGCCAGTGGGCGCACCAAACTTTCAACCGAAACAGCTCTCGCGGGATAGCCAATGTCAAACCAATTATCGCATTCAAAAACATCGGAAATCGAACTCTTGTCATTTCGTGTTGGCGAGCAGGAGTTTGCACTTGATATAATGTCAGTTCGTGAAATCCGCGGCTGGACTCGTGCAACACCACTTCCACACTCGCCTCCATTCGTACGGGGCGTTATCAACCTTCGGGGCACGGTTTTGCCCATAATCGATCTTGCCGCCCGACTCGGTCAACATTCTACTGACCCCTCTGAGCGCAATGTCTTTATAGTCGTGCAATCCGGTGAGGAAACCGTGGGGCTGTTGGTTGACGCAGTTTCGGACATCCTATCGATCAAAACAGAGGAGCTTCAATCTCCTCCCGAAATGGCAGCGGACACAAACAACATTTTTGTAGAATCCCTTACGATTGTCGAAGACAGAATGCTACGAGTACTAGATCTACGTGCCGCCCTTCTCTCTTCCTCGTCGGAGGCAGCATGACACGTACTCTTTCTAAACCTGTTACGGGAAACACCGCGATGAGCAAAGATCAGTTTCTGCTCGTCTCAAAGCTTGCAAAACAGAACGCCGGCCTCATGTTTCCAGACACAAAGGCTTCACTCGTTTCTTCTAGACTTCTCAAGCGATTGCGCATTCTAAAACTACAGAATTTTGAACAGTATTGTGATTTGCTGTGCGGCTATAATGCCGAGGAAGAAATTCACAATATGGTCGCAGCTCTCACAACTAACATTTCCAGTTTTTTCCGCGAGAAGCATCACTTTGAAACTTTGGGCAAAGAAATTCTTCCAACCATCATTGAGCATGCGACGAAGGGAGGAAAAATTCGCATTTGGTCAGCCGGGTGCTCTGTTGGTATGGAAGCTTATAGCATTGCAATGACCATCCACGAAGGGTTTCCCGAAGTTGGAAACTATGACGTAAAAATTTTAGCAACGGATATTGATCCAAACGTCTTGGAAATTGCTCGGCTTGGTGAATATCAGGTCGGTGACATAACAAATGTCTCTGAAGCATACCGAGATCGCTATTTCAGACCATCTCAAACCGAGACAAAGAACTCTATTCGAGTTGTTTCTGAAATTCAAAACCTTGTTAGTTTTAAACAGCTTAACCTTATCGAGAACTGGCCGATAAAAGGTCAATTTGATATCATTTTCTGCCGAAATACCGTCATTTATTTCGACGAGGGGACGCAAAAAAAACTTTGGTCTCGATTTCAAAACATCCTACATGAAGGCGGATGGCTCTTTGTTGGTCATTCCGAGCGCGTTCAGGAAAATTCAGCACCACTGCTTAAATCGCGAGGCATGACAATCTATCAAAAATCAAGCGAAACCGGCGAGAAACAACTACGGCCGCGCAGCACCGAGGAAAGCCAATGTCTTTAAGAGATCAACTCCGCATCCTTGTTGTTGATGATATGTCAACAAGCCGAGGCTTAATCACTCAAGCACTCGACGCATTTGGCATACGAAATGTTGGGAGTGTAGCGGATGGCCGAACTGCACTTTCTACGTTGGAGCGCACGCCAGTCCACCTTGTTATCTCGGATTACAACATGCCGGAGATGGATGGGTTGCATCTCTTACATGCTCTCCGCCAAAATCCGAAAACGAAAGGGGTTGGTTTCATTCTTATCACTGGCCGAGCTGACCGTGAGATAATCGAAAAAGGGAAACAGCTGGGCATGAATAATTTTCTGAAGAAGCCTTTTGACCCTGCTCAACTCAAGGCTTGTATCGAAGCCGTTGTGGGCCGTCTTTAGGGTCGAGCAATGAGCAACTCTTCTGTTTCGCTGGAAAAAGTTCTCGAGTGTGTCGATGCTGAAGTCTCTGAGATGTCTTCACAAGTGCTCGAATTGCAGTCGACGTTATCTGAATTGACTGAGGGATTGGACATACTACAGACAGAGCCGATTAGTTCTTTGCAGAGCCTTGATGAAATTGCTCAAAAGCTATCGGGAATCTCGCGCGCGCTACAAATGTTGCGAAACGAAACTGGGCCAGTCAATAACACATCAATCAATATTGAGTTGCTAAAAAGTTTTGTAAAACTGGACAGCCTTTCCAGCAGGCTTTGTGCTGAAACCTGCATGGAACACTCTCACAGCACCAAAGGGAGCGTCACACTATTCTGAAAACGCTACCGCGCTGACATTCAAAGAGTGTGAATAACTAAAATAGCTCAACGTCATTAATTTGTACCCGCACTACAGCCTGCTCTTCGACTTGGGCTTTCATAAGTTTCTGTCGCGCATGGCCGGAAACGGGTGAAAACTCCACACGGCGTGCAGAAACACCACCCAAACATTCAGCATCGATCGGAATACCTTCTTGGCGCAAAAAATTGCGCACAAATGTTCCATTCGCCTTTCCAATGCTTGAAAGACCAGAAACCATTTGCGCACCACCAAAAATTTTCCCGCGCAATCGTGACTTTGAGGCGCCACGCTTAAGTAGAGCATTGATGAGTACTTCCATCGCCGCCGCACCGTGCAAATTTTCAATGCCCGAGTTCGAGATACTGTCTGGCAAAAGAATATGGTTCATACCCCCGACTTTTGCGGTTTTGTCCCACAAACAAGTCGCAACGCAAGACCCAAGAGTTGTTGAAATCACAACATCAGGAGAATTTTCAACAGCATGTTCGCCCTGACAGATTGATATCCGTTTCTTGGGCAAGCCGTTTCGTCGGTTAGGGGAATGTTTGGTCATGCGCCTCCGAAGAACAATCATTCAGTCGGGAAACACCCGAGAGATTTCAGTATCCCTTCCGACGTTACAGCGACAGACATCAACATAGTCTTAAGACTATCGGCAGAATGAGCGCCGCTTTGGATCAAGAGTATCGGTAACTCTCTATTGTATGCGCTAACCTTTTTAAGGCGGGCGAAACCGAATTTTCGCTTGTTTCGTCATGCTCTTTCCAACCCTCAAGGAGTTGAATGCCGAATTGCGAAATATGGTGACGCATTGCCAGACGCGCTTCTTCCGCGGACCGTTTTCTTAGAGCTTCTATGATCGCGCGGTGTTCCTGAACAAGCGATGGCTTCATCCGAGCAACATTTACCCGACCATGCATCTTTACCCACATTGGAAGCTGGACGCGCTGCCGCCAAAATCCAAGAACAGTATTCTCCAGCGCCAAATTTCGAGTCGCGCGTGCAATCGTGAGGTGAAACAACTCGTCAGCATTGTCGCCCCAAAATTCGTTCTCATGCTCCCCGCTCATCTGCTCTGTGAGCTCTTCGAGCTTTTCCAGCTCCGCATCAGTTATAAGATCAGCGGCGAGTGCAGCTGTTTCTCCCTCAACAAGCAACCGTGCCTCCAGCAATTCAAACGGGCCGGGCGTGACCAACGCGCTTAACGTATTGGTCGAGGGTGGATGAGTTGAAACCTGCATGCCAGCGCCAAAACGGTTCTCGACAAAACCGCTGATCTCAAGTGCAATCAACGCTTCACGCACCGTCGCACGGGAAACGGAAAGCTGCTCAACAAGCTCGCGTTCGGCCGGCATTTTCTGTCCGGCTTTCAGGTCTCCCTCAAGAATACGCTCAGCGATTTGTTGAGCGACGAGTCGATACCTTGGGATTTGTTCAACCGGTTTAAACATGAGGTGGACAACCAAATTACATTTTGTCAGAGATTGACAGATTGCCTGACAATCCTGCATAACTCAAGAAATTTCAAACGGATTGCCGATCATGACACCCGAAAAACTCCTTCGCGAAATGTTTGATGCAGCACTTGATGCCGCTGACCCATTCAAAGCCGTACCCACATATTTACCCGAAAAACCAAGCGGCCGCGTCGTAGTTATCGGCGCGGGTAAGGCGTCGGCCAGAATGGCACAAGCCGTAGAAGCCGAATGGGGCCCATGCGAAGGAATTGTGATCGTTCCACATGGCGCGGACCTGCCGACAAAGGGTATTGAGATCGTTCAAGCCAGCCATCCGGTCCCGGATGCCGCAGGCGAAGCCGCCGCCAAACGTATTGTAGAACTGCTCGAAACACTTACTGAAAACGATCTTGCGCTATGCCTGATTTCTGGTGGTGGGTCCTCGCTGATGTCTGCGCCCGCCCCTGGCCTGAGCCTTGAAGACAAAATTCTCGTGAATAAGAAACTGTTGGCGAGTGGTGCCGCGATTTCGGACATGAACGTTCTACGCAAGCATTTGTCCGCAACGAAGGGCGGTCGATTGGCGGTCGCGGCGGCTCCGGCGCGCGTTGTGACATTAACCATAAGCGATGTACCGGGCGATGACCCGTCAATCATTGCGTCCGGCCCGACCGTGCCGGATACCTCTACGGCTTCGGACGCTTTAAAGATCATCGAACGCTTCGGCATCGATCTACCCGACCATATTCTTGCTGTTCTAAACGGCCCTGATGGAGAGACGCCAAAGCCCGACCACCCCGCCTTCAAACGAGCCGAAACACATATCGTCGCGGCGCCTCAGGCCTCTCTTGAGGCGGCATCAAAGATTGCGGAAAAATACGGCGTGACCCCACTAATTTTAGGTGACGCAATCGAAGGTGAAGCGCGTGAGGCAGGAAAGGTTATGGCTGGCATGGCAGCGCAAATTAAGCGTCACGGCCAACCGGCAAGGGCGCCTGCGGTGCTAATTTCCGGCGGGGAGACAACGGTAACCGTCACTGGAGAAGCAGGAAAAGGCGGACGTTGCAGCGAATTTCTGCTAGGATTTGCTCTAGGTGTCTGGGGCGAAGACGGCATCTCGGCACTGGCCTGTGACACCGATGGACGCGATGGGTCGGAGCATAACGCAGGCGCGATCTGGGGAGCGAACCAGTTTGCGCAAGCCGACAGGGACAAAGCCTTAAGCGCTCTGTCTCGTCACGACGCTTATAGCTTCTTTGAGAGTGTCGATGGTTTGGTTAATACTGGCCCGACCCATACAAACGTAAATGATTTCAGAGCGATATACGTGGAGGCATCCGATGAAGATTGATCTATTATACGGCCGCAACGGCATCTCGGTTAACCTTCCCGAAGCGGCAGAACCCACTGTTATCAACAAGCCTGCATTCCCGCCCTGCCCTGATGCGACCGAACAAATTGCCACCGCTTTGACAAATCCTGTCGCGGGCGCAGACTTTAAGTCTCTGTGCCAAAACCGCTCTTCGGCTTGCATTCTGATTTGCGATATTACCCGCCCCGTCCCGAACCACTTGTTCTTGCGGCCCATGATCGAAGGAATGATTGACGCAGGGATTCCTAAATCTGAAATCACGGTTTTGATTGCTACAGGGTTGCATCGGCCAAACCTCGGTGAAGAGCTTGCCGAGCTTGTCGGCGACCCTTGGGTTCTCGAGAATGTTGCCGTTGAAAACCACTATGCCCTGAATGACGAGGATCATATCGACCTCGGCACAACCAAAGGCCGCGGCGTTCCTGTCAAGCTCGACCGTCGCCTCGTGGACGCAGACCTGCGGATTGCGACTGGACTTGTGGAGCCGCATTTCATGGCCGGCTACTCTGGTGGACGAAAAGTTGTTGCTCCCGGTGTTGCTCATCACGAAACCATTCGCACCTTTCATTCCGCGCGGTTCATGGAAGACCCCGCCGCAATAGAGTGCAATTTGGTCGATAACCCACTACACGAAGAGCAACTCGAAATCGTGCGGATGCTTGGCGAAATTTACGCCTTGAACACCGTGATTGACGAAGATCGTAACCTTGTGTTCACAAGCTTTGGCGAAATTATCGAAAGCCATCTCGCGGCGGTTGAGTTTGTGCGGGCCTTTACCGAAATTCCTGTTGGTCGCAAATTCAAAACCGTTGTGACTTCTGCGGCGGGTTATCCGCTTGATCAAACCTACTATCAAACAGTTAAGGGCATGGTGACGCCGCTCGACATTCTCGCGCCAGGTGGCACATTGATCATTGCCTCGCACTGTGGTGAAGGGGTCGGCTCCGATCATTTCAGAGCCGCGCAAGAACGACTGGTTTCCATGGGGCCCGACGCCTTTTTGAAATCCCTGCTGGCGAAATCCTTTGCCGATGTTGACGAATGGCAGACAGAAATGCAGCTTAAGCCAATGCGTGCTGGCAAGGTTGTTCTGTATTCCGAAGGGTTACCAGAGAGCGATTTTGCCGTCACAGGCGTTGAGCGCGCGACCGACTTGAAGCAAGCAATCGCGGACAGTATCGCGATGCATGCCGACCCTGAAATCGCGGTTATTCCGGAAGGTCCCTATGTCGTTCCGCAAGCGCGTTCGGCGGCATGACGGCTCATATCCATCTTGATGTTGTCGGGGGCATCTCGGGCGATATGTTCCTCGCGGCGATGCTTTCAGCCTTTCCCGAACACGAAACAGGTTTGAGCGAGGACTTGGCAGCTGCCGGACTGTTGGAACATGTCACCCTAAAGAGGGATACGGTCAAGAAATCCGGATTTGCTGCGACGCAAGTCACATTCGAAATTACCGAAACCGCGCCTGCAACGCGTCATTGGCGGAACATCAAAGGCTTCATTAAAGCCTGCGCCCTCTCCGAAGAGACGAAACGCACAGCAATCGAGATATTCGCGCAACTGGCCGAAGCCGAAGCGATTTGCCACGGCGTCTCGGTTGAGGACGTGCATTTTCACGAGGTTGCGGACTGGGACTCTTTGGCGGACATAATCGGCGCTGCCGCACTCCTTACCAGAATTGGCACCGCAACCTGGTCGTGCTCCTCATTGCCGATTGGTTCAGGGCTGGTACAATCCCAACACGGAAAAATTCCGGTCCCCGCCCCCGCAACCGCACATCTCCTGAAGGGGTTCGACTGCTTTGACGATGGCGCGTTGGGCGAACGCATAACGCCAACGGGTGCGGCGATCCTAAAATTCTTGAAACCAGCACACCAGAAAAGCAGCGGCAAACTGACCCGCATCGGAACGGGTGCAGGGCAAAAATCCTTTGAGAACATCCCCAATATCTTGCGCGTGCTTGTACTTGAGCGCAGCGAAACAAATGAAACAACAACCGATTGGGTGACGCAAATCTCATTTGAGATTGACGATATGACGCCAGAAGAGATCGCCACATCGGTCGACCATATCCGCGCGCATCATAGTGTAATCGATGTTGGCTTCACGCAAGGCTTTGGCAAAAAATCCCGCCCGAACTACGCGTTTCGTGTACTTACCACGCCAGATGCGGGCGAAGAGGTTGCGACGCTCTGCTTTAACGAAACGTCTACGATTGGGTTGCGCATAGAAACCGTCGCGCGACGCATCCTTTCGCGTCAGCACGGCCAAAGCGGCAACATCGCGATCAAGGTTGTCGAGCGTCCAAGTGGCCCGAGCGCCAAGGCCGAAAGCGATGATCTTGCGCCATTTTCGGGCTTGGAACAGCGTCGTGCATTGGCCGCGAATGCGACGAAAGGAGACAGCGATGAGTGATGCATATCAGCGATTGTCTAATGTCCTTTCACAGTTTCCGCGCCTGACACTCGCGGTTTCCGGAGGCGTGGATAGCCTCACTCTGGCGACGATTGCGGCGCGCCAACTCAAAGACACAACAATCGCACATGCCATTTCGCCAGCTGTTCCAGACGAAGCAACGGACCGCGTGCGCCATTTTGCCAATTCCGAAGGTTGGGACTTGCGGGTCATCAACGCGCGTGAATTCTCCGACCCTAACTATCTGAGCAATCCGACAAACCGATGCTATTTTTGTAAGTCGAACCTTTATTCCCGCATTGCAGAAAGCTGCTCTGGGCCTATTGCTTCTGGTACAAACACCGATGATCTGGGCGAATATCGCCCTGGCCTTATTGCGGCGAAAGAGCAAGATGTGGTGCATCCCTACGTTATGGCCGACATCTCTAAACGCGAATTACGCGATCTTGCGAGCGGACTTGGACTTTCTGGAATCGCCGCGCTCCCTGCACAGCCCTGTTTAGCGAGCCGTATCGAAACCGGAATTGCTATCGACGCTGCGGATCTGGCTTTTGTTCATGCAGTTGAAAAACTGGCCGCAGAGCGGCTCTCGTCAGCCGATATTCGATGCAGGGTTACCAAAACCGGCATTCGTCTCGAAACAAATGCGCCAGCGGACTCGGACACGATTGCGCACATCAATGCCTTTTGTCAGGCACATAATCGCGTCTTTGACGGGGCCTATCCTTATCGCCGTGGGAGCGCGTTTCTTCAGGGTGAAGCAGTATGAAAAGCCACACGATTTTTGATTGGTCCCGTGCCGCACGGACAGGCATTCCCGAGGTCGTCTTTGCAGAGCACAAGCCTCTCGACATGCTGCTCGACATAATCAACAGCCATATCGAAGAAGCCAAACCACTTCTTGTGACGCGCCTATCACCAAAGCAAATCAATGCGCTCGAAGACCTCCCGGTGAATATCGACACGCTCGCTCGTACTGCCTCCTATTTGGCAGAGGACCCAGTAAACGCGCCGAAACTCGCGATTGTGTCTGCCGGGACTTCGGATGCGCCGATTGCGCGAGAGGCCTATGTTTGCGCACGCTTCTTTGGGCTCGATGCGTTCCTCATACAGGATGTCGGCGTTGCAGGGCTTTGGCGGCTCGAGAAACATTTACCAACTTTACAGGAAATGCCACTGGTGATCGCGGTTGCCGGAATGGAAGGCGCGCTATTTTCAGTGCTCGGCGGGCTACTACATGCACCAATTATCGCGGTTCCAACTTCGGTCGGGTACGGCGTTTCGCAAGGTGGAGAAGCAGCGCTTTCATCCGCACTAGCAAGCTGTGCACCGGGCGTACTTACGGTAAATATCGACAATGGATTTGGCGCCAGCGCCGCGGCGGCCAAGATATTGCTTCACGCCAAATCGAATGAAGATTGAGACATAAGCCCAATTCAACAAAAATTGTTGCGCGGCCCGAAACAAAAAATTCAGAGCCCGTGCGCCACGAGTTTCAGCACAGCGCAAGGGTTAATCTAAAATCTAAACAAATGCCTAATTTCGCCGCGCACTTTATGTCATAAATGTGACGCAACCCCCAATACAAGCACAATCCAAGGCACATCTATCAAGGCATCTCCCGGCGTACGCATTAATTTTTTCAATATTTTTAATCACTTACCCAACCACACTAATCAGAAACGCTCCACCCTCTCCGGTCGTTGTCTTTTTTAGGCGAATTCTTGCCATTGTCTTGACACAATCGCAGCAGCGGCGTTAGAACACTTTCCATAAAAAGAATGTGTTAAAACCTCTATTTGAATTGTGGGCAATCGAGTTGGACGTGGCATGTGTGTGTGTGCCTGTGCGTATCGAGTGAATTTGTGTGTTTGTTAATTAGTCTCGCAGTACTTTAACCAGTGCGCCGGAATTTCCGGGGAGTGTGAGGCGCGTTACGGCAACAGAACGATCGGATCCGCCACCCCATCACGGCTGATTTATTGATTTCTGTTTTCTTATTGAAAGGCTTCGTGCCGGCTTAACGCGTTTCATAAGGGGAGCCGAACATGCGACATTGATCGCCCTGCCCGTTCGGCTCCCTTTTCATAGCCCTTGTCAGAATGAAAATTTTAGCTGCGCTCGAAATGGATATTTCTTGTGGCAATGAATTATGTGCGCGCCATTGTCACGACGCTATTGGGATGACTCCGCCACACGATGGTAAAGGTCATCATGCGCTTTGATGTAGCGATCCAACGAAAATTTCTCATCAATTCTCGCCCTCGCGCGCTGGCCAAGCGCTTTCCGTTCCGGCTCTGGCAACGCGATAATCTGGTCAATCCCATCGGCAAGCGCGTCGGGATTTGATGGCGGCACCACCGCACCCGTATCACCAGCCAACCACGCGCTATCACCCACATCTGTTACAACCGCCGGGACTTCACTTGCCATTGCTTCGCCGGTTGCCAATGAAAATGCCTCGCCCCAAGCCGAGGACAAAACGAAGACATCAAGGCCCGGAACGATCTCGGGGATATCATTGCGTGCGGGAATAATCGTAAACCGATCTTGCATCCCGAATGCCGCTGCAGCCTGTGCCGCTTCACCTCCTTCATGCCCCTCTCCAACAAAAATCAGATGGATATCGCGACCACGGTCAATGAGCTGCTTGGCCGCCTTCACTAGCGTTAGCTGGTCTTTCATCGGATGGTTTCGGTTGATATTGCCAATTAAAAAACGGCTCTCCGGTATGCCTCCAAGCGAACAGAGGAACGAACGCGCTGCGGGGCGAGCGTGATATTCCTCCATATTTGTGCCGTTCGGAATCAACACAGATTTGTCTGGAGAAAAGCCGAACGCCTCGTGCTGCATCTGGGATTGCTTTGAACAGTATGTAACGGCGCCAAGCCGCCTCGTCATAGGGGCGGAGAGCTTTATGAGCATTTGCGTACTGCGGGACTCGGCTTTGATGTCATGTAGAGAGTGATGAACCGACCAGACCATCCGCTTTGATGAACCAAGCCCGAAATTGGCCACGCTTGCCGCGAAGTTCCCATGATACATCCAACCGTGGATTACGTCGGGAGAGAAGTCCTTGATGTGGCTCCGGATCTTTTTCAGTCCCTTGAGATTGAATTTGCCTTGCGGCAGTTCCGCGCTTGTAACGCGTACACCAAGGTTCTCGATTTCATGCGAGAAATGTGCAGGCGGAAGGAGCGACACCACCTCGTGATTGCTGCGCGCCTCGCCCAAACCCTTCAAATACCGGAATAGCATGACCTGTGCGCCACCAAACCCGAGGCCCGTAATGCAATGCAATACTCTCAATTCAACAATCCTAAACTTACAAATCTTGCGGAACGTAACGACCGCAACGTTCCGCTACTTTATGAAACTCCTCCATGAAGTCCACGAGCTGCGTGGTACAAAATCGAAAAGAATCATCAGTTCCGTGATTCTTAGCGCCCTTGCCGCAAGCAAGAGTCCTCCCAATTCATCCAAGCCAGCCAGTTCATTCAGTTTTTTGAATGAGCCGCAATTTTGAGCATCCCGCACAAGGTTTACGAGCCCGTAAAGCGCTCCCCATCTCGATTGTTTCGAATGTCGCAACAAAACTTGAAAACTGGGCTAACTACCTAGTTTACGTAAAGGAAACTCCCTGAAATTAAGTATCTTTTTTTAAATAAGTTTTACTTGAAGCACTCAAGTTGATAGTAAGGAAACTGCCGATTGTGTGACGGCTTTGTTTCTTAATTAGTACTGTAGGTAGTTGGTTATTTTTACCATGCACAATTTCATTGATACTGTCCCTCGTTCGGTCAAACGCTTGATCTACCTCTCGGTAGATGCGGTGCTCTTGCCTGTCGCGCTGTTTGCAGCGTTTGCGCTCCGCTATGGTGAATTTACACCTTGGGAACAAGTTTCGGAGTCTTGGATACTCTTCCCCACTGTTCTTTGCTTTGGAATGGCCGCGAATATTTTGCTCGGTTTTTCACGGGTCAAGCTCTCGACTTTCGGAGTTCGAGACATCGGCAAAGCCGCGTTAATTGCAATCACGATGACAGTTGTTTCGATTTGTACGTGCTATATTCTTGACCTTGCGACGCCGCGCTCTGTTCCTCTGATTTTCGGGATTCTGCTGTTCCTTGGAACTATGGGGTCTCGCCTTACCGGTCGCGCACTTCTTCAAGTGCTCTATGATCACGGCCACGAACGCCGCCCTGTTGCGATTTATGGCGCTGGCTCTGCTGGTAACCAGCTTGCTTCTGCGCTTGGCCGCTCCAAGATCAAACCCATTGTTTTTGTGGATGACAACCCCTCGCTCCATGGCGTGATCATGGGTGGTTTGCCTGTTTGCGATCCGGAAAAGCTAAAGAGCCTCATTGAAAAGGGCAAAATTGAATCTGTAATTCTGGCAACACCTTCGGCCACCGAAGAACAGAAACGCCGGATTTCACTCAAGCTTGCCGATCTCGGAGCCGAGGTGCTGTCGCTGCCCTCCTATAACGAGATCATCGCCGGTAGAGGTCTGGTAGAAAGCCTCCGTCAGGTTTCCCCTGATGAGCTTCTCGGCCGCGATAAAGTCGATCTGAACCTCCCCGGTGTCTCGGATGTCTATGCTGACAAGTCGGTGTTTGTATCGGGTGCTGGTGGTTCGATTGGATCGGAACTGTGCCGTCAGGTTCTAAAGCATAATCCGCGAAAGATCGTTTTGTTCGAACATTCCGAATTTGCACTCTACTCCATCGATCAAGAGTTGCGCCCACTCGCCGAAGCTGCTGGCGTCGAGATTGTCGCAACGCTCGGCTCCGTCTGCGACAAGCGCCGCGTTGTTCGGACAATGCAAATCCATCAAACCGATATCGTCCTGCACGCTGCGGCTTACAAACACGTGCCTCTGGTTGAAAGCAACGAGCTTGAAGGGTTGCGCAACAATGTGCTTGGCACACGTGTCTTGGCAAATGCAGCGCGCGAGCTCGAAATCGAGCGCTTCATCCTGATCTCGACCGACAAGGCCGTTCGCCCGACCAACGTAATGGGCGCATCGAAGCGCCTCGCCGAGTTGATCGTACAAGACATCGACAGCCGCAGCCCCAAAACGCTCTTCTCCATGGTGCGCTTTGGTAATGTGCTTGGCTCTTCTGGCTCTGTTATCCCGCTGTTCCGCGAGCAAATCGCGCGTGGCGGCCCTGTCACTGTTACGCATGCCGAAGTGACACGCTATTTTATGACCATCCCAGAAGCCGCGCGGCTTGTGCTGATTGCGGGAACCTTTGCGCGCGGTGGTGACGTGTTTGTTTTGGATATGGGCAAAGCGGTCGCGATCCTCGACCTTGCCAAACGCATGATCCGCCTCTCTGGTAAAACGCTGAAATGCCCACAAACCCCAGACGGTGATATCGAAATCGTCGTCACTGGCTTGCGTCCAGGTGAAAAGCTTTATGAAGAGCTGCTCATTGGCGAAAACATCCTCAACACGCCGCATCCAAAGATCATGCGTGCGCAGGAAGGCTGCCTTTCTGAACTTGAAGTTCAAAGCGCAATCCGCGATTTGAACCAAGCTATCGAGAGCGGTGAGACGGCACGATGTCGTTCAATCCTTAATCACTGGATCGAAGACTATCATCAACCGCAAGAAGCCAAACAATCAGGTTAACACGACCGCAGCGCAGGAATTTTGGCGTTGTCAAAATTTTCCCATAGTTCAACAATACATATGAGGAGACAGACTCACTTGGGCCTGTCTCTGATTTTCAACGCGATATTTTCTAAGACCGAAAAGCGAGACAATAAATGAAGCTAACAATGATCGGCACAGGCTATGTTGGGCTTGTGTCTGGGGTATGTTTTTCGGATTTCGGTCACGATGTTGTTTGCGTCGACAAGATGCCAGCAAAGATCGATGCGCTCAAAGCCGGTGAGGTTCCTATCTTTGAACCGGGCCTTGAAGAAATTATGGCGCGCAGCGTAGCCAATGGCCGCCTGTCCTTTACGCTCGATTTGCCGGAAGCGGTTGCTGAAGCAGATGCAGTCTTCATCGCAGTTGGCACCCCGACCCGCCGAGGGGACGGCCACGCTGACTTAACCTATGTATTCGATGCCGCCCGCGAGATTGCGCGTTCGCTGAAGGGCTATACTGTCATCGTCACGAAATCGACTGTTCCGCTCGGCACAAACCGCAAAGTCGAAGAGATCATTCGCGAAGAAAACCCAAGCGCAGAGTTTGACGTTTCCTCCAACCCAGAGTTCCTGCGTGAAGGCGCTGCGATCGAGGATTTCATGCGACCAGACCGTGTGGTTGTTGGAGTCGAAAGCGAACGCGCACAAGACGTGATGGCGCGGATCTATCGCCCGCTCGCGCTTCGTGAGGCGCCGATTGTCTACACCGATCTTGAGAGTGCCGAGATGATCAAATATGCGGCCAACGCATTTCTTGCTACCAAGATCACCTTTATCAATGAGATCGCCGATCTTTGTGAAAAGGTCGGAGCCGACATCAAATCCGTGTCTAAAGGCATGGGCATGGACAACCGCATCGGCAACAAATTCCTTCATGCCGGACCTGGTTATGGCGGCTCATGCTTCCCGAAAGACACCAAGGCGCTCGCGCGCATCGGCCAAGAACACGCCAGCCCGATCAAGATTGTCGAGCAGGTCATCGACATCAATGACGAGCGAAAACGCAAGATGACCGACAAGATCCTCTATCTCTGCGACGACAAGGTCGCGGGCAAGAAGATCGTCGTGCTCGGCGTTACGTTCAAACCAAACACCGACGACATGCGAGACAGCCCATCGCTGACGATCGTTCCTGCGCTTGTCGGTGCTGGAGCCAAAGTTCATGTGGTCGACCCACAAGGCCGCAAAGAGGGTGAGGAGCTTTTGCCTTCTGTAGTATGGGAAGCTGATCCATACGAGGCGGCCAAGGATGCAGACGCAATCGTTGTTCTCACGGAATGGAACGAATTCCGCGGATTGGACCTCGCGCGTTTGGCTGGCGAGATGCAGGATGCAAAAATGGCTGACTTCCGTAATATCTATGACCCAGATGAAGCAAAAACCGCTGGGTTCACCTATACTTCTATCGGGCGCTAAAAGCCCGTTCGGGAGGAAGGGTGTTGCGCGCCTTGATTGAAGGCACGAGGCTTTTTAACACCCAAGCATCTATCAGCCGAAAAAATAGGGCGCCTGAAAGCGCCCTTCCCCATCTTCTATAATTTGGTGCTCTGTTAGAGCCGCGGCCAGCTTAGGCGTCTATTCCGTGCTGCAGTTCGTAATCTACGAGACGCAGGCAGAGCTCATCTGCCCAAGCAGACTTCATTCCGTTGAAATCGCTCATCTCAATAGATTTACAGATGTCCTGATATTTCTCGATCGCGCTTTGGTAATCGTCGGGTGTCTCCACGACCGGCATCGCCGGCATGCGTGTTCTCGCTTTGAAGTGAGTTACATTGTCACGAACTTCGTCAGTCTGCGGACGTTCCGCTACTGTACCCCGAAATTTGTTTAGCCCGATTACCATCTGGTTACCTCTTTGCCCTAGAGAGTGGTACTTTGTCCCCAATACCTTGTCACATTAATATTACATGACATCAGATATCGTCAAATTGACTAAGCAGAATTGCGCTTACCCAATGTTGCTGCGAAGCATTAATAATTGATTAGCAAAAGAGATTTTCGCTTATCAAACCAACACGACACTCAACCCAAAGCAGTATTTACTCCACCATAGTTTACCCAAAAGCAGAAAATAAAGTCCTTTTCCCGCTGTTCTAAATCACTCTGAACAGAAATCTGGGCGCAAATAGGGCAAAATCGAGAAAACGGTTATGAAACCACAATTTTCTCTCAGCAACACCGACGCCGTACACGACATTATCTCGCGCAAGGCATTAAGGACGTAGCGGTCTTAAGATGGATTTATTGTGTCGGATTGCTCTCTTCTGGCGACTGCGGCACACGGATAATCACCGTATCGCCAGGCCGAAGTAATGTCGTTTCACTGGCGATTTCAGGCGCATCGCCCCCTCTGCCGTGAGACACAACCGATATAACAAGCGGCTCGTTCGGGTCGATCTTTGAGCTTTCTGCATCTGTTATCAACGCGCTTGTATAAAGATCCGTTTGAAGGTCGATCCCAAGCGTCATGGATGTCAGGCGTCTGCGCGCCTCGTCAAGTTGTTCGAGCAATGACGCGCGGTTTTGCTTTTTGATGTCGATAATATCTCGCTGCGCTTCATTCAGAGATTGCTCCGCACGTAGCTTTTCGACGGTCAATTCCACGTCCCGAATTTGCAAATTGGTCAATGTGCGCGTGAGCGTCGTAACATCATTGGCGCGAATATTACCCTTAGCGAGCAACTCTTGCTTATTGGCCAAATCTTCTTCGGTGCGTTCGATTTCGGCACTGTTCAACGCAAGCTGTGTTTCGAGTTTTTCAATCACATTCGTGAGCAACCCAACCAACTCATCAACGGACTCGATCCTCTCGGAAAGCGCCTCCATGTTGTTTTCAAAGATGCTTTCTTCGATGTTGATTATCCCGCTGTCGAGCAACTGTCGGCGGATCTCATCCGGCGTTTCAAATTTCTCGGCATTGTTAATCTCTGCTTCGATGCGCGCTATTTTCAAAAGGAGTTGCTGTTGGTTTTGCACCAGCAATCGCCGCTGCCCATAGGCTCTAAGGATATCACGCTCCAACTCGCGCCCCGAAGACCCAGAACGCCCAACGCCACCAGCCATAGCCATCGCCTGCCGAACAGACATGCCGGGGCGAAATTCATACTGGCCCGGGCGGTAGACATCGCCGGTTACGAAAATCGGGTTGTAGGAAGCAATTTCAATCGCAACCGCAGGGCGGTTTGGCAAGCCGATCGCCACTTCCAATTCGCGGGCAATGGTCTCGGAAATGACATCCAAAGGCAAACCACCAACTTCGACAGAACCAACGTAGGGATAGGATATCCGCCCATCGGGACCAACCGTATATTCCCCGCTCAGCCCTTGCCATTCTTCGTAATTGTTATTGGTGAAATCCCAGTTCCCAACCCGAATGCGCAAAACATCCTGTACGTTGATCGGATAGGCCCCGTTGTCTTGCGCCAAAAGCGGCGCGCCCGAAGTTGCGAGCGCCAGAACAACGGCGAGACTTCGAACGGCGGTTCGACCAATGCGGACTAAGGACATCACTTGCAACTCTTTCTAATGGCGTTACTCTGGGAGCATATTGCTGTTTGTTATAAAAAAATAATTCAAAACGCCATTAAGGTATACACATGAAACGCCTTGAAAAGAAACGTTTTCGAAACCTTTGGCGGGTTTTCTTTACGTTTATTGTCGCTTCTACGTCCGCTGTTTCACTGCACGCAGAACAATCCGCCTTTCCCGGCGCGATAGGTTACGGCAAGGATACAACCGGCTGGCGCGGCGGGCAAATTATTGCCGTTACCAACCTGCAGGATCGGGGCAAAGGCTCACTACGAGAATGTGCGGAAGAACTGCGCATGCCCCGCATCTGTGTATTTCAGGTCAGTGGCACAATTTCGCTGGATACACCTATTCGTTTGCGTTCGAACCTCTATGTCGCAGGTCAAACTGCTCCCGGTCAGGGCATCCAGATAAAGCTCCGCGGCGGAGACCACACGCCAATAATAATCAAGAACTCAGGCCATGTTCTGGTGCGTTATCTCAAAATTCGCCCCGGTGCAGGAACGCGTGAGAGTGCGAATATCGACGCAGTTACAGTCGAGAGCAGCAGCAACATCTATCTCGATGCTTTGTCGATGCAATTTGCCTCGGATGAAACGTTCAACATTCATACCAATAATAATCCGACACATAAGATCACCCTTGCGCGTTCGATCCTCTCCCATTCGCTGGACCGCTCAGTGCACCCAAAAGGGCGGCATTCTAAGGGCGCGCTGATTTGCTCAAATGAAGGATCGCTGGAGCAGCCAACGCCCTGTGGCGCAATTACTTTGGCTGGCAATCTCTTTGCCCATAATCGCGACCGAAACCCCGATGTCAAAGGTACAGATATCGGCCCCATTGAGATTGTGAATAACATTTTCTACAACGCGATCAGCCAGTTCGGCGAGTTTTATGACCTGATGGGCGACGTTACGATCAACTATGTGGGGAATATCGTAAAAACTGGCCCTAGCTCAAATCGACGCCAGCCGCTCCCCGCTGTTGAGGCGTTTGATTGGGATGAGCAGCGCGGCATGAAAATCTATGAGGCCGACAACATAAATTATGAGCGGAAAGGATGTGGCAACAAGGCAGGTCGCGCCATTTTGGACGAGGAAGCCGAAAAACACCGAATAGATGCGCCAAGCACACCGCTCACCTTCCCTCCTCTCCCTGCGGCTGAGGTTGAAGAAGCCGTGCTTGCCAAAGTTGGCGCCGCGCGGGCAGGTTGGGGCGGACCGGATAACCTAGATCAGCGCGCCATTGATGACTTCATCACCTGCAAAGGAAAGATTATCGATACGCCAGAGGACGTTGACGGCTGGCCAGACCTACCGGAGGAAAAAACTGCGCTTGTCGATACAGACGAGGACGGTTTGCCCGATGATTGGGAAGCAGAAAAAGATGGCCTAGACCCGAGGGCCCCGAACCAAACTTGGGAGGACCGCGACGGCGACGGATGGTCAAACATTGAGGAGTATCTGTCGTTTCTTGCCGAAGACCGCATCTAGCTGCGCGAATTTCTCGCATTTTCACCATTTAAGTGCCCTATTTCCAACCTATCACACCCATGCAACACGAATTTCTTGACGAAGCTGGTTCATCCTCGCTTTAACCCAAGTCATAACCTGCGAAAGCGCCAATTGATGCCCCGTATTGTCGAACTTCTGATTGTTTTCACAGCGCTGCTGTTTCTGATCATCCCTATTGCCGTAACCGGCGCTGCGCTCTATTTGGCGCTCGGCTCTCCAGTCTTTTTCCGACAAACGCGCGTGGGCAAAGACTTCCGTGTATTTGATATTCTGAAATACCGCACAATGACCAATGACGTTGACGAAAACGGCAAGTTGCTGCCGGACGAGATGCGCCAAACACGGTTTAGCAAATTCATTCGCCGCGTACGGCTTGACGAACTCCCCCAAATTCTCGCGATCGCTAAAGGAGACATGGCTCTCGTCGGCCCACGCCCTCTTTTGCCGCAAACGATTGAGTCCTTCGGCGAACTAGGCATAGAGCGCTGCAAGGTGCGCCCCGGCCTGACGGGCTGGTCACAAGTCAATGGCAACGTCAATCTAACCAACGCGCAGAAGCTCAAGCTTGACCTCTGGTATGTTTATCACAGGTCACTTCTGCTGGATTTTAAGATTATCGTCGCAACAATTGGCGTGGTACTCTTCGGAGAAAATGTAAACGACGACAGGATCACCACTGCGGAGAGCTGGCTTCGCGAAGTTGGCCTTGCCGAACAATTTGAAAATAAAGAGTTTGTTTAAGATATGAGTTTAGATATTTTTGCGTCTTCCACCGGCCCTGTTTTGGTCATTGCGCCGCATCCTGACGATGAAATTCTCGGAGCTGGCGGCACGATCGCGAAGCTTTGCAAAGCAGGACGCGAGGTTCATGTTTGTGTGGTAACTTCTGGTCGCCCGCCACTTTTTTCGCCCGAGCAAACACAGCGCGTGCGCGAGGAGACGACCGCGGCGCATAAAGGCCTCGGCGTAAAGCAAACGCACTGGCTTGGCCTACCTGCAGCGGAGTTGACAGAAGTTCCGACGCGGGAGTTGAATGGCACGCTCGGTAAACTCGTTGCGGAACTCGCCCCCTCGGCGCTTCTTATCCCACATGTGGGAGACATCCATATCGACCACCAGCTTGTTCATCTGGCTGCGATGGTCTCTGCCCGCCCGCATCAAGAAGCCTTTCCTCCTATGATACTCGCGTATGAAACGCTGTCTGAAACCAACTGGAACACGCCAGGGGCAACAGCACCATTCATTCCGAATGTCTTCGTCGATATTACCGACACGTTAGAAGACAAACTGACCGCTTTCGCCATGTTCGGAAGCCAAGACCGAGGCGCGCCGCATGAACGGTCTGTGCCAAGTCTTCGCGCGCTCGCGACGCTGCGCGGCGCAACGGTGCATCGCCACGCCGCAGAAGCTTTCATCCTGATCCGTCACGTTGGAGGCTAATATGCAGAAATGGCCTCATTTTGCCCAAGACGAAATCGACGCAGTGACCAAGGTGCTGGCCTCCGGCAAGGTTAACGCCTGGACCGGCCCTTATGTGAAGGATTTCGAAAACGCCTTTGCCGCTCATTTCGGCGTGAACCACGCGATTGCCGCGATGAACGGATCGGTAACGCTCAACCTCGCGTTGCGTACGCTCGGCATCCAGCCCGGTGACGAAGTGATCGTGACACCGCGCAGTTTCGTAGCTTCGGCCTCCTGCCTCCTGCTTTTTGGTGCAGTACCTGTGTTTGCTGATGTAGATGCCGACAGTCAAAACATCACCCCCGAAACTGTTGCGCCGCTCATAACCGACAAAACCAAAGGCATCATCCCTGTTCACCTCGCCGGATGGCCTTGCGATATGGCTGGCTTCATGGAATTGGCCAAAGAGCACAACCTTTGGGTGATCGAGGACTGCGCACAAGCGCATGGCGCTCAGATCGGTGATGCTCATGTGGGAAGCTTTGGCAATTTCGGGTCGTTTTCCTTCTGTCAGGACAAGATCATGACAACAGGCGGCGAAGGCGGGATGCTTGTCTGTCAGGATGAAAAGCTCTGGAAATCGGCGTGGAGCTACAAAGACCACGGCAAGAATTACGATACGGTATTCAATACCAACCATCCGCCGGGATTCCGCTGGCTGCACGAAAACCTCGGCACCAACTACCGGATGCCCGGCATTGCGGCGGCCATCGGTTCAGCACAGTTGAAGAAGCTCGGTGATTGGGTCGCGCATCGGACCAAAATTTCCATGATCCTTGCCGATGCCACACAAAACCTCGACGTCCTTCGAACACCTCTGCCAACCAAATCCATGACGCACGCGTTCTACCGCTTCTATACATTCGTGCGCCCTGAAGCACTGGCAACAGGTTGGTCGCGTGACAGGATCATCAAAGAAGTATCTGACAAAGGCTTCCCGATCTTTTCTGGCAGTTGCTCTGAAATCTATCGCGAAAAAATGTTCCGCGACCGAGGTTTTGCGCCGAAAGAGCCGCTCCCTGTGGCGCGCGAACTTGGCGAAACGAGCCTTGCGTTCCTCGTCGATCCGACTGTTACCGAAGACGCCGCCGACGCCCTCGCTGAGTGCCTGACCGACGTATGCACCAAGGCAACCGCATGAAAAAACTGGTTTTTGTTCAAGCGGGGTTTGGCGCAGGCGGAGCCGAAAAAATCATCAACCTCATCGCACGGCACCGACATGAGCGCGGCGACGAGGTCACTGTTCTGGCGCTCTATGGCTCACCGGAGGAAAGCTATTTCCCCTACCCGCCCGGAATTACGCTCAAGACGATGGAAGGCGATGGACAACGCGCAAAACCAGGCATTCGCGGCGCGCTCACGCAGGCGCTCTGGCTACGGAAACAAATCAAATCAATAGCACCCGATGCCGTTCTATCGTTCCTGACGCGCGTTAATGTTATTTCATCGCTCGCGATGCAGGGTATGTCGATTCCGCTGACGGTTTCAGAACGGAACAACCCCAACAAACAACGCAACGGAAGAGTTTGGCGCACCCTGATCAAACGTATGTTCGCCCGTGCCGACCACATCGTCTTGCAAACAAAAGGATCGTTCGAACTCCTCGAGCAAAACCAATATGCAAAAGCGACGGTTATCCCAAACCCGTGTTTCATTGCGGGCCACCGGACCTCGAAGAAGCGCGACAAAAAGCATATTGTCGCCGTTGGCAGACTTACCGCGCAAAAAGGGTTTGAAGTTCTGATAAAGGCTTTTGCCAAAGTTAACACACACCATCCCGACGCCAAACTTACAATCTGGGGCGAAGGCGAAGAGCGCGAGAACTTGACGAAACAAATTGAAGAACTCGGCCTTTCGGCGGTTGTTTCGCTTCCGGGAAACACCGAAGCTCCAATGGAATGGGTGAAAACCGCGCCGACGTTGGTTCTGTCCTCGCACTACGAGGGTTTTCCAAATGTACTGGCCGAGGCGATGAGCGCGGGAATGGCGGTTATTGCCACGGACTGTCCATGGGGGCCATCTGATCTGGTATCTGACAGCGTAAATGGCCTGCTCGTTCCCGTCGGAGATAGCGCCGCCCTGAGCCGTGCAATCACGCGCTTACTAGATAAACCCGAATTGCAAACCAGTTTCGGCAGAGAAGCCGCGAAAACTGCGTCGAAATTCGAGCTAGAGACAATTTTAAACCAATGGGACCAAGTTTTAGACCGCCCCTGAACATGAAACTGTCTTTAAAAGAGCCGTCATTTTCGAACCTGCAAAATCCATGCCGGTCGCGGTATGAAGCCGCCCCTTAATCGAAAGAAATTACGAATATTGAAGCCAAAATGCTGAATTTCAGGGCCATCGAAAAGAAACTCGTTGGTTAATATGACGTCGGAAGGACCATTGGCTTGCCGAACGCATTTCCTGTAGCGCTTGCTTTGAAATTGCGGCTATGAAAGCCTATAACCAACTGGAAATTGGCAACATTCCAAAAACGATTTGTTTAAGTAGCAGGGTATACACGTTCACATGAAAATCATTCTGATCGGAGCAGTTGAATCAACCAAGTTGTCCTTTGAAGCACTGGTTGACGCTGGCCTCACACCATCACATCTCGTGACGCTACATCCAAGGTTGGCTTCGCGGCATTCTGATTTTGTCGATCTGAATGCGCTTGCGGCATCTGCGGGCACAGAGGTGATCCATTGCAACAATATTAACGATGCTGAAACCCTTGCGGACCTAAAGGCAATCGAGCCTGATCTCTGCCTCGTTCTGGGCTGGTCACAGATCTGTCGCGAAGAGTTCCGCAGCATTCCCCGCCTCGGCTCCATCGGTTTTCACCCTGCCCCGCTACCGAAAATGCGCGGACGAGCAGTCATACCCTGGACCATACTTGAAGATGTGAAAGAAACCGCCGCGACGCTGTTCTGGATCGACGCAGGGATGGATTCAGGCGATATTATCGGACAACGAATTGTCCGTTTGTCACCTGATGAAACGGCCCGTAGCCTTTATGACAAACAGACAAGCGCGCTCGCCGAAATGCTACCCGAAGTAGTAAAATCCTCCTTGGACGGCACGCTCAAGCCCCAACCACAGGACCACAGCCAAGCAAGCTACTGCGCCAAGCGTACGCCGGAAGACGGGCGCATTGATTGGACCGATACCGCCGCGAACATCGAGCGCTTTATTCGCGCTGTTGGCGCACCCTACCCCGGCGCTTTTTGTGATTTTGGCGAAGACGACCGACTTTGGATCGACAGCGCGCGCCTTGCAGCACCGACACCTGAGTACATTGGGATTACTGGGCAAATTCAGGCTAAAACCGACGGAGGGTTTCTGATCCTCTGCGGAGACCGCAAATGTATTGAGGTTCTGGAGTGGCGCAGCAAAAGCGGAAAACCACCACGCCAGCATGAGGTCTTGGGGCGTTAGAGTTCGCTACGACCAGCCACGCTTACATGGCACGCTTTGAAGTTACCCGAAATCCGCTTCAGTTGGCTTTCGCAAAGCGAAGCTTTCCATATTTTGAAGCCTGGCGATTTGGATCTGTAGGGATGGTCGTTGTGATCCCCATCGCGACGACCCAAGGCATTATCAGGAAACGACCATAAACATGCGGCAGTGCCGTAAGAACGATGCAATAGGTCAAAATCGTTACCATCAGATACAGACCGCCGTTCAGGCTGCCCGTGTTAAGGATCACCGAGCTAGACCGCGCAAAGATCACAACAAGCAACAGTAAGAACCCGAATAGAGCAACAATTCCACCTTCGGTCAAAAACAACAGATAGGCGTTGTGAACCGGCGCGTTGTGAGAGCTCAACTCGCGGAACTGATCAAATCCCATTCCGATAAAGAGGTACTCTTCCGCCAAATCAAAGGCCTCGTATGTCAGCACCAAGCGCCCATCCAGCGTCCCAAATTCGCGAATGTCGCCGGCAGTAAAGCCAGCAACCACACGTTTTTGGAAGATTTCAGGCAGGATTTCAGTGCCAAACACCATAACAACCCCGACCATAATAGCGACCAACACAGCTAGAATGAGGAAGTTGCGCGGGGCATCTTTGCCGATAACCATCATGCCCAGAAAAGCAAACATGTAGCTCCCCATACCCGTGTTGGAGCCAGTTAACATCACGGTGTAAAAGATGATCGCAAGGATGCTCCAAGCCAACCATTTGGGAAACCATCCAACACGAGTCAAAACAACCACAAGCGGCACCGTCATTGCCAACAAGGCCCCGAGTTCATTAGTCCGCTCAACAAGACCGCGAAGCCGCCCATTCACGGCAACAAAGCGTTCGCTTACTTCGATTTCGAAAACGATGAGAGATATTCCGTGAAGGCAAATAACGACGATCGCCGCAAGAAATGACAGCCCGACAATCCAGGCCTCGCGATGGTTCCGTCTCAAAAGAACAATAGGGAAAATCACAAACGAAAAGACATACTGCCCCACGCCAATCAGCCCGCTTATACTGTCACCATTGATGACAGAACTGAACAGCAGCGCACCGCAAAACATGGCAAGTGCAATGTAATATAATTCGGACAATGATCCGAACAATCTCCGCGGGATGCCGTGGTTTGCGAGCATCACAACCAAGCAAAGAAGAGCGCAAAAATCTGCGAGTGTAAAATAAACACCTGGCACGCGCGCCGCATTTATGGGCGCGAAAAACGCTGTACAAGCCGCCAGAAACAGCTCGATCTTGTCTAGCCGCGAAGATCGGTTCTGCTGCACAAATTGCCTTTCCTCTGAGAACTGTGATACCAAAACGAGAATTTAGATAAAAAAACTTAACTTTTGGCCAACTTTTGAACAATATTTTAATGTTTGTTTCAAATTAAACATGGATTCAATAGACTTCGAAATAATAAAACCAGTTTGTTAAGTGAATTGATCCAAAAGCTTGTACTCGTAATTATTGACTGGACGTACCTTGAAACATTCATTCGGAAAGAAAGTGCCCAACAAAAGGTCGGACGCTAACGGTGATGACGCATTCTCTTCACCTTACTTTCTACAGAACGATGAACAGAGTTCCGGCCTCGGACTTTCCAATGTCGTTGCAGCGCTCCACCGAAATCTGAAATATATTCTGTTTCTCAGTTTAGTAGGCGCGATTCTCGGCTATGTTTTCGTCGAAGAGCGCGGGCCTTCCTATGAGGCCGAAGCTGTTGTGGTTCTACAGCCAGACAATTCCGCACTGGATATTTTAGACATCTCCGAAGGTTTGAGCACCAACCGCTCCACCGTCGAGACCCAACTTGATGTGTTTCGCTCTACCGAATTGCTTGGCGAGGTTGTGGATCGGACACTAACGAAATACTCCGCCGCCCTCGCAGATGGAAGCGCCGGTGTACCGCCTATTCCCGACGTACCGCGCGGTGAGCAGGTTAAGTGGTTGGCCAATGCCATGAGCGTTGGCCGCAAAGGTGAGAGCCTTGCGTTGCGCATTGAAGTTCGCGCGCCCGATCCCGTACTTGCTGCGGATTTGGCAAATGAAATTGGCCAAACATATATCGACCGCCGCATTGACCAGAAAACCAGCGAAATATCGATGGCTACTGATATTCTGCGGAAACGGACGACAGAGACAGGACAGCAACTCGCCGAAAACGAAAAAGAGCTTGCTGAACTTGTACATAGTAAGCGACTGAATGATACGGAGCTTGAGCGCAAATTGCGGGCGCGGGTTGCCCAGCTAACGGCGCAGCGTGATAACTTCAATGTACGCAGCGACGCAGACCAGACCCGTCTTGACCAGATAAACACCGAAATCGATACCCTCGAAAATCAGTTGATCGAGCGCACCATTGCGACGATCCAGCAAGAAGAACTGACACGAGAAATCGACAGCAATCGACAGCATCACGACCAGCTATTCGAGCAGTTGCTTCGTGTAGAAGCGGAAAACATCATCATGAGCCCTGGTGCGATTATGGTATCCGCCGCTCATCCGCCAACGTCGCCGACGGGACTTAGCCCGAAAACTGCTGCGGCTCTTGGATTTGTATCCACCAGTTTCTTCTCTATTTTGGTAACCGTCTTCCTCGCGGCTTTTGACCGCCGCATCCGCACCACCGAACAGGTCGAGTCCATTCTTCAGGCCCCCTGTTTCGGAACTGTTCCGCTTCAGAAAGAAGGTGATGCAATTACGCTTTACCAGTCGCTGAAATCGGCCAAGGAAAAAGGAAGGCAAACGGTTAAAGAGCTAAAGGCGAAAGCCCGCGCTCTGCGGCGCGGTGAGAAATCCGAAGTCGACAAGGCGATGGACAAGCATTTCCTCCTAAGCCAAATGCAGCACGGTCATCGTTCAATATTTGCAACGGCAATCCGCAAAATCTATTTCAACCTCCACACGCAGCTTCCGCGGAACAAGACCTCTACGCTTGGCATAACTTCGTGTTTGCCAAACGAAGGTAAATCAACTGTCTCAACATGCTTGGCCTTCGCCGCTACGGTGAAAAAACAGCGCATTGCGATTGTCGATTTCGATATGTGGCACCACGGTGTTGAATCCCTCACTGGAACAGACAAGCAACCGAGCAAACCACGCGAGAGCTTTGATATTCGAGGCCCAATCGAAGACGCGTCGGCGATTGAACCCGCCTCGCTCGAAGATTGGTTCACAAAGGGCGCGGCGCTTGATGAAATCCGCATTAGCGCCTCTCAATTCGAAAACGTGGATATCTATCCATGGGTGGTGCGTCATGAAGAAGGGTTTGTTGATATAGATGAGGCCAAGGTGAAGAACCTGTTCCGCCGCCTGCGCGCGGAATATGACTTGATCCTTGTTGATACCGCGCCTTTCCTTTTGGTCAGCGAGACCACCGTAATCACGAGCGAGCTCGACGGGTTTATCGTTATTGTGGCGTGGGAAAAGGTCACAGACCGCGTTCTGCTCGACCTTAAACGGGCTCTGGATATGGCCAAGGTCAAAGTCATTGGCTCGATCCTTAACGGTATCGACCCAAGCAAACAGAAGCTCTATGGCTTGGGTGAGTATATGCAATACTACAAAGGGCCGGACGGCTATACCTGATCCCATTGCCCCCCTCTTCAGACAAGGCTGATCCCTTTGGAATTTTCGATCCGTAAATTTATCCATTCCCGCTCGGGCAGCTTTGAGGGGGTTCTTAAGCACATTGGAATCCTGATTTCGGCCAATGCGATTGTTGCATTGCTCGGGCTTTGTACGCTTGTGGTTATGACACGCTCGCTCGGAGTTGTTGGCCTTGGCCTTCTCGCCTTGATCGAAGCCTATCCCCGTGCCGTTGACCTGATCTTCCGTTTTGAGCCGCTGCAAGCCGTGATCCGCTATGGCACCAAGGCGTTAGAGAGGAACGACGAAACAGCCCTGCTCAGGCTAATCAAATGGGGAACCCTGCTTGATTTTTGTGGCGCAGCGTTTGCAGCTGTTATCGCCCTTTCGACCCTCTCAATCGCAAATCACTGGATCGACCTCCCGCAAGATCAACTCATGTTGGCCTATATCTTCGCTGCAACGCTTTTTGGTTATGCGTCGACAACAAGTGTTGCGGTGCTACGGCTATTCTCGCGCTTTGATCTCTATGCCAAGGTTCTCGTAATAACCGCCTTCGCCCGCTTTCTCTTGGCTGTCGTGCTTTGGCTCCTAGACGCCCCGTTTATTGCGTTTTTCTGGCTGGTCGTCGTCGATGCACTTTTGCAGCATATCTTGCCCTTGATCATCGGATGGTCTCTCATCAAAAAGCGGATCGATCGTCCCGTACACAGCGTGAGCATGAGCGGAGTCCTAGCTGAAAACCCCGGTATTCTGCGATATATCTTCAACGCAAATGCCAACGTGCTGTCCCGCAATTCGACGAAACAACTTGATATCATCATATTGGGTGGTCTGGTTAGTCCGCGAGATATCGGCCTTTACCAGATAGCAAAACGCGTTGCGCTATCCGCGCTGCGGGTCTCAAAGCCGATACAAACCGTGATTTTCCCCAAGTTGGCACAGTTATGGGAACAAGGCGAACGTACCCGCCTTCAGCGGCTTGTGTTTCGCTTTCATACGCTGCTCTTATGCCTTGGTGCGCCCGTTGTTCTTGTGTTCTTTTTCTGGGGCGAGAAGATCATTCCAACGATATTTGGTGCAGAATTCTCCGACGCAACACCGCTCCTGACAATCCAACTCGCCGCATCAACCGTATTCATGGCATCGTCCGTCTTTAACTCAGCCCTCCTAGGTATCGATCAAGACAGGCAGCTACTCATGGTCACACTTACATCCTCACTGGTATTCCTCGGTGGGCTGTTTCTCTTTGTTCCGAGCTTCGGAATAATTGCTGCAAGCTGGCTTACGTTGGTTATGAACGTGATCTGGTCTGCGGGGTGCTACTTCTTCTTCATCAAAAGAATGCGAGATAGCACACGCGCCTTATAGCTCTGAAGTGTTGTTGCTGAAGGCAAAGCGCCCCGCATTGCTTTTGACGCTTTGTGAAAAGAGGCAAAAGCAATTCGACCTATACGCCTATCCGCCAGATCTACTCCAACAACGTTGGGGGATTGTCCGGATCCTCAAGGCCCATCTCTGTCAGCAAAATTCGGTTCACCTTGTGAACGTCAAAGGTTCTCTCTGCATGCGCACGTCCCGAAGCGCCCATTTGAATTGCTAGATCCGGCGCGCTGATGAATTTCTCCATTGCATCTGCTAAAGCTGCATCATCTCCTGTCGGAACGATAAAACCGTCTTCTTGATCGGTGATGCTATGAGCGCACCCAGGCATATCCGACGTAATCACAGCCCTCCCAGAGGACATTGCCTCCAATATCGACCGCGGGATTCCCTCTCGATACATCGAAGGCAGCACCATCACGGAACAATCCGCAAGATATGGCTTGACATCCTTCGTTGCACCAAGGTAGTTGATCGTCCCTTCCCTGATCCAACCGTCTAGCTGTTCTTGAGTAATCCCGTCAGGGTTGGGGTCCATCGGGCCAAGCAGGTTCGCTTCAAATTCCAGCCCCTTCGCCTTGAGCCGCGCCGCGGCAGCAACGAACACACGCACGCCTTTGCTCTTAAGCAAACGCGCAATCATCAAAAACTTGATCGGCGCGACAGATGGCACCGTATCCTTGTAAAGCGCTACATCAACGCCCGACCCAGGTACCTCTTGCACTGGCGTAGAGGGCGGAACCAATCGGAAATCTCGCAAATCCTCGGTTTCTTTTGGATTGTAGGTGAAGGCGCGTATCATTCCCTTGGATGACAAACGATAGAGGTAAATCGCGATCTGGCGCACCAGCCATTGCTTGCCGCGCGGCTGTTCGTTCAAGAACGCATAGCCCAACCCGGTAAACAGCCCGAACCGGCGTGGAACACCTGCCATGCGTGCCGCCAAGTTCGCGTAAACGATGGGCTTCGCGGTATATGGAACAATAACATCTGGCTTGAACGCTTTGAAAATACTCCGCAATTCGTGAATCGTCTGCAAGTCCTTCACAGGGTTCAGCCCTGCGCGATCCATCGCAAAACGCTTCGTCTGAATTCCATATGCCGCGAGTGTCTCTATTGTCTCGGGTTCAAATTCCGGCGCGAGAGCGAGCACTTCGTGGCCGTTGGCCACCATGCGCTTCAAAAGCTCAAGCCGGAAATTAACCAGCGATGTCCCCAAACTCGCAATTACTGCGATTTTCCGACCTGAATAATCTTGTTTCATAAATTCTTTCGTCTGGCATCTCTGCCAACTGGTTACTGCGCGAATACATCAAAACTATGACCAGCCCCCAATACGGCCCGACCAACTTGATCTGTATTAGCAAAACCACGATGCACGCAAAAGATTTTTATGACAAAGCCTTAGCTTGATTTGTCGCCCGAGTTCGCACAATCTGCCCAAGCAATCGGCGGCATTTTAAGCTCCGGTTCATATTTGTAACGTTATTGTTTTTGCCCGCGTTTCGCGACCAGCCAGGATTATTGTATGCCCGTGGGACCGCCAATTTCCGACCCTAACAAGATCAACGTTTTGTTTCCCTATGTGGGAGGCGACGATTTTGGGGGCAGCCATATTTCCTCATTGAAACTTGTGGAGATGCTCAATGACAGCGGCACATTCAACGCTATTGTCGGTCTACATCGCCCAACGGGGAAGTTCCCCGATTTTCTCGCAGATCAAGGTGTTCCGTTCACCGAATTGCCTTTTCCCGATCTGATTGAACCACAAGCAAAAACCAGTAAATCAAAACCTCGAAATGTTGCGGATTTCACATTAAAATCCGCATCTAAGATGCGAAAATACATAAATAATAATTCAATCGATATCGTTCACACGAATGACGGCCGGATGCACCTGAATTGGTGCATTCCGACCAAATTGTCGCGCGCCGAGTTTGTTTGGCATCATCGTGGAGATCCAACAGCGAAAGCCACCAACCTCCTTGCCCCGCTCTTTGCCAACGAGATCATCACGGTCTCGCAATTTGCCAAGCCAAGCCGTCCAATTCGCAACATCGATCACAAATGGAGCGTGGTACACTCGCCCTTTTCCATTCCCGAAACCGTGGATCGCGACGCCGCAAAGGCCGCTCTTTTAAGCGAACTCGGCCTTCCCGCTGGCACGCGTATTTTGGGCTATTTCGGCGAGTTAATCGAACGCAAGCGCCCCGTTTACTTTGTTGAAATCGTTGCAGAATACGCCAAAGCCTATCCTGATGATCCGGTGGTTGGCATCGTTGCCGGGGCCGTACCAACGGGCGCACGCAAGCTAGATCAAGAAATGCGAGCGCGGGCTGAAGAATTGGGGATCTCCGACAAGATCATCGAACTTGGCTTCCGTAGCCCTATTGAGCCCATCATGGCCGCTACAGATATCCTCATTGTCTCGGCCTTAAACGAACCCTTTGGACGAACGCTTTGCGAGTCCATGCATCTCGGCACTGCCGTTGTGGCAACCGACCATGGTGGTAACCCCGAGGCAATTACGCACGGCGAAACCGGTTATCTTGTTGATCCTTTCAAGCCCGAGGCATTTGTAGAGCCGATCCGCAAGCTTCTGACAAACAACGCAAAGTTCACGCGCATTACCGAAGCCGCCCGCGAACGGGCGCTTCGCGAATATACGATGGAAACGCACTTAAATGGCGTCCTCGCCGCTTACAAACGATTGCCGAAGGCAGGTAAGAAACTACAGCCCTGAGGGGTTTCATTCGAAACATCTGCTGGCGTCTATGGGGCAGTTAGGCGCGCTACGACGGTCTTCGAACTCTATATGCTGCGGTATTTCTGCGCCCGAGCTTTGACTGTCATAGATGATTTACAAAAACTTCACTTGAGTATCATACTATTTCCTATATTCATGAAATATGGAAATAGATATTGCACAACAGCTTACAACGCTTGGTCATCCGCAACGCCTGTCGATCTTTAGGCTCCTCATGCGGCGGTATCCTGATCGGGTTCCGGCAGGAGAGATCGGTGACGCGCTCGAGCTAAAGCCAAGCACGCTCTCAACCTATCTTGCCAGCCTTCACGCTTGCGGGCTAGTGAGCCAGCGTCGCGCAGGAACTTCGCTGCGCTATACGGTTGCGATAGATCGGGCACGCGCGATGATCGATTTTCTGGCATTGGATTGTTGCCGTGGGCGGCCGGATATTTGCATAAATTTCGGCAGTGAACATACTGAACAAAAAGATAAATTTAACGTTCTGTTTCTCTGCACCCGCAATTCCGCGCGCTCGATCTTTGCCGAGGCGATTCTAACAAAACTCGCCGCCGACAGGTTCAACGTCTATTCAGCCGGCACGCAACCGAGCGGCGATCTCCCACGTGAATCCATCCAAACCCTTGTTCACAACGGCCATAGCGTTGCAAGCCATCGTTCAAAGTCCCTCGCCGAGTTTCAAACCAACGATGCACCCGTAATGGATTTCGTGTTTACCGTCTGTGACAAAGCCGCAAACGAAGAGTGTCCGGTTTGGGAAGGGCAACCCATCAGCGCGCATTGGGGCATTCCTGATCCGGTTCACACGGATGGTACAGACGCAGAAAAAACGCTCGCGTTTCAAACCGCTTACAACCGAATTCTCAACCGACTCCGAGCCTTCACACAACTCCCGCTCACCTCGCTTGATCGCATCTCGCTTCAGAATGCGGTCGATCGGATTGCAGATATTTCAACGGACAAAGACGAATGACAACATACGCCCTAAATGGCCTTGGCCGCATCGGAAAACTCGCACTTCAGGCGCTCATCGAACGGGGCATCACGCCCCTTTGGATCAACGACGCGGTTGGTGATGCCGAGATGCATGCGCACTTGCTTGAATTTGATACGGTACATGGCCGCTGGGGCGCGAATATTGGTGCGCGCGACGGCGCCATATCGATCAACAGCAAAGAAATTCCGCTACACAACACCAAAGAGCTTGCTGATCTGCCGCTTGACGGGGTTGATGTTGTTCTGGATTGCACGGGCGTCTTTAAAACCGAGGGCAAGCTCGCCCCGTACTTTGATGCGGGCGTGAAGAAGGTCGTTGTCTCTGCCCCGGTCAAAGATGGCCCAACGGCCAATATTGTCTTTGGTGTGAATAACGATGTCTATGATCCGCAGCAGCACAACATCATCACAGCCGCAAGCTGTACTACGAATTGCATCGCGCCTGTGGTTAAGGTTCTGCATGAGTCAATCGGCATCAATCACGGTTCCATCACAACCATCCATGATGTGACCAACACGCAAACCATTGTAGACCGCCCAGCCAAAGACCTGCGCCGCGCGCGCTCGGCCCTTAACTCGCTCATCCCGACCACGACCGGCAGCGCCACTGCAATCACGCTGATCTACCCAGACCTCAAGGGGAAGCTCAACGGCCACGCGGTGCGGGTTCCGTTGCTCAACGCATCCCTCACCGATTGTGTGTTTGAGCTCAAACGAGAAACCACAACCGAGGAAGTGAACGCCCTATTTGAAAAGGCCGCACATGGTCCGCTCGAAGGGATCTTGGGATATGAGACCCGCCCGCTTGTGTCTGCGGATTTCACCAATGATCGTCGGTCCGGTATCGTGGATGCGCCCTCGACGATGGTGGTTAATGGCACACAGGTTAAGGTCTACGTCTGGTACGACAACGAAATGGGCTATGCGCATCGCTTCGTGGATGTGGCCGAGATGGTTGGTAAATCGCTATGAGCACGCCGAATGGAGCCAAGGCCTATGTCGCTGTAACCGCCTCTTACTGGGCGTTTATGCTGACGGATGGCGCCCTGCGGATGCTGGTATTATTGCATTTCCATACGCTCGGCTTCTCGCCGATCCAGCTCGCGTGGCTCTTTGTTCTCTATGAAATTGCAGGGATCATCACCAACCTTTCGGCGGGCTGGATTGCGGCACGCTTCGGGTTAACGTCAACGCTCTATGCGGGGCTTTCATTTCAGATCATTGCATTGATTGCCCTTGCGCAGCTTGATCCAAGTTGGAGCGCGGGGTTCTCCGTTGCCTATGTGGTTGCGGTTCAAGGGCTATCGGGTGTCGCCAAAGACCTTTCCAAGATGTCGTCGAAATCGGCGGTCAAACTCCTTGCACCAGAAGCGGATGGCGGCTTGTTCCGCTGGGTGGCTTACCTCACGGGGTCAAAAAACGCGGTGAAGGGGCTTGGGTTTCTGCTCGGCGCGAGCCTCTTGGGGCTGATCGGCTTTACGGCCTCTGTCTGGTTTATGGCGGCGGTTCTTGGCGTGATCCTCTTGGCGGTTCTGCTCTTTATGCCTTCGGGGCTCCCCAGAGGGCGCAAGAGCGCGAAGTTCTCCGAGGTCTTTTCGCGTAACCCGAATGTTAACTGGCTTTCCGGCGCACGGCTTTTTCTGTTCGGTGCGCGGGATGTCTGGTTTGTGGTGGGTATACCGATCTATTTTTACGCTGTGCTTTCAGACGGAACCGAAGACGGCAATCGTGCGACATTCTTCCTGATTGGCAGCTTTATGGCGCTTTGGATCATCCTTTATGGCGGTGTTCAGGCCTTTGCCCCCAAATTGCTCCGCGCCAGAACCCGCCCTCCCGAAGAGCTTGTTCCAGAAGCGCGCGTTTGGGCCACGCGGCTCTTTTTCGTGCCTTTGGTTCTGGCGATTGCGGCCTATCTATCGCCAACACCTGCACCGTGGCTCACCATGCTTTTGGTCATTGGGCTCTTGGTTTTTGGCGCAATATTTGCGGTGAATTCTTCGCTGCATTCCTACTTGATCCTTGCATTCACAAAGTCAGACCGCGTGAGCCTTGATATCGGGTTTTACTACATGGCGAACGCAGCAGGACGGCTGACAGGAACAATTCTGTCGGGGCTATCTTATCAATTTGGCGGACTTGCACTTTGCCTAGGAACTGCAGCGGCTATGGTTGGGCTAAGTGCGATAATGGCGGGTCGACTCCGGCCAGAGCCAAGCGAGAATGGAATAGAAGAATTTACATAGCCGGATCGCCCCCCTAGGCTGTGGCCAAACGGGTATTTCCACGACGCCAATTAAAACAGCAGGATAGTCATGTTAACAATCATCGCCCACATTCACGCCAACACGGATGCGGTTGATCAAGTGAAGTCAGAGCTTCAGAAAATGGTCGCACCGACGCTCGCGGAAAAGGGCTGTATCGCTTACGATCTGCACCAAAATAACGACGATCCGACACATTTCTTTTTCTATGAAACATGGGAAACGCGCGATCTATGGCAGGATCACATGAATTCGGCGCATATCGCCGCGTTTAAAGCAGCAACAGAAGGCCTAGTGCGCGAAGTTTCGGTTTTTGAATTGTCCAAGGTTCCGCACAACGGGTGATGTTCCGTTTCTGAAAGGCTCATTTAATGTCCGCCCCAATTGACGTTTACCACATTCCTGTTTGCCCGTTTTCGCAACGGCTTGAAATCCTGCTCTCACTCAAAGGGCAGAAGGACGCTGTAAACTTTCACGTGGTCGATATCACCAAGCCACGCGACGCAAGCCTCCTTGCCAAAACCGATGGCACAACCGCGCTGCCGGTGTTGGAAACAACTGATGGCGATATACTCAAGGAAAGCCTCGTTATCCTTCAGTATATCGACGAAATGTTTGGTGCGTCCATTCGCCAGAAAGATCCGCTCGCCCACGCCGTCGAGAACATGCTCATTGCAAAAGAAGGGCCGTTCACAATGGCAGGTTACCTCTTTGTGATGAACCAAAACAAATCGGAGCGGCAAGCGCATCTCGACAAACTTCTTGGCCTCTATCGCGATATCAACACCTTCCTCAACCGGCACGCGCCTGAAGGGCCGTTCCTGTTTGAGGACTTCGGATTGGCCGAAGCGGTATTTACCCCGATGTTTATGCGGTTTTGGTTTCTTGAGTATTATGAGGATTTTGCGCTGCCCGATGGGCCGGACTTTGCCCGCGTGGCTGCGTGGCGTAACGCCTGCCTTGCGCATCCGGCCGCACAGCAGGTCAGCAAAGAAGAAATCGTAAAGCTCTATTTTGATTATGCACTTGGCTATGGCAACGGGGCGCTGCCAGAAGGACGGACAGTTTCGAGTTTTGTTTTTGAGCCGGATTGGCCGGAGCGCCCATGGCCGCCACAAGATAAATACACCGCCCGACCAAGCGATGCGGAGCTAGGCCTTTTGGGGTAACGCGGGAAGCACTTTTCCCCGACATTCGCCAAAGCCGATCCGATACCCCCGCCCTTTTGCATGCCCGCGCAGCGTGAGCGTATCGCCATCTTCGATAAAACTACGGGTACCGCCATTGATCGAAAAGGGTTCGGCCCCGTTCCAACTGAGTTCGAGCATTGAGCCGCGCGCGCTTTTCGTCGGCCCCGAGATCGTCCCCGATCCAAGCAAATCCCCCGCACGCATCGGACATCCACAGGCACTATGGTGCGCGAGCTGCTGTGCGGCGGAATAGTAAAGCTCGCAGGCGTTGGTGTTTGCGATGATCGTCTCTGTGCCCCCTTCAGCCTGCAGCGCAACTTCAAGCGCGATGTCGTAGGTCATTGGTCCATCATCCTGAAGATGCGGCAAGAGCGGCACCTCTCGTGCGGGAGGAGCGCAGCGGAATGGCTCCAATGCAGCCGACGGGATGATCCACGGGCTGATGCTGGTCGCGGTGGCTTTGCTCTGAAATGGTCCGAGGGGTTGGTATTCCCATGCTTGAATATCGCGCGCGGACCAATCGTTGAGCAGCACATAGCCGAAAATATTCGCGAAAGCTTCGGTTACTGAAAGCGGCCCGTCCGAAGGCTGGCCAACCACCGCACCCAGTTCAAGCTCAATGTCGAACTTAGCGGACGGCGCAAATCGCGGCGCATCATCCTCTAGACTTTTCACCTGCCCCCAAGGGCGGCGCACATCCGTGCCGCTTACAACAACAGAAGAGGCACGACCATTGTAGCCGATTGGAATGTGCAGCCAGTTGGGCGGTAGCGCGTTCTCTGCGCCCCGAAACATAGTGCCGACGTTGGTTGCGTGATGGCGGCTGGCGTAGAAATCGGTGAATTCGGATACGCGAAATGGCAAATGCAAGCGTACGTCGGCCAATGGAATGAGGAAACTCTGGAGCGTGCCCTCTTCTGCGCCTTCGGCAAACAAAGCGGTCAGCGCCACGCGCAGGTCATGCCACGCATCGCAACCAAGCGCAATAAAGTCGTTCCAAACACCGGTCTGCAACGTTCCTTGGAACGCCAAATGCCCTGCCCGTTCCAAGCCCGCAACATCAATCACAAACGCGCCAAGTGCTACGCCGCATCGATGCGTCTCGTCTTCGAGCGAAAACACCCCATAGGGCAGATTGTTAAGCGGAAAGTCCGCATCTGGCGCATTTGCGCTCTCAACCCATGATCTAAGAAGCCCGCTCATCGATGCCTATTTCCCTTCGATTGTACCGTCAAAGTGCTTCTCAAGGTCGCTCCAGCAATCGATGTAATCCTCCTGAAGCGGCGCCTCTTTGGCGGCGAATTCGGTAAGGTGCTGGGGGAAACGGGTTTCGAACATGAACGACATGGTGTTGTCGAGCTTCTCGGCCTTTAGGTCCGCGTTACTCGCGCCTTCAAACGCTTGCTTATCAGGGCCATGTGGGAGCATCATGTTGTGCAGGCTCATCCCGCCAGGAATGAAACCCTCGGGCTTGGCGTCGTAGATGCCGTAAATATTCCCCATCAGTTCGGACATAACATTCTTATGATACCACGGCGGGCGGAAGGTATCTTCGGCGACCATCCAGCGCTCGCGGAACAGCACGAAATCGATATTCGCGGTTCCCGCCTGACCAGAGGGCGCGGTAAGCACGGTAAAGATCGAGGGATCGGGGTGATCAAACAACACCGCGCCAACGGGACAATACGTCCGAAGATCGTATTTGACCGGCGCGTAATTCCCGTGCCACGCAACCACATCAAGCGGCGACTGGTTAATCGCAGTTTTGTGGAATTGGCCGCACCATTTAACGGTCAGTGTTGACGGAGTTTCACGATCTTCAAAAGCGGCAACGGGGGCTTTGAAATCGCGACGGTTTGCCATGCAGTTCGCGCCAATTGGCCCCCGCCCCGGAAGCTCGAATTTCTGGCCATAGTTCTCGCAGACAAATCCTCGCGCTGGCCCTTCGACCACTTCAACCCGATAGACCAAACCGCGCGGTAAAATTGCGATCTCCATCGGTTCAAGATCAATGATGCCGAGCTCCGTATAGAACCGAAGTCGCCCCTCCTGTGGAACGACAAGCAATTCGCTGTCAGCCGAGTAAAAATACGCGTCTTCCATGGATTTGGTCACAAGGTAAATGTGGCTCGCCATACCGACCTGCGTGTTCACATCCCCCGCAGTCGTCATCGTGTGCATGCCGGTAATCCACGTGAGGTCGCGCTCTGTATGGGGCACCGGATTCCAGCGGTATTGGCCAAGAGAGACCACGTCTTCTTTGATGTGCGGCGCTGTTTTCCAATGCGGCACATCAATCTTAGAGTAGCGCGCGGAATGTTTGACCGACGGGCGGATACGATAGCACCACGTGCGCTCGTTTTGATGGCTTGGCGCGGTGAACGCTGTTCCGGAAAGCTGCTCTGCATAGAGACCATAAGCGCATTTTTGCGGGCTATTCATCCCTTGCGGCAATGCGCCCTTGAGCGCTTCTGTTTCATAATCATTGCCAAAACCGGGCATATATCCGGGCGTTGTGCCGCCGTTCTTTTCTTGGGTGTATTCGCGTTGCGCGGCTTTTGACATTGCACGGCTCCTCTTGGGTGATGACAGCGGATTTGCCCCGCAATCAGCGGTGTCTACAACTTCCCCCAAATATCGTTGCAAATGAAACGATTGTCAATCAAGCCGAAACCAACGACCTATCCAACCGGATTAAGCGGAGGCAATGCATCAGTTTTTTCAACGCGCCCGTGCTGTTTTGCATGGTGCTGTACCGCCTTCTGTAAAGATTGCCATGCCGCAGCATCACTTTCCTGGCCGCCGCCATAACGCGCATTCCCAAGTGTTATGAGCGCGCTGTTGATTTGCGGATCACGCATCACTGACTGGCCATCGCTTCGCTCGGACCAGAGCCAAAGTGCCTTTGACACCTCGGAATAGTTGCGATGTTTGATCGCCTGCAACACTTGATCTTTGGCGTAATCTTCCGACGCAAGATAACGCGCTCGTCGTGCCGTGCGGTGCCGTTTGTATCTTTGCCAACCAACAACGACAGTCATCACCACAAGGACCAAAGCCGCACCGATCATCGCCACAAGGCCGATCGTCTGTTGGGGCGTTCTCGCGGGCTCTGTGCTGGCAATTGGAGCATCCACAGCAAGGGAACGCCCCTCAAGCGTTGCGGTTTCCACAGCCTCGGTCGAGAGGTTGTACCAAGATATCGAAATCTCAGGAGCGCCGCCCTCGCCACCACTTTGCGCAAGATAGGTTGTTGTTTCAACGCGCGTGCCCGAAAGCTCGCCGCGGTCTTCATGTTCAGTCAGTACAGGCTCATTCGGATACTGTGCGATCCCAACGATTTGCTCGTCTGGAATGAGCGTCGGCAAGACCATCGGTGGCGTTCCTGTTACCTTGGCAGTCACTTTGCGCTCAACGCTGTCTCCTGCTGCAAGCGGTGCATCTGGACCGGTATACTCTTGTGTTAGCTCGAGGCTCTCTGCTGCAATGAAGGGAGACAGCCCTTCAGCGCCTTGAGGTATTGTTCCGGCAAACTCAACACCCTCCATCGTGATGCGATCCTCGCGCGGCGCATTGGTATCGGGGTCGGCCCATGAGATAACAAGCTCCTGTGGCGGCAGCGTAAATGTACCCGGAGCAAGCGGTATGATCCGATAATGGCGGGTCACGCCAGACCATGTTTCACCGTCAACCCGCTCGCTCACCGGCGAGGTCGAACGCTCTGGCAAACGCACCATCACATCGGGCATTTCCAGTGATGGAAAGACCACAGGGTCCACCATCCAAGTTGGCACCAGAATAGTGACGCGCAGGCTCAGTGGCTGCCCAACAATTGCCAGTGTTTCTTCAAACTCGACCCTCAGCTCAGGTGAGATCGAGGCTGGCTCTTGTTCCGCGTCACTCTGCTCGGCCGAAGTTTGATCGGCCGATTCCGTTTCTGAAGAGGGTTCGCTTTGCCGTGGCTCGGGATCGGCCGCATCAGGTTGCGCATCGGTCTGCTGCGCGCTCGTTGTGTCGGATGCGGTATCCGATTGAACCGCGTCAGTCGAATTCTCTGTCGCCTGCCCATTTTCGTTTGGGGGATCGGTAAAGTCTGACGACTCCTGCGCAAGAACTTGCGCAGAGAGCACCACCGTAAGCGTAGTGAGTATGGCGAGAAACCGGATCATTCCGCCGCCTCCTCTGTCTCTGCGGGTGGCTCCGAGGCCTCATCGCTTTCTTCAGTCGCGCTTGGCCCGTCTGCGCCATTTGACGAAGAATTCTCCGCGCTCACAAGGTCCATCTGGAAGCGGGTTCTGAGGAAATCGGCGGTGTTTGTGTCGACGGTATTCATCCATTGATCCGCCGTCATCGGAGCGCCATCACCTTCGGGTTGGGCGTCGATCTCTGTGTCGGTGCCAACGTTCGCTTCGTTATCGAAAACAACCTCATCCGCGCCGATACCAGTTTCTTCGCCCGTATCAGAGGCCGCGCGAGTTTCCTCGACATAGGTGACAATCTGTTTTGAAACATCAAGGTTATGCTGCGCGTCTGGAAAATCTGGATCACGCTCCAAGACCGTTTCAAACGCGCGCACGCCATCGCGATACTGGCGATTGCGGATATAGGCATGACCAAGTGTAAACGCCGCTTCTGGTGTATCGAGAGTTTCCAAAACCGCAATGGCTTCTGGATATTGGCCGGATCGAAAGAGCGCATATCCCTGCCAATAAGGATCAGCGAAAGCCTCGGCGGCGGCGGCAAAATCTTTGTTCTGGTAAGCGCGGTATCCTTGTTGATCCGGCGTAAAGAACCAATCCGCAATTCCATCCGCACGCGCGGTTTGTGGCGGCGCAATCGCCGCAATCGCCAGCACCACAGCCGTCCAGCGCATGGTCCAGCCCAATCGAAACCAGAACAGCGCAACCAAAGCGGCAGGTATGGCAAACCACCAACCGCGATCTTCCCATGGTTGGCTTGTGTCTTCCAACAGGGCGCGCCGATAGGCAATGGCTGTTATACGATCAATCTGGGCAACATCGGCGTTGTCGGCGGTCAGCGTGACCGATTGTACACCAGAGGGAGTGCTTCCTGAAAAGGCTGACTGCCCGTCCGGCAACACCGACAAAACGGTGATTGGAGCGGTGTCAAAATCAGAAACTGCGCTCGCCTCTCCAGCGTTCATCTCATCCGAGACAACAAGGATACTTCCCGGTGCTTCTTCGTCTCCAAGGATTGAACTTGCGATTTCAAGCGCCGCGCCGAGGTCTGCGCCCTCTTGGGGCATCACATCGGGAGAAAGCCCCTCAAGATAGGGCAGCATAACCGACGGATCCTCGGTAAAGGGCATAACGCGGTGAGCCGACCCCGCATAAGCAACGAGCGCCGTCCGCGCCCCAGCCCGCAAATCAAGCAAATCGCGAATTTTGAATTTGGCGCGGTCAAGGCGCGTTGGCGCGACATCTTTTTGCTCCATCGACGGCGTGACTTTGAGAACGACAACAAGCGGCCCAGTTTGGGTAAAGAACGGATCAACCTGCCGTGTCCAGCTTGGCCCCGATGCGCCAAGGATCGCAAAGGCAATAACAAGTGCCGAGGTGTCGATCGGCAACACGCGCCCGCGCCGTTCGGCTCCGACCGTCAGCGCATCCCGAAGATGCGGCGCCAACCCTTCGCGCGGCATCTGTGGGCGTGTTGCACGGCGGCGGATGATCCACCAAACGGCCAAAACCGGTAGCAACGCCAACAACACCATGGGCCGCAGAAAATGGAAGGCCTCAAGCGCTAGTGCGAATTCATCAAGGATCAAACTTATCATGCGCTTGCCCTCGCTTTTCGGCGTCCATTCGTCTGAGCAACGATCAGATAAAGCAAGGTCGCAAGGCCGATGAGTGCTGCAAGCGCAAGAGCATAACCGGCGAGCGCCTGTCGCGGACGGTGGGTCTGGCGCTCCACAAGGCGTGGGGCCAATTCATCAATCCGCGCATAGACTTCGGTCAGTGCTTCTTGGTCCGACGCAAAATAGCTGTTGCCGCCTGTGCGGGTCGCGATCTCGTCCAATGTGGCAAGGTCGACGCGGTTTTCGCCTTGGGCATCAGGGTCACCTACACCGATGGTGTGGATTTCTACGCCGCGCGAATTGGCAATTTCGGCAGCATTGATCGGACTCATACTGCTGGCTGTGTCGGAGCCATCGGAGAGAAGGATCAACAGGCGCTGCTCCACATCACTTGTTTCAAACGTGCGGATCGCAAGGCCAATGGCGTCGCCGATTACTGTATGCGGCCCTGCCATGCCAACCTCGGTTTGTGCCACGAGATCAGAGATTGTTTTAAGGTCATCGGTCAATGGTGCTTGAAGGAAAGCCCGCGAGCCAAAGACGATCAGTCCGATCCGGTCGCCCTCTCGGGCGGCGATGAACTCCTCCACAACATCCTGAACAGCCGCCAGACGCTGTACCTTCTCCCCGTCTGGCGTTTCAAAATCGACCTCGTCCATGGAACCGGAAATATCGAGCGCAAGCACAACATCCCGTGCCGATTTTTCAACGATAACGGGCGCCCCCAGGCGTTCGGGCTGCGCAATCGCAAGAACAAGCAGGCCCCAAACTAGAACAGCCGCAACCATTTGAACCCGTGTGCGGCGCAAGATCACGGCGCCAGCGGCGGCCTCGCTGTCGGCAGCAGAAACCACCCGCCGAAAGAATGGAACGCGCAGGGCCGGCGTTTTTTCGCGGTGGGGTGGAGACAGTTTCACAACAAGAAACGGCAGCGGTAAGGCCAATAAAGCCCATGGGAAGGCAAGCGAGATCATGCGCGGGCCTCCGTTCCTTCAGAAATCGGATGGCGCGCTTCTGTCGCGCGATCTGCTTTATGCGTTTTGATCCAACGCTTTACCGTATTCACAAACGCGGGCGACGCCGCGCTCTCTTGCCGGTACGGCGCCTCGGTTAGGGTCGCAGCGGTTGCGGCATCAAATTCAACACCTTTGCCCGTTGCCTCGAGGAAAAGAACCCAGCTCTCGCCCGTAAGCTGCGCCACATCGGTACGTGGGAACGCCGCAAGAGCACATCTACGAACAACCAAGGCAATTTCTGCGGCATCACCATTAGCCTGTTCAATGGCCGCAATGGCTGCGCGGCGATAGGCATTGGCGCGATAATGCTTGAACCAGCGCCAAAGCGCGACGGCCACACCAAGCAAAATAGCCGCCGCCAAAACAGCCCAGCCCGCTGTTTGCGGCGCCATTGAAATGGGCGGTGGCTCTTGCGGTGGCACAAGCTGATCCAGCAATTCTATGAGGGATGTGGCCTCTTCGTTCATCGTGGTCCAAGCCCCATCAATCGACGCATTTGACTAAGGCTATCCTCGCCTGCGCTTAGCGGTAGTATGGGAACACCAAGGCTTCGCTTCCAATCAAGAACATCAGCGAGCCGTCCCTTCGCCATGTCGCGCAGGCTGCGCTGAACGGTTTGATCGCCCGTATCGATTTCGGCCTGCAAACGACCGTCTGAGATCGCAAGACGAAGGTCTGGTGGCATGTCATCGGCCATCGGATCAGACACCAGCCCCAACACCAAATCATTATGCTGCGAGATACCGCGGATACGCTTGCGGGTTGTTTCGCTGATGACGTCGAAATCCGAGAAGATCAGAATGAGGTGGTTACGCGGCGCGATCCGCGCGACCGCGGTCAAAACGTCATCCAGCGAAACAGGTGTTACATTCGGCGCTTCGGCGTGAAGCTGGGCATTTGCGGCCGCAAGGCTTGCGAGGAAGCGGTCAAGAGCGCGGCGGCTGCGCTGCGGGCGAATTTCTGCAATAGTCTCGTCGCCAAAGACTATGCCGCCCACGCGGTCTCCCTGATCAAGAATACGAAAGGCCGCAAGGGCCGCGCATTCTGCTGCTGTGACCGATTTCATATTAAGGACAGAACCGAAAAACATCGACATCCGCTGATCGACAACAATAAGCGTCGGACGGTCGCGTTCTTCGGTAAAGACGCGCACATGGGGCTTGCCGGTTCGCGCGGTAACTTTCCAGTCAATCGCGCGGATATCGTCGTTCGGCAGGTAATCACGCAACTCCTCGAAGTTGAGCCCCCGCCCCCGCATCCGCGAGGCATGCCGACCATTGAGCGCACTATTGGCGGGCTGACGCGGAAGGAAACTCAGCGTTTTTGCGCGGGGTTCAAGCTTTCGCAAATGGGCAAGATCAACCGACACGCGCGGATCAAGTGATTTATCCGGCGCAGGCTTTTGGGGGGCCAATCCCGTGCGTATGAGGGCGGCTTTGTCGAACATATGTCCCCCTTAAGTCAGGGCAACTTGAGCCAAAATCTCTGCCACGACTGCATCAGGGGTAATCCCCTCGCCCATGGCTTCATAGCTTAGCCCAAGACGGTGGCGGAAGACATTCGCCGCAATGGCGTGAACATCTTGCGGGTCCACATAGTCGCGCCCCTTAAGCCAAGCATGAGTGCGGCTGCATTTATCCAGCGCAAGCGATGCACGCGGGCTAGCGCCAACCTCGATCCACCGCTTCAGATCATCGCCAAAAGCCTCTGGCGTGCGGGTGGCTTGCACGAGATCCGCGAAATAACGTTCGATCGCATCAGAGACATGGATATTCACAATTTCGCGTCGCGCGGCGAACACGGCCGCTTGCGGGATCGCCGGAAGCGCGTCTTTGGCTGGCTTTGCCTCATTGGCACTGGCCTCCTCATCGCGCACAAGGCGGATTACCTTTACCTCGTCTTCAACAGGCGGATAGGTGATCAACACATGCATGAGAAAACGGTCCATCTGCGCTTCAGGCAGCGGATATGTCCCTTCTTGCTCGATCGGGTTCTGTGTGGCCATGACCATAAAGAGCGGCGGCATTTTGTGGGTTTTGCCCGCGACAGTCACCTGCCGCTCCTCCATCGCCTCAAGCAAGGCAGCCTGTACTTTGGCGGGCGCGCGGTTGATCTCGTCGGCCAACACGATATTCGCAAAGATTGGCCCCGCTTCGAAACGGAATTCAGAGCCCTTATCGCTTTGATAGTAAACTTCCGTCCCTGTCACATCGGACGGGAGGAGATCGGGCGTGAACTGGATACGCGAGAAATCGCATTCGAGGTTTTTGGCAAGCCCCTTGATCGCGCGGGTCTTGGCAAGTCCGGGCAAACCCTCGACCAAGAGGTTGCCGTTGGCCAAAAGCCCGATGACCAACCGTTCGATCACGTCTTTCTGACCAATGATCGTTTGCTCCATCCGTGCGACAAGCTCTAGAATTTCGGATCGGACCTGCGCTGTATCCATCTGGAAAACCTCATGAATTGAGTATGTTCGGGTCGGTTACTGGCGGCACGCTCATGGCTATCGAAAATCTCAGCCACGCGCGTATTTGCGCCAAACCAACAAATATCTGTCAAACAAAGCTCCGGCGGGCCAATGGCCCACCGGAATGTCTTTTACCCTGTTCGGGAGAGCGCGATAGTGCGCCACCGCGAAATGCGGCGCACTGTCTTGGCGCTTTTATTGAACGATACCGTTGAGTGTATTGTTCAACTCTTCCTGAATCTGATCAATCGAGAAGCTGTCCGGACGCTGCGCAGGCGGGTATTCCTCAAATGTTGCGAGGAACTCACCAACAACGGCCTGTGCCGGAGCAAGAAGATATGCGCGGTCCAGCATCCAATCCCAATAGGTGTTGGATGTCACGTCAGCCCGCTCGTAAGGGTCGGCCCGCAGGTCGAAGATCTTTGGAAGACGCAGTGATGTAAACGGCTCTGCCCAGATTTGAAGTGTTCCGTTCTGGCGCTGCTCTTTGAAAACGAACTTCCAGTTTTCGTAGCGCAGAGCAACAACTTCACCGTCATCGTTGAAGTAGAAGAAGCGATCACGTGCGCCTTCATCTGTTTCACCAGTCAGGTAAGGAAGCTGGTTATAACCATCGAGGTGATTCTTGTATTCCTTGCCATTGATGGTTGTACCCTCAAGCAGACGTTCCTTGATGTCGGTGTCGCCAACGGCGGCCATCAGTGTCGGGAACCAATCGAGACCCGAGAACATTTCGTTCGCGATGGAGCCCGGCTCAATGTGACCAGGCCACTTGAGCATGGCAGGAACGCGGAACGCACCTTCCCAGTTGGTGTTTTTCTCGCTGCGGAACGGTGTTGTACCGGCATCAGGCCATGAGTTCTGGTGCGGCCCGTTATCGGTCGTGTACATCACGATTGTGTTGTCTGCGACGCCCATCTCGTCAACGGCGTCAAGAACCTGTCCAACGATTTTGTCATGCTCGATCATGCCGTCGGCATATTCGGTCAGCGCCGTCAGACCAGGCTCTGAACGGTTCTCGTCTTTGACGTGTGTACGGAAGTGCATGCGCGTGGTGTTAAGCCAAACGAAAAACGGTTTGCCTTGCTCCACTTGACGCTGCATGAAGTCGATAGCCGCAGCGGACGTTTCTTCGTCAACTGTTTCCATGCGCTTTTTGGTCAGCGGGCCAGTGTCTTCGATTTCGCCGTCAGCCGTGGCGCGGATTACCCCGCGTGGGCCGAATTTTTCGCGGAATTCGGGGTCCTTTGGATAGTTGAAGTTCTCTGGTTCTTCCTCTGCATTCAGATGGTAGAGGTTGCCAAAGAATTCGTCGAAACCATGTGCCGTTGGCAGGTGTTCGTCGCGGTCACCAAGGTGGTTCTTGCCGAACTGGCCTGTGGCATAGCCGTGATCCTTGAGCGCCGACGCGATGGTTACGTCAACGTCTTGCATCCCTGCTTTCGCACCCGGAAGACCAACCTTGGAAAGGCCGGTGCGGAGTGTTGACTGACCCGTAATGAAGGTCGAGCGGCCCGCTGTACACGATTGCTCTGCATAGTAATCTGTGAAAATCACACCTTCGTTGGCGATACTGTCGATGTTCGGCGTGGTATAGCCCATCAACCCTTTCGTATATGCGGAAATATTAGCCTGGCCGATATCGTCACCCCAGATGACGAGAATATTCGGCTTTGTGTCGTCGGAGGCCGTGTCTTGGGCGTATGCGGGGCCAAATGCGACCGATGCGTAGAGCATCGTGGCAGCCACCTGCACGACCCTCTTTCTATAAAGATTTCGCGGGTCCATACATTTCTCCTTTTATAAAATGGTCGGTACGAATGCCTCCATCGTAACTTTAGGCGACCCCATGTCAAACGTTGTATTATCAAAGTTTTGTCAGCGCTCCGAAGCGCGAAAAAACCATATAAATAAGGATATTCGGCCAGAACGCCCATTGTATAGCTTGCTCTGAGTGTGCGCATGAGCCTCGCCTCCCCAGCAAGACCGGTACATCAGGAAAGCTGACCTACCTCTGACGCTGAAGGATATAAAGCGGCGTAAACGGACAAGACCTTTTCGCGCGCGGCACAGGACCATGAGATACGAGACCGGATTTGCGCGAAGCCCTTAAAAGTGTAAAGCTGACAATTAGGGAAACACGTGGCCAGACAATTTTAGGGCCCCTTCGGTAGACGTCGCGCGTCAAGCGCTACGCCACGATAAAGCACCACATTAAGGTGCGCACAACTTACGATTTTTGGCCGTATTTTCCGGCGGTTAAAATACGAAAAGCCTGACCAAAGGGCTTCGACCCAACAGAAACGACAGAAACAAAAGGAGGCGATATGACAGAGGAAACACCAGAAGGTGTATCACCCGAGGGCATCCCGAGCCCTGAAGGTGCGACCCATATTATCGAGACGGAATATGAAATCGGACAGGACAATGTCGAAGGGGCCGTAGGGCCATTTGGATTTGACATTCACAATCCGGTTTTCCTGATCTCCGGCATCGCCGTTGTTGCGTTTGTATTCTACACGCTGGCGCTGCCCGAACAGTCTGGAGCGCTGTTCAGTTGGCTCTTCAGTACAGTTACAAAAGGGTTCGACTGGTTCTTTATCGGATCGGCAAACCTGTTTGTCATCTTCTGCTTTGTCCTCATCGTAACCCCGTGGGGCAGCGTGCGACTTGGCGGCGTGGATGCAACGCCTGATTATAGCTATATCGGCTGGTTCGCGATGCTGTTTGCCGCGGGTATGGGCATCGGGCTGATGTTCTATGGCGTATCTGAGCCGATGAGCCATTATTCCTCTTCTATGGGGGGCACAACGGTCGAAAACGGTGTGCGCACCGATTGGGCACCGCTTGGTGCCGCAGCGGGCGATTCCGCAGAGTCCATTCGTCTTGGCATGGCGGCAACGATCTTTCACTGGGGCCTACACCCATGGGCGATCTATGCAGTTGTGGCGCTCGCGCTGGCTTTGTTTTCTTATAACAAGGGCTTACCGCTTACTATTCGCTCTGCGTTCTATCCGATTTTCGGTGATGCTGTTTGGGGCTGGGTCGGACACTGCATTGATATCCTTGCGGTGTTTGCAACGCTGTTTGGCCTTGCTACCTCGCTCGGATTCGGCGCGACACAGGCCAACGCTGGCTTGAACGATCTGTTCGGGCTTCCCATCGGACCAACCACCGAAGTTATGTTGATTTCGCTCATTACTGCGATTGCGCTGATATCAGTGCTTCGTGGGCTTGATGGCGGTGTTAAGGTTCTGTCGGAATGGAACATGGGGCTTGCGTTCCTGCTTCTTGGCTTTGTGCTGTTGGTTGGGCCAACAATCTACCTGATCAAACTCTTCTTCAGCTCGCTTGGCGCCTATCTTACATATCTCCCTGCCCTAGCTAATCCTATCGGGCGTGAAGATGTGAACTTCAGCCAAGGCTGGACATCCTTCTATTGGGCATGGTGGATCAGCTGGTCACCTTTCGTGGGCATGTTTATCGCGCGCGTTAGCCGCGGTCGGACGGTACGGGAATTTGTGATCTGCGTATTGCTGATCCCATCGCTTGTCTGTGTGCTTTGGATGACGGTGTTTGGCGGCACAGCCTTGTACCAGGTCGTGAACGACGGCTACACCACCGCTCAGGAAGCTCCACTTGAACTCAAGCTGTTCAAGATGCTGGATGTGCTACCTCTTGCAGGCATCACCTCCCTCATCGGCATTGTTCTGGTTGTGGTGTTCTTCGTGACTTCCTCGGACTCCGGCTCACTGGTGATCGATACCATCACAGCAGGCGGCAAGATCGACGCCCCAGTACCACAGCGTGCGTTCTGGTGTGTGTTTGAGGGTGCCGTTGCGATTGTGTTGTTGCTGAGTGTCGGCGGATTGCAATCGCTGCAATCGATGGTGATCTCGACCGGACTGCCGTTCACGATTGTGCTGCTCCTCATGTGCATCGCGATTATGAAAGGCCTCAACAACGAACGCCGCGCTATGAAACGCGGTTAAGAACAAAAGTGGCAGGCCGTCACAGGCCTGCCGCATCAACGCTTCCCATGTGAAATTATCAAATTCTCCAAAATAGTGCTGTTCGATCTTTTTGGGTGGTCCCCACAATCGACACATCGCATTATTTCAGAACAAATTTTCGCGTCAGGAGCATTTCATGAGCAGCACGTATTTCGCCCCAACCGGCGGTCATCCCGGTCAGGATCAGCTTCTGACGGACCGAGCCGTATTTACCGAGGCCTATGCGGTTATTCCCAAAGGGACCATGCGCGATATCGTGACAAGCTTCCTGCCGTTCTGGGAAGACACGCGGCTTTGGGTTCTGTCCCGTCCGCTTAGTGGCTTTGCCGAAACTTTCTCGCAATATATCATGGAAGTGCAGCCCGGTGGCGGCTCCAAAACACCGGAAACTGATGCCAAAGCCGAGGGCGTTCTGTTTGTGGTCGAGGGCGAAGCGACGCTGACAATTGACGGGGAGGTTCACACCCTAGTGCCGGGTGGTTATGCGTATCTCCCGCCGTCAACGGATTGGACTCTGTTTAACACAAGCAAGGAAACCTTGCGCTTTCACTGGATCCGCAAGGCCTATGAAGCGGTACCGGGCCTTGATGCGCCTGAGCCGCTAATTCTCAACGAAAACGACATCGCGCCAACCCCGATGCCCGGAACAGACGGGAAATGGGCCACGACCCGCTTCGTTGATCCAAACGACCTGCGCCACGACATGCACGTGACCGTCGTAACTTTTGAGCCGGGCGCGGTGATCCCCTTCCTTGAGACCCATGTTATGGAGCACGGGCTTTATGTACTTGAGGGCAAGGCTGTCTACCGCCTCAACAACGATTGGGTCGAGGTCGAGGCTGGGGATTACATGTGGCTACGCGCATTTTGCCCTCAAGCGTGCTACGCGGGCGGTCCGGGTAAGTTCCGCTATCTGCTCTACAAAGATGTGAACCGCCATATGAAGCTTGGCTAAGAGCACGCTCCCCTTAAACTGTTCCACCAATAGCCTTGGTTAGGTCGCGCGCTGCACCCGTAACCGCGACCGACAACTCTTCAATATCATTAAGGGTTATCCGGCTGGTCGGCCCCGACACCGAAACGCCCGCGATTGCTTCCTCATTGGCGTCGAAAACGGGCGCTGCGATACAGCGCATTCCGATGTTTTTCTCTTCGTTATCAAAGGAAAATCCCCGTGCACGAATTCGCTCGAGGTTTTGGCGAAGGGCGGCTTCTTCTGTGATTGAATGCTTGGTGAATGCAGTGAGCTCTTCTCGGGACAAGAACCGCGCAAGGCGCTCCTCATCCATCTGCGCGAGCAGAACCTTGCCAATACCCGACGAATGCATCGGCGATAACGTCCCTGGCGGAAAGAATGCACGAATACTTGCATGCGTCTCTATCTGACTGAGGAATAGAACCGCGCCGTTTTTCTCTGCCCCGAGGTTGGCCGTCTCGCCCGTAGCTTCCATCAAACGCCGCAAGATCGGGCGCGCCCGTTCCACAAGGCTGGTTTGCCGCAGAAACCGCGCACCGATCACAAAGGCGCGCGCTCCGATCCGCCAGATTTGCTCTCCTGCATCAAATTCCACAAGGCCCCGCCCCTCCAGCGTAACAAGAATACGATAAACCGTTGCAGGGGATTGATCCGTCTCACTGGCGATCACTGAAAGAGGCTCGCCCTGTGTTTCACTCAGATACTCAAACACCGCCATGGCGCGATCCAGAGACTTGATCGTGTTCTGAGCGGTTTTGTCGTTCCAATCGCGTGGGCGTCCTCTGGATTTTCGGCCAGAAGGCTCATTTTCATGATTTTCCATAAGAAGCCTCAAATTTGATGTGAAATCCTAATTCACTATATGAAAAATATAACCCATTAACAATATTCAATTTTTCTCCCTTCGAAGATTTTGAAATCATTTTTCAAAAAAATTTCATCCGCGCGGCCCTGCCCTTAAGGTGGACCCAACGACCGAAGGAGATACGCCATGAGCTTTCAAAATCCTGTTTTCATTCCGGGGCCAACCAATATCCCCGAGCATCTACGCAAAGCCTGCGATATGCCGACAATCGACCACCGTTCACCATTATTCGGGCAAATATTGCATCCGGCGCGCGAAGGTGTGCGCAAGATTTTGAAAAGCGATAGCGCGGAAGTTTTTATCTTTCCGGCCACTGGAACGGGTGGTTGGGAAACCGCTCTTACCAACACGCTTTCTGCGGGCGACAAAATACTCGCGGCACGCAACGGCATGTTCAGCCATCGCTGGATCGACATGTGCCAGCGCCATGAGTTGAACGTTGAGATTGTCGAAACCCCGTGGGGCGACGGGCTGCCCGCTGATCGCTACGAAGAAATCCTGACAGCGGACAAAAGCCATGAGATCAAGGCTGTTCTTGCCACCCACAATGAAACCGCAACTGGCGTAAAATCCGACATTGCCGCCGTACGTCGCGCGCTTGATGCGGCGGGTCATCCGGCGCTGCTTTTTGTCGACGGGGTATCCTCGATTGCCTCGATGGACTTCCGCTTTGACGAATGGGGCGTGGACGTTGCGGTTACCGGCTCGCAAAAAGGGTTCATGCTCTCTGCTGGGCTCGCAATTGTCGGCTTTAGCGCCAAGGCAATGGAAGCAACCCAAACCGGCTCCCTGCCCCGTACATTCTTTGATGTGCATGACATGGCAAAGGGCTACGCGAACAATGCCTACCCCTATACGCCTGCAGTTGGTTTGCTCAATGGCCTGAATGAATCTTGCAAAATGCTGTTGGATGAGGGGCTTGAAAACGTCTTTGCCCGCCACACACGTATTGCCGAGGGTGTTCGCGCCGCTGTGGGCGCTTGGGGGCTGGACCTCTGCGCCACAAGCACTGATGTTTACTCCGACACTGTAAGCGCCATCCGCACGCCCGAAGGCTTCAATGCCACAGATATCGTTACCCATGCTGCCGACAAATACGGTGTCGCCTTTGGCGTTGGTCTGGGTGAAGTTGCGGGCAAAGTGTTCCGCATTGGCCACCTTGGCAGCCTAACAGATGTGATGGCACTTTCTGGTATCGCGACCGCCGAAATGTGCATGGCCGACCTCGGCCTTGATATCCAACTTGGCTCTGGCGTTGCGGCCGCGCAGGACTATTACCGTGGTCACGCGCTCGCTTCTCAAAAAGATGCCGCGTGATGAAGGACACAGCAACCATGATCCCAACCTATGAGGATATGCTCGCTGCGCATGAACGGATCGCGCCCTATATCCGCCGCACACCTGTGCGGACATCGGATTACCTCAACGAATTGAGTGGCGCAGATCTATTCTTTAAGTGCGAGAACTTTCAGGAACCGGGTGCCTTTAAGGTCCGTGGCGCGAGCAATGCTGTGTTCGGGCTTAGTGATGCACAGGCTGAAAAAGGTGTAGCGACCCACTCGTCGGGCAACCACGCGTCTTGCCTGAGCTATGCGGCCATGAAACGCGGCATTCCCTGCAACGTTGTAATGCCGCGCACCGCCCCACAGGCAAAGAAAGACACCGTGCGCCGCTATGGTGGTGTGATTACCGAATGCGAACCGTCGACATCCTCGCGAGAGGCGACATTTGCCGAGGTGCAGGCCAAAACTGGCGGTGATTTCGTCCACCCCTACAACGATCCCCGAGTGATCGCAGGGCAAGGCACCTGTGCACGTGAATTCATGGAGCAAACAGACGGGCTAGATGCAGTCGTCGCGCCGATCGGCGGTGGCGGCATGATCTCCGGCACATGCCTGACGCTGGCAACATTGGCTCCAGAAACACAGGTCATCGCCGCAGAGCCGGAACAGGCTGACGACGCCTATCGCAGCTTCAAGGCAGGGCACATCATCGCTGATGACGCGCCCAAAACCATTGCCGACGGGCTGCTTGTGCCGCTCAAGGATTTAACGTGGCATTTCGTTTCAAACCACGTCAGTGAGATTTACACCGCGAGCGAGCAAGAGATCATCGACGCGATGAAGCTCATCTGGAAGCACCTGCGGATCGTGATGGAACCGTCAAGCGCCGTTCCGCTTGCTACCATCCTGAAGAACCCCGATGCGTTTAAAGGCAAGCGCGTTGGCATTATCATCACCGGCGGCAATGTCGATCTCGACCGCCTGCCATGGGTAAACGGCTAGACCCACAAGAGGACAATGGGAATGAAAGATATGAACACTTTGGACGCATATGAAGTTGGCTATGACATTCCGGCGAAACCGGGAATGGCCGAAAGTGACATCCAGACACCCGCGCTTGTACTGGACCTCGACGCTCTGGAGCGCAACATCAAGAAGATGGGCGACTACGCGAAGGCCCACGGCATGCGCCACCGCGTTCACGGGAAAATGCACAAATCCGTAGATGTGGCAAAGCTTCAGGAAGAGTTGGGCGGCGCAGTTGGTGTATGCTGTCAAAAGGTATCAGAGGCCGAGGTGTTCGCCCGTGGTGGCATCAAGGATATTCTTGTGTCTAACCAAGTCCGCGACCCCGCCAAGATCGACCGCCTCGCCCGCCTGCCACTTTTGGGCGCACGCACGATTGTTTGTGTCGATGATATCGAGAACGTTGCCGATCTTTCAGCGGCAGCAAAGCAGCACGGCACCGAGCTTGAGGTATTTGTTGAAATCGACTGTGGCGCGGGCCGCTGCGGCGTCACAACAACGCACGCGGTTGTCGAAATTGCCAAAGCTGTTGTAGCCGCCGACAACCTCAAGTTCTCCGGGATTCAGGCCTACCAGGGCGCGATGCAGCATCTAGATAGCTATGAGGCCCGCAAGGAAAAACTCGACGCCGCAATTGCGATGGTTCAAGACGCCGTGGACGGGCTCAAGGCCGAGGGTATCGAATGTGATCTCGTATCCGGCGGCGGCACTGGTTCCTATTATTTCGAGTCCAACTCCGGCGTATATAACGAGCTACAATGCGGCTCCTATGCCTTCATGGACGCCGATTATGGCCGCATCCTCGATAAAGACGGCAAGCGGATCGACCAAGGCGAATGGGAGAACGCATTCTTCATTCTCACCTCGGTCATGTCCCATGCGAAGGCAGACAAAGCCATCGTTGATGCCGGCCTTAAGGCGCAATCCGTCGATAGCGGGTTGCCTGTGATCTATGGCCGCGATGACGTGGAATATGTCAAATGCTCCGATGAGCACGGCGTTGTTGCTGATCCGAACGGCGCCCTTAAGGTGAACGACAAGCTTCGCCTCGTGCCGGGCCACTGTGATCCGACTGCGAACGTTCATGACTGGTACGTAGGTGTGCGCAACGGAAAGGTCGAGGTCGTTTGGCCGGTATCGGCCCGCGGTCGCGCATACTAATCCCAACACAACCACCCCGCCCCGCGCTTGCTGGCCCACCCAATTGCGCGAGGCGGTTTAAAACTCACGAAACGAGGCACGTTGATGTATATTGTTCCAGAGCGCGAAATCGCCAATCTCATGACCCGCGAAGCCGCCTTTGACGCGGTTGAAAAGGTCTTTGCCGCCATGGCCACGGGCGACGCATATAACTTTCCCGTTGTGCGCGAAGCAATCGGCCATGAAGATGCGCTTTACGGGTTCAAGGGCGGGTTTGACCGCGCGGGTCTTACACTCGGGCTCAAGGCGGGTGGTTACTGGCCAAACAACCTTGAAAAACGTGGCATCATCAACCACCAATCGACTGTCTTTCTCTTTGATCCGGACACGGGCAAAGCCAAGGCAATGGTCGGCGGCAACCTTCTGACGGCGCTGCGGACGGCTGCGGCCTCGTCGGTTTCGATCAAACATCTTGCACGCAAGGACGCGAAAACAATCGGCATGATCGGCGCGGGTCATCAGGCGACATTCCAACTGCGCGCTGCTCTTGAACAGCGCGACTTTGAAAAGGTGATCGGCTGGAACTATCATCCGGAAATGCTTCCGAACATTGAGAAAATCGCCAATGAGGCCGGACTTCCATTTGAGGCCGTTTCCCTTGAGGGGATGCAGGACGCGGATGTGATTATCTCGATTACATCTGCCTTCGCGCCCTCGTTGATGGCGGAGCATGTTTCACCCGGGACGCATCTCGCATGTATGGGCACTGACACCAAAGGAAAGCAGGAAGTCGAAGCTGCACTCCTCGCAAAATCGCGCGTCTTTACCGACGAGGTTGCGCAATCCATCTCTATTGGCGAGGCACAGCACGCCGTGGCCGAGGGGCTTATCAAAGAAGCCGATATCGCGCAAATCGGCGCCGTTATTAATGGTACAAACCCCGGTCGGACTTCGGCGGAGGATATCACGCTCTTTGACGGCACGGGTGTCGGCTTACAGGACCTTGCAGTTGCGGCTTCTGTCGTCGAACTGGCGATCAAACAGGGGATTGCCATTGAGGTCGATTTCTGACACCGATTGGCGGCCTGAATTTCTGATTTTCAAGGCAGGCTGTACCGGATTTCGGTGCAGCCTTTTCTTGGCCACTGGCGGAGCGAGCAATGCGCAAACCAATTCGCGTTTTCATCAACGGGTTCGGACGGATCGGACGGACATTGCTGCGGCAAATCCTCTCGGATCAGCAGGGGCGCGGCTTTGAAGTTGTCGGCATCAACGATATCGCCCCGCTTGAAACCTGTGCCTATCTCTTCCGATATGACAGCGTCTTTGGCCCCTACCCAACTGCGGTTGAAGCCGCAAACAAGACGCTCAAGATTGGCAGCCTTTCGGTTCCGTTTCACAACACCACAAGCCTTTCAGATATTGATCTAACGGGTGTTGATGTTGTGCTGGAATGCACAGGCAAGGTCAAAGATCGCGAAACCGCAGAGGCGGGCCTTTCTGCTGGTGCGCGCAACGTTTTGATTTCCGGCCCCTCGCCCGTGGCGGATCAAACTATCGTACTTGGCGCAAACGATCAGACACTCGGCGATGGGAAGATCATCTCCAACGCCTCCTGCACCACGAATGCCATCGCCCCCCTTCTGCGTACTGTGCAAGATTCCATCGGCTTTACCCACGCCCATATTACCACCATCCATTGCTATACCGGCAGCCAACCAACCGTTGATCAACCTGGCGCAACATTGGAGCGCAGCCGTGCGGCGGCTGTTTCGATGGTTCCAACCTCAACCAGCGCGGCAAGTCAGATCGCACATGTTCTCCCAGAATTCGACGGCCGCCTGAGCGTTTCGGCGGTTCGGGTGCCGACAATTTCGGTATCTGCGGTTGATGCAGTGTTTCAAGTCAATGCGCCTACCGAAGACCCGATTGAAGACGTCCTTCGGGAGCTTTTCGGAGCTCATCCGCAAATCGGCCTGACCAACGATGCCTGTGTGTCGTCCGACTTCCGTGCACGGCCGGAATCTCTCGTCCTATCGCTACGGGAAACCCAAGCCATCGGGCAAAAGCAACTGCGGCTTTTCGGCTGGTACGATAACGAATGGGGTTTTTCAGCACGAATGCTTAATATGGCCGAACGTTTGGCGGCGCGGGCCTAGGCCGCTTCTGTTTCACACCATCGCAGCGCGCATAAGCGCCATGCCGCGTTGCGCAACAAAATCCACAAGCAAGCGAACCTTTGGATCTTGCAACTTCTTGTGCGGATAGAGACAGCCAAAGATCGAAGGCATCGGGCGGTTATCTGGCAAGACTTCAACAAGTTCACCGCGCGCAAGATGCGCCGCTACCTCAAACAGTGGCTTGTTCACGATCCCGCGTCCGTCCAGCGCCCAGTTGAGCAACACATCGCTGTCGTCGGCATCGTACTTTCCCGACACCTCAAATTTACGCGGCCCGCCTGGAGTATTCAGCGTCCAGAAATATTCGGGCGAACGCGGATACCGCAGCAAGAGGCAATTGTGCCCTTGCAACAAATCCTCTGGAACCTGCGGCGCACCCATTTTCGCGAGGTAATCAGGCGCAGCGCAAAGAACCCGCTCGCAATCAGCAATCTTACGCATCTTGAGGCTGGAATCATGGGGTGTGCCAACGAAAAACGCGAGGTCCAACCCATCGGCCAAAATATCGACTTTGCGATCTGACATCCGCAGGCGCACTTCTATATCGGGATGTTCCTCCACGAATTCGGGCACAAGTGGCGCAATAATCCTGCGCCCTACCGCCAATGGCGACGTCATCCGAATAGTGCCACGCGGGGCGCCGGAATATTGCGCGATTACAGTTTCGGCCTGCCCGACAGCATCGAGAATACGCAAGGCTTCACCATAAAACTGCTGACCAACCTCTGTTGGCGTCAACGAGCGCGTCGTCCGATTGAAAAGTCGCACACCAAGGTGCGTTTCCAGCTCTTTGATCCGTTTGCTCGCAACCGCTGGCGTCAAACGCAGATCGCGCCCGCCCGACGTAATACTGCCAAGTTCCACAACGCGGCAGAATACGCGGAGGCTTTCCAGATAGGCCATTTTGTGTCCTTAGTTGATGCAATGCGAGGTAGCTAGCATATCCAGAGACCTGTTATTTTCAACAATTCGTTGATAGTATTTCTCAATACCGATCATTTTTGCGAGCAGTCATTCGCACTAAACTCACAGAAGCTCCCCCTTCGGCAGCAGATTCGAGAGGCCCTATGACCCATCAGACCGCCATCCGCTTTCTTCTTAACGGAGAGGAAAAGACCCTCACCGATGTGAAGGCAACGCAAACGCTATTGGATTATCTGCGGATCGAGCAGCGTCTGACCGGCACCAAGGAGGGCTGCGCTGAAGGTGACTGCGGAGCGTGCACCGTACTTGTCGGGCGGCTTTACAACGGAGCACTTCGGTATGAGACCGTCAATGCCTGCATCCGGTTTCTTGCATCCTTGAACGGTTGTCATATCGTCACAATCGAACACCTAAGCGGGCCAAACGGGCGTTTGCATCCGGTACAGGAAGCAATGGTCGAGCATCACGGAAGCCAGTGCGGTTTCTGTACGCCAGGGTTTGTGATGTCGCTCTACGCACTTTGGATGGAGAAGCCAGAGCCGACTGAAACAGAAGTTGAAACCGCGCTTCAGGGCAATCTTTGCCGCTGCACCGGATATGAGCCAATCATCAAGGCCGCCTTTGCGGTCAATGAATATGGAACGCCTGCGCATGACTATCTGAATGCCGAGCGTGAAAACCTTCTTGCACAACTCAGCGCTATTCAGCCCGAGGGCCGCATCGAAACTGGCCCCGCTGATGACCGCGCAATCCTTCCGCATTCTGCCGAAGATCTTGCACAGGTTCTGGCTGACAATCCAAAAGCCACCATTGTTGCCGGTTCAACCGATGTGGGGCTATGGGTGACGAAATTTATGCGCCCGATTTCACCCGTGGTTTTCGTGAACCATCTCGAAGATCTCAAAGCAATTGAGACAAGCGAAGACGCGCTGACTATTGGCGCGGGCGTGACATATAGCGAATGCGAAGCCGCCATTTCCGCCGCCTTCCCGCACCTTGAAGAGTATTGGAACCGCATTGCTGGCTGGCAGGTTCGCAACATGGGTACCATCGGCGGCAATATCGCCAACGGCTCCCCCATTGGCGACACCCCCCCCGTCCTGATCTCCCTTGGTGCCGAAGTTACTTTGCAAAGCACCAAGGGCCAGCGCACACTTCCGCTTGAGGCATTCTTCATCGACTACGGCAAACAAGACCGCGCGCAAGAAGAGTTTGTTGCCTCAATCCGCATTCCACTGCCTAGCGAAGGACAGATCGATGCGGCCTATAAGGTTTCGAAACGCCGCGACGAGGATATCTCTGCGGTGGCGGCCGGGTTCTCTGTTGTGGTCGAAAATGGTAAGATCACCTCAGCCAACCTTGCCTTTGGCGGTATGGCAGCGACGCCAAAACGCGCCGCAAAGGCCGAAGCAGCCCTTGTTGGAAACCGTTGGTGCTCAGAGGCATTCGAGCACGCCGCAGACGCGATAGCAGAGGATTTTACCCCGCTCAGTGACTGGCGCGCATCTGCAGATTACCGTGCGTGCGTTGCGGGCAACCTGCTGCGCCGCTTCTATCTTGAACACGACAACAGCCAAGGTTCGGACGCTGACATGCCCGTGCGTTTGGCCGTTTGAAGGGAGAAACACGATGAAACATCACACCGTTACCAAAGGTTTCACCCACCAGAACCAGAAACACGACAGCGCCGTAAAGCAAGTTACAGGCCGCGCGGAATACACCGATGATATAGCCGAGCCGGTAGGAACTCTGCATGCATACCTTGGTGTTTCAAACGTAGCACACGCCAAACTCAACGGCATCGACCTAAGCAAAGTTCGCGATGCGGATGGCGTTGTTGCCGTCTTGACTGCTGATGACATCCCTGGCGCAAACGACATCAGCCCCACAGGCCGCAACGACGAGCCTGTGTTTCCGACTGAGAAAATCGAGTTCCACGGCCAGCCGCTCTTTGCGGTAATCGCCGAAACGCGAGACGCAGCGCGGCGCGCAGCGGAGTTTGCCGAAGTGGATTGTGATGTCCTTCCCCATGCCATTGACCCGGTCAGTGCGCGCGACGCAGGGATGCCGCTCATCACAGAGCCACTCAAGCTAGAACGCGGCGATATCGACAAGGGGTTTGCGACGGCGCAAAACCGTATCAAAGGTCAGGTGACCGTCGGCGGACAGGATCACATGTACCTTGAGGGTCATATTGCCTTTGCTGTTCCTGGTGAGGATGAGGACGTTGTTGTCCATTGCTCCACCCAGCATCCGAGCGAGGCACAGCATATGGTTGCTCATGTTCTGGGCGTTCCGTCGAATGCAGTGGTTGTGAATGTTCGGCGCATGGGCGGCGGGTTTGGCGGCAAGGAAAGCCAAATGAACCTATTCTGTGCGGTTGCGGCAATTGCAGCGAAAAAGCTGGGCCGTCCGGTTAAGATCCGCCCTGACCGCGATCAGGACATGACCGCAACCGGTAAGCGCCATGACTTCGTGATTGATTACGACATCGGCTTTGACAATGACGGCCGCATCGAAGCGGTATCAGGTGAATTTGCCGCGCGGTGCGGGTATTCTTCTGATCTTTCTGGCCCTGTGACCGACCGCGCGTTGTTCCATGCGGATAACGCCTATTTTTACCCGCATGTGCGCCTGACATCGCGGCCCCAGAAAACCAATACCGTTTCAAACACCGCCTTCCGAGGCTTTGGTGGACCACAGGGCGTTATTGCCGCAGAGCGCATGATCGAAGAGATCGCCTTTGCGCTCGACAAAGACCCGCTCGATGTCCGTAAGGCCAATTTTTATGGCGATGGTACCGATGGGCGGAACCTCACCCCCTATCATCAAAGCGTCGATGACAACATCATCAGCCGCGTGGTCGAAGAGCTTGAGGAAAGTGCAGACTATCGCGCCCGCCGCGAAGACATTCGCGCGTTCAACGCCAAAGGCGGCATCCTGCGGCGCGGGATTGCGCTCACACCCGTGAAGTTCGGGATTTCATTTACCGCAACCCATTACAACCAAGCCGGCGCCTTAATCCATGTTTATAACGACGGCTCAATCCACCTGAACCATGGTGGCACAGAGATGGGCCAAGGATTGAACACCAAAGTTGCCCAAGTGGTTGCCGAGGCGTTTCAGGTTGACTTCAACCGGATCAAGATCACCAAAACCACAACAGAGAAAGTGCCGAACACATCGGCGACTGCGGCGTCCAGTGGCTCCGACCTAAACGGGATGGCCGCACTAAATGCAGCAGAGCAGATCAAGGCACGGCTCGTCACCTTTGCCGCCGAAAGCCGTGGTGTATCCGAAGATGCTGTTTCCTTCGGGCCAACTGGCATCAGCATCGGCACAGATGTCGTGCCGTTCGATAAGCTCGTCAAAGAGGCCTACATGGCGCGCGTGCATCTCTCGGCCACGGGGTTCTACAAAACGCCGGATATCCACTGGGATCGCGCCGCGGGCAAAGGACGGCCTTTTTATTACTACGCCTATGGCGCGGCCTGTTCAGAAGTTACAATCGACACGCTCACGGGCGAGTACCGTGTGGAACGGGCTGATATTCTCCATGATGTGGGGCGCTCGCTCAATCCAGCACTCGACAAAGGACAAGTTGAGGGGGCCTTCATCCAAGGTATGGGCTGGCTCACAACCGAGGAGCTCTGGTGGGATGACGAAGGCCGCCTTCGTACCCATGCGCCTTCGACCTACAAGATACCACTGGCAAGCGACCGCCCGCGTGAATTCAACGTTAAACTTGCCGATTGGTCGGAAAACCGCGAAATGACCATCAAACGCAGTAAGGCTGTGGGCGAGCCACCGTTTATGCTGGGTATCTCGGTATTTGAGGCCCTCTCGATGGCAGTGGCCAGTGTTGCCGATTATCGCATTTGTCCACGCCTCGAAGCGCCCGCTACGCCAGAGCGCGTCTTGCTGGCGGTCGAGCGGCTTAAGGCCGGAGCCTAAGTCATGACGGCGCCTCGGGATCTTGAGCAGTTTTTCGCATCGGGCGAACCTGTTGCCTGCTTGCGGATCACGCGCGTACGCGGGTCATCCCCGCGTGCGGAAGGCACCGAAATGTATGTACGCTCCGATAGTCTTTTCGGAACAATCGGCGGCGGGCAGCTTGAGCATCTGGCAATTGATGCGGCGCGAGAGTTACTGGCCTCTGGCGATCTCTCCAAACACCTCGACATCCCCCTTGGTCCCCAGATCGGCCAATGCTGCGGCGGACGAGTTGAAGTGAGCGTGACGCGTATGAGCGCGGCTGACAAAGACGCCGCCCTCAGCAGAGACGCCGAAGCACAGGCCGCCAACCCTTCGGTCTATATCCTTGGGGCTGGGCATGTTGGCCGCGCACTTGCCACGCAGCTCCAGCATCTTCCTGTGCATACCGTACTCATCGATCAACGCGCCGAAGAGTTGGCGCTCTCCGATGCAGCGGTCGAGAAACGCCTCAGTGCAATTCCCGAGATTGACGTGATGAGCGCCCCTGCTGGAAGTGCCTTCATTGTCCTGACCCATGACCACGGGCTTGATTTCCTACTGGCTTCTGCGGCGCTACAACGCGCAGATGCGGCCTATGTGGGGCTGATCGGCTCAAACACCAAGCGCATCAAGTTTCGCAACTGGTGCCGAAAATTCTGCGATGGCCTGTCTGTCGCTCCATTGATCTGCCCCATCGGGGCAGGCGGTAGCCGCGACAAGCGGCCTGCTGTGATCGCGGCCCATGTGGTGGCCGAAGTGATCACGGCGCTGACCTCTGAACCTGCCGCAGAACGCCCCGAGGGGGTAACTGTCTCGCATATCGCGGCACAGTGAACAAACGCCGGCGGCGAAACGGGAGAGGAGCCCGTCCGCCGATTTCCGGCCCAACAGAGGAGGTCCCCATGCAGAATGGGAGCTACACATATAAGCTGTTTCACCGCAGCGACTTTAGCGCGTTTTGGGCGCTGTTCACCGACAACCTGATCAACCTGATGGTACTTGCTGGCGTCTGTCAGTTCGTGTTCCAAATGCCCGCCGAAATTGTCTATGGCCGCATCGTCCCCGGTGCCGCGATTGCCATTCTGGCCGGTATCGCGGTTTACGTTGGCCTTGCCAAACGCGCCGCGCAAAAACACGGGCGCGATGTAACCGCCCTGCCCTATGGCATCTCAACCCCGGTCATGTTTGTGTACCTGTTCGGCGTCATCGGTCCGATCTACTGGTCCACCAATGATCCCGTTCTTGCGTGGCAAGTCGGTATTGGCGCGGGCTTCATGGGCGGTATCGTTGCGGCTTTTGGCGCGGTCATCGGGCCGTGGCTCAAGCGGGTAACACCACGCGCAGGGATGCTCGGCACCCTCTGTGGCATTGCGCTTGTGTTCATCGGAACGGTGCCGCTCGCGACCGTTTTTGAAAACCCGTTCATCGGCTTTGCCTCGATGGTCATCATCCTCTGGGGCCTCGTGGGGCGCTTCCGCCTTCCGTATAACATCCCCGCAGGTCTTCTGGCGTTGATTGTTGGTACGGTTGTGGCCTTTGCCATCGGCGAAGCACGCATCAGCTTTGACGGTGTCGGATTCTATCCACCGCTTCCATATTTCGGAGACTTGATCGCAGGAATTCAGCACCTATTCGCGAACCCTGAACTGTTCCTCGTCCTCGTGCCGGTACAGATCTATAACTTCATCGAAACCATGAACAACGTCGAAAGTGCGGAGGCTGCGGGCGACCATTATCCCGTTGCCACCTGTCAGATCACCGACGGCATCGGCACCATGGTCGGCGCTCTCTTTGGCTCACCCTTCCCCACGACAGCTTACATCGGGCATCCGGCGTACAAACGCATGGGAGCACATGCGGGGTATATCATCGGCGTCGGGATTGTTATTCCGCTTGCGGCGTTCTTTGGGCTATTGGCGTTCCTTACCAACCTCATTCCGGTTGCCGCAGCGGCTCCTGTGCTGGTGTTCGTTGCGCTTAGCCTCATCACAAACACAGCCCATTCGATCAAAACAGACCATATGGCCGCTGTGACAATCGCGATGATGCCGCATGTCTCTTCGTTCCTGATCACGAAATGGGGTTCTCTCATGGGCGCACTGGGCGCTGTTGGCGTGGCCTCCCTTCCACAGTTGGGTGACCCTGAACTTACGGCAGCACTCTTGCAACAGGGGGCGCATTTCGAGGGGCATCTCGCCCTATCGCAAGGTGCGATCCTGACCGGTCTCATCTGGGGAGCGATCGTGGCGAGTGTCATTGACGGAAACTTCCGCAACGCGGCTGGCTTTGCCCTTGCGGCGACGATCATGTCCTCGCTCGGAGTGATCCACGGCGCGAGTTTGCACTGGCCCGAATTGAGTGGCGTCTCTGGCGGATATCTCATCGCGGCAGCGTTCCTCTATATCTACCCGCTGTTCCACAAAGACGGCGAACTCAACAACGAGAACGTTGTCATCGACGAGGCCGCAGCGCCTCCAGCCGAATAAGCTCTGGCTTAGCACCAGATGCTTGTGCGGGCCGCATTGTCCCTACCAGCGGCCCGCACAGATACGAACCACCCCTTCAATAGGACAATAGAATGTCAAAACCGCCATCCCGAAAACTCCTGCGCGGCAGGGTTCTTGATTTCAACGCAGAGCCCCAAGACGCAACTGACACATCGGCCTATACCTACCTCACTGATGGCGCGATCCTGATTGAGGGCGGAAAAATCGCAGATGTTGGCACATTTGCCGATGTTGCACAACGCGCGCCTGCGGCCGAGATCGTGGATCACCGCCCTAACCTTTTGATGGCAGGTTTCATCGATACGCACGTCCATTTCCCACAGTTACAAGTGATTGCGTCATGGGGGGCGCAGCTTCTTGATTGGCTCAACACCTATACATTCCCCGAAGAAACACGCTTTGCCGAGGCCGCCCACGCCGAGGCTATGGCTAGCAAGTTTTATGATTTGTTAACCGCGCACGGAACAACCACGGCCGTCGCCTATTGCTCTGTACACAAGGAATCTGCGGAGGCGTTCTTTGGCGAAGCTGCGCGCCGCAATATGTGCATGATCGGCGGCAAGGTGATGATGGATCGCAACGCGCCGGACGGGCTGCGCGATACGCCACAAACAGGGTATGACGATAGCAAAGACCTGATTGCCAAATGGCACGGAAAGGGCCGCGCACATTATGCAATTACGCCGCGGTTTGCCATCACCTCGACCCCAGAACAGCTTGAAATGACGGGCGCTTTGGTTGCGGAACATGCGGATTGTTTTGTCCAAACCCACCTGAGCGAAAACCACGACGAAATCGCCTATACGGCAGAACTTTACCCCGATGCACCCGATTACCTTGGCGTTTACGAAACCTATGGGTTGCTCACGCCAAAAATGTTGCTTGGCCACTCTATCCACCTGACGCCGCGCGAAATTGACTTACTTGCCGAAACACGTGCGAAACCTGTGTTTTGCCCGACATCGAACTTGTTTCTGGGGAGCGGGCTATTTGATGACGCAGGATTGCGCGGCAAAGGGATTTGCAATGCAATCGCCACGGATATCGGCGCAGGCACAAGCTATTCCATGCTTCAGACATTGAACGAAGGTTACAAAATCCTTCAGCTTCAGGGCCAAAAGCTGCATCCTCTGCGGGCGTTCCACTGGATCACGCGCGGCAATGCGGTTGCGCTCGGGTTGGAAGACAAAATCGGCACACTGGCTGCCGGATCAGATGCGGATATTGTCGTGCTTGATGCACGCGCGACGCCTGCTTCGGCGTTACGGATGGAACGGGCAGAAACGCTGTCCGAGGAGTTGTTTATCCTGCAAATGCTTGGAGATGATCGCGCGGTATCCGAAGTTTATGTTGCGGGGGTATCCGCAAAAACCGAAACGCAAACACATGACCGTCTTGCACTCACGGCCTAGACACTAAAGACGGTCAAAATAGGCGGAGCAGGAACACCACGCTCATACCGTAGCCCATCAGCGCCACAAATCCGCGCACCCAAGAGGCCGGAACGATACGTGCAATCCATGCTCCGCTGAACCCACCCAAAACAGTGAACACCATCATCACCAACGCCATAGGCCACACGACCAAACCTGCGATGGCAAAAGTCACAACCGATATCGCCGAAAGCGCGAAGGAAAGCCCGTTTTTGACGCCGTTCATCAGGTGTAGGTCGCGCCATCCCCAGAGCGCAAACAGCGCCAGCAGAACAATACCAAGTCCGCCGTTGAAATAACCGCCGTAAAGGCTCACGAGAAACAGGCCGATTGCGCCCTCCGGTGTTGCGGCGCGGGCTTTTGACTCGGCCCAATCGCGCAAGCGCACACCGAAGAGGAACACGGTTGTGGCAAAGAAGAGCAGAAACGGAACGATGAACGAAAACACTTCGTTTGACGACACGAGCAGCAACATAGACCCTGTCAGACCGCCCGCTAGTGTAATCAGCGTCAGACGGATCATCTGTGCCCGAGACAGCGTTTTCAGCTCCTTTAGAAATCCAAGTGCGCCACTCAGATAACCTGGAAAGACCGCAACTGTACTGGTTGCATTGGCCATAACAGGCGGCACACCAGCCCAGACGAGCGCAGGAAACGTCAGGAATGTTCCGCCGCCCGCGATTGCATTTACGACCCCCGCGCCAAACCCCGCAAGCGCCAACAACAGAAGCGTCATTCACCTCTCCTCCCCATTATACAAAGGAAGCGGCGCTTCGAAAAACGCCGCTTCCCTGATTAAGTCTCTGCACCAAGGCAGAGAATGGCGCAAGCCCTAGACGTGATCGTCGTCGGGCAGTGAGCCTTTGCTATGACCAGACATACCGCCGGAGACTTCTTCGGTGGCTTCATCCGAGAGCTCTTCTGGAAGAACAAGGTTCAACACAATCGCGATCAGAGCCGCAGGCAGAATGCCGGAAGTTGCTAGCACCTTGAGTGTTCCAGGCAGATACTGAAGCGCATTTGGCTCAAGCTGAAGGCCGAGACCAAGCGAAAGCGCAATTGCAAAGATCACCATATTGCGGCGGTTCCAGTTGACGTCGGAGAGCATCGAAATACCTGCCGCAACAACCATACCGAACATAACGATCACACCACCGCCCAACACTTCAATCGGGATAGAGGAAATGATCGCGCCGATTTTCGGGATCAGACCACAGATAATCAGGAACACCGCGCCGATGGTTACAACCATACGGCTCATCACACCTGTCATCGCGATCAGGCCCACGTTCTGTGAGAAGGAGGTGTTCGGCAGCGCGCCAAACAGACCGGAAATCGCAGTCCCTACACCATCAGCAAATGTTGCGCCTTGAATCTCCTTGTCGGTTGCCTCGCGGCCAGCACCACCTTTAGTGATCCCGGAAACGTCACCCACGGTTTCAACCGCAGAGACGAACGACATCAGACAGAAACCAACAATCGCAGCTACAGAGAACTCAAGCCCAAAATGCAGAGGGTTCGGCAGCGCGAACGGCGCTGCGTTGCCAACGTTACCAAGGTTCACTTGCCCCAAAAGGAAGGCCAATACGTAACCGACAATCAGGCCGATCAGCACAGCAGATACAGACAGCATTCCGCGCGCAAAGAACTTCAGCCCAAGCGTTACGATGATAACCGTGCCAGCCATAACCCAGTTGATCAGCGAGCCGTACTCTGGCGTTCCGATCGCGGGCACACCACCAGCGGCGTATTGAATACCAACCTTAACAAGCGCAAGACCGATCATCGTAACCACAAGGCCCGTGACCAAAGGCGGCAGAGCAAAGCGGATTTTGCCGATAAACAATCCAAGGAAGGCATGGAATAAGCCGCCCACAAGCACACCGCCCATCAAGACGGCAACCGCATCAACGCCCTTACCCGCCACGAGCGGGATCATGATCGGAATGAAAGCAAAGGATGTTCCCTGCACGATTGGCAAACGCGCGCCAACAGGGCCGATACCGATGGTTTGGATGAGTGTGGCAATGCCCGCAAAGAACATCGACATCTGGATCATATAGATCATCTGCGGGAAATCGGGGCTGTTTGAGCCAAACCCGAACCCTGCGGCTCCGCAAACGATGATTGCTGGTGTCACGTTTGACACGAACATCGCCAGCACATGTTGAATGCCGAGCGGCACAGCCTTTGCCATCGGTGGTGTATAGTTTGGATCCCGGAGCTGTTCCGGTGTTCCGATTGACGTATCTGACATAGTTGTCCCTTCCTATGTTGGATTATGCGCAATCTTTGATTTTTCGCGCGTTTCGTTTTTGTTGTTATTCGTGGAGGATCACCTCTTCTGTGAACCAGTGTTCCTCAAGGTTCGGGCCGGTGCCGATGCGATCTACAACAGCAAACAGACCCGGTTCATGCAGAGGAGTCAGCACGCCGTGCCACACCCCGCGATGATAGTTAACGCCCTGTCCGGGGTTAGTGATAAAGGCAAGTGGTGCGCCCGGCTTGCCGCCTTCATCTGGAGCGACAACGACAAGAAACGGCTTGTTCGAAAGCGGCAAAAACGCCTGACTCCCTTCGGGGTGGCGCTCCATCATTTCTATTGAAAGCGGCAATGAAAACACTTCGGATTTGAAGATGCTGATACCGGCTTCTCCGTCCACAAAATCCAGTTTTGCGCGGTTATGATAGCGTTCGCATCTACCTTGATTGATGAGCTTATCGACAGAGCCAGATGCTTCGATAACATCCCCGAACGGCGCAAAAGCTTCCGCCGTTAAGGGCTGTGTTTTCACCCGCACGCTCATGCGTCAAATTTCTCGATCAGGCGCAGTTCGGCGATGCGTTCAACCTGTTTGCAGGCTTCTGCGAACTCCGTGTCGCGATCATTCTCGATCCGCCGCTTGAAAGCCTCCATGATCGAAGTCTTCGTGTTGTCACGTACGGCGATAATGAACGGGAAGCCGAACTTGCTAGTGTAGGCGTCATTCAGTTTGGTGAATGTTTGCCGCTCTTCATCAGTAAGCGCATCTAGCCCCACAGAGGCTTGCTCTGCTGTAGATTCCGCCGTGAGCCGCTTGGCTTCGGCGAGCTTTCCGGCCAAATCCGGGTGCGCGGTCAAAACGCCGAGCCGTTGCTCCTCGCTAGCGGTGCGGAATACACGCGCGAGCGCGCTATGGACGCCTTGCGCTGTGTCATGGGTCGGGCCGAGTTCCAAGTCAAATGCCCCTTCTGCGATCCACGGGCTATGCTCGAAAATGCCGCCGTACTCTGAAACAAAGCTGTCTTTATCCATCTCGGATGGGCGCGGTTTGGTCATAGGGGGGTGTTCTTTCATCCAGTGGTCGGCAATCTGTTCGCGCGTGGCAAACCAGACGCCCTCGTGTTTCTGAAAATGCTCAAGGGCGCGCTTTAGCGCCATCGCACGGCCTGGGCGGCCGATCAAACGGCAGTGCAATCCGATCGACAGGATTTTCGGAGCACCCGCTTCACCCTCCGCATAGAGCATATCGAAACTATCTTTGAGATAGCTCTCGAACTGGTCTCCGTTGGTATAGCCGGCCTGAATCGCAAAGCGCATGTCGTTACAATCCATCGTATAGGGAACGATGAGTTGATCCTTGCCACCTGCTTTTGTCCAATACGGCAAGTCATCTGCGTAGCTATCAGCGATATAGGCGAACTCGCCCTCCTCAGCGGCCAGATCAACCGTGTTCATCGAACAGCGCCCTGTGTACCAGCCACGCGGCGCTTTGCCTGTCACTTCCGTGTGCAGCCTGATCGCCTCGCGGATTTGTGCGCGCTCCTCATCGGGTGACATATCTTTATGTTCAACCCACTTTAGCCCGTGGCTCGCAATCTCCCAGCCAGCCTTCTGCATCGCCGCAACCTGTTCTGGCGCACGGGCAAGCGCCGTGGCAACGCCGTATACAGTAAGAGGAATGTCTTTGAGCATCCGATGCACGCGCCAAAAACCGGCCCGCGAACCATACTCATAGATCGTTTCCATATTCCAATGCCGCTGACTGACCCACGGCTGCGCGCCGGTGATTTCGGATAGAAAGGCCTCGGATGCCGCATCCCCATGCAGGATGTTGTTCTCTCCGCCCTCTTCGTAATTCAACACGATCTGAACGGCGATCTTTGCGCCGTTCGGCCAATTCGCTGCGGGAGGCTCGGCCCCGTGGCCGGTCATATCTCGCGGATAACGTTTCACTTTTCGCGCCCTTTGTGTTTTGGCTAGTAATAAACCAGAAAATGCGTGCCATTTTTCAAAAAATAATAGAAAGACCTTCGGACACAGTGGATTTGTGTTTCCTCGGGGCTTTCGCCTAGAAAAGTAGCACCCAACAAGGAGTGTGCACGAATGACCGGCTATCTAACAACTCATGTTCTCGATACGGCACGAGGCTGCCCAGCAGAGGGCCTCAAAATCGAACTGTTCCGCATTGAAGGAACAGAGCGCAGCCTGTTGAAAACAATGGAAACTAATGACGACGGCCGCACAGATTCACAGATTCTGCCAGCTGAAGAGTTCGAGCTTGGTGAATACGAGTTGGTGTTTCATGCAGGCGCCTACCTCGACGCCACAGGAACCCCGCCCGAAGATCCACGCTTCCTGAACGTCATCCCGATCCGCTTCGGCATGTCAGAAGCATCACATTATCACGTGCCGCTTCTGCTCTCGCCCTTCGGCTACTCGACCTATCGCGGAAGCTAGCGGCAATTTCAGGCCGTGCCGTTGCTTAGGTCCGCGTGTGTTGCGCGGATCGCGGCACCGATGCGGTCAATCACGAACTCCATGAAAAGCCGCGTCTTCGGGTCTTGCATCCGGCGATGCGTAAACAAACAAGCCATTTGAATTGGTTCTGGCGGCGTTTCAGTCGCAACAGGCACAAGGCTCCCCGCGCGCAGGTGTTCAACAATTTCAAACACCGGTTTCATCGCGATCCCCTGCCCCGACAAAGCCCAGTCCGTAAGGATATCCCCGTCGTCAGATTCATACCGACCAGACACCCGAAACCGCTTCGGCCCCTCGGGTGTATTGAGCCGCCATTGAAACTCTGTCGCCCCTGGAAAACGCAGACTTAAACACTCGTGCCCTTGCGCGATAATCTCGTCGCCATCGCGCGGCATTCCACGCTCTTCGATATAGGAAGGCGCAGCGCACAAAACGCGCTCCACATCGGCGATCTTGCGAATTTTGAGATTACTGTCCTCCGGCTGCCCAAGGAAAAACGCGAGGTCCAACCCCTCGGTCGTCAAATCAACTTTGCGGTCGGTCAGGCGAAGGCGAACACTTACTTCGGGATATTCGCGCAAAAATTCAGGGACTTGCGGCGCGATCAACCGTCGCCCAACACCAAGAGGTGCTGCCACATAGAGCGATCCACGCAAGTTTTCGGTAAGGTTGACGATCTGTGCCTCAGCACTTTCAACGGCCTCTAGTATGCCCGTCGCCCCGCGATAGAAAGACTGGCCTTGCTCGGTGGGTGTAAGGCTCCGCGTAGTGCGCTGAAACAGGCGCACACCAAGGTGTTCCTCAAGCTGTGAAATCCGCGAGGAGGTCACCGCAGGCGAAATTCTCAAGTCGCGCCCCGCGGCGGACATGCTTCCGAGTTCATAGACGCGGACGAAGGTTCTGATATTGTCGAGATAAGACATTATTTTGTTTTTTTTGATGCAGCTTGATTTTTCAATGCAATAGCAGAATAAAACACTCTCGCCTAGAGTACGATTAACTCGAAACTTGGGAGGTTCGCCATGTATGATATGGCTATAATTTGGGATTGGATCGCGTTTTCAGTACGTTGGCTCCATGTCATTACGGCCATGGCGTGGATCGGCGCGTCATTCTATTTTATTGCGCTCGACCTGATGTTGAAGCCAAACAAAGCGCTTCCTGAAGGTGCCTATGGCGAAGAATGGGAAGTCCACGGCGGCGGATTCTACCACACTGTCAAGTATCTCGTTGCCCCTGCAGAGATGCCAGAACATCTGACATGGCACAAATGGCAAAGTTACATGACATGGATTTCAGGCGCCGCGTTATTGATGATCGTCTATTGGGTGGGCGGAGAATTGTTCCTGATCGACCCAAGCAAGGCCGATCTCGCGTTGTGGCAAGGCATCCTGATTTCTGGCGGCTCGCTCACAATTGGCTGGCTTGCTTATGACCAGCTTTGCAAATCCAAGCTGGGCGAAAGCCCGACGGTTTTGATGCTGATTCTGTTTGCTATTCTTGTTGTGATGTCATGGGGTTACAACCAAATCTTCACAGGACGCGCAGCGCTCCTTCACCTTGGCGCCTTTACAGCCACGATCATGACCGGCAACGTATTTTTTCAGATCATGCCGAACCAACGGATCGTTGTTGCCGACCTTAAGGCGGGCCGTACACCCGACGCGAAATACGGCAAAATTGCCAAGCTGCGCTCGACCCACAACAACTACCTGACGCTGCCGGTTGTGTTCCTGATGCTCTCGAACCACTACCCGCTTGCCTTCGGTACAGAATACGCATGGCTCATCGCTTCGTTGATCTTCCTGACTGGTGTCACAATCCGCCACTACTTCAACACGATGCACAGAAACGGCAAAGGGCCGAACTGGACATGGCTGGCAACAGCGGTCTTGATGATTGCGATTGCCTATCTCTCGACCTTCTCCGCCACCGAAAGCTATGAAGAAGCCGAAGCGCGGGTAATGACGCCATATGAAGAGAAATTCGCATCCTCGGAGAAATTCGAGGATGCCTATTATGCCGTGGTCGGGAATTGCTCTATGTGCCACGCGCGCGAACCCTCTTGGGAAGGTATGCACTGGGCACCAAAGGGCGTCATTCTGGAAACCGAAGCAGACGTGGCGCGCCACGCCGAGCAAATCTATCTACAGGCAGGACGTACGCACGCGATGCCACCGCCAAACGCGATTGAGATGGACAACGAAGCCCGCGCCATGATCGTCGCATGGATCAAGGATGTGCGTCAGAACGACGGTTAACCCCCATACTCCAGACACAAAAAAACCGGCCAACACATTGTTAGGCCGGTTTTTTTATTCGTTTTCTATTGGATTAACCCGGGCTCATACCCCGCAACCGTTCAGAGCGGCGGCGCAGGAGTTCAACCACTGTCAGCAGCGCGATAGAGATCACCACGAGGATGGTCGCAACAGCCAAAATAGTTGGGCTGATCTGCTCACGCAGGCCGGTAAACATCTGCCAAGGCAGGGTTTTCTGGCTGGCGGAGCCAACAAACAGAACCACAACAACCTCGTCGAATGAGGTGATAAACGCAAATAGACCGCCCGAAATCACACCCGGTAGAATAAGCGGCATTTGCACACGGAAGAATGTTGTCATCGGATCCGCGCCCATGTTTGCCGCAGCGCGTGTGAGAGAGCGGTCAAAGCCAACCAGTGTAGCGGTTACCGTGATGATCACGAACGGCACACCGAGCACAGCATGCGCAAGGATCACCTTCACATAGCCAACAAAGGTTTTGTTGAAGCCCAGAGAGTCCTCGAGGAAGTTGCCGATGCTGGAATAGAAAAAGAACATCCCAGTGGCCGAAATAATCAACGGCACAATCATCGGCGAAATCAACATCGCCATGATCGCACGACGGCCCGGCACGTGGCTTTGCGATAGGCCGATAGCAGCAAGCGTGCCAAGCGAAACCGAGATAATCGTCGCGATTGGCGCAATAATCAGCGAGTTCTTGAAGCTCCGCTGCCATTCATTGTTGGTAAAGAAATCGCGGTAATGCTTGAGGCTATACCCTTCCGGATCAAAACGCAGCATCTCTGGTGTGAAGGTAAAGAAATTCTCGGCGTTGAACGAGAGTGGCAACACAACAAGGATAGGTGTGATCAGGAAAATGAAAATCGCCGCACAGATAAACCGGAAGCCATAGTGCCAAAGCACCTGCTCCGCCGTCAGGTATGGCGGCAGCCCGCGGCGATACTCGCGGAAATGAAGCCAGAACACCAACCGCGCAAAGAGAACGCCGCCGATCGCGCCAAAGAACGCGCCACCAAGGCTCCCAACAGCAAGGCCGGCAGCCGCAAAGAGGAGCGCACTCACGATCATGGCGGCAACATGGGTGCCGAAAATCGACAACAATGCATAGGCCAGCGCGACAGAAAGCCCGACGCCGCCCAAAATGGTCAGCAAGAACTCAGAGAAATCCTCGGCCGTTGTTACACCAGCGACAAGCATCGTAGCCGCAACCAAAAGCCCGATGAGGCTCAAGGTGAAGGACATGGAAATTGGAATGTGAACGTCTTTAAACTTAGCCATTTTTCTATCCCAGCTTCACGTTGTCGATGCCGACGATCTTGTCGTAGGCCCAGTAGAGAATAAGCACGACCGCGAGAAGAATAGTGCCAAGTGCGGCGGCGAGCCCCCAGTTGAGCGACGATGAAATGTGGTAGGCAATCCGGTTCGAGATAAACACGCCTTTGGTACCGCCCACAATTTCTGGCGTGATGTAGTAACCAATCGCGAGGATGAACACGAGGATCGACCCTGCCCCAATTCCCGGAATACTTTGCGGGAAATATACCCGCCAGAATGCCGTCCAGTTGGTTGCCCCAAGCGACTTTGCCGCGCGGAGGTATGTTGGCTGAATGGTCTGCATCACCGAGTACATCGGCAAGATCATGAACGGCAACAGGATGTGGGTCATGGCCACGATGGTACCGATCTGGTTGTTGATAATCACAAGCCGTGCGTCATCCGCGACCAAACCAAGCCAGACAAGCGTATCGTTGATAACCCCTTGTTGCTGCAACATAACCTTCCATGCCGATGTTCGCACCAAGAGCGAGGTCCAGAACGGCAACAGCACAAGGATCATTAACAGGTTCGATATACGCATCGGCAGGTTGGCCAGCAGCCAAGCCACCGGATAACTCAACAGAATACAGAAGCCCGTAATGATCAGCGACATTTTTAGCGTTCGGCCAAAGAGCGTGAGCAAAATCCGCTTGTTTTCAGGCTGCATTTCTGGCCCTTCGGCGGTGCGCTGCATATCAACGGCATTGAGGAAATAACCATCGGTGTATTTTCCGGAATGGGTTTGAATCGTCGCCCATGTTTTGACTTCGCCCCATCCATCATGGATATCGATCAGCTTTTCTTTGAAGGGAGCGTCTTCGACCGGATCAAGCTTCTTGATTGCGCGCCCGGAACGGCGGAACATCGAAGACATACCGGTTTCTTCATAGTTCAGCCGCGAACCAAGGCGCGTATGGGTCTTTTCGTCAACGGCGATAACCATATCGCGAACGAAAGCGGCATAGACCTCTTCGGGCGGCAACTCGCCACTTGTGGCGTCCCAACTGGCCAATTCGGCAACGGTTTCGGGAAGCGTTTCCTCAACAATACCGTTCTCGACAGAGCGGAACAGCATGGAGGCAATAGGAACGAGGAAAGATAGAATAACAAACAACAGTAGCGGTGCGATCAATATGAGAGCACGAAGCTTTTGCCGCCGCAAACTGCGTGCAAGGCTTTGCTTGAGAGGAGTTCCGTCTGCGGCCAGCACGGGGCCGTTGGACTGTGGCGCGTCTTGTTGTGTCGCGTCGGACATTTGTTCCGCCCTGTTTTTTTGAATTTAGTACGAAGGGCCACCGATGCGGCCCTTCGTAATTTTAGGTTCTAAGCCAGAGGCTTATTGAGCAAGCCAGGCTTGGAATTTCGCGTCGATGTCGTCGCGATAGTCAGCCCAGAACTCGTAGTTAAATAGGAACGTACGCTTCGCGTTCTCTGGATCGGTTGGCATATGTGGTGCCATCTCGATGCCGAGTTCGGCGTGCTTCCCAACAAGTGGCGCAGAAGAAGCTCGTGCAGGACCGTAGGAGATGTATTTCGCTTGGTCAGCAAGACGCTGTGTATCTGTTGCGAAATAGATGTAATCCAATGCGCGCTGCTTACGCTCTTCGGAAAGACCGGCAGGAATGATCCAACCATCAAGGTCGAAAACCTGCGCGTCCCAGAGCATACCAATTGGCTGTTCTTGTTCAGCAATCGCCGCAAATAGGCGACCGTTGTAAGCCGAACCGAGTACAACCTCACCATCGGCGAGCAATTGGATGGATGTAGCAGAGTCCGGCCACCAAACTACGTCGTCTTTTATAGTATCCAGCTTGGCAAGTGCGCGACTTTGCCCCTCTTCAGTTGCCAGCACGTCATAGACTTCGTCAAAGCCAACGCCATCACAGATCAACGCCCATTCCATGTTGTTAATAGGACGTCGTTCAAGGCCACGCTTCCCTGGATAGGTTTCCGTGTCGAACACGGCACAAACGTCTGTTGGTGGTGTGTCACCAATCAGGTCGGTGCGGTAGCCAAATGTTGTCGAGTAAACGATCTGTGGGATGAAGCACTCGCTTACGAGCAGATCACCAAAGTCTTCGGAAGCTGGCGTGCCGTCTGGCGCAGGAGCGAGAACCTCGTCCGCATCGATTTCCATTGCGAGACCTTCGTCACACAGACGGATCGCATCAGAAGCCACAACGTCAACAACATCCCAAGTGACGTTGTCTGCTTCGTTCATCGCGCGCAGTTTGGCAACCGCTTCGTTGGAGCTGTCATCGTTGATGATCGTAATGCCGGTCTTTTCGGAATATGGCTCGTGATAAGCCTTAAGCTGAGACTTCGAATAAGCCCCGCCCCATGACACAATTGTCATTTCTTCTGCCGTAGCCGCACCCGCAAGGGCAACTGCTGCTACTGACATCAAATACTTGGAATATTTCATTCATATTCTCCCATTCGTCCGCCTTGTTCATGTTCGATAGCCAGGGGCGGATCGATCCCAGCCATCGCGTTCATCCGCGCCGCAAAGCGACGCAGGCAAAGTAATTAAGCGTCGAGCGCCCGACAATCCTCGGCCAACCAGCCGATATTGATTATCTCGCCGGGTTTGAGTTTCACGGCGTCAGGGGCGTTCCGCGTTTTGACGATGAAATCATCGTTTCCTGCCACGCTTAGGCGGAAGCGGAAAATGTCACCCATATAGATGAACTCCTTAACTTCGGCCTTCAGCGTATGCGCATCTTCGTGCAAACGCTCTTTGTTAAATTCAACGCGCTCCGGACGGATAGACACTTTGGTTCGTTCGCCGGCATGGGTCACGTTAACGGGCATGGCGTCGATCTCTTCGCCATTATCCAAGGTCACAACGCAATGGTTACCGGAGATTTTGGTAACAACGCCTTCTAGCGTATTGTTTTCACCAATAAATTGCGCAACGAAGCTGTTACCGGGCGCTTCATAAAGTTCATCCGGCGGCGCGAGTTGCTGAATACGGCCATCGTCGAATACGGCAACGCGATCCGACATGGTCAGCGCCTCTGTCTGGTCGTGTGTCACGTAAACTGTAGTAATGCCGAGCTCATGTGCCAGACGGGTAATTTCGAACTGCATGTGTTCACGCAGCTGTTTATCGAGCGCGCCGAGCGGTTCGTCCATCAAAACCAACTCCGGCTCAAATACCAGCGCCCGCGCCAAAGCGATCCGCTGCTGCTGACCGCCAGAAAGCTGAGCTGGACGACGACCGCCAAACTCACCCATCTGCACCATATCAAGCGCACGCATAACTTTTTTCTCGCGCTCGGATTTCCCAATTTTGCGAACTTCAAGCGGGAACGCGAGGTTTTCTGCAACCGTCATATGCGGGAACAGCGCATAGTTCTGAAACACCATGCCAATGCCGCGTTTGTGTGGCGGGATGTTGTTGATCGACTGACCATCCAACAGGATATCGCCATGGGTTGCGGTTTCAAATCCGGCGAGCATCATCAAGCAGGTTGTCTTGCCCGAACCCGAAGGTCCAAGCATCGTCAGGAATTCACCTTTCGGCATCGAAAGGTTCAGATCCTTCACAACCAAATTTTCGCCATCGTATGATTTTTGCACGCGTTTGAACTCTACGAACGCGGCGTCGTTTGACAATTTGGCCACAAGGCCCCCCTGTTTTCTTTTCAGCCACTTTTGTTGGGCCGTTTTGTTGAAATCCATTAGAACGCATGCACCTGCGGCAACGCAACCGGATTCTAGGAAGTTCTTGGATCACTCCCCAATTGCGCCGTTTTATCGTTCAAAAACGACAACTTATACCGTGACCTGATTCCAACAGATTCGCCGGAAGCCGCCAAAAACCGATTCGTCACTCCCGCAGTTTCCATCACTGAAAATACTGCAGTAACTGCGATTTTTTGGCGCTTTCCGGCATCATTATTCACCCTAATACACTCCGAATAGCAGAGGCTGTTTTAGCCGCAATCTCGTCTGATTCGGACTGGCTCAGGCATAGCGGTGGTGCGAAACCAAGGATGTCTCCCTGCGGCATTGCGCGGGCAATTACCCCCTCTGCCAGAAGTGCAGCAGCGATTGATGGCCCGACCTTTTCGCCCGCATCAAAGAACTGTCGCTTCTCGCGATCTTTGACCATCTCGACCGCACAAAGCATCCCCTCGCCCCGCACTTCGCCAACATGAGCCATGTCACCCACGGCCTCCCGCATAGCGGCATTGAAATATGCACCGGTTTTGCCCGCGTTCTCGACCAACCCAAGCTCATCAATCAACTTAAGGTTTGCAACGCCTGCCGCCGCACCAATCGGATGCGCGGAATAGGTCCAGCCGTGGCCAATCGGGCCGTTTTCGTCTGTCCCCTGCTCCAGAACTTTCCAGACCTTGTCGCTGATGATGGAGCCAGAGAGCGGCGCATAGGCCGAGGTAAGGCCCTTGGCGATCGTAATGATATCTGGCCGCATGCCGTAATGATCGGAACCAAACATCGATCCAAGCCGCCCGAAGCCCGTGACGACCTCATCAGCGATCAAAAGGATGTCGTATTTGGCCAACACTGCTTGAATAGCGTCCCAATACCCTTCCGGTGGCGGAACAATCCCGCCTGTGCCCAGGACCGGCTCGCCAATGAAGGCCGCGATTGTCTCTGGGCCCTCGTCCAGAATTTGTGCTTCCAACTTGGCGGCGCAATCGGCAACGAATTCCGCTTCGGACATGCTCGTATCTTCGCGGCGATAGAAATATGGCGCTTCAGTATGGATGACCTGCGCCAATGGCAGGTCGAATTTCTTGTGGAACAACTCCAGCCCTGTGAGCGATCCGGTCATCAGGCCGGAGCCATGATATCCGCGCCAGCGACTGATGATCTTCTTTTTCTCGGGGCGACCAAGAATGTTGTTATAGTACCAAACGAGCTTGATATTTGTCTCGTTGGCGTCGGAGCCAGAGAGCCCGAAATACACTTTCGACATATGATCAGGCGCACGGTCCAGAACCATTTTAGCAAGCGTAATTGACGCCTCTGTCCCATGTCCTGCATAGGAATGGTAATAGGCAAGCTCTTGGGCTTGGGCCGCGATCGCATCGGAGATCTCGCGCCGCCCATACCCCACGTTGACACAATAAAGCCCCGCAAACGCATCCAGAAGCCGTGTGCCATTGCGATCTTCAATATGGCAGCCTGACCCTGTGGTTATTATCCGGCTCGGGCTTTCGCCACGCGCGTGTTGCGCGAGGTGGGTTGAAGGGTGGAAGAAGTTATCGCGGTCCCATGAATCCAGCGTGTCATTTTTCAGCATTGCATATCCTCTGGCGGTACTTGCCTGTGGTGTATTGATCTTCACAAAGCCAGGGGATGCGCACAAATCGGGCAACATGGCTCCGTTCTCCGCAGCAGCGCGCAATGCCTTTCTTGCGGAGACAGGCAATACATAGTCAAAAAAACCTGTCATGGCCACAGTTTAAATGGACAGGTTAATTTCGTTGCGGCGCCGCAAGGCTATTGCCATGTGCAATTTTGCATGCTCAAATCCGCGAACGTCGGCGGTATCTGGTACCGCTACGCTTCATGACAACCGAATAGAGGACGCCCGCCATGGCCCATGCAAATCCGGCATTCACGCAAGCGGAATATGCGCGCCGCCTTGCCAAGACACGCGCTGCGATGGCCAAAGCCGGGCTTGATGCGCTCTATGTGCAGGACCCTTCAAACATGGGCTGGATCACCGGTTATGAAGGTTGGTCGTTCTATGTGCATCAGGGCGTGTTGATCTTTCACGATCAGGACCCGATCTGGTGGGGGCGGAATATGGACGCCAAAGGTGCCCTACGTACAGTCTGGATGGATGACGCCCGCGTGCACGGCTATGACGATACTTACGTGCAATCCACAACCCGTCACCCCATGCAAGACCTCGCCGCCCTATTTCAGGAGTTGGGGTATAGCGATGGGCGGATCGGCGTCGAACTCGAGAACTATTACTATTCGGCAAAAGCGCACCTTACTTTGGTCGAGAGCCTCCCCGAGGCAACGCTGATCGATGCCACTGCCCTCGTGAACTGGCAACGCGCGGTGAAATCAGACGAAGAAATCGTCATGATGCGCAATGCTGCGCGCATTTCCGAAAGGATTATCGACGGGTTGGTCGAACGCATTGAACCGGGCCTAAGAAAGAATGACCTCGTTGCCGAAATCTATCGCGACGCGATCAGCAGCACAGGAGAAATCTGGGGCGATTATGCTGCCATCGTGCCGCTGCTGCCTTCTGGAGCGGACGCCTCTGCCCCGCATCTCACGTGGGACGGCAAACCGCTCAAATCCGGAGAATGCACCTATCTTGAGATTTCGGGCTGTTATCGCAGATACCACGCACCGTTCTGTCGCTCTGTTTTCCTTGGGACGCCGCCTGATCACGTAAAACGGGCCGAAGCTGCACTTGTGGAGGGCTTGCAAGCTGGACTTGACGCTGCCCGCGCTGGAAACCGAGCCAAGGACATCGCACATGCGCTCGCAGGACCGCTTGAGCGCGCGGGTATCAAACGCGGCGCGCGCTGTGGCTATCCAATCGGTCTTTCCTATCCGCCAGATTGGGGCGAGCGCACTATTTCCTTGCGTGACAACGACGATACAATTTTGGAGCCTGGGATGACATTCCACTTCATGCCCGGCCTATGGATGGACGATTGGGGCCTTGAAATCACCGAGTCCATCCTGATCAAACCTGAAGGCCCAGCCGAGTGTTTCTGTGACCGCCCGCAAAAACTGTTTGTTAAACCCTGATGCGTGACCAAACCATTGATATCCTGCGCGACCTGATCGCATACCCAACCGTTTCCTCAGAGAGCAATCTCCAGATGATCGGGCACCTTGCCGGACAGCTTGAAGCCGCCGGTGCGCGCTGTTTTCTCTCGGGAGACGATACAGGCAGTAAAGCCAACCTCTTTGCTACGCTTGGCCCTGACGGCCCTGGCGGCATACTTCTTTCAGGGCATAGCGATGTCGTGCCTGTTCTGGATCAGGATTGGAGCAGCGATCCATTTGAGATGACAGAGCGAGATGGCAGACTTTATGGTCGCGGCACCTGCGACATGAAGGGGTTCATCGCGGCCGCCGTCGCCTTCGCTGGGCAAATCGACCCTGCCCGCCTGATCCGCCCGTTGCATTTTGCCTTTACCTATGACGAGGAAGTCGGATGTCTTGGGGCACGCCACCTTGTGGGCGAACTGGCCCAGCGCAATATACTGCCAGACATTGCAATTATCGGCGAGCCAACAGAAATGCGCATCATCGAGGGGCATAAAGGCTGCTGTGAATACACCACGCACTTTAGCGGGCTTGAGGGGCATGGCTCCCTACCCGACGCGGGTGTGAACGCCGCTGAATACGCCGCGCGCTATGTAAGCCGCTTGATGGAGCTGCGCGAACAACTCAAACCTCGCGCGCCACAGAACAGCCGCTTTGATCCGCCGTGGACCACCATCAACATCGGACGCATTGCCGGCGGGGTGGCTCATAACGTGATCGCAGGTAAGGCAGAGGTAGATTGGGAAATGCGCCCTGTGCAAAAGGCTGATGCGGAGTTTGTGAAGCAAGCGCTCGCCGCCTATGTGCGCCACACCCTTCTTCCGGACATGCATGCGGTTTGCAACCACGCAGAGATCACAACCGAAACCATCGGCGAAGTCACGGGCCTTGACCCCATGCACGATAACGCCGCGCGCGATCTCGTGGCAGAACTCACAGGATCAAACAGCGCCGATGTTGTCTCGTTCGGAACGGAAGCAGGTTTGTTTCAAGAGCTTGGCATGAACGTTGTAGTCTGCGGCCCTGGCTCTATTGAGCAGGCGCACAAACCCGACGAGTTCATTACGGTGGAGCAGCTCAACAAGTGTTGTGACATGCTCGCGCGTTTGGGCATAAAACTAACCGCATAAAAGGCCTAGGCCCCGTGACTACGGTCATACGCGGAAACCGCAGGCATTACATGTGCGGCACGCGCCTCTTCGCCCGGGTCCCATACTTCAATGAGCAATGGATAGCATTTCGCCACGTCAGAAGAGTGGGATGCAGAGCAATCACCCCCCGGACAGGCGGAAAGCCCGACGGTAAGGTCAATCTCCGCAAAAAACTCGAGATAGTCTCCCGGACGTACTGGGCTAGCTTTCATGAAGTACTGGCCCGTATCCCGCGTAAATCCGGTGCACATGAAAACATTCAAAACATCATGCACCAGCCCCTCTGCAACCTGTAGGTCAAGCCCACTATGCTGTGCCAAGGCGCGGGTGAGGTTAGAATGACAGCAGTAATGATAATCCCCCCCACCAAGCAAACGCCCCGTGTAGGGATCACAGCGCGTCCCGATTACATCATGAACAGAGCCGCCGTACGCATCAAACCCATACCAATCAAGCGTATCATCCACGATCGTCGCCATTGGCCGTAAGAACGGAAAACTCGACCACATCCGATCTCCGGTCGAAAGATGCGTGCCATGCAGCGCACGTGTTTTGCCGGAATAAAATCTCTCGTTCAGGTCTTTGGTGTTCCAGATATTGAGATCCCCAACCTGTGGCCCCTCAACAGACACAATCCGAAAGAACGCGCCAGCTGGGACGTCTATGCATCCCGCATCGCGAGGATCAACAAGGCATTCCGCAACTTTGGTTGCCCCTGCCCGAAGTTCGGAAATCTGATCTAGGTCAGGCGCTTCCAGATTTTCGGTCGGATAACATATGACGGGCTGAACAGCGCGCCGATTTTCCGCATCCGCAGGTGCAGGATGAATTGAATGCGTTTTCAAGTCTCAGAACTCCGTTTATCGCGAAAAACTTTCGGCTCCCGAAGAAACTCTCTACTACACATCAAGCGAACAACTGGAAGCGGGCAATGTGATCTTGGTCAGCGAACTGACGATTTCACGCCATTGCCTGCCCTATCTTCGTTGTCGTTCGCGTAAGGAGAGAACTCTTAACTACCTATCCGCCGTGATTGCGTCTTCCAAGAGATTTATCGTGTTGAAGTTCCTGGAACACCGTGCCCCCATCTCGCGACGTTGAACAAAAGGTATCTTCGGCCTTATCAAGTACCAGCTATTCATTTCCTGAAACCGCGCCGCCTCCGACAAAACGATCGTAATTGGTGTAAACAAGGTTTATCTCGCCAATCACGATCATTTTCTGAAACAGATAAGCGTAAAGTCCTTACACCTTCGAAGTTGATTATACCCTTAGGCGGTTAGCCTGCCTTAGCAGACAGGCGTGAGAGCGCGGGAACAGGCGGGAAAAGTCCCGCTTGGATGGCGTGGTAAATATCTGGCTTCCCCAAGAATTGCTTTGAAACGGCTTGCCCGGCGTCGTCCAGCTCGGGGAACCAGCCGCCCTTCTCGTGGTCTATCAAGTAGCTGTCTGCAAATGCCCAAAGCGCTCGATAGCGCTCCTCATCCTTGTCTTGCGGATCGACCTTTTGAAGAGCAGCAAAAGCGCCGATTGCCTCTGTCACAGGCCACCAGTACCGATCAGGGACCGATACTTCGCCATCGCGCAAGGTATAGACCAACCCGCCGTCGGGCCGTGCCGCATCTGTATAGGCCGTTTCAATCACCCGCCGTGCCTTGGCGGGCAGGCTCTCATCGCTTCGACCTTTCAAATCCCAATACTGCAAGAGCATACGACCAAGCTCCATGCTGTGCCCAGGCGTGCTTCCCGCAGGGCGGAACATCGGGTCGCCTTCGTAATCGGCATCAACCTTCCAGTTCTCGTCAAAATGCTCCGGCAAACGCCAGTTATACGCAGGGGCCAGTTCATCAAAGAAGAACGAGAGAATTCGACCAGCGCGTTCGAGGTATGCAGTGTCATCTGTCGCTTCGTATGCAGCCAAATGCGCTTCGACAGCGTGCATATTGGCGTTTAACCCGCGATAGGCGGAGAATGGCGTCCAGTCTGCACGGAATTCATCCGCAAACCGGCCATGTGCCTCTTCCCAATAGCGTGTTTGCAAAACTTCGGTCACATCGGCAAGCAAACGATCCGCATCACCATGCCCTGCATCTTTTGCAGTCGAGGCCGCGAGCAATACAAAGACATGCCCATAAGCGAGCTTAACGTCACTTGCCGCCGTGCCATCGCGGTTTACTGATGAAAAGTATCCGCCATGAACCGAGTCCCGTTGCTGGTTCCACAGAAATGCCATCCCCGCATCAATAACGTCATCACACCCGCCAAATCCAAATTGTTTGGCAAGCGCGAAGGAATGCACCATGCGCGCTGTTGTGTGAATTTCTTGCGGCCCGTCAGGCAACGGTGCACCGTCAAAATCGGGCACGTCAAATCCACCATCGCTGCGCAGCATAGGTCGGAAAAAGTCGAGCTGCGCCTGAACGTCGCCCTTTAGAAACTTTTGGTGCATTGGGTCGTTGATCCAAAGACCGTCCCACTGTGGATCTCCGATTATCGCTTGAGTAGATTGTTTGTTCGCCATTTGGTACACGCCATTATTGATTTTCATTTCATTCAAACTTGCTGCGAACAGCAAATTCACCGCAGCGTTGACTTAAGCCAAGAGACTGCGTTGCAAACCTGATTGTTCGCGCTAACTATGCCCTCTACCGCATTTCACAAAGCAAGCGAACCAACTTTCTCCGATTTTTCTCTTTGGCGAGTTGCTGTGGCACATCAACTTTGGGTTTCAAAAGAGACACGTTTGCTGCAGGCTCATGTAAACGCGATTTCCGCAGGCAACAGTCTTGCGGACAAGGGCTTTGATATCGCCGTCAATGGCCGAAGCGAGTCTGACGCGATGAGTCAAACTATAGATGACTTACAAGCAAAAGGGATCAAGGCCGTTCCCGTTGCAGCGGATGTCACCGATCCCGAGCAACATCGGTCGCTTATCAATAGCGCCGAAGAACGACTTGGAGCAAAGCTCACAACGCTTGTTAACAACGCGGGTGTTGGCCCCTTGCGCAAAGCAGACATCCTTGAAGTCGAGGCCGATAGCTGGGACCATGTTATGGACAAAAACGCGAAGGCTGTATTCTTCTTAACGCAGACGTTTGCAAACCACCTACTAAGACGCGAACGGAGCCCTGAGGTTGCCTACTTCATCAGTATCGTATCTTCAGTCAGTGCTTTTGCTTCATCAATCGACAAGGCCGAATATTGCGTTTCCGAAGCCGCCGCCGGAATGGTTGCAAAAACATACGCTCAACGCTTGGCCCCAGAAGGAATTCAAGTATTTGATATCCAACCAGGTATAATTGAAACCGACCTGTCGCGTCCTGTCCTTGAGGCCTACAAGAAGCTTATCGACGAACGCGAGATTACACTTATGCCGAGGTTCGGTCAGCCAGAGGAAGTGGGCAAAATTGTTGCCGCCGCTTCAAACGGTGAGCTACCCTATTGCGTTGGGCAAACACTTCGCCCAGATGGTGGCCTTACGCTCCAACGGCTGTGAGAAAAAGTTTTCTCTAGGTCACTTCTAAGAAAGGCCAAAGTTCGTTGAGCTGGTGGAAACCTTACAAACAATTCGACCTCTGGCGTTTACCTAACAAGCGATAGCCCCCTCTTCCAACGACTCGCATTAGCAGCTCATACGGATCCGGCGACCTATCCGATGCTCGATAATCTGGCTGGACAAATACGAATATCATGCGGGGACTCACAGCAATAACATCGCAATCTTTTCCCAGAGCCTTGATTAGATTACCAACAGCCCGTTTGCGAGGATTTAGCCAGAGACGCATTTGCTCCGGACTTTAGAAGCTATTGTCATGCGCGGTGAGGCCCTGAACGTGATCCACCAAAGCGGAGAGCTTAAGAGACGGAGCCGTGGCTTGCCCAAGTGACTGGGTACAAGCTGTGCGTCCAGCGTCCTATCTGAGGTCGCCACTGCTTCAACGCGCTCAAGAATATCCTCCAGCGGTGCGGTTTGCAGTTCCGAGAGATGTTGAAACGTAAAGCCGTGCGCAGAAGCGATCTTCTGGGCGGCGCGATATTTTTCCACTTCGGAACCATCGCGTCCAAGCAGCTTTGCCTCCCACAGCGCAACCTGTTCGGCCCAAGTCGTGTTCGCTCTAATGCAGGCAAGGGATTGAGAAACTGTTTTGAGGCTAATCTAGTTAATCTTGCGTGGTTCAAGCTGGGCAAATTGAACAGGAACCCGTCGCTTCAAATACCATGTCGTTCCACGCCTAACCAGATTGTCCATATGCCACTCACCGTTGCCTCAATGCGGTGCTGCCTGGGTAGCAAATCAAGCCCATAGGGTAATAACGCCGATCGAATTCGGATATGGCTTTGGTTTTTTTAGATAAAAGGCATTGTGGAAGAAAGAAAGGTGGCGGACAGACAGGCCGCCATACCTTATTCCGGTAAGGTTCTGAGATTTCCCGTATAGTTTTAAAAATAAACAATAAATACCTTTGTTACGTTCTTTAAGGTCTTGCGAGTTCCAGCTGAATCCGCCAGTAAATGGGGGATAAAATGGTGGACAGTTTGCAGGGAGGCAATGAGCAGTATGACCACAGGAACACGCCTGACGACGGCGTTTGTGAAGAACATCAAGCAGCAGGGTAAGTATTTCGATGAAGGCCGCACAGGGCTATTTCTGCGGATCGACAAGAATATACGCAAATATTGGGTGCAGCGTCTGACAGTGAATGGCAAGCGGCGGGAGATTGGCTTGGGTGCTTACCCTCTCGTGACGTTAAAAATGGCGCGCGAGCAGGCTTTTGAAAACAAACGTACGGCAACGCTGGGTGGCGATCCATTGGCCGCAAAACGCAAAGCGCAGAGCGTGAGCAATTTTGAAGCGGTGATGGAGCAGTATCTGGAAGCCAAGCTGACGGAGTTCCGGAACGAGAAACACAAGAAGCAATGGCGCGCAACCTTGGATACTTATGCGGTTCCGGTTATTGGCTCGATGCCGGTGCGGGACATTCAAGTGACAGATGTTCTGCGGGTCTTAAAGCCGATCTGGGACACAAAAACCGAAACCGCTAGCCGGTTACGTGGACGCATTGAAAAGGTTCTGTCTTGGGCGACGGTGAATGAACTACGGGAAGGCGACAATCCGGCCCGTTGGCAAGGCAACCTTTCGGAAGTTTTGCCAAAGCCAAGCAAGGTCGCAACGGTACGACACCAACCCGCCTTAGCGCAGAAGGACACGGGGCGCTGGTGGGCCGATCTGTCCAATCGGAAAGGCACTTCGATTGCAGCGTTGCGATTTGCTGCGCTGACTGTCTCGCGCAGCGGTGAAGTGCGCGGTATGACATGGGATGAAGTTGACCTTGAAGCGCGTCACTGGACGATTCCCGCAGAGCGCATGAAGGCGCGGCGTCAACATCGGGTGCCTCTCACACCAACATTGATCGCCATGCTGGAAGACTTGCCCCGTATGGAGGGGTCACCCTATGTGTTCTTCGCGGCTCAGGGCGGGATGCTTTCTGACATGGCGCTGTCGTCTGTTATGCGCAAAATGCATAAAGCGGACCTTGCCAATGGAGGGCGCGGCTATATTGACGCCAAATCTGGCGCGCCTGCCGTACCGCACGGGCTGCGGTCAACCTTTCGCGATTGGGCGGCCGAGCAAGGGTATGATCATGTTTTGGCGGAACTGGCACTGGCCCATGATGTGGGATCAGAGGTACATCGGGCTTACCGCAGAACCGACGCCTTGGAGCGGCGGCGTAAAATGATGGTGGATTGGGAAAATTTCTTCAAAAAAGAATGATTTAAAATCAAAGACTTGGATTTTGCGTCCACTTTCACGCAGTTTTGGATGAACTGGCTACTTAGTCCGCCAAATATCACCATAAAATACTGAAAAGAAATAGTTTTGTCACCTCTTCTGGGTGCCATTGCGAGATGGATTCCGCTGTGCTTCTTCGTCCTCACGCGGTGCTTATCGGCAGTTGGTGCCGCGTGTCGGCTCCGGTGCGCTAACACCGGAACCGGCGGGACTTTCGGGAATTTGAGCAATCCCTGACGCCCTCGATACTGCTGAATGCAACATGCGTCAAAGGAATTGGCGTAAAAACTCGAGGAAGAAAATGAATAACGTGAAGAATATTATCTTCCGACGTCCTGACGTCGAAACTCTGGTCGGTCTGTCCCGATCTACGATCTATGCCATGATCGCGGAAGGCACCTTCCCGAAACCGGTCAAACTTGGCAAGCGCGCGGTGGGGTGGCGTCAGTCAGATGTCATGGCATGGCTTGAAAGCCGGACAAGTGAGGTGGTGTGATGCTGGATTGTACGATGCAAAGCACAACCGTTGCCCCGCAAACCGACTACCGTGAAACGGCGGAATATTATCAAGGGGAATTGTTCCGGCGCGGTGGCTATCGCGTAGCAGTATGTCGCGACGGGATTCAATGGTTGTTCCAGAAACGAAGGCGGCGATTTGCGGCTGGGGGAGCGGCTTGGGACACCTTGGGCTACTGCACCACCCGAAAAGCGCTCATGCGGCTCCACCAGCAAACTGGAGCTTCTCAGCATGAGAAACTCTACACGCTTCCCAGCAGGTTTAAACGGGGGGCGGTGTAATGATCGACGCGGAATATGTCACCCGTGCCTTGGGAGGTCGATGGTCCGCCCATTCAGGGAGCGCCTGTTGTCCGGCGCATGAGGATCGCACACCAAGCTTGAGCATTGCGAACGGGCACACAGGTCAGTTGTTGCTGACCTGTCACGCCGGATGCAGCTTTGAGGCGGTTTTAACAGCGCTGAAAGAGCGCGGTGTATATGCTGGTGAGTTTGCGCCGCATGTGGACACAAAGCGGCTTTGGCAACGATGCCAAGCCGCGCGTTTGCACAATCAGCGCCGGAGTGAGTTTGCGCGCTCAAGTTGGGACTATGCGATCCCTGTGCAAGGAACGCTTGCAGAGCGATATTTGCGCGCGCGCGGGATCACATGCGTCTTGCCGAAAAGCCTTCGCTATCTGGCAACCTGCTGGCATCCCAAGGCAAAGCGTGTTCCGGCGCTTATTGGCCAAGTCACCCATTCGCAGAGGTCACGGAATCGAGGTTTTGCCGTTCATCGGACCTACCTCGACATACAAGGACAGGGAAAAGCCGCGCTCACTCCGAGCAAGGCCATGCTTGGCGCAACCAAGGGCGGCGCTGTGCGGTTATCACTTCCGGCAAAGAGGCTTGTGGTAACTGAGGGCATTGAAACCGGCCTATCGCTTCTCTCTGGCTTGATTGATGGCCCAATTGAAGTTTGGGCCGCGTTGAGTGCGGGCGGTATGCAATCCTTAAACCTACCTAGGCAGCAGGGCGTGTTGCTCATCGCGCCAGATGGTGATGATGTCGGGCGCGCCGCAGCGGAGGCTTTGGCGACCCGTGCGCACGGTTTTGGATGGCAAGTTTCGATATTGGCGGCTCCACAGGGCTCTGATTGGAATGATGTTCTTTTGGGTAAGGCGCAAGTGGTATGACTATGTTTGCACGTGAAGAACGCATTGCGCCGGAGTGGCCGGAGCCTGCATCCCGCTATTTGCAGGATGAGCGGCTTCCGGCTCCCACTTTGCCGCTTGATGAAGTATTTGGTCCTGAATGGGCGCGCTGGATTAGAATAGCGGCTGAGGCCAAATCTGCATCACCTGATTATGTCGTCGCAGCCCTGTTGGCGGTGGCAGGATCACTCATCGGGAATACCCGATGGGTCTCCCCGTGGGCCGGTTGGGCGGAGCCGCCAATCCTCTGGCTTATGGCGATTGGCTTGCCCTCAAGTGGGAAATCTCCGGGCCTTGATGCAGTGCTATCCCCGTTACGTAAGGCAGAGCGTACCTTACGTAAGAGCGCGGAGGCAGAGGTCGGTGAATGGCGCGAGGCAGCAGAGATTGCCAGAAATTGCTGAAAGCACGTGGAAGGAAGCGACGAAGGCCGCAATCAAGGAAGGGACGGAAGCACCTGATCGGCCTGACATGGCCAATCCGGGACCGGAGCCATTCTTGCCGCGCCTTTGTGTGGCTGACGGCACGGTTGAGAGGCTGGCAGTTATACTGGACCGGCAAGCGCGCGGCACGCTTACGGCACGGGATGAATTGGCCGGATGGCTACAAGGTATGACGCGCTATTCCGGCGGCGGGACTGATCGCCCGTTTTGGCTCGAAGCCTATGGCGGGCGGGCCTACACCGTGGAGCGCATGGGGCGCGATCCGGTCTATATCGACCGGCTCTCCATTGGCGTGTTGGGAGGTATCCAACCGGACCGCCTGAACGCCTTGCTTATCAACACCGACGATGATGGTTTGCTTGCGCGCTTTATGCCGATTTAGCCTGATCCAGTTCCGATCAAGCGACCAGAGTTCACACCGGACGACGCGTTCATTGATCGCACGATCACGCGCCTGCTCTCGCTCAACATGGTGACAGATGAAAGCGACGTTATGTACCCTTATAAGGTTCCCTTCACAGAGAGTGCCTGCCCAAAGCTTGATAGGTTACGTAGCTACATAAGGGAGCGGGAAAGTCATGCCGATGGCCTAATGTTATCTTACATAGGAAAACTGCCCGGTATGACCATTCGCCTTGCGCTTGTGTTAGCTTACCTAAGGTGGGCCGCAGGCAAGGGCATGGAGCCGGAGGAAATCGAGACTGAGGATTTTGCCCGCGCAGAACTGTTTGTCACCTCTTATGCTTTGCCAATGGCAGAGCGGGCCTATGCCTGCGGCTCGCTTTCCAAAACGGAACGCGCTGCACGTCGTCTGGTGGCGCTCATTCGCGATCAGACGTGGGAACGGTTCACCTCGCGCGAGGTCTTGCGCCTCGATCGCGCGGGACTGGCAACCGCGAGTGAACTAAATCCCGCCCTCAAGGCATTGGAGGACGGCGATATTTTGCGATTGGTGGAACAACCCTCAAGTCCAAAAGGAGGGCGGCGCTCACGACTCTACATGATCAATCCGGCGGTGCATCAACCAAGCGCCTAAACAGCCTATGACACAACCGACAGAACTGACAGAACCGGCGGGTTCAAACGCAAACGGCGCGTTTTGTCGGTTCTGTCGGTTGTGTCAGGAGGGGTCGGAAGCATTTGGGCGGGAAGCGGCCTATCGTTGCACAGTGCATTAAAGTCTGCCACGCGGTGCAAAACAGGCGTCAAAAAGACAGGCAAACCGTTAGGCACGCCACCACGCCTTCTGCCCGGTCCTCGACCCCGAACTCATTCTAGTCTCGCAGGCTGGTATCGATGGGGTGAACAACGACCTTGCGCCATAGGCGACCTGCGGGCCGATGCCTTGTGTTTTCCGAACTAAAACCATCCAGGATCTCTGCATAGCCGTCGTAATCGGCCCAACGCCGCCGCCCAGCCACTTTGCAGCAAACGGAAGCTTCGAGCCAAAAACCTTCAACAACTGCTTAGGTCTTAAACGGGATTTTTGGAACGTACCTGAAGGTCTCGGGTGCCAGATAATGCGGTTATTGGGCAGATCAGAGACTATTCGGAGCAGTAGAGATAAACCACTTCCACGCCGCAGAGGCCAATACTACACTGCGCAGCCAACTGAAACCCTGCTGGCCCCGACGCTTCCGGCGAATAAGCATTGACCATGCCAAGGCACAAAATATGGTTGGCATGAAAAACGGCCCTGATAACACGGTTGCCTCTGCCTAAGCGGCTAAATAGCGAGGATGTGACCCGACTTTAGGGTGCGGTCACTACAAAATAGTGACCTCTGCAATCAGGGTATTGTACTTCTCATTGGCGTTTTCTAAAAGTTTTTTAGTATCCGTCCAGTACTCGCGATCCTTCCCAATTCTTTGGTTCAAAGACAAGATTTCCAAATCTAGTTCAGTGAATTGAGTGAAGAAAGATTCCAGATCGTCATCTTTCATACCTCGGAATTTGTTAGCCACATTTAAACGATGTGAGATATGTTTGTTAAAATCGCGAAGATTGGCCAACGTCCAGACAAGTTTTTTGTTTTGATCTTGTATTACCTGCTTTTGCTGTTCAGGATTTAGCTCGCTCGCGAAACCCAATTCCAACTCATATTCGGAGATGGATCGGTAAATTTGAGGAAACTCGGCGTCGAAAAGTGCAAACAAATCTTTTCGGATGACTCCTAAATGGTTTTCAAGTGCGATTCTTTTTTGTTGCTCGAGTTCCCGCCTTTTTAGGTCCTGACTTTTGCTCCAAGCAAACCAAGCAGATATGATACTCGCGAGGAATACGATAATAATTGATAGGTCGAAACTGATCGCAGTTGTTTGCGCCGACGCAAACGTATTCAAGTAGTCTAACACTATGTTTTCCCTTATTAATATTTTGAAAAGTTTAAAGCTCTGTTGGAACTTATTTGTCAACAACATTCTAGGGATGCGAGAACTTTCAGGTTAATCCAGTTTATAGCTTTCCCTTCGCCTACCTGCCGACTTAACTGCTTTCACTGCCTCGTTAACCGGGTGGAAAAGCCCCGTCTGTAGATATGTACGGACTCTTGGGACACTTCCTGTAAATTACCCATTTTGGGGTGAAGGAAGTTTTCATGACAAACGAAGAACGAGACATCCAACGTAAACTAAGAGTGCTCCAACACGCCAAGAAGATCGGCAATGCTCGCAAGACCAGCCGGTAACCTACCCGCCTGACGGGCAAGCGCAGGGTGGGTGCGGCCGTTGATCCAAATCATGTGCGTATGGCTTGATCCTCATTAGATTGCCGTCTTAGAGTGTCGGTACTGTCATGACCTATATGGGGGATTGCGATCATGGATTTGCGATGGATCATATCCACAGGTATTTGCGGGATATTTTTCAACGCCGCGGCAACGGCCGAGATCGTCACGGATGGGCTTACGGATGTACTCGAGGCGCGCGAAGTGCGCGTCACCATAGACAATTTCGTACGCGCGGCGACCGATATCGAGTTGGCCAAATACGTGACGCTGGCCGGTGGAGTGAACCAGTTCTTTCATTTCCGCGCACCCAGCCCGATCGACAACCAGCCAACTATACGCATGAACCGTGATACGCTTTACAGCACGGTGGTGGCAGATATCAGCGCGGGTGCAACGCTGACCCTGCCAGATGTCGGCGACCGTTACATGACGGCGATGGTGGTGAACCAGGACCATTTTATCAACAAGGTCTTTTCCGGCAGTGGTACCTACACGCTCGACATGGAAGAATTCGATACCGAATTCGTTATCGTGTTTCTTCGGATTCTGGCGGATGCAACTGATCCCCGGGACGTGGCCGAAGTTAATGCGATTCAGGATGCGATAACGCTCGAGGCGGGATCTTCCCGACCCTTCCTGCCGCCCGCCTATGACGAGGATACATACGAGGCGTTGGTCGCCACAATCCTGGCGTTCGGCCCCTTCACGCCGGACAGTTCGCGGATGTTCGGCTCCAGGGACGAGGTCGACGGCGTGCGCCATCTCATCGGCACCGCCGGTGGTTGGGGCGGGCTGCCCGAAGCCGAGGCGTTCTACGTCAACGTGGACCCAGAATTACCAGTAGGGACATACCGCATCGACGTTCCTGCCGATGTTCCGGTGGACGCATTCTGATCGGTCAGCCACTACAACACTGCCGGCTTCTTCGAACAAAACGCGCTGGACGCTTACACCGTCAATTCGGTCACGGGCGACCGAAATGAGGATGGCAGCACGACGATACATCTGGGCGGTTGCGAAGACGAGCGGGTAAACTGCTTGCCGCTCACGCAAGGCTGGAACTATACCGTGCGGCTGTACCGGCCGGGGCCTGCGATCCTCGACGGAAGCTGGACCTTTCCGACGGCGCAACCCGCTGACTGACCATGTTGGAGATCATTATGAGAAAACTGCTCTTGGCCGTCGCGCTTGCGCTTCCCAGTTGGACCTGGGCCGCAGATGTCACTGTCGCCAACCTCGTGCGTGCGGAAACCGATCACATGATCCGTGAGAACATGCGCGTATATGGCACTGATTTCAGTCAGATGACGCATCTGCGTGAGCCCACGACCACGGACAACCAGCCTGTGATCCGGATGAACCAGGACACACTCTACAGCGGTACCCTTCTCGATTTGTCGGAACCGGTGCAGATCACCCTGCCTGAGATTGATGGGCGCTACATGTCGATGCTCGTCATCAGCCAGGACCATTACATGCTGTCCGAGGCAACCCCTGGAACCTATGAGTTGACCGAGGAAAATGTCGGCATGCGATTTGCCATTGTTGCCTTCCGAACCTTCGTAGATGTAACCGACCCCGAGGACATCGCGACCGCCCATGCGGCGCAGGATGCCATATCGGTCACCGGCGGCGGCACCGGACCCTTCGAGGCACCGGACTGGAATCTCGACCAACTGACATTGGCGCGAAAGGCGCTGAACGATTTGTCCACGCTCGGCTTCGACGCGACGCGTGCCTACGGCACCAAAGACGAGGTCGATCCCGTAGACTACCTTATCGGTGCGATTGCAGCATGGGGTTGCCGGCCCGCGCGGCGGTGTATCTTATCGATGCCGTCCCGGAAAACGACGGTAAAACACCGCATGCCGTGACACTACGCGATGTCCCCGTCCGCGCGTTCTGGTCGATCACGGTCTACAACGCCGAAGGCTATCTCGAAGCCAACGATCTGGGCGTGAACAGTTACAACGATGTTACCGCACAGCCGGACGCGGACGGGGCGATCACGATAAACTTCGGCGGTTGCGAGGATGGCCGGATCAACTGCATTCCCATTTCCCCGGGCTGGAATTACGCGGTGCGCCTCTACGAGCCCGGACCTGAGATCCTCGACAGCAGTTGGCACTTCCCAGAGGTTGAGGTCTTGGCACAATAGGCACCTGTGGCCGTGCCAGAAGTCTCTGAACTCGCGCCTGTGAACCGAGGCATGCATCTGAAGCGAATGACGGCCAAGTCGGCATTCGAATCGTTCGTGCCTGCAAAATGGGGCTCAAAGCCGACATTCGAGTCAAAGAGTACGAAGGTCCGCCCTGGGCCGAAAGAGATGATTTGTGTTCAATCAGCAAACTAACTCGCACTGACAAGTTGGTGCCGTTTGCGATTCAAATATCGTTTCCGCCTAATGATCAATAAACAATTTGGTAAGGGGTATGAATTGGGGGACGATGAGGAGAAAAAGTGTATTTTTCACTAAAAAACAACAACTTATAAGAATTAGTGGCGGACAGACAGGGATTCGAACCCTGGAGACGGTCTCCCGCCTACACACTTTCCAGGCGTGCGCCTTCGACCACTCGGCCACCTGTCCGTAGCGCGGGTTTTAGTGCGGGAGCTTCAGGGTTGCAAGGGAAAATCTTGGGGATTCACAAGGAAAATTGGCCCGCGCTGTTCTGACCTTGTTAGAACAGGAAAACGAGCACAATTTCGGGCCTTTAGGCTTCCAGTAGAAGATTTACGCGACGATTGGTTTTACCCTTTTTCTCGACTTTGCCGAAGTGAACGCGCCCGATTTCACTGGTGCGGGCAACATGGGTTCCGCCGCAAGGTTGCAAATCGATCATGTCCTTGCCTTCCCCGATTGCCACAAGGCGAATGCGACCCGATCCGCGCGGCGGCTGCACGCGGAGTGTTTTGACGAGGCCGGGGCTGGCATCAAGTTCTTCGTCGGTAATCCACGTTTCGCGAATGGGAAGGTCGCGGTCAATCAGCCCGTTTATCCCCTCTTCCAACGCCTCTCGGTTCTCTAAAGGTTCGGGCATGTTGAAATCCAACCGACCCTTTTCAGCGCCAACTGCCCCGCCCGTTACGGGCAATGGAATAACCACCGAAAGCAAATGCAGCGCCGTATGTATGCGCATGTGGCGGTATCGACGCTCCCAGTCGAGCTTTTGTTCCAAATGGGTGCCGATTGGTGGCATAGGGTTTGGCGCAGCGGGAACCAAAACAATCTGATCCCCCTCGCCTTTGATCGTCGTTGCGATCTCTAGCGACTGCCCGTTATTCCATGTCAGCACACCGGAATCCCCGGGCTGCCCGCCACCTGTGGGGTAAAACACGGTTTGATCCAAAATGATGCCGCCCTCGTCCGTGTGGCCGAGCACCTTGCCCTTGGCTTCACGCTGATACGGGTCGGAACGAAATAGCATCTCCGTCATGCAGAATCCTCTGATGGAGTTTTTGGCGATGGTTGTGCAGTTGACTCTAAAGTCGGGCGTAGCGCCTCTGGGTTGCGCAGCCATATGTCACGCTGTGCGAATGGAATTTCGATGCCCTCAGCAGCAAAACGCTTGAGAATTTCATGGTTCAACTCCGAGGCAACCGAGAGCTTCCAGTTCACATCACGTAGGATTGCGCGAATTTCGAAATCTATGCTGTCTGCGCCAAACCGTACAAGGAGCGCGGATGGCTCTGGTGCCGCAAGAACCATGGGATGCCCCTTGGCCACTTCGAGCAGGATTTCTTGCACGCGCTCCGCATCAGACCCATAAGCCGCTCCGACAGGAAGGACCAGCCGACCAACAGAGTTACCACGGGTCCAGTTTGTGACGACGCCAGACACAAGATCGCCATTTGGGATAATCACATCGGTGCGGTCAAAGGTTTCAATGCGAGTGGAGCGCACGGAAATGTCGCGCACATACCCCATTTGCCCACCGACATCGATCCAGTCCCCTTCTGAGATTGGTCGTTCCACCAAAAGAATAATGCCTGATACAAAGTTTGAGACGATGTTTTGCAGGCCAAAGCCAATGCCAAGCGAGAGCGCACCCGCTACAAATGCGAGCGACGTCAGATCAATTCCCGCAGACATAACAGCAACGAGGCCAGCAAGGAAAATCCCGACATATCCAACACCCGCGACCAGAGCGTTCTGTCCGCCGATATCGAGGCGTGTTTTCGGCAAGATTGTGGTGCGCAACGCTCCTTGCACCAGCCGCGTGATCATAAAGCCGATCGCAAAAATCAGCGCGAAATAGAAAAATATCTCTGGCGAGATTTGCAGCCCGCCAATGGTTACGCCCTCGCGGATTGTTGTCCAAAGCTCAGAGAGCTGCGCAGCCCGCACGCCCCAGATCAAAGCAAAGATAGGCAAGGAAGCGAGACAAACCAGAAAGGCGAACATCACCGGCAACAGCGCGTCGTTATGAGCGCCTGATTGCTTCGACACAGCGTCATAAACTTCGTTAACCACGCGGAAAAGCAAAGTCAGAACAGCGATCAAACCAATCGACGGGATCATCGGGAACACCAGCGCAACCGATGCGGTATAGTATCCAGCGGCGGCCAGAACCGGACCGACAATAGAAATCGCCATAACGATACGGCAGATAAACTTCAGGATCTTGTCGCGAAATGCGGTTTGCTGCTCTTGGTCTTCAAGTCGATTTAGCGAGATTGCCTTAACCACGACATGCGCGAAACGATACGCCAACAAGCCAGTTGCCACGATCAGCGGGAACAGAATGACAGCGCGTGTGCCGATCTCCGGAATCTCAAATCGGAAAATCACGCGCGCAAATAGAAACAAACCATAGATCAAGCCAAGAAGTTCGAAATACAGCCGTGCCTCAAAGCGCCTGTCGCTAACAAGATCCGCAACGCCGATGCGATCATCCGCGCTTGGAAACAGCATATGCGCCAGCCAATGCGCCACATAGAAAGAGATCGCAAGATACTGCAGCCCCTCGACCAATGCGGCAGCCCGTAATCGCACATATCCAGTTTCCGATATGGCCTCGAACACCAGCAGAAGCCCCGCGAGCGGCGCCATCGACGCAAGGAAGCTTAGAACAAATACGATAAGCCAGTGGCGCGACGATGCGACATCGGCATCGGATTTCGGCATGTAGGATCGCACGAGCTTTGAACCACGGAACAATAGCGCAAGCCCAAGAACCCCATACAAAATAATAAGATGAAAGTTCTCTTTGAAGTGATCATAACGTCGACGTTCGACCAAATCGCTTGAGACGACATCCTCGCGCTCAAAAGCAAAATTATAGAGTAATTCAAGCGCGCTGCCCCAATATGTCGGCAGCAGTGGCGACGGAGCAATCTCAGACAGCGCATCAACTTGCCGCTCGCGCATCAAGGCATCAATCTCGCGAATAAGCCCCGTGGCCTGTGCTAATGCCTCGTCGACGGCTTGATGTGGCAATCGTACACGGGCGATCTCTTCTTCGAGCGCTTTGCGTTTTTCGGTAACAACATCGACTTCAGGAGTTTCCGGCGTGGGCTTTGCGATGGCGGCGAGTTGCGCCTCAAGTGTTCTCAACCGCTCTTCGTTGCCAGGGCGCCCAGTGAGAAACACCTCGCGCCACTGAGCAACCTCGCTCCGGAGTTCCTCAATCTCTTGATCAGTAGACTCAGGGTTGCCTATGGTTTCCTCGGCTTGCCGCGCTGTTATCTGCCAATCTCTGTAAACACCGGTGCCGACGATATCTTCTGCGTCGAGCAAATCCAGATCAGCCATCGCAAGCAGGCTTCGAACCTGCTTGGCCTCGCCCTCAAGAGGGATGCTTTTGCTTTCTCCAGATGCTTCGCTCGCGGCCTCGGCTTCATTTCCTTCGGCTGGCGCTTCTGCATCCTGCGCAAAACCGGCACCAGCCCAGAGCAAAATGAACGCAGCACACAAGAGCGCTGCGCCCCAACGAAGCCAGTTAAGAGATTGGATGTGACGCTCCGAACCGGCTCGCTGCATGTCTTAATCCTCGAATACTCCGGGGATCGAGCGCGGAGCTTGATCAAGCCAGTTTGGAACAGGAAGCCCCTTATCTTTCAGGAACGCCGGATTGAACAGCTTACTCTGATAACGCGTGCCGTAGTCGCACAGGATCGTCACGATCGTATGGCCCGGCCCAAGTTCCTTTGCCAGACGCACTGCACCAGCGACGTTGATACCAGAAGATCCACCAAGGCAAATTCCTTCTTCTTCCAGAAGGTCAAATACATAAGGCAGAGCTTCGGAATCAGGGATTTGGTAAGCGTGATCAACGGAAAGCCCCTCAAGGTTCGCTGTGATACGCCCCTGCCCGATACCTTCCGTGATCGACGTTCCCTCGGACTTCAACTCGCCGTTCTTATAGAAGTTATAGAGCGCCGCACCTTCCGGATCAGCGATCCCGATTTTCACGTCCGCTTTTTTCTCACGCAGCCCCATAGCCACGCCCGCAAGTGTTCCGCCTGATCCGACCGCACAGATAAATCCGTCGACATTGCCCTTCGTCTGTTCCCAGATTTCAGGCGCAGTTGTCTCGTAGTGGGATTGACGGTTTGCGACATTATCAAATTGGTTTGCCCAGATCGCACCGTTGGGCTCGCTTTTGGCCAATTCCTCGGCCAAACGCTGGCTGTAACGCACGTAGTTGTTCGGGTTTTTATAAGGCGCAGCAGGCACTTGCACGAGTTCGGCCCCTGCGAGGCGGATCATGTCTTTCTTTTCCTGACTTTGCGTTTCAGGAATGACAATCACGGTTTTGAACCCCATCGACGCGCCCACAAGCGCAAGGCCAATACCGGTATTGCCCGCAGTCCCCTCGACGATCGTACCGCCCGGTTTTAGCGCACCGGATTCAATCGCCGCACGAATGATATAAAGCGCAGCGCGATCCTTGACCGACTGGCCCGGATTCATGAATTCGGCCTTACCCAAAATCTCGCAACCAGTGGCGTCGGAGACAGAGTTCAGGCGCACCATCGGGGTGTTGCCGATCAATTCCGGCAGGTCTTTACAAACGCGCATTTCAAGCCCTTTTTCTAAGATGTTGGCACTGTTTAGGATGCAGCGCAACGGAACTCAAGCGCCAGCGTTGGCCAGCATACGAAGTCGTGAGCGGTTTTGAGCCAGCCACAACGCCGAAAGTACCAGCGGCCCATTGGCATTCCGCCCACCAGAAACCAGTGACATGAGCGCCTCAAACGAGAGAACATGGCTTTTGATGTCTTCCCCCTCCTCGGCAACACCGGAGATTCCAGCGATACTATCAGGCAGGTCGGCGATCCCCACATAGCTGGTCAGATACTCGCTCGTCCCGCCCGGAGACGGGTAGTAGCGACTGATGAACTCCAACCGCGCAAACGAGACGCCAGCTTCTTCCTGTGCTTCACGGTGAGCGGTGTCTTCTGGTGTTTCGCCTGGATCCATGCGTCCGGCAATTGGCTCCAGACTTAGGGAATACCGGTCTCCTCGTGCAAATATCCCCGCGCGGAATTGCTCGATCAGCAACACTTTATCCCGCTGCGGATCATACGGCAGGACCGTAACAGCGTCCGCCATCAGAAATACGGCGCGCTCTACTTCCAGTTCGCGCTGCCCGTCAAAGCTGGTGTGAGACAGCACAAGATCATCAACTGCGAAGAACCGATCATATCCGCGTGACTGCTTCTTCACAGCCGCGACCGGACGTGCTGCGCCTGCCCCTTCTCGCTCCACTTCAGCCATGGCGCGCAATTTCGAGGCAGCGCGAATGCGGATCGGCCCGAACCGTGTGCCAACCTCTTCTGGCGCTTCCTTGCCAAATCGCGACATGACCTCACTGGCGGCCTCAAGGGCAATGTCCCCCCACCGCGTGGACCAAGCCTCAAGGTCCCAAACCGCATAACTTTTTGGCTCTTTGAGCGGACGAAACACGTCTGCGATTTCGCCATTCGCGAGTGTCACCGTCTCGAGCACGTAGCCAAAACAAGCTTCGTAGAAGGCCAATCGATCACGTACGCCCGTGTCTGCGCTCCGCAAGCAAAGGCCCTCAGCGCGCTCGCCCTTGGCATGGACCAAACAGGGATAATCTGCTCCGGCAACGGTATTGATTGCATGATCTTCTAGGGCCGCCGCACCAAGGCTTGTTGTTAGATCACGCCCCGCAACAAGGTTGAGCAATGGCAGGTAACGCAATGTACCAAAAAGAAAAATCGTATCAGACATAAACAAAACGGCCTTATTACTCCGGCCGTTTTCAGCATGAAAACCGCTGGCTTAGTTCCAGCGGCGGCTTGCCCATTCGACCATATAGCCAGCGGCACAACCGCCAACCAGAAGCGTAATAAACACCGCAGGCGTAGCAAGGTAAAGCGCCATTTCACCGTAGATTTTTGCCATCTCGACAAGCGCATCCATCGGGCCATCATATCGGCCACGCATAGAGGTCATGATCATCTCGTATCCGGATTGAAAGAAGAGGCAGGTAAGAACCGCCGCCACCATGGCCGTGAACCCGTTTCCGAGCGCAGCAGAGTAGCCGATCCGTTGCCGAACGCCAGCCACGCGCCATGCAACGATACCTGCAAGAATCGCGTTCACCTCTGATAGTTTGCCTGCGTTCATTCCTTCCGGCAGTTCAAATTTCACCAATTCAGACGCAAACCACGCAACTGCTGCAAACGTCACAAAGGCCATAACTCGAGACATCGAGAGCATGAAACACCCCTTTTTTGTCATGGGTACGGGGGTTTACTCCGTGGAGCAACGGATTTCACGCCTACATGCGGTTTTCCCTACGCAGGGTTGCACGCGCACAACGTTCGGGTGAAGCGCAAGCGCTCAAATCACGCACGCACATCCACAACAACGCGTCCTTTGACCTGCCCCTTTAGGATATCTCGGCCAAGTTGAGGAAGGTCTTCGAGCGTCGCGGGAACGATCATGTCGTCAAGCTTGTCTTTTGGCAGAAACTCCGCAAGCGCTTTCCATGCTTTCACCCTATTTTCAAAGGGTTGCATGACACTATCAATCCCAAGCAAGTTCACCCCACGCAGGATAAACGGCAATACAGTCGTCGGCAATTGCGGTCCTCCGGCAAGCCCAACTGCCGCGACCGAAGCGCCGTATTGCATTTGGCCAAACACCCGCGCCAGCATATCGCCGCCAACGGCATCAACGCACCCCGCCCATGTCTCTGACTCCAATGGCCGCTTAACAGTTTCGGCAATCGCTTCACGCGGGACAATTTCTGTGGCGCCAAGCCCTCGCAGGTATGGCTCGGTTTCTGGACGGCCAGTCACTGCAGCGACTTCATATCCTTTATTTGCCAAGATTGCTGTTGCAACGGAGCCAACACCGCCAGCCGCGCCAGTAACAAGAACCTTGCCCTTGTTTGGCGTAAGCCCATGTTCTTCGAGCGCGACAGTCGCGAGCATTGCGGTCAATCCCGCAGTTCCGATCGCCATGGCTTGCCGCGTTGTGAGCCCGTCCGGCAATGGAACCAACCAATCCGCCTTCACACGAGCCTTTTCTGCATAACCGCCCCAGTGAACCTCGCCTACACGCCATCCGGTTAGAACAACCTTGTCGCCAACCGAATACCGCTCATCACCGCTTTCCGCGACGGTTCCTGCAAAATCAATGCCCGGAACATGCGGATAATTTCGGACCAGCCCGCCTCCGCTCCCAAGACATAGCCCGTCTTTATAATTCACAGTGGAATAGTCCACATCAACGAGGACATCACCGTCAGGAAGATCATCGACAGAGATATTCTTTACACCTGCTTGTGTTTTTCCCTCATCGTCTTTCTCGACAACCAGCGCTCTAAACATATGAAAATACTCCCTGATTTCGGCAAATCACAGACAATCTCCCGTTTGCCACTCCACCCTTTAAATCAACAAGACACCACGTTGGCTCCGATTGCAAGAACAGCCAAACCAATGCGGGCAAGACCGGAAAATTGCGGCGATGATCCCTTGTAAGTTCCGCGCGCCACGCCTAAATTGAGACTGTCCTTCGGGACTATGAACATAAACGCGCTCGTAATAAGCGGATCGGACCCGGGGGCGGTACCCGGCGACTCCACCAAATACCTTCATTTGAGGTCCATGGGGTCGAAATAGGATCGACGAACGTCTAAAGGGGTTTGCTTTGTTTCGGTGAGTTACCACCGTTATCGGTACATTTAAGCTAGTTGCAAATGACAACGACGCTCCGATGGCTCTGGCTGCTTAAGCAGTCCGAAAAGTCGAAACTTTAAGCCCTAGCGCATTGCTGCCCTAGGCGGGGTTCGCAGGTACCTGGCAACAGAAACCTGCACTTACCTTCCCCAGTATTTCGGCATAAGTATGAAGCTCCATGTTTTAGGGTTTCCTTATGCGCGCTTCTCTCCGCCAACACATCCTTCGCGTCTGCGACGAAAAGATCGCCCGTAAAGGCGATGATGTTGGCGTATCGTTTTATGCCTTCTTCAAGAACAAAAATGACAACCCCGCCCTTCTTATGGAAGCGGCGACATGGTGGATTGAGACCCATAAGCTTGATCACTTTGTCAAAGCGGCAAAGATCAAGGAAATGGTCATGCGCGGCGATTGAACTTTGTCAGTTCAAAAGAATTGACCCAATATCGATAACCGCCTAACTCTCGACGCAACTAACGCGCTGAAATCAAGCCTGAAAGTATGTCGTGAATAACCCCACTCTCTCTGAGGCAACTCGCATCTTTGCCCGTATTGGCTTGCTGTCGTTTGGCGGGCCGGCAGCGCAAATTGCGCTCATGCACAAGGAGTTGGTTGAGGAGCGCCCGTGGCTTAGCGAGTCTCAATTCCTGTCAGCGCTGTCGTTCTGTATGTTACTTCCCGGACCAGAAGCGATGCAGCTTGCGACCTATGCTGGCTGGCGGCTTCATGGCGTGAGGGGCGGTCTGATTGCTGGCGCTTTGTTTGTCATTCCCGGGGCTTTTGTGGTGCTGGCGTTGGCGATGGCCTACGCGCTCTTTGGCGAGGTGCCTTTGGTCGAGGCTCTTTTCCTAGGTGTAAAAGCCGCGGTGGTCGTGATCGTCATCGACGCATTGCTCAAGGTCTCGCGCCGCGCACTGAAATCACCACTCGCATGGGGAATTGCGGTCTCAAGCTTCATCGCAATCTATGTGTTTGCGTTACCCTACCCGCTCATTGTTGCACTTGCCGCTCTGATCGGTGCAATCGGGCTTCGTGGTTCACTTCCTGAAATGACCGTCGAAAATGGGCCTGCAACGCGCCCGCAAACGTTAAAAACCGTTTTGATATGGGGAAACCTATGGGCCGCACCTCTCGCGCTTTTGTACCTCTCCGGCGCTCAGCTCCTAACTGCAATCGGTTTGTTCTTTTCAAAACTTGCGATCGTCACCTTTGGCGGTGCCTACGCCGTGCTCGCCTATATGACGCAAACCGTGGTGGCCGAGCATGGATGGATCAGTACTGCAACGATGATGGACGGGCTCGGACTGGCCGAAACAACCCCCGGCCCGCTTATACTGGTTACGGAGTTCGTTGGATTTCAGGCTGCCTATAACGCCGGAGGCATGGCGCTCGGGATCGCCGGGGCATTCGTCGCGCTCTGGATGACATTTGTGCCCTGTTTCCTTTGGATTTTTACCTTCGCACCTTACCTTTCAACTCTAAGCACCCGACCAAAACTTTCCGCCGCGCTCGCGGGGATTACTGCCGCTGTGGTCGGTGTTATTCTGAACCTCTCGATCTGGTTCGCGGCCCATGTGCTATTCAAAGAAACGACCCAGTACAAACACGGTTGGTTTGATGTGCTCCTGCCGAGTCCGGCAAGCCTTGATCTTGCCGCTGCTGGCCTTGCTGTACTTGCAGGAATACTCATGTTTGCAGCCAATCTCGGCATGGGGCGTACTTTGCTTATCATGGCGCTTGCGGGCCTTGGCCTTCATACCATTGGACTCTAAAGCACCGGGCGAAATATCCGGATAAATTACCCGCTGCCTCTCGTAATCAGCGACCTCAAAAATTGAAACGTTGTTGTCATGAGCCTGTGGCCGCGCGCTTTGGGCAAAGTGCATATAACCGCACAAATTTCATTGCGCCGTTTCGGGAAAAACGCTCGCGCCCCCTTTCCTTCCCGAAACCGCAGGCTTATGCTTTTTAAAGACGCGACTATCCAAAGGCCAAAAAATGTCTGACTTCATCGACTATGGAAACCTGATGCACAGCGCCATGCGGAGCCTTATCCAAAAGGTGCTTCAAGGCGTTCAGGAGAATGGCCTTCCAGGCGCGCACCACTTTTTCATTACCTTTGACACCCTGCATCCCGACGTCGAGATGGCAGACTGGCTATCGGATCGCTATCCGGGTGAAATGACGGTGGTAATGCAGAACTGGTTTGAAAATCTTGAAGTTTCGGATGACGGTTTCAAGGTTACGATGAAATTCGGCGGAACTCCGGAAAACCTATATATTCCATATGATTCCATCGTAACATTTGTGGATCCTTCGGTTGAGTTTGGCCTTCGGTTTGAAACCCAAGAAGACCGCGAAGAAGAGGCCGACGCCCCCGTTGAAGAAGCCCCAATGGCCGAAGACGTGGAAGAAGAGGCAAAGGACGCCGAAGTTGTCAGCCTCGACAGCTTCCGTAAATAGCCACCGCGCCTAATATTCGGGCAATTTACCGCGCCCCTTCCCCCTCCTGAGAGATTGTCAAAACCGCGCCTGCGCTCTATAGCTTACGGCGAATTTTGCCTTGAGTTCTCAGGAGAGATAAATGACCGCAACTCGTACCGAAACCGACAGCTTTGGCCCTCTTGAGGTCCCTTCCGACAAATACTGGGGCGCGCAAACGCAACGGTCGCTTATCAATTTTCCGATCGGCTGGGAGAAGCAGCCCGTTGCTATCGTTCGGGCACTTGGCGTCATCAAGAAAGCCTGTGCGCAAGCCAACGTAGAAAGCGGCGCACTGGATGCGAAAATCGGCGGTGCGATTGTTGAGGCCGCTGGAGAAGTCATCGACGGTAAATTCGATGACAACTTCCCGCTCGTCGTCTGGCAAACAGGCTCCGGCACGCAATCCAACATGAACTCCAACGAGGTGATCGCCAACCGTGCGATTGAAATTCTCGGTGGTGTGATCGGCTCCAAAGATCCTGTGCATCCCAACGATCACTGCAATATGGGCCAGTCCTCGAACGACACCTTCCCAACTGCCATGCATATCGCGACCGCAATGACCGCGCGTGATGTCTTGATCCCCGGCCTTGAGAAGCTCCACGCTGCGCTCGAAGCCAAGGTTGCAGAGTTTGAGGGCATCATCAAAATCGGCCGCACCCACACAATGGACGCTACACCGCTCACTCTCGCGCAGGAATTCTCCGGCTATGCCCACCAGCTTGCCAAGGGGATCGAGCGCGTAAAAGCATCCCTGAACGATGTTTACGAGCTTGCACAGGGCGGTACTGCCGTTGGAACCGGCCTGAATACACGCGTCGGCTGGGGCGAGAAGGTTGCGGCAAATATGGCCGAAATCACTGGTCTGCCCTTCGTAACAGCACCAAACAAATTCGAAGCGCTTGCCGCCCATGACGCGCTTGTCATGTTCTCCGGCGCGTTGAAGACCGTCGCGGCGAGCCTGTTCAAAATTGCGAACGATATCCGCCTTCTCGGTTCCGGCCCACGCTGCGGCCTTGGCGAGCTGTTGTTGCCTGAGAACGAACCCGGCTCCTCGATCATGCCAGGCAAAGTAAACCCGACACAGTGTGAATCCATGACGCAGGTTTGCGCCCATGTCATCGGCAATGACGCCGCGGTTGGTTTTGCGGGAAGCCAAGGGCATTTCGAATTGAACGTTTATAATCCAATGATGGCTTATAACGTCCTGCAATCCATGCAGCTTCTGGGCGACGCGGCCTCTGCGTTTACTGATAACTGTGTGGTCGGCATCAAAGCCAACAAAGACCGCATCGAGAAGATCATGAATGAATCGCTCATGCTCGTAACAGCCCTCGCACCGACCATTGGTTATGACAACGCAACAACCGTTGCCAAGACCGCGCACAAAAACGGCACAACCCTCAAAGAAGAGGCGATTGCGCTTGGCTTTGTGGACGAGAAAACCTTTGACGAAGTCGTGCGGCCAGAAAACATGATCGGCCCCAAAGACGCATGACCAAAATCACCAATCTGAACCGTGCGCGGAAATCCCGCGCACGGGAAGAAAAACGCGCGCAGGCGGATCAAAACGCCGCGCAATTTGGCCGCTCCAAGGCTGAGCGCCTACTTGATGCATCTCGCAACGAAAAAGCACGCAAAATGCTCGACCAACACGAGTTGACAGAGCAAGAAGACGACGGCTTTGAAGCCGACTAGTACCGCCGGCCCGACACGCTCGGGCTGGCAATCCGGCGCCGCAGTAGCCATCCCTTGCGGCCCAACGTAGTTTGTTTCTGAGTAAATTAGAGAAAACACGCCCAAGTTGACGTAAGGTCGCCTGACTTTTGTACAGGTTGCCAAGGATTCCTGACGATTTACGATGGGGATGTTCGGGCGTGTGATGTTTGCCCGAAGGTAAAGGACGTTCGGGCCAAATTGCTTGATCGAAAGTATATGAGTATGAGACCAAAAAAGCGTTCTTTGACCTTGAACGGTCATAGAACGAGTGTGTCGCTGGAAGATGAATTCTGGGCGGCCTTTAAAAAAATTGCGGACGAGCAGAATACTCCGTTAAACGCCCTAGCGGCACAGATAGACAAAGAGCGTGGCATTGACCTCGGGCTTGCCTCGGCGATCCGGCTATACATCCTGAAATATTATCAGGACAAGCTGAAGAGCTAGGCGTTTTTGCGGGGCGTGACCTTTAACCAAATACCATTTTTGGCGCGCACTGTGAGATGCGCAACGGGTATTGGTTTTGGTCCATCGGCCGCGCTAAAGGAAAAAGCGCGGAGGAGATGGGCAAGGATCATCGGCCCTTCAGCCATCGCAAACCCCGCGCCTGGACAGACACGCGCGCCCTTTGAAAACGGAAGATAGGCCTTGCGCAGCGCGGCCTTGCCTTCAGGTGTTTTGAAGCGGTCCGGATCAAAACAATCTGGGTTATCCCACATGCCAGTGTGTCGCTGCATATGCCACGGCGAGATCACAACCTGTGCGCCCTTCTCAACATTCCTTCCGCGAAACTGGTGCGGACATTGCGCCTCTCGCACCATCATTGGAACCGGTGGATAGAGACGCAACGCCTCTTGAAACACATCGCGCGTTAGCCGCAACTTCCCGAGTTTAGATAAGCTAACCGAACCTTGCCCAACCTGCGCGTCGATCTCGTCTTGAACACGGCGCTGCATGTCTTGATCGACCGCCAACAGATACATGGCCCAAGCGAGCGCAGAGGCGCTTGTTTCATGCCCTGCGAGGAAGAAAATCGCCACCTGATCGACCATTTCTGCGGGTGAAAAGCAGTTGCCGGTTTGAGGATCCTTTGTTGTCATGATCTTCGTCGCTAGGTCGTCTGGTGCGTCGCCGCGCTCAATGGCTTTGGCGCGCTCCATCACCAGCTCAGTGATAAGCCCGCGCAAGGCACGCGCACGCTTAATTGTCGCGCGCCTGTGAAACCGTGGGACCCAACGTGGAATCGGCAAGAACGCAGCCAGATTGAGGATCGGTTGTGTGCGCTGGAACCCCTGAAACTGCACAAACACTTCGGACGCGGTGTGATGGGTAATCGGAATGGAAAACAAAGTCCGGAAAATGATATCGGCAGCGGTAAAGCTTGCTTCCTGCTCAAACTCTACCGGATCATCCCCCGCCCTCATCGCGAGCCGCTCCACCATAGCCGCGCTTGCCGCCTCCATCGCCGGAAGCACTTCGCGCAGTCTCCCCCCTTCAAACGCCGGATTGATTATACGGCGCTGCCGCTCCCACTCCGCACCATTGGTCAGGAACACAGAGTTTCCGAGCAGAGGTTCCAGCCCCTCTCGGATACGGTTCGACTTGGGAAATTCACTCGGGCGTTCCTTCAGGACAAAATCCACAAGTTCTGGCTGGTTTACGAGAAACGAGCGAAAGAACGGCGTTTTGAACTCGGCCATCTTGGCGCCATAGAGCTTTTCCGGCTGGGCAGAGAGGATATCTTTGCGAAACGCCCGCAAATAGGCGAAAAGACTGGATTTTTCGGGTCGTGAGGGAGGTTTAGGAGGTGTGAAACTCATGTGTCTGTATAAGGCGATGCCTCAACATCTATCCTTGATTTTGATGGGGCTCGCCCGCGAAAGCGTTCGGCCAAGGTGAGCGGGCCAGCCGTAATCTGGAAGTAGTCATAGTCGTTGGGGCGCTCAAACGCACAGAGATATTGAAAATGCAGGCGAAAATAGCGCCGTTTGAGCTTCTGCCACATCTCGGGGCTTAGAGTTTGAGAAAATGCCGCAGAGATTACGAGCGGCCATTTCTTGTTGCGCGGCGCGACACCAGACACAGCAACAGGATCGCAGAGCGCGAAGGAACACCCATCCGCCGGCGCAGACACATCAACCCAGCACAAATCATCACGCGTTGACAAGAACGCCAAATCGCCACGTAGTCGACGCGCCTCGGGTAAGAAAGACATCATAGGAATGGCTTGCCCGAGCGTGAGCAGCGCCAACGCAGGCCCCTGTGGCGAAGGTGGCGCCTTGCGGATCAAATCAGCAAGGATCGATACAGCCAAATGCGCGCCGGAAGAGTGACCAACAACGAGAACCTCGTCGTAATCCTGTTCCATCGCATCTGCTATTCTGTGTCGAAACGCTTTGATAACTGCCTCATCCGCATCCGAATACGCTCCGCGCAGTTGGACCGCATGCGCGTAGTCATGCATCAGGTAATAAGCGTAGATCTTGCTATCGATCGAGCGAAACCACCTGAGGATCATCACGAATACAAGCGGGAAAATCACCCAACCGACGTTGGGATAAATCGCCCAAGACACTGCCCCCGCCGCTACACGCGCAACGAGGAACGCGGCCAAGAGTTGCAAGAGCAGCATCAAAACAGGGTAAAATGCCGCGATAATTGGCCCCTTGCGCAACATCATCAGGCTGCGCAATGTTCCGGTTCTCGTATAAATCCACGCCGTTCGAACAAGCTGCCAATAGGTCGACAGAACGCCGCGCGACATGGATTTCTTGACGATGTCCGTCCATGGCAAAACGGTTACATCTGCTTGGACGGGAGTGCCGTCAATTTGCGAAAGTACCTGCCAGCCAAAATCATCCTCGCCGATGATCGGGCGGCCGAAGGTTATGTCGTATTCCGAAATTTCGCTCTGTCGAATTGCCTCTGTGCGATACAACTCACGATACCGCCGAGGCGGATGCGGATCATATCCGGGAATGTAAAATACCTTGCGCTTACTCACCGATCCCGGTGTTTTCTGCCTAAGCTCTTGCCCCACCACGTCAATTTGCCCGTTCTTGCCCTCGATAAACCACAGCCTAGCGCAATTATCTGAATGAAATAAGTACAAAATCAGCGGCGGCTAAGAGCAATGGACAAACCGCAAGGCGCGCCATAGGTTCTGTGCATGATCTATGACGAAGACATTGATGCGCTTGGCCTTCTGTGCCCGCTACCTGTTTTGAAAGCCCGCAAGAAACTTGGCACAATGCAAGCTGGAGCGGTTCTCGCCGTGATCGCAGATGATCCCGCCGCAGAGATCGACGTGCCGCATTTCTGTGCTGAAAACGGACACGAGTTTCTAGGTCAGGAAACCGCAGAAGGCCTTGGAAATGGTCGTGCAGCGACGCGGTACTTCATCCGCCGAAAATAGAAATTCAACGCTACAAATGCCAACGCCGAGTCCAAGACTCGGCGTTGCTTCGATTTTCTAATGTGCCACTAAGAGCTACTTCCCAAGCGACCACCAGCCCTTTTTCTTGGGCTTCTCTTTAACTTCAGGCGCGGCAGCTACAGGCTCTGGCTCCGGCTTTGCCACTGGCGCGGCTTCCGGTTCAGGCGTTGCAACCGCAATTGCGGCCTCTTCCTTAGCAGGCTCTGCGGCCACTGCAGGGGCCTCTTCCGCAGGTTTGGCCTTTGGCTTGCGGCTTCGTGTCTTCTTGGCGGGAGCTTCCTCGGCCGCCGCTTCTGTTGAAGCGTCTTCTTTTGCCTTTTTACGCGGTGCGCGTTTGCGTGCTGGCTTAGCCGGCGCCTCTTCAGACGCTGCTTCTGGCGCATCCGTAGAAACAGTTGCGTCACCTTGATCAGCAGCTTCTGCAGCTTCCTTTTTCTTGGAAGTGCGGCGACGCGCTGGTTTCTTCGCTGGCTTCTCTTCTTCAGCGGACTCTGCTTTAGCGTCTTCGCCCTCTGTGGAAGCCACCTCTTTTACCTCAGCGTCAGAGGCTTTCTTACGTGGAGCGCGGCGGCGTTTCTTAGGCGCCTCCTCTGTCTTTGCTTCAGAAGAGTCTGCCGCTTCCGCCGGTTTTGCTTCAGCGTCCGCTTTCTCCTCGTTCTGAGCCTCTGTCGGCTTGTCATCAGAGGTTTGCGTATCTGTCGCGTTTTCGTTGTTGGCGTTTTCAGCGTCAGCATTGTTATTGCCTCCGCCACCACGACGACGGCGACGACGACGACGGCGCTTCTTGGGCTGCTGCTCTTCCTCGGACCGCGCGGAATTCTCACCGTTCTGATCGTTGGATTGGCCGTTTTCGCTCTCGATATCCTCGTCAACGCCATCCATCAGGGATGCATCAACTGATACAACTGGCGCAGCGGTTTCGCGAAGGTTCCGCGTCGCTGTTTTGAACCGCTCAATCGAGAAATCAGGGCTAACAAGGAACGGATCAGCTTCAATCCGCACCGAAAGGCCGTAACGCGCTTCGATCTGGGCGATGTGTTCACGCTTGGTGTTCACGAGGAAGTTCATAATGCCAACCGGCACCTTCAACAGAACCTCGCGCGAACGGCGGCGCACACCCTCTTCTTCAAGCTGGCGAAGGATGGACAGCGCAAGGTTGTCATCAGAACGGATCAAGCCCGTGCCGTGACAATGGTGACATGGCTGTGTTGTAGCTTCGATCATACCAGGGCGCAGGCGCTGGCGCGACATTTCCATCAAGCCAAATCCAGAGATGCGACCAACCTGAATTCGGGCGCGATCGGTCTTGAGCTTTTCCTTCATCCGCTTTTCAACGGCGGCGTTGTTGCGGCGGTCTTCCATGTCGATGAAGTCAATCACGATCAGACCGGCCAAATCACGCAGACGCAACTGACGAGCCACCTCATCGGCGGCCTCAAGGTTTGTTTTGACGGCCGTGTCTTCGATCGAACCTTCTTTGGTGGCGCGACCGGAGTTCACGTCAATGGCCACAAGCGCCTCAGTCACACCAATCACGATGTAACCACCTGATTTAAGCTGCACCGTCGGGTTAAACATTCCCGCCAGATAGCTCTCGACCTGATAGCGCGCAAACAGCGGCAAAGGATCAGTATAGCGTTTCACATTTTTGGCGTGGGACGGCATGATCATTTTCATGAAGTCCTTGGCCACGCGATAGCCAGCTTCGCCCTCTACCGCGACTTCGTCGATATCACGGTTATAAAGATCGCGGATCGACCGTTTGATCAGATCGCCCTCTTCATAGATTTTCGCAGGTGCGATGGATTTCAGGGTCAGGGCGCGGATCTGCTCCCAAAGGCGCTGAAGGTATTCATAGTCGCGCTTGATCTCGGGCTTGGTCCGCTCGGCCCCAGCCGTACGCACAATAAGGCCCGCGCCTTCTGGCACGTCGATCTCTTGCGCGATCTGCTTGAGTTTCTTGCGGTCGGCCACGTTGGTGATCTTGCGTGAAATGCCGCCACCGCGCGCAGTGTTTGGCATCAGAACACAGTACCGGCCTGCGAGCGAAAGATATGTGGTCAGCGCCGCGCCTTTGTTGCCGCGCTCTTCTTTTACAACCTGTACCAAAAGGATTTGGCGAACCTTGATCACCTCTTGGATTTTATATTTGCGTGGACGACGCTTGCGTGGCACGCGGATTTCTTCAGTGACATCCTCGTCCGCAACCGACTCGATCTGGTCGTCTTTTTCAGTTGCGTCTAGCGGCGCATCATCATCGTCGTCATCGTTGTCGTCAGTGTCATCTTCAGAAGCATCTTCGCCTGCGTCATCAGATTTCGCGTTTGCTTTCGAAGCATCCTCAACAGGTGTCTCGGCGTCTTTGGTTGCTTCTGTTTTCTCGTCAGCAGCAGCGTCTGCAGTGCTCTCGTCTTGCGCACCCTTAGCTGTCTCTGCTTCGCCTTCGGTTGCAGCAGGTGTCTCGACCGGTGTTTCGCCGACGAGCTCCATGGGCGAGCTGCCCTCTTCGGACTCGTCAAGGTCAACCACATCCATACCAGACGGACCGGACTTGGATGCAGACGTTTCCTCGACCTCTTTGGTCTCTACAGCGTCGTTGGATTTGTTCTCAGCGGCTTTACCACGGCGACGACGGCGGCGCTTGGGGGCAGGTTTTTCGTCCTCTTCCTCAAGCGATTTCGCATATGCGCGTTCCTCGGCCAACAGCGCTTCGCGGTCAGCAACGGGAATTTGGTAGTAATCCGGATGAATCTCGGAAAACGCGAGGAAACCATGACGGTTTCCGCCATAGTCGATAAAGGCCGCCTGAAGCGACGGCTCAACCCGTGTTACTTTTGCAAGATAGATGTTGCCAGCAAGCTGGCGTCTGTTTTCGGACTCAAAGTCAAATTCCTCAACCTTGGTTCCATCAACCACCACAACGCGAGTTTCCTCTGCGTGGGTGGCGTCGATAAGCATTTTCTTAGCCATGTGATCTCTTTGCACGCTCGCAAGCTGCGCAATCCTGTTTGGGATCCGCGTATTGCAAGGTGTCTGATAAGGGCGAACTGCGTGTCCAGGAGTCGCGGCATGGCTTTAGGGGCGGCGCTTACGCTCGCTCTTGCCTCCAGCCTCTGATCTCCGGCGCGTCTCATCGCGTTTCTTCTCCGATGCTCTCTGCAGCTAGCGACAACGTCGTCCAATTGCGGAGGCACCCGTTCATGCGCCCGGGCCGGCTTGCGGCCTCTCGGGCAAATTAGTGGCCTTTCGGCCTATCGGTCTGCGCCGTCGCCAGAGCCTTGGCTCCGTCCCGCCGGTCGCAGCGAAACTTTCCGTGCGGTACAGCCCAAAATCAGGGCGGCCCACCGTAGCACGATACTAATGGGCTTCTACAGGCAATTACAATGGGGAAAATACCCTACAACACGAAACGGGGGCGAAAGATGGCGGTTAACACCATGTCAAACGCCCCGCAACCCGTCACTTTTCAGTGCTTAGAGGTAATCCGAGCGCGACAGCGCATATTTCGCCATTTTCTCGTTCAATGTCCGTCGCGGCAGGCAAAGCTCGTCCATAACAGAGACGATACTGCCCTTGTGGCGGCGCATTGTGTTGTCGATCAACATACGCTCAAATGCCTCGACATATTCCTTGAGCGGTTTGCCCTCTGTTGTCATTGTCGGCGCAACTTCTTCGTTATCGGCCATCAACAAGCTTGCGATCGTCCCCGTGCCACGACGATTTTGTAACACGGCACGCTCGGCAATATTAATAAGCTGGCGCACGTTACCCGGCCAAGGCGCTTGCAAAAGCTGCGCAGCCTCTTGCGCGCTTACTTCAGGCGCGTCACAGCCGTATTCATCAGCGAATTGCTCTGACAGACGGGTAAACAGCAACAAAATATCTTCGCCACGTTGGCGCAGCGGCGGCAGCGTGATCTTAAGCGCGGCAAGGCGATAAAATAGATCGGGGCGCAGCGCATCTTCACAGGTTTTGCCCTGTTCCTGAAGGTTACAAATCGCAATGATCCGCGTTTCTGCGGGGGTTCCCTGATCATTGATAAAGGTCAGCAGCCGCGCCTGAAGTGCCTGACTTAGAGCTTCGATATCTTCGAGAACGAGCGTTCCGCCGCGTGCATCCTCGACAAGTGGTTGATTGCCGCCATCCTCAATCGGGCCAAACAGGCGTCGCGCAAGCTCTTCTTCTTCATACGCACCGCAGGAGATCAGCTTGAACTTCTTCCCTGCGCGCGCGCCGACAGCGTGCAACGCGTGGGCCACAAGCGTTTTTCCGGTTCCGGTTTCGCCTTCAATCAGAACATGGCCGTCCGCCTGCCCCAGATCGAGAATATCCTCGCGCAGCCGCTCCATGACCGGGCTGGCACCAATCAGCTTTTTCATCACTGCGCCACCATCACCAAGCTCACGACGCAATGCGCGACTGTCGAGTGTCAGGCGACGGGATTGGGTGGCTTTCTTAGCCAATTGGGTCATTTGGTCGGGGTTAAACGGCTTTTCAAGGAAGTCATACGCTCCGACCCGCATCGCCTCCACAGCCATCGGCACATCACCGTGACCCGTAATCATGATGACGGGAAGCCCGCTATCAATGCTCATCAGCTTCTTCAAAAGCGCCATGCCATCCATTCCAGGCATGCGGATGTCGCTCACGACGATACCGGGATAATCCGGCCCAACAACCTTGAGTGCCTCTTCAGCGCTCGCGAATGTTTCCGTGTCAAATCCGGATAACGCCAACCATTGACTGATGGACTGACGCATGTCCTTTTCATCATCCACGATTGCAATTTTCATTGCCTTTGCCATGAGGCCCTCATTCGGCTGCTTCAAACTCTTCGCTTAATATGGGGAGTTGAACTTCAAATACAGCCCCCCCTGCTTCTGCATTTCGTGCGGTCAACCGACCGCCAAAATCATTGACGATGCCGCTGGAAATTGCCAGCCCGAGTCCGACCCCATCGCCGGGGGCCTTGGTGGTATAAAACGGCTCAAATAGCGAGTCGAGATCATCGATCCCGTCGCCATTGTCCCGCAAAGCCAAAACCGCTGTTTCTCCTGCGGTTAGGAGAATATCAACTTTGGGTGATTTTGCCGTTTTGGTTGCGTCGAGCGCGTTGCGGAATAAGTTGATAATCACCTGCTCCAGCCGCATTTGGTCGGCCATGACCCAGACGGGTTCGTTCGGAATTGTACGTGTCACCTCGACCTGCCGGCTCTTGAGTTGCGGCTCCATCATAGCAAGGGCCGAAGACAGCGCGGTGCGAACATCCACGGGCTGAAAACTTTCGCCGCCCTTTCGGGCATAGCTTTTAAGCTGTTTTGTAATCGCGCCCATGCGTTCGATAAGGTCGTCAATCCGCTGAAAACTCGCGGCTGCTTCTTCTGGTCGTTTGCGTTGAAGAAGTAGCTTGGCCCCCGCCAGATAAGTTTTCATGGCGGCAAGCGGTTGGTTCAATTCGTGGCTCACGGCCGCGGACATCTCTCCCAACGCCGCAAGTTTAGAGCTCTGAGCAAGGGTTTGCTCTGCCATATCCAGGTGCTTCTCGGCTTTCTCGCGCTCCGCAATCTCGCTCTGAAGCCGCTGGTTCAGGCGCCGCAATTCTTCGGATTCATTTTGGAAAAACATCGAAGACACGCGCGCACGCCTCGACACGACATAAAAGCCCAGCGCCAGCAGAATGGCAAAGGTCATGATTTCGAGCGCAAGGAACCCGTTCACCCGTTCGCGCACGGATTCATAGGAGGTAAAGCTCGTCATGCGCCACCCTTGGAACGGAATGCGCACATCCTGCCGCATGAAGGAGTCCCCCTGTAGATACGCATCTACAGGCAAGTTGGTCCATTCATTCGCGGAACTGAACGCGCGGGCAATGGCGGTAGACGGCGATTGCGCCGCGAGGGCTTCGCCTTCTTTCAACCCGCGCCACCGCGGTTCGGTCGTCAGGATGATCGTCCCTTCGGAATCGGCCACCATAACCGCGTCGGCAAACCCTTTCCACGCGACCTCGAACTGGCGCAAATCGACTTCGACAACAATCACACCAATGAAATTGCCGTTGAAGGATATCTTCTGCGAATAGGAGAACCGCGAGAGCCCTGCTTCGCTCGTACCGGAAGAAAAGACCGACTTCTCAGAGCGCGTCGCCGCAACAAATGCCGCCGAGGATCGCGCATTCTGACCCAAAAGATTGCGGTCTGTCGCCGCGACGACCCGCCCTTCTGAATCCATTAAGGCGAGCCCCTCAATGCCGATTTCATTGGCATAGGAGATGAGCTGCTGGCTGGATTTCGAGTAATCCCCAGACGTCAGCGCAAGGGCGAGCGCTGGATCACGCGCCAACACCTGTGGCACAACCGCGCTTTGTTGAATTTCAGCGATAATATTACCCGAATAAAGCGCAAGGCGCACTTGCGCGCGGCTGCGCGTGGATTCGGTATAGCGGTCTGTCAAAAGGATATTGGTGGACCAGACAATCGCCACCGCGATTACGATTGCCAAGACCACACCAAGCCGAAGCCACCATGACATACGCATTTCGCCACGGTTGGCCTTCATCCTACGCAATCGCGCCCGTGCCTCGGCACGTGACCTGCGGCCACCCGAGCGCGGCAAGAACCAAGTCTTGCCAAAGGGTTCCCGACCCGAAGAGGTGGACGTGGATTTTTTGTTGGCCATGCCCCAGCTTATGCCGCTAGGGACCTGTGCTCAAGCGCTGGAGATCAGGCGGAAACCATTTCCTCGACGAGCGAGCGGAAAAACGCCTGTCCGTCGGAATTGCCATGCGCATCTTCGAACGCACGCTCAGGATGCGGCATCATACCAAGAACGCGTTTGTTGGCGCTTAGTACACCGGCAATGTCGTCCGCGGAACCGTTCGGGTTTTCGCCATAGGTAAAGGCAACGCGGCCTTCATCCTTGAGCTTCGCCAAAGTGTCCGGGTCGGCGGTATAATTGCCATCATGATGGGCGATTGGAATGTTGATCACCTGCCCCTGCTCATATCCGCGCGTATAGGCGGTTTCGGCATTTTGAACCACAAGCGGAACCGTGCGGCAAATGTACTTCAAACCCGCATTGCGCAGAAGCGCGCCGGGAAGAAGGCCAGTCTCGGTCAGGATTTGAAAACCGTTGCAGACGCCAAAGACGTAACCGCCCTTTTGTCCGAATTCGACAACCGCTTTACAGATCGGGCTTTGCGCTGCAATCGCGCCGCACCGCAGATAGTCACCAAAGGAAAACCCGCCCGGCACACCGATAAAATCAAGACCAGAAGGTAATTCACTGTCCTTGTGCCAAACGCGGGTCACATCCGCGCCGCTGTCGCGCAGCGCCACTTCGAGATCACGATCACAGTTTGATCCAGGGAAAACGATGACGGCGGCTTTCATGGGAATGTCCTTTGCAGAGTCAGGCAGTTGGCGGCCAATAAGGGAAAACGCGTGGGGTTATACAAGTTCGATCGAGTAGCTTTCGATCACTGTATTGGCCAGCAGCTTCTCGCACATGTCTTTCACTGTGTCTTCGGTTGTGCCATCGGCAAGGTCGAGTTCGATGATCTTGCCCTGCCGGACCTTCTCTACGCCTTCAAAACCGAGCGTTCCGAGCGCGCGGCGCACCGCAGCCCCCTGCGGGTCAAGAACACCATTCTTCAACATCACATGCACGCGGGCTTTCATAGCAGTCGGTCCTTAGTTAATCAGAGTAGGTTTTGGAGTATGGGTCACGTTGCTGGGCATGACGCCAAGCCGTTTCGCCACCTCGGTATAAGCATCGGCCAGATCGCCAAGATCCTGCCGGAATACATCTTTATCGAGCTTGCGTCCGGTTTCGATATCCCAGAGACGGCAACTATCAGGGCTAATCTCATCGGCAACGATCAGGCGTGGGAAGTCACCTTCGTAAATACGACCAATCTCGATCTTGAAATCTACGAGTTTGATGCCAACCCCATAAAGAACACCAGATAGGTAGTCATTCACGCGCAGAGCCAGCGAAATAATATCGTCAAGGTCCTGCTGGCTCGCCCATCCGAAGGCGATGATATATTCTTCGGGAACCATCGGATCCCCTAGAGCGTCGTCCTTATAGGAAAACTCTACAATCGGGCGCGGCATCGGGGTGCCTTCTTCGACGCCCATTCGCTTGGAGAAAGATCCGGCGGCAAAGTTGCGCACAATCACTTCGAGCGGAACAATTTCGACGCTCTTGATCAACTGCTCTCGCATATTGAGGCGTTTGATGAAGTGAGTCGGCACGCCAATATTGGCCAGGCCCGTCATGAAAAACTCGCTCAAGCGGTTGTTCAACACGCCTTTGCCGTCAATTACATCGCGCTTTTCGGCGTTGAATGCGGTGGCATCATCCTTGAAATACTGCACCAACGTGCCTGGTTCCGGCCCCTCAAAGAGTGTTTTTGCCTTACCTTCATAGATCTTTTTACGACGTGCCATCTGGTCTCCGATCTTCGGATGCTGTGGATAGACGCAGACCCCGAGTCCACATCACTTGCGCGCCCTATAAGGCATGGACCGTTTTGCCGCAAGCATCACCATCACTCTTGCAGGTCGGTGCGCGAAGTTACATATTGAGAATGAACACCACTTACACCTCTGAGGACCAGACATGACGACATTTGACGATCGCGAAAACGCATTCGAAGCCAAGTTTGCGCATGACGCGGATATGCAGTTCAAAGCAGACGCCCGCCGCAACAAGCTTATCGGCCTCTGGGCTGCTGAGTTGCTCGGAAAAACCGGTGAGGCTGCAGAAGCTTACGCCAAAGAGGTCGTTAAAGCCGATTTCGAAGAAGCTGGTCACGAGGACGTCGTGCGCAAGCTGGTTGCAGACCTTGAAGGCAAGGCCGACGAAGCCACCATCCGCGCACAGATGGAAGATTCGATGAAAGAGGCCAAAGCGCAGATCGCCGAAGAGCACTAATCCGCGCGAGAAAAACCTTATCAAAACGCGTCAGCCTTACCGCTGGCGCGTTTTTTGTTTCTGAATGCTCAATGTTAGCACCCCAAGTCGCACCGCAATTGAGCCAGTTTCACAATCATTATGACCATTATGAATTTGCACCTGCCGACTAAAACTGGCATCTGGTGCGCAAACGCCCTTGTTTATGGGGCCACTTCTGTATTTTGAAAGGCGAAACCAATGACCAACGCGCTGCAAGCCATGCTTTCGGAGAGGGATTGGATTCTCGCTGATGGGGCAACCGGAACCAACCTCTTTAATATGGGGCTGTCATCTGGTGATGCACCAGAGCTTTGGAACGTCGAAGAGCCAGAGAAAATCAAGGCGCTCTATAGCGGCGCTGTTGATGCTGGCAGCGATCTGTTCCTAACCAACACATTCGGCGGCAACGCCAGCCGCCTCAAGCTGCATGACGCCCAAAACCGCGTTCGCGAGTTGAACATTGCCGCGGCACACCTCGCCCGCGACATCGCAGACGCAGAGGATCGCCCAGTGATCGTCGCTGGTTCTGTTGGGCCTACTGGCGAAATCATGGAGCCGATGGGAAGCCTCACACACGCGATTGCGGTTGAGATGTTCCACGAGCAAGCCGCCGCTCTTAAAGAGGGTGGCGTTGATGTGGTTTGGGTTGAAACCATTTCCGCCGCCGAAGAATTCCTTGCCGCTGCTGAGGCTTTCAAACTCGCAGATATCGACTGGTGCGGTACCATGAGCTTTGACACAGCTGGACGTACGATGATGGGGCTAACCTCGTCTGATCTGGTTGATCTCGTTGCCAAGATCGAAAACCAGCCGCTCGCCTTTGGCGCAAACTGCGGTGTTGGTGCGAGTGACTTGCTGCGCACGGTCCAAGGTTTCTCGGCTCGCGGTCCCGTTGTTCCGCTTATCTCTAAAGGCAACGCGGGCATCCCGAAATTCCACGACGGCCACATTCACTATGACGGCACGCCCGAGTTGATGGCTGACTATGCCTGCCTTGCTCGTGACAGCGGCGCGACAATCATCGGCGGCTGCTGCGGCACCACGCCTGAGCATTTGAAAGCGATGCGCGAGGCGCTGGAAACGCGCGAGAAAGGCCCCCGCCCCTCGCTCGAAACAATTACAGAGCGCCTCGGCGGTTTCTCTTCTGCGGGCGACGGCACCGGCGAAGACGCAGCCAAACCAGAGCGCACACGCCGCCGCCGCCGCGGTTAAGTAAATCGTATCTTCCGGCAGGCAAACTGGCGGAAACGACATAATTTCGGGGCTTTGCCCCCAACGGGGTCGGAATTTCCGCTGCTTTGGTCGTAAATCACCAAACACACCCGCAGCGCTCCGACCAAGAATAACAGGACCACCCCGCGCGCCCGCGCCTTTTTGATAGGGACAGACCATGGCTGACGACGAAGACATCATCCTGAGCGAACTTTCCGACGATGAACTCGTGCTGCAGATGCAGGACGATCTCTATGACGGAATGAAAGAGGAAATCGAAGAAGCCGTTGAAATCCTTTTGGAACGTGGCTGGGCTCCTTATGACATTCTAACCAAGGCTCTGGTTGCGGGGATGACAATCGTGGGACACGACTTCCGCGATGGTATTCTCTTTGTACCTGAAGTTTTGCTTGCAGCAGGCGCAATGAAGGGTGGCATGGCAATCCTGAAACCGCTTCTGGCCGAAACCGGGGCGCCGCGTATGGGCAAGATGGTAATCGGTACAGTCAAAGGCGACATTCACGACATCGGCAAAAACCTCGTCGGCATGATGATGGAAGGCGCTGGCTTTGAGATAATCGACCTCGGCATCAACAACCCTGTTGAAGACTACCTTGATGCGCTTAAACGTGAAGACGCGGATATCCTTGGAATGTCCGCCCTGCTTACCACAACCATGCCCTATATGAAGGTCGTGATTGATACGATGGTTCAGGAAGGCATCCGCAACGACTACATCGTACTTGTTGGTGGCGCACCGCTTAACGAAGAGTTCGGCAAAGCGATCGGTGCAGATGCATATTGTCGTGACGCGGCAGTTGCTGTGGAAACGGCCAAGGAACTCGTAGCTCGGCGGCACAACCAGCTTTAAGGCAAAGCAGAGACAACCTTGTTTCGGCACCTTCAGGGCTAAAAATTAGATGCGGCGCTCCATATATCATTGAAAGACCACAGGTTTCGCAAAGATTGGAGTGCCCATGCCGCGCAATAAGTTCATTCTTCTACTGAGTGCCGTTTTCGCTGCGGCCGCAGGGACCGTATTTATCGGCAGTTTCCTTGCCGATAGCATCTCTGCACCGTGGGTTGGCATGTTGATCGGCCCTCTGATGCTATTGGCCTATGTCGCGGTTCGCGTTGTCAGAGCCCGTTTTGAAGCTGACCAAACCGACACGTAACTCCAACTCGCTCTCAGGGGCTTCACATGTCTACCGGCGATCAACCGATAAACGACCAAACGCTAACCGACCAAGAGATCGCGCCGGTGAAGTCCGGTTCTACCCTTTTGATCGCCTGCGGCGCGCTTGCACATGAAATTTTGGCCCTCAAAGAGCTGAATGGTTGGGATCACCTCGCCCTGCGTTGCCTTCCGGCAAAGCTGCATCTGTTCCCCGAGAAGATCACCTCCGAGGTGGCCCGTGTTGTCAACGAAGAGCGCGAAAATTTCAACAGTATCTTTGTCGTCTATGCAGATTGCGGCACGGGCGGACAGCTTGCCGCTTATTGCGCAGAACAAGGCATCGAGATGGTACGCGGCTCGCATTGCTATGCGTTTTATGAGGGTGTCGATGCTTTCGCTGCCCACGACGATGAAATCACCGCCTTTTACCTAACCGACTTTCTGGTTCGGCAGTTTGATGCCTTTGTCATTAAACCCATGGGCCTTGATCGTCATCCCCAGCTTCGAGATGCCTATTTTGGCAACTACACCAAACTTGTGTACCAAGCCCAAACAGACAACCCCGCACTCACAGAAAAAGCGCGCGCCTGTGCAGAGCGGCTTGGCCTTGCGTTTGAACGGCGGCTTACGGGCTATGGCGATCTTAAACGCGAGCTATCGCGCGCCTAACGCTGCAAACTAAAGCGTCTCTTGTGCAATTCGACGGATACGCTCGACCATAGACCGCACACCGTTGGAGCGCTGCGAAGATAGATGCTCATCAAGTCCCAGACGACCAAGCTCAGCGCCCGCATCAACCTCAAGCACTTCACGGACCGTCAGGCCAGAATATAGCGCATGCAAAACGGCAACGAGGCCACGCACGATCATTGCGTCGCTTTCACCGCGAAAATCGAAAATCGCATCTGCGCCCTGCCCTTTTACCGCAGGCATCAACCACACTTGCGACGCACAACCGTCCACTTTGGTGGCAGGAACGCGGAATTCTTCCTCAAGCGCATCCAACTCCTGCCCCAACTCAATCACGTGCCGATAGCGGTCTTCCCAATCGTCCAGGAACTCAAACGTTTCCGCAATTTCCTCAAATGCCTGACTTGCCATTGTCTGCTCCGTCGCTAATTCGTGCCAACAGTTAGGCGTCAGAACGCTAAAGGTCCAGAGGCGGTTTGACGCTTTTCCATTCGCGGCCTTTTCAAAATGCCCAGAGTGCGCTACGCCTTTCACATATTGATGAGTTTTCAGTCGCGTAAGGAATACCCGCCATGAAGAACCAAACTCTGGCCCTTGCAACATGTGCGCTTTTTCTGGCGGGATGCAGCAGCGTTTCGGATTCCAATTACAATCCGCTTAACTGGTTTGATGGCGATAGCTCGGACCAGCAGCTCGAGCCCGAAGAAGGCTATGTAACGGTTACGGATCCGCGAAACCTGATTGCCGATGTGCGAGAATTGAGGATTGAACCGACACAGGGCGGCGTTGTCGTCGCTGCTATGGGTATGCCACCAACCCAAGGGTATTATCGCGCCGATCTTATCTCGCCGACCAATAACATTCCGGAAAACGGAACTCTCACACTCGAATTTCGTGCCGCGAAACCGCCGACACAACAGCCCGTTTCAACAGAGCTCTCTCGCGAGGTTTGGGTTGCCTATTTCCTATCGAACATAGAGCTTCGGAATATTCGCCAAATTCGCGTGGTCGGCGCAAACAACAGCCGCACTAAAAGCAAACGCTAATTTAATCGGCAACGGGGCAGTCTGACCCAGAGGTCAGACGTCAACCACATCCACGGTCTGGCCTTTAAGCGCCAAAGCGACTTCGCCACGGCATAGGCGCAATGCGTCCCGCCCGAACACCTCGGCCCGCCAACCAGAGAGCGATTTAACATCCCGCTCGCCTGCCGCGATCTGGTCAAGCTCTGCGGAATTGGCGATGAGCTTCGGAGCCACGCCGGTAATTTCGCACTTTGCCTTGAGCAAAACTCGCAAAAGATCGGCCAAGGCCGGATTGACCTGTAGCTTGTCGCGCGACCGATCCGGTCGTGGCAACTTGTCAGCCGGTTTCGACAAGCCCGCTTCAACGGCGGCAAGGATACCATCTGCAATATCGCCCCGCCGCGCCTCTCGTAGCAACAAGCGGCTACGGCCAAGGTCTTGGCCTGTTTTGGGTTTGGTTGAAGCAAGCTCGAGCAATGCATCATCCTTAAACACACGATTGCGCGGGATGTTGCGGCTCTGGGCATAGCTTTCACGGAACTTTGCAAGCTCCATAACCACGCCCATGAACTTGGCGCTGTTGGTGCGGGTTTTGACCCGCTTCCAAGCATTTTCTGGTTCGACGATATAGGTCGCGGGGCTCATGAGCACCTGAATTTCTTCTTCTACCCATTTAGACCGATTGGACTTCTTTAGTTCTTCGGCAAGGAACTCATAGATCACCCGCAGATGCGTCACATCGGCCAGCGCATAATTCTTTTGCGCATCAGTCAGCGGGCGGCGCGACCAATCGGTAAAGCGCGAGGTCTTGTCAATCTGGGCTTTGGCCACTTTCTTGACCAAGGTCTCATAGCCAACCTGCTCGCCGAACCCACAAACCATCGCGGCAATCTGGGTGTCAAACAGTGGCTTTGGAAGGACATTGCCCTCTATGTAGAAAATCTCGAGATCCTGCCGCGCGGCATGGAAGACCTTCACAACGTTTTCGTTGGCAAAGAGCTCATAAAGCGGCGCCAGCGACAGGCCTTCAACCAGCGGATCGACCAAAACTGCGTCTTCTTCGGCATCGCCTTTGACGGCCAATTGCACGAGGCAAAGTTTGGAATAATAGGTGCGCTCGCGCAGGAATTCCGTATCAACAGTCACATAGGGCATCGTGGCCGCCCTTTGACAAAAGGCTTCCAACTCGGCCGTCGTTGTAATGGTGATCATATAGCGCTGTACTTTTTCTTGTTCTTTCAGTTTCTGCGATCTTAGGCAAAGAGTTGCAGAAAGGAAAGAGAACCCGTCAGGACAAGTTCAAAAGCTCGCGTTCGCCTTTGATAAACCGACGCAGCACCGCCGGATAAAGCTTATGTTCAAGAGGAAGGATACGTGCCGCAAGCCCATCGGGCGTGTCTCCTTCAAGAATTGGCACCCGCGCTTGGCCGAGAATCGGGCCTCCATCAAGCTCCGCGGTCACTTCATGCACGGAACATCCAGCTTCGGCATCGCCTGCTTCGATTGCACGAGCATGGGTGTTTAACCCTTTGTATTTCGGAAGCAGCGATGGATGGATATTGAGCATCCGCCCTTCCCAACGCGCCGTGAATTCCGGTGTCAGGATACGCATGAACCCTGCGAGGCAAATCACATCTGGCTCTGCACGCTCCAAGGCGTCTGTCACAGCAGCATCAAATGCCGCGCGGTCTTTGCCGAACGGACGGTGATCAATCGCGACAGTCTCGATCCCGCGCGCAGCCGCTTTGGCAAGACCGCCTGCATCAGGGTTGTTCGACAGCACCAAACAGGGGCGTGCGGGATGATCGCCCACCATATCCTCACAGAGCGACACCATGTTGGAGCCCCCCCCTGAGATCAGGATTGCAACGCGTTTGCTCAAAGAAGCGACCCTGTATAGCGAACGCCTTCGCCCTTGGTCACACGGCCAATGGTAAATACTGTTTCACCCTCTGCACTTAGCAATTCAGCAATTGCCTCAGCGCGGCTTGCGTCAACCGAAAGCACCATACCGATACCAGAGTTGAAGGTCTTGAGCAGTTCGGCCTCTTCGATTTTGGCGACACCAGCGAGCCAGCTAAATACCGGCGGCAACTCCCATGCACCAAGATCGATATCTGCGCCTAGCCCTTCCGGCAAAACACGCGGCAAGTTTTCTGTGAGACCGCCACCTGTGATATGGGCAAGAGCATGCACCCCGCCTGCCCGCACAGCAGCAAGCGTTTGCTTAACATAGAGGCGTGTCGGCGCCAGAAGTGCCGCGCCAAGCGAACCCTCTCCAAAGGGCGAGTCGGCGTCCCAGCCAAGGCCCGAAACCTCAACAATTTTTCGTACCAGAGAATACCCGTTGGAATGCACACCATCGCTCGCCAAACCAAGCAGCACATCGCCTTCAGCGACGTCTGCAGGCAAGTCAGCGCCGCGTTCCATCGCGCCAACGGCAAACCCCGCGAGGTCAAAATCGCCGTCATGGTACATGCCTGGCATCTCGGCGGTTTCGCCACCGATCAGCGCCGCCCCCGAAAGCTCGCAGCCTTTGGCAATGCCATTGATGATCGCTGTGGCCTGATCCAGTTCAAGTTTGCCTGTGGCGAAATAATCAAGGAAAAACAGTGGCTCCGCGCCCTGACACACAAGATCGTTTACGCACATTGCGACAAGATCAATGCCGATTGTATCCACATTGCCCGTATCAATCGCAATTCGAAGCTTGGTGCCGACACCATCGGTTGCTGCAACCAGAATTGGGTCTTTATAGCCAGCATCCTTAAGGTCAAAGAGCGCCCCAAATCCGCCGAGACCAGCCATCACACCAGATCGCGCGGTCTTTTTTGCAGCTGGCTTGATCCGGTCGATCAGCGCGTTGCCTGCGTCAATATCCACGCCTGCGTCTGCATAGGTCAGGCCGTTTTTTCCTTGGGTCATCGGAGCACCTTTCTCGCTGTTGGCGCTGCTTTAGCCTAAGGGTGGTTAAATTGGAACCTTCATTGCGCGTTTGACAGCCAGAAATTAGCGCGACATGCAGAATTCTGTTCCACAAAGACGAACGGATAACGCTCAATAACCTGTGCGAATTGGTGACCTATTGGAAAACAACGCCCGCCCATAGCCAATGCCGCTTGACGCCCCTAGCGAAGCTGCGTAATCAACCCGTCAGGCGGGCCTGTAGCTCAATTGGTTAGAGCAGAGCGCTCATAACGCTTTGGTTGGGGGTTCAAGTCCCTCCGGGCCTACCATTTCCGCCAGTTTTCCGATTATTTTCGTAAAAACGCTACCGAGCCAGGATCAAATCCGCCTGCAAGCCACCCAAACGTTCGCTGCGCCCAAGTTTCAGCGCTCCACCATGGGTGCGCGCCACATCAGCAGCAATCGCCAAGCCAAGCCCAACACCTGATCCCCTGTTCTGATTTCGTGCCGGAACCAGCCTTGAAAACGGTTTAAGCGCTTCTTCCCGATCTGCCTTAGGTATGCCAGGGCCAGGGTCCTCAACTGAAATCCGCAATGTTCGCTCTGTGGCTGTGATGCTCACCTCTGCAGCGCCACCGTAGCGCAGCGCGTTCATAAGCAGGTTATCCAAAGCACGACGCACCCCAACCGGACGCAGCATAAACAAATCTGTTTCTTCAATGCCGCTGACCTCGACAAGCTGCACATCCCCGCCGCCACGGCGCAAATCAGCAATCGAGGCCGTTACCAAAGGAAGAAGTGCGCATTCCACAGCTTCTTCGCCAACATCGGAACGCGCGAACTCAAGAAAAGCGTCAAGCAACCGCTCCATCTCGTTCACGTCTTCTTCGAGCGCTTTCACATCATCACTTTGCTCCAGCATCGAAAGCCCAAGCTTAAAGCGAGTCAGCGGACTTCTAAGATCATGCGATACACCCGACAGCATCATGGTCCGCTGCTCGATATGTCGCTCGATACGGTGCCGCATATCAAGAAACGCCCGCCCCGCTGCCCGGACCTCTAGCGCTCCGGATGGGCGATACGGCACCACGCGCCCCTTACCAAAAGCAGAGGATGCCTTCGCAAGACGTCGGATCGGACGCATTTGATTGCGCAAGAAAATAAATGAAATAATTGCCAGCAGGATTGACGTTGAAAGCGTCAGAACAAGAAGCTGGTGTGGATTTCGCGCCGATACGCGCGAGCGCTGGAACACGACTCGAATTTGTCCATGATCGGTCGGAAGCCACAAAAGCACACGGCTCCAACTTCGGGCCAGATTGACCTCGACGCCCTCTGGAAATTGCTCCTCCAGTGTCGCGATAATCGACCGGCCGGACAGGTCAACAAAACTGCGCGACGTTGCCGCTTCCTCATCATCTCGGAACAAGATCGACAGTCCGAATTCCTGTGACAAGTCCTGTGCAACGCCAACGGCCTCGGCCTCACTCTCTGCTTCGTTGATCCTTTCGACGACATAGCGCAGTTCATATGACAGATTGTTTGTCATTTGCGCTGTAACGTCGTCATATAGACGCTGAACGAAGATGATCGACACCACAATCTGGATTACCACAATTGGCAACAACAGAATGAGCGAGGCCCGCGCGTAAATACCGCGCGGCGTAAATTTCTTTAGCCAGGCAAAGAACATGCCAAACCGTACCCAAGCCCTTGCGATTAGGAAAGCCGCATAATGACGACCGCGCCAAAAGATATTGCTGTCTTAACCAAGCCGCCACAAGCCGGACAGATCACGGACCTTGCCGATGGCCTTCGTGTTCTCCTTGCGCCTAATCCCTCGCCTATGACCTATTGGGGTACAAACACCTATTTCATCGGCACGGACAACATCGCGATCATCGATCCCGGCCCAGACAATCCAGATCACCTCAAAGCAATATTAGAAGCTGTCGGCACTTCCGAGGTGAGCGCCATCCTTGTTACTCATAGTCATCTTGATCACTCCCCCCTCGCCCGACAACTATCTTTGGCATGCGGCGCACCGATCTATGCGTTCGGCAAATCGACCGACGGCCGCACTCCTCAAATGAACGCGCTCGCGGCGACAGGTGATATTGAAGGCGGCGAAGGCGTGGACACCGACTTTGCGCCAGATCAACGCCTCGCCGATGGTCAAACCCTAAAAGTAGGGTCACACACCCTTACAGCAATTCATACGCCCGGTCATTTCTGCAATCACCTTTGCTTTCGCTGGGGGGATCTCCTGTTTTCTGGCGATCACATAATGGGATGGGCAAGCACGCTCATCTCACCGCCAGACGGCGACCTAAGCCAATATCGCGCGTCACTTGATAAGTTGCTTGGCACCGGTGCCGAGTACCTTCTACCAGGCCACGGGCCCGCGGTTTCAGAGCCCGACTCTGTGATCCAAGCGCTGCGCAAACACCGGAATGACCGCGAGTCGCAGATACTTGCCGCGCTTACGGATGAACCACAGTCTCTCTCCGCGATCACTCACAAAATCTATACCGACATCCCCAAAGCCCTGCTCCCTGCGGCCTCTCGTAACACCCTCGCGCATCTCATTGATTTGAATAATAAGAATATTGCAAGAGTTTCTGGACCGCTTGGAACACGCGGACAATATTCGCTAATTACCAAGAGTTAGCTGTTTTTTTGATTTTTCTGTCAAATCCCTCTGGACGCCGCAAAACCGAGTTGCTATATCGCCCGTCATGGTCCGGCGTAGCTCAGCGGTAGAGCAGTTGACTGTTAATCAATTGGTCGTAGGTTCGATCCCTACCGCCGGAGCCAATTAACCCCTTAGGTCTCAAAGGTTTGAGGGTATTTTTCCGCAAATATATAAAACTGACGCAAACGCATCTCGTTTTGCGGTTAGTCTGCCGTCGTGTGATGAAAAGTCATGCGTCAATTCGGGCTTCATTGCGAGCACCGTGACCTTCAGCGGCGGGATCATTGGGCAGATTGAGCATGACGGATAGGCCATCTGCTCCGACGTAAACGCTCGACACCCTAAAAACGTGAGCCCCCGAACCTGCTGAGTAATTATGCCATTCATAACGCATTCATTCAGGGCGTATTGAGCAACGGCGATCACACGCAGTCAAATCTCGACAAGTTCGAAAAGTGGAAAACGGAACAGGCCTAAGCGCACGACTGAGACTGATCGGGTTCCAATTATCAGCCGCCCTAAAAAAAGGCCCCCGACGCGGTGCGTGGGGGCCTTATTCATTTGATCCGCAGTTTGGCAGATATCTAGGGCATTGCTTTATGCCAGATCATACCGATCTGCGTTCATGACCTTGGTCCATGCGGCAACAAAGTCATTGACGAATTTCGCGCCATTGTCGTCTTGGGCATACACCTCGGCATAAGCGCGAAGGACGGAGTTCGAGCCGAACACAAGATCAACGCGCGTTGCTGTCCACTTGGTTTCACCAGTAGCGCGGTCGTTGATGTTATAGGTTGATTTGCTCGCTGGCTCCCACTTATTCGCCATATCGGTGAGGTTCACAAAGAAATCGGTGCTTAGCGCGCCGGGTTTATTTGTGAATACGCCATGCCCTGTGCCGCCGTAGTTGGTGCCCATAACGCGCATTCCGCCGACAAGTACAGTCATCTCTTTGGCTGTCAGCCCCATGAGCTGTGCACGATCAAGCAGCATCTCTTCAGGTGTCACAACGAAATCGGCTTTGGTGAAGTTGCGGAACCCATCTGCATTTGGCTCAAGCGGAGCGAAAGACTCTTCATCGGTCATTTCCGCACTCGCATCGCCACGTCCGGGTGCGAACGGAACAGTCACGTCATAGCCTGCCGCTTTGGCAGCCTGCTCAACGCCAAGGTTACCGCCCAGAACGATCAAATCGGCAATCGATGCGCCAGTTTCTGCGCTCAGGCCTTCGTAAACCGCAAGCACTTTGGCAAGCTGCTCTGGCTCGTTTGCAACCCAGTCTTTCTGTGGCGCAAGGCGGATACGAGCACCATTGGCACCACCACGCATGTCAGAGCCGCGGAACGTGCGCGCGCTGTCCCATGCAGTTGTAACCAACTCAGTGAGAGACAGACCGGAGTTTGCGATTGCTTCCTTGGCCTTCTCTACATCATATCCTGTGCTACCAGCTGGAACCGGATCCTGCCAGATCAGATCTTCTTTAGGTGCATCCGGCCCGATATAGCGTTGGTTCGGTCCCATATCGCGGTGGGTAAGTTTGAACCATGCGCGCGCGAACGTCTCTTCGAAGTACTTCGGATCTGCCATGAATTTCTGACAAATCGCGTTGAATCCCGGATCCATTTTCATGGCCATATCCGCATCTGTCATCATCGGATTGCGGCGCTTTGATGGATCGGAAGCATCAAGCGGCTTGTCTTCTTCCTTAATGTCCACCGGCTCCCACTGTTGCGCGCCCGCGGGAGATTTCCGCAGTTCCCACTCATGGCCGAACAGCATTTCGAAAAAGCCCATGTCAAACTTGGTTGGCTCTGCTGTCCATGCGCCTTCGATACCGGATGTTACAGCCTTGCTCGCCAGTCCATTTTGGTTGGCGTTGCTCCAGCCCATACCCTGATCTTCAAGGCCAGCGGCTTCCGGCTCTGCACCGAGCGTTTCCGCATCGCCATTGCCGTGCGCTTTACCAACAGTGTGACCACCCGCAGTCAGCGCGGCGGTTTCTTCGTCGTTCATCGCCATACGGCTAAAGGTTTCGCGAATATGCTGGGCTGTTTTGAGAGGATCAGGCGTTCCGTTTACACCTTCCGGGTTCACGTAGATGAGGCCCATCTGAACAGCAGCGAGTGGGTTTTCCATGGTATCGGGCTTACCCACGTCGCCATAACGCTCGTCACTTGGCGCAAGCCATTCTTTCTCCGCGCCCCAATACACGTCTTTCTCTGGGTGCCAGATATCCTCTCGGCCAAAGGAGAAGCCGAATGTTTTAAGGCCCATATCTTCATAAGCGATTGTGCCGGACAGAACGATCAGATCAGCCCAGCTAAGCTTGTTACCGTATTTCTTTTTCAACGGCCAAAGCAGGCGACGCGCCTTATCAAGGCTTGCGTTATCTGGCCAAGAGTTCAACGGCGCAAAACGGATGTTGCCGCCACCAGCACCACCACGTCCATCGGCAAGACGATAAGAACCAGCAGAGTGCCACGCCAAACGGATCATCAAACCGCCATAGTGCCCCCAGTCCGCAGGCCACCATTCCTGACTGTCCTTCAGAAGTGCGCGCATGTCTTCTTTGACCGCTTCGAAATCCAGAGATTTCACTTCTTCACGATAGTCGAAATCTTCGCCCATCGGGTTTGTCTTGGTGTCGTGCTGATGAAGAATGTCGAGGTTCAACGCCTTGGGCCACCACGCCATCACTGTATCACCCGATTCGGTGAGTGCACCGTGCATGACGGGGCATCCGCCGCCTGAAGTATCCGAAGGTTTCGTCATGTTTTATTCCTCTTTGCTGGCCGTCGATTCCCCGTATCGGGGCACTGCGGGCGTTTTGATTTGGCGCTAAACTAGCAGCAGCAACCAATTTAAAAAAATTGCAAATACCTATTCGCATGATTAAAAAAACTTATGACAAGAATCTCGATGAAACAGCTGTTCTATTTCGAAGCATTGGCCCGCCATCTACATTTCGGGCATGCCGCTGAAGTCTGTAATATATCTCAACCCGCGCTCTCGATCCAAATCAAGGAGCTTGAGGCACAGCTTGGTGTTTCGTTGGTTGAACGCTCTTCCAAAAATATCCGCCTCACCCCTTTTGGCGAAGACATTGCCGCCCGCGCCCGCGCAATCTTGCAAGAGGTCGAAGCGCTCGAAGCATCGGCCCGTACGGCGCGGCGGCCCTTTCACGGTCGCATTCGTATTGGAGTTATTCCAACGGTCGCGCCATACTATCTCCCACGGTTCATTGCGCATCTAACGCGCCGTTTCCCGGACCTCGAACCGCAATTGCGCGAGGCAATGACAGGTTCGCTGATCGACGACCTCAACCAAGGGCGCCTCGATGTAGCGATCGTTGCCTTGCCGATTTCAGAGCCCACACTCCATGAGCGCGCATTGTTCGAAGAAGAGTTCGTCTTGGTGCGCCCTGCAAACGAAGAAGGATCCCCCGTGCCCGATGTTTCGCAACTTCGGGAAATGAGATTACTCCTGCTGGAAGAAGGGCATTGCTTCCGCGATCAGGCTTTAAGTTTTTGCGGCCTTGCGCCCACCAAAGCGCGGGACATCATGGAAGGCAGCTCTCTCTCTACGCTGGTGCAAATGGTCGGCGCGGGGATTGGCGTTACGCTCATTCCCGAAATGGCTGTTTCAATTGATGGTGCTGCCTCGCCTGTTTCGATCTCTCGCCTTGCATCCCCTGCCCCAAAACGCACGATTGGAATGGTCTGGCGACATACGAACCCGCTCGCTCCACAGCTTGAAACCATCGCCACGACAATTGAGCAAGAAATGGAATGAACGCCTAGCTCGCGAAAACTTTGTCCAGATCTGTAAACCCTTTGATCTCGATCGGATTGCCGGACGGATCACAGAAGAACATGGTCGCCTGCTCGCCCTCTTGCCCTTCAAACCGAAGAACTGGCTCGATCACGAACTCAACGTCGTTTGCCTTAAGGCGCTCTGCCATCGCCTTCCAGTCGTCCATTTGAAGAACCACGCCAAGATGCGGCATCTGGACCATATGATCTCCAACCTTACCCGTTGGCGCTGTTTTGAACGGCTCGCCAAGATGCATGGAAATCTGGTGACCGAAAAACGAAAAATCGACCCAAGTGTCGGTTGATCTCCCTTCTTTGCAGCCCAGAACATCGCCATAAAAGGTGCGGGTCTCGTCCAAATCTCGGACGTTATAGGCAAGGTGGAATGGCGTCAGCATGGAGGGTTCCTTTTTGTTCGGATACACGCACACCCAATCACGGCAGCGCAGAAGGTAAAAGCCAAATTAGCGTGCACTTAGGCTGTCACACATCAACAACTCTCCGTAACACACCGAAACAATGCGTGATTTTCACGAAAATTTGCACGAAACGGCACGAAAAACCCACAATTCGGCCTTTGAGATTTCGCGATCCTTTGCAACACTTCCTGCGTGGGGATGATTAACGAGTAACCATGCAGGAGTATGCGTCATGGCCCCAGAGAGCGAGCGCAACAACAGCGACAACGAACCACCGGATACAACCGCGTCAAACGACGCATCTGCTTCCACTCCCCCTTCCGAGTATCATCAAGACATTCGCGCTGATGCAGATAGCGACGAGGGAGACAACTCCCAGAGCATCACGGATTGGGCCAGTATTTAGGTATTACTTTCCGAGTAGGCTTTTCAGGTTTCGCGGCCTGCGCTAGGTTTGTTCATCGAATTCACCGATTGTGAGTACATGTCTGACCAAACCAAATCCGAACCGGTTTCCTCTATCCGCAATTTGGGCGAAGCCTCGAATGCGTCATTTGCCCGCGCCGGTATCCATTCAGCAGAACAGCTTCGCGAGCTTGGCCCCGATGAGGCATATCGATTGCTAATCAAGTCCGGCACGCGCCCGCATTTCATCGGCTATTACGCGCTGGTCATGGGGTTGATGGGACGCACATGGAATGACTGCAAAGGCAAAGAAAAAGATGACCTGCGCAAGCGGTTTGACAAGATCAAAGCCGAGACAGCTCCTGCGCCTCTTGCCGGAATTGAGAAAATCCTTAACGAAATTGGCGTGCGCGCGCCTGACTAAACCGGCGATCGCGCACAAAAAAGCCCGCACCAATTGGCGCGGGCCTTTCCGTAAGTTCTGCCGTATGGCTTAGCCAACCAGCTCGAGACCGGAGAAGAAGAATGCGATTTCTTCTGCGGCTGTTTCTGGAGCGTCGGAACCGTGAACCGAGTTTTCGCCGATGGACAGAGCGAATTCCTTGCGGATTGTGCCTTCAGCGGCTTCTGCTGGGTTTGTTGCGCCCATAACTTCGCGGTTTTTCGCGATAGCGTCTTCACCCTCAAGAACCTGAACAACGATTGGCTCGGAGATCATGAATTCACAGAGTTCGTCAAAGAAGGGGCGCTCTTTGTGTACGCCATAAAACTGCTGTGCTTGTGCAAGTGTCAGCTGGATGCGCTTGCTTGCAACGATGCGCAGGCCGGCTTCTTCGAACTTGGCGATGATTTGACCAGTGAGGTTACGCTTTGTTGCGTCTGGTTTGATGATCGAGAATGTGCGTTGGATAGCCATTTTGATGTCTTTCGATTGATGCCCGCAAAGATTGGGCGGTTACACAGCGCCGCGCCCACCATCAGCGACCACGGCAAAAAATATCGCCGCCCTGCTAACACGGGTTTGCGCGCTTGAAAAGCGGCGATTGACCGCGCCGCCGCAATGGGGCAAACCCCGCCCATGTTGAAAATTTCTGATATCTCCTATTCGGTCGATGGCCGCCCGCTTTTGCAAAACGCTTCGGTCACGATTCCGAATGGGCATAAGGTCGGGATTGTTGGCCGCAACGGCACCGGAAAAACCACACTGTTTCGGCTCATTTGGGGGGAATTGGCGCTTGAGGGCGGCGAGATCTCCATTCCCAAAGGCGCGCGTATGGGTGGCGTTTCTCAGGAAGTGCCCTCAAACGAAGTCTCGCTGATCAATACCGTATTGGCCGCAGACACCGAGCGCGCGAGCCTTATGGCCGAGGCCGAAACGGCAACCGAGCCCAACCGCATTGCCGAAATTCAGACTCGCCTTTCCGACATCGATGCATGGAGTGCTGAGGCGCGCGCGGCTCAGATTCTCAAGGGACTTGGTTTTGATGCCGAGGCGCAGCTTCGCCCCTGCTCTGATTTCTCCGGCGGTTGGCGGATGCGGGTTGCTCTGGCGGCGGTTCTCTTTTCCAAGCCAGATTTACTCCTGCTCGACGAACCGACCAACTACCTCGACCTCGAAGGCGCGCTCTGGCTTGAAAGCTATCTTCAGAAGTATCCGCATACAGTATTGATTGTCTCGCACGACCGCGGGCTGCTCAATCGGGCGGTTGGCTCGATCCTGCATCTCGAAGACAAGAAGCTCACCTATTATCAGGTACCCTACGACAAATTCGCCGAGCAACGCGCCGCAAAGCTTGCCGTTGCCGCCGCCGAAGCCAAGAAGCAAGAAGCCCGCCGCGCGCATCTTCAGAGCTTTGTTGACCGCTTCAAAGCAAAGGCGTCCAAAGCCGTTCAGGCGCAAAGCCGTGTGAAGATGCTTGCCAAAATGAAGCCGATCAGCACGCCGCAGGAATCCGCGCTCAAGCGATTTTCCTTTCCTGCCCCTGAGGAGCTTTCACCACCGATCATCAATCTTGAATCCGCAAGCGTTGGGTATGGCGATACAGTTATCCTCAAGAATATGGACCTGCGGATTGATCAGGATGACCGCATTGCGCTGCTGGGCAAAAACGGTGAAGGCAAATCAACGCTGTCAAAGCTGCTGTCCGAGCGGCTTCCGGCCATGGGTGGACGTGTAACGCGGCACAACAAACTCCGCATCGGCTATTTTGCGCAGCATCAGGTGGATGAACTGCATATCGACGAAACGCCGATCGACCACCTGCGCCGCGTACGCCCATCTGAACTTCCGGCGCGCCACCGTGCGCGGCTGGCCGGTTTCGGGCTTGGTGCTGATCAGGCCGATACGCTTGTTGGGCGGCTTTCTGGTGGGCAAAAGGCGCGGCTCTCGCTTCTTCTCGCCACGATTGATGCGCCGCATCTCCTGATCCTCGACGAGCCAACAAACCACCTCGATATCGAGAGCCGCGAGGCGCTGGTTGAGGCACTGACCGAATATTCAGGCGCGGTCATCCTTGTGTCGCACGATATGCACCTTCTTTCGATGGTCGCGGACCGTCTATGGCTCGTCAAAGACGGCACGGTACGCCCCTATGACGAGGACTTGGAATCCTATCGCAAGCTGCTTTTAACAAGCGACACACCGAAAAAGGCCCGTGCGGCCAAGGCGGCCAACAAACCCAAACGCGCTACGGGTGACCAACTCAAGGCGCTGCGCGCTGAGGTGCGCACTTGCGAAGAACGGGTTGCAAAGCTCAACGACATGAGCGACCGTCTTGCCAAGAAACTCGCGGACCCCGAGCTTTACGAAGATGGCAAAGCCGGAGAAGCCGAGGTCTGGCAAAAGAAATACGGCGAAGTACGTGACGCGATGGACCGCGCCGAATCCATGTGGATGCGCGCGCTGGAAAAACTGGAGAAGGCAGAGAGTTGAGCCTCGAAATTAGTTCTCTAATCACGGCATTTGTCATGCTGTTTGTGGTGATCGACCCTATCGGGCTCGCACCGCTCTACATGACAATGACCCGTGGCATGCGCGTTGAGAAACGCCGCAAAATTGCGATCCGCGCTTGCGTAACTTCTGTCGGAATTCTGACGCTGTTCGGGCTATTTGGCGAAGCCGTGCTTGGATTCGTCGGCATTTCCATGCCTGCGTTCCGCATTGCGGGGGGTGTCCTTTTATTCCTAACGGCTCTCGAAATGCTGTTTGACAAGCGCGCCAAACGGCGCGGCGATCAAGCCGCTGAGGCCACGGCCGACGAAGATGATGATGACCCCTCGATTTTCCCATTGGCGACCCCGTTGCTCGCTGGTCCGGGATCGATCGCGACGATGATCCTTTTGGTGGGGCAAGCAGAGACAGCCATGGGCGTTATTGCCGTTCATGCGGTAATGATCTCGGTCATCCTCTGTGCCATGCTGATGTTTCTGGCATCTGTACCGATTGAACGCGCGCTTGGCCCAACTGGCATCAATGTTCTCAGCCGCTTGCTCGGGATGTTGCTGGCTGCATTGGCTATTCAGTTTATCCTCGACGGGTTTACCAACTACACCCACAGTGTTTTCTAGAAACGGTTTTATGACCACATGACTGGAGCGCCCTATGTCCAGCGATGATCTTCCACGCCTGATTTACCTAATAATTCTCGGGGGAGCCGTGCTGAGCTGGTTCATCGCGGGAAACCGCCAGAGCATGAGCAAAACCATGCAGCAAGCTATTGTCTGGCTGCTGATATTCGTTGGCGTGGTGGCGGGTATCGGACTGTTTCAAGAGATCCGTGACGACCACAAAACCCAAATCTCAACTGATGGCGAGACGGTTACCCTTACGCGGCAGTCAGACGGGCATTTCTATGCCACTGCCGAAGTAAATGGCATGCCTATAGACTTTCTCGTGGACACGGGCGCGACAGATATTGTGCTCACACTTCAAGATGCAGAGAAGCTCGGATTTGCGCGCGAGGATTTGCATTTCCTAGGCAGCGCTCAAACCGCAAATGGTTCCGTCAAAACCGCACGCATCCGCCTTGACAGTGTCCAACTCGAAACCCACGATGCCCGTGATATCCGCGCATTTGTCAACGAAGGCGCGCTTTCGATTTCGCTTCTGGGAATGGAATATCTTGAAGGGTTTTCGCGGATTGAGATCGCAGGAAACCGCATGATCCTGTCGCCCTAGTTGCGATTATTTGCTCTCGGCCTTTTTCGCCCAAGAGCCCGTTTCTTCGGACCAATAAACAGCCTTAACCCCCTCGCCCGTCAGGGATTTCCACTGGGCGCGCGCGCGGTCCACATCTTCAGGCTTGTTGCCATCAAACAGGATACTAACCCGCTGCATCGCTTCGGCGTCTTGCTTGGTTACTTCGGCGCCATCAACAGCAATGACACTGGTGGCACCGTTTTCGCTCTCTGCTTTAAACGTCAGGAGTATCGGCTGATCGGCATCATGATCACCGCCCACGACTCCGTGGGGCAGAAATCCGTCGTTCCGCTCGCTCCAGAGCGCCGTATCGAGATGGGAAAGGTATTGCGGGTCTTGACCACGCACAGCAACGCGCCACCCCGCTTGAAGCGATTTTTCAAGCAGAGTGTAAAGCGTTGAAACCAAAGGTTTCTGTGTGACGTGGTAGAAATAAACCTCGCCCATCGTCGCGCCTATGTCTCGAAGCTATCGCGGACCATACGGTCAAGCGCCATAACGCCCCAGCCCGTTGCGCCCGCTGGCGCAAAGGCAGACTCACCAGACACCTGAGCAACACCGGCAATATCGAGGTGAATCCAGGGCGTTTCGTCCTTGATGAACCGTTGCAGGAATTGCGCCGCCGTGATCGATCCCGCCGCACGTCCGCCGATATTTTTCATATCTGCCTTACGCGATTTCAGGAGTTTGTCATAGCTCGACCCAAGCGGCATCCGCCAAGCGCCCTCACCTTCGAGCTTGGCAGCCTTCAGGAAATTATCGCAGAATTTATCGTCGTTGGAGAACACACCCGCGTTGTCATGACCAAGCCCGATGATGATCGCGCCAGTGAGCGTCGCAAGATCAACGATCGCGGAAGGTTTAAATGTTTCCTGCGCATACCAGAGCACATCGCACAGCACGAGCCGCCCCTCGGCATCGGTATTGAGGACTTCAATCGTATCGCCCTTCATAGAGGTGATGATATCCCCCGGACGCATCGCTTTGCCGTCCGGCATATTCTCGACAATACCAACGAGGCCAACAACATTTGCCTTTGCTTTGCGCAAGGCAAGCGTGCGCATAACACCCGAGACAACGCCCGCGCCGCCCATGTCCATGGTCATATCTTCCATGCCGGCGGAGGGCTTGATCGAAATACCGCCCGTGTCAAAGACAACACCCTTGCCGACAAGTGCGAGTGGGGCTTCATCACCACCGCCATTCCATTTCATGACCACAACCTTGGAGGGGCTTTCGCTGCCTTGACCAACAGCAAGAAGCGCGCCCATGCCAAGTTTCTCAAGCTCTGCTTCCTCAAGGATTTCAACCTCAAGGCCGAGTTCCTGCATCGCTGCAAGACGAGCGGCAAAATCATCCGTCGTAAGTACGTTGGAGGGTTCGTTCACCAAATCACGGGTGAAGAACACACCTTCCGCAACAGCCGCCATCGGTGCTGCTTTCGCGGCCACTTCTTCGGGCTTAGCCACATGGAACCGTACCTCTCCCAGATCTTTACCGTCGCCAGTTTTATGCGCATCGAAGGTATAGGCACGCAGCGCAATGCCCAGCGAAATCTCTGCGGCCTTGCCAATATTGCCCGCACAGACGAGCGCGCCCGCTTCACCAAGCGATTTACCGATTAAGGCGCCTGCTTTACGAGCGGCATCCACACTTGGGCGACGTGGAAGGCGAATGACGTGCACCGCCTCGGCTTTTAGACCCGTCGGGAAAGACATCTCGTGCCCCTCGCCCTCTTTGAGCTTTTCGAAACGCTCGCTTTCCTGCAGACGGCCCAGCGCCCCTTTGGTCAGGCGGTTGAGTCTGCGAACCGAGCGATCCATCCGCCCTTGTGGTTCCAGAAAAACGACAACACGCCCCGGAAATTCGGCGATTTCATCAAGATTGGTTTCGTCAAAAAAGAGGGAAACGGGCGTTGTCATATATTACTCCTGATGCAGTTGTTGCTCATTGGTAGCTTCTTGTACCGACCAACACCAGATAGCAGTTTTCCCGCCGATAAGAATCCGATACCTTTCGTTGGATTATTGATTTGTCCATTGGAGCGCGTGTGGCGAGATTCGACAGATATGTTCTGACCCAACTGCTTGTGTTTTTTGGGTTTTTCTCGTTGGTACTCGTCCTTGTATACTGGGTAAACCGCGCTGTATCGCTGTTTGACCAACTTATCGCGAGCGGTTCCTCCGCGGGCGTGTTCCTCGAATTTACCGCTCTTACCCTGCCGCGCGTGATTCTTCTGGTCTTGCCGTTCTCGGCATTTGTCGGAACGCTCTATGCGATCAACCGTCTAAGTTCGGAAAGCGAGTTGGTCGTGGTGCAATCTTCGGGCTATAGCCCCTATCGCATGGCGCGGCCCGTTTTTGTTTTTGGCGCTATCGTCGCATTGATGATGGGCGTTCTCGCCAATTTTCTCGTTCCGATTGCCCATGGAAAACTTGATGATCGCCGCGCAGATATGGCGCAAAACGTGACGGCGAAAATCCTTGTTGATGGCACCTTTCTGCATCCAACCAAGGGCGTAACGCTTTATATCCGCAATATCTCACCGGAGGGCGCGCTTTCGGATGTGTTCTTGTCAGACGCTCGTTCGCCTGGAGTCCGCACATCCTATTCGGCTAAACGAGCCTTGATAGTCGACGACGATGAAGGGCCAAAACTTCTTATGTTTGATGGGATAGCCCAGAGCTTGCGCGCCGAAGCCCAACGCCTGTTTACCACGCGGTTTGACGATCTGGTGTTTGATATCTCCGATCTTACTGGTTCACCACGCCGCTCCACGCGCCGCATACAAGAACTCTCTACGCTTGAGCTTTTGAACCCAACACCCAAGCTTGAGAAGGAAACCAGAAGCAAAGCAACGCGCATGCTATACCAAGGGCACCAGAGGATTGTTCAGCCGCTCTCAGCGATTTCGACAGTGCTGTTGGCCTTCTCCTGTCTCCTACTTGGTAACTACAGCCGCTTCGGGCTTTGGCCGCAGATTATTCTTGCGATCACGCTTTTGATCATCACCAAAGTTGTCGAGACAGCGACAGTTGACTTGGCCCAGCAATCCACAGGGCATTGGCCGGCGGCTTATCTTACCGTCATTGTCGGGCTTTTACTGGCGTTCTTGAATTTGTGGATCGCGGCCAACCCGAATGTGGTAAAGCGCGTGAAAAGGCGAATGGCATGACGCTTTATCTTTATATCGGGCGTAAATTCTTAAAGATATTTCTGGGTGTATTTGCCGGTTTCTATGGCATTGCGTTCCTACTTGATATTGTTGAACAGGTACGCCAGTTCTCCGGGACAGGCGTTTCGATCGCCGAAATATTGCATCTCGCACTCCTGAAAACTCCAGAGGCAATGTATGCCATTCTGCCGCTGGTGATGATCCTTGCGACCCTTGCGCTTTTCCTCGGGTTGGCACGCAGCAGCGAACTTGTGGTCATCCGCGCATCCGGTCGCTCCGCAATCCGAAGCCTTGCCTCTCCGGTGGTCGTCGCGCTTTTGATCGGCGTTGTGAGCGTTGCGGCCTATAACCCAATAGTTGCGGCAACAAAGCAGCAGTACGAAAAGGTCGCGCAATCGCATCGCCAGACGCAGCAAAATACAATGTCCGTAAGTTCAGAGGGCTTGTGGCTTCGGCAGGTCTCGGAAACTCAACAATCCGTAGTGAGAGCCTCGGAAGCCAATCTTGACGGAACAGAGCTCTGGAATACTACTTTCATCAATTTTGACGACGACGGCGACCCTGTTGTTCGGATCGAAGCGGCTCATGCCAAGTTGATGGACGGTTACTGGGAGCTTTACGGCATTAAGAAATGGCCCCTACAAGACACCAACAACCCAGAACGCGACGCGGAATTGTTGGAACGGATGGATTTGCCAACCGACCTAACACGAGACCAAATCCGCGATAGTTTTGGCACTCCGAATGCAATTTCGATCTGGGAGCTTCCAGCCTTCATCGACACGCTGGAGCGCGCAGGGTTTTCTGCGCTAAAGCACCGCGTCTGGCTGAATCGTGAACTTGCCATGCCGATTATGTTTGTGGCTATGGTCTTGATCGGTGCCGGTTTCACAATGCGGCATACGCGTTTTGGTCGAACAGGAACCATGGTTCTATTTTCAATTCTGCTTGGGTTCAGCCTGTTTTTTATCCGTGATTTCGTTCAGATATTCGGAGAGAACGGTCAGGTGCCGGTATTGCTTGCAACTTGGAGCCCACCAGTCGTCGCGATCAGCATCGCGGTCGCCATCTTGTTGCACATGGAGGATGGATGACCAAGTTTGCGACAATTTTCGCGGCACTCTTTGTATGGGGGGCTGCTGCGCTTGCCCAAAGTTCGGGTGCGTCAGGCAGCAACGATGCAGCGGCGTCGCTTGTTGCTGATTCACTTACTGTGGACGAAGATGGCTCTCTGGTTGCCGATGGCAATATCGAAGTCGTTTTCCAAGGTCGTAAATTAACAGCCGACAAGATTACCTATTCCCCCAAATCCGATAAACTTTCGATAACCGGCCCGATCCGGCTATCTGACGGCACCAACATCCGGATTCTTGCAGAAGCAGGCGAACTTGATTCCGCTTTTGAAAACGGAATTCTGACCGGTGCTCGATTGGTATTGAACTCACGTGTTCAAATTGCCTCCGAGCAGATCCAGCGTGTAAACGGTCGTTATACCCAACTCTATAAGTCCGTTGCGTCGTCTTGCCAGACTTGCTTGGGGAACCCGACGCCGCTTTGGGAAATCCGCGCGGACCGCGTAACGCACGACAATATCGAAAAACAGATATATTTCGAGCGCGCGCAATTCCGTTTCATGGGGGTTCCCCTCGCCTATATCCCGAACCTTCGGATGCCTGATCCTTCGGTAGAGCGCTACAACGGCTTCCTCGTCCCTCGTGCGATTTCGGACTCAAACCTCGGAATTGGTATTGCTACCCCCTACTTCATCACCCTTGGCGACAGTCGCGACGTGACGCTCACACCGATCATCGCAACAGAAACCACGACCTTGGCAGTCCGCTATCGTCAGGCGCTGAGAGATGGGTTTATTACCGCAGAGGGAGCCGTTTCTAGAGATACCCTACGCCCTGGAGAAACGCGGGCGTATTTGTTTGCAGATGGTGATTTCAAACTTCCGAATGACTATAAGCTGGCGCTCGGTATCCAGCTGGTTTCTGATCGCGCCTATCTATTGTCTTATGATTTTTCTAACCGCGATATTCTCGTGAATGACGCGAAGTTAAGTCGCGTGAAGCGTAACAACTATGTCGAAGGAACAATCGTCGACACCTATTCACTCCGAGATTCCGTCGACAACGACACACAACCCAACCTATCCGCAGATGCCATTTATGAACGCCGCTTCGCGCCGAGCGGGGTTGGCGGGCAAGCCTATGCTAAATTCACGCTGCACGCCCACGAACGCAAATCTAATGCGAACGTTGTCGGGCGAGACGTTGCACGCACATCGTTTGAAGGCAATTGGCAACGCAGTGATGTGTTGTTTGGCGGGATATTGGGAACCGCTGTTGCAGACGCCTCCTTTGACTTTTACGGCATCAACAATGACAGCAACTACCCGCCGAACCTTTCCCGATCAAACGCAACAATAGGCGGCGAGTTTCGGTTGCCAATGCAGAAGTTCACGTCACGCGGTACGAGCCACCTGCTCGAACCGGTCGCGCAACTGCTCTATACCGCGTCTTCCGGTGAAGAGCCGCCGAACGAAGACAGCACCGAAGCCCAACTGGACGAAGCAAATCTCTTCTCCCTTTCCCGATTCCCCGGTGTGGACCGTCGCGAAACCGGCCTCCGGGCAAACATTGGCCTGAAGTATCGGCAAATTACCGCTAGTGGTTGGAACTTTGGAGCGACGGTTGGACGTGTGCTTTGGCAGGAAGACACCGGCCTTTTCAACGAAGGTTCCGGACTTGACGGTATTCGTTCTGACTGGCTTGCAGCACTCGAACTCAGCCTTCCAAATGACCTTTCATTCTCGTCACGAAATCTGATCAATGACGGCTTTCGCTTTACGCAAAGTGAAACTCTCATCGAATACGACAAAGGTCCGCTTCGCCTTGCCACAGGCTATATCTGGCTGCGTCCGGAGCCCGCGATCGACCGCGATACGAATGTTTCTGAATGGAACTTCCTTGCCGATTACAGGGTGAATGATAACTGGAAAGCTGTGACTGAGTGGCGGTATGACTTCGAAGCCCAATCTCCAGCGCGGGCCGGACTTAGCTTGACCTACACCAACGAGTGTATCGAGGTCGATCTTTCAATATCTCGACGCTTCACCTTCAATGATGAAGTTGACCCCACAACACGATTTGGCTTCTCTCTTGCGCTTCTTGGCTTTGGAGACAATAACAGTAGTCGCAAAATCCGCAGCAAACGCTGCCGTGTGTAACGAATATGCTGCCATTGCAGCAGGAACAGGACGAAACAGATATGAGAGCACGACGTTTTTTTGCTCATCTGGCTGTTATGGCAAGCCTTGGTCTCGCTGCCCTCTCCGGCACAACAAACCAAACACTGGCCGAGTCTCCGTTCGATCCTGTGATCTATGTGAATGACGAAGTCATTACACGCTACGAAGTTGAGCAGCGGCAAAAGTTTCTGAAAGTCCTTGGTAACGCTGGCGATCTCCAAAAAGCAGCGCAGGACCGTTTGATCGAAGAAAGCCTGTATCGCCTCGCAGGCCGACGTTACGGTATCGAGCCAACTCAAGAAGAAATCGAAGAAGGCATGGCAGAATTTGCCGCCCGCGCCGAGCTGGAACCCCAAGAGTTCATCATGGAACTTGAAAAAGAGGAAATCGACGCCTCCACTTTCCGCGATTTTGTAACCGCCGGTATTATCTGGCGGAACGTAGTTGGCGGCCGCTTTGGGGCTCGAGCAACGGTTACCGAAGCAGAAATCGACCGCGCACTATCCTTGTCCTCTAACACAGGTGGCATCCGTGTATTGCTCTCGGAAATCATCTTACCTGCCGATACGCCCGAAAACGCAGAACGTGCTGCAGACCTCGCCAAAGAAATCGCGCTTATCACTTCGGAAAAGAGTTTCTCTGCAGCGGCAGCGCAGGTTTCTGTATCGCCATCACGCGAGAATGGCGGTCAATTGGATTGGCTTAATCTGTCAAATCTACCGCCAACAATCCGACCGATTTTGCTGACAATGACTCCAGGTGAAATTACGGACCCTATCGAGTTGCCTGATGCTATCGCGATTTTCCAGTTGCGCGGGCTGCAAGAAACAGGCCCGGTAATCGAGTCCGAAGTTGCGGTTGAATATGCCCGCCTTTACGTCCCGCTAAGCTCACCGGAAAAAGAGATCATCGCCGCGCGGAACATCCGCGAAACCAATGATACTTGCGAAGACCTTTACGGCACATATGGCGATTTGCCCGTGGAAAATTTCGAGATCATTTCCCAAGCAAGCCGCGACGTTCCCGCAGATATTGCGCGCGAACTTGCGTTGCTGGACGAAGGGGAAACCTCCTCGCGACTGCGCCGCAACAACGGACAGACGATGGTTGTTTTGATGCTATGTGGCCGAACTGCCGCCCTCCCCGAAGATGCCGATCGCGAAGCTATTCGTGCCTCACTGTTCAATCAACGGCTGTCCTCTTATGCAAGCGGGTATCTTGGTGAGCTGCGCGCCAACTCGCAAATTCGGTATCCATGAGCCTCGCGCCTGTTGCTCTGACATGTGGCGAACCGGCTGGCATTGGGCTTGAGCTGGCTGAAAAGGCCTATGCCGCGCTCAGCACTTCGGTCCCATTTTTCCTGATTGCTGATCCCATGCATCTCTCTGAACAGCAGTCATATGTCGAGATAGCGCATCCGGCAGAGGCCATCGCCGCTCTTGAAAATGGCCTCCCCGTTCTGCCGCACAAATTTCCTGCACCCAATACGGCGGGAAAAGCTGATCCCGCAAACGCACGCGCTGTTGTTGAAGTCATTGAGCGCGCAGTTAGTCTTGTTCAGTCGGGCGAGGCTTCGGCTGTTTGCACAAACCCGATCAACAAGAAAGCGCTCAAAGACGGAGCCGGGTTTGAGTTTCCGGGGCACACAGAATTTCTTGCGCATCTAGGCGGCGTAGAGCGCGTTGTGATGATGCTTGCGAGCGAGCAGCTGCGTGTTGTTCCAGCAACCATCCATATCGCTCTGAAAGACGTCCCAAAGCAACTCACCGCAGAATTGCTGCAAGACACGATTCGAATTACTGCTGAAGGATTGCGAGCGGATTTTGGCATTTCCAATCCACGTATCTCCGTTGCCGGTCTAAATCCGCACGCTGGTGAAGGCGGCGCGATGGGGACGGAAGAACAGGATATGATTTCAGGCGTTCTCAGAGCCCTACAGCAAGAAAACGGCTCCTTTACGCTGGACGGCCCTCTCCCTGCGGATACGATGTTCCACGCACGCGCACGAGCCGGATATGACGCTGCGGTCTGCATGTATCACGATCAGGCGTTGATCCCGATCAAGACGCTTGATTTTGATCGCGGCGTGAATGTGACTCTCGGATTGCCATTTGTTCGCACCTCACCCGATCACGGAACCGCATTTGACATCGCGGGGCGTGGCATAGCCGACCCCACAAGCCTGATTGAAGCGCTAAAACTCGCGCACCATATGGCGAGCCGTCGCGCGGCAGCACGCACAAAAAAGACAGGATAGCGCGCCATGGCAACTATTGATTCTCTCCCCCCCCTGTCAGAAGTCATAAAAACGCATGGGCTTGCCGCCAAGAAGTCGCTCGGGCAAAACTTCCTGCTTGATCTCAATCTAACTGCCAAGATCGCGCGGCAGGCCGGTGATCTAACAGGGTGTGATGTGCTTGAGGTCGGGCCCGGTCCCGGTGGCTTGACGCGCGGGTTGCTTGCGGAAGGCGCGCGTCGCGTGCTTGCCGTGGAGAAAGACAGCCGATGTCTTCCCGCCCTTGAAGAAATCGCGGCGGCCTATCCAGATCAGCTAACTGTCATCAATGGCGATGCTCTGGAGGTGAACCCGCTGACGGCGCTGACACCTCCGATCCGTATCGTGGCGAATTTGCCCTATAACGTTGGAACCGAACTCCTTGTTCGATGGCTCACACCAAAGGACTGGCCGCCGTTTTGGGATAGCCTCACCTTGATGTTCCAACGCGAGGTCGCAAACAGGATTGTCGCCGAACCAGGTAGCAAAGCCTATGGCCGTCTCGCCATACTCGCACAATGGCGTTGTGAGGCAAGAATAGTGATGTCCTTGCCGCCAGAAGCCTTTTCTCCGCCACCTAAAGTTCATTCGGCGGTCGTGCATCTTCAAAAACGGGATAAACCGTTGTTTGAAGCAGATCCCAAGGTGTTGTCGCGGGTTGTTGCTGCTGGGTTTAATCAACGGCGTAAGATGCTGCGCGCTTCCTTGAAAAGCGTTGCGCCCGATATCGAAGACCGACTAATCGCCTCTGGCATCAAGCCAACAGAGCGCGCAGAACAGGTTTCAATCGAGCAGTTCTGTGCTTTGGCACGCAACATCGCGGCAGGCTAATCGCTCTATACCGAAACACAATTAAAGACACAAAAAAGGCGCCAAAACAAACTGTTGGCGCCTTTTCTAAATGTTCTACTTAAAGATCAGTCTTCGCTAGCGGCCTGCACTTCTGGTGCGGCCTCAGGCTCAGCTGGTTTACTCTTGCGTGCACGTGGTTTCTTCGGCGCGGGCTCTTTTTGAACCTCGGCGGCTTCAGGCTGCTCGCCTTGTGCCGCTTGATCTACAGGCTTCGGATTACGCGGCTTGCGTGGCCGACGGTTCTGCGGCTTGCTTGGCTTTGTTTCCGGTGTGTCGACCAATGCGCTTTCGGATTGTGTATCCATGACATCAGGTTGCGGCGCATTCGCAGGATCATCCGCATACGGCTGCTGGCCGGATTTCTGCTGGTTTTCCTGCCGCTCAAGGCGCTCTGCCCGCTCGGCATCGCGTTGTGCTTGGCGCTCGCGGTTCTGAGCTTCTTGTGCCTCGCGCTTTGCTTCCATCTCACGCTGGTTCTCTGCAAGAAGGCGCGTGTAATGTTCGGCGTGCTGCGCAAAGTTTTCGGCGGCAACCCGGTCGTTCGCAAGCTGCGCATCACGGGTAAGCTGGTTGTATTTATCGATGATTTGCTGCGGGGTTCCGCGCACTTTTCCCTCTGGACCGGAACTATCAAATACTCGGTTGGAGATATTTCCGCCCGGTTGGGAATTGCGGTTGCGATTATTCTTGCCCCGCGAACGTGTCTTAGAAGATCTCATAAATTGTTTACCCAGCCCTATTCATGGCATTCGTAAGGACCACTACCGCGCCTCTTGCGTGGGGTTTCTAAACCGGGCCTGACGATTTCTGGCTTATAAACAAGGGGGACCGCTCTCGCATCCGCCTCCTTGCGTAGTCCTGAGTAAACACGATGGCACGGGGAAAACAAGTCAAAACTCGCATTTCCCGCGTTTCCTTGGCGTTTTTTGACCGATTTGCGGCGAAAACCCTACGAATTACTTAAGATTACCCGAAACAACACGATCATGCCCAGCGTAGTCTTTGCTTATTCTCACGTTCACAAACCCTTCATTTGCAAACATTTCCGCGACCGCCTCGCCCTGATCAAAGCCGATTTCGACAATCAGCCGACCTTCTTTATTTAGCCAGCGCGGCGCTGCTTGCGTGATGATACGATAGGGCTCGAGCCCATCCCCCCCGGGGGTAAGCGCGATTTCCGGTTCCCAATCTCGCACTTCCGGCGCGAGCTCCTGCATCGCGTCTGCTGCAATATAGGGTGGATTTGAAACGATAAGATCAAAACGCTGTTCTGGCAGAGCATCAAGCCAATTGCTTTGGACAAACTCTGCGCGGCCTTCGATCCCCAAGCGCTTAGCGTTTTCAGCGGCAACCTTCAGCGCGGCTGGCGACACATCACAGCCGACACCACGCGAATTCGGAGTTTTATGCAGCAGTGTCAAGAGAATACAACCCGAACCTAATCCAATATCAAGCACGGACTCGAATGGCTTTTCCAAGGCGATTTCTACGAGGTGTTCTGTTTCAGGACGAGGATCAAGAACATCTGGCGTCACAGTGAATTCCAGGCCAAAAAACTCACGTTTTCCGATGATCTGCGCAACGGGCTGGCGCTTTTCGCGCGCAGAAAGCATCCGCTCAAATTGGGAAAATTGGGCATCGGTGACATCATCCTCACCCATCAGAGTAAGCCGCGTACGGTCAATTCCCAAAGCTGCAGCAAGCAAGACGCGTGCATCTCGCGCCGGATCGACGACGCCGCTCTCCTTTAGCCGCCGCGTCGCAGCCGCAAGGCGCGCCGTCAGCGTCATCCTTCCATTTCGGCCAGCATCGTGGCCTGTGCATCGGCTGTGAGTGCGTCGATTATCTCGTCCAATTCGCCTGCCATCACCTGATCCAGCTTATAAAGCGTCAGGTTAATACGGTGGTCCGTCATGCGGCCTTGAGGGAAGTTATAGGTACGGATGCGTTCGGACCGGTCGCCAGAGCCAACCTGGCTTTTACGGTCGGCGGAGCGTTCGTCATGGAGCTTCTGACGCTCCATATCATAGAGCCGCGTACGCATGACCTGCATCGCGATTTCACGGTTGCGGTGCTGGGATTTCTCCGCACTCACCACGATGATTCCGGTTGGGATATGGGTAATCCGCACCGCAGAATCGGTTGTGTTCACGTGCTGCCCACCAGAACCAGAAGCACGCATGGTATCGATCCGAAGATCATTGGGGTTGATAACCAAATCCACCTCTTCCGCTTCAGGAAGAACCGCCACGGTCGCCGCAGAAGTATGGATTCGCCCGCCGCTTTCGGTTGTCGGAACCCGCTGCACGCGATGCACACCGCTTTCAAACTTAAGTCGCGCAAAGACGTTTTCGCCGGAAACCCGCGCAACAAGCTCTTTCACGCCGCCAAGCTCGCTCTCTTGGAATTCGATGATCTCGAACTTCCAGCGCCGCGATTCTGCATACCGCTGGTACATGCGCATCAGATCACCAGCAAACAAGCTCGCCTCATCTCCGCCTGTGCCCGGACGAATTTCGAGCATCGCAGGGCGAGCATCAGCCTCGTCCTTGGGCAGAAGCGTTAGCCGCAGCGCTTGCTCCACCTCTGGAAGGCGTGCACGCATCTCCGGAAGCTCTTCTTCGGCCAGCGCTTTCATCTCGGGATCAGAGAGCATTTCCTCTGCTTCTTCGATATCCGCGACGAGCTGTTGATAGGCAGCGATTTCTTCGACAACCGGTTTCAGGTCGGAATATTCCTTGGCCAGCGCGGCAATATCCGTGCCTGCTGCGCCCTCGGCCATGGCGGCCTCCAGGAATTCAAACCGCTGGGTGATCTGCATGAGTGTATCGTTAGGAACCATGCGCCTGTGTTGGGCTATCGCGACGATTTGGTCAAGAGGCACCGACATGCTATAATCGCGGGATGAAGGGTTTGAGCATTGTTTTCGCCCTGTTGGGCGGAATGGTACATGCGGATACGGCACCGCCCCTGCCGCAAATTTCGTGCTATTGTACAGATACAGGTGGTGAACGCGTAGAACTTGGGCAATCAGCTTGCCTTCAGGTAGGGCAACGGATGTTTACCGCCCGCTGTGAAATGTCGCTGAATGTGCCGATCTGGCGCGAAAAGAGCGAAGGATGCGCTGTGTCATCCCTGCCCTCGCGTACCGAAGCTGTCTCTTCCCCTCAGGGGTAATCACTTTGCTGGCTCCAGCCGCTCCACCAACCGCGCAAAAAATGATGCGCCAATTGGAAGAATCTCGTCGTTAAAATCGTACGCTGGGTGGTGAACCGAAATCGGCGTGTCCTGACCAAGGTTCAGATAGGCGCCGGGGCATTTCTCAAGCATATAGGCAAAGTCCTCTGACCACATACCGCGCAGAGTATCGCCATCAACGGAGTCTTCACCGGCGATCTCTTGCGCGACCTGTACGGCCTTTTCAGTCTCTGCGGGGTGGTTGATCGTGGGCGGGTAGCCTTTGTTGTATTTCAGCTCGATATCAACGTCATAAGCCAGCGCATGCCCTTTACAGAGCGCTTCCAACCGCGAAATCACCATCGCCTGCACGCCTTTGTCAAAGCTTCGCACAGTGCCGTTGATATAGGCGGTGTCTGGAATGATATTATCCGCGCTGCCGCTATGGATCTGCGTGACCGAAACGACGAGGTCATCGGTTGTCGCGTGATTACGGCTCACAATCGTCTGGATTGCCTGCACAAGCCCGACCGCGGCAATCAGCGGATCTTTGGTCATTTGCGGCGCGGCACCATGGCCGCCACTCCCGCGCACGTGAATATCAAAATCATCAACCGCCGCCATCATCGGTCCGGGGGTTGTTGCAAACATCCCAAGCGGCAATTCAGTGGCATTATGCAACGCATACACAGAGGAGATATCAAACCGTTCGATAATACCTTCCTCACACATCACGCGCGCACCACCTCCGCCCTCCTCAGCTGGTTGAAAGATCAGCGCAACGCGCCCAGTGAAATTTCGCGTTTCGGCAAGGTATTTCGCCGCACCCAGCAGCATGGATGTATGACCGTCATGACCACAGGCGTGCATCTTGCCCTCAACCAAGGAAGCATAGTCCGCACCTGTTTCCTCGGTAATCGGCAGCGCATCCATATCGGCGCGCAATCCGATGGTCGGCCCTTCGCCCTGCCCATTGATGATCGCCACCAAACCCGATTCCGCGATACCTTCGTGCAATTCATCCACGCCAAATGCCCGCAACTTCTCCGCGACAAAAGCCGCTGTCTCGTGGCATTCGAAACCAAGCTCGGGATGCTGGTGCATCCAGTGCCGCCATTCTGTCATTTCGGCGGTAAAGTCGCCAATTCGGTTAATTATGGCCATGCTACTGGACTCCTATTCGTGCATTTGCGTTAGATGTCGCAAACCGATGATATCCGCGAACGTTCGCAGAGATTCCACGGACAGAGTGTTTCGCAAAGCAGAGAGGCCCGCAATGGCAATTGATCCCCTTCTTTCCTCTACGGGCGAAATTTCGCGACTGCTCGAGATAATGTCGCGACTGCGTGATCCAGAAACCGGTTGCCCTTGGGATGTGGAGCAGGACTTCGCCACTATCGCGCCCTACACCATCGAGGAAGCCTATGAGGTTGCCGATGCGATTGAGCGCGGCGAAATGAACGAGCTTGAGGGTGAATTGGGTGATTTGCTGCTTCAGGTGGTCTTTCACGCGCAGATGGGATCGGAAAAGGGGCATTTCGACTTTGAAAGCATCACCCGCTCCATCAGCGACAAGATGATTGACCGCCACCCCCATGTGTTTGGCGATGAATCCCGCGACAAATCCGCAGAACAACAGACGCGCGATTGGGAGAAGATAAAAGCTGCCGAACGTGCAGGTAAGGATCAGGGCGGCGCATTGGATGGCGTTGCGGTCGGGCTTCCGGCGCTGCTGCGGGCCGTCAAATTGCAAAAACGCGCTGCGCGTGTGGGGTTTGACTGGCCTGATATCAGCCAAGTTTTGGATAAGGTGGTTGAGGAAACACAAGAGTTGGCCGAAGCGCGAGACACGCTCTCCCAAGCGGAGGTGGAGGAAGAATTTGGAGACTTGTTATTTGTTATGGCGAATGTCGCGCGTCACATGAATGTTGATCCAGAGGCCGCACTACGCGCTGCGAATGGCAAGTTTACAAGGCGCTTCGAACAAATAGAAGCTCGATTGGCAGAGGGCGGCCGGCGGCCCGAAGACTCTACGCTTGAAGAAATGGACTCTATTTGGAACGCGGTTAAAGAGGCGGAAAAGCGGGCGCGAAAATGACGCATCCTAATTCCGACTTTTTTAATCAAAAATTCGCGCGCACCCCTTGACCTGAGCATTTTACTCGGATTTAACGCGATCAAACGCAAACTTGGAGTTCATAACAATGCGCTTGATTACAACTGTCGCGGCAATTGCCATGGCCGCACCCGCTCTCGCCGAAGAAGTTAACGTCTATTCCTATCGCCAGCCCGAGTTGATCGCGCCGCTCACAGACGCGTTCACCGAAGAAACAGGCATCAAAGTTAACGTCGCCTTCCTGAACCAAGGTATGGTCGAGAAGCTTGAAGCTGAGGGCGATCGCTCCCCTGCCGACCTCGTATTCACAGTTGATATTTCGCGCCTGAACAGCGTTGTCGAAGCAGGCCTGACACAGCCGGTCGAGAGCGAGGCGTTGCTGGCCACTGTTCCTGCGAATTACCGCGACCCAGAAGGCCACTGGTATGGTCTCACAACTCGCGCGCGTATCGTTTATGCATCGAAAGACCGTGTCGCTGACGGCGAAGTAACAACTTATGAAGACCTTGCCGACCCGAAATGGGAAGGCCGCATCTGTACCCGCTCCGGTACACACGCTTATAACGTTGCGCTGACGTCTGCGATGCTGGTTCATCACAGCGAAGAAGAAGTGAAAGAATGGCTCGAAGGCGTAAAGGCTAACCTTGCGCGCAAGCCACAGGGCAACGACCGCGCACAGGTCAAAGCGATCTGGGCAGGTGAGTGCGATATCGCCATTGGCAACACCTACTACATGGGCAAAATGCTCGCCGATGAAGAGCAAAAAGAGTGGGCTGACGCGGTTAACATCGTGTTCCCAACCTTTGAAGACGCAGGCACACACGTCAACATTTCTGGTGTTGCTCTGGTGAAATCCGCACCGAACAAAGAAAACGCTGTCAAGCTGATGGAATTCCTGACTTCGCCGAAAGCTCAGGAAATCTACGCTGCTGCAAACTTCGAATACCCAATCGCGCCAGGCACAACTCCTGTTGATCTGGTTGCAAGCTGGGGCGAATTCACTGCTGATGACACAAACCTAATGGAAATTGCGAAACGCCGTGCAGACGCGCTTCGCCTCGTAGAAACAGTTGATTTCGACGGCTAAAACTTCACACAATTAAATTCTTAAGGCGGCCCTGCAACTTGCGGGGCCGCTTCTTTTTTGCCGACAATCGGGCTTGCAATTCGCGCGCGACAGTCGCACTCTCGGCCTTCGCCAACAACAGGACGTACCGATGACTCAAGACAAATCCCCACGCAAAATCATCATTGATACCGACCCAGGGCAGGACGATGCAGTAGCTATATTGCTTGCATTGGGGAGCCCAGAGGACGTTGAGGTTCTCGGCGTCACTGCGGTTGCGGGAAATGTTCCGCTCCCCCTCACCCAAAAGAATGCACGGATCGTCTGTGAGCTTGCGGGAAAGACCGAAGTACCTGTCTATGCAGGCTGTGAAGCGCCGATGAAACGCAAACTGGTAACAGCAGAGCATGTTCACGGCAAAACGGGCCTTGATGGTCCGGTCATGCCCGACCCGACCATGCCGCTCACGGATGGTCATGCCGTTGATTTCATTATTGAAACCCTACGAAGCCATCCAGAGAAAAGTGTCACTCTTTGCCCGCTCGGCCCGCTAACCAATATCGCAACGGCCTTTGCGAAAGCACCCGATATCGTGGACCGCGTGCGGGAGATTGTCCTAATGGGTGGTGCATATTTCGAAGTGGGGAACATAACTCCAGCGGCGGAATTTAACATCTATGTAGATCCAGAAGCCGCCGATATTGTGTTCAAGTCTGGCGTCCCGATTGTTGTGATGCCGCTCGACGTGACCCACAAAGCACTCACCACCGCCGAGCGCGTCGAAGCATTTCGCAATCTCGGAACTGAACCAGGCCGAATGGTTGCGGAATGGACCGACTTTTTCGAGCGCTTCGACAAAGAGAAATACGGCTCCGCAGGCGCGCCTCTGCATGACCCTTGCGTAGTTGCCTATCTCATCCAGCCAGAGTTGTTTTCAGGCCGTCATATCAATGTCGAGATTGAAACCGGCTCCGAGTTAACCCTTGGCATGACAGTTGCAGATTGGTGGGGCGTTACAGACCGCCCAGCGAATGCGATGTTCATGGGCGATTTGGATGCGGATGGCTTTTTTGCTCTTCTGACAGAGCGGATCGCCCGCCTATAGCGATAGAACAGGAGAGATCCGGTGTTTGCCTTTGACAACAGCTATGCTCGCCTCGCGCCCGATATGTTTGCGGAGGTAGCACCGACACCTGTAGAGGCGCCGGAACTGTTGGCGTTGAACCAAGAGCTCGCGCAGGAACTTGGCCTATCCGACTCCGAATTCCATTCCAACGAACTGCTTGAAATCCTATCGGGCAATCGCATTGCTAAAGGGTCTCAACCCATTGCGCAGGCCTATGCGGGGCATCAATTCGGCAACTTCGTTCCGCAACTTGGCGACGGTCGGGCGCACCTCCTCGGCGAAGTGATCGATAGCAACGGCCAGCGGCAGGATATCGTGCTCAAAGGGTCGGGCCGCACACCGTTCTCCCGAAATGGGGATGGCCGTGCATGGCTTGGCCCAGTCTTGCGCGAGTTTCTGGTTTCGGAGGCTATGCATGCGCTCAACGTACCCACAACGCGCGCTCTGGCCATCGTGGCCACAGGCGAGCGCGTCCAGCGCGAAACCGCTCTGCCCGGCGCGATTCTAACGCGCGTTGCCACAAGCCACCTTCGGGTGGGAACGTTTCAATATTTCGCCCAACGCGGCAATCTGGATGCGCTCAGCGCGCTGGTCGATATGGCGATTGAGCGCCACTACCCCGACGCAGAGGGGCCACTCGGCCTGCTGCACGCAACGGTCGCGTCTCAGGCCAAACTGATTGCCCAATGGCTAGGGCTTGGCTTCATTCACGGAGTGATGAACACCGATAACTGTCACATTGGCGGATTGACGATTGATTACGGACCTTGCGCCTTCATGGACGCGTTCAATCCCGAACAGGTCTATTCCTCGATCGACCGTATGGGCCGCTATGCCTATCAGAATCAGCCCGACATCGCCGCATGGAACCTTGCGCAATTTGCCAGCAGCCTTGTGCCCCTCTTGGGAGAAGAAAAAGCCGCGATTGCCGCTGCAACGGAAGCAGTAAACAGTTTTGGCCCGTTGTTCTTCCGCGCATGGATCGAGGTTTTCGGGCGCAAACTCGGCATTGCAGATGCAAAGCAGAGCGACCGCGATCTTATCTATGAATTTCTGAATATCCTCGCGAAAAACCGACTCGATTTCACAAATAGTTTCAAAGATTTGGCTGTTCATGGTCGCATCACTGAAGCGAAAGATATCGAAGAGCTAGATGCATGGTATAGCACTTGGAAATCACGCCTTGATGGCGAATCTAATCCGCAAGGGATTATGCGCGGCGCAAACCCAGCGGTCATCCCGCGCAATCACCGAATCGAAGCTGCGATTGTCTCGGCGGTAGGCGGCGACCTTGCCCCCTTTGCCGCGCTTCACACGGCTCTCTCGTCCCCGTATGAAACGCCTGAAGACCGAACACTCGTACAACCGCCAAAGCCCGAAGAGGTTGTCCAAGCGACCTTCTGCGGTACATAGGCTTAACGCGCAATTGCGCAAACTCTTGTTTTTCTAGGAAGAAAGTGGCGCGGTTGACGGGGCTCGAACCCGCGACCCCCGGCGTGACAGGCCGGTACTCTAACCAACTGAGCTACAACCGCGCAAGGCCGGGCAATTTCCAAAAGTGCAGTGGCGCGGTTGACGGGGCTCGAACCCGCGACCCCCGGCGTGACAGGCCGGTACTCTAACCAACTGAGCTACAACCGCGTATGCACTCCTGGGACTGTGCCCAAGCGTGAGGCTGCTTTTAGGGTGGTGCGCCCCTGCCGTCAAGCGCGGTTTGACGGAAAACTTTGCTTGAATGAAGATTTATTTGCACAGCAGCCGATACCCGAAGAAACCGAACAAAAAGTCGCTAAATTCGACGGCCAAAATCCGTAGCACGCCGATCCGGCGTTATCTAAATCTGGTGTATCAAGGGAAGAAATGGTGGGTCGTGAGAGGCTCGAACTCCCGACATCTTCGGTGTAAACGAAGCGCTCTACCAACTGAGCTAACGACCCGATGGCGGCTAATTAGCCTAGGGACGCGGGGGGATGCAAGAGCAAAAATGCGATTATTTCGCTTCTTTTAAAATTACTTCCTCACCACCCAAAATTCTGAAGATATAGCCTTGTGTATGAGGCAGTGCGCACATCTCTAAAAAGCTGAGATTACAGGCCAATCCGCGTAACATCGTGGACGTGATTCCATGTGTGGTCAGAACGCTCGGTTTTGTTAGGGAGTTCAGAAATGAAAGACAGCGCCCTCGCAATTGAGCCTCGCCCTCCCCGTTCGGGGCGTTGAGGTAGAAGCTGAAATCATCCGCGCACCGTTTAACGATTTCAGGCCACTCTTTTTCGATGTCCTTGCGAGCCTTCCCCTGGAAGTCACCAGCATCCACTTCGGCCAATCGCGCGTCTACGGTTGCATCTATGCCATGCGGCGCCAATGCGATCTTCGCGGTTTGTTGCGCGCGCCCAAGAGGGCTAACGAACACATCGACCTGCACAAACTCCTGAAACACCGCGGTCAGCAATCTGCCCTGCGTTTCCGCTTGCTGTATTCCTTGTCGCGTAAGCGGAGAATCCAACGCCCCTTGAAGCCGCCCCGCAAGGTTCCATTCAGTTTGCCCGTGGCGAAGAATGAACAAAGGAGGCGTTTTCAATGGCTTTCCAAGCATAGAATGACTGCTTTATGCCTCATCATTTTGCTCACCAATCCACCGCTGCGGACCTGATCCATGCGCAGCAAGAGCGTCGTCCGCATTGTAGAGCGGGCAGTTTTCAAGCGATAGGCATCCACATCCGATACAGTGATCAAGCTGGTCGCGCAGCTTCTCCATCAGGGCAATCTTCTCTGTAAGGAGCGCCTTCCATGGCTCCGCAGCCTCCGCCCAATCATCCGCTTTGATCACGCGATCTTGGGGCAAGCCTCCGAGCACTTCCTTGATGGTCGACAGGGGCAAACCAACCGATTGTGCCACACGAACGATAGCAAGTTTTCGGAGCTCCCCGCGATTGAAACGCCTGTGGTTGGCATCCGTCCGCCAGCTCTCGATTAGCCCTTCGGCCTCATAGTAATGCACCGTTGAAACGGGCACGCCTGCGCGCTTTGCGAAGTCCCCGACGGAAAGATCATTCGGCTTTATCCGTTGCGCGGCCACCCTACCCGCACCGCCTAAGCCGGTTTATGCTTCGGCTGCCGAACGCGACATACGTAAACGTCGGAATTCGGCTGCTCGTTCTTCTTCTTCACAACAAGCTTGCCGAAAGGTTGCAGGTTGAGGTCTTCGCCAGCGGCCAAAGCTTCGCCTAGAACAGCCAGAGCCGCTTCCACCGACGGCTTCACATCGCGTTTCTTTAGCTCTGATTTCACAACACAGCGTTCAATGAACTCTTTCTTTTTCAAGACAACAGTTGGAGCAGTGTCCTCTGAAACCTTCTCTACCGGCACTTCTGGCGCCGTAGCTTTTGGGGCTGCGGGTTTCGATGTCTTGCGGGGTTTTGTTGTCATTTTTCCGGTCCGGCTGTTGGAGTTGTCTGCAGGTTAGGACATCGACCCGCGTTTCACCATGCCTTGGCATAGAAAAAGGGCGCCTCCCGGATCGGGAAACGCCCTTTCGCTCTAATTACTCTGTTTAGTGGGCCGTTACATGGCCACCTTCGCCACCTTTTGAAGCGCTCGCAGCGAGGCGTGCGGCCTCTTCTGCTTCTTCGTCCCAAACGATAGCTTCAGGCTCGGACACCAAAGCGTGCTTCAGAACATCGTTCACATGGCGTACGGGAATGATGGTCAGCCCATCTTTCACGTTGTCCGGAATATCGGCCAAATCCTTCTCGTTCTCATGCGGGATAAGAACGGTCTTGATACCACCCCGAAGCGCTGCGAGGAGCTTCTCTTTTAGGCCACCGATCGCCAGTACATTGCCGCGCAGAGTGACCTCACCGGTCATCGCGATGTCTTTCTTAACGGGAATACCCGTCAGCACCGATACAATCGACGTCACCATTCCAACACCGGCACTCGGCCCATCTTTTGGCGTTGCGCCTTCTGGAACGTGAACGTGGATATCGACCTTTTCAAAGACAGGTGGCTTTACGCCAATCTCCGGGCTGATCGAACGAACAAAGCTGCTGGCGGCGTCGATGCTCTCTTTCATCACATCGCCGAGCTTACCCGTTGTTTTCATACGACCTTTGCCCGGAAGTTTCAGCGCCTCAATCGACAGCAAATCGCCGCCAACGCTGGTCCATGCAAGGCCGGTCACAACGCCCACTTGGTCCTCTTCTTCGGCGAGTCCATAGCGGAAGCGCTTAACCCCGAGATAATCCTCAATATTGTCGCTGGTAATCCGTACCACATCGTCTTTCTTACGAATGATCTGGGTAACAGCTTTACGGGCCAGCTTTGCCAACTCGCGCTCAAGGTTCCGCACACCTGCTTCGCGGGTGTAGTACCGCAAGATATCGGTGAGCGCCTCGTCCGTGATCTCGAACTCGCCCTTCTTGAGGCCATGCGCTTTGATCTGTTTGTTGATCAAGTGCTGTTTGGCGATCTCGGTTTTCTCGTCTTCGGTGTAACCTGCGAGCGGAATGATCTCCATCCGGTCAAGAAGCGGACCTGGCATGTTATAGCTGTTCGACGTGGTGAGGAACATCACATCCGACAGATCGTATTCCACTTCAAGATAGTGGTCCACGAAGGTCGAGTTCTGTTCTGGATCAAGCACTTCAAGCATTGCTGACGCAGGGTCGCCACGGAAGTCCTGACCCATTTTGTCGATCTCATCGAGCAGAATGAGCGGGTTCGTGGTTTTCGCCTTTTTCAGAGCCTGAATAATCTTGCCGGGCATCGAACCGATATAAGTCCGGCGGTGGCCACGGATTTCGCTTTCATCGCGCACACCACCGAGGCTGATGCGGATAAACTCACGACCCGTCGCAGAGGCAACCGATTTCCCGAGGCTGGTTTTACCCACGCCGGGAGGTCCAACGAGGCACATGATTGGCCCCTTGAGCTTTTTGCTGCGCTGCTGAACGGCGAGGTACTCGACAATCCGCTCCTTCACCTTCTCAAGGCCATAGTGATCGTCGTCGAGGATTTTCTCGGCGCGGCTAAGGTCTTTTTTCACGCGGCTGCGCACACCCCACGGGATGGACAACATCCAGTCGAGATAGTTCCGTACGACGGTGGCTTCAGCGCTCATCGGACCCATATTCTTGAGCTTTTTCAGCTCGCTCTCGGCCTTTTCGCGCGCTTCTTTTGAAAGCTTGGTTTCTGCAATCCGCGCTTCAAGCTCCAGAATCTCGTTCTGGTCCTCTTCGCCATCGCCGAGTTCTTTCTGAATGGCTTTCATTTGCTCATTCAGGTAATACTCGCGCTGCGTCCGCTCCATTTGGGTTTTGACGCGGGTTTTGATTTTCTTCTCAACCTGAAGAACAGACATTTCGCCCTGCATCAGGCCATAGACCTTCTCAAGACGCACATCGACAGGAAGCGTTTCAAGAAGCTCCTGCTTCTGTTCAACTTCAATCCCCAGATGCCCCGCCACAAGGTCCGCCAGTTTGGCGCTTTCCGTAGCTTCGGATACGGCGGCAAGCGCCTCTTCGGGGATGTTCTTCTTGATCTTGGCGTAGCGTTCAAACTCTTCGCCAACCGACCGCACGAGGGCTTCGATCAGATCGGCCTCCCCCGGTGTTTCCTCAAGAAGCTCTGCGTTGGCTTCGAAGAATTGGTCATTTTCGATGTAGTCGGTAATGCGCACCCGCTGAATGCCTTCGACAAGCACCTTCACGGTTCCGTCGGGCAACTTCAAAAGCTGCAGCACATTGGCAAGAACGCCAGTACGGTAAATGCCATCGCTTTCGGGATCGTCTACAGACGGGTCAATCTGGCTCGACAGCAGGATATGTTTATCATCCGCCATCACCTCTTCGAGGGCGCGGACTGATTTTTCACGGCCCACAAACAGCGGCACGATCATATGGGGGAAAACCACAATATCGCGCAGCGGCAGGACTGGATAAGATGAATTGAGTTGCTCGTGCATGCTCTTTCCTTGTTTTTGGCAAGAAGGAGCGATCCCGCTTGGCGGCAATCATGTCCTTCTCCGGCTCGGAAAATATAGGTGGGGGCCTGTCCCACGCCTTTCAACCATCGCGCCGTTTGGATGGGTGTAACAATGCCTGCCCGAAACATCGAGAGCAAGGAAGGAATCGCCCAAATTTGCCCGTAATCGCGTGTTGTTTGTTAAGTGTTTGGAGTCAAAACCATTCTTGAGGAGGTAATTGTTTACCGAGCACACAGATTCAGGCGATTTTAGGCGTTCTGACGCGCAGAATCGGCAGGGTTTCTATGCCGAAAACGTGAAGAGCACGCGGCGCATATTGGATATATCTTGTGGCACTGCGCCCATTTCCATCCATATCTGGACGCCCTAAAGCGGCTCGATATCACCGTTTGCGCGTTCCTCATGGAACGTTTTCTGGAACTCGGCAAATGTTCCTGCGGCGATAGCGTCGCGCATTCCCTGCATCAAGTCTTGATAATATTGCAGGTTGTGCCACGTCAGGAGCATTCCGGAAATCATCTCTTGTGCGCGGAAAACATGGTGCAGGTAGGCACGCGAGTAATTCCGACATGCAGGACAGCTACAAGCCTCATCAAGCGGTCGTGGATCATCTGCGTGACGCGCGTTTTTGATGTTCACAACACCCTTTCGCGTAAAGAGTTGTCCCGTGCGGCCAGAGCGGCTCGGCAAAACGCAATCCATCATATCGATTCCGCGGGCGACAGCCCCGACGATATCATCAGGTTTGCCTACGCCCATAAGGTAACGCGGCTTATCCTCAGGAAGCATATCAGGCGCATAATCCAGCACGCCAAACATGGCCTCTTGCCCTTCACCAACAGCAAGACCGCCCACGGCATACCCTTCAAAACCGATCTCGCGCAGCTTGTCCGCGCTTTCGGCGCGCAACTCTTGGGTCACGCCCCCCTGCTGGATGCCAAAGAGCGCATGACCGGGCCGATCGCCAAAAGCATCACGGCTGCGCTGCGCCCATCGCATCGACATCCGCATAGAGGCCGCAACTTCCTCTTCGCTCGCGGGCAGCGCAGGGCATTCGTCAAAACACATGACGATATCGCTACCAAGAAGCTTCTGAATTTCCATCGAACGCTCGGGCGTCAGCATGTGTTTGCTGCCGTCGATATGCGAGGAAAACTTAACGCCCTCCTCACTCATTTTGCGCAATCCGGCAAGGCTCATAACCTGAAACCCGCCACTGTCGGTCAGGATCGGCTTTTGCCAGTTCATGAACTTGTGCAACCCACCAAGGCGGTCGATCCGCTCTGCGGTTGGGCGCAACATGAGGTGATAGGTATTCCCAAGCAAAATATCCGCGCCGGTTGCCGCGACGCTCTCTGGCAGCATTGCCTTAACAGTTGCTGCTGTGCCGACCGGCATAAACGCGGGCGTGCGAATATCCCCGCGCGGGGTCGAGATCAAACCGGTGCGGGCCTTGCCGTCAGTTGCGGCGAGTTCAAAGGAAAATTTGCTCATGGCCGCCGCATACGACAGCGGCCAGAAAAATGCAAATACCTGTTGGCGTTACTTTGCCAGCATGGCATCGAACTTGGCCGCGCAAATGAAATCATTTTCGCTCAACCCGTCGATTGCATGGGTGGTAAACGTCAAGCTGCAATAGCCCCACCCGAAGGCAATATCGGGATGATGGCCCTGCTGATCGCCAAGAAACGCGGCGAGGTTGGCGGTATAGGTGGCTTTTGCGAAACCTTTAAACTCAAGGCGACGCTTTAGAAACTTAGCATCTCCAGACAGCTCCCAACCGTCATCAAGTTGCTTCATCAGCGCCTTTGCTTCGGTTTCGGTCAGTGCCGGAACGCCCCCTTCGCAGGGCACGCAATTCTTGTCTCCCAATAGGCAAACTTCGGTCATTGTTCTCTCCTGCTTTTACGCATCTGTTTTCTCTGGATAGGTCGGTGCGAACAGGCCGAGCGCCTGAGCCTCTCGCACATCGGCGAGCAAGTCCCGTTCGGACATCGCAACCAGATCATCTATCGCATCTACAACATAGTATATCGGCTGATGGATATCGATGCGATACGGCGTTCGCAGCACATCCAGAATTCGGAATTCCCGCCGCTCAGGCGCGTCAGATACCACCGCATGGGGAAGTTCAGTAGGCGAAGACGCAAGCCCAGATCCCATCCCTTTTAACGCGCCATTCTCGCGAAGAAGGCCAAATTCGACCGAAAACCAGTAAAGCCGGATCAACCAGCTATAGTCCTTTTTCTCGGCCCTCAGCCCAGCCTTACCAATCGCTTCCGACACCGCAGCGATACGTGGGTCAGTCAGAAGCGGTGTGTGGCCGAATATCTCGTGAAAGATATCCGGCTCTTCGATGTAGTCAAAATCCTTCCGGCTGCGGATAAACGAAGCTGCTGGAAATGTTTTCTCTGCGAGCATCCCAAAAAACCGACCAAAACCAATCAATGCAGGTACAGGCGCAACCTTCCAGCCAGTGAGCTTCCCAAGCCTCTCAGAAATCTCACAACATTGCGGTACACGCGTTTTCGGCATGTCGAGTTTGGTGAGGCCGTTCAGGTAAACTTGCGACATATGCGCCGCGACACCGCTTTCTTGGGCCGCATAGAGATCGGCCCAAACGCTGTCTTCTTCGGGTGTGTAATAAATCCGCCCCGCTTCATCGGGTAGTTTCGCGATATACGCGCTCTGTTTTCCCATCACCAAGCCTCCTCTTTTTGGCATTCGTCCTGCATTGGAATGGTCCCACGAGATTTCAGAAAAATTATTTCAACTTTCGGCGCAGAAGTGCGATTGTTGGCATGAGATTCTAATTTGCTCGCAAATCTGGAGAATTCATGCCCGACAGCACACTCGACTCTTTTGACCGATCCATCTTGCGCACCCTACAAAATGACGGGAAAGCTTCAGTTCAGGATTTGGCAACAGCGGCCAATATGTCCACGTCTCCTTGCTGGCGCAGAGTTAGAAAACTTGAAGAAAACGGCACAATTTCAAAATATGTCGCGCTACTGGATGCGAAAAAGGTCGGACTAGGAACTCAGGCTTACGTTCATATCTCGCTGCTTGATCACAAGGAAACGACGATCATTGCCTTTGACAGGTTTGTTTCAAAAGAGGAGCAAATTGTAGAATGCTGTTCCATCACAGGTTCGGATGATTACCTTCTCAAGATCGTCGCCCGAGACCCCGAAGACCTTGAGGCCTTTCTGATGCAGCGTGTCTTGGCGCTCGGGATTGTGCGTTCTTCAACCACGCATTTTGTGTTGCGCCAGAAAAAACAAAGCACAGCCCTGCCCCTCAACCTTTGATGCCGTGCAGACGGGCCAAAAAATAACGACAGAGTGACAAGGTGACGCTTAAGGGGCTCTGGACGTTTCCGCGCCATATCCTTATATCTTTGGTCAACTATTGAACGAGGCCCCAATGGACACCACACCGCAAGCCCCGATTGAAGGCGCCCCTTTGATCAAGCCAAGCACAAACGACCACGCGCTTTACGACACAATTGTTGAAGCCTGCCGTACCGTTTATGATCCGGAAATTCCGGTTAACATTTTTGATCTCGGCCTGATCTATACAATTGAAATCAATGACGAAAGCGACGTTTCTATCATCATGTCGCTGACGGCTCCTGGCTGTCCTGTGGCCGGCGAGATGCCTGGCTGGGTTGCCGAAGCGATTGAACCTCTGCCCGGTGTTAAATCAGTGGCCGTTGAGCTGACTTGGGAACCGCCGTGGGGTATGGAAATGATGTCTGACGAAGCGCGGCTTGAGCTTGGGTTTATGTAACCCAGCCCGCGCAAACTCGCAGATTTACCTTGTGAAATTTTGGCGCCCCCCCCATCTTTAGGGGGAAACACGCTCAAAGGACGATTTTGATGTTCGGTATTCCCGGCAAACCAGCCCTGTCTCTGACACCTGCGGCGATCAAACAGATCACCCGCTTAATGGAGCGTGACGACTCCATGGGGCTGCGCATTGGCGTGAAAAAGGGCGGTTGCGCAGGCATGGAATACACGATGGAGTATGTCTCCGAAGTGAACCCCCATGACGAGGTGATCGAAGAAGGCGGCGCGCGCGTGATGATTGCGCCAATGGCCCAGATGTTCCTCTTTGGCACCGAGATCGACTACGAGGTCTCACTGCTTGAGTCTGGGTTCAAGTTCAACAACCCGAATGTGGTTGACGCCTGCGGATGCGGGGAATCCATCAAGTTTGCCGAGCCTGAAGCCGCTGATAAATAACCTGCGGCGGCTTTCAATTTAATTCCTACCTTTCCTTGGCGTAATGAATACGTTACCCATCCGTGCGCCCAACAATTCATGCACGGAGATCCGCATGCGAAGAAAACTTGCCGCCGGAAACTGGAAAATGAACGGAACGCGCCCTGCCCTGGCAGAGCTTTCCAAACTCCAAACACCTGAAAACATTGATGTTCTGATTTGCCCTCCGGCGACGCTTGTTGCCCAAGCCGCCGAAACTCAAACCGTCGCAATTGGCGGGCAGGATTGCCACGCGGCACAATCCGGCGCGCATACGGGCGATATCTCTGCTGATATGCTGTCCGATGCGGGCGCAAGCTATGTGATTACCGGCCACTCGGAGCGCCGCACAGACCACGGTGAAAGCGACTCAACGATCGCCGCGAAATCTACTGCCGCGTGGGACAGTGGGCTTGTTGCTGTTATTTGCATTGGTGAAACACTTGCAGAACGCGAAAGCGGCAAAACACTTGAAGTGATCGCAACACAGCTTGCCGGATCGGTGCCAGACGGTGCAACGGGCGAAAACACAGTGATCGCCTATGAACCGGTTTGGGCCATCGGCACCGGCTTGGTTCCAGAGCTTGTTCAGATCGCCGAAGTCCATGATTTTATCCGTTCCGAACTCACAGCGCGGTTTGGCGCAGACATCGCTGGTGCTATCCGGCTTCTGTACGGTGGTTCTGTGAAGCCTTCGAATGCGTCTGAAATTTTTGCGACGTCGAATGTTGACGGCGCACTCGTTGGCGGGGCCTCACTAAAGGCCGATGATTTCAACGGGATTATTGAGGCACTCGCCAAAGCCTAACGTTTCAGTTTCCTAAAAGTAAGGCCGCACAGTTTCCCGTGCGGCCTTTTTTGTTTGGATTATTTATTTCCGCTATTTCACCATAATCTCCGGCCCCATCATCATATTGGGCAAGAAGGTCGAGATGGACGGAATATATGTCACCATAATTAAGAAGATGAACAGCACGCCGAGGAACGGAAGCGCGGCACGGACAACATTCATCATCGGCATACCAGCCACACCCGAGGTCACGAAGAGGTTGAGGCCTACTGGTGGCGTAATCATCCCGATTTCCATGTTCACAACCATGATGATTCCGAGGTGGATCGGATCAATACCGAGCTCGAGCGCGATAGGGAACACCAGTGGCGCCACGATCACGAGAAGACCCGACGGTTCCATGAACTGCCCGCCGATCAGCAGGATCACGTTGACGGCCACAAGGAACATCACCGGACCAAAACCAGCTTCCAGCATTGCGCCTGCTACCTTCTGCGGGACTTGCTCGTCAGTTAGAACATGTTTGAGGATCAACGCCATGGATATCACAAACATCAGCGTCACAGTAAGCTTGCCTGCTTCGAACAGGGTATCCCGCGTGTCCTTGTGGATGAAGGCAGTCAACAGAGCGGCCGGTTTCTGGAACAATGTCAGGTTACGAGTGTCGTCACCCGTTTTGAGCGGCCCCATGTCGCGGTAAACAAAACTTGCGATCACAAAGGCATAGATCGATGCCACAGCCGCCGCTTCGGTAGGCGTAAAGAACGCGCCGGTAACACCAGGGATACCATAGATTCCAACCATGATGATCACGATCAGCATCAACCCCCAGCCCGCCTCGCGGAAACTGGCGCCAATTTCGCCCCAGCCTTGCCACTGCCCTTTGGGCATGCCCTTTATACGCGCCATTATGTAAATCGCGATCATCAGCATCAAACCAGCAAGCAACCCGGGAATAACACCGGCTAGGAACATGCGACCAACCGAAACCTCAACCGCCGTTGCATACACAACCATCACAATAGATGGCGGAATAAGGATACCGAGCGTACCAGCATTACAGATCACACCAGCAGCGAACTCCTTGGTATAGCCCGCCTTGACCATCGCACCGATCACGATGGAGCCGATGGCAACAACGGTCGCAGGGCTTGAGCCAGAAAGAGCCGCAAAGATCATACAGGCGAATACACCTGCGATAGCCAGTCCACCGCGCAAATGCCCCACGCAAGCAATCGAGAAACGGATTATCCGCAGCGCCACCCCACCCGTAGACATAAAGCTAGAGGCGAGAATGAAGAACGGGATCGCAAGCAAAGTGCTGTGCCCCTCAAATGCGCTGAACAGGGTTTGCGCAACCGAGGCCACAGAACTGTCGGAGAACCAGAGCAGGAAGAGCATTGAACTCATCCCTAGCGAAACCGCAATTGGCACGCCGATCATCATCAAACCGATGACCATTACAAATAGCAGAATTACTTCCATCAGTCGTGCTCCCCAAGGCGTTCGCGCACTTCCGCGATTTCATCTTCAACTTCGTGGCTGGCAACGATGCGGTCCGTCTCGCCGCGCCAAATGGCGATACCGGCCTGAATGAAACGGATTAGCAAAAGAAGCATCGACAGAGGTAGAACCATATAGGGCACCATTCGCGGCAACTTTTCGTACGCTTCGCCCTCGTTGAACACATCAGCCATCCAATTCAGGAAAAATGGATGCGGAATGTCATTGGTCTCGAACCAGCCGTTGTGACGGTAATCTTCTTGGAAACCGAGCGGGAACCAGCGTCCTTCCGTCTGTGGCAGATTGGCAAAGTTCGCCCAGTAGTCCCAAGCGCCCTTGAGTAGGAGAAAAGAGAATACAATACAGACACTTACCGAGATAAGCCCCATTATCCGCCGTGCCGACGGAGAAAGGATGTTGATAATCGCATCAACGCCAAGGTGGCTCCCTTTCTTCACCGCATAAGACGCCCCAAGAAGCACCAGCCAGGCAAAGAGGAATACCGTAGCCTCAAGCGCCCAGAGGATGTTGCCGTTAAAGGCCTTGCGTACGAAAACATTCGCAAAAGTTATCAGTGTCATTGATCCGAGGATGATCGCGATTAGCGTCTCCTCGATCCTGTCCATACGGGTGGCGCCCATAGGTGGATGCATGGTCCCTCGCCCCTCTGTTTTTGAATGGAATAAGGGCGCGCAAACCCTTGGCTGCGCGCCCTGTCACGCCTTAGTGCTTGGCGTTGATTTCCTGTGCAAAGTCGATGTTTTCTTGGCCAACATCGCCTGCAAACTGCTCCCATACGGGCTTCATTGCCTCAACCCATGCAGCGCGCTGTTCCTCTGTCAGTGTACGTACTTCGCCGCCGGCATCGATGATGGCCTGCTTGGCTTCGTTGTTCACACGTGTAGACTCGGCGTTGCGGGTCTCGGTGACCTCAGCAAGGATTGTAAGGAACTGATCGCGTGTATCCTCTTCGAGGCTGTCGAGCCAGTCAACCGATGTCACAACCAGATAGTCGAGAATACCGTGGTTGGTTTCGGTCACACCGTCTTGAACCTCAAAAAACTTCTGACCAAAGATGTTGGACCAAGTGTTCTCCTGGCCGTCCACAACGCCCAGCTGAAGCGCGCCGTAAACTTCGGCAAAAGCCATTTTTTGTGGAGAGCCACCGATGGCTTCCATCTGTGCCACGAGCACGTCAGAGGACTGTACGCGGAACTTTAGGCCGTTTGCGTCTTCAGGAAGTAGTAGTGGCTTGTTGGCCGACATTTGCTTCATGCCATTATGCCAGAAGGCAAGACCTTGAAGGCCACGCTTCTGCATGGAGTCCTTGAGAGCCTGACCCGCTTCGGACAATTGGAATTCATCAACTGCGTCAACGTTCTTGAAAACGAACGGAAGGTCAAAGATCCGGTATTTCTTGGTGAACTTCTCAAACTTCGAGAGGCTTGGCGCGGCAAGCTGAACATCGCCCTGAAGCATGGCTTCGAGAACTTTGTTATCGTCGTAAAGCGTGGAGTTCGGGAAGACTTCCATGCACGCTTTGCCGTTCATTTCCTCGTTGACACGCTGTTCAAGCAAGCTGGCAGCAATGCCTTTGGGGTGTTTGTCTGTGTTTGTTACGTGGGCAAACTTGATGACGACTTCGCCTTCATCGCAGGCCGCAGCAGCGGTGTTTGCAGTAAAGGACAGCGCAACAAGTGCGGCGGTTGCAGCTAGAAACTTCATTTTGGCTCCTCCCAAAATTCACATTTATGAAACCTCGTCTTTGAGGCGTGCCGATATAAAACGACGTTACGTTCCTTTCGCTCAAGAAAAATTTACCGCTTCAGAGGCGATGACTAATTTCGTATATATTTCATAAACTTAAATTCAAAAAAGGCGCGCGGAAGGATGAAGGTGAAATTTTCGCGGCGGTTTTCCACACATTCAAAAACCAAACTGTGTGCGGATTTTCACACACCCTATTGCCGGTAGGTGTCGGCCCGAATCTCGTATTTGCCGAGCTTGTCATAAAATGTCTTGCGCGGAAGCTTGAGGCGGCGCGCCGCCTCGGAAGCATTCCCGTTTTCGCGCTGTAAAGCTTCAACCAGCAGGCTGCGCTCATACTTTGCCATCTGCTCTGCAAGACCGACCGCATCCTCTTCTACGTCGTCACCAAGAGCCAGCGCAAAGCGCATAGCCGCATTCATCAGTGACCGCGCGTTTCCGGGCCAATCTTGTGCCATCAAGCGACTGACAAGCTCTGGAGTTACATCCGGCAACGGTAAAGCAGCTTGCTCGCACGCGATCGCAACGTAATGACGGAACAATACCGGAATATCCTCTGACCTCTCCCGCAGACTTGGCACCCTGATGCGCATGACATCGAGCTTGTAATATAGGTCTGGGTTGAAACGCCCCTCGCTCGCTTCCTTTTGTAAATCGCGGTAGGTTCCGGCGATTATGCGTGCGCCATCGCCCGTCTCAAGATGTTGTAGAAGCGAAAACTGCACGGCTGGGGGAAGTGCTGCGACCTCATCCAAAAAAAGCGTGCCCGTTTCCGTATCGCGTAGCAGCGATTTAAATTCACTCTCCTTAAGCCCTGCTGCGGCGGCCTTTTTGAATGGATTCATCGCCATGCTCGAAACAAGGTGAATAACCTCGGCGACTTTGGATATTCCAGTTCCCGGCTCCCCAGTGATCAACACCTCTGCATGTGTTCTTGCCACCGCCCGAACGCGTGCTCGCATGTCTTTTACTAGCTCCGATGTCCCAAAGATCAACCGATCAGCGGCATCGCCTTTCTCAAGCTGAGCCTTCATGCGGCGGTTATCCAACACAAGTTCGCGCGTTTTGAGCGCCTTTTCAATTGCGCTCACTAGGTCGGCAGGTGCGCAAGGCTTCTCGAGAAAATCAAACGCGCCCGCGCTTATCCCGCGAACAGCCATTGGAATATCACCCTCGCCTGTAAGAAGGATCACCGGCAAATCTGGATCGCATTTCTGGGCATATTCTAATAGATGAAATCCATCTTTCCCAGGCATACGGATATCGCTCAGAATAACGCCCTCATATCCGGCGTTTATGTGATCTTTTGCCTCAATAAAACTTGCACATAGCGTAGGATTCAATTCTGCAAGCGCAAGTGTCTGGCCAAGTGCCTCACGTACATGGGCATCGTCATCCACGAGCAAAACCTTTGAAATCATGCCGCTTTTTCCTTCGCTGCCGCTAGTTCGACGATAAACTCAGCTCCGCCATCGGGGTGGTTCCGGCCTCGAATATTGCCACCGAAACTCTGAATCAACCCATATGAAATCGACAGACCAAGCCCCATCCCTTCGGCTGAACCGACTTTCTTGGTGCTATAAAAGGGATCGAAAATCTTTTCCGGTGCATCTATGCCTGGCCCACGATCACGCAGATAAAGAATATGAGTATTACTACCGGACTCAAGACGGATATCAACGCGCTTATCGTCGTATCCATCCATTGCATCGACGGCGTTTGACAAAAGGTTGGTCAGCACCTGCTGCAACCGAACTTCGCCCCCTCGCACATAGATTTCCATTTCAGGCCGTTGCCAATCTACCTCCACCCCATCCCGCTTCAGCCGTGTTTCGCTCATCTCTAGAACCGCGTCGATAACCGCATTGATATTAACGTTCGTAATTGGCTCGTCCTCCTGACGAGCGAATGCACGCAAGTTTTTGATGATCCGCCCCATGCGGCGGCTCAGTTCACTGATTTTACTAAGGTTTTGCGCGGCAATTTCGGTTTTACCACGATCAAGAAATACCTCTGCGTTTTCGGCAAAACTGCGGATCGCCATGAGCGGCTGGTTCAATTCGTGGCTGATACCTGCAGACATTTCACCAAGCGCTGACAGCTTGCCAGCCTGAACCAAATCGGCCTGCGCCTTTTTGAGCGCGGACTCTGCCTCTTCCCGAACAGCAATCTGATCTCGTAGATCAAGGTTTAGGCTTGAAAGTTCACGGGTCCGGTCCTCAACTCGCCGTTCAAGCTCCGCTTTTGCTTCAGCCTCAACCTTCAGTCGTTCGTCAAGTCCGCGTCGCCGTTCCGTCGCCACATACAGCAAAGCACCAAAAACAAGGCAAAGTGCGACTGCAACCATCATTTGCTGTAAGGCGCTGCGTTCGGCTGGCGCGGTTGAAATCAGAACTTCGCCAGTCATGCCGATCACAGGTAAAGGTTGGGTCAGATGCAGAGCGCGCTTCGGAAAATATGGACCGCCAGAAAGCGACCAGATTTCGTGGGGTCCAATGGTATTAGAAGTAAACTTTAGAAACGAGTCTCGTTCGCTTCCTTCGACTGGCGCGAGGTTGCGGTTCCGAAACAAAAGTTCGGAACGGTTAGAAACGAAGATGACTCCCGTATCGTCGGTGAAATAGATTGCCTGCGGGTCGCCGCGCCAGTCACTTTCTTCAACGGCTTCGATATCAACTTTCACGACCACAACGCCCAAAGGTGCACCGCCGTCCAAAACCGGCACCGAAAAAAAGAAAACCCGCTTCTCTGTCTCCTTTAGCCTCTTGTGGTCCGTTCCAAGCGCTCCAGTCATGGCCCGCTCAAAGACGGCTTCTCCTGAGATATCGCTTTCGCGGGTTTCGCTCCCGTCGGAACTCGCCAGTACGCGACCATCTTTGTTTGCAAAAATGATCTCAAGGGTTCCGGTTTTATCAGCCGTTTCAAGAAGTAGCGCATGGGCCCTTGGCTCCACACCACCATTGGCAAGCGACAGCAAAACAGGATGATCCGCGAGCAAAACCGCAACCTGCCTATAGCGTTGCAACTCGCCAAGAAGCCGATCAGAGGCGAGAGAAAGGTCAGCGCGTCCGCGTTCTTCAAGCGGCACAAGTGCAGCGGTAAAGGCAAACCACCACACCCCGCCAGCGATTCCAGCGACGGCGAGAATGAATACCAAGATCGCTCCAAGCCTTTGTCGCATCTCACTCCCTTTTTGACCAAGATACCCAGCAGGCCTTGCCATGGCCACAGCCATTTGAAATGCTGCGGCTTCAATTACATGAGGACGCTCTGTGCAGACCCTTTCCCAAGACCCAACAGCCGCCGAATTCACCCAAGACCCCTATCCGTTTTATGAGCGCGCGCGCGAAACTGGCGCAATGTTTCATTGGCAGGAATACGGCCTTCCTTGTGCAGTTTCATATGCGTCGGTGAATGCGATATTGCGGGATCGCCGGTTTGGCCGCGAAATCCCTGAAGAACAGGCCACAGAAAAGCCCGCGCATCAGGCAGGGTTTTGGGCGATTGAAAACCACTCGATGCTCGAATTGGAACCTCCACGCCATACCCGCCTTCGCGGGTTGGTCCTGCGCGCCTTTACCAGCCGACGCATCAAGGAGCTTGCGCCCGAGATCGCCAGCCTGTCGCATGATTTGATTGATAAGATTCCGCGGGAGCGCTTTGACTTCATTGAGTCTTTTGCACAGCCCCTACCCGTTATTATCATCGCGCGATTGCTCGGAATTCCAGAAGAAAACGCCCCCGAACTGCTCCGCTGGAGCAACGCCATAGTCGGAATGTATAAAGCAGGCCGAACGTATGACGATGAGGTTGCGGCATCGGACGCAGGCAAGGAATTTGCCGACTTCTTGCGCGACTATGTGGCCTACCGGCGCGACAAGCCGCAGGACGATTTAATCACCCATCTCATCGCCGCCGAGGAAGACGGCGAAAAACTTTCAACCGACGAGTTAATCGCCACCTGCGTTCTGCTTTTGAATGCGGGCCATGAAGCTACGGTGCATACACTTGGCAACGGCCTAAAGGCCTTTCTAGAGAACGGATGCGCCCCTGACTTGCTCGGCCCTGACGCGATTGAAGGAACAGCTGAAGAAATGCTGCGCTATGACCCGCCGCTGCATATGTTCACGCGCTATGCCTATGAGGATATCGAGGTTGGCCGGAACAGCTTTAAACGAGGTGATCAGGTGGCTTGCCTACTGGCAGCGGCGAACCGCGATCCAGGGCGTTGGGAAGATCCTGATCGCTTTCTGCCAGAGCGCCCCAAACAGGTAAACGCGAGTTTCGGAGCTGGCACGCACTTTTGTATCGGAGCACCGCTTGCTCGACTGGAAATACAGACCGCCCTGCCGATCCTTTTCGAACGCATGCCAAAGCTCGCGATCGTAGAGGAGCCGGAATATGCACCAATTTACCATTTCAGAGGGCTGAAATCCCTGCACCTCAGCGCATAACTGCGCCTAGAGGGGAAGCATCGTCGTTGATTTTATCTCTTCCATTGAAAGAAGCGCAGTGACGTTGAAAATCTTCACTTCAGAAATCAGCGCTTGGTAAAACACGTCATAGGCGCGGGCGTTTTTCACGCGGACTTTCAGGATGTAGTCGATCTCACCTGCGAGTCGATGCGCTTCCTGAACTTCAGGGCGTTCGCGCAGCACGTTGAGAAAGTTCTTCTGCCAGCTTTCCTCGTGCTCTGAAGTCCGAATAAGCACAAAGAAACAGGCCTCAAAACCGAGCGCCTCGGCATCAAGCACAACCGTCTCCTGCCCAACGACTCCCGCCTCTCGTAGTTTCTTGATCCGGTTCCAAACAGGTGTCTTGGAACTGCCGACTTTGCGGGCAATTTCATCAAGAGACTGGCCCGCGTCCTGTTGCAACTCCTTGAGGATCTTCCGATCAACCTCATCAATACGGACCGACATCCTATTTCCCTTCCGATTCCGAAAACTGTGTTCTGTTACGCCCCACAATCGGAACATTCTTCCTTATTTTCAAGAGGGCATAGCGATTTATTGGGAAAATATCCTATATTTACGGACTGAAACACAGGAGATCCCGCTATGACACGCCAGAACACCCAAAAACGAGACGCCCTACTCATGATGGCGGCTTGCGGCATGTCTTGCGGATTCACACCATCGCAGGAGGCATTTTAATGGCGCGCGCATTTACCCCGAAAATTGTAACCGCGAATGCCCTTATTGAGGGTGACGTGATTTACCTCACTGCTGATGACACTTGGTCGCGCAATCACGCCGACGCCGAGCTTATCACAGATGAAGCCCGCGCCGCCGTGCGCCTTGCCTTTGCTGAAGCGCAGCAAGATTTCCTTGTCGGTGCTTACTTGGCTGATGCTGTTGAAGGCGACGCTGGCCCTGCGCCAACCCATTTCCGCGAAGAGTTCCGCTCGGTCGGGCCATCCAATTACAACCACGGCAAGCAAGTGGAGCAAAACAATGTATAAGTATAACGACTTTGACGAAGGCTTCCTGCGCGCCCGTACGGCTCAGTTCCGCAAGCAGGTAGAGCGCCGCATTGCCGGAAACCTGACCGAGGAAGAGTTCCGCCCGCTCCGCCTGATGAATGGTCTCTACCTTCAGCTTCATGCCTATATGCTGCGGGTTGCGATCCCCTATGGCACGCTCAACAGCCGCCAGATGGACCAACTCGCCTATATCGCCGACACGTGGGACAAGGGCTACGGCCATTTCACCACACGGCAGAACATCCAGTACAACTGGCCAAAGCTGTCGGACGTACCAGATATGCTTGACGCGCTTGCTGATGTTCAGATGCACGCCAACCAGACTTCGGGCAACACAATCCGTAACGTGACAAGCGATCCGTTCGCTGGCGCTGCGATTGACGAGATCGAAGACCCCCGCCCTGTTGCGGAGCTTCTGCGTCAGTGGTCCACCGACCATCCCGAATTCCAGTTCCTTGGCCGCAAATTCAAGATCGCCGTGGGCGCCAGCGAGGCGGACCGTGCGGTTCTGAAATCCCATGACCTCGCCGTAAACATCGTGCGCAATGATGCGGGCGAGACTGGCTACCAAATCCTCGTTGGTGGCGGCCTTGGCCGTACGCCGATGGTTGGCAAGGTGCTAAACGATTTCCTCCCGCGTGAAGATCTGCTTCCCTATGTGGAAGCAGTTCTGAGCGTCTATAACCTTCTTGGTCGCCGCGACAATAAATACAAAGCGCGGATCAAGATCACCGTTCACGAAAACGGCCTTGATACAATCCGCGCCCTCGTCGACGAGCGGTTTGCTGAGTTGCGCCCGACATTCGCAGGCGGTGATCAGGAATTGCTGGACGAAATCCGCACGCACTTCCAGCCGCCACAGTTCAAGAACGCACCGATTGATGCGTTCGAAGCTGCATATGAATCCGATCCGGTTTTCCGGTCTTGGGCCGACACCAACCTCGCGCCTCACAAGAACGAAAACTACGCCATCGCAACGATCTCGCTCAAAAAGCATGGCGAGACTCCGGGCGATGCGACAAGCGCGCAGATGCGTCAGCTTGCTCAGATCGCACGCGAATATGCGCATGACGAACTGCGGATCAGTCACGAGCAAAACGTGATCCTGCCCCATGTTCACAAGAGCCACCTTCCGGCCATTCACGCACTCCTGCGGTCTGAAGGTCTGGCAACGGCGAACATCGGCCTGATCTCCGATATTATCGCATGCCCCGGCATGGACTATTGCGCGCTCGCGACAGCTCGCTCGATCCCCGTAGCTCAGAAAATCGCCACGCGGTTTGACGAGTTGAAGCTGGAGCATGAAATCGGCGCACTCAAGATCAAGATTTCAGGTTGCATTAACGCCTGTGGTCACCACCACGTTGGCCACATTGGCATCCTCGGTCTTGATCGTGCGGGCGTTGAGAACTACCAAATCACGCTTGGCGGTGACGGTACAGAAACAACCGTTATCGGCGAACGCGCGGGTCCAGGCTTTGCCTATGACGAGATCGTGCCGGCCATTGAGCGCTTGATCCACGCGTATCTCGAGTTGCGCGACTCCGAAGAAGAAACATTCCTGCAAGCCTATCGTCGCCTCGGTATGGCGCCGTTCAAAGACGCGCTTTATCCGGAGGCTGCGAAGAAAAATGCGGCATGATCCCCTCACTCTAAGCGTTCAGGAGCGCGTAGAGCAGCTTAACAAACGCTATGCCCATCATGGGGCAACGGCGGTATTGGAGCGCGCTCTGGGCGACCCGCAGGTGGGGCGTATCGGGCTTGTTTCGTCTTTTGGCGCTGAATCGGTCGTGCTGCTGCACATGATTTCAGTCATGGATCGCAACACACCTGTGGTATTCATCGACACGCAGATGCTCTTTGCGGAAACGCTCGAGTATCAGCTTGAATTGACGGAGCGGCTCAATCTGACCAATGTTCAGACAATCCGCGCCGCCGAGACGGCTGTGGCTAAAGTTGACCCAGACGGCACGCTTCACCAGCGCGACACCGATGCGTGCTGCGCCCTGCGTAAAACGCAACCGCTTCAGGAAGCGCTCTCTGGGTTTGACGCATGGATAACCGGACGCAAACGCTTTCAGGCCGGAAGCCGCGCAACTCTGGATTTCTTCGAAAACGAAGACAACATCCGCATCAAAGTAAATCCACTGGCACATTGGGCGCCCGAGGACTTGCAAGAATACATGGATAACAACCGCCTGCCGCGTCACCCGCTGGTGGCCAAAGGCTATCCTTCGATCGGCTGCGCCCCCTGCACCAGCCCCGTTGCGCCGGGAGAAGACCCGCGCTCAGGCCGTTGGCGCGGACAGGATAAAGTCGAATGCGGCATTCATTTCGTGAATGGCAAAATGGTTCGCGGGCCGCTGCCCGTAGATACACTTGAGACCGCCGCCAAAGGAGCCGCGGCACAAGGAGAACAGATATGAGCGTGATCGTAAAAGACACAGGTTTCAATACCGAAGACTGGGCAGATGGCTTTATCTCGGTCGAAGACCTTGCCGCCAACGACGGGGCTGCAAACCTTGCCCTTGACGTTCCAAGCGATTTTGACCCGAAAGACATCGAGGCGCGCCTTGCCGAGATTGACCTGATCCGAGTTAATTTCCCATCAAGCGCAGACGGACGTGGCTTTACGATTGCCAAACGCCTGCGCCTTATGGGCTTTGCAGGCAGATTGCGGGCGAAGGGCCATGTGATCTCGGACCAATATGCCATGGCGCGTCGTTCGGGCTTTGACGAGGTTGAAATCTCCGATGAGCTTGCAACGCGCCAACCCGCCGAGGAATGGGCCTTCCGTGCCAATTGGCAGGACCATGACTATCAGTCGCGGGTCCGCGCCTAGAAATCCTGATAAACTTCCCCTATAGACTGCGAACAGAGGGCAAAGCGCCGCTTTGCATTGATGACATATGAATGAACAGGTTCCCGTGACACAAGACGCTGCAATTCCCGCTGCTAAGCCCGTTAAAGCGATGCCCGACGCCCAGATTGTAAAGTCGGTAAAGCATTGGACAGACCGGCTATTCTCATTCCGCGTAACACGCCCTGCGAGCCTTCGCTTCCGCTCTGGCGAGTTCGTTATGATCGGCCTGATGGGCGATCCGGACCCAAAAACAGGCAAGCAAAAACCACTCCTGCGCGCCTATTCCATCGCCTCCCCAAGCTGGGACGAGGAGCTGGAGTTCTACTCGATCAAGGTTCAGGACGGCCCACTTACCTCGAAACTTCAGCACATCCAGCCAGGTGACGAGCTGATTCTTCGCCCGAAGCCCGTTGGAACGTTGGTGCATGATGCCCTGCTCCCAGGTAAGCGCGTCTATTTCTTTGCCACGGGCACAGGAATTGCACCATTTGCGAGCTTGATCCGTGATCCGGAAACTTATGAGAAATTCGACGAAGTGATCCTGACGCACACCTGCCGCGAAGTTGCCGAGCTTGAGTATGGCCGTCAACTGGTGGAAAGCCTCGAAGAAGATCCGCTGATTGGCGAGATGATCGAAGGCAAGCTGAAGTACTACCCGACCACAACCCGTGAAGAGAGCCCTGTTATGGGCCGCATCACCGAGCACCTGAAGTCTGGTGAGCTGTTTGAACGCCTTGGCGTACCTCCGCTCAACCCAGAAACAGACCGCGCGATGATCTGTGGTTCGATGGGCCTTAACAAAGACATTACAGCGATTCTTGAGGAATCCGGCATGCGCGAAGGCGCAAATTCCGAGCCTAAAGAATTTGTGGTTGAAAAAGCGTTCGTCGGCTAACCAACCGAACAACCCAACGAAAAACGGCGCCGCGATGAGTTCGCGGCGCCGTTTCTTTTTGCGGAGTTACCCGAAATTACATGCCAAGCGCAGTTTTGACCTGTGCAAGCGCACCGTCAAGCAGCGCTGGATTGTCAGCAGCAGATTGCACAACTGTCTTGAGCGTTTCTTTTGTGCCATCGTCCAGTGATGAGTTGTCAATCAGCTCATTAACCTTGTCTTGATCAAAGTTCTCAGCGGACAGAACCTCTGCGTCATTTCCGCCTGTTACATCGTTCGCTGCATCTTCGACCGCGTCAGTTGCGCTGTCTGCTGCATTCTCAACAGCATCAGTTGCATCATCTACAGCTTCCTCTGTTGCAGCCGCGGCATCGCTTGCGGCATCTTCAGTCGCTTCGACAGCATCATTCACAACTTCTTCTGTGGCCTCAGCAGCGTCACTTGCGGCGTCTTCAGTCGCCTCAACCGCATCGCTCGCCGCCTCTTCAGTAGCCTCAACGGCATCACTCACAGCGTTTTCCGTTGCTTCTGCGGCTTCACTCGCAGCTTCTTCGGTGGCTTCAACCGCCTCTTCAGCGACGCTTTCTGCGTTTTCGGCAGCTTCGGATACTTCGGTTTGTACAGTCTCACTATTTGAGGAGAACATCATGTATCCACCGAGAAGAACAATCACGGCGATGATAATAATTAATAGGTTTCTATTCATTGGTTAGGCTCCTTTTTCAAAGTTCCTTAAATGCGGTCATTTTGTAACAAATTGCAAACAGGTGCCAACACTTAGGCGGAAAAACGCGAAAACGGCACGCATTCGCTTAAAGGAAACCACACACGCCTCGTTCAAACCATTGAATAGCGGGTTGAAACACTCTACAGGCAGGAGTAAGTTTCACGCTAAGATATCAGAAACGATCAAAGGAACAAAGCCATAGCTCGCAGACCACATAACGCCCCGCCACAACGTGATACGGGCCCACGCGTGAATGATCGCATTCGCGCACCTGAAATCCGCCTCATCGAAGCCGATGGTGGCAACGGAGGTGTTGTAACCCCCGCACGCGCCCTTGCGATGGCAGAGGAAGCCGGACTTGATCTGGTTGAAATCTCGCCGAACGCGAAGCCGCCCGTGTGTAAGATCATGGATTTCGGCAAGTTCAAATACGAGCAACAGAAACGCGAAAGCGAAGCGCGCAAGAAGCAGAAAATCATCGAGGTAAAGGAAGTTAAATTCCGTCCCAACACGGACACCCATGATTATCAGGTAAAAATGCGCAACGTTTTCAAATTCCTTGAGAACGGTGACAAAGTTAAAGTCAGCCTCCGGTTCCGTGGGCGCGAAATGGCGCACCAGAATCTCGGACGCGAGCTGCTTGAGCGGGTCGCCGAAGACACCAAGGAACACGGCAAAGTTGAAAACATGCCAAAAATGGAAGGCCGTCAGATGATCATGATGATCGGCCCACGTCCGCAAAAATAATCTGGCTTTTTAGCATTTCAGATACAGCAAAGCCCCCGATTTCTCGGGGGCTTTTTTGTTTACGGTCCGTGAGTGTGAAAATTGAACCGTGAGTCGTATTAGGGTCAGAAGGACGCGCGAATACCAACCAAGATATTGTCGCTGTCGCTGCTCATTGAAGTGCCGTTAAAGTTGGCGCTTTCGAATGCACGCTGATGACGGTATTCGCCAAACAGGTGTAGATCATCCTGTAGCTTGTATCGCGCACCGATCGAAACTTGCCCGCCAAGGCCGCTATCACTTCCATTTGCGCCACCGCTCACGTCGTAGCTGGTTTCAATATATCCAAGTCCCAGTCCGCCATAGGCCGAAAAGTCACCGGATTGATAGAAGGTATAGCGCGCAACGGCCATTGCTGCACGAGTGCTTGTTTTGTCGTTGGAGTCTGCGATATCGGCATTACTTCCGCTAAGGTCCACACCGAATTCAAAACCTGGTGTCGCATCTGGCGCGTAGTACGCACCAAGCGAGTACATAGTCCCGACATCCGAATCCGTATCGCTACCGCCATACTGGAATTCGTTCGAGAAACGGCCACCAACCGCGCCTTCGATGGCCCAATTTTGCGCTGTAGCGCCAGTTGCCATCAAGCAGGTCAATCCTGCGGCTGTGAGCATTTTGAGTTTCATTGTCATCTCCATTTATCTCGTGACAAGAGTTATATGGAGAGCCGAACAGACGGGTGAAAGAGCTCGCGGTCATCGGAAATTTATTGTGCAATTTCCAGCGCATCCGCCAAAAAACAGTCGGCCATTTTTGACCCACCGGAAATTCCCCTACGTCACAAAGGGTTTAAATCTCAAACCACGGACAGGGTCAGAATACAAAAAATCCAAGTTGTTTTTTGCTCGGGCAGCACAGATTTAGTGCGGCCCGAACAATCAATTCACGGAGATTGGCGTGTTCAGCTCATGGCAGAGATCGCGCGGCGCGCCAAAACCTTGATCAAGTGAGCGCGATAAGCTGCGGTCCCGTGGATATCCGCAATTAGCCCGTCGTCGTCCGCTTCAAGAGCATCGATGCTCTCTGGAGCAAAACTGCTGTCCAATGCGGCTTCGGCCTCACTCCAGCGAAACACACCTTCCTCGGCCGCCCCAGTCACCGCAACACGAACACCATCCGCGAATTTTGCAACAAAGACGCCGACCAATGCAAAACGAGAGGCAGGTTGCGCAAATTTCTGATAGCTCGCGACTTCAGGGATTGGGAAGCGTACCTGTGTGATGATCTCGCCTTCTTCAAGCGCAGTCTCGAACATGCCGAGGAAATAATCCGCTGCTGCGATCTCTCGAGTGTTTGTCTGGATCACTGCGCCGGATGCCAGCGCTGCCGCTGAATAGCATGCCGCCGGATCATTGTTGGCCAGCGTTCCGCCAATCGTTCCACGGTTGCGGACTGCTGGATCGCCAATCTGTCCGGCCAGAGCCGCCAGTGCCGGATAAGCGGATACAGATTTCGCAACCTCAGCGTGTGTCGTTGCCGCACCTATCGTAATCCACCCGTCATTAGCGGAGACGCCCTTTAGCTCTGGAATTGATGTCAGGCTGATCAGACGCTCTGGCGCAGCGAGCCGCTGCTTTAGCGTTGGAATGAGTGTCTGTCCTCCCGCAAGGGCTTGGGCTTCTTCGTCTTTGAGGGCCTCGACCGCATCTTCCAATGTCGTGGGGCGCTCAATGTCAAAACTATACATGTCTGGTCCCTCGTCGCTTATGTCGCTGCCGCAGCCTGAATGGCTTTGACAATGTTATGATACCCAGTGCACCGACAGATATTGCCCTCAAGGAATACACGGATGTCCTCTTCGCTTGGATTCGGGTTCTCCTTAAGAAGCGCTGCGGCTGACATCACCATCCCGGGCGTGCAAAATCCACATTGAAGCCCGTGGTGTTCCTGAAACGCCGCCTGAATTTTACTCAGCGATCCATCGGCATTTGCCATACCTTCGATTGTTCGGACGTCCGTGCCATCAGCTTCCACAGCGAACATCGTGCAGGATTTCACCGCAAGGCCATCCACATGCACCAAGCAGGCACCGCATTGGCTTGTATCGCAACCGATATGCGTTCCGGTCAGTCCAAGGTTTTCCCGCAGGAAATGAGACAAAAGCGTACGATCTTCCACCTCTGCGGATTTTGACTCGCCGTTCACCGATATGCTGATCTTGGTCATTGCGTCCCTCTCCTCAAATCCTCGACGTACTAAAACACGGCTTTCGCTGACTTAAAACCGCTTCTTTTATCTGAATCACCAATTCCTGCGACATTCACAGAATGAATGTCATTCGCTTTCGGTTCGGCTTCGTGGGTGCGGGCGGGTTGGAATTTCCTTGAGTAATCCACCGACTCCCATCTTTGAGATATCCGATTGCGTTACGTCTATCCCGCACAAAAGCCGCTCAAGCACCCAATCCGCACCGTTCAAGGCTGGGCTGCGCGCACAGCCCGGAAGGCCGATCACGGGCTTAGAGCCGAGTGTTCCGAAGAACAGCAAATTGCCTGGATCAACCGGCATGCCATAGCACGTAACCTCGCCCCCTGCCTGTTTCAGCGCTGTGGGCGCAATGTCGTCGATATCTGAGGTCGCTGAAGCCGTCAGGATCAACAACACCTCTTCTTTAGCAGCCTGCAGAGCCTCTGAAATTGCCTCGACACTGTGATCAATTCGTGGCCCGCGCGTGAGATGAACACCCAGCGCCTCAACCCGTGCGCGCGTTGCTTCAAAACCCTTGTCGCTCATCGTTTGGCCAACGGTCTCTATCATGCAGGCAGTGGAGTACACAGGCGTCTCTAGCCCGAGCCCACCTACCGATATGTCCGCGACTTCCGCGATGTGGCTCTCTGCAACACCGTATGAAATGATCTTAACAGTCGCGATCATCTGTCCTTTTGCGGCCCGCGCATAGGGCGGCACCGTCGCAACTGTGATCATGGGATCAATCGCGTTAGCCGCGTGAATTTTCGCCGCATCAACTCGGGTGACACCCGCTGCCCTGGCGAAAATGTTTACCCGCCCCGTACCAGCGTTGCTGAGCTTTAACTCATCGCATCCCTCAACAAGTGCCTCCGCCACACGCGTGGCCGCTGTGTTTTCGTCAAGGTCATGCGGACCAAGCCGCGCAACAGAGACTTCTTCGATACCTGCCTGCAATAGCAAATCGATCTCTTTATGCGTCAAGGTTATGCCTTTGCGCAGACGTAATTTCCCTGTGCCCCCAACGCTCACGGAATGCGCAAGAATAGCTCCAAGCGCAGATTCCGTTGGGACTGGCCCGAATTTCATGCGCCGTTCCTCAACACCGCGGTCACTTCGGCGAGGATCGCGAGCGCGATTTCTGTGGGTGTTCGCGCTTGGATGTTCAGCCCGACAGGTCCGTGAATTCGGGCAATATCTTCGGCACTGAACCCTGCTTCATCCAACCGCTCGACGCGCTTTGCATGCGTGCGTTTTGATCCAAGCGAACCAATGTAAAAAACATCGGAATTTAGCGCGGCAATCAACGCTGGGTCGTCAATTTTTGGGTCATGTGAAAGCGTTACAACGGCTGTCCGGCTATCGAGCCCCCAATTCTTGAGCGCGACATCTGGCCAGTCGTCGCATTCCAGCGTTTCCCCCGGAAACCTTTCTTCGCTCGCGAATGCCGCACGAGGGTCTACTATTAACGTATCGTATCCGGCCATCTTGGCCATCGGCACCAAAGCCTGAGCGATATGAACCGCGCCGATAATTGCCATGCGCAGCGGCGGGTTGTGAACGGCGACAAATGTTTCGCCATCCTCCTCAAATCCGGATTTATCGGCACGGAATCGCGCTGCATGAAGGGCTGGATCTTGTAGCTCTCCGCGCCCGTCGGCTCCAACGACATAAGCAATCGGCGCCCGCGCTGCGCGTTTTGCGACAAGTTTAGCCAAGATATCCTCGGAAAGGCTGCCACCAATTGGCTCGACCATCACACGGATTTTTCCGCCGCACGCCAAGCCAACTTCAAAAGCTGTTTCATCAGAGACGCCAAACTCCAGAATACGCCGCTTTCCGTCCTCAATCGCGTCGAGAGCTTCGGTGACAACCGCGCTTTCCACGCACCCGCCAGACACAGAGCCGGCAATGCCAGCATCGCCCGATATCGCGAGTTGAGAGCCGACGGGGCGCGGCGCTGACCCCCAAGTCTCGACCACGGTTGCGAGCGCAGCCCCTTTTCCTTGGCGATACCAAGCAAGTGCTGTTTCCGGAATTGCGTCGAAATCCATGTGCGTAACCCTCTGGATGTTTATGACAGGTTGCCACCGCGCGCGCCCTATTCACAAGGGGAAATTCGGCACTCCACGGCAAGGCAGCACCGCAACAATCATAAGCAGCTTTTCGGACATTTTACCGAATTGCCACAGTTTTCCGATCAAAAAACCAAACTGCCCTGATCGGGCGTGGTATTCAGCCATTCATTCAGTTAAGCCAAAAACATGAGCGACGCAGAAAACACGCTTCCCACAGGTTGGGAACTTCCGGTAAATGCAGCGGCCCTAGAAACCGAACTCGCGGCAGAACTTGCCGAAGGACATCCGCTTTTTGGCCGTACGGCTGCCGCCGTTGCGCAAAGCTCTGAGTCCGACGAAGCGGTATTCTCATTCAAAGGAGACAGAGACTTCATCGCCGTTGTTGCCCTGACTTGGGAAGAAGGCCCGATCTCTGGCCAACCCGAGTTTGAAGTCATTCCAGACCTTGCGGCCCTCGACGGTTTCTTCGACCAGTAAGCCCCTTCTCATCGCGAAATCACCTGACTGCGATTCGAGAATCCGAGCGGCGCGTCATTGCCGCGCTCAAATTCTTCGATCTGTTGGTGAGTACCTCCTGCTTTTAGACAAATTTTAGCAGATTTTCCCCTCTGATTGACCCGCTTTGCGCAACAAAGCGCCCATAAGTAAGCGGATTATCGCAAAGCGCACCCCTAGGTTGCAAAAAATACGCTGCAGCTTCCAATTTTTGCCAAATTGCGTTGTCATTAAGAGCAGGCACATCGCAAGGATCGCGATGCTCTGCTTTTAAGGACTATCAATGACTCACGACACACGCTCTCCACTGGACTCCGAAACCCAAGACTGGCTCGCCCGCCTTGAAGTTGACGGAGAGGATCGCGGGTATTTTGAACCCGTCGGACCAAACCACTCCGCCATTTTGACGGACGAGAGCCCGACGCTTGTCGTGACGTTTGAAACCATCGCATCCGTTCGCAATCGCGGCAAAGGCGATAGTCCGCTTGGATTCCAGCTTGTGGCGGAGAATGGGTTTTCCAACCTCTGTATTCTCGCCCATGGTGATACGTGGTTCCGTGACAAATACCTTTACGGCTATTTTGATCGGCTCATCGACGACGGTTTCTTCGAGGATTTTGACAACGTTGTTTTCTATGGTGCTGGCATGTGCGGCTATGCGGCGGCGGCATTTTCTGTAGCGGCCCCGGGCGCGACGGTTATTGCGGTACAACCCCAAGCAACGCTTGATACCGAGTTCGCCGGTTGGGACAAACGATACCCAGCAGCAAGACGGTTGGATTTCACCGAGCGCTATGGCTTTGCCCCTGACATGCTCGAAGGCGCGGATCGCGCATTTATTGTGTTTGATCCCGACGAAGAGTTCGATGCCATGCATGCATCCCTCTTTAACCGCTCAAACGTAGAGCTGCTGAGATGCCGTAATCTCGGCGCAAATATTCAGCAAAGCCTTGAAGAGATGAAGATTTTGCAGCCTATGATCGAAAAGGCATGCCAAGGTGGCTTCACTGCGCTCGACTTCTTCAAATTGTATCGCGCGCGGCGGGAGCATTTCCCCTATTTGCGACGCCTCAACACTCGGACACAGGATGACGACCGCGATTTCTTATCGCTCATGCTGTGTCAGAACGTTGTGTCGCGCCTGACTGCACCAAAGTTTGAGCGGCGCCTTCACGAGGTTGAAACCCGCCTTGGACGCCGCGCCAACAATTTGCATCACCTGCATCCGATTGCGGTGGATACGGCTACGACCGAGTAGCGCTCTGCACTAAATCAAAGCCCCCCAGCTTCGCGGATGAATTTGGCAACCTCGGGAACGCCCTTGCCCGATTTGAGCGCCGCCATCACGAACGGCAGGTCTCCGCGTGCGGATGTTGCGTCTGCCTCGAGCTGTGCGGTGTCAACGCCGACGTAAGGCGCGAGGTCCGTTTTGTTAATAATCAAGAGGTCCGATCGCGTAAGCCCAGGCCCCTTTTTGCGCGGAATATCCTGCCCTGCGGCGGTGTCGATCACATAGAGGGTCAGATCCGCGAGTTCAGGGCTGAAGGTTGCGGCAAGATTATCTCCGCCGCTCTCAATCAATACGATATCAAGGTCAGGGAAGGCTTCGCGCAAGTCAGCAACCGCAGCGAGGTTGATGCTTGCATCCTCTCGGATCGCTGTGTGTGGGCAACCACCGGTTTCAACCCCGCGAATACGGGCCTCGGGCAAGACCTGCGCCCGCATGAGCGCCTCTGCGTCCTCGCGCGTATAGATATCATTGGTGATCACAGCGACCGAATAGGACTTGGTCAATTCACGACACAACATCTCTGTCAGCGTGGTTTTGCCTGCGCCCACAGGCCCGCCGATTCCAACGCGCAATGGTCCGTTTGGCGATGTCATCCTCTAATCTCCTTCAGCATCATGTCTTGAATATGCGAACGTCTTGGGTTTCGTGCTGCATCGCGGCCATATCTGCGCCAAATGCAGCGGAAGCAATATCGTCCAACGCGGCCGTACTTGCGGCGGTGGCAATATCTGTGATTGTCGCGTGCAGCGCAGAAAGTACCTGCTGCCCCTCGGTTTGGCCAAGCGGAATAAAACGCACCCCGACACTCACGAGATTCGACGCGAAGGCGTGTAGATAGAGCGAAGCAACTTCCACCGCACCAAGACTCAACGAACGCAAAGCGATACCAACCGCAACCGGCAAAGGCGCCGCTGCGAGCTCGGACCCTGTAATTGCGTTAACTGTTTCAACAAACGCCCTGCCCTGCGCCTCGCTTTCTTCAAGGCGCTCTTTGCTTGCGGCTAGCGCACAGGCAAGATCGGCAACCTCCGCGCCTTTGAAGCTTTGGCACAAAAGGATCGCATCAACGCGCCCTGCGCCGTGTTGCAATACGTCATTGATCCAACGCTCCAACTCAGAGGCTGTCCGCACGTCGCCTTGCACAACGGCAGTTTCCAATCCGTGGGAATACGCAAAGCTGCCCAACGGAAATGCAGGCGAGAGCCACTGCGTCAAAGAAAGGAGATCAGCAGTCACGTCTCGTCTTTCTTGTTAGAATGGCCGTGATGGTGATGATGGTCGTGCTTATGATCATGGTGGTGGTCATGCTCATGTGCATGGTCAGCAGGTCCATGGCTATGGCCGAAAGTCCGCCCATGACCGTATGCGCCACCTTCTGGCGTAAAAGGCTCAGTCACCTCGTCCAGAGTTGCGCCGAGTTGGCGAAGCATATCCGCGAGCACATGATCGTACAGAATAAGTAGCCGCCCCCCTTCAATCTGACAGGGCGTATGACGGTTACCGATATGCCATGCCAAACGTGGCAAATCAGCTCCGGACACAGCTAAAAGCTCCTCTGACGCTGCTTTGACAGCAACGCGTCGGCCATCTTCCAGTATCAGAATGTCATTGTGATCGAGATTGGTCACTTCCGGCAGGTCGAGCAATACAGTCTCGCCATCCGTAGTGATAAGCCGTTTGCGCCGCAGCAGTCGCCCTTCATAGGGGAGCTCGACAATGTCATCAAACGGTACGTTTTCGCCTTGGCTTCGTTCGAAACGGTAGCATTTCGTCGGGGAAAACTTTGGGTGGTGCAGCGGTGCGCTCATGAGCGCACCTGCTGGATTTGGTAAGACGCTGCGCGCCTCGGTGGCAGGTTTAGAGGCCAGCCACGCGGCGTGCGATTTCGTCGCGACGGATGCCGATATCTGCAAGCTGACGATCGCTCAGCGCTTCCAGTTCTTGTGCGTCGGCAGCAAGCTTGCGAGCTTCTGCGAATGATGTGAAGCCGTTTTGAACGCCTTGGATCAGAGCAGAGAAGATCGAAGGTTTTGCATCGTATTTCTGTGTAGCAACATATGCCATGGTATTTCTCCTGTTCAGTCGAGAAGTTTCCTGTTTCTCGACCAATCATATGTGCAATGCTGCACCGCAGAACAACCCACACCTCGGCAAACCGGCCATGCATTTTTTGCAATCCCCCAGTCATTAACCCTTTATTTACTGCATGTATTTGCATTTCTTTAACCGACTCGCTTGATGATTGAGGGCATAGCTGCTGGAGAAACCAATGCTGGAAACACATCCCTCTGCTGATCGGCTCGCCGCGCTGCGCGACCGAATTGGCACCCTCAAAGAAGAAGAAATGCGCCTGAGTTTGCGCTTTATCCAAGAGCGTGACACGCGCGTTTTTAAGGGGCGTCGCTGCGACGTCCTTGTGGAGCAAGAAGAATCCCGCGAATTCGATCCCGGACGCCTTCCCGCGGAAATACGGCGTGATCCGCACTACTGGACAACACGCTTTCGCACCCACATCAAGGTTCGCAACCGCTTCACTCCAAGCGACGACATGTATATTGGGCACGGCGAGGTGATTGACCTGACCAAACAAGGCGGCGTCTATTGCTAGCTGTACAGCGGGCCTGCCTTCCTGTGTGACTGCGCTCTGATAATCCGAGCGCGCTGCGCAGACAGGGTCAAAGGCACCATTTGCGTGTCTTTGACCTTCCTGCGCTCGGTTCGCAAGGTTTTGCCATTGTGTTAGAGCAACCATCAGAACATGAAGTAGCGTTGCGCCATAGGCAGGCTCTGCGCAGGTTCACACGTTAGAAGCTCACCATTCGCGCGCACTTCGTAAGTTTCGGGGTTCACTTCGATTTCTGGCGTTGCGCTGTTCATAACCATGTCAGACTTGCCGATACCCCGAGTATTTTCGACTGCTAGCGTGGTTTTAGACAAGCCCAGCGCCTTACCAAGCCCTGCAGATTCTGCCGCAGCGGACACAAAGCTGACAGCGGAATGCGCAACTGCTTTGCCCATACCGCCGAACATCTCGCGAGAGTAAACGGGCTGCGGCGTTGGAATTGAGGCGTTCGGATCTCCCATCTGAGCCATTACGATGCTGCCACCCATCAAGACCATCTCGGGCTTCACGCCAAAGAATGCAGGCGACCAGAGCGCGAGATCGGCGCGTTTGCCAATTTCAATGCTGCCGATATGGCGACTAATTCCGTGGGCGATCGCAGGATTGATCGTGTATTTGGCGATATAGCGTTTGACGCGCACATTGTCGTTGTCGCCCGTTTCCTCGCTCAAACGACCACGCTGCTTTTTCATTTTGTCGGCGGTCTGCCACGTGCGGATCAAAACCTCACCCACGCGCCCCATGGCTTGGCTATCACTCGCTATGATCGAGAACGCCCCCATGTCATGCAGGATATCTTCCGCGGCGATGGTTTCGCGGCGGATACGGCTTTCAGCAAAAGCGACGTCTTCCGGAATTCCTTTATCGAGGTGGTGGCACACCATGAGCATATCCAAATGCTCCTCGATCGTGTTCACCGTATAAGGTCGCGTTGGGTTGGTCGAACTTGGAATAACGTGCTGCTCGCCCACAACTTTGATGATGTCGGGCGCATGACCGCCGCCTGCCCCTTCTGTATGGAATGCGTGAATCGTCCGCCCCTTGATCGCGTTCACCGTATTCTCGACAAAGCCGCTTTCGTTGAGCGTGTCCGTGTGGATCATGACCTGCACATCCATGTCATCGGCAACGGACAGGCAGCAATCAATTGCACCCGGCGTTGTTCCCCAATCTTCGTGGAGTTTCATGGCGCAGGCCCCACCTTCGATCATTTCGACCAAAGCCGCTGGCTGTGAGGCGTTCCCCTTCCCCGCAAGCCCTATATTCATCGGCGCGTTGTCGATTGCCTGAAGCATCCGAGCAATGTGCCACGGCCCCGGCGTACAGGTCGTGGCGAGTGTGCCGTGTGCGGGGCCAGTGCCGCCGCCAAGCATCGTCGTCACACCGGAATGGAGCGCATCTTCCATCTGTTGCGGGCAAATGAAGTGAATGTGGCTGTCAAAGCCCCCCGCCGTGAGAATACGCCCTTCGCCCGCAATGGCTTCTGTGCCAGGACCAACGATTATGTCCACGTTCGGCTGTGTGTCTGGGTTGCCCGCTTTGCCAATCGCTGCGATCACACCGTCCTTTAGGCCGACATCGGCTTTATAGATGCCCGTTACATCCACGATCAGCGCATTGGTGATAACCGTATCAACAGCCCCACCTGCTCGCGTTATCTGCGACTGACCCATCCCATCACGGATCACCTTGCCGCCGCCGAACTTAACCTCTTCGCCATAAGTCGTCAGATCGCGTTCAACCTCGATGATCAGATCGGTATCGGCAAGCCGTAAGCGGTCGCCGGTGGTCGGTCCATACATATCGGCATAGGTCGCACGAGAGATTTTTGCGGGCATGGTCGTTTCCTTAGTTTGCTTCCCAAACCGCGCGGAGGTCTTCGTCGCGGCGGCGGGTCATGGCTTCGAGGCAAGAATAAACTACGGCCGAATACAGATCGGCATCCTGATAAGGCAGCGCGTCCGCAGCGCATTTGCTATCACGGTAATTGTAGAAATCCTGTTGCGAATAATAAATCTGGGCTTCGGCGGTTGCCGGGCCATCAGGGAAAATGTCGTCGATCTGCCTTGCGCCTTCGAGCGCCATCAAGAATGCAAATTCTAGATCTTCATCGGCGCGCACGAAAGATTGCCACACACATTCATTGAATTGCTCGGTCATCTCCGGATTGGCGCATTCACCTTGCTCCGCCGCTGCTGATGATCCGCCATAAAGCGCCAGCAGGATAGCCGCCTGAATTCCAATTAATCTCATCCGTCTATCTCCGCTATAAATTCCAACCGCTCTGTGCGTTGGTTCGATAAATCCTCAAGGCATGAAGAAACGATGAACGGCTCAAGCGTACCACCGCGATAAAGCCATCCCTCCGCTTCGCAGGCCTTGTCCCTGTAAGAAATCCACAAGCGTTGCGCCGCAAGGAGCGTGTCCGCCGCGCCGCCCTCTTTTATGTCATTGGCAGCGTCAATTTCCTTCATCGCAGTCATTGCCTTTTCCCACGCCAAATTGAGCGCTTCGTCGGCCTTCAGATACCGTTGATACGCGCAAGCATTGATCTCACGTTGGGTAACCGGATCGTCGCAATTAAGCTCTTCTGCGGTGGCCGCATACGGCAGCATTAACAATGCACTACAAGACAATCCTGCGAGAAAAAGGCGCATCAAAGTGCTCCCATAACCTTTTGATTAAATCCGTAAACTTCCCGCTTACCAGAGAGCGGCACAAGCGTAACTTCGCGCGTTTGCCCTGGCTCAAAACGCACTGCGGTTCCGGCGGCAATATCAAGGCGCATGCCGCGCGCTTGATCGCGGTCAAACTCAAGTGCGGCGTTCGTTTCGGCGAAATGATAGTGGCTTCCAACCTGTACAGGGCGGTCGCCAGTATTGGACACGACAAGCGTCACCGTTTCTGCGCCTTCGTTCAATACAATGTCGCCGTCTTGGGGGAAAATCTCTCCGGGAATCATAGGAACCTACCTGATTGGATGATGAACAGTGACGAGTTTTGTGCCGTCTGGAAATGTAGCCTCAACCTGCACGTCGTGGATCATTTCGGCGATGCCATCCATACACTGATCAGCTTTAACCACATGGGCACCCGCTTCCATCAGATCGGCAACCGAACGGCCGTCGCGCGCACCTTCGACAACAAAATCGGTGATCAACGCAATCGCTTCGGGATGGTTGAGCTTTACGCCGCGCTCCAGCCGTCCTCGCGCCACCATGGCCGCCACGCTAATCAAAAGTTTATCTTTTTCTCTCGGGGTCAGGTTCATTGTCTTCCCTATTCTTGCCAAACGCGCGGGAGGCTGCCCTGCCGCGCGATCTTGAGTAGTTGTGCAACGGCGCGCCTCAGGGGCCATGCGTCCGTTGCCCGCATTCTAATGATGCATTTCCCGTTCCAGCCGCTCACAGCGGCAACGACTCCATCAAAGGATTCAATCACAGAACGGAACCGCTCCGCTGCGTCTTCGGCTCCCTGCTCGATCAACGCGATTGTGGCGAAGGCGCGTGCGCTTGCAAGCGTCACGGCGCTCTCGCTCCCGTCAATAACCTTTTGGCAGATTGCAAATGGGTCAACCCAAACCGGCGCTCCACATCTGCGCACCTCGCGCCAATCAGAGAACGAAAGGCTTTCGATGGTCTCGCCCATGGCGGCGCGCCCAAGAACAACGCTTTCCGCCATCAAAAAGCACGCGTCCGAAGCGAGCTCAACCGTGGTGCGGCGGCCGAGATTTGAGCCTTCAAAAAGGATCGTTTCCTGTGGCAACCAGCTCAAAGTGCCCGCCTCTCCAACGGATATCGACACATCGACTCGCCCGACTTCACCAGTGGAGCGATACGCTCGTTCGGCGGTTTGCGTGGTGGCCATTGCCGCAACGCCAGTACCAATTTTCATGTCATAGCAAAGGTGATCGCCGCCAGTAACACCGCCCGCAGTGTTGAGAAACACAAGTTCCGGCACATCGCGGTGGACGCGCGGCAAAAACACTTTGGCCGAGCCGGATTGATGTAGATCGGTCAAGGTTGGGCGCGCGCCGCGCATGGCCAAACCAACTGCACCACGACCAACCATGCGCTGCATACGCCCCTGCTTCGCAGGTGGCTGACCGCCATGTGTTGTAAAATTTGTCGCCTGATCCAGCATCCCAGCCCTCGTAACTTGCCTCATTCCTAGGCAACAGAGCCACACATCCGCAAGCTTCCGCTCAAGGAAAAGGCGCGCATATGCCGAAAAAATGCGCCTTCGCCTAAAAATTAATCAAACACCCCTGAATTGACCATTTCCATGCAGTCGGGAAATTGCCTCCTGACTGCAATCGCCGCTGGAAAACTGCGCAGCAATTGTGTAGCGCAGGGGCATGACGAATGAACTCACGCTCCGACGCCCCGATGATTGGCATTTACACCTGCGCGATGGCGATATGCTCGCGGCAGTCTTGCCCGAAACGACACGCCACTTTGCCCGCGCCATCATCATGCCTAACCTCGTGCCGCCTGTTGTAACAGGAGCGCAAGCCGCAGCCTATCGAGATCGGATCACGGCGGCGATGCCAAATGGCGCGGACTTCACTCCGTTGATGACGCTTTACCTCACAGAAGACACAGATGCAGAGGATGTCGCGAAAGCTCATGCAAGCGGGCTGATCACTGCGGTGAAGCTGTACCCTGCGGGCGCAACAACAAACTCTGCCAGCGGCGTTAGCAATTTTGACAATGTTCGCCCCGTGCTTGAGAAAATGGCCGAGATCGGCCTGCCTCTTTGTCTACACGGTGAAGTGACAGACCCTGAAATTGACATTTTTGACCGCGAGGCCGTGTTTATCGACCGTGTCCTTGATCCGATCCGCAAAAGCACCCCGGGTCTGCGCACTGTGATGGAACATATCACAACCAAAGACGGTGTGGACTACGCCAAGAGCCAAGACAATCTCGGCGCGACCATCACAACGCACCACCTTGTGATCAACCGCAACCACATCCTCGTGGGCGGCATCAAGCCACACTACTACTGCCTACCCGTTGCGAAACGTGAGTTGCACCGCGAAGCGCTGGTCGAGGCCGCCACATCGGGTGGCGCGCGCTTCTTCCTTGGAACTGACAGCGCTCCACATACGGATAAGCTCAAAGAAAATGCCTGTGGCTGCGCAGGGTGCTTCACCGCGACCAACACCATGTCAATTCTCGCCGAGGTGTTTGAAAAGCAAGGCGCCCTCGAGAAACTCGAGGCCTTCACTTCGCTGAACGGGCCCGCGTTTTATGGCCTCCCGGCAAATGAAAATACGATCACGCTCTCCAAAGGCGAGCCTGTCACCTACCCTGATAAGATCACCGTTGGCGATGAAACCGTAACCGTCTTTGACCCTGGATTTCCGCTGCATTGGCGGGTTGCGGACTAAGCTCCGCAGCGTTCAAATAGACCAATCAAACAAAAGGAACCGCTATGATCCCGAGCGCCTATCCCGACCCGAAAGAAATCGCACGACTGACTGCGCGGATGTTGCTTGAGATCGAAGCGGTACACTTCAACGCCCGCGAACCTTTCACGCTGGCCAGTGGTTTGCCGAGCCCGACTTATATTGACTGCCGCAAGTTGATTTCCTTCCCACGTATCCGCTCGACGTTGATGGACTTCCTGACTGTTACGGTCATGCGCAATGCAGGCTTTGAAGCGTTTGATAACGTGGCCGGTGGCGAAACCGCAGGCATTCCTTTTGGCGCGCTGGTTGCAGAACGTATGGCGCTGCCAATGAGCTATGTTCGCAAGAAGCCGAAAGGCTATGGCCGCAACGCACGGATCGAAGGCGCGATGAGCGAGGGCGAGCGCGTCTTGCTCGTTGAAGACCTGACAACCGACGGCGGCAGCAAGCTCTCCTTCGTGGACGCAATCCGCGAAACTGGCGCCACTTGTGGACATACAGCGGTGATCTTCTACTACGGTATCTTCCCTGAAACCGAAAAGACGCTTGGCGATCACGGGGTTACGCTGCACCACCTTTGCACATGGTGGGATGTATTGGCCGAGGCCAAAGCCTCCAATGCTTTTGACGAGGAAACATTGACAGAGGTAGAAGCCTTCCTCAACGATCCGCGCGGCTGGCAAGAGGCCCACAAGAAAGCCTGATCTGATCAACATCTAGGGGCAGTTCTTTACGGTAGCCCCTAAATATGCTAATCCACAGGTTATCCACAGAAATATACAATTTGCCAGTACAACTGGCTTTCATGTATGTCAGACGCCAAGGTCTGAGGGGACAGTATGAACGAGATTGCACCGATGCAGGACGGCGCAGGGCTTCCTGCGTTGCCGGAACAACCGTCGCAAATGGATGCGCAACCGCATAATATCGAGGCGGAGCAACAGCTTCTGGGCGCGATCCTGACCAACAACGACACCTACGATCGTGTTGCTGCAATCGTGAACTCCGCGCATTTTTACGAGCCGACTCACGCACGAATCTTTGAAGTTGCGGCAAACAGGATTGCCAAAAACCTCAACGCATCACCTGTCACGCTCAAAGCGTTTCTTGAAGATGACGAAGGGCTAAAAGAGCTCGGCGGGCCTGCCTACCTTGCCCGACTGGCCGGCGCTGCTATTTCAAGCTTTGCGGCCAAGGACTACGCCCAGATTATCTATGATCTGGCTATTCGACGCGAACTCATGGCGCTTGGTCGTGAGATTTCAGACAAAGCTGCCGCTGTGGACATTGCGAGTGAGCCGCGCGAGCAAATCGTTGAGGCCGAGCAGCGCCTCTATGCCATGGCCGAGCAAGGGCAAGGCGAAAGTGGCTTCCAATCCTTCCTCAAGGCCGTGACCGAAGCGGTTCAAGTCGCGAACACCGCCTATGAGCGCGATGGCGACCTTGCTGGTATCTCTACGGGGTTGATTGATTTGGACAAAATGCTAGGCGGCTTGCACCGTTCAGACCTTTTGATCCTCGCGGGTCGTCCCTCCATGGGGAAAACATCCTTGGCGACGAACATCGCCTATAACATCGCGAAATCGTATAAGAAGGGCAAGAAAGCCGACGGAAGCGAGGGAGCAATCAACGGCGGTGTCGTTGGGTTCTATAGCCTCGAAATGTCGGCCGAGCAGCTTGCTACGCGGATCTTGTCGGAGGCTTCCGAAGTGCCGTCCGGCCAGATCCGCAACGGCGACATGACCGAAGAAGAATTCCGCCGTTTCGTCGAAGCGGCCAAGCAGCTCGAAAGCTGCCCGCTATATATCGACGACACGCCCGCCCTGCCCATCTCGCAGCTTGCAGCCCGCGCACGGCGCCTGAAGCGGACCCATGGGCTGGACGCCTTGTTTGTGGACTATCTGCAGCTCGTTCGTCCTGCTTCGGCAAAAGATAGCCGCGTGAACGAGGTTTCGGAAATCACCCAAGGCCTCAAAGCCATCGCCAAAGAACTTGATATTCCAGTTGTGGCACTCTCGCAGTTGAGCCGGACAGTCGAGAGCCGCGATGACAAACGCCCGCAGCTCTCGGACCTCCGCGAATCTGGCTCGATTGAGCAAGACGCCGACGTTGTGATGTTCGTGTTCCGTGAGGAATACTACAAAGAGCGCGAAAAACCTGGTGATCACGAGCTTGAGAAGATGGCAACGTGGCAGGAAGAAATGGACGCGCTCCATGCGAAGGCCGAAGTCATTATCGGCAAAGCGCGACACGGCCCGATCGGCCATGTTGAGCTTTCCTTCGAAGGACAGTTCACGCGGTTTGGCAACCTTGCAAAACCATGGCAAGGACAGCCGGAGCAGCCCTAACTCCCCGAATTCTGCCAGTCGGAATGAGCGCCAGCGGATTTGCGTAAAATTCGCTTGCCTCGCCGCGATGCAAACGGCACAACCCTCTGCATGTCTACGGGAAAACTCAAAATTGATCTCGCGGCGCTGGTGGCCAACTGGCGCGCTTTGGATGCCCAAACCGGCCCAACCGTTGAAACAGCTGCGGTGGTTAAGGCTAACGGTTATGGCTGTGGCGCAGGCCGCGTTGCACGTGCGCTCGCCCAAGCAGGCGCACGCCGCTTCTTTGTCGCCACTGCCGAAGAAGGCGTCGAGATTCGCCAAGCGCTTGGACCGGGGCCGGAGGTCTGCATTTTCTCAGGGCATATGGCCGGTGATACCGACATGATCCATGATCTTGTCTTAACGCCAATGCTGAACTCCCTCGCGCAACTCACGCGGCATTTCGAGGCCTTGCCCGGAGCACCGTTTGGTATTCAGCTTGATACCGGCATGAACCGCCTCGGCATGGAAGTTGCCGAATGGGCGGCGGTGCGCGACATTGCGCTTTCGCAAAATCCGACCCTTGTGATGAGTCATCTTGCTTGCGCAGACGAGCCCGATCACTCCGCGAACGAGGCCCAACTTCAGAACTTCCGCGCCATGACCGAGGGCATCACTGCGCCCCGCTCATTGTCCGCAACGGGCGGCATTCTCTTGCCGAAGGAATATCACTTCAATCTCACGCGTCCTGGAATCGGCCTCTATGGCGGCGCACCATTTGAAGCCGCAAAGCCCGTTGTGAGCCTTTCACTCCCCGTCATCCAGACGCGCGAATTGGAAGAAGGCGAAGCCGTTGGCTACGGTTGCACATGGGTGGCCGAAGCGCCAAGCAAGCTTGCGACGGTTTCGGGCGGTTATGCCGATGGCCTCATCCGCGCCATGTCAAACAACACAGTACTTTGGTTTGGCGATACGCCTTGCCCTCTGGTTGGCCGCGTTTCCATGGACCTAATCACGGTCGACATTACGCATCTTACCGAGCGGCCCGATGCGCTCGATATTTTGTGTCCGGCGCAGACTGTTGACGATCTTGCGACTGCGGCGGGCACAATCGGCTATGAAATCCTGACCTCGCTCGGATCTCGCTATACACGACGCTATGTCGAGGCGGGTTCATGAGCGCAAGGCTGATAACCAAACCCTTGGCCGCAATTGGACGTTCGGTTTTGCAGCTTCTTGCTGCAATCGGGCGGATTGCGATCTTTGCGGCTAGCGTCATCAGCCATTTCTTCCGCCCGCCGTTTTACCTCAAAGAACTCCTGCAATCCATTCTTAACATTGGATATTTCAGCCTTCCCGTTGTCGGGTTGACGGCACTCTTCACAGGCGGTGCGCTGGCATTACAAATCTATGCAGGCGGCGCGCGTTTTTCCGCAGAAGCTGTCGTTCCTCAGATCGTTGCCATCGGTATGGTTCGCGAGCTTGGGCCTGTTCTGGTCGGCCTAATGATTGCCGCGCGTGTTACGTCATCAATTGCCGCTGAAATCGCGACGATGAAAGTCACGGAACAGATCGACGCGCTCGTAACGTTGTCAACAAACCCGATGAAATACCTCGCTGTTCCACGTGTACTGGCGGCGCTGATAACGGTTCCACTGCTCGTCGGAATTGGCGACATCATCGGCATTATGGGCGGATTTATCGTCGCAACCCAAAGCCTTGGGTTCAATGCTGCCACTTATCTTCACAACACAGCCAACTTCCTAGAACCACTCGACATCATCTCGTCTCTTGTCAAAGGCGCGGTATTCGGTGGGATCGCAGCGACCATGGGCTGCTACTACGGCATGAATTCAGGGCGCGGAGCGCAGGGAGTCGGCCGTGCGACCAAAGGCGCAGTAGAGGCGGCCGCCGTGTTGATACTTGCCGCTAACTTCCTGCTGACGGGGGTATTCTTTTCGGTATGATTACGCTCGAAGATGTTCACAAGAGTTTTGGACCCAAGCAGGTTCTACGCGGCCTTGACCTTCACGTACCGCGCGGCGAAAGCATGGTCATCATCGGGGGCTCCGGTACCGGAAAATCTATTTGCATCAAATGTATACTCGGACTTGTTACACCTGATTCAGGCCGAATTACCGTTGATGGCGTCAATGTTCAGAAAGCTGAACGAGACGCGTTTCTGGCGCGTTTCGGGATGCTGTTTCAGGGCGGCGCGCTCTTTGACTCGATGCCGATTTGGCAAAACGTTGCATTTCGCCTCATGCGCGGAAGCCTAAAGCGCCCCAAGGCCGAGGCCTATGAGATCGCCGTAGAGAAGCTGCGCCGCGTGGGGCTTTCACCTGATGTCGCCCCGCTCTATCCGGCCGAGCTTTCGGGCGGGATGCAGAAACGCGTTGGCCTTGCCCGCGCCATTGCCGCGGATCCCGAGATCATCTTTTTTGACGAGCCGACAACCGGCCTTGATCCGATTATGTCTGGTGTTATCAACGAATTGATCCGCGAGATCGTTGTGGAAATGGGGGCAACAACCGTCACGATCACCCATGATATGACCTCCGTGCGTACCATCGCAGACCGTGTTGCAATGCTCCATGACGGGGTTATTAAATGGACCGGCCCTGTTTCCGAGATGGACGCAAGCGGCGATGCCCACCTTGACCAGTTCATTCACGGCCGCGCCGATGGCCCGATTGCGAGTCTGCGTTAGCATGCTGCCCGTCTTGCATTGCGCCCGCAAACCTGCGACCCATTTCGCATGAAAACGCTGCGCATTCTCAACCTTGCCCTGCTTGTCGCTTTCCCTGTGGCATGGTTTGCGCCGCTCCTACGCGCCGGAATTCTGCCGCTGTTCAGCTTGAACGAAATTTCTGTCATGTCCGGAGTCATCGATCTTTGGCAGATCGACATTTTCCTCGCGGTCCTCGTTACCTTTTTTGCGCTTGTTGCGCCGATCTGTAAAACGCTCGGGTTGGCGATGATCCATGCTGGCCGCATGGACGCACGCGCCCTGCCCGTTTTACATCTGTTCGGTCGTTTAGCTATGGCAGACATATTCCTGATTTCGCTGTATATTGTTGTGATCAAGGGCATTGGTGTTGGCCGCGTCGAAACCGGTTGGGGTCTGTATTTGTTTACGGCCTGTGTTTTGCTCAGCCTCTGGGTTTCATTCACCACAGAACGCTTGGAAAAGGCCGCGAAGAAGGACATAAATGCGCATGGCTAAATCCAAGAATTTTGTTTGCAAAGAATGCGCGGCGACCTTTTCGAAATGGTCAGGCAAATGTGATAACTGCGGCGCATGGAACACGATCTCCGAGGAGGTTCCGTTTTCGTCTGGCCCTGCTGGAAAGTCACTTGGCTCCAAACGCGGCACGCCGATGGCTCTTTTCGATTTGGCGACCGAAGAAGCGCAACCACCCCGCACCCGTTCCGGCTCAAGCGAGTTGAACCGCGTTTTAGGCGGCGGCTTGGTCCCTGCCAGCGCGGTTCTTGTGGGCGGTGATCCAGGTATCGGGAAATCAACACTCTTACTTCAAGCAGCGGCGAGCTTTGCCCGTGCGGGCCTCAAAACGATCTATGTATCAGGTGAAGAAGCCAGCGCGCAGGTGCGCATGCGCGCTCAAAGGCTCGGACTTCAGGAAGCGCCCGTGAAGCTCGCAGCGGAAACCAACCTCCGCGATATTCTCACAACACTTGAGGCCGAGAAGCCCGATCTTGTTATCATCGACTCAATTCAAACTATGTGGGCCGACACGGTCGATAGCGCGCCGGGTAGTGTGAGCCAAGTTCGCGCTGCCTGTCATGAGCTTACGACATTTGCCAAACGCAAGGGCATAACCATGATCCTTGTCGGCCATGTCACCAAGGAAGGTCAGATTGCCGGCCCGCGCGTGGTCGAGCATATGGTCGATACCGTTTTGTACTTCGAAGGCGAGCGCGGCCATCAGTTCCGCGTGCTACGTGCGGTTAAGAACCGTTTTGGCCCTGCTGACGAGATCGGCGTGTTCGAGATGACAGGCAAAGGTTTGGCCGAAGTCAAAAACCCCTCGGCACTGTTTATAGGAGATCGCGCCAACCCCGTTCCGGGCAGCGTTGTATTCGCAGGAATCGAAGGCACTCGCCCAGTTCTCGTTGAGTTTCAGGCGCTTGTCGCTCCGAGCCCTCATGCACAGGCCCGCCGCACCGTTGTTGGGTGGGACGGCAGCAGACTCGCCATGATTTTGGCCGTTCTTGAGGCCCGCTGCGGCGTTCCTTTTACCGGCTTGGACGTGTACTTGAACGTCGCAGGCGGCATGCGTGTGAGCGAACCGGCGGCTGATCTGGCTGTTGCGGCTGCGCTACTTTCTGCACGGGAAGATCATTCTTTGCCGTCTGAGACTGTGGTTTTTGGCGAAATTAGCCTATCAGGGGCTTTAAGGCCCGTTGGTCAAATGGAAAACCGGTTGAAAGAAGCAGGGAAACTGGGCTTCTCTTCCGCCATTGCACCATCGGGGGGCAAGAAAAGAGACCACGCGGACATGCAGGTTCGATATATGTCGGATTTGGCAAGTTTCGTTAAAGATACTTTCGGGGAAAACTAACCCCTACAGGAGAAGACATGGAAGGCTTTACCATTGTAGACGGCGCGGTTGCTGTCGTCATCCTCATCTCGGCGCTGCTTGCGTATTCACGCGGGTTGGTTCGCGAGACCTTGTCTATTGCCAGTTGGATCGCTGCGGCGGTCATTGCTTATATTTTCGCACCCAAAGCCGAGCCGCTGGTTCGGGAAATTCCGATTCTCAACGATTTCATTGGCGGCCAATGCGAGCTTTCCCTTGGGGCGAGTTTTGCAATTGTAGGTATTGTGGCGCTTGTGGTCTTGTCGATCTTCACGCCAATATTCTCTAACGTCGTGCAACGCAGCGTGCTGGGCGGGCTCGACCAAGGGCTTGGCTTCCTGTTCGGCGCGGCGCGTGGTGCACTTCTCGTTGCTGTGGCGTTGTGGCTCTATAACTGGGCCGTTACGGATGAGCCGATTGCGGTTATCGAAGATAGCCGAAGCGCCGAAGTATTTGGTCAGCTTTCTGATCGTGTGGGCAATGCGGTTCCAACCGATGTTCCGGGATGGCTTGAGACAAACATGGAAGAATTCCTTGCTCAGTGCGAACCCGCAACCGAGACCACCGTCATCGAATAACATCTTCGTACAGAACGTACGACACGAGGTCGGGCAAGAATTGCCCGGCCTTTTTTGTGCCAAGCGGCTAATTCCTGAGCAATGCGCCGCCACTATCCATGAAATATGACATTTTCCTAACTGCGGATGGGTGACACCGCCGCCGCAACGCCTTAAGAGAAGGGCGACAGAGACATGGATTCGGAGCTGCAATGCGTGACATGCCCCCCGCCCACCCGTTCGATGATGACAAACTCAAGGAAGAGTGCGGTATTTTCGGAGTTGTCGGCGTTGCCGATGCAGCCAATTTCGTAGCGCTCGGACTTCATGCGCTTCAGCATCGCGGACAAGAGGCAGGCGGCATTGTTGTCCATGATGCCGAACAAGGGTTCAACTCCGCCCGTCGCTTTGGATATGTACGCGACAACTTCACCTCCCATTCAGTTATGAAAACCCTGCCCGGCCCCATTGGCATCGGGCATGTGCGCTATTCAACTGCGGGCTCCAAAGGAGCAACCGCGATCCGCGACGTACAGCCTTTCTTTGGAGAGTTTTCCATGGGCGGCGCCGCGATTGCACACAACGGCAACATCACCAACGCCGATGCCTTGCGCCGCGATCTGATCGAACGTGGCTCCATCTTCCAAAGCAGCTCCGACAGCGAATGCATCATTCACCTGATGGCACGCTCCATGCAGCGCAACATCCCCGAACGGATGAAAGACGCGCTGCGTTCGGTTGAGGGTGCGTTCTCGGTGGTTGCCATGACCCGCACAAAACTCATTGGCGTGCGCGACCCTCTGGGCGTTCGCCCGCTGGTTCTGGGCCGTCTTGGCGAAGGGTGGGCTCTGTCTTCGGAGACCTGTGCGCTGGATATTATCGGCGCGGATTTCGTTCGTGAAATCGAGCCCGGCGAGATGGTCGTCATCACAGAAAATGGCGTTGAAAGCCACCGTCCGTTTGAGCAAAAGCCGAGCCGCTTCTGTATCTTTGAACACGTTTACTTTAGCCGCCCGGACAGTATCATCGGTGGCCGCTCGGTCTATGAAACACGCCGCCAAATCGGGGTTGAGTTGGCCCGCGAAACTCCGGTCGAAGCCGATTTGGTTTGCCCAGTTCCGGATTCTGGCACCCCTGCTGCGATTGGCTACAGTCAGGAAAGCGGCATCCCCTATGCAATGGGGATTATCCGTAACCAATATATGGGCCGGACGTTTATCGAGCCGAGCGAGCAAATCCGCAACATGGGGGTGCGCCTCAAGCTAAACGTCAACCGCGCGCTCATTCGCGGCAAGCGGGTCATCCTCGTGGATGATTCCGTTGTGCGCGGCACGACAAGCCGCAAGATTAAGGAAATGATCCTGGATGCAGGGGCCAAAGAGGTTCACTTCCGAATTGCCTCTCCCCCTACCATGTGGCCCTGTTTCTATGGCGTAGATACGCCTGAACGGGAAAAGCTTCTGGCGGCCACCATGAGTGAAGAGGAAATGCGCAAACATCTTGGCGTGAACAGCCTCAAATTTATCTCGCTCGATGGCCTCTACCGCGCGGTTGGCGAAGCGAATGGCCGCGATGCCAAGGCTCCGCAGTATTGCGATGCCTGCTTCTCTGGTGAGTACCCTGTGCGCCCTGCAGATATGATTGCCAAAGGGTTTGAACTCAAGGCAGCGGAATAAGCCGGATATAGGTCTGGAGGGCAAACATGAGCGAACCCATCAAGTTTCGCCCCCATCATTTCCTCTGTTCGCTTGGCTTTCAGGGCAAGGGCTATTCGCCGGAATTCACCCAGAACATGTATGAGATCGTTGTCGAGCGCCTGCGGGCGAAAGGCGGCGATGAAGAGGTAATCCAGACCGTCGGGCTTAGCGATGATATTTGCGGCCCCTGCCCCAAACGGCGCGGACGGCTATGCACAGAGCAGAGTAAGATCAAATCGCTGGATCGCGCACATGCGGCGGCGTTGAAGCTTAAGCCGAACGAGCAGCTCACGTGGGGCGAAGCCAAAGCGCGGATCAAAGCAAATGTGCCTTCTGGGCACCTGTCCGAGATCTGTAAGGGCTGCCAGTGGCTGGAATACGGTCTTTGCGAGACAGCTTTGGCAGAGCTTCACGCGGAAGCGTAACAGGCCACCAAACATCCATCGCCCATGAAAAAAAGCGCCGCGTGAACCCACACGGCGCTTTCGAAATTCTAACCCGTCTAATCTGCGGGTGTACAGGCCTTAGCCCTTGCGCAGTTCCAGAGCTTTCCATGCACCGGATACAACCAGCGCAGCGATAACGGCCTTAACCACATCGCCAATCAGGAACGGCTGAGCAAACCCAGCAATTACCTTCGCCGCAGGAAGTCCAGCCCAGCCAGCTTCGACACCAGCCACAGAGGCAACGCCAAGCGGCCATGCAAGGCCAGGAACGTAAAGTAGCGCGGATACAGCAACAGCAACGAGCGCCGTGCTGAAGAAGCCCTTGGCAAAACCGCGATCAGCAGCGAGGCCAGCAAGGTAAGCCATGCCCACAAAACCAATCAGGAAGCCACCAGTTGGGCCAACGAATGTTGCAAGGCCAAGACCACCGTTTGCGAATACAGGCAGACCCATCGCGCCTTCGGCCAGATAAGCCACGAGTGTTGCGGCACCAAGGCGCGCGCCGAATGTGAGGCCAACAATCAGAATGGCCAGTGTTTGCAGCGTCATCGGCACGGGGAACATCGGCACAGAAACTTGTGCGGCCAATGCGATGAAAAGCGAACCAGTCAGGACCATCATCCCTTTGGTTACGAGGGAGTTGGAGCCGATCAGGGCTTTGGATAATGTCATTTTGGTCTCCTTGAGGACATGCTCTCAGGCTTGTTTTTGGGCAATATGCCGCGAATGTCAAGGAACCGCTTGCAAGGACGAGGGACTAATGACAAACGAAGGCATGACAAACTCAACCGACAAAATCGCCCTTATCACAGGGGCCTCGCGCGGTCTTGGTGCGGCATTGGCCGAAGCCTTGGCTCCGACCCATCATATTATCGCGGTGGCCCGCACATCGGGCGCGCTTGAAGAGTTGGACGACCGTATCAAAGCGAAAGGCGGCAGCGCCACACTTGCGCCACTTGATATTTGTGACCAAGGCGCAATGCAGCATCTCTGCCGTTCGGTATATGATCGTTGGGGGCATGTTGACCTCTGGGCGCATACGGCCATTCACGGAGCGCCTCTTGCCCCAAGTGGACATGTAGACCCCAAAGATTTCGACAAATCCATGACCTGCAACGCGACAGCCGCGCAGCGTTTGATCACCTATGTCGAGCCACTTTTGCTTGCCGCCGAAAACGGAACCGCGCTGTTCTTCGACGATGACGCCCCCGGTGTTCGCTATTTCGGTAGTTATGGTGCGAGCAAGGCCGCGCAAATGGCGCTTGTGCGTTCGTGGCGTGGCGAAACGCAATCCACCGGCCCACGCGTGGTGATTGCCAAGCCCAAGCCGATGCCAACGGGCCTGCGGGCTCGCTTCTTCCCGGGTGAAGATCGCGCACCACTTGCTTCGCCGCATGAGGAAGCGAAAAAGGCTTTGGACCTGCTCCAGCAGCCATAACGCGCCGACCAAGCCGCAAGTTGCGCCTGATTAATACGCCTGTGGTGACAATCTGGCACCAAACAACCGCATCCTCGCGTTTTCTCGCGCTTGCGCTTGTGGAATTCTTTACCTCCCCCTTCCGCTGTTCTAGGACATGAATATCAAGCAGCGGGAGGCACAATGCGTATTCTCATAACCAACGACGACGGGATCAACGCACCGGGGCTCAAAACCCTGCATAAGATCGCCGAAGAGCTTGCCGGACCAGACGGAGAAGTCTGGACGGTCGCACCTGCTTTCGAACAATCCGGCGTTGGGCATTGCATCAGCTATACCAACCCGCTTGCGATGGCCCAACTGGGAGAGCGCGTGTTCACGACCGAAGGCAGCCCCGCAGATTGCGTTTTGGCCGCGCTCTATGACGTGATGCCGGAAAACCGCCCCGACCTTGTGCTTTCAGGCGTAAATCGCGGCAACAACGCTGCCGAAAATACGCTCTATTCCGGTACTATCGGCGGCGCCATGGAGGCCGCTTTGCAAGGCGTCCCATCAATCGCGCTTTCGCAATACTATGGCCCAGACAACGCACAGCTTGATGACCCATTCGAAGCCGCCGCCGAACATGGCGCGGATACTGTCCGACGAATTCTCGCTGCCAATCCCGAAGAATCCGAGGATTACCGCCTGTTTTATAACGTGAACTTCCCGCCTGTGGCCGCTGCTGCCGTGAAGGGCTTGCGCACAACAACCCAAGGATATCGGCGCGGCACAAATTTCTCGACAGAGCCGCATATGTCGCCCTCTGGTCGCCGGTTCCTTTGGATACGGGGCGGCAACCAGCATGTTGATACAGCCGAAGGCACAGATGCCGCTGCAAACCTAGCGGGCTATATCTCGGTCACCCCCATGCGCGCCGACCTCACCGCCCACGATGCATTTGCCGCGATCAAGGGGCAACTCGACACATGAACGACGCCGAACGGAAAATGCAATTCTTATACGCCCTAAGATCAAAGGGCGTTACGGATAAGCGCGTTTTAACGGCGATGGAAAAGATCGACCGCGGGCCTTTTGTTCGCGGTGTGTTTGCCGAGCGCGCCTATGAAGATATGCCGCTGCCGATTGCCTGTGGCCAAACAATCAGCCAGCCTTCTGTTGTTGGCGTGATGACGCAGGCGCTCAACGTTTCTCCGCGCGACAAGGTTCTTGAGGTGGGCACCGGCTCTGGCTATCAGGCCGCAATTCTTAGCCAATTGGCACGCCGCGTTTACACAGTGGACCGCCACCGTCGCCTTGTTCGAGAAGCACAGCAGATCTTCAACGAACTTGACCTAACCAACATCACGGCTTTCTCTGCGGATGGTAGCTTTGGCCTACCGGATCAAGCGCCGTTTGACCGGATCCTTGTTACCGCAGCCGCCGAAGATGCACCCGGCCCTTTGCTTTCACAATTGCGCGAGGGTGGCATTATGGTGCTGCCAGTTGGCCAATCAGATACCGTACAAAGCCTTATCAAGGTCACAAGAACCGAAAACGGCTTTGAATACGACGAATTGCGCGATGTGCGCTTTGTTCCGCTGCTCGAAGGGCTAAGCGACGAATAATAGCCTACAACGTGCACTAAACTCGTGTATAATGACCCCATAAGCTCGGCAAACGAGCATAAGAAAATTGAGGAATATCCTATGCAGCCCCCACGTTCCGGCGCTTTGGCGCTGTTTGAGGCCACAGGCAAATTTCAGAATTCCAAGACGCGCAACCTAAGCCCGCGTCTCAAAACCGTCGTGTTCGGCGGCGCGCTGATGGCGCTCGCCGCGTGCAACCAAGGTTTAGATTGGGACATGCGCGGTAATTTCGGCGATGCCTATTCCACCTCCTCCGCAGTGCAACAGGCCAGCAAACCGGCCCCTGCCCCCGACAATCGCGGCGTCGTGTCCTACCCGAGCTATCAGGTTGTACTGGCCCGTCAGGGCGACACAGTTCGAGACGTGGCTGGCCGTGTCGGCGTTGATGCGACAGCGCTTGCGAAATACAACGGCATTCAGCCAGATGTGAAACTGCGCCAAGGCGAGTTGCTCGCGCTTCCCAACCGCGTTGCGGAACCTTCTGCGGCTACGGGCGCGCCAACAGAAGCAATCGATATCACGACAATTGCGGGCAGCGCGATTGAGCGCTCTTCGACCGCTCCACAGCAGAACACCAATATCAACACCGCCAAGCCAAACGAAACTTCGCCCAAGAAGCCAGAACCGATCCGTCACCGCGTTGCGAGTGGCGAGACGGCCTATTCGATCTCGCGGCTTTATAATGTGAACGTGAAATCCCTTGCGGAATGGAACGGGCTTGGCAGTGATCTGAGTGTTCGCGAAGGGCAATTCCTCCTTATTCCGCTCCCAGCAGAGCAAGCCGCTCCGCAAAAGGTCGAAGTGGTTAAGCAACCAGGAGCTGGTTCTGCGACACCGGTTCCCCCAAGCGCAAGTGAAGCGCTGCCAAAGCCAGTGCCCGTTAAAGCACCGGAAGAAGTAAAGGCTCCCGATCTGAGTATGTCAGAGAAAGAAGCCGCCAAAGCAACGCGCTTCTCTATGCCTGTTCAAGGCAGCATCATCCGCGCCTATTCCAAAGGCAAGAACGACGGTATTGATATCGGCGCGACTGCCGGTAGCGCGGTCAAAGCAGCGGATGCCGGAACGGTTGCAGCGATCACAACGAACACCGACGGTGTAACGATTGTTGTGCTGCGCCATGCGGATGGACTTCTGACGATCTATGCAAACGTCGAGGGCGTATCGATCAAGAAGGGCGATAAGGTGAAGCGAAACCAGGCGATCGCCAAGGTCCGCAATGGCAACCCATCCTATCTGCACTTCGAAGTGCGCAAAGGCTTTGATAGCGTCGATCCGATGCCCTATCTTTCATAAGCGACAATATTCAAAACAGAAAAAGGCGCGCCTTAACGGTGCGCCTTTTTGTATTTGAGAGTGTAAAACGAGCTTAGAGCGAAACGCCTCTGCGCCCTGCGAGATCGGTAAAGTATTGCCATGCAACGCGCCCCGAACGGCTTCCTCGTGTGGCTTGCCATTCGATCGCCTCTGCCCAGAGTGTGTCCTCGTCAATCTCGATGCCGTATTCCTTGCAATAGCCACGGATCATATCGAGGTACTCATCCTGCGAACATGGATGGAACCCGAGCCACAGACCAAACCGATCCGAGAGCGACACCTTCTCCTCAACAGCCTCAGATGGGTTGATGGAAGAGCTACGTTCGTTTTCGATCATGTCACGTGGCATCAGGTGACGGCGGTTCGAAGTGGCGTAGAACACAACATTCTCTGGCCGTCCTTCGATGCCTCCATCCAACACCGCTTTGAGCGATTTGTAGTGCTGGTCATCATGCGAGAAGCTCAGGTCGTCGCAAAACAGAAGGAAGCGTTCTGACGAGGCGCGCAGCAGTGAGAGCAAGCGGCCAATGCTTGGCAAATCTTCACGCTGAACTTCAACGATCTTAAGGCCAAGCCCCTGGCGCAGAACCTCGGCATGAATGGATTTCACAAGGCTCGACTTACCCATACCACGGGCGCCCCATAGGAGCGCATTGTTTGCCGGAAGCCCGCGTGCGAACTGCAAGGTATTTTCGAGAAGCGTGTCACGCGAGCGGTTGATGCCCACAAGAAGCGACAAGTCCACGCGATTGACGTCTGGCACTGGCGCGAGCCGATCAGGCGCAACATGCCAGACGAAAGCATCCGCCTCGGAAAAATCGGGAGCACCTGCCGGGGCCGGAGACATACGCTCAAGTGCATCGGCGATGCGGCGCAAATCAACGTTATTCATCGGCTGCTTTTCCGTCATCTTTGGTGCCTCGCCCGTCACGCTCGTCTTCTTCGTCGTCATCCTCAAAGGCGCCATCACCGTGGATATCCTCATCCCAAAGACCTTCAGCCTTGAGATAGGCTTCACGCTGTTTCTCAACACGGGAAACAAGCAAGATCGACACCTCATAGAGGCCGTAAACAACTGTGAACAGGATAAGCTGGGTGACAACATCCGGAGGTGTCACAAGTGCGGCAACGAGCAGGATGCCAACGACCGCATATTTCCGCACGCCCTTCAAACCACGCGCCGAAACAAGCCCCGCTTTGCCCATAAGTGTCAGCAAAACGGGAAGCTGGAAACACAGTCCGAATGCCAGAATAAATTTGAGCGACAAGTTCAAGCTTTCGCGCACCGACCCAAGAAACACAGTCCGCAACTCGGAGTCTTCGGTCACTTCACCAACGCCCTCTCCTGTGAGCATCCGCGCAAGTGTTGGGATCGCATCAGAGAAGCCGATAAAGAAGTTCATCGCCAATGGTGTCACCACGTAGTGGGCGAAGGTTGCTCCCAGAAGGAACATTACAGGGGACGCAAAGATAAACGGCAGGAACGCGTTTTGTTCGTTTTTGTATAGCCCCGGCGCGATGAACCGCCAAAGTTGATAGGCAATCACAGGGAATGAAACGGCAAAACCGCCAATCACCGAAATTCGGATCAACACAAAGAACTTCTCTTGTGGCGCAGTGAAGATCAATTGCGGGTTTTCACCACGCGCGCGAAGAACATCTGCGATGGGCTGCGCAAGGAAGTTCAGGATCGGTTCGGCAACAATAAATACCAGAACCATACCAACCAGAAACGCAATAACTGACCGGATTAACCGTGTACGTAGCTCAGTAAGGTGTTCGATTAACGGGGCGGAGCTGTCTTCGACCGAGTCGCTCATGTTGTTTTGCCTGTGCTCTTGGCCTTGGTGGCCTTCTTGGCAGCGGGTTTCGCCGCGGCTTTCGTTTTGGGCGTTGATTTGGCTGCGGGCTTTTTAGCAGCGGTTTTCTTCGCCGCCGGTTTCTTGGCGGCAGGCTTTTTCGCTGCTGGTGTCTTGGCTGGCTTTGCCGCCTCATCCGTTGCCTTGGCCGCATCCTCGGCGGCCTTCGCAGCAGCTTCTTCCGCAGCTTTCCGCTCTAGAGCCTTTTTCGCAGTCGCTTCCTGAATCTTCTTGCTAGCTTCAGTACGCTCTTCAGACAGCTTGGCTGTTTCGGATCCTGGCTTGGCTTTTGCCGCTACGCTTTCGGGTTTGTTGTTGCCCTTATTCTCGCCCGGGCTCCAGTCCTCAAACCGCTTGGCAACGCCATCAAGTTGATCAAGGCCGAGGCTCTTTTTCGACGTCACGTTTTTGAGGTCTTTGGCCACATCAGCAACGCCGGCGGAATCCGCCGCGTCGTTCATAGCCGACTGGAATTCACGCGCCATGCCCCGCGCTTTACCAGTAAACCGGCCAACCGTTCGGAACATTCCGGGAAGGTCTTTGGGGCCGACCACGATCAAGGACACAACCCCGACCACAAGCAATTCGCTCCAGCCGATATCAAACATCAGGACATCCTAACAATCTGGAAAAGATCAGGCTTTGTCTTTTTCAGACTCAGGGGTTACGTCGCGCGCAACATCTGCGGTGTCTTCCAGTTCTTTCTGACCTTCATTGATGCCTTTTTTGAAGCTGGTGATGCCCTTGCCAACTTCGCCCATCAGGGACGAGATCTTGCCACGGCCAAACAAGACCAAGACAACAACAGCGATCAGCAGCAGACCCGGCAAACCAATATTATTCAGCATTTTCTTTCTCCCAAGACAGGGCAACGCGCCCCGCCGTCATAGTTTCCCTACTGTATCTATTGGTTTGAGGCGGGGTTTCAAATACCCAATCGCACCGATTTGTGATGTTTTTACGCAGAATCCCCCGCTTTGTTGTCGCAGGGCAAAGAATTCGGCGTGATTTTCAGCAAACAACAGGGAATTTACCCGCAACAAGCGAGCGGATGTCGCTTGCGGCACCTTGGCGTGAAGAGCATGAAAATGCCGCAGACGCTATTTTTGGCGTCACTCCGCGTTGAACACAAAGCACCGGTCGCGACGGATCATAAGCCAAAGCGCGGTGCCGACACGCGGCAAAAACACCGATGGAACCGTTGCACGCAGCGTAGAGCCGTCATAATCCATTTGAAACTCAACAATGCTTTCACGGCCCATAAAGCGTGCTCGTGTCACAATGCCACGCGCTGGCGTTCCGTCGATCGAGGTTGGGTTCGGCCCCTTGCCGCCGCGATCAAAGTCAATGCGCAGGTGCTGTGGTCGAATTGCAATATCAAGCATCGTGTCATCAGGTTTACCCGGAGCGAGGAACTGACCAAATGGTGTCTCGCAGAGCGCGCCTTTAACTTTCCCGCGTATCACATTGATATCACTAAAGAAGCGCGCAGCCTCAAGATCAACGGGGCGGTTATAGATATTGTAGGGCGCGCCCAATTGTACGATCTCGCCATTGCGCATCAGCGCGATTTGGTCCGCCATGCGCATAGCTTCGTCAGGCTCATGCGTAACCAGCAATACCGCCGCTCCTTCTTCTTTAAGAACCGCGAGGGTTTCATCGCGGATATCATCACGTAGGCGGTTATCGAGGCCGGAAAACGGCTCGTCCATGAGCATGATAGACGGTCGCGGCGCAAGAGCGCGGGCGAGCGCCACGCGTTGCTGCTCGCCGCCAGAGAGCTCGTGGGGGTGGCTATCAATGAAATGCAGCAAACCGACGCGGCCGAGCAATTCCTCGACCCGCGCGCGGGTTTCGTCTTTAGGACCATCCAACCCGAAGGCAACGTTCTGCCCCACAGTCAGATGGGGGAACAGTGCAAAATCCTGAAACATCAGCCCGATCGAGCGGCGTTCTGGAGGGACGCGATAAACCGTGTCGCAGACAAGTTTATTGTCTACATAAATTTCACCGGAATCCTGCATATCCACGCCCGCGATAATCCGCAGTGTCGTTGATTTTCCGCACCCCGACGGCCCGAGAAGGCAGGTCACCTGACCCGGCATCACTTTGAGCGACACGTTATCTACAACCCGTCGCCCACCAAATTCGCGAACGATGTTTCGTATCTCTAGGCGTGGCGTTTGAGAATGAAGTTGCGCGTCCGGATTTTCGCGCGTGAGAGGCTCTGCCGTTTCTGAGCCAGCGGGACTAGCAATAGTGGATACCTGCGCACCCGTAGCAGAATGCAGCAGATCTTCAGAAGCAATCGAGTCCGAGGAAATCTTTTGATCTTTGGTCACGTGCGCGCCTTATCCGATATAAACGGTCAGAATGATCCGCAATCCTCGGGATAGCACCCCCCCCAGACCTCGGCAACCCCGACGACCTGCTTTCGGCACACGGTTGCACGGTATGGCCGCAGAGAACACTTCCCTGCGGCCAAATAGGTATAGTTACATTGTCGAGTTCATCGCGCCGCCATCAAGCAGCACATTCTGGCCGATCATGTTGCCTGCGTACTGGCTGCACATGAATGCGCAAGTCGCGCCAAACTCTTCGGCAGTACCGTAGCGGCGCGTTGGCAAAGTTTCCGCACGTTGCGCTGCAGCTTCCTCAACTGAAATGCCCTGAGCATCGGCCACACCTTGGTCAAGACTCGCAGCGCGGTCTGTTGCGTGAATTCCGGGCAGCAAGTTGTTAATCACAACGCCATGCGGCGCAACCTGACGAGATGTCCCCGCAACATAACCAGTAAGTCCTGCACGCGCTGAGTTTGACAAACCAAGTACCGCAATCGGAGATTTGACCGATTGGCTGGTGATGTTGACAACACGCCCCCATCCCTTCTCGATCATCTTGGGAAGCAGCGCTTTCATCAACGCAATCGGTGTAAGCATGTTAGCGTCGATCGCTTTGATGAAATCCTCGCGCTCCCAATCGGACCACATTCCCGGAGGCGGACCGCCCGCGTTTGTTACGAGGATATCAACATCGGCAGCTTCCGCGAGGACCTTATTCCGCCCTTCTTCGCTCGTAATGTCAGCCGCAATTGCCACGACATCCACGCCATATTTGTCGCGCAGTTCCTGAGCAGTTTTTTCGAGCGGCCCTTCGGTACGCGCGTTCAGTACAAGATTAACCCCCTCTGCAGCCAAAGCTTCGGCACATCCGCGGCCAAGACCTTTGGATGAAGCACACACCAAAGCGCGCTTGCCTGAAATTCCCATATCCATTGCATTCTCCTGTCTGAATTCCGCGTTAATGTAGCATAGTGATGACTGGGTTAAACCGTAAGTTGTCGGCCGCTCCAAAATCTTATGCTTAATAAACAACACGCCTCATTTTTTTGAGATTAACGCTACGTAAACCCTAAGTTTTGACGGTGTTTGGCCTTAATGTCGCCATGTGAAAAGACATATTTAACGTGTCGGGTCGTAAACTCTCAAGAGTGTGTATGTACGACGCGTAAGTTTCTAAGTATGTGGTTCACCGAGTAAACGGTATCTAAGGATTAGAATATGAAGATTGCCTCCATTACCCCGCCTCAAGTCAACACCCGCGGCGCGTATCAGGCAACTTCACGAGATCTTCCAAGCCAATCATTCATCGTATATCAATCAATCGAATTCATCGCGGTAAGCGGTGTGAATTACAATGAGCCCTTCGCTGATGGCGCCGCTCTTTGTCTTGATGATGAATACAAGCTGGTCAAAGGGTGCGCACCGGTCGAGATCGAAATCGGCATGACGGATCAGGCCACATTTACGATCTCCGAAAAGCAGTCAGCGACAGGCCGGAAGGGCCAGATTTTTCTCGACAGCAAAGTTACTCTAATGACATCAGATGCAGATTGCGTAGAGGCGCTCGTACTTGCCGAGGTAAATCCGGCCAACATGATGCTCGAGAATATTTTCATTCTTCCGTTCGCTCCCCTACTTGACGACAAAGAGTATCGGCTGATCGAAATCCACCGTGAAGTTGACGTCGAGGACCTCATCGCCAATACCGCGAACTCTCAGGCGCGCAGAGCACGAAACGCCGAGCGCAAAGGCGCCGCTCCTTCTGGTCGACTAAACGAAGCGCCGCAAAATCGGTCGATTGACACAGTTCCGAATTATGTACTCGCGTCGCTGCGGGATATTCAGTCCACAAGCAGTTTTAAAAACTAGTTTCAATCAACATCTATAGCCCTATTGCCATGGCCTTAGGGAATAGATTTGCATTCAACAGGCGCTACATGTGTTCAGGGCTGCAACACCCCATTGCGCGGCCATTCGCACGCGAGTATACCGCCGCCATGACAGAGCAACTTTCCATAAAGTCCGATCTCCCCAAAGAGATTGCGCGCCGCCGCACATTCGCGATTATTTCCCACCCAGACGCAGGGAAAACCACGCTAACCGAAAAGTTCCTTCTTTTCGGTGGCGCTATTCAGATGGCTGGCCAAGTGCGCGCGAAAGGCGAAGCGCGCCGCACGCGCTCTGACTTTATGCAAATGGAAAAAGACCGCGGCATTTCCGTTTCCGCCTCGGCCATGTCGTTTGATTTCGGCCCCTACCGATTCAATCTGGTTGATACCCCCGGCCACTCGGATTTCTCCGAAGATACCTATCGTACGCTGACCGCTGTTGATGCCGCCGTTATGGTGATCGATGGCGCGAAAGGGATTGAGAGCCAGACGCAAAAACTCTTTGAAGTTTGCCGCATGCGCGACCTGCCGATCCTGACATTCTGTAACAAGATGGACCGAGAGAGCCGCGACACGTTTGATATCATTGATGAAATCCAAGAGAACCTTGCAATCGATGTAACGCCGGCAAGCTGGCCGATTGGGATGGGCCGCGATTTTCTTGGCTGTTACGATATGCTTCGCGACCGACTTGAGCTCATGGACCGTGCGGACCGGAACAAGGTCGCCGAGAGCATTGAGATCAAGGGTCTTGATGATCCTCTCCTTGAAGAACACGTCCCAGCTGACCTGCTCGAAAAACTTCGTGAAGAAGTCGAGATGGCCCGCGAACTTCTGCCTGCGCTTGACCACCAAGCGATGCTCGAAGGCACAATGACGCCAATTTGGTTTGGCTCTGCGATCAACAGCTTTGGTGTTAAGGAGTTGATGGACGGTATTGCCAACTATGGCCCAGAGCCACAGCCCCAATCCGCCTCACCACGCCCTGTTGCACCGGACGAGAAGAAAGTCGCGGGTTTTGTTTTCAAGGTGCAGGCCAACATGGACCCAAAACACCGCGACCGCGTGGCCTTTGTCCGCCTTGCATCAGGGCATTTCAAACGCGGCATGAAACTCACACATGTCCGCAGTAAAAAGCCGATGGCAATCAGCAACCCTGTCCTCTTCCTCGCAAGCGATCGCGAACTGGCCGAAGAAGCATGGGCAGGTGATATCATCGGGATTCCAAACCACGGCCAATTGCGCATCGGCGACACATTGACCGAAGGCGAACAAATCCGCGCAACCGGCATCCCAAGCTTTGCGCCCGAACTCCTGCAAGGCGTACGTTCTGGCGACCCACTCAAAGGCAAGCACCTCGAAAAAGCTCTCATGCAGTTTGCAGAAGAAGGCGCGGCAAAAGTCTTCAAGCCAACTTTTGGCTCGGGCTTCATCGTCGGCGTTGTCGGCGCACTCCAATTCGAAGTCCTCGCCAGCCGGATCGAAATGGAATATGGCCTTCCCGTTCGTTTCGAGCCGAGCCAATTTACATCTGCCCGTTGGGTTGCGGGCGAGAAAACCGCTGTCGACAAGTTTGAAGCTGCCAACAAACAACACATCGCGCGGGACCATGATGGTGACATCGTCTATCTGACGCGTCTACAGTGGGACATCGACCGTATCGAGCGAGACTATCCAGACGTGAAGCTGACAGCTACGAAAGAGATGATGGTATAGGGTATGAGGCCAAGCAAACACTATCTCAGGGCTGCGGAGCTTTACATCAAGCTTCTGTTCAAAAAGAACGAACCATTCGATCCCCCCGTTCTATATGACCGTGAGAAGAAGTTTGCTTACCTTCCCGTGCCGAAAGCGGCGAACACCCTTTTCTAGCCCCGATTTCAGTACCGTTGAGATGGTTCGATCACCTCGAAAAACAAGGTTTTCTACGTCCGAAGGAACTTCGGCTTTGTAATCGTCAAAAGTTATAACAAGAGCAAGAAACAAACATCTTACCCGAGGAACTCGGGCTTTAAAAAATGAAACACATAGGCCCAAGGCACCATTTATTTCTTTCTACTTAGGTGGAAGATATTCTCTCCATAGATTGGCGAGTTCGCAGGAAAAGCGTAAACTGTCATCGGGAGAGAATCTTTTAGAAGTCGGCTTCCAGGATGTCGTAGTTCCAGCGCAATGCGCATGCCAAAACTCAAATCTTGCTATCTTTGCTAAATTTTCGAATCGACCACCTACAGCATGCACATCCCACCCCAACCGGCTCAGAAAACTATTGGGATTTGCGCACCACTTACGATGACACGACCCCGTTGTAGATGTAAAAACGTGCTCTCGGTGCGGCGATGACTGCTTTACCTCCGAGCCAGGAAAAACCCACTTACCAGGAAATGAGATTGCTCCAATTGGGTTTTGCCGCGTAGCCCTGAAAATACTCCTACTTTTCCCCATAACTAACTCGTCAATGTCGACATTCAATACCGCTGGAGACAGAGCCAGAATATCTCGACGCGCAATGTTCAGCATTGAGATTTGAAAGTACTTATACTTGATTGACGTACCTGAACGAGCAATTACTCGTCCATATTTGAATGGCGCCTTAACGACGAGAAAACTGCTCAAACCAGAGACATTTGAAAGCGTGTCAGCAATGTCATGAACGGAATACGCGTCCGAGCCATTATCGAAAATCACGACTGCTTCGGCGCGGTGACGCAACACATGATAACTCACCCAGTCACCGATCCAATCCAAGCTGTTATTTTTATTAACACAAACTAACGAGTTGCGCTTTCCAATCAAGTTTGCTGCGGAAGGTCGAGGAAAGTACTCAATTTTCTGATTATTTATAATAAAACTTAGTTTCGCGCCCCGAGCCCACGGCACTTCTACTAAGTCACAGCGTGGAGTGCTGCCTAGAGGTAATATAGTTCGTTTTATACTCCCGACTGGCGTGTCATCAATTCTTATTGAGCTAGAAAACAGCTCCCAAAAACTGCCAAAAAAAGGTGCTGTAAAAAGTAGTTTTCGTCCGCAAGGTGATACAACGCAATCGTAAAATAGCGTGGTGTCATCAAAGTGCACAAGTTCAGGATGACCTAAAAACAGCTCCAGATTGGGGATAACTCGACGTTCATCTGTAAACAACGAGATATCAAATGAAGCTAGGTCAATTACGTTTGTACTCTCCATCTACTTTCCTTGGCCGTTTCCAAGACAAGCGTCCCATTGATTTGCGACCGCTTCGCAAAATGTCAGGTCATTGTTCTTCTTGAAGCGACGCGACCATGACTTCCACGATGTTGTCGTCCCGGCGCAGTGAACGTGCCATTCATTTCGCGGCCATACGCGCCCTAAACCTTCAAAACGCGCTCCAACAGCATGCACATCCCAACCAATTCGGCTCAACAACCCATTCGGTGTAGCACACCATTTGGGCTGTGCAAAATAGCGTTCGGGGAGGTACACATTTGCATTGTGCGGAAGGGGTAAATCGAGCTTTGGGTCCGGGAAAACCCATTTTCCACGTGTCGAAACCATTCCGAACGGACTGCGACAGGCCACATCAAATATGCTTTTTTTGCCCCGCATAACCATCTCGTCGATATCAATGCTTAAAACCGCTCTGGATTGAGCAAGAAAATCGCGGCGCGCGAGGTTGAGCATTCCGACCTGAAAGAACTTGGTATTCAGCTTGAAAGGTTTCTTTAACTGCCGACCGTATTCAAACGGCGCGCGCACAACGGCGCTTACGTCAATACCGTCAACTTCCGCCAAACAAGCGCTAATATCTTCAAGGCGATAGGCATCAGAACCGTTATCAAACAGCACCACTGCGTCCGCACCGTGGGCATTGGCATGGAACTGCGTCCAATCCCTGATCCAACTTAGATCATTGTTTTTGCTTACACAAAGTAGCGCATTCCGTCCTTTGAACGCGTTAGCTGCCGAGCCTCGTGGCGTAATCGGAATCGATTGACCGTCAATAACAAAGGAAAGCTGGCTGCCCTCTCTCCACGGCACTTCGACCAGTTCACAACGGGGCGAATTGGTGCGCGGAATTGAAACCCGTTTAAGTCTTGAAACCGGTTCACCATCGATCCGAATGCCAGCCCTGAATACATCCCAAAAACTGCCGAACAATGGCGCAGTAAAGCGCAAAGATTTCCCGTCTGGTGACAAGACGCAATCATAGAATAGTTGTGTCGCGTCAAAATGTTTGTAATCAGGATTGTCGCGAAACTCCGAAATGCCTTCAATCTCACGACGTTGCGTGGAGAACTCAGCGAGGTTCAAGTCAACCAGATCGTAAATTTGGTGGTGCTGCATTCTTCGCCCCTCTTAGTTGGACGCCCGCTACCATAGGCAAACATCCGAAACAAGGCCGGCCAAGTTCAGAAGGCTAGGTGAAAATTAGCCACTCAGACCGTAAAAACAGGCGATATATTTAACAATTTCAGGCAAATACTGCGCTCAAGTTGACCCAGAGCCCGATCTGGGCTATTGGATTGGCGCATCTGCATGCTGCAGAGACCACCGCCGGGACGCTCTGGAACTCTGCGTCCCTCAACCTTACGGTCCGATACCGTAAATGATGGACATACATGACTAAATTCTCAGATTTGAAACTTGATCCCAAGGTTCTCAAGGCCGTTACGGCCGCCGGATATGATACTCCGACCCCAATTCAGGCGGGTGCGATTCCCCCTGCTCTCGAAGGACGCGATGTTTTGGGGATCGCGCAAACAGGTACTGGTAAGACTGCGAGCTTTACGCTGCCGATGATTACCATGCTGTCAAAAGGCCGCGCGCGCGCCCGTATGCCGCGTAGCCTTGTACTCGCCCCCACACGTGAGTTGGCCGCGCAGGTTGCGGAAAACTTTGACATCTACGCAAAGGGGACGCGCCTGACCAAAGCATTGCTGATTGGCGGCGTATCTTTCAAAGAACAAGACATGCTGATTGATCGCGGCGTTGACGTTTTGATCGCAACACCTGGTCGTCTGCTTGATCATTTCGAGCGCGGCAAGCTGCTCCTCACGGGCGTTCAGATCATGGTTGTGGACGAAGCAGACCGGATGCTTGATATGGGCTTTATCCCCGATATCGAACGCATCTTCAGCCTCACGCCATTTACCCGCCAAACACTGTTTTTCTCGGCCACTATGGCACCGGAAATCGAGCGGATCACCAACACATTCCTATCGGCTCCTGCCAAAATTGAAGTGGCACGTGCCGCGACGACGAGCGAGAATATCGAGCAAGGCGTTGTGCTGATGAAGCCAAGCCGTAAGGATCGTACCGCTAAGGAAAAACGCGATATCCTGCGTTCAATTGTGGAGCAAGAAGGCGAAGGCTGCTCAAACGCCATTGTTTTCTGTAACCGCAAGCGCGATGTTGATATTGTTGCTAAGTCTTTGAAAAAGCATGGCTATAACGCAGAGCCAATCCACGGCGACCTTGATCAATCCAAGCGTATGGAAGTTCTTCAAGGCTTCCGCGATGGAGATCTTCGTTTCCTCTGCGCATCAGACGTTGCTGCGCGCGGACTTGATATTCCGGCCGTGAGCCACGTGTTCAACTTCGACGTTCCGAGCCATGCCGAAGATTACGTTCACCGTATTGGCCGAACAGGTCGCGCGGGGCGGAAGGGCAAGGCATTCATGATTTGCTCGCCTCAAGACGAGAAGAACCTCGCTGATATCGAGAAATTGGTGAAGCAAGAAATTCCACGCCTAGAAAACCCGATTGCTACGCCTGTGGAAGAGGCAAAGGATGCCTCCGAAGAAAAGCCGAAGCGTGGTCGTCGTCGTAAGAGCGATAAATCTGAAGAGACCGCGGCGAAACCTGTTGAAGCAAGTGACAACAACGCAGCAACAGAAACAGTGCAGACAGAGAAAACTGCTTCTGAGAAGTCTGACAAACAAAAAGACAATCAAAGCGACAACCGTAGCAAAAAGCCTGCTCGCGAGTCCCAGCGTGGCCGTGGCCGCAACGACAAAAACCGTGGAGATAACGGCGTTGTCGGCATGGGCGATCACATGCCCGGCTTTATTGCGATGAGCTTTGACGAGCGCCGCGCGGCAAGCTAACACACTCAATCAGCAAACAAAAAAGGCAGCCGCATTTGGCTGCCTTTTTTGTTTTGTACGCTGGGATCGTTTAGTTTTCGAGCAAACGGCTCACAACAACGGTAACTTCTGGCTTTTTGCCAATCTCGTCCTGTGCGGAACGACGCGCTGCTTTGCGGATTTGGTCTTCAATCTTGTCATCATCCGCCAAAGTTTTGGCGTCCATCCGCATTAGCACGTGACCAAGATCGGTTTCGACAACATCAACAAGTTCTGCATTGCTTCGCCCAAAGCGCGGTAGGCCCATGATCTCGACCCATGGATCGCCGAGCGGAGAATCCTCTTCGTCAATGATAATGCTCACCATGATATGCCCATTCAGAGCCATGCGAATACGCTCGCGCACAACGCCATCCAAAGCGCCGATCTTCACCGATCCGTCAAGATAGGTGCGGCCTGAATCGATATACTCTACGACCTCAGGACGGTTGCCCGAGAGATTGATCATCATACCATTTACTGCAACAACGCTCGCCAGCCCCTTTTGTTCGCCGAGCTTTGCGTGTTGGCGTAAGTGGCGGTGCTCGCCGTGCATCGGGATGAGCATCTGAGGTTGCATGATCTCGTGAACCCGCTCCAGATCAGGGCGGTTGGCATGACCGGACACATGGTAAAGGCCACCGTCGTCATCAACGATATCAACACCCATTTCAGAGAAAGCGTTCATGATATTGATCACGCCGCGTTCATTGCCGGGAATGGTCTTGGACGAGAAGAGAAGCAGATCGCCTTCTTTCATCGACATTCCAAGGTATTTACCGCGTGAAAGCTGCGCAACCGCTGCACGGCGCTCGCCCTGCGATCCGGTGGCCAACAGCATGAGGTTCTCGCGCGGTATGTCGCGCGCTTCTTCAACGGGTACAACCGTTGGGAAATCCTTCAAAATACCGGTCTCGACACCTGCCGTCACCATCCGCCGCATAGCCCGACCAAGCAAAACAACAGAGCGCCCTGCCCTGTGGCCTGCTTCAGCAAGCGTTTTGAGGCGCGCAACGTTACTGGCGAACGTCGTCGCCACAACCATGCCCTTGGCCTCTTTTACGAGCCGTTCAATCTCTGGGCCGACCGTTTTCTCGGAGCGGCCTGCTTTGGGCGAAAATACGTTGGTTGAATCACAAACCAGCGCCTTCACGCCAGGTTTGGCGATTTCAGCCCAAAGCTCTGGGCTAAAGGGCTCGCCAATAATCGGAGTTTCATCCAACTTGAAATCGCCAGTGTGAACAATCCGCCCTGCTGGCGTATCAATTACAAGACCAGAACTTTCAGGAATGGAGTGCGCAACGGGCATGAAGCTGACCGCAAACGGGCCTGCTTCAACCACTTCCGGATAGGGCGAAACCGTATGAACCTCTTGCGGATCAGCGCCCTGCTCTTCCATTTTGCGGCGGGCGTGGTGGGCCGTAAAGGCGCGCGCATAAACCACGGGATGACCAAGCCGATGCCAAAGATGCGAAAGGCCACCAATATGGTCTTCGTGAGCGTGGGTGATGAAAACAGCTTCGATACGCTCTTTGTTTTCCTCAAGCCACGTTACATCGGCCATAATCAGGTCTACGCCTGGCGTGCTGTCCATATCAGGGAACGCGACGCCGATGTCGACGACGATCAACCGCTCCTTGCCCTTGGGGCCGTAGCCGTAAACATAGGTGTTCATGCCGATTTCACCGGCACCACCAAGCGGAAGATAGATCAGACGGTCTCTGCTCATAAAGCGGGGTTTTCCTTGTTATATTTATGTATGACCGTCAAACCATGCATGGTGAGATCATCTTCGAATTTGTCAAAAAGTGCATGCCCCTGTTGAAACAGAGGTGCTAGTCCGCCGGTCGAGATAACCCGCATCGGGCGGTCTCGTTCGGCTTTGATCTGTTCGCATATCCCGTTCACGAGGCCAACGTAACCCCAAAAAACACCTGACTGCATACAGGCGACCGTATTGGTACCTATGACATTAGCGGGTTTGGTGACGTCCACATGGGGCAAAGCAGCTGCTGCTTGGTGCAATGCTTCGAGGCTGAGATTGACCCCGGGCGCAATCACACCACCGATATAGGCACCATCGCTGGCCACCACATCAAAGGTTGTTGCAGTGCCAAAATCGACCACGATCAAGTCACCGCCATAGAGATCGTACCCAGCAACCGTATTCACCAAACGATCCGGCCCAACAGCCGTTCCCGCATCTACGCGCACATCAACCGGAAGCGCACATTCTGGTTTTCCAACGACCAGCGGGCGCGTGTTGAAATATCGGTCAGCGAACACACGCAGGTTAAACACGACGCGCGGCACGGTTGAGGAAATGATGACTTCGGTGATCGTCACGTCCAGTTTTTGCATCTGCATCAGCGTAGAAAGCCAGACGTAATACTGATCGGCGGTGCGCTGATGCTCGGTCGAGGCGCGCCATGTGGCAAGAAATTTCTCGCCGTCCCAGATGGAAAACACGGTATTTGTATTGCCGCAATCAATCGCCAGAAGCATTCAAGGCCTCCTAAAAGAAAACATCCGCAGCCGGAATCGCCATGCGCCCTGCCGCCGTTACGAGGATCAGGTTGCCACGTTCGTCCACAGTTTCAAAGGTTCCATGCCATTCCTGATTGCCGGTACGGGCCCGAATGGTTTCGCCAAGGCGTGCAGCTCGCGCCAACCATGCCTCTCGGATTGGGGCGAAGCCGTAAGTTTGGAACTGTTGCTCATATTTGTCGAAAGCGACGGCAAGTAGGTCAAGAAACTCCTCTGGCGTCACCCGAACACCGGTCTCAGAGACGAGGTCAACCGGCGGCACCGCGCCCGCTTCGACCTCATCCTTGCCTGGCGCGCCCACCAAGTTGACACCCACACCGATGAATAGCTGTACGTCTCCGCCTTGTGCGGCAGCGCTTTCAAGCAAGATGCCCGCAAGCTTTCCCCCATTGAGCAGCACATCATTCGGCCATTTAAGCGCGAAAGGCGCGGTCCGCCCCGTAGCCGCAACAAGGGCATCATAGAGCGCAAGCGCGGTGACAAAGCTTCTTAGAGCGACAGTTTCAGGCGGGTCAGGTAACCGAACTGCAAGCGTTGCGGCAAAATTGCCCTTTGGCATTGCCCATGCACGGCCTCGCCGACCGCGCCCCGCTGTTTGCATATGTGAGAGGATCCAGGTCGGACCAGCGAGGCCAGACGCTTGCCGCGCGGCCTCGCTCAATGTGCTGTCACACGTGGCAAGTACCTGACGCCCATATCCATGGGGCCAGTTTGCCGTTGGATTAGTTGACAAGGGCAACCGCGGCGGCTTTGGCCATAGCCTCAACGCCGAACATATTCACAATGCCAAGCACCATTACCGCAGCAGACACCATCAAAACGCCCCAAAGTACAGGAGATGTCGGGCGGTCTAGCGGATCAGTTTCCTCACCGAAGTACATGTAGTACACGATGCGCAGGTAGTAGAAGGCGCCGATCACAGACGCAATCACACCGGCAACAGCGAGCCAAACTAGCCCACCCTGCACAGCGGCATTCAGCACCCAGAACTTACCGAAGAAGCCGAGCATTGGTGGAACACCAGAGAGGCTGAACATCAGGACAAGAAGCGCCAGCGCACGTAGGGGCTCGCGAGTGGAGTATTGGTTCAGGCTCGCAATATCGGTTACAGGCTTGCCGTCTTTCTCAAGCGAAAGAATGAACGCGAATGTACCGAGGTTCATGGTAACGTAGATCGTCATATAGATGAGCATCGCCTGAACACCGGTTTCTGTTCCGGCGGCAAGGCCCATAAGTGCAAAACCCATGTGAGCGATGGAGCTATAGGCCATCAGGCGTTTGATGTTCTTTTGGCCAATCGCGGCGATCGAGCCAAGGAACATCGACAGCACAGAAATCAATGCTACGATCTGGCTCCAATCTCCGACGGTAGCACCAAAGGCATCAAACACAACACGTGCAAAGAGTGCCATCGCGGCCACTTTCGGAGCAGTGGCGAAGAACGCCGTGATCGGTGTTGGCGCGCCCTCGTAAACATCCGGTGTCCACATGTGGAATGGAACGGCGGAAACTTTGAACGCGAGGCCCGTCATGATGAACACGAGACCGATGAGCATTCCGATTGGCAGGTGCTCGCCCTCAACTGAGGCAACGATATCAGAGAACAACGTTGTGCCGGTATAGCCATACACAAACGACGCCCCATAAAGCAGCATCCCTGAGGACAGCGCACCAAGAACAAAATATTTCAGACCTGCTTCAGTAGATTTCACCGATGTCCGGTTCATGGAGGCAACCACGTATAGCGACAGGGACTGTAGCTCTAGGCCGACATAAAGTGCGAGAAGGTCGCCCGCGGAGACCATCATCATCATCCCGACAACCGCCAAGGCGACAAGGATTGGATACTCAAAACGCAGCAGGTTCTGCTTTGCGAGGTAATCCTGACTCATGATAAGGATCAGCGCCGCAGAGAATAAGATCACAACCTTGGCAAACCGCGAGAACGCGTCGTCCACAAAGGCCCCGTTAAAGGCAGTTTGCGCGCCGTCTCCGGCAACCGCAATCCAGAGGCCAAGCACCGCCATCAAACCCGCCGTTGCCCAGAGGATCAAAGGCGCAGCTTTGTCCTTGCTGGTATAGACGCCAAACATCAGGAGGCCCATGGCCGAAACGGCGAGGATCAGTTCCGGAAGAACAGTGGAAATATCTGCAGAGAGCATCGGACCCACCCTTAGTGTGTTGCTGTAGTTGCAGCTTCGACCACAGCGGGCAAAGCAGCGTTATAGTTTGTGATAAGCGCCTCGACCGAGGGGCCGATGATATCGGTGACCAAGCTTGGGTAAACACCCAGAAGCAGCGTCATGAATACCAGCGGCGCAAAGATCGCCTTTTCGAGGCTTGTCATATCCTTGATGGTTTTGAGGCTCTCTTTGATGAGGTCCCCCATAACCACGCGACGATAGAGCCAGAGTGCATAAGCCGCCGAGAAGATAACACCCGATGCCGCAAAGAGCGCGATCCATGTGTTCACTTGGAAAATGCCCATAATAACGAGGAATTCACCAATAAAGCCCGATGTACCCGGCAGGCCGACGTTCGCCATTGTGAAGAACATAAAGATCAGCGCATAGGCCGGCATCCGGTTTACAAGGCCACCATAGGCATCGATCTCGCGTGTGTGCATCCGATCATAGATCACGCCCACACAGAGGAAGAGCGCGCCGGAAATAAAGCCGTGGCTAATCATCTGGAAGATCGCACCGTCGATACCTTGCTGGTTTACCGCAAAGATACCCATGGTCACGTAGCCCATGTGGGCAACGGAGGAATAGGCAATCAGCTTTTTCATGTCGTTCTGTACAAGCGCGATGAGGCTTGTGAACACAATCGCAATTGCCGAGATGATCAGAATGAAACAGGCAAGCTGCTCTGCACCCACTGGGAACATCGGCAAGCTGAACCGAAGGAAACCATAGCCGCCCATTTTCAGCAGGATTGCCGCAAGTACAACGGAGCCAGCTGTCGGCGCTTGAACGTGAGCATCCGGAAGCCAGGTATGAACAGGCCACATCGGCATCTTGACTGCAAAGCTCGCAAAGAACGCGAGGAACATGAGGGTCTGCGCACCGCCAATGATGCTGAAGCCCAGAATGCTAATGGTTTCGCTATTGAACTCATGCGTCAGCAGGGCAACGATATCGGTTGTTCCTGCATCCATATACATGGCGATCATCGCAACCAGCATCAGCACCGAGCCGATGAAGGTATAAAGGAAGAACTTGAACGCAGCATAGATGCGATCCTTGCCACCCCAGATACCAATGATCAGGAACATCGGGATAAGGCCCGCCTCGAAGAAGACGTAGAACAGGATCAGATCAAGCGCGACAAACACACCGATCATCAGCGTTTCAAGGATCAAGAACGCGATCATGTATTCCTTGACGCGGGTCTTGACGTTCCAGCAGGACAGAACGACCAGCGGCATCAGGAATGTGGTGAGCATCACGAACAGAACCGAGATGCCATCGACGCCCACTTTATAAGTAAAGCCCATGATCCAGTCGGCTTCTTCAACAAACTGGAAACCGGTATCGCTCGCGTCAAAGCCCATCAGGATCGCAAGGCTCACGAGGAATGTGATCGTCGTGGCCGCAAGCGCGAGCCACTTGGTATTTCGTTGGGCAAACTCGTCATCGCCGCGCAGGAAGAGCGCAAGGATTACGGCACCAAACAGCGGAATAAATGTGACGATGGAAAGGAGGTTTTCCATAATTATTCAGCCCCTCCGCTGATAGTCATCCATGTAATGAGAACCACAAGCCCAACCACCATGGCCAAAGCATAGTGGAACAAGTAGCCCGATTGGGCGCGGCCTGCGCGTTGTGTGAAGAACGGGATAATCCCCATGGCAACCCCATTGATGAAACCGTCGATCACCAAACCGTCGACTTTCTTCCAGAGGAATTTACCAAGCCGCAGCGCGCCTTTCACGAAGATCACGTCATAGACCTCGTCGAAGTACCATTTGTTCAGCAGGAACTGGTACATGCGGTGCTGACTCTTGGCCAAACGCTTCGGCAGGCTCGTATCCTTGATGTAGAAGAGATACGCCAACCCGAGGCCGAGGAGCATCGCAACGAACGGCGATACTTTGACCCACTTAGGTGCGTGGTGTGCCTCGTCCATCACGTGGTTGTCAGGGTGTGTGTAAACAGCGCCCTGCCCTTTGGTCCAGCCTGCGGCGTGGGCGGTTTCTTCACCATGCCCATCTGTTGCGTGCTCGTCTGAGTGATCGTCAGTCGTCGCAACAGCGTGATCATCGGCGTGATCATCCGCATGATCGTCACCATGGCCGTCGGTTTCTGCAACTTCGTGATGGGATGGAACGCCGTAGAACTTGTTCACGTCGTCGTGGCTTCCAAAGAAGCTACCGAACCAGATCATGCCCGAAAGAACCGCACCAAGCGCGAGTACACCGAGCGGGATCAACATAACCATCGGGCTTTCATGCGCGTGATCATGTGTATGCTTATCGCCACGTGCTTCGCCGAAGAAGGTCATGAACATCAGACGCCAGCTATAGAAGCTCGTCATAAAGGCGGCAATCACCAGCATCCAGAAGGCATAGAGGCCAACGCCAGTCTGCGCCCCCCAAGCACTCTCGATAATCGCGTCTTTCGACAGGAAGCCCGCGAAACCGATTGTCGTAAGCGGAACGCCAACACCGGTAATGGCAAGCGTACCAATCAGCATCGCATAATATGTCATCGGAATTTTCTTCCGCAGACCGCCGTAATGGCGCATGTCTTGCTCGTGATGCATGGCATGGATGACCGAACCGGCACCAAGGAAGAGCATCGCTTTGAAGAATGCGTGTGTGAAGAGGTGGAACATCGCGGCGGAGTAAACACCAACTCCCGCAGCAACGAACATATAGCCAAGCTGCGAACAGGTAGAGTAAGCAATTACACGTTTAATGTCGTTCTGAACGAGGCCAACAGTAGCGGCAAAGAACGCTGTTGTTGCGCCGATCACAACGATGATCGAGGTTGCCGTTGGCGCAAATTCCATCAGCGGCGACATACGGCAAACGAGGAACACACCCGCAGTAACCATGGTCGCGGCGTGGATCAGGGCCGAAACAGGTGTCGGGCCTTCCATCGCGTCTGGAAGCCAGGTGTGGAGGAAAAGCTGCGCTGATTTACCCATCGCACCAATGAACAGCAGGAAGGCCAGAAGGTTGGCAGCATTCCAATCCGTCCAAAGGAAATGAAGTTCTGTTTCTGCGAGGGTTGGTGCGGCGGCGAACACATCGTCGAAGTTGATCGAACCTGTCAGCATGAAGAGGCCGACGATCCCGAGCACAAAGCCAAAGTCACCAACGCGGTTCACGATAAACGCTTTCATCGCAGCGGCATTCGCGCTTGGTTTGCGGTAGTAGAAGCCGATCAGCAAGTATGAGGCAACGCCCACGCCTTCCCAGCCAAAGAACATCTGAACGAGGTTGTCCGCTGTCACCAGCATCAGCATCGTAAAGGTAAAGAAGCTAAGGTAAGCAAAGAACCGTGGCTTATAGCTTTCACCCTTTTTCCACTGGGGATCATGATCCATATACCCAAAGGAATAAAGGTGAACGAGGCTTGATACCGTGGTCACAACGATCAACATGATCGCGGTAAGACGATCAAGACGAATTGACCAAGACGTATCCAACGCGCCGGACTGAATCCACGTCAGGATGTGGATATAGCGGGTCTCGCCATCAAATCCGAGGAACACGATCCAGCTCAGGAATGCAGCAAGGAACAACAGCCCCGTTGTCACATACTGAGCGCCTTTCTCGCCGATGTAGCGCCAGCCGAAGCCGGCGATCAACGCGCCCACGAGCGGGGCAAAGAGAATGATTTTTTCCATGATGCCCTAGCCCTTCATCACATTGACGTCTTCAACCGCGATGGTGCCACGGTTACGGAAGAAAACCACAAGGATCGCGAGGCCAATGGCGGCCTCGGCGGCAGCAACCGTGAGGATAAACAGGGTAAACACCTGCCCCACAAGATCGCCCAAGAAGCTTGAGAAAGCGACGAAGTTGATGTTGACTGCGAGCAACATGAGCTCGATCGACATCAGGATCACGATCACATTTTTCCGGTTCAGGAAGATCCCGAAAATCCCGATGACGAACAAAGCCGCCGCCACCGCTAGATAATGCTCAAGTCCGACCATATTTCAGTCCTCGTCCTTCTCGTTCTTCGTTGCGCGGTATGTTCCGCGCGCGTTCAATCGCGCCCAATTTTCAGGGCGCTTGTTCTTTTACGACAAGCCCTGTCCCGGCTTTACGTCGATAACTTCCATGGCTTTCGCAGGATCGCGGTGCATCTGGGCAAGCACATCCTGACGCTTCACATCCTTGCGGTGTGTCATTGTCAGAAGGATTGCGCCAATCATCGCCACCAGCAGGATCAGACCCGCACCTTGGAAGAGATAGATGTAATCGTCATAGATGATTTGGCCGAGCGCCGCAGTGTTCTGTACCTCATCCGCTGCGGGGGCAGCAGACATCAGCGAAGATTGCGCCGTATCAGCAAACTGCCAAACGGTGATTGCAAGGCCGATTTCCATCAGCAACACCACACCGATCAGAATGGCAAAGGGTACAAACGTCGCCATTTCCCCACGTAATTCAGCGAAATCAACATCAAGCATCATCACCACAAAGAGGAAGAGAACCGCAACGGCCCCCACGTATACGATCACCAGAAGCATCGCCACGAACTCCGCTCCAAGCAGAACAAAGAGCCCTGCCGAAGAAATGAACGCGAGAATAAGCCACAGCACCGAGTGCACAGGGTTGCGAGACACAACCACGAACAGCCCCGCCGTGATCACGGTGATGGCGAAGACATAAAAGGCGAAATCTGCAATGCCCATTTTACTGTCCTTCTTCCTGTCCCCTGCGGGACGTTTCTCTGCCCTCTTGGGGCGTTGTCTTCTGGCGCCGGACGTGCTGCCGATGCCTGTTATGCGCCGCCCTTAGCGGTAAGGCGCATCAATCTCGAGGTTTCGCGCAATCTCGGCTTCCCATTGTTCGCCGTTGGAAAGGAGTTTTTCCTTGTCATAGAAAAGCTCTTCGCGGGTTTCAGTGGCGAACTCGAAGTTCGGCCCTTCAACAATCGCATCCACCGGACAGGCTTCTTGGCAGAAACCGCAGTAGATGCATTTAGTCATGTCGATGTCATACCGTGTTGTGCGGCGGCTACCGTCTTCGCGTGGCTCAGCATCAATTGTGATCGCCTGTGCGGGGCAAACCGCTTCGCAAAGTTTACATGCGATGCAACGCTCTTCGCCATTCGGATAACGGCGCAGCGCGTGTTCGCCACGGAAACGCGGGCTGATTGGCCCTTTTTCATGCGGGTAGTTGATCGTTGCCTTGGGGGCAAAGAAATACTTCAACCCAAGCTGGAAGCCCTTAACGAAATCCGCCAGCAGGAAGTATTTCGCGGCGCGGGTGTAATCCATAGCCATAATCAGCCTCCGATCGCCCAGCGGGCATAGGCTCCGCCAAAGGCACCAAATTGAGCAAGGAACGCAACGATCACGACCCAAGCCAGCGACAGCGGCAGGAATACTTTCCAACCAATGCGCATGAGTTGGTCATAGCGGTAACGCGGTGTAATCGCTTTAACCATCGCGAAGATGAAGAAGAAGAACGCCATCTTGCCGACCATCCAGAGCACACCATCAGGCAGGCCCGGAATTGGCGACAGCCAGCCGCCGAAGAACAACAAGCTCATCAGGGCGCACATCAGGAAGATCGCGATATATTCGCCCGCCATAAAGAGCAGGAACGGAGTCGCGGAGTATTCAACCTGATAACCGGCCACAAGCTCGGATTCCGCTTCGGGAAGATCGAAAGGTGGGCGGTTTGTTTCGGCCAAGGCGCTGATAAAGAACAAGAATACCATCGGCAAATGCGGCAACCAGTACCAGCTAAAGAAGCCGTAAGCACCATCTTGAGCGCGCACGATGTCGCTAAAGTTCATAGAACCGGTCGAAAGGATCACACCGATAATGATCAGTCCGATCGACACTTCGTAAGAGATCATCTGCGCTGCGGAACGAAGCGAACCAAGGAATGGATACTTCGAGTTCGAGGCCCAACCGCCCATGATCACGCCATAAACTTCAAGCGAGGACACCGCGAACACAAAGAGGATCGCCACGTTGATATCGGAAAGAACCCAGCCGTCGTTGAACGGGATCACCGCCCAAGCCACCATCGCCAATACGAAGCTTGTCAGCGGAGCGAGAAAATAAACCGGTTTATCGGCACCCGCGGGCACCACGACCTCTTTGACGACATATTTCAACGCGTCAGCAACAGATTGCAAAACACCCCATGCCCCAACAACGTTCGGACCGCGGCGCATCTGAACCGCCGCCCAGATCTTCCGGTCGCCATAGACCAGAAACAGAAGGGAAATCATCACAAACGCCACGACAGCAAGACACTGCGCGACGATGATCACAAAGATTCCCCAAGGGGTTGAAAAGAACTCAGCCATAGATCCTCACACCGTCGGTATCCCAATTTCTGTGCCACCCGCTCGGGCGCGTGGCGCCTGTGTTTCGAGCGCGGTCGCGAGGGAATGGGTTTGGTGTGCTGTAAACAGCATCCCCACACCAATTTCCACCCTCAACATTCGCAATTGCGCCCCACACGGGCACAAAAATTCTTTGTTGCGCAAATACATCCGCGAAAGGCGCGCTTACAGCAGGTCGCCCTGCCCCCTTGCGCCTGACATCTGTGGCGATATGTCTTTGCGTTTGTTGCATTATTCTGCTGCTACGGCCTCTTGGCTGCGTGCTTTTGCATTGGCGGAGAGCTCGGCCATAAGCTGGCTCGCCCGCGCAATCGGGTTGGTCAGATAGAAATCTGTTACCGCATTCACGAAATCCGCTTTGGCCGGTTTGCGCAGCGGCACCCGTTTCCATGCGTTTTCTGGCACTTCGTCGATATTGCCAAGGTGCGGAACAGCCTCGATCAAGGCTTGGCGGAGCGCCCCAAGGGAATCATACGGCAATGTCGCGCCAAGCTCGGCGGAAAGTGCACGAAGGATCGCCCAGTTTTCTTTGGCTTCGCCCGGCGCGAACCCTGCGCGTTGCGCAAGCTGCGGTCGGCCTTCGGTATTCACGAAAACACCGCTCTCTTCGGTATATGCAGCAGAAGGCAGGATCACATCAGCGCGATGCGCACCGCGATCTCCATGGCTGCCTTGATAGATCACAAATGCACCCGGCGCGATTTCGATTTCATCCGCACCAAGGTTGTAAACAGCTTCAGCACCATCAAGCGCCGCAGTTACGCCGCCTTCTGTCACTGCGCCAACATCAATCGCGCCCACGCGGCTCGCAGCCGTGTGCAGCACCATGAATTTGCTTTCAGTGGTTTCGGCAAACTTCATCGCTTGGCTCAAAACAGCCTCGCCGTCAGCTTCTTGAAGCGCACCTTGGCCAACGATCACGATGGTGTCTTTGCCGAGCGCGTCTGTATGTTCACCTTCGTTCAGCTTCACCAGATCTGCGCGGCCTGTACCAAGATGGAAATACTCATATGTCAGGTCAGCCGCTTCACCAATCACACCGATTTTCGCGCCTGCAAGCCAAGCTTTGCGGATGCGCGCGTTCAGAACGGGCGCTTCTACGCGTGGGTTGGTACCGATGAGCATGATCGCTTTCGCGGTATCAAGGTCCTCGACAGTTGCTGTGCCAACATATGCCGAGCGGTTACCTGTTGGCAGTTTTGCGCCATCAGTACGGCACTCAACATTGCCGCCCTGCCCCTCTACCAATTGTTTAAGCGCAAAGGCTGCTTCGACGGGCGCAAGATCGCCAACCAGACCGGCCAGTTTCTTCCCCTTAATACCAGCGGCCGCCGCAGCGAGCGCTTCTCCCCAGCTTGCTTTGCGCAGCTTGCCGTTTTCACGGATATACGGCGTATCAAGGCGCTGACGACGCAGACCATCCCAAACAAAGCGCGTCTTATCGGAAATCCACTCTTCGTTCACACCGTCGTTGTTACGCGGAACAATCCGCTTCACTTCACGGCCCTTGGTATCGACGCGGATGTTGCTGCCGAGCGCGTCCATCACGTCGATGGTTTCGGTCTTGGTCAATTCCCACGGACGGGCGGTAAAGGCATAGGGTTTGCTGGTCAGCGCACCAACGGGGCAAAGATCAATGATGTTGCCTTGAAGGTTGCTGTCGAGCGTTTCGTTTAGATAGCTTGTGATTTCCGCATCTTCGCCACGGCCAGTTTGGCCCATCTGCGAAATGCCGGCAACCTCGGTTGTAAACCGCACGCAGCGCGTACAAGAGATACAGCGGGTCATCGTTGTTGAAACAAGCGGGCCGAGATCAAGATCATCTACGGCGCGCTTTGGCTCATTGTAACGGTTCTCAGAGATACCATAGGCCATCGCCTGATCCTGAAGATCGCACTCGCCACCCTGATCGCAAATCGGGCAATCGAGCGGGTGGTTGATGAGCATAAACTCCATCACCCCTTCGCGGGCCTTCTTCACCATAGGAGAGTTTGTTTTCACAACAGGCGGCTGTCCCTCTGGGCCGGGGCGCAAATCGCGCACCTGCATCGCGCAAGATGCTGTTGGCTTGGGCGGTCCGCCCACAACCTCAACAAGGCACATCCGGCAGTTGCCTGCAATCGTCAAACGCTCGTGATAACAGAACCGCGGAATTTCAACGCCAGCCTGCTCGCACGCCTGAATAAGAGTCATCGCGGGATCAACTTCGATCTCTGTCTCGTCGATGATGATTTTGCGTAGGTCAGTCATGGGCTTACTCCGCCGCCACGGCGCTTACACGCCCTGTTTTCTTGTGTTTAATCCGGTCTTCGATCTCGTTACGGAAGTGGCGCACAAGACCTTGGATCGGCCATGCTGCCGCGTCGCCAAGCGCACAGATCGTGTGGCCCTCAACCTGCTTGGTCACGTCAAGAAGCATGTCGATTTCCTCGACTTCTGCATCTCCGGTGACCAAACGATCCATGACGCGCATCATCCAGCCAGTACCTTCACGGCATGGCGTACACTGGCCGCAGCTTTCGTGCTTGTAGAACTTGCTCAGACGCCAGATCGCTTTGATAACGTCGGTGGATTGATCCATCACGATCACCGCCGCAGTCCCAAGGCCGGAACGCTGCTCACGGAGCCAGTCAAAATCCATGATCGCTTCATCAGCGATATCTTTTGGCAATAGCGGAACCGAAGAGCCCCCTGGAATAACCGCCTTGAGGTTGTCCCAACCGCCACGAACACCGCCACAATGGCGCTCAAGAAGTTCACGCAGAGGGATCGACATTTCTTCTTCGACAACGCAAGGGTTCACAACGTGGCCCGAAATACCAAAGAGCTTGGTGCCAGCGTTGTTTGGGCGGCCCATGGAGCTAAACCACTCCGCACCGCGCCGCATGATTGTCGGGATAACCGCAATCGATTCAACGTTGTTCACTGTGGTTGGACAGCCATAGAGACCCGCGCCCGCAGGGAACGGCGGCTTCATGCGCGGCATACCCTTCTTGCCCTCTAGGCTCTCAAGCAGCGCAGTTTCCTCGCCGCAAATGTATGCGCCAGCACCGTGATGCAAATAGAGGTCAAAATCCCAACCCGATTTCGCGGCGTTTTTGCCCAACAGGCCTGCGTCATAGCATTCGTCGATCGCGGCCTGCAGCGCTTCGCGTTCGCGAATAAATTCGCCGCGGATGTAGATATAACAGGCGTGCGCGCCCATCGCGAAAGAGGCCATCAACGCGCCTTCGATCAGCGTATGCGGGTCGTGACGCATAATCTCGCGGTCTTTACATGTACCGGGCTCGGATTCATCGGCGTTGATTACGAGGTACGCAGGGCGGCCATCGCTTTCTTTGGGCATGAACGACCACTTCAGACCAGTCGGGAAGCCCGCACCACCACGCCCGCGCAAACCAGAGGACTTTGCTTCGTTGATGATCCAGTCACGGCCCTTCTTGATGATGCCCGCAGTTCCATCCCAATGCCCACGCGATTTCGCGCCCGCAAGGCTGCGATCGTGCATTCCGTACAGGTTGGTAAAGATCCTGTCTTGATCCTTGAGCATCCTCGTCATCCTTCAATTCCCGGGGGCAGCCCCCGACGTGTTATTTCTGGCGCGCGCGCCAAATTTGATATCCTACAACCACCGACCAAACGAAGCCGGCTCCTGCCATAAGGTCAAACAACAGCCGCGTCCGTTGCGACCAGTCCAGCATTGACCCGAGCGATTGGGCCGCAACCCAGAAAATAGCGGTTCCGGCAATCACAAGCGCCAACATGCGCCCTTTTACCTGCACCTTGTCTTCTGGGCCGCTGCCCTTTTGTGTCATCTCCTAGCCTTTCTTCCGGCTGGAAAATTCGGTCTCGCCGCCCTCGGCGAGGATTTTTGCTTGATCGACCCAGCCATCACGCTCGATACGACCTTTGAACTTCAGGCGCTCATCAACCCAAGCGATCTCTGCAGCGCCCCACTTGGCCACCTGGTCAAAATGCCAAATGCCGAGTTCGTTAAGAGTAGTTTCAAGTTTCGGTCCCACGCCCTTGAGTTTCTTGAGGTCATCCGCACCCGCTTTGCGTGGCGCTTTCATCGTGCGCGGCTTCTTCTCCGCAGCAGGTGCCGGCGCGAGCGTTTCCGCCTCGATCGGTTCCGGAACGACTTCTTTCGCCATAGGTGGAGTTACAGGAGCAACGGGAACAGGATCTGGCTCGGCAACTGGCTCTGGCGCCGCTTCAAAAGTGCTTGCAGCTTGTTCTGCAGTCGTGACTTCCTGCTCACCAAAGCAGAAATAAAAGCGCAGTGCAAAACCAACACCGGCGGCAACGGCAACTCCGATGATCAAGGCAACAATCGTTGCAAGTCCAAGCTGGCCACGCAAAATCAGGAACGCTGCCAACCCAAGCAAAACGCCAATGATCCAACACATGTTCGCGCAGGTAAAAAAGCCGGATTCTTGAGTTTTAGTCATACATAACTCCCTAGAAAAAATGTTTTATATCAACACGTTGCGCACAAATCCGAACAGAGACCGCAGCAATGCGCCCTGTATGGTTTTGTGAGTATGTGTGTTGGTTTCTCATTGTCTTCTCGTCGTTATTTACGGGGTTATGTAGCCTTAATCCTCGTCGTAAACCCCGCCCTTTTCTACTTTCTTGGAAAATGCTGTTTTGCCGCCTTCAGCAAGAATTTTGGCCTGAGCGATCCAGTCATCGCGCTCGATCCGGCCTTTGAACTTCAAGCGTTCATCAACCCATTTGATCTCTGCCGGACCCCATTTTGCGACCTGGTCATAATGCCAAATTCCCAGCTCGTTAAGGGTCGTTTCAAGCTTTGGGCCAACACCCTTTAGTTGCTTGAGATCATCTGCGCCTGCTTTGCGCGGCTTGGCCATCGTGCGCGGCTTCTTCTCTTTCACCGTTTTCGCTGCTTCTGCGCTTGCGGCTTTCTTCTGTGCAGGTTTTGCCGGTGGCTTTGCGGCGGCCTTTTTGGGGGCCACATTCGCTTTCGACTTGCCGAGCCATGGTGTGATAAGCGGAACTTCTTCACCGTCAATCCGCTTGATTGTATCACCAAGATCAACAGCCCGTTGCGCAGAAGCGTTGTATTGCGTTTTACCGCTTTCGTGCTCTGTAAGCGACGTCAGGCCGGAAAGCGGCTCAGCAGCGTAGCGGCCATTTTGCGGGCCAGGAACAGGCACGCGGCCAGCGGCCAATTCTGCCATCAACTCTCGGAATTTCTCCGCGGTAAGGTCTTCGTAGTAATCCTTGCCGATTTGCGCCATTGGCGCGTTCGCACAAGCGCCGAGACACTCGACCTCTTCCCACGAGAACTTACCATCAGCGGACAGTTCATGCGGCTTTTCGTTGATAAGCTCTTTACACACAGCAACCAAATCTTCAGCCCCACAGATCATGCAGGAGGTCGTGCCGCAAATCTGAATATGTGCAACTGAACCAACAGGTTGAAGCTGGAACATGAAATAGAAAGACGCCACTTCAAGAGCACGAATATGAGCCATGCCAAGCATATCGGCGACATATTCAATCGCGGGGCGGGAAAGCCAGCCCTCTTGCTCTTGGGCACGCCACAAAAGCGGAATGATCGCGCTGGCCTGACGGCCCTCGGGATACTTGGTTACCTGCGCCTGCGCCCATGCGCGGTTGGCTTCTGTAAAGGCGAAACTCTCGGGTTGGGTTGCGTGTAGACGGCGTAGCATTAGCGGTCGATCTCCCCGAACACGACGTCCATCGTGCCGATAATTGCGGCCACGTCGGCCAGTTGGTGGCCACCGGCCACATAGTCCATAGCTTGCAAATGCAGATACCCCGGAGCGCGGATTTTGCTGCGATAAGGTTTGTTGGTGCCGTCGGCCACAAGGTACACGCCAAACTCCCCTTTCGGGGCCTCAACCGCTGCGTAAACCTCACCAGCAGGTACGTGGAACCCTTCGGTGTAGAGTTTGAAATGGTGGATCAACGCTTCCATCGAGGTTTTCATATCGCCCCGCTTCGGCGGCGTCAGCTTACCTCGCGCCAGAACATCACCCGGCTCGTTGCGCAGCTTTTCACAGGCTTGCTTAATGATCTTGAGGCTTTCGCGCATCTCCTGCATCCGCACGAGATAACGGTCATAGCAGTCGCCGTTCTTGCCAACGGGAATGTCGAACTCGAACTCGTCATAGCACTCATAAGGCTGTGCACGGCGCAAATCCCACGCAAGGCCGGAGCCGCGTACCATCACGCCAGAGAAACCCCAATCAAGGATATCCTGCTCGGAGACGATGCCGATATCAGCGTTACGTTGTTTGAAAATACGGTTCTCGGTGAGCAACCCGTCAATATCGCTAAGGACATTCGGGAATGTATCGGCCCAAGTATCAATGTCTTCGATAAGGTCCGGTGGCAGATCCTGATGGACACCACCAGGGCGGAAATAGGCGGCGTGGAGGCGCGCGCCACAAGCCCGCTCGTAAAACACCATAAGCTTTTCACGCTCTTCAAAGCCCCAGAGCGGCGGCGTCAGCGCGCCAACGTCCATCGCTTGTGTCGTGACGTTCAATAGGTGATTGAGGATACGGCCAATCTCGGAATAGAGAACGCGGATAAGCTGCGCACGGCGCGGCACCTCTGTTCCGGTAAGCTTTTCGATGGCAAGGCACCAAGCGTGCTCCTGGTTCATTGGCGCCACATAATCAAGCCGGTCGAAATACGGAAGGTTCTGGAGATACGTGCGGCTCTCCATCAGCTTTTCGGTACCGCGGTGAAGAAGGCCGATATGCGGGTCACACCGCTCGACAATCTCGCCATCAAGCTCAAGCACAAGGCGCAAAACACCGTGAGCCGCAGGGTGCTGTGGCCCGAAGTTGATGTTGAAATTGCGGATTTTCTGTTCGCCCGTCAGAACGTCTTCGAAATTTCCGTCCATATCTTACACCTTCGTCATATTCTGCTGCCAGCGGTCGGGAAGAGCCCCGAAACGCGCTTCTACGGCGGCGTATTGTGGCGCGAGCAGCTGGCTTAGGCCGGCCCGTCGCGTATCATCAAGCGGGAATGTCGCCCCTGCGTGCACGGTTCGATGCGTTTTGGCGGGCATCGGTGCAATCATCAGGAAGCGGCAGAGAGTTTCAATCGTGTCCTGATCAAACAGGCGCTCAAAAAACAGCACAAGACGATCAGCACTTGGAACAGCGGCAAACAACCGATCAAGCGTTCCAGCATAATCGCTCCGCAGGAACGAAGGATGCCCTTCCCCGCTTAAGATGCTGTCGGCAATGCGATTGCTGATCTTGGCCATCTCTGCGTTGTTCTTTGCGCGCGCGTCCGCGACCATCCGGATATTACTCCAAAGCCGTTCAACAGGATCGCGCAGGATATAGATAAACTTGGTCGTCTGTCCCAATCCGGCCATCATCTTCAGCGTGGCCTTAGACACCAGAGCATAGGCTGGCGTGATGTCAGCGGTTAATTTAGCGTTCGCTTTTACCGCCTCGGCTTGCTGATACTCAGCATATGCCTCTGGGGAATAACCAAGCTTAAGCAATGAGGAGACCTGCTTCAAACGTTCAATCCGGCTCGCAAGTTTTCGTTTCTTTCCTTCCGCGGAAATGAGCCTGCGCAATTCAAGGGTAACGATGTCTTGCTGAATTGCCTCATTCCGCTTGATCAACGCACGTTCGGGCGTATCGGTATCTGCATCATCAAAATAATGCAGTTCCTTTACAGCTGGTGAAGCGACCTCTGGATGCGACTCAAGGAATTTGAACAACCAAGACGTTCCCGCCTTGGCAGCCCCAATTCCAAAAAGATGAGTCGCGTTCGACATATCAGCCTTTTGCCTCGTCTGCTTTATCATCGCCAGGGAGGATGTACTCTGCACCTTCCCAAGGGGACATGAAATCAAACTGGCGGTATTCCTGCGTGAGGCTTACGGGTTCGTAAACAACGCGTTTTTCGATCTCGTCATAACGCACTTCGGTATAGCCCGTTGTCGGGAAATCCTTGCGCAGCGGATGCCCGCGGAAGCCATAATCTGTGAGAATACGGCGCAGGTCCGGATGGCCGGAAAACAGGATACCGTACATGTCGAACACTTCGCGCTCGAACCAGTTCGAAGCCGGATAAACAGAAACGATCGAAGGCACCATATCGTCTTCGCGCACCATAACGCGCAGGCGAATACGATGGTTCTGGTACATCGACAGGAAGTGATACACCACGTCAAACCGCTTCTCACGGCTTGGGTAATCAACCGCGGTAACGTCGACAAGCGTCGAGAAACGGCAGGTCCGGTCTGTCTTTAGAAACTCGACAAGCCCGACAAGCGCGTCCGGCGTGACATCGACGGTCAACTCGTCAAATGCAATCGAGTAGCCGATCACACAGTTGGGCCGCTTTAGTTCGATATAGGCGCCCAGTTCGTTCAGTGCTTCAGACATAGAGCCTACCTCGTGATCGTGCCGGTGCGGCGGATTTTGCGTTGTAGTTGCAGGATGCCGTACATCAGCGCCTCAGCAGAGGGCGGGCAACCCGGCACATAGATATCAACCGGAACGATCCGGTCGCATCCGCGCACAACGGAATAGGAATAATGATAGTACCCGCCACCGTTAGCGCAGGAGCCCATTGAAATTACATAGCGCGGCTCTGGCATCTGGTCGTAAACCTTGCGCAGCGCAGGAGCCATCTTGTTGGTCAGAGTGCCGGCAACAATCATCACGTCGGATTGGCGCGGAGAAGCCCGAGGCGCGAAGCCGTAACGCTCCACGTCATAGCGCGGCATCGCTGTGTGCATCATCTCGACCGCACAACATGCCAGCCCGAATGTCATCCAATGCAGCGAGCCTGTGCGCGCCCAATTGATGATGTCTTCGCTAGATGTCAGCAGAAAGCCTTTGTCCTGAAGCTCTGCGTTCAGGGCTTGGGTCGCGACGTCTTTGTCAACGCCCGCTTGGTTTGGCGACGTACTTAGTCCCATTCCAGAGCTCCTTTTTTCCATTCATAGGCAAAGCCGATTGTCAGAACCGCAAGGAACGCCATCATTGACCAGAAACCAACCAGCCCTACATCTTTGAATGCAACTGCCCACGGGAAGAGGAAGGCAATCTCGAGGTCAAAAATGATGAAGAGGATCGCAACCAGATAGAACCGTACATCAAACTTCATGCGGGCATCATCAAATGCGTTAAATCCGCATTCGTAGGCCGACACTTTTTCCGGATCAGGGTTACGCACCGCGATGATCACAGCCGCGAGAATCAAGACGACCCCCAGCGCAATGGCGATTCCCAAGAAAACAAGGATGGGGAGGTATTCTCTTAGCAGCTCTTCCACGTATGGCTCCTTTGGTTGTGCCTGTGCACATGCCTAATAGCTTGTCGTGGTTTACTCTTGCCTCTTGCCTTGGTCAACCGAGGCGAGGGTCACTTTCACATTGTTTTTGCGGATTATTTGCCGCAGTTTAGGCGTCTTTAAGTTGATAAAAACAATCAGGATTAAGACGAAACACCGTTCAGTTTTATCGCCTCACAGAACGATCACGCCGGTAACGCACCCAAGTAAAACCAAAGTCGTCGGCCCCCAAAGGTATCTTTCCATTCGACTTGGCGTTGCCCAGTTCCCGATGCAACTCAACACCGACAGCGCCAAGACAATCCAAATAGCCCAATCAGGAAAAGTGAGGTTTGAAATTGCCAGCAACGGCAACCCAGCAGCCTGCCACACAACCAATGTCATCGTGACTTGAACGGCGATCTGAAGTGCTGCGATCCAACGAACACGCAGCGGTAATACTCCTGGAAACTTCCCGCCCATCGTTAAGTGCCCCCAAGGCGCACCGAAAATCAAAGCAATCTGTAGACCCACGGGTGGAATCATCGCGATTGCATAAATTTTAGCGGCGATTTCCGGTGTCATATCGCAGTTACCGCCCTGTTATTTCACTACCCAAGCTGCCGGCCGCTTCTCAAAGAAAGCGGCAATACCTTCAGGTGCTTCCTCTCCGTCCCAACAGCCGAGCAGCGCATCAATGCTTGCATTGATTTCCGTCTCGCCAATCGGCGGGCCGAAGCGCCGTGTCAGCGCTTTTGCTGCGGCGACCGCCTCCGGCGCACAAGAAAGGTATGGCGCAACCTCGGCTTCAACCGCAGCATCCAAAGCATCTGGTGCAACGGCCCGCGCAAGAATGCCGAGTTCGACTGCTTCTTCGGCTTGAAAAATCCGGCTGTTCATAAAGACACGCCGCGCCATCGCTTCGCCCATGCGTGCCAGAACATAGGGACCTATGGTTGCGGGGATAAGTCCTAGTTTGGTTTCGGTAAGGCCAAACTTGCCCCCTTCAACGCCGATCGCTACATCACAGACACAGGCCATACCCACACCGCCGCCAAACGCAGCGCCGTGCACGCGCCCGATCAACGGCTTGGGCATCGTATTCAGCGCTTGAAGCATATAGGCAAGCTTGCCTGCTTCGCGTCTGCGTGTGTCTGCGTCTGCCGCCATCTGTTGTTGCATCCACGCCAGATCACCGCCCGCGCAGAAGCTCTTCCCCTGCCCAGATAGAACAACAACGCGCACCGATTTATCCGTGCCAAGTTCCTTTGCCGCGCGGGTCAGCTCGGTGATCAATTGCTCTGACAGCGCGTTGTGCTTTTCGGGCCGCGCAAGCGCCAAGTTGGCGACGCCGCGATCATCCATGGAAATCTCAAGTGTTGCAAACATCGCTGTCCTCCTTCGGGCCACGCATCGCTAGCGCCAGTTGTGCTGCTTCAAGCAAAACGGCTTCATGCAGCCCCGTGTCATAGCCCAATGCGGCAACATGTGCTGCCAAAGCCTCTGTCGCAACATTCCCTGCCGCTCCTGGCGCGTAAGGACAGCCGCCAAGCCCTCCTACCGCGCCATCAAACACGCGCAAGCCGCGCTCCAACGCAACGGTTACATTCTCAAGCGCACGACCCGATGTATCGTGGAAATGGCCCGCAAGCTGATCGGCGCCCGCAACGCGAAGAACTTCGGCCAGCATGGTATCTACGCCCTCTGGAGTTGCGCGCCCAATCGTATCGCCAAGCGAAATTTCGTAACAGCCCATAGCCAGCAACTGCGCCGCAACGCGTGCAACCTGCTCCGGCGCTGTTGGCCCGTCATAGGGGCATTCGACAACGCAAGAGATATATCCGCGAACCGGAATACCCTTGGCCCTTGCTGCCTCGGCAACAGGAGCGAAACGAGCGAGGCTTTCTGCGATCGTGCAGTTGATGTTGGCCTTGCTGAACCCTTCGCTGGCACTTCCGAAAATCGCAATCTCATCTGCACGAGCGGCAACAGCGCCTTCGAACCCGCGCATATTTGGCGTAAGTGCGGCGTAGGAAACTCCCTCAGCGCGCGTAATCCCCGCCAAGACCCCAGCCGAATCCGCCATCTGCGGCACCCACTTGGGCGACACAAAACTGGCGACCTCAATCCGCCTGAACCCTGCTCGGCTCAGGCAATCCACCAAGGCAATCTTGTCAGCCGTCGAGATGACAGATTTCTCGTTTTGAAGCCCATCGCGGGGCCCAGCCTCGAAAATCTCGACCTTATCCGATTCAAGCCCCGACATCTGGCACCTCGTAAAAATCCTTTTGGTACAATAGCTGCCCACCCGCTTCGGGCAAGCTCGCCTTGAACGCCGCGCGTTCGGAAAGGCGGGTGTACCATGCGGTTATGTTCGGGAATTCATCCGTGGATGCAAAGTGCTTGGACATATACAACGCTTGCCCGAGCGAGATATCCGCCGCAGAAAACCCACGGTCCAAAACGTAATCCCGCCCTTCAAGCCGCGCCTCAAGCGCCGCATAGCATTTTTTAAGTCGCGCGGCCTCAAGCTTCATGATAATCAGGCTGCGCATCTCGTCCTCGTAGAGCGCGATATGCTGCTGCGTCAGGGCTGCTGCGTGCTGGCTAATCGTTTCAGAAAAATGCACCCAGATAAGCCAGTCCGCGCGCTCTGAATCCCCTGCAGCGCATCCAAGTCCCGCTTCAGGATACTGCTCGCAAAGATACTCGGTGATCGCGCCAGTTTCAAAAAGCGTCTGGCCGCCAATCTCCAGCGCTGGTACCCGCCCCGCAGGATTTAGTGCGAGGTATTCCGGCGAACGCAGGTTCTTACCAAACGGATGCTCCACAACTAGAAACGGCAACCCAATAGCGCGGTCGATCTCGTGCAACAGCCAAAGGCTCCGCATGGAACGGGTTTGCGGCGCATGATGTAGGGTTATGTCGGTCATGCCGCTTTAGATCTCCGCCTCTTCAAGTTGAATAAGCGGAGCGCCCGCGACCACCTGATCGCCCTCGCCGCACAACACATCAGCGACAACACCGTCCCGCGAAGCCAAGAGGCTATGTTCCATTTTCATCGCTTCAAGAATTACGAGCCGATCACCTTCAGTCACCTTAGCGCCGGGTTTGACAAACACCGCCTTAAGCAGCCCGGGCATAGGTGCCGCGACGATATTGCCGCCCTCCTCCGCCGCGCCGCCGCGCGCCAGCGGGTCAATCGCCTCAAAGACATAACCATTGCCCCAGAACACGCTTAGGCTTTCACCAAATCGTCGTACCCGTGCTCGAGTTTTGGCTCCATCAACAAACCAGATACCTGCGCGGCGCGTTACGTTATGCGCGGTTTCTCCGAGCTCGACGCGATGCTCGCCAGCAGCAAGCGTGGTGATCCGCGCAGCGATTTCCTCGCCGTTGTAAAGGAATGTTATCGTTTGCGGCACAGGCTCCCAAAGAGTGAAGCCCGCACTCTCATTATCTACCACTTCGCCAACGGCCTCGGTGAGACCAGCAAAGCCCAGTGCTGCCAGCGCTCGCGTACGAGAACAGGCCACCGGCTCTTCTGCGAGATGCTCAAGATCACGCCCAATGAGGCCGGTATCGACAACCCCCGCGCGAAAGCCTTTGTGGCGGGTAAGGCTGGTTAGAAAAGCAAGGTTCGTCACGGAACCGGCCACTTCTGTTCGCGTCAGGGCTTGCTCTAACTGCTTGAGCGCAACGGCGCGGGTTGGGCCATGTGTTGTAAGTTTCGCGATCATCGGGTCGTACCACGGCGAAATTTCGTCACCAGTGCGCACGCCGGTATCAATCCGCGCATCTTGGGGAAATTCAAGATGCGAGAGCGTACCCGTTGCAGGAAGGAACCCCGCTGGCACATCCTCGGCATAGAGCCGCGCCTCAAACGCATGGCCTTTTATTGCAAGGTCCGACTGTGAGGCCGGAAGCCCTTCGCCTGATGCAACACGCAATTGCCATTCCACAAGGTCAACGCCTGTAATTGCTTCGGTCACAGGATGCTCGACCTGCAAACGTGTGTTCATTTCCATGAACCAGAAGCCATCGGTTCGCAGCCCATCCGAGCCATCAACGATAAACTCAATCGTACCTGCGCCCGCATAGCCAATCGCCTTTGCCGCACGAACAGCAGCGTTGCCCATTGCCGCACGCACATCCTCGGTCATACCCGGTGCAGGAGCTTCTTCGATCACTTTTTGGTGCCGCCGTTGGAGCGAGCAATCGCGCTCGAATAGATGCACGGCATCCGTGCCGTCGCCGAAAACCTGAACCTCGATATGGCGCGGCGATGTGATGTATTTCTCAATAAGCACATCAGCATTGCCAAAGGCCGTTTTTGCCTCGCCCTGCGCAGAGGCCAGAGCGGCATCAAACTCGCTTTCCTTCTCGACAAGGCGCATCCCCTTGCCACCACCGCCCGCTACGGCTTTGATCAAAACGGGATAGCCTATCTGTGCTGCTTGTTCGGCGAGATAGGCGCTATCTTGATTGCTGCCGTGATAACCCGGAACAACCGGAACGCCCGCCTCTTCCATCAAAGCTTTAGCCGCATCCTTAAGGCCCATGGCGCGGATTGCTTTGGCAGAGGGACCAATGAAAACAAGGCCCGCTGCCTCGACAGCCTCTACAAACTGCGGGTTTTCCGACAGAAATCCATAACCGGGATGGATCGCCTCCGCGCCCGTATCAAGAGCGGCCTGAATAATCACATCACCGCGCAAGTAGCTTTCGGCGGGTGCCGCCGCACCGATATGCACCGCTTGATCAGCCAGCGCCACGTGTCGCGCCCCCGCATCGACGTCGGAATAAACCGCCACCGTGCCAACGCCCATCGTACGGGCGGTCTCAATAACACGACAGGCAATCTCGCCGCGGTTCGCAATCAAAATCTTGGCAAACATGCTGCTCTCCAAACTATATGCGGAACACGCCAAAGCGCGTGTCATCAATTGGGGCGTTTAGGGCCGCGCGCAGCGACAGCGAGAGAACCCGCCGCGTTTTGCGCGGATCGACAATGCCGTCATCCCAAAGCCGTGCAGAGGCATAGAGCGGATGGCTCTGCTCCTCGAACATATCAATTGTGGGCTGCTTGAACGCCGCCTCTGCTTCCGCGCTCCAGCTTCCGCCGCCGCGCTCAATCGCGTCGCGCTTCACGGTGGCCAGAACGCCAGCGGCCTGTGGCCCACCCATCACCGAAATGCGGCTTGTGGGCCAACTCCACATAAAACGGGGCTGGTAAGCGCGTCCCGCCATGCCGTAATTGCCAGCACCGAAACTGCCGCCAACAACCATCGTCACCTTTGGCACGCTCGTTGTGGCAACCGCCGTCACCAGCTTGGCGCCGTGTCGCGCGATCCCTTCGTTCTCGTACTTCTGACCAACCATAAAGCCAGTGATATTTTGCAGGAATATCAACGGTATTTTTCGTTGGCTGCACAGTTCCACAAAATGCGCACCCTTTTGCGCGGCTTCGGAAAACAACACCCCGTTGTTGGCGATAATGCCAACGGGACAGCCTTCAAGATGCGCAAACCCCGTGACCAATGTTTCGCCAAACCGTGCTTTAAACTCGTCAAAGCGGCTACCATCGACCACACGCGCGATCACTTCGCGGATGTCGTAGGGCGTGCGCAGATCAGCGGGTACCACCCCCAAAAGCTCCTCTGGGTCATAAACTGGCTCTTCCGGCGATTGCCAGCTGACCGTTGCAGGCTTGGTTATGTTGAGGTTGCCAATGGCCTGACGCGTTAGGGCGAGCGCATGAGCGTCGTCCTCCGCGAGGTAGTCCGCAACCCCTGATAAGCGCGTATGAACATCGCCACCGCCCAGATCTTCAGCCGACACAATTTCGCCCGTCGCCGCCTTCACGAGCGGAGGACCGGCAAGGAAAATTGTGCCTTGCTCTTTGACAATGATGCTCACGTCAGCCATCGCCGGAACATAAGCTCCACCTGCCGTACATGAGCCCATCACCACGGCGATTTGCGGGATACCCGCCGCCGACATATTGGCTTGGTTATAGAAAATACGACCGAAATGATCCCGATCAGGAAAGACCTCGTCTTGGTTCGGAAGGTTCGCACCACCGGAATCCACAAGATAGACGCAGGGCAACCGACATTCCGCGGCGATTTCTTGTGCTCGTAGGTGCTTTTTGACGGTCATTGGGTAATAGGTGCCGCCTTTTACGGTGGCATCGTTGCAAACGACCATTACGTCCTGCCCCATGACTTTGCCGATGCCCGCGATCACGCCCGCACAGGGGGCCGCGCCATCATACATGCCATGGGCCGCCATTGCACCGACCTCAAGAAAATCGCTGCCCGCATCAAGCAGGTTCGCCACCCTTTCCCGCGGCAGCATCTTGCCACGGCTTACATGGCGTGCGCGGGATTTCTCCCCGCCGCCAGCAGCAGCCAGCTTAGCCGCCTCGGATACAACGCCCAGCGCCTCTAGATGCGCGGCGCGGTTGGCCTCGAAGTCCTCCCCTGCTGTTATCGCCTTGCTGACCAGCTTCACGACATCGCTCCCATCATCTCGCGACCAATGAGCATCCGGCGAATTTCGGAGGTGCCCGCACCGATCTCCATCAGCTTTGCATCACGGAAAATACGGCTCACGGCGCTTTCGTTCATAAAGCCCGTGCCACCCATGGCCTGTACCGCTTGGTGCGCACAGGTCATCGCTTCTTCGGACGCATAGAGCACACAAGCCGCCGCATCTTGCCGCGTAACTTGGCCGCGATCACAGGCCCGCGCCACCTCGTAAACATAGGCGCGCGCGGAATTCATCTTGGTGTACATATCCGCAATTTTACCCTGCATGAGCTGGAAGTTCCCAACAGGCTCGCCAAACTGCTTGCGCTGCGAAATATAGGGCATCACCTCATCAAGGCACGCGGCCATAATCCCCGTTCCGATACCCGAGAGCACAACGCGCTCGTAATCAAGCCCGCTCATCAAAACGCGTACGCCTTTGCCCTCTTCGCCCAGCACATTTTCAAACGGCACTTCGACGTTTTCAAAAATCAACTCGGCCGTGTTGGAGCCGCGCATCCCCATCTTGTCGAAATGGGGGCTGGTTGAAAAACCCGCCATATCTTTTTCGATGAGGAATGCAGTCATTCCACGGCTGCCGGCATCCGGGTCCGTTTTCGCGTAAACCACCAGCGTATCTGCGTCGGGCCCGTTGGTGATCCAGAATTTCGTACCGTTCAGGGTATAGTAGCCGTTCTTTTTCTCGGCGCGCAGCTTCATCGACACAACGTCAGACCCCGCCCCTGCTTCAGACATAGCAAGCGCGCCGACATGTTCACCGGAGATAAGTTTGGGCAGATATTTTGCGCGTTGTTCTGGTGTGCCGTTGAGTTTGATTTGGTTCACACAAAGGTTGCTGTGCGCCCCATATGACAAGCTCACAGAGGCGCTGGCACGCGCGATTTCTTCAACCGCGATCACATGCGCCAGATACCCCATGTCCGCGCCGCCGAACTCCTCTGGCACGGTAATCCCCAATAGGCCAAGCTCCCCCATTTCTTGCCATAGCTCCGGTGGAAACTCGTTCTTGGCATCAATTTCGGCCGCCATCGGCTTCACACGATCTTGCGCCCAACGATGCACCATCTCGCGCAGCGCATTAACTTCTTCGCCCAAGTCAAACGTCATAGTTGCGGTGAACACGGCTCTCTCCCATTTCCTGATCGCGCATTTATTGAACGCTTGTTCATTTAATAGCACAGAGCGAGTCGCGTCAATCCTTCGCAAGACGACAGGCAAGAACTCCGAGAAGCGTTTGAAAATTAAGGCAGCAGTGCCTCTGCGAGGTCGGGAAGGTCGCGGTAATGCGCAAGCAATGCATCAGGCTCAAGGGCCGAAACCGCCTCGCCCGTCGGGCCGAATCCAACCAACACAATCGGCACACCAGCAGCGCGCGCAGTGTCACGATCTGTCACTGTGTCGCCAATCAAGATTGAACGCTCAACCTCTCCGCCTGCCTGTGTTACGGCCGCGTGATACGGGGCAACATCCGGCTTTCGTGTGGGCAAGGTGTCAGCACCAATCAAAGCATCAAACGCATCGCGCACACCCAGTCGCGACAGCAGGCTCTCTGCCAACCCTTCAGGTTTATTGGTACAAATCGAAACCGCGAAGCCGCGCCCTCGCAGGGCCTCTACCGCATCCATTGCACCATCATAAAGCCGTGTGTGGCGATCAATCTCTCGCCCATATGCTTCCAACAATACAGGATACTGCTCAGGAACCCCCGCCTCAGCTCCCTCAGGATCAACGCGCGCGTACCCAAGCGCCAGCATTGCACGCCCTCCGTGAAATGCTGTCAATGCATCTGCAACGGGATCAAGCACATCGCCGTGCCCCAAACCTTGAAAACAATAATTCGCCGCCGCAATCAGATCGGCGCTGGTATCGGCAAGCGTTCCGTCGAGGTCAAAAACCACGCATCTTTTTCTATTATTTGGCAATTTTCAGCGTATCCCTGTAACATCCTGTAAAGCTATTTGAACATTTTGCCCCTTGCCCCGCGCCCTTTGAGCGATAAAACGGGGGAACATTCCGCCGCGACCACAACAGAAAAGACATTAAATGCCAACAGCCCTTATTACACTGGCCGCCGGTCAGGGCAGCCGTATGAATTCGGATTTGCCAAAAGTTCTACATAAAATCGGCGGTGCAACGCTACTTGAGCATGCTTTGGCAAGTGCTGAGGAACTGGATGTCGACCGCCGGATTGTTGTTGCCGGACATGGGGCTGATCTTGTGCGCGCAGAAGCCGAAGACCTTGGCGTATCTGACGTGGTGGTTCAGGAGGAGCAACTTGGTACAGGCCACGCGGTTTTGCAGGCCCGCGCGGCCCTTTCTGATTTCACGGGTGATGCGCTCGTTCTCTATGGCGACACACCGTTCATTCGCCCCGAAACGCTTTCCAAGATGGCAGCAGCGCGCCAAACCCACACCGTCGTGGTCCTTGGGTTTGAAGCTGCGGATCCTGCGCGCTACGGCCGACTAATCACAAAGGGCGATTACCTTGAGCGCATTGTTGAGTTCAAGGACGCAACTGATGAGGAACGCGCGGTAACACTCTGCAATAGCGGCGTTATTTCTGCTGACGCCGAAACCTTGTTCTCGCTTCTGGACGGGGTTGGGAACGACAATGCGGCGGGCGAGTACTACCTGACCGACATCGTCAAAATTGCCCGCGACCGCGGGCTTTCAGCAGGCGTTGTGACCTGCGAGGAGGCCGAAACCCTAGGCATCAACACCCGCGCCGAACTTGCAAATGCCGAAGCCGTATTTCAGGCCACAAAACGCGTCGAAGCTCTTGAAAACGGCGTCACGCTGCTTGCGCCCGAAACGGTGTATTTCGCACGCGACACATACATTGGGCGCGATACAGTTGTGGAGCAAAACGTGGTGTTCGGCCCCGAAGTCACCGTTGAATCAGGCGCGCACATCCGCGCGTTCAGCCACCTAGAGGGCTGTCACGTCAGCCGCGGCGCGATCGTTGGCCCATATGCCCGTCTGCGCCCCGGAGCGGAACTTTCCGAAGATGTGCGTGTCGGCAATTTCGTCGAAATCAAAAACGCCACCCTCGCCGAAGGGGCAAAAGCCAATCACCTCACCTATGTCGGAGATGCAACAATCGGAGCGCGCGCCAACCTCGGAGCTGGCACAGTTACGTGTAACTATGACGGCGTGATGAAGCATCACACCGACGTTGGAAATGATGCCTTCATCGGCTCTTCCACAATGCTGGTTGCCCCGGTAAAGGTTGGCAACCGCGCAATGACGGCGAGCGGCTCGGTGATTACAAGTGATGTACCTGCCGACGCATTGGCCATAGGACGCAGCAAGCAAATCAACAAAGAGGGCCTTGCGGATAAATTGTTTCAAAAATTGCAACAAATAAAAGCCAAAAAATCGGGTGGTAAATCGTAATGTGCGGTATCGTTGGTGTATTGGGAACGCATGAGGTTGCGCCCCTATTGGTCGAGGCGCTTAAACGGTTGGAATACCGAGGCTATGACAGTGCGGGCATTGCAACGGTCGACGATGGCAAACTTGATCGTCGGCGCGCCGTAGGCAAGCTGGTGAACTTATCCGACGCTCTTGTTCACAACCCTCTTACCGGAAAATCGGGCATCGGTCATACCCGCTGGGCCACCCATGGCGCTCCGACCGTCAGCAACGCCCACCCGCACAAAGCGGGCCGCGTGGCGGTGGTTCACAACGGAATTGTCGAAAACTACCAGAGCCTCCGCGAAGAGTTGGTTGCAGCAGGATACAGTTTCGAAAGTGAAACCGACACCGAAACAGTCGCAACGCTTGCGCAGTTCTTCCTTGAACAAGGACAAGCGCCAGTTGACGCTGCTAAATCTACCATCAACCGCCTAGAGGGCGCATTTGCGCTGTGCTTCTTGTTTGATGGCGAGGATGATCTGCTCATAGCAGCACGCAAGGGCTCACCTCTGGCGATTGGTCATGGCGAAGGCGAGATGTATGTCGGTTCCGACGCGATCGCGCTTGCCCCGATGACGGATCGGATCACTTATCTTGAAGAAGGCGATCACGCCGTAATCACCCGCACCTCTGTTGAAATTTTTGACGCTGACGGCGCCGAGGTCGAGCGCGCCGTCAAGCAGGTTCAACTCGACGCAACACGCATCGAAAAATCCGGCTACAAGCATTTCATGGCTAAGGAAATCGCGGAACAGCCCGTCGTTTTGGCCGATGCACAAGCCCATTACATCAAAGACGGCAACATCACCCTGCCTGTTGAACTGGATTTCAGCGCATTTGATCGCGTGACCATGGTTGCCTGTGGCACAGCATATCTTGCCTGTCTTACTGCGAAGTACTGGTTCGAACAGATCGCGCGCATTCCTGTCGAGGTCGATATCGCCTCGGAGTTCCGTTACCGTGAGCCGCCAGTGCCTGAGCGGACCTTGGCGATATTCGTCAGCCAATCGGGAGAAACAGCTGATACGCTGGCGGCACTTCAATATGCCAAATCCCAAGGGGCAACGATCCTTTCAGTGGTCAACGTCACCGAAAGCTCCATGGCTAGGGATAGCGATATGTCGCTTCCGATCCTGGCGGGCGTCGAAGTTTCAGTGGCCTCAACAAAAGCATTTACGTGTCAATTGTCGCTCCTGCTTTTGCTTGCACTCAAGGCATCATCGGACCGTGGGGCGCAAAGCACAGAGCAAGTGCAAAGCTACCTTTCCCATTTGCAAAAGTCGCCCGCGCTGGTGAGCCAATCGCTGAATGTTGGCGACGCTGTGAAAGAAGCCGCCAAACTCGTTGCAGAAGCACAAGACATCCTGTTCCTCGGACGAGGCGCGATGTTCCCACTGGCGCTAGAAGGCGCGCTCAAACTCAAGGAACTCAGCTATATTCACGCTGAAGGCTATGCGAGTGGCGAGTTGAAACACGGGCCAATTGCGCTGATCGACAAGCATGTTCCTGTTGTGGTCATGGCCCCACGCGACGCTCTGTTCGAAAAAACAATCTCCAATATGCAGGAGGTTATGGCCCGTGGAGGCAAGGTGCTGTTGATCTCTGATGCCGCCGGTATCGCTGAAGCAGGGCAAGGCGTTTGGAGCACGATCACCATGCCGGAGATCGAGCCTGTCTTCGCCCCAATCCTCTATGCGATCCCTGCGCAGCTACTGGCCTATCACACGGCGATCGCCAAGGGCACCGACGTAGACCAACCACGTAACCTTGCAAAATCGGTGACCGTAGAATGACCCCAGAAGCCGCCCTATCCGACCTTCGCACCCACGCCCAAGATGGCAAGGCCGAAGAAATGCGCGCCTATCACAAGGCCGATCGAGAGTATCTTGGGGTTGCCAATCCCGATATCGACAACTGCACCAAAGCGTGGCGCAAGGCGTTGGACGTTCCAGAACGCGTTGCCCTCGCCCGCGATCTTTGGGCCACAGATATCCACGAGGCACGTGTAGCAGCCGCCAAATTGCTGACCCAAGCGCGGCTGCGCCCTGACGAAGAGGCGTGGGAGCTTATTCAAAGCTGGGTTCCAGATTTCAATGCATGGGCCATTGCCGATCACGCTTGCATCGCGGGGCAAAAACGCCTCGTTGCCGACCCCACTCGCCTTGATGAGGTAGAACCTTGGATCGCATCTGATCACATGTGGACGCGCCGCGCGGCCTTTGTCATCACATTGCCGTGGACCAAACAGAATTTCCCGAAACCCGCCGAAATCGAAGCACGGGAACGCGTATTGGGCTGGGCTGCGACGCTGGTTGAGGACAAGGAATGGTTTATCCAAAAAGCGATTTCGTGGTGGCTGCGCGATCTGTCAAAGCACGATGTGCCACGCGCGCAGGCGTTTTTGAATGAATATGGCCCGCGCTTGAAACCATTCGCACAGAAGGAAGCCACGCGCCACATGCGTGATTACACAGTACCGCCGCTCAAAGAGCCAGACGTCGAGACTGCTGACGCCCCTAAGCCTGACGAAGCGCCCGACGCATAATCTTGCCCGTCGCCGTCATTGGCATTTCGTCAATAAACTCAACGGAACGCGGAGCGACGTGCGGACTGACCTTGTCTTTGACGCGAGCGATCAACTCATCTTCTAGCCCATCAGCACTCTCGCCTTCGCGCAACACGATGAATGCTTTTACAACCTCTGTTCGCAGTGCATCCGGAATTCCAATACAGGCCGCCATGGCAACCGATGGATGAGCGCAAAGACAATTTTCGATCTCACTCGGTCCAATGCGATAGCCAGCGGAAGTAATCACATCGTCATCTCGGCTGGAGAAGCGGAAATGGCCGTCTGCATCACAACTTCCCAGATCACCAGTGCGCAGCCAGCCATTCACGAATTTACGTTCTGTTTCCTCGGGCTTATTCCAATAGCGCAGAAACATCACCGGATCAGGCGCGCGCACCGCAATTTCGCCAATCTTTCCAGCGGGAACTGGCGTGCCGTCAGCGTCGATAATCGCAACCTCATGACCAGGAACGGCACCGCCCATAGCACCAGCCATATGTTTGCCAAGCGTTTTTGATGCGGAAACCACCAGATTACACTCAGTCTGACCGTAAATCTCATTCACCGGTGCGCCCAGAACATCCTCTGCCCATTGCAACAAGTCTGCGCCAAGGCTCTCTCCGCCAGAGCTGATACTGCGGATATCCACGCCGACAGGAACGTCCGCTCCGCGCATCATTTTGAGTGCGGTTGGCGGCATAAAGAGGTTCCGTATTCGATACCGCGCCATCAGATCAAAGGCCGCGGCAGCGTCGAACTTCCGCATCCGATGCGAGACAAGCGGCACGCCGTAATAAAGACAGGGCATTGCCATATCCATCAACCCACCGATCCACGCCCAATCTGCTGGCGTCCAGCCGCAATCGCCCTGTTTTGGAAAGCCGTCGTGATGCACTTCGATGGCCGGAAGATGACCAAGCAGGAACCTGTGCCCATGCAAAACGCCTTTTGGGTCGCCCGTTGTACCGGATGTATAAATCAAAACCGCGGGCGTATTAGCGTGGGTTTCGACAGGGGTACATGTAGTAGGATGCTTTGCGATTTCATCCCAAACTGACTCAAAATCAGTTGCATCGCCAGTGGTCAAAACCGTTTCAAGAGCAGGCAGGTCAGAACGTATCTTGGCAACCTTGGGAAGGCTTTCGTCGCTCGTTATCAAAAGCTTCGTGCCACTATCGGAAAGCCGATACCGCAACGCGTCTTCTCCGAATAGCGTAAACAGCGGAAGCACAACCGCGCCAAGCTTATAGGCTGCGAAATGTGCGATCATCACCGCCGGATCCTGCGGCAACAGGATAGCAATGCGATCCCCTTCTCCGACACCTTTTGCAGCAAAGGCATTGGCCAGCGCATTGGAAGCCTCTTCCAGCTCGCTATATGTCCAACGAGTTTCGGTTCCATCCTCCTCCACATGGACGATCGCCTCCTGATCCGGCGCGCTACGGGCCCAAGAGGTACAGCAAAGTTCAGCGATATTCATAACCGGCGGAATATCCCAACGAAATGCGGCCGCAACAGCATCCCACGTTGTGAAATCCTTGATCAATCGTCGCTTATCCTGCTCTTGCATCCATCTCCTCCCCAGAGATTGTGAACGAGCGTTCAGTTAACCGCCCGCGTCCGCCAGCGTCAATTGCGTTTTCGCCATTCCGACAGACAGTTATCGCGCAAATATTACCGCGCACCACCCCACCATCCATAAATCCCCCTTGCCCCTCAATACCACCACGCCTAGGCTATCCGCATGACCGCACCATTGATCGATCCCTTCTTGCGCCCGATTACATATCTGCGCCTCTCGGTAACGGACCGTTGCGACTTCCGCTGTGTTTACTGCATGGCGGAGCAAATGACCTTTCTACCGAAAAAAGAGTTGCTGACGCTCGAGGAGTTGGATCGGCTGTCTTCTGCCTTTATCGGGCTGGGTGTGCGCAAGCTTCGGATTACGGGCGGGGAACCGTTGGTGCGCCGTGATATCATGAGCTATTTCAAAGCCATGTCGCGGCACCTGAAATCAGGTGCGCTGGACGAACTCACCCTTACGACCAACGGCTCACAACTGGCAAAATATGCTGATGAGCTCGCTGCCTGTGGGGTGAAACGGATCAACATCTCTTTGGATACGCTCGATGAAGCGAAATTTGCCGAGATTACGCGCTGGGGCCGCTTGCCACAGGTTCTTGAAGGGATCGAGGCCGCTCAAGCGGCAGGCCTTAAAGTAAAACTGAACACAGTGGCGCTTAAAGGCTTTAACGAGGACGAGCTTTTTACCCTCACCGAATTTTGCGCCGCACGAGATATGGACCTGACCTTTATCGAGGTCATGCCCATGGGAGATATCGGCAATGAAAACCGGATCGGGCAATATTGGTCTCTCGAAGACTTACGAGAAACTCTGGCCACACGTTTTAGCCTTGCCGACCTTCCCGACAAAACCGGGGGCCCTGCGAGATATGTCAGGATCGGGGAAACGCGCCAACGCATTGGTTTTATCACGCCGCTGACACATAATTTCTGTGAAAGCTGTAACCGCGTTCGGGTGACTTGCACGGGCGAAATTTTCACCTGTCTGGGACAAGAAGGGAAATCCGATCTCCGTGCGCCATTGCGTGCGAGCGAAAGCGATACAAAGCTGAATGAAGCGATCCGCGCCGCGATCGCGCTCAAGCCCAAGGGCCATGATTTTGACTATTCGCGACAGGAAGTGGCTGGGCAAATGAGCCGCCACATGAGCCATACCGGCGGCTAAAGCTTTAGATCAACTTTACAACACAATAGCTTGATTTAAAAAGAAAAAGGCCGCCAGATTGGGCGGCCTTTTCTATCAATCTTAGCTTACCTCATGAGACAGCAGGCATTCGGCTTTCGACCATCTCAACCCACCAGCTACACCCCGCTGGGATTGCATTGTCGTCGAAATTATAGGCTGGGTGATGCACCGCTGCTGTGTCGCCATTTCCGACGAGGATATAAGCGCCGGGGCGTTCTTCGAGCATAAAGGCGAAATCCTCACCGCCCATCACAAGCGGCGCATCTTCGCAATCACCAGAAATTTTCTTGGCCGCTTCAGCCGCATATTCGGTTTCCGTATCGTGGTTTACCATCACCGGATAACCGCGCATATAGTTAACCTCGGCCACCCCACCAAGCGCCTCTGCTGTGAGCGGAGCGATTGCTTTAATCCGCTCTTCGGCAAGGTCACGGACGTCGTTTGACAGCGTCCGTACAGTCCCCTTCAGATGCACTTTCTGGGGAATGACGTTGTAAGCGTTGCTCTCGGTTTCAAAGCTCGTGACCGAAACAACGACTTGCTTCACAGGGTCCACATTTCGACTGGCGATTGTCTGCATCGCCAAAACGATCTGGCTCGCGATGATCGTCGTATCGACAACCTCTTGTGGCTTTGCCGCGTGGCCGCCCTTGCCCTCGACAAAAATGTCAAAAGTATCGGTCGCAGCAAAGAACGGGCCTTTACGAATTGCGAAGCTACCAAGCGGATGACCTGGCCAGTTATGCATCCCATAGACCTCTTGGATGTTCCAGCGTTCCATCATGCCGTCTTCACACATTTCACGGCCACCGCCGCCGCCCTCTTCTGCGGGCTGGAAGATCACAACCGTGGTGCCGTCAAAGTTGCGCGTCTCGCACAGGTATTTTGCTGCACCAAGTAGCATGGCGGTGTGACCGTCGTGACCACAAGCATGCATTGCGCCTGGTGTTTTGGACGCATATTCAACGCCTGTTGCTTCAAGGATCGGAAGCGCATCCATATCTGCGCGCAGTCCCACAACTTTGCCAGACGTATCAGTCTTGCCCTTGATAACGCCGACAACCCCAGTGCGGCCGATACCCTCAACAACCTCATCACAGCCGAATGCGCGCAGCAATTCCGCCACCCGCGCCGAAGTTCGGTGCGTTTCAAACAGGATTTCTGGGTTTGCGTGGAAGTCTCGTCGCCATTCGGTAATTTCGGGCAGAAGTTCTGCGAAGCGGTTCTTTACGGGCATTGTCTAGTCCTGTGTTAAGTGTTGGATAAGCCGAAGCATAAAGGCCTCCCCGGCCTCCAACTGGCTGATTTCTAAATATTCATTCGGCTGATGGGCCTGCGCGATATCGCCAGGTCCACAGACAGCTGCGGAGTAGCCCCCCGCCTGAAACTGTCCGGCTTCTGTTGCGTAAGCCACAACATTGGTCGCGTTATCGCCTGTCAGGTGGCGGAGGAGTTGCTCGGACTGGCCTTCGGTTTCCGGCGCAAGCGGCGGAACGGCGTATCCTTGCGATATATCGATACCGGTGTCGGGGTGGATGGCCTGCATCCGTTCTGAAATCTCCTCGGCTTTGGCGCGAAGCTTCGCCTCCCAATCGGCCAAAGACTCCCCGGGCACGACGCGGAACGACAAGTCGAAATGACACTCTTTGGCGGTAATATTATGCGCCGTGCCGCCGCTTATTCTACCGATGTGCAGCGTTGTATAGGGCGGCACGAAATCCGCGGCGAGCGGATTCGGCGTCGCTTTCGCAGAGAGTGCGTTCTGTTCATGCGCCCACTGAATCAACTCGGTGCCATACATGATCGCGGAAACACCCGTGTGAAGTAGAGAGCTATGCACCTCGAAGCCTCGCACCGATACCTGATACCCGACGCTACCTTTATGCCCCGTGACAACCTTCATCATTGAAGGCTCCCCAATAATTGCTGCAGAGGCAGGAGGAAGCGCTTTCATCGCCTCGATCATCGGAGGCGCACCGAAACAGCCGACCTCTTCGTCATAGGAGAACGCAAGTTGGATTGGCCGTTTTACCCCCGACTTAAGAATATGCGGCACCGCCCAGAGCGCCAAAGCGCCAAAGCCCTTCATATCCGCGGTACCACGCCCATAAAGACGGCCGTCTTTTTCGACCATCTCGAATGGATCGCTCTCCCACGCTTGCCCGACAACAGGTACGACATCCGTGTGCCCCGACAGCACAACGCCGCCTGCAACCTCCGGCCCGACATTTGCAAAGAGCGAGGCCTTTTGGCCGGTCTCGTCATAAACGCGGAATGACTTTACGCCAAAGCTTTCAAGATAGCCCTCGATCCACTCGATCAGCGGCAGGTTACTTTCGCTGCTAACGGTGTTGAAGCTTACGAGCTTACCAAGAATCTCGCGCGCGGATAGAGGCTCTCCCATGAGGATTTCCAGACTTTAGGAACGGCCGTTTGGTCGTTGTTATTGAAGAACAAAGTGGCCTTTGCTGACCTCTGTATAGACCGAAGGCGCCGCCTCGTGTGACACGGGAAAGATTGGCGACGGGATCGGCTTGAACTTGAGGTCAGAGGCGATTTTCTTTTGGCGCGGATCGGCAACAGGAACCGCAGACATTAGCGATTTTGTATAGCTGTGCTGCGGGTTTTCAAACACCGCTTGGCGCGGTCCGATCTCGACGATACGACCCAGATACATCACCGCAGTTTGGTGGCTCACACGCTCGACCACAGCCATATCGTGGCTAATGAACAGCATCGCGATTCCGAGGTCTGCCTGTAGCTCCATGAGCAAGTTCAGCACTTGCGCCTGAACCGACACATCAAGCGCAGAAACGGCCTCGTCCGCAACAACGAGTTTCGGGTTAAGCGCAAGCGCGCGGGCAATCGCGATCCGCTGGCGTTGGCCGCCGGAGAGCTCATGCGGGTATCGTTTTAAGAAGCTGCGTGGGAGTTCAACCCGATCAAAAAGGCTCGCCACGCGGTCGTTCACTTCGCTGCCACTTGCGAGGTTATAGTTGCGCATTGGTTCCGCTACTTGATCGACCAACCGCACTTGAGGATTGAGCGAGGCAAAGGGATCCTGAAACACCATTTGCATATCGCGGCGCGCTTTGCGCAACTCTGTGGGGCTGAGTGCAAGAATATCAACACCGCCGAGGTTTACTTCGCCGCTTTGTGGCTCAACAAGCCGTAGAATGGACCGCCCGCAAGAGGATTTCCCGCAGCCGGATTCCCCAACCAGCGATAGTGTTTCCCCTGGTTTGAGCTCAAACGACACATCTTCGACAGCGTGAACATTGGCCACAGTACGGCGCAGCAGGCCCTTCTTCACAGGGAAACGCGTCGTTAGGTTCTTGACCTTTAGCAGAGGCGGAACCTCGCCCGCCTTCGCGGCGATTTCCTGTTTTGCTTTGGCCGCGGCCATAACAACTTCGTATTTATCCTCATCACCGAGGATACGCATTGGTTCTGGGAAGGCCTTTCCCGTCATCTCGCCAAGCTTCGGAACGGCCGCCAACAGCGACTTGGTGTAATCGTGCTGCGGATTCTCGAATATCTGCTCGACCGGCCCCTCTTCCATCATGTTCCCGCGATACATCACTATCACCCGGTCGGCCATCTGGGCCACAACCGCCATATCATGGGTAATAAACAGAACAGCGGTGCCATGTTCGCGCTTAAGGCGGTCAATGAGCGCAAGAATCTCGGCCTGAATGGTCACATCCAGTGCGGTTGTTGGCTCGTCACAGATCAGCAGCTTCGGCTCGCAAGCCATTGCAATCGCGATCACCACGCGCTGGCGCATCCCTCCAGAAAGCTCGTGCGGATACTGCGTCATGCGGCGCTCAGGCTCAGGAATCCGCACGTCTTTAAGGATTTCAATTGCCCGTTTGTTGGCTTCAGATTTGCTAAGTCCCTTATGAAGAATCAACCCTTCGGTTAGCTGCTTGCCGACGGTAAATACCGGATTGAGCGAGGTCATCGGCTCCTGAAAAATCATTCCGATCTCGTTACCACGGATTGAACGCATGTCGGTTGGATCAACCTTAGCAAGATCAACCTCGCCTTCGGCACCGCGGTTAAACTCAAGGGATCCTTCGGTGATTTCACCACCGCCAAACTCGACAAGCCGCATGATCGAAAGCGACGACACCGATTTACCCGATCCCGATTCGCCAACAACACAGAGGGTCTCTCCGGGATCAATGCTAAAGGATATATCCTCAACGCCAATTACGATTCCGCTATTAGTTTCAAACTCTACGCGAAGGTTCTTAACGTCGATTAGGTGGCTGTCTAGCATAGTGTATGATCTCGTATATCAGGATGCTCGTCACGCTAAGCGCCGAGAATAGCGAAAGTCAAACCCGAATCCTGATCCAGAAAAATTCGAGGCAATTCACATTTGAATTTCGATAATCCGATTAAAATCACCACCCAACAACGTACAATATGCCGAAAAATCAGACATTCTGACAAATCCAACCGTTATCGCAACGGAAACCGGGCAACGGCACGCTTGCTTTTTTTTTACATTTGCCCTGAACTACCCCGCATGGCGGATCGAACCTCGAAGTGAGTCGTTATTGCATATGAAACGAAATTTGCTTCTACCCAAGCGAGTCCGAGAACTCGTGTCCAAAAAATCCGGAAAGCCGGGGTCCGCATATCCAACAAGGAGAGTAATATGAAAATGAAGACAGCCCTACTGGGCGCTGCTGCCGCATTTGCGATGGCCCCTATGGCCATGGCGGAACGAGGCGCAGACGGCCATGTAAACATCATCTATTGGCAAGCGCCATCGATCATGAACCCATATCTTTCCGGCGGTACAAAAGACCTTGAGGCCGCGAGCCTCGTCATTGAGCCGCTCGCCCGCTATGACCAAGACGGCAACATGGTTCCATGGCTCGTCGACTCTGTACCAACAGTAGAAAACGGCGGCGTCTCCGAAGACCTCACAACTGTAACGTGGAAGCTGAAAGAAGGCCTTCTTTGGTCTGACGGCACACCAGTTACTTCTGCTGACGTTAAGTTTAGCTGGGAATACTGTACCGCAGACGGCGGCGGCTGTGCGCAGTCCGAAAAGTACAATGATGTTGTTGACGTTGAAACACCCGACGAACTTACAGCGATTGTAAAATTCGGCGTTTCCAAGCCCTTCCCTTATGGCCCCTTTGTTGGCGCGCAAGCTCCGATCCTTCAAAAGGCGCAGTTTGAAAACTGCCTCGGCCCAAAGGCACCTGAGTGTACAGAAGAGAACTTCGCACCGATTGGCACTGGCCCGTTCACCGTCACAGAGTTCCGCCCGAATGACGTTGTGTCGCTCGAAGCAAACCCGAACTACCGTGATGCGTCCAAACCAGCGTTTGCGACAGCGACACTCAAAGGCGGCGGCGACGCAACCGCGGCTGGCCGTTCGGTTCTTGAAACCGGCGAGTTTGACTACGCGTGGAACCTTCAGCTTGCACCAGACGTGCTTGCCAACATGGAAGCCAAGGGCAAAGGCAAAGTTGTCTCAGGCTTCGGTACACTTGTTGAGCGGATCATGGTGAACCTCACCGATCCATCGCCAGAGCTTGGCGAAGAGCGTGCAACCAAGAAGCACCCACACCCGTTCCTGACAGACAAGAACGTACGCCAAGCGCTTTCCATGGCGATTGACCGCGAACTGCTGACAGAAATCGGCTATGGTGCTGCTGGTCGTCCAACTTGTAACGTGCTGCCTGCACCTGCGATCTATGCCTCGACCGCAAACGACGGCTGCCTTGTGCAAGACATTGCTGGCGCAAATGAGCTTCTCGAAAGCGCTGGTTGGGTGAAAGGTGCTGACGGCATCCGCGCCAAAGATGGTGTGCGTCTTTCGATGCTGTATCAAACATCCACAAACGCTGTGCGCCAGGACTTCCAAGCTCTGATCAAACAGTGGTGGGGCGAAATCGGCGTTGAAACCGAACTTCGCAACCTTGATGCGTCCGTGTTCTTCGGTGGTGATCCAGGTTCGCCTGACACATTCCAGAAGTTCTTTGCTGACGTAGAAATGTACGCCAACAACTTCGACGGCACAGACCCAGAGTCCTATATGGCAAACTGGGAGTGTAAGCAGGCTCCAAGCCCAGAGAACCAGTGGCAAGGCAACAACATGCCACGCTTCTGCTCTGAAGAGTATGACGCTCTCGTGGCCAAGATGGCTGTGACTGGCGACATCAATGAGCGTGCCGAACTTGCCAAAGCTATGAACGACATGCTGATGCAAGAATATGTCATCATTCCACTTGTGGACCGTGGCCGAGTGTCGGCTCACTCCAACACTCTTGGTGGTGTGATCCTCAATACTTGGGACAGCGAGCTGTGGAACGCAGCTGACTGGCATCGCGTCAAGTAAACCTATGTGAATTGGGGCGTCCGTAAGTTTCGGGCGCCCCTTTTCCATATCTTGGCTTCCCCTGAATACCAGAGCCGATCAATCGGCCCGAGGCAAACCACATGCTCACATTCACGCTCCGCAGGCTGCTGCTCGCGATCCCGACGCTTATTTTCATTTCGTTGGTCATTTTCCTGCTTCTGGAACTCGCACCCGGCGATCCGATGGCACAAGTGCCCTTGACGGTCCCTCCAGAAGTAAAGGCGCAGATGCGCGAGGCTCTCGGCCTTGGACAACCGATCCATATCCGCTTTGTCAAATGGCTCTACCAGTTCTATGTGGTTGAACCGCTTTATCTCGCAGACGCTTTATTCGGAACCAGCTGGTCCGAAGGTCTGCCCCGCATCATTTCTTGGCAATGGCGCTCCTCGGTTCTTGACGTCGTTGCCCAACGTATCCCGCAAACTCTTTGGGTTGTTGGCCTTTCCTATGTGATTGGTGCCATGATCGCTGTTCCGATCGGCGTTATCTCAGCCTATCGTCAGTACTCGATCTTCGATCAAATCGGGACATTCATTTCGATGGTCGGCTTCTCGGTTCCGACCTTCTTTACCGGTGTTTTGCTGATCGTGATCTTCTCGGTCAACCTTGGCTGGTTCCCATCAATTTATGACACGACACTGGTTGTGAACGACTGGCCTTCCTTCGTTAAACAGCTCAAGCAGATGGTGATGCCGGTCTTTGTTCTGGCGCTTTATAACGCAGCCCAGATCAGCCGCTTTATGCGCGCCTCCATGCTCGACAACCTCAATCAGGATTACGTTCGCACTGCACGTGCAAAGGGGCTCGGCGAGCGGGCCGTCGTTTTGGTCCATGTGCTGCGCAACTCGATGATCCCTGTTGTGACGGTGATTGCGCTTGGTGTGCCGACGGTCTTTTCCGGTGCGATCATTACCGAACAGGTGTTCAAGGTGAATGGCCTCGGCCAGCTTCTGATTACGGCCATTCAGGCCAACGATCTTCCAACAGTTCAAACGCTGACCGTGATCTTTGCGATCCTGATCATCCTGTTCAATCTAATTGCCGATATCCTTTATGGTATCCTCGACCCAAGGATCCGCTATGACTAAGACAGCCGTACATTCAAACGACGCCACCGAAGAAACTGCAACCCGCAGCCAGTGGTGGGACGTCTGGGATCAGTTCAAGACCCACCGCGGCGCGATGGTCGGCTTGATCATATTTGTGTCAATCCTGTTGTTCGTCGTTGTCGGGCCGTGGGTGTGGAGCATTGATCCAACCCATATCGATATCCGCGCCCGCAACCAGGGGCCAAGCCTTGCGCATCCTTTTGGCACTGACCAGCTTGGCCGCGATATCTTTGCGCGGATGATGGCAGGGGGTCAGGTTTCCATGGCAGTGGGCATGACCGCGATGGCGCTTTCCTTGTTCCTCGGCACATTGATCGGGGTGTTGGCTGGGTATTTCAAATGGCTCGACGGGCCGCTTATGCGCTTGACCGACCTGTTCCTCGCCCTGCCCCTGCTTCCGCTGCTTTTGGTGATTATCCTGCTGTTCCGCGAACGACTAAGTTCGGTATTCGGGCCGGAGGGCGGCATCTTTATCCTGATGGTGTTCGCGATCGGCATAACAAGCTGGATGCAGGCTGCGCGGATTGTGCGCGGTGACGTGCTAGCGCTCAAGGAACGCGAGTTTGTTTTGGCTGCCCATTCCATCGGTACCGCCCCGCGCAAGATGATCCTACGGCATATTCTGCCCAACGTGATGTCGCCCATCATGGTGTCGGCCACGCTCGGAATTGCCAATGCCATTATCACAGAGAGTGCGCTCTCGTTCCTCGGCCTCGGCTTCCCACCAGACTTCCCAACATGGGGCCGATTGCTCTTTGACGGCGTTGACTTCCTTCAGCAGTACCCAGAGCGCGTTCTGTTCCCGGGCATTGCGATCTCGCTGACGGTGCTGTCGGTTAACTATATCGGCGACGGGCTGCGCGATGCGCTCGATCCACGCATTCGCGGGCGCTAATCAACATACCAAAAACAACAAAGGGGCCTTGTGGCCCCTTTTCTTATGGCAAAACCATCGTGTCTTTAATGACCAATTCGCTTCTTGAGGTTTTTCAGGTACATCCAAACTCCAAACACGACAAACGGTACAAGCCCCGCAGTCAGAACCGTTTTGGAAAGATGAAAGTTCTTGGCCATAGGTGCAAAGAAATACCCCAGAAGACTGACAGCATAATAAGATATTGCGACAACCGAGAGCCCCTCAACAGTTTGTTGGAGGCGCAATTGCAAATCCGCGCGTCTGTCCATTGACCGCAGGATCTCTTGATTTTGTCGTCCGCGCTCCACATCCACCCGCGTGCGCAGCAACTCAGCAGCGCGCACCGCCCGATCTGACATCCGCTGCAACAATTTCTCCGCAGCCGTAACGGTGCGCATCGCAGGATCAAATCGACGCATCATGAATTCGTCAAAGGTCTGTCGCCCTCTATACCGTTCTTCACGCAATATCTTGATCCGTTGGTTTACGATTGCCTCATACGCGTTTGTCGCGCCAAACCGATAGCTTGTTTCAGCAGTCAACTGCTCCAACCTCGCTGTAAGAGGCTTGAGCTCGGCAAGGGTCTCCTCGGCGGCGTCCACTGTTGTCCCCATCCGCGCCACAACACCCGTTAATTCGGATTCAATGGGGCCAATTTCACCCATTAGATTTTTGGCCGTGAGATAGCCGAGCATGGCCATAGTCTTATAGGTTTCGATCTCACATAGCCGTTGAAGAATACGCCCTGTCCGTTGCGGACCAACGCCATCCTGCATCATCATTGCAAACCTGACATGGCCAGCCTCATCAATACGAAAGTCAGAGGCAACCAGCGCAGAAGCATCCAAAATTTCGCTCACGGCAAGGCTTTCCGGAACAAACCACTGAATCAGATTTTCAAGGATTGCCTCGTCATGCTCCGGTCGCTTCTCGATATGAAAATGCGCGGACGTAAGCCGAAGTCCGGGCGCTTTGGCGCACCAATCTTTTGGAAAGACTTCAAAACCCTTCGGATCGAACGCCCGACTCGAGGCCGCTTCGGTGAAGATCGTATAGGTTAAGAACTCGCTATGACTCTCCCATTTCAGAAAATGGCGGCCAAGTGGGCCAAAGTAGTGTGTCGCGCCGGGACGTGGATGCACAGCGCCGTGACGGTCCAGTAAATCCAGAAGATGCGCACGCTCGGCTGCATAGTCTCGCTCTTGGCCATCTGGTGTTTTTAGCGCCAGAAAAACGGCGCTCGCTGGCGCGGAAAGCGCGGGGAATGGCCGTGCATGAAGTTCATTCGCCAAATGATATCGGTCTGGATGATCTTTGATCTCGTCCATACTTGCCCCTTACGGCCCGTGAATAGTGGGCTATGATTTTCATCCAACATAAGGCGCCGCACCAAAGTGTAAAGAAATTTTCGCATTGTTTTCAATGCGTTAATGGTGTGCGAATGTATACAAAAACGTCAAACAAAGAAAAAGCGCCCCGCCATATCCGGCGGAGCGCTTGGTATTGATCTTCCGAAAACGGAAGTGATGTTAGTTGATCATCGTCAGCAGTTGATCGAGGCTTGCCTTCGCATCGCCATAGAACATCCGTGTGTTTTCTTTATAGAACAACGGGTTCTCGATACCGGAGTAGCCAGTACCCTGCCCGCGCTTGGACACGAACACCTGCTTGGCTTTCCAACACTCCAGAACCGGCATGCCGGCAATCGGGCTGTTTGGATCATCTTGTGCGGCTGGGTTCACGATGTCATTCGAACCAATCACGATGGCAACATCGGTTTCGGGGAAATCTTCGTTAATCTCGTCCATTTCAAGCACGATGTCATATGGCACTTTGGCTTCGGCCAAAAGCACGTTCATGTGGCCCGGCAAACGACCCGCAACAGGGTGAATCGCAAAGCGCACATTCTTGCCCTTGGCGCGCAGGCGCTTTGTCAGCTCGCTAACGCTTTGCTGAGCTTGTGCCACGGCCATACCATAGCCAGGAATGATGATGATGTTGTCCGCTTCTTCAAGTGCGGTAGCAACGCCATCTGCATCAATCGCGACTTGCTCACCTTCGACTTCCATCTGCGGCCCCGCAGCGCCACCAAAGCCACCGAGGATAACACTGATGAAGGAGCGGTTCATCGCCTTACACATGATATAAGAGAGGATCGCACCCGAAGAACCAACCAGCGCGCCTACAACGATCAGAAGGTCGTTGCCGAGCGAGAAACCAATCGCCGCCGCGGCCCAACCAGAATAGCTGTTAAGCATCGATACAACGACGGGCATATCCGCGCCGCCAATCCCCATGATGAGGTGATAGCCAATAAAGAAGGCTGCCAGCGTCATGATAAAGAGAGGCAAGATGCCGCCAGTGTTGAAGTACCAGACAAGGCAGACAAGCGACAAAATAGCGGCCGAAGCGTTCAGAACATGACCACCGGGGAGCTTTTGCGCCGCCGATGTGACCTTACCCGCCAGCTTGCCATAGGCAATAACCGAACCGGTGAACGTCACCGCACCGATAAAGATACCGAGGAACAATTCAATCCGCAGGATGTTTTGTTCAACCGGAGTTTTATGCGCAAGCAAAGCCGCAAACCCTTCGAGGCCGTGGCGTGCTGTCTCGTCCATCGACAAAACATTGCCAAGCTCGAGGTGCGCGTTATAGCCCACAAATACCGCCGCAAGACCAACAAGCGAGTGCATCGCCGCCACAAGCTGCGGCATCTCGGTCATCTGGACGCGTTGCGCGACATAGGTGCCGATCACGCCGCCAGCTACGATGAGAACGATCGACAGCACCCAGAGGCCAGACCCCGGCCCGACGAGCGTTGCAAAGACCGCCAGCGCCATGCCGACGATACCATACCAAACCGCGCGTTTCGCGCTTTCCTGTCCGGACAATCCGCCAAGGGACAGGATGAAAAGAACCGCCGCAACAACGTAAGCGGCTGTGGTGAAACCAAATTCCATGATCCCTACCCCCTTAAGATTTCTGGAACATGGCGAGCATACGCCGTGTCACGAGGAAGCCGCCGAAGATGTTAATTCCGGCCATGAAGATCGACAGAGCCGCCAACAGAATGACGAGGAACGATCCCGACCCGATCTGCATGAGCGCACCCAAAATAATGATCGACGAAATCGCATTGGTCACCGCCATAAGTGGCGTGTGAAGCGAGTGGCTGACGTTCCAGATCACTTGGAAACCGACGAATACGGCAAGAACGAACACGATGAAGTGCTGCATGAAGCTTGCTGGTGCGTAGAGACCGGCAAGAAGCATGAGCGCACCACCGACACCGAGCAACGTGAATTGCTGCTTGGTTTGAGCTTTGAATGCCGCAACTTCTTGGGCCTTTTTCTCTTCGGTTGTGAGTTCGGGCGCAGCCGGCTTCGGCTTGGCCGCCGCAATTGCTGCCACTTTGGGTGGCGGCGGCGGGAAGGTGATTTCACCTTCGTAGGTCACAGTCGCGCCGCGGATCACATCGTCTTCCATATCGTGGTTGATCTGACCGTCTTTTTCAGGTGTCAGATCGGACATCATATGGCGAATGTTGTTGGCATAGAGAGACGATGCCTGTGCCGCCATGCGCGATGGGAAGTCTGTGTAACCGATGATGGTTACGCCATTTTTCGTTACGATCTTCTCGTCCGCGACGGTCAGCTTACAGTTGCCGCCTTTTTCGGCTGCAAGGTCAACGATGACAGAGCCGTCTTTCATTGCTGCAACCATATCCTCGGTCCAAAGCTCTGGAGCTTCGCGGTTCGGGATAAGGGCGGTCGTAATCACGATATCGACTTCTGGCGCCAATTCGCGGAACTTCGCAAGCTGTGCTTCGCGGAATTCTGGCGAAGAAACAGAGGCATAGCCGCCAGTTGCGGCACCATCTTGCTGTTCTTCTTCAAAGTCGAGGTAAACAAATTCGGCCCCCATGGACTCGACCTGTTCCGCCACTTCTGGGCGCACATCGAACGCATAGGTAATCGCACCGAGGCTGGTGGCCGTTCCGATTGCGGCAAGTCCGGCAACACCGGCACCAACAACAAGAACCTTGGCTGGAGGCACTTTACCCGCCGCCGTCACCTGACCCGTAAAGAACCGGCCAAAATTGTTACCCGCTTCGATCACAGCGCGATAACCGGCGATGTTTGCCATGGAGCTTAGTGCATCCATCTTTTGCGCACGGCTGATGCGCGGCACCATTTCCATTGCGATAACATTGGCACCGGAAGACTTGGCAGCCTCCATACCATCGTCATTCGCAGCAGGGTTAAAGAAGGAAATCAGAGTTTTGTCTTTGGTCAGACGCTTAAGTTCCGTGGCATTTGGCTGGCGAACCTTGGCGATGATATCGCAGGCCTTCCACAATGCGGCGGCTCCGCGAATAACTTCAACGCCAGCTTCTTTATAAGCGGCATCAGAAAAACCAGCGCCCTTCCCCGCGCCCGCTTCGATCGCGCATTCGTATCCCAGCTTTTGCAACTGGAGCGCGCTTTCGGGCGTCATGGCAACGCGTGCCTCCCCCTCGAAAACTTCCTTCGGTGCTCCGATTTTCACAGCACTTTTCCCCTTTTCTCTATCTAAAACACAGGTTTTGAAATCTGTGGGCCGATCACCTCATATCTCGCGCAAGATTGTTTCTCAAGTTACCACCGCGGATTTCATAAAGATTCTCAATTGCCAAGATACGGATTCACTTGCCAAAGCCGCGATAGAAAGCCACGATGCGCAAGGTGTTAGAGGGTAAGATGTCTGATATTGCTCGGATAATAGGCTCACCGAACGGAAATGGCTCCATCGCAAGCGCGGCGCCAAAGGTGTTGCAACATTGCGTAGGCAAGGACGCCGTTTTCGCCAAGGTTTCCGCCAATGGGTTTGGTCGTTTCTTTTGCAATGACACGCGCAATGCTTCCCTAGCGTCAATTCGGAGGGCGTCATGACCCGAACGTACCGGCGCTACAAGGTAGAAGACGCCGAGCCGACCTATGCCGTGTTCTATCGCGCTATTCGTGAAGGAACCGCAGATTACTACAGCGAGGAACAACGCTCGGCCTGGGCCGCAAGCGAAGAGATGCGCCCTGGATGGCCGGAGCGTCTCGCGCAGACAGCCTGCTGGGTGGCCGAGGATGACGGCGAAGTGATCGGCTTTTTTACTCTGGAACAGGACGGCCACATTGATCTTGTGTTCGTTTTGCCGGAATACCACGGCACCGATGTCGCTGGGGCGCTTTATGACCTTATCTTAGTGGATGCACACGCCCTCGGCCTACAGCGCCTGTTCACCGAAGCCAGTCGCATGGCACAGCCCTTCTTTGCCAAACGAGGCTGGCATATAACCAGCCGCGAAACCATTGTGCGCGAAGGCGTTGAGCTTGACCGATACAATATGGCGCGCGATCTCTTTTAGGCCGCCTTATGTTTTTGCGGCCCAATCGCGCACCGCATCCCCGAACGCGCCGAACAACTTCCGGGAAACCCTATCGTTTTCTGCGTTCCACTCCGGATGCCACTGAACCGAAAGCGTAAAACCGGGCGCGTCCTTTATATAGAGGGCCTCGGGCGTACCATCCGGTGCGTGGCCGTCAACAATCACGCGCGGGCCTGCGACCTTGATACCCTGTCCATGCAGCGTATTGGTCATCACTTGGCGCGCACCAAGGAGCTGCTCGAATGGGCCGTCATCGCTGAATGTTACAACATGGCGAAGCGCAAACTTCTCTTCAAGCGTACCATCGGGCGGCATACGGTGATTGTCCCGTCCTTCAAGATCCCTGATTTCCGGATGAAGCGAACCGCCCATAGCGACGTTCACTTCCTGAAATCCACGACAAACGCCAAAAATGGGTTGGCCGCGCTCTACACATGCGCGAATGAGCGGAAGCGTAAGCGAGTCTCGTGCGCGATCAAAAAGGCCATGCGCCTCGGTTTCTTCTTCGCCATATTCTTCGGGGTGCACATTTGGTCGCCCCCCTGTGAACATAAAACCATCGCAACACGCGAGCAGGTCTTCGATCTCTACCAGATCTGAATCCGAAGGCACCATCAACGGAACACACCCCGAAACTTTGGCGATTGCTTCGGAATTCATGGAACCGGACGCATGGGCCGGATACTCGTCATTAATAAGAAACCGGTTCCCGATGATACCGACGACTGGTCGCGCCATACTGCCTCGCTTGTTTGCTTCAGAGCTCTATACCACGGCGCAGCAGTTGGATAACTGCAAGATTATGCGCGGAAACGCACAGTCGGCGCGGCTCACATTTTTAATACCGCACAGAGATCAATAGCAAATCGCAAAGAAGCTTGTTGAGGAAACGAAAACGGGGAAGCCACAAGCTCCCCCGTCTTTGCACAATTTATCTGCAACTATGCCTGTGCTTTAAGCTCCAGACGACGTGCGTGCAGCACGGGCTCGGTATACCCCGAAGGCTGGACACGCCCTTTAAACACAAGGTCACAGGCCGCTTGGAACGCGATGCCATCGAAGTTCGGCGCCATTGGCGTATAAGTCGGGTCGCCCGCATTCTGACCATCGACCACGGCAGCCATCTTCTGCATCGCGGCCATAACCTGCGGTTCGCTCACAACTCCGTGGTGCAGCCAGTTTGCCAAAGCTTGGCTCGAAATCCGGCAAGTGGCGCGGTCTTCCATCAGGCCAACGTTGTTGATGTCCGGCACCTTGGAACAACCAACACCGGCATCGATCCAACGAACAACATAGCCAAGGATACCTTGGGCATTGTTCTCGATCTCTGCCTGAATTTCCTCTTCGCTCCAGTTTTGCCTATCCGCAGTCGGGATCGTAAGTAGCGCCGCGAGTGTGCCGCGCGGCCCGCCCGCTTTGATCTCGTCCTGACGCGCAAAAACATCAATCTCGTGGTAATGGGTGGCATGAAGCGTTGCTGCTGTCGGGCTTGGCACCCATGCGCAGTTCGCGCCCGCTTTGGGATGACCGGATTTCGCTGCAAGCATATCCGCCATCATGTCGGGCATCGCCCACATGCCTTTGCCGATTTGCGCCTTGCCCTGCAACCCGCAAGCCAAGCCGATATCTACGTTGCGGTCCTCATAGGACAGGATCCAAGGCGTTGTTTTCATGTCGCCTTTCTTGAGAAACGGCCCTGCTTCCATCGACGTGTGGATTTCATCGCCCGTGCGATCAAGGAAGCCTGTGTTGATAAAGGCAACGCGGCTCTTGGCGGCACGAATACATTCCTTGAGGTTTACAGATGTGCGGCGCTCTTCGTCCATAATACCGAGTTTGACGGTGTTCTTTGGAAGGCCAAGCGTGCCCTCAACCGCTGTGAAAATCTCATCTGCAAAGGCAACCTCTTCTGGCCCGTGCATCTTTGGCTTCACCACATAGACAGAGCCGTGCAACGAGTTGCCGCTATCTTTCTTCAGGTCGTGAATGGCGATCAATGTGGTGATCATCGCATCCATCAACCCCTCGCCCGCTTCGTTTCCGTCTTTGTCGAGGATCGCAGGATTGGTCATCAGGTGCCCGACATTACGAACGAGCATGAGAGAGCGGCCTTTTAGTTTAAGATCCGAACCATCAGGCGCAACAAACTCGATATCGTCAGCAAGTACACGCTCAAAGGTTTTCCCGCCTTTGGTCACGGTTTCGGATAGGTTGCCCTGCATCAATCCGAGCCAATTGGAATAGGCAAGCACTTTGTCTTCTGCATCCACAGCAGCGACCGAGTCCTCGCAATCCATGATGGTTGAGATCGCGCTCTCTAGGATTACATCTGCGATCCCCGCAGGGTCGGTTGCACCGATCTGGTGGGATTTGTCGATCACGACGCGAATGTGTAGGCCGTTTTTGACAAACAGAACCTCGGACCCATCCGCCTTGGCGCCAGCAAACTGTGCTGCATTCTCAAGCTCAACATTTCCGCCTTCGGTCGCAAAGCTAACCTTGCCGTCATCAACACTTATGCCAGTGACATCGGCCCATTTCGCGCCCGCGAGCGGGACGGTGGCATCAAGATGTGCCTTTGCTGCGGCAACAACCTGTGCGCCGCGCTCTGGGTCGAAACCGCCAACAGTCGGCAGGCTGCCCAGCGCATCCGTGCCGTAGTACGCATCATAGAGGCTTCCCCACCGCGCATTCGCGGCGTTAAGAGCAAAGCGTGCGTTCATGATCGGAACCACAAGCTGCGGCCCAGCAATCGTGGCGATTTCCGGATCAACGTTCGCCGTATCAATGGAGAAATCTTCGCCTTCTTCAACGAGATAGCCAATGCTGCGCAGGAAGGCTTCATATTCAACCGGATCATGAGACTGGCCGCGGTGCTCAACATGCCAACGATCAATCTGATCCTGAATCTCGGCGCGTTTTTCAAGCAAAGCGCGGTTCTTCGGGCCTTTCTCGTGGATAAGGCCAGAAAGGCCATCCCAAAACACCGCAGGCTCAACCCCTGTTCCGACAATGGCGCGCGTTTCGATAAACTCTGCCAATTCCAGCGCGACCTGAAGTCCCGCTCTCTCTACATACTGCGCCATCGTGCAACTCCTGAATATGTTTGCGCAAAACCTATGGGCTTTCACCTGTGATGGCAAGATTTGCGGTCAAAACTCTTTACCAATTTTCGGGAAAGGTTTTTTCGGATTTTCAACAGAATAGGAAAACAGTTTATGCCAATTGCTTGCAGCTTTCGGCGAATTGCGGTCAACCTTGGCCAAGCAGTAAGGAAAGACGCCATGACCAACGAAGCTCCGCAGAAAATCTATCTCGCCGATTACAAACCCTTCCCGTTTCTGATTGATGGGGTGGAGTTGAACTTTGATCTCGCGCCGCGCGCCACGCGGGTCAAAAGCAAGATCAATTTCCGCCCCAATCCAGACAGTGACTCACGTGAGTTTTTCCTACATGGCGAAAACCTGAAGCTCATCTCTGCAAAGATTGACGGTAAAGAGATCTCTCCTGAAGTTACCGATCTTGGACTAACTGCAGATGTGCCAGATGCGCCGTTTGTATTTGAAGCCGTGGTCGAGATTTCGCCCGAAACCAATACCGCACTTGAGGGGCTTTATATGTCCGGCGGCATGTATTGCACCCAATGCGAGGCCGAGGGATTCCGAAAAATCACTTACTATCCCGACCGCCCAGACGTGATGGCAAAGTTCAAGGTTCGCATTCAAGGGAGCGAAAGCGTGCTGCTCTCCAACGGGAATCCGGTTGAACAAGGCGAAGGCTTTGCAGAATGGCACGATCCATGGCCCAAACCCGCCTACCTCTTTGCGCTAGTTGCCGGAAACCTTGTGGCACACCCAGATAGCTTCACCACAAATAGCGGCAAAGAGGTGGAGCTCAACATCTATGTTCGCCCCGGAGATGAAGGAAAATGCGCCTTCGGAATGGGAGCGCTCAAACGCTCTATGACGTGGGATGAAGAGGTTTATGGCCGCGAGTACGACTTGGACATTTTCAACATCGTGGCCGTGGATGACTTCAATATGGGCGCAATGGAGAACAAAGGCTTGAACATTTTCAACTCTTCCTGCGTTCTGGCCAGTCCCGAAACCGCAACCGACGCGAATTTCGAGCGGATCGAAGGGATCATTGCCCACGAATACTTTCACAACTGGACAGGCAACCGCATTACCTGCCGAGATTGGTTCCAGCTTTGTTTGAAAGAAGGACTGACAGTTTTCCGTGACCAGCAATTCACCAGCGACATGCGCAGCCGCGCGGTGAAGCGGATTGACGATGTGATAACACTTCGCGCTCGTCAGTTCCGAGAAGACAACGGACCGCTGGCGCATCCTGTGCGCCCAGAGAGCTTTGTCGAAATCAACAATTTCTATACGGCTACGGTCTATGACAAAGGCGCTGAAATTATCGGAATGCTCAAGCGGCTTGTTGGGGATGAAAACTATAAACGTGCACTTGATCTCTATTTCGAACGTCATGACGGCGAGGCCGCGACGATTGAAGATTGGCTCAAGGTATTTGAAGACACGACGGGGCGCGATCTTTCACAATTCGCACTGTGGTATTCGCAAGCGGGCACACCGCGCCTCAAGGTGAGCGAAGCGTTCGAGGACGGCACCTATATCCTGACTTTCAAACAGGAAACGCCTCCTACTCCAGGCCAGCCAGAAAAAGACCCGCGCGTTATTCCGATCGCTGTTGGTTTGCTCAACCCCAACGGCGACGAAGTCCGCGAGACTTGCATGCTGGAAATGACAGAAGAGGAACAAAGCTTCCGCTTCTCTGGCCTCGCCGCAAAGCCCATTCCTTCTATCCTGCGCGAGTTTTCCGCTCCTGTGATCCTTGAGCGCGAAACAACAAACGCCGAACGCGCCTTCCTCCTCGCCCATGACACTGATCCGTTCAACAAATGGGAAGCTGGCCGTGCCTTGGCCAAAGATACAATCACGCGCATGCTGACCGACGACAGCACAGTTGGCAGTGATCTTTTGGATGCCATTTCCAAAGTGCTGCGCGATGACAGCCTAGATCCCGCGTTCCGCGCACTTGTCCTTGCGCTGCCCAGCGCGGATGACATTGCCCAAACGCTCTTTGATGCGGGCCATACTCCAGACCCAAGCCGCATTCACACCGCGCTTGAGACAGTTGCGCTCTCTTATGCAACGCACCTGCAAGACGTGCTGCCCAAAATCTATGCCGACATGCATGTGGACGGCCCCTATTCTCCGGATGCGGAGCCTGCTGGCAAACGTGCGCTTCAGGGCGCGGTTCTTTCGTTATTGTCGCGACTTGATGGTGGCAATCAAGCGCGGGCGCAATTTGCGGCGGCTGACAATATGACCCAGCAACTTCAAGCACTTGCCTGCCTCCTGCGGATTGATCGCGGGCGCGAACAACTTGCGGCCTTTGAGGAACAGTGGAAAGACGACCGGCTTGTCATGGACAAATGGTTCAACCTGCAAACCGCGCTCGCCGCGCCTGAAGCCGCTGTTCAAACCACAGAAGCTCTTACTAAACACGCCGCGTTTGATTGGAAAAATCCCAACCGCTTCCGCGCAACGCTGGGCGGGCTGACTGGCAACATGGCTGGCTTCCATTCACCAGACGGCAGCGGCTATCGGCTAGTTGCGGATTGGCTCATTAAACTTGACGCCGCAAATCCCCAAACCACTGCCCGCATGAGCACCTGCTTTGACAGTTGGCGGCGCTATGATGCCGACCGTCAAGCGCTCATCAAGGCAGAGCTGAGCCGCATTCTCGCAACTCCGAAACTCTCGCGGGATACGACAGAGATGGTTACCCGCATTTTAGGAGACTGATATGGACGAACGGCGCAACCTTTTGATCACTGGCGCAAGCGATGGGATTGGTGCGGAAACGGCCAAACTCGCTGCGGCGCGCGGTTACAACATCGGAATTGGATACCGCACTGATAAAAAGGGCGCCGAAGAAACCGCCCGTGCAGCAGAAGCACTGGGGGCAAAAACGGTCTTGCTACAAGGCGATATCTCGGTCGAGGCAGACATCCAAAAGGTGTTTGCGACGTTCACCTCGGAACTTGGGCAGCTTGATGCATTGGTAAATAACGCTGGCATTGTCGGGCCGAGTATACGGGTCGAGGACATGAGCCGCGCACGCCTGGATCAAATGTTCGCGGTGAATACTATCGGCCCGATGCAATGCGCCCAGACCGCCGTTCGCCTTATGGCACATCGCTATGGCGGCAAAGGCGGCGTGATCGTTAATGTATCTTCGGTTGCCGCACTGCTTGGAAGTCCGAATGAATACGCGGATTACGCCGCTGCAAAAGCCGCGTTAGATGCGTTCACAATCGGGCTGGCCAAAGAGAACGCCCGCGAGGGTATTCGCGTAAATGCGGTTCGCCCTGGCGTTACACGAACAAAAATCCACGCAAAAGGCGGCGAGGAAGGCCGCGAAGACCGCATTGCGCCGATGGTTCCCATGGGACGCCCGGGCGAAGCGCAAGAAATCGCAGAAGCGATACTGTATCTGCTGTCGGACGCCTCATCGTATATGACCGGCAGCTTCCTTGACGTCACAGGCGGGCGGTAATTATTCGCAATAGCTTTGGCGGCTCGTCCATTTACGCATGTCCGCGGTACGGGAGGCGCTGCTGAATGGTCCCCAGTCGGCAGCAACTCCGCCGCGCCTGCCATTCTCTTTCGCGGCAACCACGCCATCGCGTGGCACGGTCTCTGCCCAAATGCGAATAGCGCAGGAGAGGTTGGCGGAGCCGTTTTTGAGCTCCTCACCGCTTTTCGCATCGCAACCATATCCGCGCGCCGTTGCCGGAGCGATTTGGACAAGGCCGAACCAACGTCCGCCCCCACCGACGGCTTTTGGATTCCACGTGCTTTCCCATTTCGCCAGCGCCGACATCAGACCTACCCAAAACTGGGCCCGCTGGCTTTCACTGTTTTCTGCGTAGGCAGGGCACCATTGGTGGATGTCAGCGGGGATTGTTTTCGGCAGGACCGCGCCGTGCGTTTGCAAAGCGTTCAATGTTGTTTCGGTCCAGACATCACCGCTCGGCAGGTGGTCCCATCGCGCGACACTTGGTTTGAATTCACCAGAGTCCGCAGCATTCCCCATGAACCCGCCTTCGCCGCACCCAACCAAAACAGCTAGAACAACACCACATCCGAGCATCTTAGCCCGTTTTGTCAATCCGCCAATGCGCTGCATCCGCAAACTCCTCTTGAATTACCGGCAAAAGAAACACCAGATCACAAACCGGATGCAATCGACTTTTCGTTTCCCGCGTATAGCTTGCGGAAACACGCGCAAAATAGCGGCGATCCTCTTGCCTCGCTTGGGCGGCTGATCTAGATAGGCTTGAACTGAGAAAAATGCGGCCTGTTGGCCTATCAACAGGCGGTTGCCGAGGGAAAACCACATGCTCGACCTGACCTATACAACGCCCAAAGTCAAAACAATCGCGGGCGCCAAGCACGATTGGGAACTTGTGATCGGAATGGAAATCCACGCACAGGTCGCCAGCAATGCCAAGCTATTCTCCGGCGCGAGCACCACTTTCGGCGCAGAGCCGAACTCTAATGTTGCCTTCGTTGACGCCGCGATGCCAGGCATGCTCCCAGTGATTAACGAATATTGCGTAGAACAAGCCGTGCGCACGGGGCTTGGCCTTAAAGCGGATATCAACCTTTACTCTGCCTTCGACCGCAAAAACTATTTCTACCCTGACCTTCCTCAAGGGTATCAGATCAGCCAGCTTTACCACCCCATCGTTGGCGAAGGCGAAGTTCTGGTTGAAATGGGCAATGGCGAAGCGCGCCTTGTGCGGATCGAGCGTATCCACCTTGAGCAAGACGCCGGCAAATCCATCCACGATATGGACCCCGCAATGAGCTTTGTGGACCTTAACCGCACAGGCGTTGCATTGATGGAAATCGTCAGCCGCCCCGACATTCGCGGCCCCGAAGAAGCTGCTGCCTATGTGATGAAGCTGCGCCAGTTGCTGCGCTATCTCGGTACCTGTGACGGCAACATGCAAAACGGTAACATGCGCGCGGATGTTAACGTCTCTGTTTGCCGCCCGGGGCAGTACGAAAAATATCAGGAAACGCAAGATTTCAGCCACCTCGGAACCCGCTGCGAAATCAAGAACATGAACTCCATGCGCTTTATCCAGATGGCAATTGATTACGAGGCCAAGCGTCAGATTGCCATTCTTGAAAGCGGCGGCGAAATCGATCAGGAAACCCGCCTCTATGACGCGGACAAGAACGAAACACGCTCTATGCGCTCCAAAGAGGAAGCGCATGATTACCGGTATTTCCCCTGCCCTGACCTACTTCCGCTCGAAATCGAGCAAGACTGGGTAGATGGCATAAAAGAAAGCCTCCCAGAGCTTCCAGACGAGAAAAAAGCGCGCTTTATGAGCGACTTCGGCCTGACAGACTATGACGCAAGTGTTCTGACCGCCGAAGCCGAAAATGCTGCTTTCTTTGAGAAGGTCGCCGAGGGCCAAGACGGCAAACTCGCAGCAAACTGGGTGATCAACGAGCTCTTTGGCCGTCTCAAGAAAGACGACAAGGATATCAATTCCTGCCCCGTCACACCTGAGCAGCTTGGCGCGATCATCGGATTGATCACCAAAGGCGATATTTCAGGCAAGATCGCCAAAGACCTCTTTGAGATCGTCTATACCGAAGGTGGCGACCCCGCAAAGATCGTGGAAGAGCGCGGCATGAAGCAGGTCACCGATATGGGCGCAATCGAAGCCGCAGTGGACCAGATTATTGCCGATAACCCAGCGCAGGTTGAGAAAGCCAAAGCCAACCCGAAACTGGCCGGTTGGTTCGTCGGACAGGTTATGAAAGCGACTGGCGGCAAGGCGAACCCGAAAGCGGTCAACGAGATCGTTTCCAAGAAACTCGCAGGCTAAGTTACGCGCCGTTCCGCCCGTCGGAGCGGCCGAAACACTTGAGTTTTTCGGTAAATCCTTTAGGGACTTCACATCTTCAACGGAGTGACACCAAAGATGACTGCCTTTGAATACAAGATCGTTCCTGCCCCGCAGAAAGGCCTCAAAGGCAAAGGGATGCGTACTACCGAAGCCCGCTTTGCCAATGCACTCACTGACGAAGTGAACAAAATGGCGCGTGAAGGCTGGGAGTATCTGCGCTCAGAGACATTGCCCTGTGTCGAGCGATCGACCCTCGGCACCAAGTCAAATTCGTTTCAATCCGTCCTCGTATTTCGTCGCGAAGCAACAGCAGAAAACGAAAATAAGCTTGCTGCCCCCGAACGCGGAAAATCGCTCTTTGCACCCTTTGGCAAATCCGTTGGCCCTGCGACCGCACCCGAACCTGCCGCAATCGCCAAACTGTCAAACGACGAAGATAGCAGCAAAGAAGACAGCGCAGAAACCGACACGGATGAAGCCGAAGTAGAAAGCGATGACGCCGCTACTGACGACAAAAAAGCCAACAAAGACGGCGAAAAGTCAGCCTGAGATATCAAGCGCTAAGGCGTGAATGCGTGAAACAATATCAGAACCGAGCGCCTTATGAACGGCGCGGTGACGGTTGATACGCGACATTTCTGCAAACTCGGACGCCTTGATCACAATTCGAAAGTGACTCTCGCCTGATCCATCGTCTCCTGCGTGTCCAGCGTGCAGGTGGCTTTCGTTGATCACCTCAAGCGTGTCCGGCGCAAAGGCGGCTGTAAGTTTTTCGTGAATTTTTTCTGCGATTGCCATTTTTCCACCTTTTCCGCTTCAACTTGCTGGCCAAAACACTAAACTCTCTGCTCCGAGTCGCGAATTGGCTCAGGCACAGGTTGGACACGGCCGTTGTAGGCCACAAAGTTTTAGGACGCCAGCATGAAGAAAGACGATCCCTTCGGGTTTGACATGAGCGTTTCTTCCGACAAGAAAAAACGCACCAGAGGGCGGCGCGGCATGTCTGGCGCCTTTGAAACCTCTACGCGCAAATGCGAGCATCCTGGTTGCGAGGAAGTCGGCAAGTATCGCGCGCCACGCTCGCCCGATCACCTCGACGAATATCTTTGGTTCTGTAAGGACCACGTGCGGGAATTTAACCTCAAGTGGAACTTCTTTAACGGTGCCACAGAGGAAGAGATCGAGAAGCAGCTCGGCAAAGATCGTGTCTGGGAACGCGAGACAAAGCCGCTCGGCAAAAAATCTGCCGAGCAGCGCGCATGGGAACGCCTTGGCATCGATGATCCGCATCAGGTTCTGGGCGAGAACGCCACACGCAATCCCGGCAAATCTATTACTGGTACACGCCGCCTGCCCCCGACCGAACGCAAGGCCATCGAAATTCTCGAGGCCAAAGATCATTGGACCAAGGCAGAAATCCGCAAAGCTTACAAAAAGCTTATCAAAATCCTTCACCCTGACATGAACGGCGGCGACCGTTCAGACGAGGAGCGTTTGCAGGAAGTGGTTTGGGCATGGGACCAGATCAAAGACAGCCGCGTATTCAAAGATTAGGCGCGTCATACGCCACACACCAACCAAAGGGTCGCACAATGTTGCGGCCCTTTTTCATAGTGTACCGTAGTTTCACGGCGTCATGCAGAGATTGACGCCGATAAATCCGCGCCGCCCTTGCACGTCACTTGATTTTCAAGCACAACACCTCTTGAAAACGAGGCGCGCGCGGCGTGAATTTCAAGGAAACAGACGATGGCGGACGGAGCAATGGATCAAAACGTAAAACCAACAGAAGAGATCTCGGTACGCGATGTCTTTGGAATTGACAGCGACATGATTGTTAAGGGCTTTGCCGAGAAAACCGACCGTGTGCCAGAGCTCGACAGCACCTATAAGTTTGATCCCGACACCACGCTCGCCATTCTCGCTGGTTTTGCGCATAACCGCCGTGTGATGATCCAAGGTTACCACGGCACAGGTAAATCAACCCATATTGAACAAGTTGCCGCGCGCCTCAACTGGCCATCTGTGCGTGTGAACCTCGATAGCCACATCAGCCGGATCGACCTTATTGGTAAAGATGCGATCAAACTTAAAGACGGCAAACAGGTTACGGAATTTCAGGAAGGTATCCTGCCTTGGGCGCTCCGCACCAATACCGCGATTGTCTTTGATGAATACGACGCAGGCCGCGCGGACGTAATGTTCGTCATCCAGCGGGTGCTTGAAGCAGACGGCAAGCTCACTTTGCTTGACCAGAACAAGGTGATCACACCGCATCCCTATTTCCGTATTTTCGCCACCGCAAACACCGTTGGCCTCGGCGATACAACCGGCCTTTACCACGGCACCCAGCAGATCAACCAAGGCCAGATGGACCGTTGGTCGCTTGTTGCCACGCTGAACTATCTTAGCCACGATGCCGAAGCGAACATCGTGATTGCCAAGAACCCTGCTTACAACACGGACAAGGGCCGCAAGACGATCTCACAAATGGTGACCGTTGCTGACCTTACCCGAACGGCGTTTATGAACGGCGAGCTTTCCACCGTCATGAGCCCACGGACCGTGCTGGCGTGGGCGCAAAACGCTCAGATTTTCCGCAGCGTTGGATATGCCTTCCGCTTGAGCTTCCTCAACAAATGCGACGAGCTTGAGCGCCAGACAGTTGCTGAATTCTATCAGCGTTGTTTTGACGAGGAACTCCCAGAGAGCGCCGCAAGCATGAGCCTCGGATGAGCGCACCCATGCATAATCGCCGCGCCCTAACAGCGGAGGCATAGGATGCAGAAGAAGTCTGACAACCCCGCCGATCCGTTCAAAAAGGCGCTTGCTGATGCGACCCGTGTTCTTGCGGATGATCCGGAGCTTTCGGTCTCCTATACCGTTGACCCTCCCGGAAAAACGGCGGATTCGGTACGCTTGCCGCAGGTAACGCGTCGGATGAGCCGTGAGGAAGTTCTGCTTGCGCGAGGCAACGCCGATGCGCTTGCACTTCGTCACAAGTATCACAACGACGCGACCCACAACCGCTATCTCCCCCAAGGGCAAATGGCGCGGGACCTCTACGAAGCAATGGAGAACGCCCGTTGCGAGGCCGTCGGTGGCCGCGACATGCCCGGCACCTTGAGCAATATCGACGCCAAAATCGGCAACGAGGCGCTCCGTAAGGGCTATGGCGATATCAGCGCGCAATCGGAAGCCCCGCTTGCCGAAGCAGCAGGGTATTTGATCCGCCATCTTGCAACAGGCCGCGACCTTCCCGCGGGTGCGGCGAATGTCATGGAGCTTTGGCGCCCATTTATTGAGGATCAGGCCGGCGGTACGCTTGAATCGCTTGAAGAAATGCTCGCAGATCAGGTCTCTTTTGCAAAGCTCGCCCGCCAGATTATCGACGATCTTGGCTATGGCGACCAGCTTGGTGAAGACCCGGACGGCGAAGACGACAGCAGCGACGAAGAAGCCCAGCCCGAAGCTGAAGAAGAGCCGGAGAACCCCGATTCAACCGGTGAGGACGACGAAGAAGAAGAGGCTGAAGCCGCGCCCGAGCAAAGTCAGGACGACAGTCAGGACCAAAGCCAAGCACAGGTTTCCATGGATGATGCCGCCGATCAGGAAGACGGCAGCGAAGCAGATATGCCAGATGGCGACGCCCCAATGGACCCGCCTCCTCCTGCTGCACATTCAGAGGCTGATCCGGATTATCAGGTCTTTTCAACAGATTGCGACGAGGAAATTCTCGCCGAGGAATTGGCAGAACCCGCCGAGCTTGAGCGTCTCCGCGCCTATCTTGACCAACAGCTTGAGCCGCTGAAGGGCGCTGTTTCGCGACTTGCCAACAAGCTGCAACGCCGCCTGCAAGCCCAACAAAACCGGAGCTGGGACTTCGATCAGGAAGAAGGCATTTTGGATGCTGGCCGCCTCGCACGCGTGATTGCCAATCCGACAACGCCGCTTTCGTTCAAAGTTGAACAAGACACAGAGTTCCGTGATACCTGCGTAACGCTTCTAATCGATAACTCCGGCTCCATGCGGGGGCGTCCGATTTCGATCGCGGCGATCTGTGCGGATGTTCTTGCGCGGACGCTGGAACGTTGTCAGGTCAAGGTCGAGATACTCGGATTCACCACCCGCGCTTGGAAAGGTGGACAAGCCCGTGAAACTTGGCTGCAGCAAGGCCGCCCGCAGCAGCCGGGCCGCCTGAACGACCTGCGCCACATCATCTATAAGTCCGCAGATGCCCCTTGGCGGCGGACTCGCCCGAACCTTGGGCTGATGATGAAAGAAGGCTTGCTCAAGGAAAATATCGATGGTGAAGCGCTGGAATGGGCGCACAAACGCACCATTCACCGCCCCGAAGCGCGCAAAATCCTGATGGTCATCAGCGACGGTGCGCCGGTGGATGACAGCACGCTATCGGTCAATCCGCCGAACTACCTTGAGAAGCACCTGCGCGATGTGATCGCTATGGTCGAGAAGAAGAAGTTGGTTGAGTTGCTGGCTATTGGTATCGGCCATGACGTGACCCGCTATTATGACCGCGCGGTGACGATCACGGATGTAGAACAGCTCGCCGGCGCCATGACTGAGCAACTCGCAGCACTCTTTGACAATGACCCGCGAGCGCGCGCCAAATTTCTTGGTATCCGGCAGGCCGGTTAACCGTCTGATGCGGAATAGGTGCGTATAACCGCGCCACCTATAACAACAAAAACTTGGCGAGCAGATCTAAAGCGCGCCATTTATCGGAGGTCGTGCATGTTTCAAGATTTTGGAACCGTTTCCCACCCAGAGTTCGGCCCGGAACGGCTGGCAAAACTTCGCGCCGCGCTTAAGGCAAGAAATCTCGATGGATTCATCGTGCCACGTGCAGACAGGTTTCAGGGCGAATATGTGGCAGATTGCGATGCACGGCTCTCTTGGCTCACCGGATTTACGGGCTCTGCTGGATTCTGCGTCGTGCTCCCCGAGATCGCGGGTGTATTCATTGACGGACGATATAGAACGCAGGTGAAATCGCAGGTTGATCTAGCTCATTTCACGCCAGTTCCATGGCCCGAGCAATCGGCAGCAGACTGGATCAAAAGCCAATCAAAAGGGCCATTGCGGCTTGGTATCGATCCATGGCTCCATACTGTTCAAGACATACGCGCGCTCGAAAGCGGCCTCAAAGGGACCGGTGTTGAGATAGTTGTGCTTGAGGAAAATCCGCTTGATGCAATCTGGGTCGACCGCCCTGCCCCTCCCGCTGCTCCTGCCGTTGACCAGCCACTTGAATTCGCCGGTGAACCCCACGAAAGCAAGATCAAGCGCATGGCCACAGCAATTGCGGATGCGGGTGCGTCACAATCTATCATTACCCAACCAGATGCGATTTGTTGGCTCTTGAACGTGCGTGGCGCCGATATCCCGCGCAATCCCGTTGTTCACGCGATGGCCGTCTTACACGCCGCAGGACACGTAGACCTTTTCACCGATCCCACAAAATTTAACGAGGTTGCAGAGAAGTTCGGCCCTTCGGTTGCGCTGGATGCTGAAAGCGAGATGCCCGACTTCGTCGCCGCTCTCAAAGGCCCCACTCTGCTTGATCCGGCGACTACGCCGCTCGCCCTAGCCGAAATCTGCGCCGAGACTATCGAAGCGCCGGATCCCTGTGCGCTTGCAAAGGCATGCAAGAACGAAGTCGAGCTTGCAGGTGCCGATGCCGCCCAATTGCGAGACGGGGTGGCAATGGCAGAATTTCTGTGCTGGCTTGACGAAAACGCGCCTAACGGCACACTCACCGAGATCGATGTCGTCACGAAACTCGAGGCCTTCCGCCGCGCAAGCAACGCTCTGCGCGAAATTAGCTTCGAAACAATTGCGGGCGCTGGTGAGCACGGTGCAATCATGCATTACCGCGTGTCCGAAGGCACAAATCGCCCCGTCAAATCGGGCGAGCTTTTGTTGGTCGATAGCGGTGGCCAATATCAGGATGGTACAACCGACATCACCCGCACCATCGCTGTCGGAGAGATCGGGGAAACGGAAAAACGCTGTTTCACGCGCGTCCTTCAAGGGATGATCGCGATCAGCCGCGCAGAGTTCCCGAAGGGCACTAAAGGTCGCGACCTTGATCCATTTGCCCGTATGGCGCTTTGGCAAGCAGGGCAAGATTTCAATCACGGGACCGGCCATGGTGTCGGCAGTTATCTTTCCGTCCACGAAGGGCCGCAGCGCCTTGCCAAAACCGGTTCCATTGCGCTGGAAATAGGGATGATCCTCTCTAACGAGCCCGGATATTACCGCGAGGGGGCGTTCGGTATTCGTATTGAAAACCTCATTGCCGTGGAACCTGCCCCCGCCCATGCAGATGCAGACCCCGAGCGCGACTTCCTTCGGTTTCGCACAATGACCTTTGTACCCATTGATCGACGCCTGATCATGACGTCGCTTCTAAACAAGGCGGAAATTGACTGGATCAACCAATATCATTTTGCCACATGGAAGCTTTTGCGTGATCATGTTAGCAAGCCAACTCGAAGCTGGCTCAAAGAGGCCTGCGCGCCATTAAAAGGAGACGCACCTGTGCCGGAAATTACGATCACAAAAGCAGATACAACCTATGTGGTACGCGCCGGTGGCGCCGTTATTGGGGAAAGTCAAAACGCACTTATCCTCAAAGAAGGTTCGCTCGCCCCTGTGGCCTATTTCCCGCGCGAAGACGTGGCAATGGCGATGCTTGAACCGAGCGATCACACCACTCACTGCCCATGGAAAGGCAACGCCTCCTACTTCTCAATCCACACCAAAAGTACCGTTATCAAGAACGCGGTGTGGTCTTATGAAGAGCCATTGGAAAGCGTCGAAGAAATCGCTGGTTACCTCGCCTTCGCAGGAGAGAACGTTGCCGTTGAGGGGCTTTGATCGGCTTACGAGTGCTCTTCTGCGGCGGTTTCTGATAGGGCGCGGTTAAAGGTTAGCAACGCGTCCACATGATAGATTGCCCCCAATAGCGCGCCGCTCTCGGCGACAACCGGAATGAAATCCAGATCATGCGCTTCAAACTCTGGCATGATCTCTTCCAGAGTTGCTTCGGGCCCAACCAGACGCCCTTCTTTGACGAGAGCATCGCAGTCAGCCTCATCGGCGCAGCGTTGTTCTCCGAGGGGGCGCATGACCGTCTTAACGCGTATTGTGGACAGCAAATACCCTTGTGGCCCTGCCGCCAAATGAACATCGCGGCGTTCGAGCTGCGTCAGGAAGAAACTCTTGTCGACCATGCGCGAAGAAATTGCGGTCGAAACAGACACCGCCGCCATAACGGCAAGCCCAGTTTGCCAGTCTCCCGTCAATTCAAACACAATAAGCGTTGTTGAAATCGGCGCGCCCAATACCGCTGCGGCCACGGCCCCCATTCCTGCGAGCGCATAGATCGTGTGCGAGCCACTGACATTGGGAAAAGCCTGTGTCGCGATTAGGCCGAACGCCAGCCCAGTCAGAGCACCTAGCATCATCGCGGGGGAAAAAACCCCGCCCCCCATGCGCCCCGCCATCGTGATCGCGACGGCAATGGCCTTCAAAACGGCAAAAACAACGGCCTCGCGGAACAACAAATCACCTGACAAAGCCGCCGAAGTTGTTCCGTAGCCAACACCGATAATATGCGGGAAGAAAATGGCGATTCCGCCCAGCAAACCGCCCGCTATGGCTGGGCGCAAAATTGCAGGGATTCGCAGTGTTTTTTGCAGGACGTTGCCGAAATTATCGGCCCAAAATATCGACTTCATCAAGACAACCGCGACAAGCCCCGAAATAATCCCAAGTAGGAGAAAGGCGGGAAGCTCTACGTAGAACGCCAATTCACCAACGCGCATGAGCTGAAACTCGGTCACATTGCCGAATTCGAGGCGGCTGATGACAGTACCCGCAACCGACGCAATAACAATGGGCGCAAATGCGTGCACCGCAAAGTGGCGAAGGATAACCTCAAGCGCGAACAACGCTCCTGCAATTGGTGCGTTAAAACTCGCCGAAACAGCCGCTGCAACGGCGCACCCAAGTAGATCCCGCGCATCAATGCCGCTGGCATGAATGCGATTGCTTACCCATGTCGAAATTACCGCCGCCAGGTGCACGACCGGGCCTTCACGCCCAGTTGAGCCGCCCGACGAAAGCGTAATCAATGATGCAAGTCCGCTGGCCAAGCCCTCGCGGCGCTCCACGCGTCCATGATGCAGAGCTGCGCCCTCGATGACATCGGCGACAGAGCGAACGCGTCCGTCGGGCGTATATTTGTTCAGCAAGATTCCAACGATTAGCCCGCCCACAATCGGTACGAGCAAGATCCAGTACCACGGAAGCCGATCCGCAACAGAAAGCATATCTGTGCGCGTCTCCGCATCATATAAAAAGCCCTGAAGCGCCAAGATGGCTTTGCGAAAATACAGCGCTGTAAATCCGGCTCCAATCCCGATCAGAAGCGCAATAAACCAGAACTGCAGCTCGTTCGGCCCTTCTTGCCGAATGATGCGCAATGCGTCCTTCACCGCCAGATTGGCGCGCTGGTAACCGTCTTTGATCTGGGCTTTCATTGGCAACAGCTGTTCATTGCGGGTCAATGCCTTTGGACTTTCCCAAGCGGATTGGTTCACCTAGGGTTTCACTCGGACCGAATGAAGGCAGAGGCAATATGACCATCGAAACCGCATTGACCGAACTCTCCTCCTTGTTAGGCGATCGTTTGTCGCGTTCCAAGTCTGATCTGGAAACACACGGAAAAAGCGAGACATATTTTCCACTTACGCCACCAGATGCCGTGGCCTATCCGCTAAGCACCGAAGACGTGTCAGCAATTCTGCGCATCTGCCATGCCCATGAATGCCCCGTTGTTGCGTGGGGTACAGGAACCTCTCTTGAGGCTCATGCCCTCGCGGTACAAGGCGGCATCTGTTTGGACATGACGAAAATGAACCGCGTGGTCGAGGTGGCTCCAGAGGACTTCGCGGTAACGGTTGAACCAGGGATTACCAGAGAAGAGCTAAATACGGAGTTGCGCGCAACAGGACTATTCTTTCCGGTAGACCCCGGAGCAAATGCATCAATCGGCGGCATGGCGGCAACACGCGCAAGCGGTACAACCACGGTTCGTTATGGCTCCATGCGTGATAACGTTCTGGGGCTTACCGTGGTGCTGGCGGATGGCCGCATTATCAAAACTGGTGGCCTCGCTCGAAAGTCCGCGGCAGGCTATGACCTCACCTCGCTCTTTCTTGGCAGCGAAGGGACCCTCGGCATTATCACGTCACTCACCCTGCGCCTTCATGGGCAGCCAGAGGCGATTTCTGCGGCCGCGTGCGTCTTTGAAACGGTTGATGATGCCGTTGCGACGGTCATCGAAACCATGCAGTCTGGTATCCCCATGGCACGGATTGAACTCGTAGATGCTGATACGGCACGCGGGTTCAATATCTACGCGAAGGCCGACATCCCCGAAAAGCCACACCTGCTCATTGAGTTCCACGGCTCAGAGAGCGGCGTTGCGGAACAAGCAGAGAGCTTTGGAGAGATCGCGCGGGATAATAACGCGCTGGCATTCCGGTGGAGCAATCGACCAGAAGAGCGCGCCGAGCTTTGGAAAATACGCCACAGCGCCTATTACGCCAGCCTCGCCCTACGTCCAGGAGCTTCGGCGATCGTAACTGATGTTTGTGTTCCGATCTCCAAGCTGGCTGATGCAATCAAAGCGGCACAGGCAGACATCGCGGCGTCTTTCTTGACTGGCCCAATCCTCGGGCATGTTGGCGACGGCAACTTTCACGCAATCCTGCTTTGCGACAAGAACGACCCGAACGAAGTTGCCGAGGCAAAGCGCCTTGCCACTGAAATGTCTCGCCGCTCGGTTGAGGTTGGCGGTACGATCACGGGGGAACATGGTGTCGGGATGGGCAAACTCGGCCTAATGGAACTAGAACACGGCACGGATGGGTGGAATGTTATGGGAGACATCAAAAAGGTACTCGATCCCACAAATATCATGAATCCAGGGAAGCTTACGCGTCAAAATTAACGACATTCCCATACCAGCCCAAAATACAACCAGAATGAAAGATAGCCGTCGAAATCGATCTTAGCCCGCAAGAAGCGTTTTTGCAGCGGCTCGCGCTTCGTTTGTGATACGATCCCCAGAGAGCATTCGCGCAACCTCGTCCACACGATCCTCCGCGGCGAGCGGCACAACTGTCGATAGCGTTGAGCCGTCTTGTATCCGCTTCTCGACCCGCCAATGATGCCCGCCGAGCGCCGCAACTTGAGGAGAATGGGTTACGACGAGTACTTGTCCCTCCGCGGCCAAGGCCGCCAACCTGCGGCCAACCGCATCAGCAGTCGCCCCACCGACACCACGGTCAATCTCGTCAAAGATCATCGTGATGCCTTTGGTTCCCGAGGTAAGGCAAACCTTCAATGCCAACAAAAACCGCGAAAGTTCGCCTCCAGACGCAATCTTGTTCAGAGCGCCAGACGGGGCGCCAGGATTGGTTGCAACAGTGAACACAACATCATCAGAGCCCTCTGGACCACCGTCGATTTCGTTGAACTGGGTCTCAAAAACGGCGCGCTCCATTTTGAGCGGAGCTAGCTCTTTGGCCATGGCCGTATCAAGCTTTTTCGCTGCGGCTTTTCGCGCCGCGCTCAGGGCGTTTGCGGCATCCTCATAGGCTGCCTGTGCCTCTTCAAGCGCGCGCTTCAATGCGCCGATGTTTCCTGCGCCTTGGTCCAGTGCCACAAGACGCTTGCGTAGTTCATCCGCGTGGGCAGCAAGATCATCAGCCAATACGCCATGCTTGCGCGCAAGAGCGCGGATCGCAAACAAACGCTCTTCGCAGTCTTCAAGTTCACCTGGGTTAAATCGCAATCCGTCCAGCGCACTCTCGATTTCGGATTGCCCCTCACTCAATTCATTCAGTGCACGGGTCAGCGCCTCAATCCCACGATCAAAAGTACCATCAAGCTGTGTCGCGGAGTCCTCTAACCAGCGCAGCGCATTGACGATCAACGCCTCGGCGCCCTGCCCGCCAATCGCATCGCGTGCTTTGGTAACGTCATCGGCAACGCGCGTCGCGGCCTGAAGCTGGCGACGGCGTGTGTCTAGCTCCGCTTCTTCACCAGCAACAGGACTAAGAGCATCAAGCTCCTCAACTGAATGCCGCAGGAAATCCTCTTCCTCGCGCAGATCGGCAAGATGGGCTTCCTCGGCCAAAAGCGTTTTTTGCGCCGCCGAGAGGGCTCTCCATGCTTCAGAAGTTTTTGCGACCCTGCTTTCAAGCCCACCATATGCATCGAGCATTTTTCTATGTCCGCGCGGATTTAGAAGTCCGCGGTCATCATGCTGCCCGTGCAGTTCAACAAGCGTTTCTGAAAGCGCGCGAAGCACCTCCCCGGAGGCGCGGCGATCGTTTATCCACGCCGTTTTTCGTCCGTCGGCGGAATTCACCCGCCGCAAAATAAGCTCCTCGTCAGAATAGGGTATACCGGCCTCATCAAGAACCTTTTGAGCGTTGTGGCCAGATGGGATTTCAAAGCATGCCGTAACTTCACCCTGCTTTGCTCCGCTACGTACAAGCTCTGCGCGCCCGCGCCACCCCAACACGAACCCCAGAGAATCGAGCAGAATGGATTTCCCCGCGCCGGTCTCGCCCGTAAGAACATTCAAACCAGCCTGAAACTCAAGGCTCAGGTGATCAATGATAAGCATGTCGCGGATCTCGAGACTACGCAGCATGGATTGCGCCTTCCGGTCCTATAGCCATTCGCCTTTGACTGTCTGACGATAGAAATCGCCCATCCAGTTGTCTTTGAACAGACCAGGCTCAAGCCCTTGACCACGCAGCAAGGCATAGCTGTCTGCGTACCAACTTGAAGAGCGGAAGTTGTGGCCGAGAATCGCGGCGGCCGTCTGGGCCTGACGCGGGAAGCCAAGAGAGAGATAGGATTCGACCAGACGGTGCAACGCTTCTGGCGTGTGGCTCGTTGTCTGGAAGTCTTCAACCACAACACGGAAGCGTGCAATCGCAGCCGCATAGTGCTTGCGCTTGAGATAATAGCGGCCAATTTCCATTTCTTTGGCGGCCAAATGGTCAAACGCCAAGTCGAAGTGAAGAATTGCGGACCGTGCGTATTCGCTATCTGGATAACGCTCGATCACAACACGAAGCGCTTGTAGCGCCTGAAAGGTAAGGCCTTGATCGCGGCCCACTTCGTCAATCTGATCGTAGTAGGAAAGCGCCAAAAGATACTGTGCATAAGCGGCATCTTCTTCGGCAGGATAGAAATCGATATATCGTTGCGCGGCGATGCGGCTGTTTTCGTAGTCCTGATCCTGATGGTAGGAGAACGCCTGCATAATCAAGCTGCGGCGTGCCCAGTCAGAATAAGGATACAAGCGCTCAACTTCGCCAAACAGGCGTGCGGCGTCTGCAACATCACCTTGGGCAAGATCATATTCTGCACGTTTGTAGATGTCCTGAGCGGAATACGCTTCAAGGTTAACGTTTTCGGTTCCCTTGTCTGCGCATGCGACAAGCACCGTCAAACCCGCGAACAACGCAAATTGCTTTGACCAAACTCTTGCGCGTGCCATTAAGCGCCACCTTCAACCGTTGATTCCGCACCACAAATACGAGTGCTGCTCGGCTTTCCTAGCATAGAATTTTGCAAGGCAAAACGCCTTAACGAAGGAAAAACAGGGAAGTGATATTTACTGGATTGTTGCCGGAACATCTGTTGCAGCGACCCCAGCTCCCGGCAAACGCGCCGCTGTCAGCGTGTCACATTCAACTTCGGTCCACGCGGAAGGATCCGCAAAAACGGCGCGCAGCAGCTTGTTTGTCAGCGCGTGACCCGCCCGAACACCTGTGTAACGCCCCAATACCGGAGCACCGGCAAGCGCAAGATCGCCAAGCGCATCAAGCATTTTGTGACGTACGGCTTCATCGGTATGACGCAGACCACCGGGCGTAAGAACAGTATCTCCGTCGATCACAACTGCGTTTTCTACTGTGCCGCCAAGGGCAAGACCGTTTGCGCGCATCGAATCCACATCCGCCTGACGACAGAAAGTCCGGCTATCACAAAGCTCACGAACGAATGAACCATTGGCCATAGACAGCGTTTTGTCTTGTTGGCCAATCGCCTCGTCAGCGAAGGTGATATGAAAATCAATGAAGAGCGTTTCCGCTGGCTCAAGGCGGGCAATTGCCGCGCCCTCACGAACTTCGACAGGCTTCAGGAGTTTAATCGCTCGGATAGGGGCATCCTGCCGTGCGAATCCAGCATCCAGTATCTCGGCAACAAACTGCGCAGAGCTGCCGTCCAAAACTGGTACTTCAGGGCCATCGATATCAACCAGAGCGTTGTGAACGCCACAGCCCGCAAGAGCGGCCATGATATGCTCAATCGTTGAAACGCTAGCACCTTCAGAGTTTTCGATACGTGTACAGAGGGTGGCTTTGACTGTTGCGTCAAACTTTGCAGGGATACGATTATCGCCTTCTAGGTCCACGCGGCGAAACGTGATTCCAGCATTGGCAGGCGCCGGACGAACAACCATACGAACAGGTTTGCCCGTGTGAAGGCCGATGCCGTCAAAGACGATGTCTGATTTCAAAGTGCGCTGCACGTATTACCCCAGAATTGCACCGATGCCAGTCCCGCTTCGGCACAGTACAGGTATTGCCTGCCCTCCGAATAGACAATTCAATCTTTGTAACGGTTTGAAACATCGGGTTTTCTCATAAGCGAAATACCGCCTTTGAGATTTTAACCATTTGTTAACAAAAGAAAAAGGCCGAGCGTTTGCCCGGCCTTCCTAAATAATCTGTGTGCGAAATTAATTCGCCTGACGGCGTAGAAACGCTGGAATGTCGATGCGTTCCTGCTCCGGATCAACCTCGGATTCGTAATCCGGTGCAGCCTCTTGGGACTGAACTGGCGGTTGTTGACGTACCGGAGTTGCGGCTCGCGGGGCCTCTTCGTGTGAGTGGCCAGTCATGCGATTGATCAGCGAGTTGATACCGAAACGCGGTGCTTTTTCCTGCTCCTGAGCTGGCTGCTGTGGCGCTTGAGCGGCGGGGCGGGCAAGGCCGCTGGACGGCGCTTTGGCGACCGCTGCTTGTAGGCGGGCAACTGCTTCTGGTGAAGGTGTTCCAGCAGGAAGCGGCTTTGGCGCTACAAACTCTGCTGTCTCACGCTCGGCTTCTACTGGAGCTGCAGGTTGAGCAACTTCCGGCTGGTAAGCTGGTGCCGGTAGTTCGTCAGTTTCTGGTGCCTGAGCAACTTCTTCTTGTGGTGTAAAGAAACTAGGGGCTGGCGCCGGCTCTGCTTCTTCTGCTGGGCTGTTGAACAGGTTCGGCTCTTCTTCGCCACCTTGATCAGCGTCTTGCTGTAGCGCTTCACCTGGCTCAAGCGGCTTTGCGAGGCCACGGCGTGGCGCTGGCTTCTGAGCTTCGCCTTCAACAGTGTCGATACCTGTTGCAACAACAGAAACGCGCATTGTGCCTTCCATTTCGGTGTCGAGCGTGGAACCAACGATGATATTTGCTTCCTGATCCACTTCTTCGCGGATGCGGTTAGCCGCTTCGTCCAATTCGAACAATGTAAGGTCGTAACCGCCTGTGATGTTGATAAGAACACCACGTGCGCCACGAAGACTGATCTCGTCGAGGAGCGGGTTGGCAATTGCTTTTTCTGCGGCTTGAACAGCGCGGTCTTCGCCGGTTGCCTCGCCGGTACCCATCATCGCCTTGCCCATTTCGTCCATCACGGAGCGCACATCGGCAAAGTCGAGGTTGATGATGCCCGGACGAACCATCAGATCGGTTACGCCTTTAACACCTTGATACAAAACATCATCTGCGAGGCTAAAGGCCTCTGTAAATGTTGTTTTCTCGGTGGCCATGCGGAACAGGTTCTGGTTCGGGATGATGATAAGCGTATCAACAACCTTCTGGAGCGCTTCAACGCCCTCTTCCGCCTGACGCATGCGCTTGGCACCTTCAAACTGGAACGGCTTCGTCACAACGCCAACCGTCAGAACACCAAGCTCGCGTGCGGCTTGTGCAATGATTGGCGCCGCGCCGGTTCCGGTGCCGCCTCCCATACCAGCGGTGATGAAACACATGTGCGCGCCGGCGAGGTGATCTACGATTTGCTCAATGCTTTCTTCGGCGGCTGCGGAGCCAACCGAAGGACGCGCACCAGCGCCAAGACCTTCGGTAACCTTAACACCCATCTGAATGCGGTCGTTCGCACGGCTCTGCTGAAGTGCCTGTGCGTCGGTGTTCGCAACGACGAATTCAACGCCGTCCAGCGCCTTTTCGATCATGTTGTTAACCGCGTTGCCGCCTGCTCCGCCTACCCCAAACACGGTAATGCGTGGCTTCAGATCGTTTTGTTCGTGCATGCTAAGATTTAATGTCATGACTGGTCCGCCTGTAATGCCTAGCCGCTCGTCCCGGAGCGGAAATTATACCTGATTAAAAGCGATTTTAGCCTGACATTCACAAAACGTCACGAAAAAAACGCCACAAAGACACAAAATATGGCCCATCAGGAGGGAAAGTTTGGCGGTATCTTGCCGAAACCCCTATATTTTGCGTTTACCAATTATCTTTAAACCATTTCACTGCGCGCCGAACAGACCGCACGGGATATCGCTCAGCAGGAATATCGAAATCCCACCACTCATCCTGCGGGTGTGCAGCGAACAAACAAAGCCCGACCGCCGAAGCAAAAGGAGCCCCGGTTGCTGACTGTGGCAAACCCTGAACGCGTAGCGGGCGACCGATCCGAACACGCTGTCCGAGGATACGCGCCGCAAGGCCATCAAGCCCTGGAATCTGGCTTCCTCCACCGGTCAGTACAATCTGTTGACTTGGGAGGTGTTCAAAACCCGCCGCCTCAAGGCACGCGCGGGTTTCCTCAAGAATTTCCTCAACACGCGGACGCATAATCCCGATCAGTTCCGCACGGCTTACCGTACGGCGATCCTTTTCCCAATCCCCACTATCACATCCAATGTCGATCTGTTCGCGGTCATCCATGCCTGTCGCGACGACGCCGCCGTTCAGAGTTTTGATGCGTTCTGCCGTGGCCTCTGGAATTTGAAAGCCTTTGGAAATGTCGCTTGTGATGTGATCGCCACCGATCCGAACGGTATCGGCATAGATCATGTGTTTCTTCATAAAGATCGAAATGCCGGTGGAACCGCCGCCCATATCAATACAGGCCGCTCCGAGTTCTTGCTCGTCCTCAACCATCGCCGAGATTCCGGAAACATAAGCCGAAGAGGCAAGGCCAGCCAACTCCAGATCACACCGCTTTACGCAATAGATCAAGTTTTGAACCACACTCGCATCCACCGTCAGGAGGTGCATATCTGCAGTCAGAACAGAGCCGATTTGCCCGCGCGGATCAGCAAGACCAGACCGATGATCCAGCGCGAAATTCACCGGCTGTGCATGGAGAACTTCGCGACCAGTACCGATATCCGGAACCTCACACGCTGCTAAAACGCGCGCAACATCATGTTCTGTTGTCACCCGATCCTGAATCTCGACCTGCCCATCAAGCCCATAAGACCGAGGGCGCGCGCCAGAGAAACACACAATAACGTGATCAACGCGCGTCTTGGCCATCTTTTGCGCACATTGAACAGCCGTGCGAATGGCGCTCTCTGTCTCCTGCATGGCTTCAATCTCGCCAAAGCGTACACCGCGCGACCGCGTAGTCGCCGCGCCAATGACACGGAAACTGCTCTGCCCTGCCATCGAGCCAACGCCATCGTTGCTCCCGAAGTTCTCGGGGCCATCAAATCGAAGGATAAGACAGGCAATCTTTGATGTCCCCACATCCAGAATTGCCACAACGCCACGCTGCATCGCCGCTTGACGCATATTCCGCATTGCCCGCTGGCTTTGATAAAGATCCGTCATGATCCGCCATCCCCATCTTCAAGTTTTACATCTGTTACCAGACCCGCTTTCGGGGCCATTCTCAGCGTCGGACGCTGGCTCAGTCTCATATCCACAGTCGTAATGTCGCGCTCGAGCATGTCCTGAAGGCCATCAAGCGCGATGACGCGATTAAGCGCCGCAATCGGATCACTTTCTGGAAGCAGAATGCGTTGATCGCGATCAAGTACGATATCCCAACGGCGCTCGCCCATACGCACCAACCCACGCATGCGATCAAGGATCGGTCCTGCGGCTTGGAAAATTTCAACGGCTTCTGGGATTGCCTTATCTGCGCCAACGCCGACTACGAGAGGCAGATCAGGCCGCGAAGCGCGCGCCGGAACTTTGCTAACTCGAACACCCGAAGCATCAAGCAGCGTCACCTCACCTCGCCCGCGCCACACAATCGCGGGAACGCGCTCTGTCACGCCAACATGCAGAACGCCGCCCTTGCGCACTTGGATCGTCACATCTTTGACAGCATCCATCTCGGCAATCCGCTGGTGCATGGCATTCAGATCAAGATCAAAAGAGCTTTGCGGAAAATCTACAGAGGCAGTTTCTCGAATTTTGGCGGCCAATTCTTCTGAAACACCGTCAATTGCCATCATGTGAACCATGAACATCGGGTGCTGCTCGAAATCGCCGCGCACATCGGTGATCCACTGAAGGGTTGCCTCGCGTCTGTCCGCAGAACTTAGGAACCAGCCAGCAGCAAGCCCAGCGACAATCACCGGAACACCAAGGGCTACGAATTTCCGTACGAACGGCGTTAGCCACAGGCGTTGGATGCGGTAGGCAATGCGACTGGGCGCAGGGTCACGACGATATTTTCGCTTTCCCTTGCGGCCGTTCTTGCGCGGCGGCGCCAGTGGCGCAACTTGAAAGCGGGGAGATGTATCGCTGCCGAAGCTTATCTCTGCCATGACGCATCCTCCACAAGCCAAGCACAAAGCTTGCCAAATCCCATGCCCGAAACTTGCGCCTGCTCTGGCGTGAGCGACGTTGGCGTCATTCCCGGCTGAGTGTTGGTTTCAAGCAGGATCAACCCGTCAATGCCGCGGCTCTCGTCCCAACGGAAATCCGTGCGTGATATTCCGCGACATCCCAATGCCTCGTGCGCGCGCAACGCGTAATCGAAACAGGCGTCTGTGATGTCTTGCGGGATATTCGCCGGAACCTCGTGGCGTGAGCCGCCAGGAACATATTTGGCATCATAGTCATACCATCCGTCAGTGATGATATCGGTCACACCAAGCGCCTTGTCGCCCACAACCGTTGTCGTAAGCTCGCGGCCCGGCGCAAATGTTTCGACCATCACGACCTCTGGCATATCGTCAGAAAGGACCGGTGGCGCGGCACCCTCTTCGACAAGATATACGCCAACAGAGGATCCTTCGTTGTTCGGCTTCACGACATAGGGAACAGGCATCACATGGCCCGCCATAACGTCAGCTTTGGTAAACAAGCCGCTCTCGCATACCGGAAGACCAGCCGCGCGGTAGGCTTCCTTGCTGCGCTCTTTGTCCATCGCGAGCGCAGAGGCCAAAACTCCGGAATGTGTATATGGGATACGAAGCCATTCAAGCATCCCTTGAACACACCCATCCTCGCCCCAACGGCCATGCAACGCGTTGAACACAACATCAGGTGAGATTTCGGACAAGCGTGTAGCGAGGTCCGGACCTGCATCCACCTCAACCACGTTAAAACCTTCGTCCCGAAGGGCAGCCGCGCATTCACGCCCTGAGGAGAGCGACACTTCCCGCTCTGCGGAGGGGCCACCCATCAACACTGCCACTTTTTGGGATGCCCTGCTCGACATCGCCGCCTCTTTTGTTTTGGCCCGTTTATGGGCTCTTGTTCACCCGAAATTCGGGCACATTTACCGCGCGTTTTGCGCAATTATCGGGCCGCTCAAAGCGGCGCAAAGCCGCTTAACCCTTTGATTTTAAATGTAACACCAAAAACCGTTATTTTGCCTGTTCGGGTCTTTGAATACTCTGCTACGTTCTATTTTATCCGCACTCTAGGCGCTTATTATTGCTACCTAGCTCCCGCAATTAATGCGGGCAAATCAGGAAGCAGGTTCGCCGATGCGTTTGATTTCCCATACTAGCTCTATTGAACTGTTTTTGAAAACCTTTTTTCGCACTTCTTCACCTAATCCCTCAAGATCGGCCGCAGTTGCGCCTCCGGCGTTGGTCAAGAAGTTGCTGTGCATCTCGTTCATCACAGCTCCACCAAGCCGCGCGCCGCGCATACCGGCATCATCAATAACCTTCCACGCCTTGAGGTCATGCACATCATCAGCTTTCCCCGTGGAGCTAAATCCGGCGGGGTTTCGGAAGGTGCTTCCGGCTGTTCGATCCTTGGTGGGTTGGGTTTCGTCGCGCTTTTTGAGTTGTTCATCCATGCGCGCTTCAAGCTCTGCTGGCTCGCCCATTGGTCCCTTCAGAACGGCGTCAACCAACACACCGCCTTCTGGCATGGCCGAATTGCGATACTCAAAAGCCAAGTCTTCTGAGGAAAGTGTTATCAACGCTCCCTCTCGCGTAACGAAACGCGCGGACTGGAAGACATCAGCCATATATCGGCCATAGCATCCCGCATTCATTGCGACGGCCCCGCCAATCGCGCCCGGGATCGTACGCAGGAAGGTCAGATCAACGCCCGCCGCCGCCGCACGCCGCGCCACATGCGCGTCTAATGCTGCCGCGCCAGCTGTAACAGTATCGCCATCAATCTCGATCCCGTTGAAACCACGCCCAAGCCTAATCACCACGGCACGTATGCCACCATCGCGCACAATCAGATTGCTCCCCACACCCATCGGGAAAACTTCGATCTGTGGCGGAAGATCGCGAAGAAAATCCTGTAGGTCCTCAACGTCCTGAGGTTGGAACAATACATCTGCTGGACCACCGACCCGCAGCCACGTCAACTCTGCCAAAGAACGGTCAAACGTCAGCGTTCCGCGGGGTTTTGGGAGCGTTTCAGGTGAAATTATGCTGGCAGGGTTTGACACGTTTAAAGCGCCCTTTGTTAAAGCGTGAGTGAGATTTGGGGCACTCTATAAGCCACATCGGCACAGGTCAAAACGGCAAAGCGCACCGGTTACGATTTTGGCCGCATTATTTTGAGCCAACGCAGCAGGTAATACACCGGCCAGCGCAAAATAGATGCCCCCGCAACGGTGATAATAGCGCCGATTAACAGGCCGTTCTCCATGTAAACCCATACCAACAGTGGCAGCCCAACCGCCAACAGGGCATAGGCAGCGGGCCAGTGATGGTGCTTACTTGGAAACATCGCGATGACATTGGCAAGCACGAGCCATAGAAAGGCAAATACAAGGGATAAAGGCATTTCCGTCATTGCAAGCGTGCCTCGCTCGTCGTTATTCAGTTAGCAGTTCCGGCAGGTTGTTGGCCCATGCCGAGATCGTACCTGCGCCGAGGCACACAACGATATCGCCCGAACGCGCCTGTTCTCGAACCAAACGAACAAGATCATCCTCGCTGGTTACGGCGCGCGCATGACGGTGGCCATGGCGAATGAGGCCAGCAACGAGATCGTCCCGCGTTGCGCCCTCGATGACATCCTCACCTGCCGAAAAGACTTCGGAAATCCCGACAACATCCGCATCATTGAAACACGCACAGAAATCGTCAAACAGTGAGTGCAGGCGGCTGTAGCGGTGCGGCTGGTGAACAGCAATCACGCGCGCGCCCTCGGTGTGGCTCGTGGCTTGGCGCGCTGCCTTTAGAACAGCGGCGATTTCAACTGGGTGGTGGCCGTAGTCATCAATGATCGTGACGCCATCAACTTCGCCGACCTTGGTGAAACGACGGTTCACGCCACCGAAATTCCGCAACGCATCACGGATCTCTTCGGTTTTCATACCAAGGTGCCGCGCCACAGCGACCGCAGCGAGCGCATTGCTCACGTTATGATCGCCAGGCATCGGCAGCGAACAATCTTCAATCACTATCCCTTCGGCCTGCAGGGCAATATCAAAATGAGCAACGCCCGCCTTATACGTCAGGTTCACCGCCCGTACGTCAGCTTGGGCGTTAAACCCAAAGGTCACAACGCGCCGATCCGAGATCTTACCCACAAGCGATTGAACTTCATGGTGATCCGTGCAGCACACCGCAAGGCCATAAAATGGTATGTTACTTACAAATTCGAGGAACCCTTGGCGCAGAGTGTCGAAATCGCCCCAATGCTCCATATGCTCTGGGTCTATATTGGTCACAATCGCGATCGTCGCAGGAAGGCGGTTAAAGGTGCCGTCGCTCTCGTCAGCTTCAACAACCATCCACTCGCCCTGCCCCATGCGGGCATTCGAACCATAGGCGTGGATGATCCCGCCGTTGATAACCGTTGGGTCGATCCCACCCGCATCCAGAAGCGTGGCCACCATAGTTGTTGTCGTCGTTTTGCCGTGGGTACCTGCGACCGCGATGTTACTCTTGAGGCGCATCAATTCGGCCAACATCTCCGCACGGCGCACCACGGGAAGGCCACGAAGCCGCGCAGAGTCGAGCTCTGGGTTCCCCGGTTTGATCGCGCTTGAAATCACCACAACTTCGGCATTCTCAAGGTTCTCGGGCTTTTGCCCGATAAAGATTGTCGCGCCTAGTTCAGCGAGTCGGTCAGTGATCTTGCTTGTCTTCAGGTCACTGCCTTGAACGGTATAACCGTGGTTGAGAAGCACTTCTGCAATGCCAGACATCCCGATGCCGCCAATGCCGACAAAGTGGATTGGCCCCATTTCATTGGGAAGTTTCGTGGCTTTTGCGTTCATGTAAGGGCCTCTGTCTGGCGGTGGTTTTGGGTCGGTGTCTGGCTTAGTGTTTCAACGAGATCGACGAGCCGCTCTGTTGCATCTGGCTTGCTACAAGATAGCGCAGCACTTGCCATTTTGTTCGCGCGATCAGGGTCTGTCAGAATCTCGGTGATTTTCGCGCAAAGGCTCTCCGGCGTGAATTCGGATTCCTGCATGATCTCGGCGGCTCCGGCTTCGGCCAAAGAGCGGGCGTTTGCAGTTTGCTCGTCGCGGATCGCGGCGGCGAGCGGCACAAAAATCGCTGGTCGCCCAATCACGCTGATGTCGGCAACCGTGCTTGCGCCACTGCGGGCGATTACAAGCTGGCATTCGCTCATACGGCGGGGAACATCTTTGAAAAACGGTTTGATGTCAGCTTTTATCGCTTCGGATTCATAGTAATCAGTTACACGCTCAATATCTTCTTCGCGTGCTTGCTGGTCAACGCGGATATTGCGGCGCAATTCCATCGGCAACGCAGCGATCGCTGGCGGTACAACATCGGACAAAATGCGCGCGCCTTGGCTTCCGCCCATGACCAAAAGCGACATCGGGTAATCCCCTGGCTCGATATATCCGGCACCGGCGCGATCCAAGACAGCGCTGCGCACGGGGTTCCCGGTATCAATACCTTCGACTTCCTTTGGAAGCTCTGTCGGCCAAGTTCCGCAAGCCACCGCGTTTACGCGCTTGGCAAAGACCTGGTTCACGCGCCCCAAGACACCGTTCTGCTCGTGAAGCGCGCGCGGGCGGCGCAAAATCCAAGCTGCCGCAACAGCGGGAATTGACGGATAGCCACCGAAACCAACGACTACACTTGGCTTAGTGCGTTGCATCTTCCAGACCGCAGAAATGATACCGCCGACTATGCGAAATGGCACTGCAAGCTTTGCCAGCAAGCCACCGCGCGCAAAGGTGGCGCTTGAAAGCACTTCGATCTCAACCTCGGGCGGGAAGCCGCCAGTATATCGCGCGCCGCGCGCATCAGTTGAGAGCTTAACGGCCCATCCTTTGGCCAGCATCGCCTCGGCAAGAGCCTGTGCGGGGAACATATGCCCGCCGGTTCCGCCTGCTGCGATTACGAGTGTCTGCGTCATTTATTCTGTCCTAGTGTGCCGCGTCCACGGCCAATAAAGTGATCCCCGATGACCCCTTGCGGACGTGTTCGTGTCAGCGCGAGCAGCATCCCAACAGCGATACCACCAGCAACCAGCGACGAGCCACCATAGCTTACAAACGGAAGTGTCATCCCCTTAGCTGGCAGCAAACGCACAGCCACACCCATGTTGATGAAAGCTTGAATGCCAAACATACAAGCCAGCCCCGTTCCGGCTATCCGCGCAAAAGGATCGCGCTCCCGCATCAAACGATACAGCGAACGCACCGTGATGACGAGAAACAGGAATATAATGGCGAGCACAAGCACCAAACCGTATTCCTCTGCGGCAACGGCGATAATAAAATCGGTATGCGCATCAGGAAGCGACCATTTGACCTGCCCTTCACCAACACCAACCCCGAAATAGCCCCCTTCGCGGATGGCGTTTGTGGCATATCCCATCTGGGTTGTGGGATCGATATCAGGGTTCAAGAAGCCATCAATACGGCGCGCGAAGTGTTCGGAGTTATTATAGGCAAACATCCCACCGAGCACGACAAGAACCGCAATACCAATCAGCAAGAAAATCGGAGCCCCAGCCACGAAATACATCACACCCCATCCAAAGAGGATCAGCGCGGCCTGACCGAAATCGGGCTGCATCGCGAGGAAAAGTACAATCGTCAAAACCAAGCCGAATGACATGATCTTGCCTGGTGGTCCGTTGATCTCCTGACTGGCGGCCATAAGCCAAGCCGTCACAATCACAAAGCCGGGCTTGAGGAACTCGCTTGGCTGCACCGAGGCAAACCCGAGGGAGTACCACCGTGTTGCGCCCTTGCCGAAATCGGTTCCCAGAACCGGCAACAATGCCAGCGCAATGAACGCCGCGACAAACCCCAGAACGCCTAGCCGCCGCACCATCAGAGGCGACATTACAGAAACAGACACCATCACGATAAGGGCGATCGAGCCAAAGAAACCTTGGCGGAATACGTAGTGAAACGGCTCAAACCCGTTCTTCTCGGCGAGCGGTGGCGACGCAGCAAAGCCAAGCAGAAGCCCGATCCCGAACAATACGAGAATAAAAATCAACGTGAGTTTATCAATCGTGCGCCACCAACGTGGGAGCACCGGCTCTCCGCCCTGTCGGGGGAGTGTGCCATACACCATCTCGGTCATGGATACCGCCTATTACTGCCTCAAAACGCCCGTTTGCCGGGTCTGTGCGGAATCCTAACGCGGACAGCGAATTTAATCCAGCTTTAAAACGCGAGAGACAGGCCGAAGATGTGCGGCGCGGCGGCGGCCTACAGCGCTTTTACTTGCGCAATGAAATCCTCACCGCGTTTTTCAAAGCTGTCGTATTGATCGAAACTCGCGGCCGCAGGGGCAAGCAAAACGGTATCCCCCTTCTCTGCATCGCGTGCGGCTTGGGAAACGGCAGCTTCCATGGTTTCGCAAATCTCAAGATCAACACCCTCTAAGCCAAGCGCGAACTTGCGCGCGTCGCGCCCGATCACATAAGCTTTCTTGACGTTGTCAAAATGTGGCGCAAGTCCCGCAAGCCCGCCTTCTTTCTCAAGACCGCCACAAATCCAACGGATGTTCTTGAACGCCTCAAGCGCACAGGCTGCGCTCTCGACATTGGTTGCTTTGCTATCGTTTACAAAGCGCACGCCATTAATATTCGCTATGGTTTGGCTTCGATGTGGAAGGCCTGCAAAACTTTTGAATGCCTCTTCGATGACACGCGGCGCCAATCCAAGCGACCGGCACACGGCATAGGCGGCACAGGCATTCTGATGGTTGTGAACGCCGGGGAGCCCTTCGATTTCGCGCAGGTCAATAGAGCCCGCCTGACGCCCTTTTCGGTACTCCGACAAGAAACCTTTGCGGACAAATACGTTCCAGCCTTTCCCCGCCAACTTCTGCTTGGTCGAAATGCGGATCACGCGGTCATCGGTTGCGGAGGTGGCCAATTGGTTTGCCAGATATGCGCCCTCTGGCTCATCAATGCCGACTATCGCGCGATCGGGTCCGCCCTCGGCGAACAACCGACGTTTTGCTGCGAAATAGCCGCCAAATCCACCGTGGCGATCAAGATGATCGGGCGACATATTGGTCAGCACCGCAATGTCGGGCGTAAGGTTTCGCGCAAGGTCTGTCTGATAAGACGACAGTTCAAGAACCACGACCTCGCCGTCAATCGCAGGGTCAATATCAAGCACGCCAACGCCGATGTTTCCGGCAAGCTGCGTGGGGCGGTTCACATGTTGCAACACGTGGTAAATAAGCGCGCTGGTGGTGGATTTTCCGTTACTCCCCGTTACGGTGACAACACGAGGTATCGTATCAAAATTATCCCAATCCTGCGCGGCAAAGCTTCGGAAAAACAGGCTGATGTCGTTATCAACCGGAACGCCCGCCTGCCATGCAAGGGCCACGTATTTGTTCGGTTCAGGATATAGATGCGGGATACCGGGCGAAAGGATAAGCGCGGCGACATCGTCAAATGCGCCCTGCTTGCCAAGGTCATGAAGTGTAAAGCCTTCTGCCTCTGCTTTGTCACGAGCCTCTGCGCTGTCATCCCAAACCAAAGGCTCGGCCTCGCCTGCCCTCAGCGCGTGCGCAGTCGCCATCCCAGACCGCCCAAGCCCAAGAACCGCGACGCGCTGGCCTTCATATCCTTTGACATCAATCATTTCTGTCTCCGAAATCTGGACGCAGTCTTAGCGAACCTTCAGCGTCGCCAAACCGATCAGCGCCAACACCAGCGAAATAATCCAGAAGCGGATCACGATCTGAGGTTCCGCCCAGCCCTTCTTTTCATAATGGTGGTGGATTGGCGCCATCAGGAACACGCGCTTTCCTGTGCGCTTGAAATAAAGCACCTGAATAATCACAGAGAGCGCTTCAACAACGAATAGGCCACCGACAATCGCAAGAACGATCTCGTGCTTTGTCGCCACCGCAATCGCACCCAAGGCGCCGCCCAGCGCGAGCGAACCCGTATCGCCCATGAAGACCGCCGCAGGCGGTGCGTTGTACCAGAGGAACCCAAGCCCCCCACCGATGAGCGCCGAGGTAAACACGAATATTTCACCCGTGCCTGGCACATAATGCACATCGAGGTACTCAGTAAAGTCGACGCGACCAACGGCATAAGCGATCACACCAAGTGCACCAGCGGCAATCATGACAGGCATAATCGCCAGACCGTCAAGGCCATCTGTCAGGTTTACCGCATTGGCCGACCCGACGATCACAATCATAGTGAAGGGGACAAAGAAAATACCGAGGTTCAGCAACGTATTCTTGAAGAACGGCATCGCGAGTTGGTTGCTTAGGGCATCAGGATGATACCACGCGGCCCAAACGCCAGCGATCGCGGCAATGATAAGCCCAAGCCCGAAACGGATTTTGCCCGACACGCCGTCTGTATTGTGTTTACTAACCTTTGCATAATCGTCAGCAAACCCAATCGCGCCGAAACCGAGCGTCACAAACAACACCATAATCACATAGGGATTATCCAGCCGCGCCCAAAGCAGCGTCGCAACCACCAGAGCTGACAGGATCAGAAGCCCGCCCATTGTTGGCGTTCCGGCCTTGGCGAGATGGCCTTCGGGGCCGTCGTCGCGGATTGGCTGGCCACGCCCTTGCTTTATGCGCAGCAGGTTTATGAGCGGTCGTCCAAAGATAAACCCAAAGATCAGTGCGGTGAAAAACGCGCCGCCTGCACGGAAGGTAATATAGCGAAAGAGGTTGAACACATCCCCGCCGTCAGAGAGTTCGGTTAGCCAGAATAGCATCGGGTGTGTCCCTTATTCTTGTGTTGGGGCCGTTTGGCCCAGTTTTCTGATGGCATCCACGATAAGCGCGGTTTTGCTGCCTTTTGATCCCTTTACCAGCACTACATCCCCCGCGTCGATCAATTCGTGAGCTTCAGCCGCGATTTCCGCTGCGGTTTCTGCCCATTTCCCACGAATTTCCAACGGGAGCGCATCATAAAGCCCACGCATAAGCGGCCCAATGCAGTGGACGGTTGTGACCTCTGCGATCATCGGAAGATTTGCCAAGTCGGCGTGTTGCTCTGCTGCGTTCTCTCCCAGCTCAAGCATGTCGCCAAGAAATGCAACGCGGCGACCTTTGCGGTTTTGGCCGATATTTTCTTGTGGTGTTGACGCAGCAAGCACTTCGAGCGCGGCCTCCATCGAGGTCGGGTTGGCGTTAAAGGCGTCATCAATCATTTCGAGCGTCATTTGCCGCTCTACCCTGTCTAGAAACACAGTCTCTCGGGTTCCACGACCCGACGGTGGCACCCAATGGGCAAGATCAGCAGACGCAAGCGCCAAATCGCCGCCAGCTGCGGCGACACAGGCCAGCACACCAACGGCATTTGTTGCAAAATGCCGCCCCGCTGTGGAGAGCTTGAACAAACATGGTTGTCCCTCAAGCTCAGCAGAAACGATCGTCGTGTCATTGGCGAGCTGCACGTCCAAAAGACGATAGTTGGCCTTTTCGGAGGCACCGAAAAGTACAATCTCGCCGCGTGCGGCCTCTAGCAAGATATCCGTAGTCTCGAGATCAGCGTTCACGACGGAAGTTCCATCATCTACAAGCCCGCCAAATATCGCTGCTTTTTCCCGCGCGATGCCTTGAATATTCTCGAACGCTTCAAGATGAGCAGCAGCAACTGTTGTGACCATTGCCACATGCGGGCGTGCCATGTCGGTTAGTGGTGCGATTTCGCCGGGGTGGTTCATGCCGATCTCGATTACAGCGAAATCTGTGCCCGCATGCATTCGCGCCAGTGTCAGCGGCACCCCCCAATGGTTGTTATAGCTGGCTTCGGCAGCGTGGGTCTTGCCTTGTCGCGCCAAAACCGTGCGCAGCATTTCCTTGGTCGAAGTCTTACCTACAGAACCAGTCACCGCGATGACTTTACCCTTGGTTCGCGCACGAGCCGCACGCCCCAAATCTTCAAGCGCAGTCAGAACATCAGGCACGATCAGTAAGGGCGCGCCTGCCGAAATGCCATCTGGAACACGCGAAACAAGCGCCGCACCGGCGCCTGCCGCTAGCGCCTGCGCTACGAAATCATGGCCGTCGCGCGCTGCTTTAAGCGCCACAAACAAATCACCTTCTGCGATGGTGCGCGTATCAATAGAAACGCCGGTAACAGCCCAATCGCCCCGCGCTTCACCGCCAGTCGCGCCCACGGCTTCTTCTTGTGTCCAAAGCGTGGTCATGCCAGCCGTCCCTCAAGTGCGGCCACTGCAACGCTGGCCTGTTCAACATCATCAAAGGGCAGAACCACGTCGCCGATTGTCTGGCCCTTCTCGTGACCTTTCCCTGCTATCAACAGAGCATCTCCTGGCCCAAGCGCATCAACGCCGCGCAAGATCGCTTCGGCACGATCACCTATATTATGGGCCTCTGGGCATCCCTCCATAACCATACTGCGGATCACAGCGGGCTCTTCGTTGCGGGGATTATCATCGGTAACAAACACCACATCTGCATAACGTGCAGCGGCTTCGCCCATGAGTTTGCGCTTGCCAGTATCGCGATCTCCACCCGCGCCAAGCACGATAACAATGCGCCCCAAAACATGCGGGCGCAGTGCCTTGAGTGCGGTGGCGACGGCATCTGGCGTGTGGGCATAATCAACGAATACAGTCGCGCCATTTTCACGCGTGGCGGCAAGCTGCATCCGGCCCGGAACGGTTTGCAGCTCGTGCAGCGTGTCAAACACGGCCTGCGCCTCTGCGCCACATGCAATCGCGAGGCCAGAAGCGAGCAGCACATTTTCCGCTTGAAACCCGCCGATGAGCGGCAGGCTTATGCTACGGCTGGCGCCTTCGTAGGAGAACAGCAGTTCCTGACCCGCGGCTTCATAGCGTTGCGCCATCAAACGCAAGCTTGCATCTTCTGATCTTCCGACTGTCAGTAGCTTTTGGCCGCGATCTTCTGCGATCTTCGCCATGTCTTTCCCGCGCGGATCATCGGTGTTGATTACAGCCGCGCCATCGGGTTGAAGCACGCGGGCAAACAACCCTGCTTTGGCGTTGAAGTAATCCTCGAAGTCCTTGTGATAATCGAGGTGATCCTGTGTGAAATTGGTAAATCCCGCAGCCATAAGATGCACACCATCAAGCCGACATTGTGCCAAACCGTGGCTTGAGGCCTCCATCGCAGCATGTGTGATACCAGCACGCGCCATATCCGAAAGCAGCTTGTGAAGCGTGATCGGCTCGGGCGTAGTATGCGACAGCGGCGCCTGATACGCGCCCTCAACGCCGGTCGTGCCAAGGTTCGCTGCACTAAAACCAAGCGCGGCCCAAATCTGGCGCGTAAAGTTCGCAACGGACGTTTTGCCGTTGGTACCCGTAACAGCGACCATATGCGCGGGTTGTCCCGCATAGAACAGCGCAGCAGCATAGGCCAGCGCCATTCGAGCGTCTTCGGCGATCACAACAGCGACATCTGATTCTTTTAGGTACTCGGCCGCGATCTCGGCCCCTTCGGCATCGGTAAGGATCGCGCTCGCTTCCATGCGCAGAGCGTATTGGATGAACTCCGCACCATGAACCGTCACACCCGGAAGTGCCGCAAATAGATACCCTTTTTCGACCTCGCGGCTATCTACTGTGATGCCGGTAATTCGCGCATCTGCACCGCCACGTGCGGTTAATCCCAAATCGGCAAGGCGCCTTGGTTTCTGTGTTTCTGCCATTTGCCCCACCTGCTCACGGATCAATTGCTGGTCAGTGTTATCTCATCTATGGCGTCGGGTTCAATCTCTGGTCTCAGCCCCAAAAGCGGCGCGATCCGAGTGATGATCTCGGCAGCTACAGGAACAGCTGTCCACCCCGCAGTGCGTCGCGTTTCACCCATCGAGTGGATAGAGGGCTCGTCCAGCGTCACAATCAGCACATACTTTGGTTTATGGGCCGGAAAAACACTGGCAAAGGTGGCAATGACCTTGTCGTCATAGTACCCGCCACGCGGCTTTGGTTTATCCGCAGAACCGGTTTTTCCGCCAACGGCATAGCCTTCTACTTCGCCGAAACTGGCGGTTCCGCGCTTAACAACCTGACGCAACATGTCGCGCGATGCGACGGATGTCTCATAGCTCACAACACGCTCACCAAGCGGCGGCGTTACCTTTTGTTTCAGCAACGTTGGTTTAACTTTTTGCCCGCCATTGAGAAGCGACGCATAGGCCGTTGCAAGGTGAAGTGGGCTCGCAGAAAGGCCGTGGCCGTAGGAAATTGTCATTGCCGACAGCTCGCTCCAGTTCTTGGGCAAGAGCGGTTTGGCGCCCGACGCTTCGGTTAGCTCAACCGGCGTGGCGTCAAGAAAACCAAGCTTATCGAGGAACGCACGCTGCCGCTCGCTGCCAATCTGCATTGCAAGACGCGCAGTACCGATATTGGAGGACTCAACGATAATATCCGTTACAGACAGCGTCGGCCCGTAATTGTGGAAGTCGCGAATCTTGAACTTGCCCCAGCGCAATGGCCCCTGCGTATTGATCAGCGTCGCAGGATTGACGAGGCCCAGATCAAGCGACTGTGCTGTCGCAAAAATTTTGAATGTTGAGCCAAGCTCATAAACGCCCTGCACCGCGCGGTTAAAGAGCGGGCTATCGGAAGCATCGCCGGATGTCAGAACACGTGGGCGTTTGTTCGGATCGAAATCCGGCAAAGACACCATCGAGACGACCTCGCCGGAATAAGCGTCCATCAAAACCGCAGTCGCACCTTTGGCCTGCATCAGCTTCATGCCGCCGTAAAGCACCTCGCGGGTCGCGGCTTGAACTGTGAGGTCCAGTGAAAGCTCTAGTGGCTGACCGCCATTTGCAGGGTCACGCAAAAACTCGTCAAAATATTTCTCAACGCCTGCGGTTCCGATCACCTCGGCAGAATGCACGCCCTCGCGACCGAAACTCGCACCACCCAACACATGCGCCGCCAAACGCCCGTTGGGATAAAGCCGCATTTCGCGCGGCCCGAATACCAGCCCGGGATCGCCAATTTCATGAACCGCTTGCATCTGCTCTGGCGATAACTTCTTGCGAATCCAGAGGAATTTCCGTGAACCCGTGAAATCCTTGATCAGCCGTTCTTCCTTGAGCTCGGGAAAAATCGCCGCAAGTTCTTTGGCTGCCCGATGCTTATCGATCATGTTCTGCGGGTTGGCATAGAGCGAATAGGTCGAGAGGTTCGTCGCCAGTATCCGGCCCTTACGATCCACGATATTCGCGCGCTGCGCAGTGATGCCCGCACCGATTGTCATGGACTTCGGCTCGCTCGGCTCCGTCGCACTTAGATGCCCCATTCGCAGGCCAACAGTCGCGAATGCAATGACAAAAAAGCCACCAAGCAAAAGCAACCGACCCTCGGAACCACGGCGCGCTTTATCGCGCAGTTCTTCGTGGCGAAGGCGAATGTTTTCACGCTCGATATGGTCTGGGTTCTCGCCTTTTTCACGCGCAGCGAGAATGCGGGCGAGTGGACGAAGAGGCGTGCGCATCATTGGCCCTCTCCTTCCAAGCTTCCAATTACCTCGATTGAAGAGGTAATCGGGCCCAACTCGTCCTCAAGGTCCGCTGCGGGAAAAGCAACCTGATCGATCTTGCCAAACTGCGTTGGCAGAAACGGAAGCAGACCGAGGCTATCAAAGTTGATCTCGGCCAATTCACGAAGGCGCTCTGGGCGGTTCAAATAGGCCCATTCCGCTTCAAGCATGCCAAGACGCTCGCGCTTTACGCCAATCTCGGATTGAAGGTGCGCGATCTCTTTCAACACATCCTGCGTTTTGTAATTCTCGTTGTAGGCCCAGAATGCGACCGTCAGGACAAGAAACATTGATGAAATATACAAAAAAGTACGCATTACTTCCGTACTCCGGTTACAAGTTTTGGTAATCCCAGCCCGCTCCGGCCCGCACCACTCGCGGGAGCCTCGGTTCGGGTTGCGACGCGCAAAATAGCGCTTCTGGATCGTGGGTTTTCAGCCAGTTCTTCGATGTCTGGGCCAATGCCCTTGCGCGGCGTGAGCTTGAAGGCCGGCTCGATAATCTCTGTGGTCGGCGCGTAACGGTTGCCCTGCCCGCCGGTGCTTGATCTCGCTTGAAGGAATTTCTTGACGATACGATCTTCAAGCGAATGGAAGCTCACCACGGCAAGCTTGCCGCCGGGCTTCAAGGCGCGCTCTGCGGCTTCAAGCCCTTCGATCAATTGGCCAAATTCGTCATTCACCGCAATCCGAAGCGCTTGAAAGCTGCGTGTCGCGGGGTGGCTCTGGCCCGGTTTTCCTTTGCCCAGCGTCTTTTCGATTAGATCGGCAAGCGCGAGCGTGGTTGTGAATGGCTCTGTAGTGCGCGCAGCAACAATGGCTTTAGCAATGCGACGGCTTGCGCGCTCCTCTCCATACTGAAACAAAATATCGGCAAGTTCGGCTTCGGAGGCACTGTTCACCAGATCCGCTGCAGAAGGGCCGGCCTGACTCATCCGCATATCAAGCGGTCCGTCCTTCATAAACGAAAAGCCGCGATCCGGCTGGTCAAGCTGCATAGAACTCACACCAAGGTCGAGCACGACCCCATCAAGCTCCGTTGCGACCTCATCTAGATTGGAAAACGTGTTCTGAACCAGCTTTAGCCGCGCGCCGTAGTCATCCGCCCAGACAGCCGCCATATCAAAGACCGCTGGATCACGATCAACCCCATACACGACCTCGGCTCCGGCATCCAAAAGAGCGCGCGTATAGCCGCCCGCACCAAATGTCCCGTCGAGCCATGCACCAGAAATCGGCGCAACAGCCTTCAGCAAGGGACGCAGAAGAACAGGAATGTGTGGTTTCTTGGGGGCCGTGGCAGCGGACATAAGCTTAGTCCTCGCCTATGCCGTCGAGGTAGATGCTTGGATCAGCATCAGGGTCGAAGTCCTCGTCTCCCTCAAGGCCTTCATCCACCATGATTTCATAGGTTTCAGGAGACCAGATTTCAAATGTGTCGCCGTTACCGACGAAATACGCTTCACCCTGAAGCCCGATCTTTTTACGAAGTTTAGCGGGCAATACGAGGCGGCCAGTTTCATCAACCGAAGTCGGGAAGGCCTGCGCACTATAAAGACGCTGCAGCGCTTGGCGCCGCTTGGAGCCACGTGGAAGTTTCGCGATTTGCGCGTCAACTTCTTCGATGGCTTCTTGAGTAAAACATTCGAGCTGCTGGCGGCGGTAATCACCATAGACAATCACAACGCGTGGCGCCTGACCTGCCTGCCAATCCGGATCACCAGCTTCTAGAACACGGCGAAACAGAGCGGGGATAGAGACCCTGCCCTTGGCATCCACCTTGTGGACGCTTTCGCCTCGGAACGTTCTAGCCACTGTCGCCGTAGCTCCTCTAACCTGCGGGCTGATTGGCCCGAAATGGAAACGGCGGATCGAGCTAGCTGCCACTACTCGATCCGCCGCCCTCGTCCCGTTTCCGGGAAAGTCCAGCTGCACGCGCCACCTGGGGGGATGTCTGCTCGCTCGCGCGCCGGATCTCAAATTTGACGAATTACGGGTGCCTGTATGAACCTGACTTTTGGGTTTTATTCGGAGTTCTTAATCTGCTCCTGATCCCGTACTCATCTTATGCATTAGGGATGGCATGGGAATGCATGGGCAATCAAGTGTTTTTTATGGGAAATCATTAAACCCGCAACAACAGAACCGTGAACAAAACAAGATCAAATATCCAGCACCTCACTGAAAGACGGCTCAAGTAGTACAGGAGCCCCAAATAGACACTAAATATTGTGCCCTCGAATTACTGGAAATTTTTTCCCACAATTTCCCATAATTACCAATACCTAAGGTAAAAACGCACTGATAATCACCAGTTTCTGCTCATGTGTTGGCAAAATACGCGCAAATTTGGTGAGTGATTCGGAATAGAAAAGGCCTCGCCAAACGGCAAGGCCCGAGATATTCCCACGATTTCCCGTAGTCGATAGTAGCGCCCGTGTTTAGGCCATTCCGCCATCCACCAATCGCTTAGCAAGAACTGCGTAGGCTTCTGCAGCAGGACTATTACCTGCGGCGATCGGTGTACCGCTATCACCGGCCACGCGAACATCAAGTTCCAGAGGAAGCGCACCAAGGAATGGCACATCAAGCTTCTTCGCCTCTTCAGCGACACCGCCATGACCGAACAAATGCGCCTCATGCCCGCAGTTGGGGCAATGATATGTGCTCATGTTCTCGATCAGCCCGAGAACAGGCGTTTTGAGTTGCGAGAACATATTGAGCGCTTTCTTGGCATCCAGCATCGCTACATCCTGAGGTGTGGACACAACAATCGCGCCGGTCAGCTCTGATTTCTGGCAGAGTGTAAGTTGCACATCCCCAGTTCCGGGCGGAAGGTCGACAAGAAGAATATCAAGCTCGCCCCACTGCACCTGCCCCAACATCTGCTGCAACGCACCCATAAGCATCGGGCCGCGCCAAACCACCGCTTTATCTGGGTCAACCATCAAGCCAATCGACATCATAGTGACACCGTGCGCTTGAAGCGGAATGATCGTTTTGCCATCCGGCGACGACGGACGCTTGGAAACGCCCATCATTCGCGGCTGGCTCGGTCCATATATATCTGCATCAAGTAGGCCAACTTTTCGCCCCTGCTTGGCGAGCGCAACGGCGAGGTTACTTGAGACAGTAGACTTCCCAACGCCACCCTTACCCGAGCCGATCGCAATAATCCGCGCGACACCCGATGGCTTCATCGGCGCTGCTTGCGGCTTTGGATGGCCGCCAATCTTAAGACTAGGCGCAGGGCCATCTGAAGGTGCAGCAGGCTTCTGCGGCGCCTTTGGGCCATGTGCGGTCAGAACCGCAGAGACAGAGGTCACACCCGGCAATGACTTTACGGCGACCTCGGCTGCATCACGGACGCCAGCCAGCATTCGCGCCTCATCAGCGGACGTGGTTTCGATGACAAACTGGACCGCCCCATCCTTCACCATGATCGCGCGAACCAAATCGCGCGCGCCCAATGTGCTTCCGTCCGGCGTAGTGATTCCCGCCAAAACCTCTTGGACAGCCTCTTTTGTAACAGCCATGTAACATGTCCTTTTGTTAAATTCCGCTTCTCTAAATCCTCCTCTTGCGCGCCAGACACAAGGGGGTGCGTTAATTCGCCCTTTAAAATAAAGATTTTCGAGTCACGGCAAAATTACCTTAGGTCAGCCTTACTTATGCATTTTCTGCATAGCGGCATTGACGATGAGCGGGATTGTGCATTCGCAGCAAACCCTTATTTTGATCGTTGTTAGCGCAATCCGGCGCAGACAAAACTTCAAATGGAGCAAGCCAATGGCATTTGCAACAGACATCCGCGCCGCAGAAGCTGGCATCCAAGTTCGCATCACAGCAGCTTACAAAGCGCTGGTTGAGAAATTCGCGCAGTACAAAACGTACCGCAACACATTGAATGAGCTCGAGGCTCTTTCTGCCCGTGAACTGGCAGACCTCGGCCTGAACCGTTCGATGATCAAACGCGTTGCCCTCGAAGCGGCATACGGCGCCTAAGAATTCTTACTCGGACCCTCTCCTCCTCCCTGGGTCTGACGAAAGAGCGGTGATTTCTACCTCCTCCCAGAGGTCACCGCACATATAGCGAAAGGCCTTCTCCTCCTCCCTAGGCCGGACGCTCAAGACCGGAAAACACTCTCCTCCTCCCTGTGTTTACGGTCGTAATACCGGAGCCTAGCTCCAACATATTCGAAGGATCTCTCTCCTCCTCCCTGAGATCCGGCGAACGCGAAAAGCCTCTCTCCTCCTCCCTGAGGCTGGACGCAACAAAAGGACGGTGATGCCCACCTCCTCCCGGGCATCACCGTTTTTTCTTTTTCAGGGGTTGGATTTCTCTCGCAAGACTTGGCCGCCTAAAACGGCACATCATCCGCCTTGTCAGCAGGAACGACAAACTTTGCCACAACTTTTTTGTCTCCGGCTTTGTCGAATGAGATACCAAGCTTATCGCCTTCGATCTCTACAACTGTTCCATAGCCGAACTTCTGATGAAATATCCGGTCCTCAATCGTAAAGGAACTCACCGCAGTTGCGTCGATTGTGATGTTGCGGCTTTCGCGCGGCTGGCTAATGGGACGCTCGTTCGCGCGTTGCTGCATGCGCCTCCAGCCGGGGGAGTTGTAAACATCTGCTTTGGTCGCGCGTTGCTCCATCGCCGCTGGTGTTGCTGCGGCACCGAAACCACCGCCGTATAGCCCTGGCGGCGTTAGTACATCCACATGATCTTCAGGCAATTCGTCAATAAACCTACTTGGCAAAGACGTTTGCCATTGGCCGAACACAAAGCGATTGGCTGCAAAGGTTATCGTACAAAGGCGCTCCGCCCGCGTGATCCCCACATAGGCAAGGCGGCGTTCCTCTTCCAAACCTTTCAAGCCACTTTCATCCATTGAACGCTGGCTCGGGAAAAGCCCGTCCTCCCACCCAGGAAGAAACACATTCGGGAACTCCAAACCCTTTGCTGCATGGAGGGTCATGATCGTGACCTTCTCCTCAGCTTCTTCGCTCTCATTATCCATAATAAGCGCGACGTGTTCGAGGAACCCTTGCAAATTCTCGAAATCATTTAGGGCCTTAACCAATTCTTTGAGGTTCTCAAGCCGCCCCGGCGCTTCGGGCGTTTTTTCATTCTTCCAGAAACCGGTATAGCCGCTTTCATCCAAAATCATCTCGGCAAGTTCAATGTGAGAAGTCCGTGAGGATTCAGGGATTTCTTGAACTACCTCTTCCTCAATCACATCGTCACTGACTTCAAACAGGTCAACCACTCGGCGGCGTCCGCTCGCAAGCTCGGACCACCTGTCGATATTCTCAATCAGCTGCGCAAGTTCCTTGCCGCCCTTGCCACCAATACCTTTCGTCTCGATCAATATGCGTGCGCCTTCGAGCATTGAGACGCCGTGATCACGCCCCGCAGCGTGCATCTTCTGTATTGCAACCTTTCCAAGACCCCGTTTAGGCGTGTTTACGATACGCTCGAACGCCAAATCATCATCCGGACTCACAACAATGCGGAAATAGGCCATTGCATCCCGAATCTCGAGGCGCTCATAGAACCGAGGCCCGCCAATCACACGATACGGCAAACCAATGGTAAGAAATCGTTCTTCAAATGCCCGCATTTGGTGGCTTGCACGCACGAGAATCGCAATATCCTCTAGGCTTTCACCCAGCTCTCCATGCCGTCCGCGCTGAAGGCTTTCAATCTCTTCGCTGATCCAGCGCGCTTCCGCTTCGCCATCCCAATGACCGATGAGACGAACCTTCTCGCCGTCAGTTCGTTCTGTCCAAAGCTCTTTGCCCAATCGGCCCTTATTGCCCGATATCACGCCCGATGCGGCAGCAAGGATATGCGGCGTGGAGCGATAGTTTTGCTCGAGACGAACAACAAATGCTCCGGGAAAGTCCTTTTCGAACCGCAGAATATTTCCGACCTCGGCGCCGCGCCAGCCATAGATCGACTGATCGTCATCACCCACGCAACAGATGTTTTTATGCCCGCCCGCGAGCAAACGCAGCCAGAGATATTGCGCGACGTTCGTGTCCTGATACTCGTCCACAAGGATATATTTAAACGACTGTTGATATAGCTCCAAAACATCAGGGTGTTTCTGATAAATCGTGACCATATGCAAAAGCAAATCGCCAAAATCACAAGCGTTTAACGTTTTCAAGCGCTCTTGATACTGGGCATAAAGCTCGATGCCCTTGTGATCAAAAGCACCGGTTTCTGCCGAGGGCACAGTTTCCGGAAGCCACGCACGGTTCTTCCAGCTGTCTATGATGTGAGCAAGCTGTCGCGCGGGCCAGCGTTTTTCATCGATATTCGCCGCCGAAAGCAACTGTTTAAGAAGGCGGATTTGGTCGTCCGTATCTAAAATCGTAAAGTTGCTTTTGAGGCCAACCAGTTCCGCGTGACGGCGAAGGAGCTTTACGCAAATCGCATGAAATGTTCCGAGCCACTGCATCCCAACGCCACGACCATCCAGCATCACCTCGATCCGGTTCTTCATTTCTCGCGCGGCCTTATTAGTAAAAGTCACTGCAAGAATATCGCGCGGCGCGGCGCGACCCGTATTTACGAGATGCACGACGCGGCTGGTTAGCGCCTTGGTTTTACCTGTTCCGGCCCCTGCAAGCATAAGGACCGGACCGTCTAAATGCTCGACTGCTTGCCGCTGCGCAGGGTTCAAACCATCAAGATAAGCCACCTGTGGCTTTGGCATAGCGCGCTGCGAAAGGGGGACGCGCGACGGGGCGTCTAGAGGCTCGTTATCGTCAAATGTGCTCATACCGGCAATCTACCCAACTCCTTATCAGAGGGAAAGAGGTGTTCATAAAATGTTCTGCAACAATCACGCAAAACTTCGGAGTAATTAGGTCATTCATTGTGACCCAATTTGCCAATTCCGCCCACCAAAGCCGGATGCTCACCTCAATCCAGCGAACAAAAATTGACCGCTGCAGCAATAAATGGACAGTTTTGCTGACCTAAATTCTTGCTGCAATTGCGAAGAAACCTTTACGAATGCAAGATTTCCTCATAAAAGATGCCCCAGAGCTATCGGGGAAACCATATGTCAGATTTCAAAAAGATTCTTATCGCCAACCGCGGTGAGATTGCCATTCGTATCATGCGTGCCGCAAACGAAATGGGAAAGAAAACGGTCGCGGTCTATGCCGAAGAAGACAAGCTCGGCTTGCATCGCTTCAAAGCGGACGAAGCCTATCGTATTGGCGAAGGTATGGGGCCAGTTGCCGCCTACTTGAGCATCGAAGAGATCATCCGCGTCGCCAAGATGTCCGGCGCAGACGCGATCCACCCGGGATATGGCCTCCTCTCTGAAAACCCCGATTTCGTAGACGCCTGCGAAGCTGCGGGCATTACGTTTATTGGCCCCAAGGCCGAAACAATGCGTGCCCTTGGCGACAAAGCCAGTGCGCGCCGCGTGGCGATCGAGGCCGGCGTTCCTGTTATTCCCGCCACCGAGGTTTTGGGCGACGACATGGACTCGATCCGCAAAGAAGCCGCAGAAATCGGCTACCCGCTCATGCTCAAAGCGAGCTGGGGCGGCGGTGGCCGTGGTATGCGCCCGATTTTCGGCGACGACGAGGTTGAGGAAAAGGTTCTTGAGGGGCGTCGTGAGGCCGAAGCCGCATTTGGGAATGGCGAAGGCTATCTGGAGAAGATGATCCAACGCGCCCGTCACGTTGAAGTGCAGATTCTGGGAGACCAGAACGGTGGCATGTATCACCTATATGAGCGTGATTGCTCGGTTCAGCGCCGCAACCAGAAGGTCGTTGAGCGCGCCCCTGCCCCTTATCTCTCTGAGGAACAGCGCGCAGAGGTCTGTGAATTGGGCCGCAAGATTTGCGCCCATGTGAACTATCAATGCGCAGGTACCGTCGAATTCCTAATGGATATGGACGACGGGCAGTTTTATTTCATCGAGGTGAACCCGCGCGTACAGGTTGAACACACTGTTACCGAAGAAGTCACCGGCATTGATATCGTTCAGGCTCAAATCCTGATCTCCGAAGGCAAATCCATTCAGGAAGCCACCGGTAAAGCCAGTCAAGACGACATTCACCTCACCGGCCACGCGCTACAGTGCCGCGTGACAACCGAAGACCCGCAAAACAACTTCATCCCCGACTACGGCCGCATTACAGCCTATCGTTCGGCCACAGGCATGGGCATTCGTCTTGACGGTGGTACAGCTTATTCGGGCGGGGTGATTACACGCTATTATGACTCCCTCCTCGTGAAGGTTACGGCGAAAGGCCCAACTCCTGAAGCCGCGATCGCACGTATGGACCGCGCGTTGCGAGAGTTCCGTATTCGTGGCGTCAGCACCAACATCGCTTTTGTCGAGAACCTACTGAAGCATCCAACATTCCTCGACAACACGTATACAACCAAGTTCATCGACGAGACGCCGGACCTCTTTGACTTCAAAAAGCGCCGCGACCGTGCGACCAAAATCCTCACTTATGTTGCGGATATTACGGTTAACGGGCACCCTGAAACGGCGGACCGTCCGGCTCCTGCGGATGATCTCCACGCACCCGTTCCTCCAGCCCCAATCGGTGCGCCAAAGAACGGCACGCGCAATCTGCTTGAAGCCGAGGGACCACAGGCCGTTGCGGATTGGATGGCAGCCCAGAAAAAGCTTCTGCTGACCGATACAACCATGCGCGACGGGCACCAGAGCCTTCTTGCTACGCGTATGCGTTCGATTGACATGATCAAGGTTGCGCCAAGCTATGCGTCGAACCTTGGCGATCTGTTCTCGGTTGAATGCTGGGGCGGCGCGACCTTTGATGTCGCCTATCGCTTCTTGCAGGAATGCCCATGGCAGCGCCTCCGCGATCTGCGCGCGGCCATGCCGAATGTGATGACCCAAATGCTCCTGCGCGCCAGCAACGGCGTTGGCTATACAAACTATCCTGACAACGTCGTGCAATCGTTCGTCAAACAAGCGGCGATCACCGGTGTTGACGTGTTCCGCGTTTTTGACAGCCTTAACTGGGTTGAAAACATGCGCGTTGCCATGGATGCGGTCATCGAGGCCAATAAGGTCTGTGAAGGCACGATTTGCTACACGGGCGACATCCTTGACCCGAACCGAGCGAAATACGACCTCAAGTATTACGTTGAAATGGGTAAAGACCTGAAGGCCGCAGGCGCGCATGTGCTTGGCCTCAAGGATATGTCCGGTCTGCTCAAGCCATCCGCGGCGGGGCTTCTCATCAAGTCGCTTAAAGAAGAAGTGGGCCTTCCGATCCATTTCCATACACACGACACGTCCGGCATCGCGGGCGCAACTATTCTTGCGGCGGCAGAAGCTGGCGTTGATGCAGTTGATGCGGCGATGGATGCCTTCTCTGGCGGCACAAGCCAGCCATGTCTCGGTTCCGTTGTCGAAGCCCTGCGCCACACAGAGCGCGACACCGGCCTTGATATCGGCGCAATCCGCGAGGTTTCCAATTACTGGGAAGGTGTACGCGCGCAATACGCTGCTTTTGAAAGTGGCCTCGCCGCTCCGGCATCCGAAGTTTACCTTCACGAAATGCCAGGCGGTCAGTTTACCAACCTCAAGGCGCAGGCGCGCAGCCTAGGCCTTGAAGAGCGCTGGCACGAGGTCGCCCAGACATATTCCGACGTGAACCAGATGTTCGGCGATATCGTCAAAGTGACACCAAGCTCCAAAGTTGTTGGCGACATGGCACTTATGATGGTGAGCCAAGGGCTAACACGCGATGAGGTGGAAGATCCGGAAGTTGATCTCTCCTTCCCTGATAGTGTGGTGGACATGATGCGCGGGAACCTCGGCCAACCTCCAGGTGGTTTCCCAGAAGCAATTCAAGCCAAAATCCTCAAAGGCGAAAAGCCAAGCGTTGAGCGCCCTGGCGCCTCGATGGAACCGATCGACCTTGAGGCCGTGCGTGCAAAAGTTTCAGAAGAGCTTGATGGATTTGTCGTCGATGACGAAGACCTGAACGGTTACCTTATGTATCCCAAGGTGTTCCTCGATTACATGGGCCGCCACCGTACCTATGGTCCGGTCCGCGCGCTTCCGACACGTACATTCTTCTATGGCATGGAGCCGGGCGAAGAGATCACTGCTGAAATCGATCCAGGCAAAACGCTCGAGATTCGTTTGCAAGCCGTAGGTGAAACAGGTGAGGACGGCGACGTTAAGGTTTTCTTTGAGCTTAACGGCCAGCCACGTGTGATCCGCGTTCCAAACCGCCTTGTGAAGTCGCAAACTGCTGCACGGCCGAAAGCCGAAGATGGCAACGCAAACCACATCGGCGCACCAATGCCAGGTGTTGTGGCCTCACTGGCGGCAACCGTTGGACAAAAAGTTCACGAAGGCGATCTCCTTCTCACGATCGAAGCGATGAAAATGGAGACCGGCATTCATGCCGAGCGTGATGCGGTTGTGAAAGCCGTGCATGTAGCACCAGGCGGCCAAATCGATGCCAAGGATTTGCTTGTCGAGCTGGAATAAGCTGATCTGAAAATGCGGCCCCTTGTTAGATGAGGCCAAACTCTACAATGCCCGCCGCAGGCAACTGTGGCGGGTTTTTCATTGAGACTCTCGTTACACGTTAACCTGACTCAAACACATCGCCGCGACGATCATCACCGTCAGGCTCATGATCCGAAAGGTCGAAGTTCCGCGTGGCCATTGAACGCGCGCGTGACAAATAGCGCGGGCCAAACCAGTTTCTCTGTGGGTCTGTTCAAGGTGTTTCATCTGTCCTCTCCTGTGTTCCTGAATCTAATACGAACCGACTTCAGAAATCCGTCACAAAAAAATTTCTTTTTATGCGATTTCCCTCTTGCAGCCCCCAGATGTTCGCTATAAATCAGGCCTCACCAAACGGCGCGGGCGTAGCTCAGGGGTAGAGCATAACCTTGCCAAGGTTAGGGTCGGGCGTTCGAATCGCCTCGCCCGCTCCAATTGGTTAATTATCCGCCACCCACGGATATCACGGAAGAGCCGCTCTCACATATGTGATGGCGGCTCTTGTGATTCACGGGCTTGTGATCGCGTTTTCCAAGCAAAACTCCCTTTTCTTTACCGTTGCATTCGCTTTCTGGCTCTTTATTGTCAGATTGTAGGACATCACCTCCCCGCCTAAAGCCGCATACGCGCCTCAATCAGGCGGGAAAAGGAGTCGGGCGCATGAAACTAGACCAGTCAAAAATCGAAGCTCATTTCGGACAGATCGAGCGCAAAGGCTATCTGCCCGACATTATTGCTTCTGATATCTTGGCAAAGGTCCAGTCTGGCATACTCAAACCAGGAGATTGTCTCCCAACCGAAATAATGTTGGCGCAAAGATTCGGCGTGAGTCGGAATGTCGTTCGTGAGGCGATTGCACGCCTTCGCTCGGATGGGGTTATTGCGACAAAGCAAGGCCGCGGTGCGGTGATCAAACCGATTTCCGAGCGCGCGACCTTTCGGGTGGACACACAAAACATGCCCGAGGAAAACGCTCTTGCGCAATTGTTTGAGCTAAGGGCCATCCTTGAAATAGACGTTGCCGGAATTGCTGCACTTCGCCGAAGCGATGGTGATCTTGCCCAACTCGATGAGACAATGAACGTTATGGCCGAAAGCAAAGTGTTCGATGAGCTGCGCCTACAGTCAGACGCTCGCTTTCATCGCCTCCTCGGGCAAGCAACAGGAAACAGTTATCTCGCTGGCTTTGTCGACTACATTTCCGGACGCCTCGCCGACACAACACGCAAGACAGAACGCGTCTATGGCAAAGACGACCTGCTTGAGATTTCCGTATCTGAACATCTCGCTGTTCTTGAAGCTGTCAGGGCACAAAACCCAACAGCGGCTCGCGAGGCAATGGCCAGACACGTAAAGGCCGCCGCTGGTCGTCTTGGCCTAACCAACCCCGAAACCGCTGGCGTCGCTTAATTCATTGCAAGAATCCGCCGGAATCGCCAATAGGCGCTAGACACTCACCACGCGCTGACCTAGTGTTTGTCCAACAATCCAACTAGGCCCTGTAAGGATACCAAAATGCTCAAAGGAACCCATCTGATCGCCGGTGAATGGATCGGCGGCCCAAACACCTTTACGAACGAACCCGCAAGCGGCGAAGCCGACGAATTTGCGGTAGGAACAGTCGAACTTGTCGATCAAGCCTGTATTGCCGCCGAAGAAGCTTTCTGGAGCTATGGTTACTCCACACGCGCCGAGCGTGCTGCTTTTCTTCGTGAAATCGCCAAGGAAATCGACGCCCTTGGCGACGAGATCACAGCGATGGGCACTAAGGAAACAGGTCTTCCAGAGGCCCGCCTCGTTGGGGAACGCGGCCGAACAACAGGCCAGTTGAACCTCTTCGCAGATCACATCGAAAAAGGTGACTACCTTGATCGCCGCTTTGATGAAGCCCTTCCTGATCGCGCGCCTCTGCCCCGCCCTGACTTGCGGATGATGCAGCGCCCAATCGGCCCTGTAGCTGTATTTGGCGCTTCCAACTTCCCACTCGCTTTCTCAACAGCTGGCGGTGATACTGCTGCGGCTCTGGCTGCGGGCTGCCCTGTGGTCGTCAAAGGTCACTCTGCGCATCCTGGCGTGTCGGATCTTGTTGCACAGGCAATTGATAAAGCCATCAAAACCTGCGGCATTCACCCAGGTGTATTCTCGCAAATCCAAGGCGGTAACCGTGCAGTTGGTCAAGCCGTAGTGCAGCACCCACTTATCAACGCTGTTGGCTTTACTGGCTCGCTTGGCGGTGGTCGTGCGCTCTTTGATCTTTGCGCCGCACGTCCAAACCCAATCCCATTCTTTGGCGAACTGGGTTCGGTTAATCCAATGTTCATCCTTGATGGTGCTCTCGCCTCTCGCGGCGCAGACATCGGCAAGGGCTGGGCCGCGTCGCTCACAATGGGCGCTGGTCAGTTCTGTACAAACCCTGGCATTGCAATCGTTAAAGAAGGCAAGGAAGCAGAAGCCTTCGTTGCTGCTGCAACCGAAGCGCTCGGCGAAGTTCCTGCACAGACAATGCTCACCGAAGGTATTGCCTCCGCCTATTACTCCGGCCGCGACCGGATCCAAGGCACCGCCGGTGTTCAGGAAGTCCTGACGTCTACATGCGATCTACGCAGCGCGACACCTTACCTTTTCGCAACGACTGCCGAAGAATGGCTAAAGAACGAAGAACTCGGCGAGGAAGTGTTCGGACCGCTTGGCATGGTTGTTACGGTTAAAGATCAGGAGCAAGCTCGGGAAATTGCCCGCTCCCTCCAAGGCCAGCTAACCTGCACCATCCACATGGATGACGCAGATGCAGACGATGCCCGCGCTCTTATGCCTATCATCGAGCGCAAAGCCGGACGGCTTCTGGCCAATGGCTTCCCAACAGGTGTTGAGGTCAGCGACACGATGGTTCACGGCGGCCCCTACCCTGCATCCACAAACTTCGGTGCAACTTCGGTGGGAACACTCTCCATTCGCCGTTTCCTGCGCCCTGTTTGCTATCAGGCGATCCCGACTTCGGTGCTTCCCGACGATTTGGTCTAAAGCCAGCGAAATCTCATACAAAGGGCTCCGATCTTCGGGGCCCTTTTTTGTATTGGGTTTAATTTCTCTTACTTTCTCGTAAAGCGGTTCTCTTTTCGCAATTAGGTACTAAGTTGCAATAAGACCTCCATAGACCGAGAAAATTATGTCCGCATCAAACCAGCCCCCGACAAATCAACGCGTAAGTGACGTTCCTTTCCAAATTTGGGCGTTGGTCGGGATTATGGCGGCGATAGAGGTGGTACTTTCACTTGCTGATCGCGGAATCATCGGAAGTCCTGACTGGCGCGCGACGATGGTTATCTATGGTGCATTTTGGTCGCCTCTTTTGTCAGGTGAATTGCTTCCCGCTTTTGACGCACAGCCTGTGACGATGTTTCTCAGTCACGCGTTTTTGCACGGCGGGATGTTTCATTTGTTGATGAACACAGTTGTGCTGCTCTCGCTTGGCAAGTTCCTCTCCTCGCTTTCGGGACCGTGGCCAGTTATCGGATTATTTGCCGTTTCTGCGATTGGGGGCGGTATTGTGTTTGGCCTGATCAACTCATCGAACGCACCGATGCTTGGCGCTTCTGGTGCAGTTTTCGGTTTCCTTGGTGCGTGGCAATTCTTCGAAGCTGCAAAGCTTCGTCGCACAGGCCAGTCGCTAAAGCCTGTATTTTCAACCTGCGTCGGCTTGGTGGTTGCGAATATTTTAATCGCCTTGGTGCTTCAGGGGGCTTTAGCATGGGAAGCGCATTTGGGTGGCTTCATCGCAGGAATTCTTATGGGCCCAGTTCTTCTGCGCCTAGCGCAAAACAGAGCGCGCCGCCGCTTTGAAGCCTCACGAAAGTTTTGATGCTTCCTCTCGCATCCGATACCAGCGGAACCCCAGCATCAATACAAACATTAGAACCGCGACGCCAAGAATATCGCCAATAAATACTGCAAAGAACACCAAAAGCCCATCTCCCGGAATGATTACGCCGGACAACAGAAGGCTTTGGAACACCGAGTTGATAACCGACGAGATGGCACCAACAACAAGAATCAATTTCCAATTGATCGGCGTTCCACGCCCTGCATATAGGTTCATACCAAAGAGCCGCATAAACTCGAACGCAAGAACGCCCGTGAGCGATGCGGCGAACGCAGTTGCGAAAACGAGCCCGTCCAACAAGAGATTTTGCGGGTCAGTCGAGAAAACATAGGCCGCGATGATATTTCCAGCAAACAAGGCAATGACAGACGGCCACCCGTAGAACAACGCGGCCAAGACACGAATACCGTGAGGCAAGTACAGAAAACATGCAAAGACGGTGATTTCAGGGAAATAGATCGCCTGAATCGGCGCGATAACGAGCGCAACAATTCCATGCGCAAAAATATACAGAATGATTATTAACAGAAATGGAGCGGAAGATTTATATACCGCTCTGCTTAGGTCACCCATTCCAATGCTCCGTCCCATGTGCACGAACAAGCAGCTGGCGGTAGTCACGCCTACGAACGCTTGATCGTCTAACGAAGCTTGAACGAAGGATAATTTCCGATCAATGGATAAAGTAAAGTATCCGTGATTTTACGCGTTTTTCAGAACAATCTCTGGATTCATATTCACGACGTAGGATTTCGACTTTGAACCTGCTGCTTTTTTAATCATTCCCTTCTCAAGGAGTGACCGCAAAGAACGATGATAGGTTGCTTGGGCGATAGATTTCGTAAGGCTGTGATTGCGGATTTGATCGGATGCGACAACATCACCTTCATTTTCCGTCAAGCTTCGTGCGGCTAGAAAAATATCAATTTCTGATTGGGCAAGCTTGTCGAGACCGAGATCCTGCTCCATCTCCAACAGAATGCTTCGCAACTGAAAAAATGCTCTAAACTGATCCATCGCTCGCTCCTGTACTTGCTTAAAAATAAGATTACACTCAAATTTTCTGCTTAGCAACTTTGGCAACTTTCTCGTGTTGACAATTTTTTGTGAACACGCATAGTCGTTCCACTACCCTTCCAAGCTAATTTTCCGTGAGTGGGAATTGCAGCGTAGTTGAAAGCTCTGATGCATTAAGCATCGGAGCTTTTTACATTCGGACGATACATAAGTAGAGGCCGAAGATTACTGCAGTTCCTTCAACTCCTGTTCCATCTGAAGCAGGAATTCGCTTTCGGGTAGTTTGCTACGCGCCTCCGTCACAACAGAAAGTGCGCCGGCCATATCGCCTTCAGCCGCTTTGATCCGCACAAGCATGCTCCATGCATCTTCACGCTGCGGGTCGAGTTGCACCACTGTTCTGAATGCCTCCGTGGCTGCAGGCAAATTTCGCATACCAAGCGCAGCGCCACCGAGCACAAGATGCGTTTCAGGAAAATCAGTCCGATTGCTCAAACTTTCTCGCCATTCTCCCATTGCCCGTTGGAAATTCGAAGCGATGGCCTCTGGGAAACGCGCAACAGGTGCGCTCAATAGAGATTTTACCGTCTCTGTGCGTACAAGCCGGACAGGATCGCCCAACAATTCGACCAAACGCAGGACACTCTCTTGCGGGTTCGCGCCAGACTGCGGACGGATCGCGGCAGAGCGGATCAGCGGATCAGGATGCGATAACAAAGGCGCTAGCGTTTCCGCTAGATCTTCGTCGGCCGCGGCCTCAAGTAACCAAAGCGCCGTGGCTCGGACGATGCTTGCCTCGCCTTCAGATGTTGCAAGAGACACAAGCTCAGAACGCGCGCTCACGGGGTCTGCAAAACCTTTGGCGAAAACAGTCCCGTAATGCGACCCACGGTGAACGCTGTCGGGGTACCATGCAGCGATCTCTTCGGCAGCCCATTCCGGAGAGCGGTCATCATGACAATCAGTACATGCATCAGGCGATCCCGACGCGGCTGCAAGATCAGGACGTGGAATTCTGAAACTATGATCCCGACGCCCGTCGATCCCCATGTAGTCCCGCTCAATCATGTGACAGGATTTACACTGCGCCCCTTCGCTCCCTTCGGGATGGAAATGGTGATCCGCTGTATCGTAGTCTTTCTGAGTCAGGCTCGTAAATTCCGGATTACCCGCGGGCGAGTGACATTGCGTACAAACTGCATTGCCTTCGGCTTTCAATTGGACAGAGTGCGGATCATGGCAATTGCTGCATTGCACACCTTTTTCGTACATTTTCGACTGTAGGAATGAGCCGTAAACATAGACCTCATCGCGAATTTGTCCGTCTGGATGGTACATACCGGGCCGCAACAATGAGAGCGCATATGCGTCGTGATATGGCGTGCCTGGCAAAGGGTTTCCGTCAAGCTGCGCCTCGCGACGCGAGTGGCACCCTGCACATTGCTGTATCTCACCCTCCGCACCGGCCTCGGCGAAGTTCATCGAAAAATAAGACCCCTGCCCATCTTCCTTTGCTCCGTTTTCTGCCCACTCCACATGATCGCGCCCCGGCCCATGACATGCTTCGCAGCCAACGCCGATCTCGACCTGATCTGAAGCGTAGCTTTGCGATACGCTATCGTAGTTTTTGCGAAAGCCTGTGGCATGACATTCCGCACATCTCGCGTTCCAATTCTTATATGGACCGGTCCAATGCAAACCGTCATCGGGCGGAAGATGTTGATCCGGATAAAGGTGATACCATTCCTCACGCTCCACATCCCAAACCACGTCAAAACTTTGGAGCTTTCCGGGCTCTGTCTCGATGAGATACTGCTGCAACGGCGCAATTCCCGCTACGGAATGGACTTCAAACCGTTTTTTGCTTCCGTCCTCTTCTGTGACATGAATTACAAACGCCTGCCCTTCACGGTCAAATCGCGTCGCGACACCTTCATGCACAAATTCTGCGCCATCAAAATTGCCAAGAACGTTCTCTTCTGTTGCCTCTGTCCAAGCCAACGCATGGTGCGACTCTTCCCATACAAGGCTTTCATCTTCATGACAGGTCGCGCAAGTTTCTGTGCCGACGTATCCTTTTGCAATTTCGTCCAAGTTCTGAGTTTGGCTCTGCGCCATGGTGGCCGTGCCGGCGGCAAGAAAAGTCATTGCCGTTAAAACTTGGCGAAGTATCAAGGTGTCGCTCCCATAAAGAATACAATCAAATCAATCTGCTCCCACAGTGGCAGTGATTGAGTGCAGGTCAAGCCCCCCTTCGCAGTTTGAAAGGTACAGTTCTTCAAATTACTGTCAAAATGAGTTGCGGGCCTGATACGGTGCGGGCAAGATGCGCGAAACAAGGGTAAGCGGCTTTGCACAACTTGGCCAAAGCAAACGAGCATTCAGGACAGACACCTACATGGCAGAGCAAACACCAAGCATCCCTCAAGGCGCCCCGCTCTGGCTTGAAGACCTGCGCCCCGGCTCCGATCGTGAAGGTTTTTTTGAAAAGGGCAACAAACATAGTCTGCTCTTTGTCAAGAGATCGAAGAGCCATCTGTATGTGAGTTTTGACAACCTATCGAACGTGTTTGACGAGGCCATTGACCGCTCCCCGTGGGGCTACAAATTTGCTCGCGACGTAGGAGTTTCCCATCTCGGAGTATTTGCGCATATCAAAGGCTGGTATCGCGACGCCAAATTAATCCGGCGTTTTGAGGCCCTTGCAAGCGACGGCTTCTTTGACAACTACGAACGCGTTGTATTTGCGGGTGTTTCTATGGGGGGCTTTGCAGCTCTCAAGTTCGCCTCGCTTGTTCCGGGCGCTCATGTCGTCGCGATCAACCCGCAAAGCACTCTCGACCCAAGCATCGTGCCTTGGGAAACACGTTATGTCGTCGGCCAGCGGCAAGACTGGACACTCCCTTTGAATGACGCAGCAGAGCTCACAAAAAATATGGGCCGCGTGAATCTTTTCTGGGATCCGTATCACGAACTTGACACGCGACACATCGAGAGGTTCGAGGGCCCAAATATCCACAAGTTCAAATGCTGGTTCTCACGCCACAAAACGGCGGTTTTCCTACGTAAGATTGATGCGCTTAAACCTGTTATTCAACACGCAATCTTCGACGAGCTAACGGAAAAGGAGTTCTACCGCCTCTACCGAAACCGTCGAAACCTGCCTTGGTATCGCGGTTCGGTATCGAACTATTTCCGAAACAGCGGGCGCGAGAAAATTGCTGATCGGTTTGACATGGTGTTCCGCGAGCGACTCCGTGAAAGAGCAACCCGCAATAAATTGGCGGAGGAAATGGCCCCTGACGCAGATGAAAGTCGTGCGCGCATCGTGAAGCCAAAACCACTCAATGTCTCACCGGCCCATTTTTCGTTGAGCAAACGCGTTATTGTAACAACGATGAAAAACGAAGGTCCATTCATGCTCGAATGGATTGCCTACAATCGTAGTATCGGGTTCACCGATTTCCTGATTTACACAAACGATTGCGTTGACGGCACCGACAAGATCGCAATGCGGCTTGAAGAACTTGGTATCGCAAAGCACCTGCCTAATCCGGCGAAACACGGAAAGAACTACCAAGCATCAGCGTTATTTGACTCGGCAAAACAGAGCATAACGCAAGATGCCGAATGGTTGCTTTGCGCTGACTGCGATGAATTCTTGAATATTCGCGTTGGAAGCGGCCATCTCGATGATTTGTTCTCTGCGGTTGGTGATGCGGACGCAATCTCGGCATGCTGGAAACTCTTTGGCAATAGTGGGCGGCTTGACTATCACGACGAACTTGTGACGGCACAGTTTGATTGGGCCTGCGGCGAGAACTCCTTCCCGAATTATAGAACCGGCGGCATCAAAACGTTAGTCCGCAAGTCCGACCGTTTCAGGCGTTTAAAGGTTCACAGGCCAGTCTTTAATACCGACAAAGGCGATATCGCCTGGGTTGATGGCGGAGGAAACCCGATGCCTGACACCTATCTTGAGCAAGGGTGGCGCGCACACACGAAATTCTCCCACGATTTTGTCAGGTTGCACCACTACGCCGTGCGCTCAGTTGATAGCTTCCTTGTTAAACGGGACCGTGGCCGTACAAATCACGTCGGAGACGATCAAGGCATCAGCTACTGGACGGATATGAACCAGAACGAGGCCCGAGACACCTCTATTTTGGCGGCACTTCCAGCGCTTGACCGTGAACTATCTAAACTAATGGAAGATCCAGTGCTCGCTGATTTACATCAAAAAGCATGTGACTGGCATCGCGGAAAAATCGATGACCTCAAGAAACGCGATGGCTGGGAAGATTTCCGCAACTCAATCAGCAAGATCAACGCAGCGCCGTTGGTAGAGGCTGCAGATGGGTAGCGCTGCAAACGATCCTTACGTTATTGTTCACGGAGGGGTGGTCAAAACTGCCTCTAGCTATCTTCAGGCCATACTGCAACGAAATGCGGGCCGACTTCGAAAGCAAGGTGTGCATTATGTTCACCACAGAACAACCCGTAAAGAATTCACCGTTCCTTGCCAGCTAAACGGCTATGAAAAACTCGGGATCGACAGAAAAACAAAAATCTCTGACAAAGAACTCGCCAAAATAGCCAAAGGCTTTTTTGACGATGTCGGCGCAAAATCCGGCGAAAGGATAATCCTGTCAGACGAGAACCTTTCCGGCCATAGCGGTCAATGTGCTCGTGGCGGAATGCTCTTTGCAAACCGGAAGGTTTTTACAAGAGTTTTCGCGAACAACATACCCTTTGAAGTTCGAGAAGTTCATCTCGCAGTCCGCAATTATGCGGATTTTTTCGCCTCCACCTATATCGAGTTTTTGCGCTCTGCCAGCGCCCGTTTTGTGATCGACGAAAACGCAATGAAGCGAAAAGTTTTGTCCAACATCGAAAGCTGGTCCGCTCTGATACAGGTGATTGCCAAATCATTTCCTGATGCCAAAATTATTGCTTGGCGCCACGAAGATATGCATCAACTTTCGGATCAGATCATTCAAAACCTCGTCGGCGAAGGCGCAGACACAAGCAACTTCGCCACCCCGCAACGCAAACGAATTCGCCCTTCGGCTTCTCAAAAGGCAGTCGAGATATTGTTCAATGAAATAGAGCGTTTCGGAGCAGAAATCGCGATAGAGAAATGGGCCGAAATTCAAGAAAAATATCCACGAAGCGATGAACTTGAGGCCTATGACCCATGGACCCAAGACGAGCGCCGCCATCTGACGCACCTTTACGAAAGTGACGTGCAAAAGCTAACGATGCTTCCGCGCATAGAGCTACTGAGGCCCTGAGATAGAAACACAAAACAGCAAGCAAATTGCATGCGTTTTGGTTGAACACTACTTGAAATAACAATTTGAGACGACAGAACCAGACAACCCAATATGCCTCATTGGAAAAGGAAATCATGAGTAGCAAACCGATCATAGCTATGCTCTGGGTCGAGGGACCGCTGAGTTACCTCGAACAGCTCTGCATTCAATCGTTTCTAGATGTCGGCCATGACGTGGTTTTATATCACTACGGTGAAGTTCAGAACGTTCCGGCGGGCGTGACATTGGCTCATGGCAATGAAATTCTTAACCGCGACAACTTTATCAAGCACGGCCGCACAAACAGTCTCGCGCTTTTTTCGGATGTATTCCGCTATCACCTACTGACCAAATCAGAAAACACCATCTGGGCAGATACAGATGCCTATTGTGTCAAACCGTTTGAAACTGAAACCGGCCATTATTTCGGCTGGGAATCCGCGCACCACATCAATGGAGGTGTGCTCGGCTTGCCACCGAACAGTCCTGCTTTGAGCGGCTTACTAGAGATGACAAAAGACGAGTTTGGAACGCCAGAATGGTATAGTGACAAAGTCAAAGCCAATCTTAAAGCGCGGGCCGATGCAGGAAATCCAACCCATGTTGGCGAGCTTCCGTGGGGTGTTTGGGGGCCTCACGCTGTGACATACTATCTTCAGAAAACCGGCGAAGCCAAATTCGCCTTTCCGCGTGATGTGCTCTATCCCGTGCCGTTCGAAGAACGTCGGAAAATCGTAAAACCGAGACATCGTGAAGATGCAGAAAGCTACATCACAAACAACACCACATCGATACACCTCTATGGTCGCAGAATGCGCGACTTGCTCGCGAAACGTAATAACGGACTGCCGGAAGCAGGCGGCCTGTTCCACAGCCTTCTGGAAAAGCATGGGATTGATCCAACAAAAGCGCCCGTAAAAGCTCGCATCAAAACCGCTGAACAATCAAAGTAGCCGGAGACTAATATGGGTGTCGACTATGCTTCTCTAACCCAATTGTTGAAGATCATCCCGCCGATCCGAAAGAAAGAGCGGATGCTGATGCTTGGTCGGCAATCTTTGCAACTCAACCGCCCTCGCCTAAAACGCGCGGCAAACCGATTGCTTGATGAGTTCCAGCCTGGGCTGACAATAGAAGAGCTTGAACGGGAAAATGGTTTTGCCGAGCCACTATTCGAAGCTCTCGGAGTTCAGCACGTCCAGAGCTTGGATTACTCCCAGTTTGAGGGCGCAAGTTTTGCACATGATCTAAACACACCCATCCCTTCTGAACTGGTGGGAAAGTTTGATATTGTGCTCGACGGCGGAACGCTCGAGCACGTGTTTGACGTGAAAACGGCCATGACAAATGCGTTCGACCTCCTCGCGCCGGGCGGCACCTTTATTGCGGCCTCACCAGGGAATAACTGGTTTGCACACGGTTTCTACCAGTTCGGACCAGAGTTGGTATTCTCCTTCTGGAAGCGGACAAAAGGGTGCGACGTTTTGCAATGCACTTTCCTTCCCGAATTCCCCCGGGATGCGCCATTTGAAATAGAAGACCCTTACGAAACAAAGCGTCGGCTTCGAATGGCGAAGAAGCTTGTACCGCAAAGATGCTATTTGTTCTACGTGGTTCGGAAACCACTGGAAGCATCAGATGTGAGCGAAACACCACTGCAGGGCGATTACACTCACCGATGGTCAGAAGCCGGTTCCGACGAAGACGGCGCATAACAATGTAGTCGAGCCGATTTGGCGATTGACGCCTGCTCCTGCGCTATTTATTTTACATACTAACTTAAATACACCGAAACTCAGTAAAAGCGAGGAATCCAGCCGTAGAGACGCGGCGACCGCGGTTTGGCATGCGCCGAATTTAAGCGCATCCGCCTCATCGCACACACATACATTGCAGTCTTCACACACATAGGGCGCCTTAGCTGGCGCGGGAGGGAAAACGTGACGAAGAAAATAGGCATTGGCGTCATAGGATGTGGCAACATTTCCGACGCCTATCTCAAGGCCGCGCCGCAGTTTGGTGTCTTGAACATGGTGGCCTGCGCCGACATCAATCTTTCTGTAGCCGAAGAAAAAGCCGCAACTTATGGCATCGAGGCTTTGAGCGTTGAGGCTTTACTCGCGGACGATCGCATTGACATTGTTCTAAATCTGACAACGCCTCAATTTCATGTTGAGGTGGGCAAAAAAGCTCTGAACGCGGGCAAACATGTATATTCCGAGAAGCCGCTCGCGGTGACGATGAAGGAGGCAATGGAGCTTGTTGATCTAGCGCGGGAAACCGGCCTTCGTGTTGGCTGCGCACCAGACACGTTTTTTGGTGGCTCACACCAAACCGCGCGTAAACTTCTGGATGCGGGCGAGATCGGCGCGATTAATGCCGGCAGTGCTTACATGATGGTACCAGGGCACGAAAGCTGGCACCCGAACCCAGATTTTTATTACAAAGCTGGCGGCGGCCCACTACTGGATATGGGCCCTTACTATATCACCGCCCTGATCAACATGATCGGACCCGTGTCCTCTGTTCTCGGAGCGGCAACACGTTCCTATGAAACGCGCGAAATCGGTTCAGGTGCGCGTGAGGGCGAGAGTTTCGACGTTGAAATCGACACACATATCTCCGGCATCATGAACTTTGCCAACGGCGCGCAGGTTACGATCACGACAAGTTTCGATGTTCACAAGCACGAACACAACCATATCGAGCTCTACGGGACTAAGGGATCAATGGTTGTCCCTGATCCAAACTGTTTTGACGGAGATGTCAAGATTTCGGAAGGCAGCGGCGATTGGGTCACTGCTGAACAAACTCATAAATACGGGGACGGCAACTATCGCATTCTCGGCCTTGCGGATATGGCGCAAGCCATTGTGGATGACCGCCCCCATCGCGCCAGCCTTGAACTGTCACTTCATGTCCTTGAGGTGATGGAAGGCATCCTGACCGCCGCAGACAGAAAGGCGATCGTTGAAATGAAACATCTATGTGAACGGCCGGAAGCCCTACCGGACAGCTTGCCGTTTGGCCAACTCGGATAGGAACACAAAATGACACAGAAAAAAGCACTCATCGTTTGGGGCGGATGGGAAGGCCACACGCCCGAACAAAGCGCCGAGGTTATGAAAGAAACTCTCGAAAGCAACGGGTTTGAGGTAACTCTTGAAGCGTCAACCAAAGCCTTCGCCGATCCTGATCTTGGCCGCTTTGACCTCATTATGCCGGTCATCACCATGTCGACGATAGAGAAGGAAGAGCTTGAGAACCTGATCAAGGCTGTACGCGCAGGCTCCGGTCTTGCTGGCTTCCATGGAACAATGTGCGACAGTTTCCGGAATGAACCCGATTACCAATTCATGACTGGTGGGCAGTGGGTCGCGCATCCGGGCGACATCATCGATTATTCAATTCAGATATCACCAACCGGCGATCCAATTACCGAGGGGCTCTCTGATTTTGACTACCACTCTGAGCAATACTACATGCATGTAGATCCTTCTATCGAAGTCCTCGCAACGACAACATTCGACGGTAGCCGCTTTGAAGAAATCGATGGCGTCGTGATGCCTGTTGTCTGGAAACGCAAGTTCGGTAAAGGACGTGTTTTCTATAGCGCGCTTGGTCACATCGCTGATGAATTCAAAGTTCCGGAAATGAAAACCATGATGGAACGCGGCGCGCTCTGGGCCGCACGCTAAGACCAGTTTAAACACCAAAGGCTAGCGCGGGTATTCCGCGCTGGCCTTACTCAAACAAACCCACCAAACACACTCCAGACAAAACGGCGCATCGGTCGCCCCTGCCCCCTTTCCCTTCGTTGCGCAATAGTCCAATAACAGTTGGACATTCCATTGCGGCACTGGTGCATATCCAAAATTGCCGTGCTATGTTTCGCGCAGGACAATACAGGACAGACGGTATGGGAAAAATTTCGGTCGATAAGGCGCTACTCCTCGCCAAATCTCACGTGCGCAAAGGCGAACACGAAGAGGCTCGCCAACAGTTAGAAGCCGTGGTTCAGGCCTTCCCGAACAACAAGCGCGCAAAAGCAGCCCTCGCGTCACTCGGCGTACAAAAAACCAAAGACGGCCTACCGCCACAGGATGCCGTTCGCACCCTTACCAACCTCCTAAACCAAGGTCGTTTCAAGCAAGCAATTCCGCCGCTGAAGAAACTCTTGGCAGCCTACCCAAAGGCCGCTGATCTGTGGAATTTTCTGGGGATTTGCTACACGCAATCCGGCGATCCTGAAAACGGCGCAACTGCGTTCAAAAAGGCATCGCAGCTTGAACCCAAAGTGCCTGACGGACATATCAACCTCGCCAATGCGCTAAAGTCACAAGAGAAATACGACGAAGCGATTCAAAGCTACAAACGCGCACTCAAGATTGTTCCGAACCATCTCGATGCCAGCTATAACTTGGCGGTGACGCTGAAGTCACAAGGCAAGCACGACGAAGCAATCGAAGCCTACAAGCGCGTTATCGAACTCGATAAAGATTATTTCGATGCTTACTTCAATCTTGGTGAATTGTACTTTGCGATGCACCAACACGATGACGCCATCGAAACATACAAGGAATGTGTGCGCCTTAAGCCCACATTCGTAGATGCACAGAGGTTCCTTGCAAACAACTACCGCAAGCGCGGTTACAATGAGGAAGCTGCCGCGAATTATCTGAGGACGCTTGAACTCGACCCAGATAACCACGGCCTCATGAAGGACCTTTCATCAATATATAACAACATGGGCCAATTCGAAGAGGCTGAGAAATGGCTCAAACGTGCGCTTGAAATCAAGCCGGACTTCGCCGAGGCGCATCGATTACTCGCGATGCAAAACAAATACACGGAAGACGACCCGCACCTTGCCACTATGCTTTCGATGTATAACGATCCAGAGTTAGAAGACGAAATGCGTATGCATATCTGTTCGGGTCTATCCAAAGCTATGGGTGATATCGGAAAGACCAAGGAGTCATTTGAGTTCCTCAAGGAATCCAACGCATTGCACAAAAAGATTCTGGACTACGATATCCAGAAAGACATCGATCTTTTCGACAAAATCAAAAACACCGCAGACAAGGTTCAACGTGCCTCCCTCAAGGCCAAGCCAGCAGAAGAAGGCGATACGCCTGTTCCAATTTTCATTCTGGGCATGCCCCGTTCTGGAACCACGCTTACAGAGCAAATTCTCTCTGCCCACCCTGAAATTGCCGGTGCGGATGAACTCCCCTATGTTGGCGCTTTTGGTGGCGACATAAAAGTAGGCGACAAACCCGCGAATGCCGAAACTATTCGGGAGTTTCGCAAGAAATACATGGACTTGCTCATCAAGCACGCTGACGGAAAACCCTATGTCACCGATAAGATGCCGCACAACTTCAACTCTATTGGCCTGATATGCGCGGCCTTCCCCGAAGCGAAGATCATCCATATTGATCGTGAAGCTGCCGCGATTTGTTGGTCGAACTACAAAACGTTCTTCCCTGCGGTTGGTCTGGCTTATTGCCACGATTTATCGGATGTCGTTGATTACTACTTCTTGTTCGAAGACCTGATGAATTTCTGGTGGGAACGCTATCCTGACCGGATGTACCGTCTCGATTACGAGGAACTTACCCGAAATCAGGAAGAAGAGACCCGTAAGCTCATCGAATATGTCGGTGTTGAATGGGACGACGCCTGTCTTTCACCACAAAAGAACACCCGAAGCATCAAAACGGCGTCGCTTCGTCAGGCGCGGCAAGCTGTTTACTCGGGCAGTTCTAAAGCTTGGGAGAAGTTCGCCCCCTACCTTGACGGTGCCTTTGATAGGCTTCCCGCTAAGAATTAACCTGTCGGTATAGGAACAACATTTCGGGGCGCCTTGTTTCAGGCGCCCTTTTTCATGCGCGACCCATTCAATCTCAAACGATCAAAATTCTGATTGATAAAGATCGATCTTGCTGCTACACCCCAGTTGAAAGAGGAGCGCGCATGACAACGCCACGACAAAACCAACTTCTGGCTTTGCTGCTAAAACGCGGCCAAACTCAGGTACAGGATATCGCGCAAGAACTCGGCGCGTCGCTTGCGACAGTCCGCAGGGATCTCACGGGTTTGGAAGCACAAGGGCGTGTGGAACGGCTGCATGGTGCGGCGCAAATTGCCTCAGCTGCACGAGAAGAAGTCGCATTCGCGGCACGCGAGAGTGTGAATGCCCGCGCAAAACGAACCATCGCCGCGACCGCATTCGGTGCTGTCAAACCGGGTGCGACTGTTTTTCTCGACGCGAGCACAACAGTGTTGCAACTCGTGCGCCATATCATTGCAATGGACCAACCAATCAAGGTGTTCACCAACAGTCTTCGCGTTGCCCAGGAGCTAGCGCTAGTCTCGCACGTTGATCTATCGTTGATCGGCGGGCGCGTTCGAGAAGAGAACCTTTCGATGGTTGGGCCGCTGGCCTGCGCGGCTTTGAACAATTTGTGGATTGATCAGCTCTTCCTCGGCGCTACGGCGATTGATAACGAAGGAACCCTCTCAAGCGTTGATGCGGATGAACCTGCCGTGAATGCGACGATGATGGCGCGCGCGGCGGAAACATTCATTCTCGCGGACAGTTCCAAATTCGAGAAGCGCGCCACGCACGCCGTCACCACACTACGCGAAGGTCACAGGCTGATTACTGACCTGCCTCCCCCACCCGCCTTTGCCGCACACGCAAAACGCGCTGAGATTTCACTCACGATCGCCAATTCGGCTGATACTTAATTTACCACCCAACTCAGAGGTGCCACATGACTCCCCTTGACCGTTTTCTCGCCCTGCCGACATCTTTTAACGAAGGTCACAAACGCGGGCTGACAAGCGTCTGTTCCGCGCACCCGTTGGTTATCGAAGCGGCTCTTCTGGAGGCCTCCGAAGCCGAAGAAACGCCTTGTATCGAAGCGACCTGTAATCAGGTCAATCAAGATGGCGGATACACGGGAATGACGCCGCAGGACTTTCGCGATCTTGTGTTTTCCATAGCGCGAAAACTTGAGATTGACCCTGACGGAATTCTTCTCGGTGGAGATCATCTTGGCCCGAATCCTTGGCGCGACCTTCCAGCAAAAGAAGCAATGGCGAAAGCTCTGACGATGACACACGCCTATGCAGCAGCAGGGTTTGGCAAGATCCATCTTGATGCCTCAATGTCTTGTGCTGATGACCCCACCCCCTTGCCTGCCAAAACCGTTGCGGAACGCGCTGCGCTCTTGGCACAAGCCGCCGAAGAAGGCGCCGCATCTGCAGGGCACCCGTTACCGGGGTATATCATCGGCACCGAAGTACCGGTACCCGGAGGTGCAGCAGAGGCGCTGGATCATGTGGTTGTTTCCAACCCGCAAGACGCCGAGGAAACCATCAGCCTTCATCAAGAGTCCTTTAAATCAAACAAGTTAGATGCAGCACTTGATCGCGTCGTTGCGCTTGTGGTGCAGCCTGGCGTGGAATTTGGGCAAACAGACATCCACCGCTACAACCGTATTGAGGCGCGCGATTTGATTGCTTGGCGGGATGCAGCGGGAAAGCTGGTTTTTGAGGCGCACTCGACCGATTACCAAACAGCACAGGCGCTCACCGAACTGGTTGTTGACGGTTTTGCTATTCTCAAAGTCGGCCCAGGACTGACCTTCGCATTGCGAGAGGCATACTACGCTCTTGACCAGATCGCTGGCGACATTTCCGCAGAATACGAGGCAGGAACGCTTGCTGGAGTTATGGAAGACGTTATGCAGCGCAACCCAAAGTACTGGCAGCCCTATGTTGAAGGCGACGCCGATGAGCAATATCGCCAGCGGCACGAAGGCCTGTCTGATCGTATCCGCTATTTGTGGCCGGATGCAGCGGCCGTTGCTGCGATAGATCGGCTGATGATGCAGTTTGCGGATAAGACGATATCTGTCGAGCAGCTTGGAAAGCACTATCCAGACCTGAAAGTGACGGCTCCAATGACGGCGCGCGATGTTATCATTCAAGCCGTACGCCAAGCGCTATCTGGCTATACATCGGCCTGTAAACAAGGCTGAGACAGCACAATATTAAGAAACCAGCGCGTCCAAAGTGGCGCGCATTTCGGAAATCTTAGCTGCGTCAGTCTCGCGTAAACCAGGGGTTGCGAAGCCGAATTTTGTGCTCAAAACGTCAGAAACCACCGGCGTGCTGCAGGATGCGTGAAAGGACGTTGCGCCAGTCTCTCGGGCCAGTTGACTGACATTCCCCGCACTCACGCCGCTCCCAACGACAATCTCAATCCGTTCTCCGGCGTGCGCAACAAGCCGCCGCAGACGCTCGGCTCCGTCAACTGCACGCGGTGCCCCACCAGAGGTCAGTATTCTCTTAAACCCGAGATCAACAACCTGATCCAAAGCTTCAAACGGATCATCAAGACAATCTATAGCTCGATGAAGAGTCAGGCTCAGATCTTTGGCAGCTTCAACCATGCGGTGAAGGACTGGTAGGTCGAGCGCTCCGTTCTTGATTGCGCCGATGACGATCCCGCTTAGCCCCGCACGGCGAACGCACGCAATATCATGAAGCATCTGCTCCATCTCGGCATCGTTATATGTGAAATCACCAGCGCGAGCGCGGATCATTGCATGTACATCTACGCGGCTGCTGCGTGCGCGTTCGATCAACCCCGCAGAAGGCGTAAGCCCACCGATTTCAAGCGCGCTGCATAGCTCAATCGTGTCGGTTCCTGTTTGGGCAGCATCCAGCCCTGAAGCCGTATCAACACAGACCTCAAGCTTCAGGTGTTGCGCAACGGTTTCTGACTTAGGCATCATGCTTTGAAGCTTGAACAGCGATCTGCGCATCGAGCGCGCCGACATACTCGAGCTGCTCACTCAAAAGAATTACGTCCTCAATATTCCGACCTTGTAGCTGTCCAACGTCCGACAGCCCCATACAAGCGGCCGGCACGGATGTGGCCATCTGCAATGCTTGATCCAACGGGATTTTCACCTTCTCAACCAGTCGCTTAACGCCCTCTGCTTGAGTAACATGCGCGCCTGCAAGGCTGCCCTCGGCGTTCACGAGCCTGCCGTCTTTGAGATATATCGTGTCCCCATAAAGACTAAAGTGATCGCTCCCTCCGACTGTCGCCATGGCATCTGATACAAGGAACATGCGCCCGCTCGTTGGCCGCGCACGAATGGCGAGCCCAACCATAGCATCAGCCACGTGGTAGCCATCGCAAATAATGCCGGAGTAAAGGTCTGAATTGATGACACCGCCAACCGCGCCAGGAGCGCGCCCGACCATCGGAGACATGGCGTTAAACAGATGCGTCGCACAACGCGCTCCGGCCTTGATCGCGGCCTCAATTTGGTCTGCGGTTGCATCCGTATGCCCGATGGAAACCACGACCCCCATATCCGACAGTGTCGCGATATCCTCACATGACACAGCATCAGGCGCGAGCGTAATCATCACGGCGATATCAGCGTGACGCAACTTCGCCACCGCCTTCATTGTCCGCTCATCCATAGGGCGCACAAAACGCTCCAAGTGAGTGCCTCTGCGGACAGGTGCGATATGTGGACCTTCGATGTGAAGCCCTAAAATTCCTTGATCGCCCTTGGCCTCGATCGCGGCATCGACAGCATGATCAACGACCTCTGCGCGGTCTGTGATAACAGTCGGCAAAATACCGACCGTTCCAAATTTGCGGTGAGCGGCTGCAATTGTTTGCATGCCCGCACGGCTTGGATCGGCGTTGAGCATAACATCCCCGCCACCATTGACCTGAAGATCGATGAAGCCGGGTGTTACTGTGCCGTTGACCTTGGTTTCAGAAGCGGTATCGGGCGCACCTTCCTCGCGGACTTCCGCGATGCGTCCGTCCATGACGCGAAGGCTCGCGCCGCTCGATACCTTCTGTCCGTCAAACAGCCGATCTGGTGTAATCCACCGCTCCATCACTGTCCCTCCGAACCAAGAAATGTACTGATTGCCCTTCGGCAAGATCGCCGACTACCCATTGCTCTGCTCCTGATAGGCTGCATAGGCCGCGCCTCGTGCACCGCTTGCATCGCCACCTTGAGCAAGTCGGATCGGCGGTATGCCAAAATCACCGAGCTGCGCCTTTTGCGCCTGGCTTTGCAGGATGTCGGTCAGCCCCTCGATCTTGGAGAGGCCACCACCAAGGATGATGACATCGGGATCAATCGCGAGCGTCAGATTGCACAGAAGCTCTGCAGTCAGCGCACTCCAGACTTCCCAGACTTGCATCGCTTTGGCGTCTGTCTCTTTGCGCTCTACGATCTGGGGTGGCTTTAGGTCTTCGCCCATGATCGCCTTGGCCAAGCGTGTCATGCCCCGACCGGAAATATAGGTTTCAACACAGCCGACGCGCCCGCAGCCACATTGAACAGCAGGCAAGTTGTATTTTTGAAGCAAATGCGCCGGTGACGCCATATGGCCAAATTCGCCACCTGTTCGCGTTGGGCCGGACAGAATGCTGCCATTGACGGAAACGCCTCCACCGACACCTGTACCAAGGATCAAGGCAAGTACAGTTTCGGCATCTTTGCCGACACCGAACACAGCCTCCGAAAGAGCAAGGGCGCGGCAGTCATTTACATAGGTAATTGCGCGGCCAACCGCCTTTTCAACATCCAACTTAAGCGGTTTGCCCGTTGCGCAAAGATTTGCGGTAAGCGCGAGCTCTGTCGTGGGATTCAACAATCCGGCGGCGCCAATGCCGACCGGAATACTGGTTCCTGCTTCGGAGTCAGCCCAGCGAACGATATCCGCTAGTGCGCCAACAAGCGCATCGTAATCCTGTGGGGTATCAACCCGCTTGCGACTGGCAAGTTGCCATTCGTTATCAAACAGTTGCAGCTCAATCTTTGTGCCGCCAAGGTCGATACCTGCTGCGATCATGATGCCACCGGATAGAGTTTAACGCCCTCAACAACGCGGCTAAGTGTGCCGCGACCTGTGAATGGGTCATCAACGTTTAGACCAAGTTCTTCAGCCCAGAGAACACCCGCAATCTGCGAGGATGCAACGCAAATCGACGCCGACCATACGGCACCGTATGGCATTTTGATATCGCATTCTGCACCTGCACCGATAGCCTGAACTGTCGCGTTGGGGAACTGGACCCGCAACTCTGAAACAAGATCAAGATCATAAGACCGAGCTGGCTCTTCGGGGCTAACAAAAACGTTAATAAGCGTACCGTCGGTTACAAAGCTCTTCGGCCCGTGGCGGAACCCGAGGCTGCTGTCCCAGAGAGCGGGGATGTCTCCGGCGGAGAGTTCCATAACCTTGAGCGCAGCCTCACGCGCAGCAAAGGCAAGAGAGCCAGAGCCCACATAAACAACGCGCTCTGGGCGCGGCGGAACTTTGGCAAATGCAGGCAGCAATTCCGCCAACTGGTCACCAAGATCGTTGAGCCGAGCGGAAACATCCGCTGGTGCATCAAAGAGCGCGAGTGATGTGAACAGCATGGTTGAAAAGCTGCTCGTCATGGCAAAACCGGCGTCATGGGTTTCATCGGGAAGAACGATAACCTTGAGCGGTCCTTTGCTGTCTCGCGTGGCAAGGGCGCTCTTTTTGTTGCACGTGATGTGAAGCCGTGGTGCCTCTGGTGCGAGCCCGTCGAGGGCATCAAGTGTACCAATGGTTTCCGCACTATTTCCGGAACGGCCAAAGCTCACCACGAGCGGGTTGGCCCCATTCAGATAGGCTTGTGGGCGACTGACAAGGTCGGTTGTCGGCACCGAGCGGAACCGCAAACCAAGGTCTTTCCCTTCAAGCCCCGCAACAACAATATCACCGATATAGGCACTTGTTCCCGCGCCGCAAAACCAGACCTCCTCTATTCCAAGGCCCGCGATCCATTCGCGCAGCCCCGCGACATCGAGCGTTTGGCCCCAGCTTTTCCAGATTTCGGGCTGGCGGTGAATTTCCTGCCATGTCGCCCATTTTTCGAGGGATTTGGTCGGAGAAGTCATTTGGTTTGTGTCACTTTTTTCAATGTGGAGGGGGTATCAGGATTGAGACCCAATGCAAGTGCGGTTTCGTGAATTGCGGTATACATAAAATTCAACAGTAGAGCAGCGGCGGCGGCAGGCGTGACGCCGGAAACTCCAACGTCACTTGGGCGAATGCGATGAACGTCGCATCCCACCGCCTTGAAGCGTTCTTCGGCTTGATCGAGGCTCTCTTGAGTGGTCTCAAGGCCTGTATCAAGGAGGAGAACCATTAGCGGGTTGGTCGCAAGCTGAAGCGGGCCGTGTAATACCTCTGAAGAAGAATAGGCTTCCGCGTGAAGCGCGCAGCATTCCTTGAGTTTGAGCGCAACCTCAACAGCAGCGCCAAATCCCGTATCTCGCCCAATCACGTAAACGCTCTGTGCCCGAAGTAGCGCAGCACGCAGATCAGAATTGCGCGGATGGGTTGTTTGAGCCGATTGCAACGCCTCGACTGAAGCTTTGGTACGCGCGGCGTAGTCCGGCAAAAGTGCAGAAAGGATCGACATTCCCGCCGCGACCGAGCCAATCACGGTTTTCGTTGCAGGAACGGCAAGCTCTTCCCCTGCTCCAATTGGAACGGTCACATCAGAAGCTGCTTCGACAGCAGAGTTCGGTTGGTTCGTTAGCGCAACAACCGAAGCACCACTGGCAATCGCGCCTTTGGTCGACAACACAAGGTCATCGCTCGCGCCAGACTGCGAGATCACCATAACTGCGTTGCCGTCCATACCAACACCCGCACCAAGCGAGAACACCGACGGTGGAAGCGAGGTCATGGGGATACGCAACTCGCGCATAAATTCATAACTCAGGATATTGGCCGCCGCATCAGAAGAACCGCGCGCAATTGTATAGATCGCCTTTGCACCTTTGAGTGCTGAGACTTCTGCGGACTGAAGCGCCGTCTTGCAAAACACATCACGGGCCTCGGCGGTTTCCTTGGCCATATGCGCGCCCGCGGCGAGAGTTTCGGTTGTCATTTTCTTAGTCCCCAACTGTCGAATTCGGCCCACGTCTCTGTGAGGTCGACCATTTTTCCGGTGATCCGCGACTCGTCCAGTGCCATGGCAGCGAGTCCGGCTTCAAGCGCATCCACCACGCCAACCGGTAAGGTTTCGCTATCGCCGCGCAGGAAGTCGGCAATGTCGGAGACCATCATGTGGTCTGCGCCGTAATGCGCGGACATTTTGGCGGGGTCGCCCTTTGTATAGTCATGCTCGGAAATGATGCTTCCATCACGCGCCGTTGCCTTGAGATACCCGCGTACAAAATCGCCCTCAGCCATGCCCAGCGCACCCATCACACAGAAGCGGCGATGCTCGTCAGGCACATTGAGGTTGGTGTGGAAGGCAAGGCTTGCACCGGTTTCATAGTGTAGTATGGCGGTTTGATAATCGATGATATCGCCATCGGAATGGAATGGGTCGTCAATGCTCTGCCAGACAGATTTCTTGCGGTGCATGATCTCGTTTTCGGTGTTCGATGTCGGAGCAAACTCCGGCACGAAAGATTTCTTGCCGCCGAAGCTTGCAACACGGTTGGGGCGAGAGCGCGTCACCATGTTGTAGATATCAAGATCGTGGCAGCATTTCTCCAGCATGAACCCACCCGACCACGCGATCATCCGCCGCCAGTCACGCATGAAAAAGGCGCCATGGTACGGAGCAATATGCTCGTTGGCTTCAAGCGATGTGATTGGGCCGAGCTCATCAAGAACAGCGCGCAGATCGACCATGTGCTGCGAATAGCGGAGCACTAGCCCAACCATTACCTGATCGGTGCCATGTTCGGACAGAAGCTGGGCCAGCTCCATGGTTTCTTCACGTGTTGTGACAACAGGCTTCTCGGTAAAAATCCGAACGCCAGCATCAAGACCAAGCTTGATATGCTCAAGGTGGAAGCTGTTTGGCGAGCCGACAAAGAACAGATCCGGCTTGGTTTCGGCCAGCATATTGGCCACATCGTCAAAGCGCGGAGTTTCCTCGCCGATCATTGAAAGATATGTAGGCTGTGGGTCGTAGAACCCGACGAACTCCACCTCTGGCATGGTTTCCTTGAGGATCGACAACACATGCCCAGCCCGAAGGCCAATACCTGCTGTTACGACTCTCATGCAACCAACTCCGGAGCGGCCTGACGGCGCAATACGTCGCCGTTGGCGTCAAATACGTGGCAATCTTCAGGCTTGATCTCGAGCGTTACGGAGCCGCCTTCTTTTACGCGAACATCGCCCGGCAAAGAGGCACAGAAACGTGTATCACCGCCAATCGAGCCATATGAAATCGACGCGCCACCGAGGCGCTCAAGTACACGCACCTCAACTTCAACGCCAGTCGTGCCGATGGTTACATCCTCAGGACGCACACCAACTTCAACGATATCGCCTTTGCTTACTGTGGTTGTATCAACTGGCAGCACCATTTTGTGTCCGCCCTTGAGTTCCACGCTCAGCCCGTTGGCGGTGTCGATGACGGTGGATGGGATAAAGTTCATGTTCGGCTGACCGATAAAGCCCGCCACGAATTTGGTCGCCGGATGGTGATAGAGCTCCATCGGTGTGCCGAATTGCTCGACGCGCCCACCATTGAGAACAACAATACGGTCGGCCATGGTCATCGCCTCGACCTGATCGTGGGTCACGTAAACCATAGTTGCGTCAAGGTCGCGATGTAGCTGGCTCAACTCGACGCGCATATCGCCACGCAGAGCTGCATCAAGGTTGGAAAGCGGTTCGTCGAACAGGAAAACCTTGGGATTGCGCACAATCGAACGGCCAATGGCCACACGTTGGCGCTGACCGCCGGAAAGCTGGCCGGGCTTCAGATCAAGCTTGTCAGTAAGCTGGAGAATTTCGGCCGCGCGTTTCACACGCTGGTCAAGCTCGCCTTTTTCCATCTTCTGAACCCGAAGTGGAAAGGCGATGTTTTCGTAAACGGAAAGATGCGGATAGAGCGCGTAGGACTGGAACACCATGGAGATACCACGATCCACTGGATGTGCGTCGCTAACGTCATTGCCGCCAATAAGGATTTTGCCCTCTGTCGCCTCTTCGAGACCCGCAATAATGCGCAGCAACGTTGATTTACCACAACCGGACGGTCCGACGAACACGACGAATTCCTTATCCTCGATTGCGAGGCTGATATCGTGCAGAACCTTGGCCGTTCCAAAAGATTTACTGATTGAGTTCAGATCAAGCGTCGCCATGGTACGGGCATCCTTTGATAAGAGAGGGAATTTAAGGTTGGGTGGGCAACCGAAGCCGCCCACCCGAGAGGGAGCTTTAGAGAGCTTCGTCGAGCTCTTCGCCAGCGATGGTCACAAGGTTATCAACGCTGTCATCCTGAAGGATGATGCCCTGAACCATGTTTGTGAACACGGACTGAAGCGATTTGAAGTCTTCTACGAGTGGCTCTGGGCCACCTGTGGAAATCGAACTTGTGAACACAGGCCAGATACCATCTTCGTAGTAGAGATCTGTTTTGCCGAGTGCAGCATAGTCGAGGATCGGTGTAAGGCCCCAAGAGCTGTCGAGGTCATACTGGCTGTCACCCGATGTGATGCGCTGAGCAAGCTCATGTGCCAGATCTTCGTGGCCGGACCCTTTGAACACAACAATCGAGTCTGTGATCAAGATAGAGCCGCTCTCGCCGGATGGACCCGCAGGAACAGGAACAACCTTCTGGTTGATCTCTTCTTTGTGCTGGCCATAGCCCCAAGGGCCACTGACGTACATGGCGATTTTGCCATCGTTGAAGAGGTCGCGAAGCTGGTCGCGTTCCCAAGCGGTTGGGCCGTCTTGAGCAACCTCAACAAGCTTGCCGTAGAACTCGAGCGTTTCACGTGTCTCTTTGCTGTCGAGCTTGTTTTCACCTGTTGCCGCATCAACAACTACACCACCGTTGGAGTAGAGATAGTTGAGGAACTGGTGCATTGTGTTGTCAAAGTCTTTACCGGCAAGGCCAACGCCCGCAGCGTCAGTGTTGTCAACAACGCCTTTGGCCAGTGCATACATGTCGTCCCATGTTGCTGGTGCTTCACATGCCTGACCAGAAGCTTCGATCAGATCACAGTTCAGATACAAACCTTTTGTCGAAAACGCGTGTGGGTAGCCCCATGCTGTGCCTTCGATTGTTACGGTGTTCAGAACGCCAGGCTGATATGGTGTTTCTGGGTCGATGTTTGCCGGAACGATCAGATCGTTGTTGGCAAGCTGGCGCAAGGTGCGCGAACCCATGTAAGCAATCGAGGGGGGATCACCCGCAGCAGCAAGTGTGAGCGATTTGTCTTGGCATGTGCCCCATGGCACAGCTTCGAGGTTTACAGTAACGCCATCATGATCGGCGATGAACTGGTCCACAACAGCTTGGTCCGCTTCGCGAACTTCGCCGCCGCACATGATGAAGTGCAGCTCTGTGTCATCGGCCATCGCCGACATCGCTGTACCGGACAGCAGCAGCGCTCCGAGCGTTATTTTCATAGGTTTCATACCATTTTCTCCCTTGGTTGAATTATTCTTTGACCGCACCAGCCGTCAGACCGGCCACGAGGTATTTTTGAAGGAACAGGAAGATCACCATGACCGGCAGGACACCTACCAAGGCCGCAGCCATCATCTCGTTCCAGGTCACCGACTGATAGCCGATGAATTCATACAGACCCGCAGGCAGCGGTTGCAGTTCGCGCGTCTGGTTGAATGTGATTGCGAAGAGGAATTGCTGGGCATAGGCACCGATGAACACGGCCACGCCAACAACGATCAGGCCCGGCACCGCAAGCGGCAGCACAACCCGGCGCAGCGTATACATCCGCGATGCGCCATCCACAAAAGCGGCCTCTTCAAGCTCAAGTGGAATTTTCTCAAGATAGGAGCGCAGCAACCAGATGCCTGTCGGGATCAGGAAAGCAACGCCAGGAACAATCATCGCCCAATATGTGTTGAGCAGACCCATGCTGCGCAGAACACGATAGAGCGGGATCAGAAGAACGGCGCCTGTGAACATGTTCACGCCCAGAAAGATCGCGAGAGAGGCGTTCTTGAAGGGGAACTTCAGTCGCGCATAGGCATAGGCCGCTGGCACTACAAACACCATCGTAATGGCCGTCACCGAGAAAGCGATGAAGATCGAGTTGAAGATGTACCGCCCGAGAAGCGGAACCGTTTCCCACATTTTGGAATAGGCTTCAAAGCTGAAGTCTGTTGACCAGAATTGATAAGGGCTGCGGAAAAGGTGCTCCAGCGGACGCAGCGACGCCATGAACATTTCAAAGAACGGCAGCAGCATGAAAATCAAGAAGATTGCCACGCAGAAGTAGATGCCGGCCATTTGCAGTTTTGTGTAACGGTCCATCATCTTATTTCGCTCCGTATTTTTTGTTCACTTTGTTCAGGAAGAACAGGTAGGCGAGCGAGAACAGTCCCAGCAGGATCACGATAATGACCGCACGTGCAGAGCCTTCGCCGAATTTGTAGTTGCCGATTGCTGTTTTGTATGTGTCAACGATCAGTGTTGTTGTCGCGCCGCGCGGGCCACCTTCGGTCAAGATCCAGATGATCTCGAAGCTGTTGAAGGTAAAGATCGCAGAAAGGAGCGACATGGACACAATCACCGGCATGATTTGCGGGATTGTGATGCGACGGAAGCGATACCAGCGCCCTGCCCCGTCAACCCATGCGGCCTCGTACAGATCTCGGCTCACGCCCTGCATCGCAGCGAGGAAGAAAAGCGTCACCATCGGCACCCCGACCCAAACGTCGGTTACAATCGCGGAATAGAAAGCGGATGTTTTGTAGGCGAGGAACTCAAACGGTCCATCAACGATGCCAAGTTTCTGCGCCACACCCGAAAGGATGCCGAAGTACCCGTTATAGAGCCACAGCCAACCGATACAGCCAATCGCAATCGGAATAACCCAAGGCGGCATAATCAAAACGCGGAACAGAGCCCGCCCCGGAATGGCTGCGTTAAGAAGCGTTGCGCCAATAAGTCCGAGAATAAGTTTGAGCGCGACCGACAGGAACATCCAATAGAATGTGCGCACGATGGTCTGGTGAAATTTGCGGCTGCTCACCAAATCTTCGTAGTTCGCGAGGCCCACATATTTTTCACCACCGAGGCCCGCCTCCATGAAGGACAGTCGGATCGTTTCGGCCAGTGGCCACGCCACAATGACTCCGATAAAGAGCATCGCAGGGCCAACCAGCATCCAGGCAAACACGCCCTCCGGAAGAATGTTCCTACGAGCAGTTCCGTGCTTCACTCCGCCTTCGATGCTTTGCGTTACGTCTGACAAGTTCCCCTCCTTGGTGCAGCCCTCCGACGAATCAGAGGTGTTGAATAATGATACCAAAGAAAAGCCACTTGCCTACAAAATAATACCAAATTCAAAAATGGTCACAAAACTCTTGTTTTTAAGGGGAATTTTGATAGAATGAGTTAATTCCAATTGCAAAATAAATGCAAATTGGTATGTCAAAAACAATACCAATAAGGCGAGCCGCCATGTCTGAGCTTTCTAAAATATACGCGCCCGACGCTTGGTTTAAACAGGGCGGCGGACCAAGATATCAACAGCTTCAGCGCCACATCAGCGAGTTGATCCAATCCGGCAAAATCAGTGCTGATGAGCGGCTCCCTCCCGAGCGGGAAATGGCGGAAATCGCTTGCGTGAGTCGGGTCACTATAAGGAAGGCCGTTGCTCAACTTGTCGCCGATGGGCTGGTTGAGCAGCGCCAGGGAGCGGGCTCTTATGTGCGCAAGGAATCGAAAAAGCTGAAACAGTCGCTCTCAACGCTGATCTCTTTTACAGAGAATATGTCGGCGCGCGGAAAGACGTCGAGCAGCGAAATCCTTGCCGCAGGTTTGTTTACGCCGAATCCAGATGAAATGGTTACACTTGGCCTTTCCGGAACGGACAAGGTCGCGCGGGTTCGCCGACTACGTTCTGCAGGCGAGACTCCAATGGCGCTTGAAAGCTCGTCCCTGCCACAAGATATTCTACCGTTTCCCGAACGCGTAAAGGTCTCTCTCTATAAGGTGCTGCGCGAACGTGGTCAGGCACCGGTGCGTGCGATCCAGCGGGTTACGGCGGTAAATGTTAGCGGCGAAGATGCCGAACTGCTCCGCCTGCCTGAGGGTTCGGCGGTTTTGAGGATCGAGCGCACAGGATACCTCGCCTCGCGTCGTCCCATTGAATTCACCAGCGGACTTTACCGCTCTGACATCTACGACTTTATTTCCGAACTCGGAGCCGACTAAATGAACTATAGCTGCCGTATCGACGGTGAGGTGATGCGCTGCGTCATCACAGCCGATCGCGACCTCAACACCCCAACTTTCTGCTTCTCTGGTATGGGCCCCATGCTTGCTGTTGATGGAGGGATGACCCTCAGAACAGTTGGAAGCTATACTGAAGTTGCCCTACCGAACCTGCGCGCGGACGAGCCGCATAACGTCACAATCAAATATGACGGCGGGTTTATTCCAGCAAACCGCGCATGGATGCCGCTTGGCCCCTATTTGCGGGTAGAAGGCGAGATTCTAGAGCTTCCACCGACTGAAGCAGGCGTCAACACGGATCACCTAGGCAAGACAGAGCCGTTCGACGGCTTGCGTATCGTCCCACAACCAACTTCTTATGAGCTTGCGAACGACACAATCAGCGTCACAAGATTTGCGTCAAACGATCCCGCGTTTGCTGCGGTTCACGATCTCGCGGTCCGACGAGGTTTTGGCGGGTTCGTTGATAAGGCGGGCCACCAAGTAGAGTTTGTCGAGGAAAACATGGCGACGGACGCCTATCGCCTCGAAATATCTGCGGACAGAATAACTGTATTCAGTTCCTCTTACGGCGGGCGCTTCTATGCGGGCATAACGTTGCTGACGTTGGTAAATATGCATAATGGCACCCTACCGTGCGGCACAGTAACAGACACTCCGCGGTTTACATGGCGCGGGCAGCATCTTGATACCGCGCGCCACTTTTACGAGCCGCAAACCATCCTCGATTTGCTCGACCTGATGGCATTGCTGAAAATGAACCGTTTCCACTGGCATTTCGCCGATGACGAAGCATTCCGGCTTCAGATCGACTGTCTGCCCGAGCTTTGGCAGCAGACCGAAACGCGTGGAGAAGGACATTTGATGCCCGCGCTGTTCGCGGGAGGCCCAGAAAGCGGCGGCAGTTACTCAAAACCCAACGCGCAGAAAATCATAGCGCATGCAGCGGCGCTCAACATTGAGGTCATGCCCGAAATCGAGTGCCCCGCGCATGCCTTGGCGATTGCCCATGTTTATCCAGAAGTGCGTGACCCCACCGACAATGGCGCGGAAACAAGCGTACAGGGATACAAAGGCAATGTGCTTAACCCAGCAATGCCAAAGACGTGGGAGATCGTTGAGGCGATTGCAAAGGAAGTGGGAGAACTGTTTCCATTCGGCCATTTGCATCTGGGCTGTGATGAGCTTCCGAAAGACACGTGGATGGGCTCGCCAAAGGCACGCGCGCTGATGGCGGAGCACGGGCTTGAAACCACGCAGGACCTGCAAGGCTGGATGATGGAAAAACTCGCGCAGGTCGTTGTTCGAAACGGTCAGCGCCCAGCAGCTTGGGAAGAAGCCGCGCAGGGTAAGAACGGCGGGATTGGAAACAACGCCATCCTGTTTACATGGACTGGTCAAGGCCCAGGGCTCGAAGCTGCGCGCGCAGGATATGACGTTGTCATGGCGCCAGCGCAGCACGTCTATCTTGATATGGCATGGTCCAAAAGCGCAGACGATTGGGGCGCGAACTGGGCGGCATATGTCTCCCTCGACGACACCATCAACTGGGAACCCGTACCAGAAGACGACCTTAAGGATCGCATTATTGGTGTTCAGGGTGAGTTCTGGTCCGAATTCACGACAGAGGACAGCCAACTCTGGCCGATGCTCATGCCGCGCATTCTCGGCGTTGCTTCAAAGGCGTGGCAGGAGCAGGATATCAACGCCAAAGACCTTCGCCAAATCGCGGGGCATTACCGTGATCTTCCGTTGGGATTGGGCGACACCGATTGATCGACGGCCCAAAATATAAAAGGGCAGGCTCACGGCCTGCCCTCAACTTTCTAAACTCAACCTGCTCTAGTTCTTCTGAGCGGTCTTTAGATAGCTCTCGATCTCGCCGGAAGGCTTGGAGTGCGGGAGCGTAAGCCCCGCCTGCCCCATATCAGGAAGCTCGTGTGCGATCCCCTTGTGACAGTTGATGCACGTCTTCTCTCCGGTAAACAGAAAGCGCTCATGGGCTTCGGCTGCGCGCTTACTTTGCCGCGTGATGTCCATAGAGTCTGGGGAATGACAATTTCGGCACTCAAGGGAGTTGTTCGCCTCAAGTCGCGCCCATTCGTTTTGCGCCAACTTTAGCCTATGCTCCAGAAACTTTTCGCGTGTGTTGATTGTCCCGAAAATCTTGCCCCAGACTTCTTTCGAGGCCTGCATTTTTCGAGCGATCTTATTGGTCCAATCATGCGGCACGTGACAATCCGGGCACGTCGCACGAACTCCGGAACGGTTGGTGTAGTGGATTGTGGGCTTTAGTTCCTGAAAGACGTTATCGCGCATCTCGTGGCAGCTCACACAGAACTTTTCGGTGTTGGTCACTTCCAAGGCAGTGTTGAAACCACCCCAGAAGATAACGCCCATTACGAAGCCGCCAATCGTCAGAAAGCCAAGGCTATAGTGGACGCTCGGTCGGCGAATGGTCGCCCAGACTCGCTTAATGAAAGAAAGCATCACTTCTCTTCCTTCTGCTGACCAGCGACGTATTCAAGAACCTGATCCACATCGACAAATGTGTTCTCGACCAGTGGATCAGTTTCAAGCTGCGGCACGTGGCATTGTGTACAGAAGTAACGGCGCGGTGTGACCGAGGCGAGGAACTGGTTGTCACGGTTCATGAAGTGCGTGATTGAAATCATTGGCGCCTGACTCTCACCGATTGCCGAGCGGCTATGACACTGAAGACATTTGTTCGCTTTGCTGTCGATTTGGTAGCCTTCGATCTTATGCGGAATGAGCGGCGGCTGTTCGGGATAGTTCCGAACCTGACGCAAATCATTGTTGGTCATCGCGGGGATTTGCGGCGGCTTGGCGTTCTCATCCAATGCGACACCGCTCCGTAGCGTTGCAACGGATTCCTGCGCCACCGCGCCGCCGATCATGGCGACGACCAGAGCAGAGGCAACAATCGTTTTTGACAAAAGTTTCATGATTACGCCTTCAATGCTTCGATTTTGACCGCACATTTCTTAAAGTCAGTCTGTTTCGAGAGTGGGTCTGTCGCATCAAGCGTCACTTTGTTGATGAGCTTGGATGCATCAAACCACGGCACAAAAATCAATCCGCGCGGAGGCTGGTTGCGGCCACGTGTTTCAACACGCAGTGCAATCTCACCCCGCCGTGATGACACCTTAACCGCTGATCCACGCCGAACGTTCAATTCAGCGGCGTCATCCGGATGCATATAACAAAGCGCATCGGGAATTGCTTTGTGAAGCTCTTCAACCCGCTGTGTCATAGAGCCTGAATGCCAATGTTCCAGAACACGGCCGGTGCAGAGCCAGAATGGGAAACTCTCGTCCGGCATTTCCGGCGGAGCTTCATACGGGAGCGCGAAGACAACAGCTTTGCCGTCTTTATGGCCGTAGAAATCCCAGCCACTGCCCTCTTTGGCATAAGGGTCGGAGCCCTCTTTGAAGCGCCACTTGGTTTCCTTACCATCAACAACTGGCCATCTTAGGCCGCGCACCTCGTGGTAGGTATCAAAGTCAGCCAGATCATGGGCCTTGCCACGACCAAACTGGGCATATTCCTCGAACAGGCCTTTTTGGATGTAATAGCCAAAATCATTGGCTTCTTGGTTCGCGTATTCTTCAGACGTCTCTTCGAGCGGGAATGCATCGACCTGACCATTAGTGAAGAGAACCTCATAAAGCGTTTTACCCTTGTAATCAGGATTTGCTTCAAGAAGCTCGGCTGGCCAGACTTCGTCGGTTGTGAACCGCTTGGAGAATTCTGCGAGTTGCCAGAGGTCGGAGCGAGAGTCACCTGGCGCATCCACAAGCTGGTGCCAGAACTGGGTACGCCGCTCGGCGTTGCCGTATGCGCCTTCTTTCTCGACCCACATCGCGGCAGGCAGGATCAAGTCGGCAGCTTCTGCAGTCACGGTCGGGTAAGCGTCCGAAACAACAATGAAGTTGTCAGGGTTGCGATATCCGGGCAGGCCTTCTTGCATCATATTCGGTGCAGCCTGCATATTGTTGTTCACCTGAACCCAATAACAATTGATCGCGCCGTCTTTGAGCTGTCGGTTTTGCTGAACCGCATGCGCACCATTCCAATCAGGAATTGTACCTTCGGGCAGCTTCCAGATTTTCTCCGCCTTGGCGCGGTGCTCCGGATTCGCCACGACCATGTCTGCTGGCAAGCGGTGTGAGAATGTACCGACTTCGCGCGCCGTTCCACACGCAGAAGGCTGGCCCGTCAGCGAGAACGGCGAGTTGCCCGGGGTGGAGATTTTACCGGTAAGCAGGTGCAGGTTATAGATCATGTTGTTGACCCAAACACCGCGGGTGTGTTGGTTTACGCCCATTGTCCAGAGTGACATGACTTTGCGATCGGGATCGGCATAGATTTTCGCCAGCCTCTCAAGCGTTTCCTCAGAGACCCCAGACATTTCAGCCGCCATCTCAAGCGTATATGGAGCAACAAACTCGGCGAATTCCTCGAAGGAAATCGGATCGGCAGCGCCCGAGTTCGGGTTTTCCGCTTCCATTTGAAGCGGGTTATCGTCCCGAAGGCCATAACCGATGTCTTGAGCACCTTTCTTAAAGTTCACGTGCTTCTCGACGAACTCTTTGTTCACCGCGTCGTTCTGAATGATGTAGTTGGCGATATAGTTCAGGATCACCAGATCAGTTTGCGGCGTGAAGATTGCCGGAATATCGGCAAGATCAAAGCTGCGGTGCTTGAATGTGGAAAGCACGGCAACTTCGGTGCCTGGATGGCTAAAGCGGCGATCTGCGATGCGAGTCCAGAGGATCGGGTGCATCTCGGCCATGTTTGACCCCCAAAGCACGAAGGCATCGGCATTCTCGAAATCGTCGTAGCAGCCCATCGGCTCGTCAATCCCGAAGGTCCGCATAAAACCTACAACCGCGCTGGCCATACAGTGGCGCGCGTTTGGATCGATGTTGTTCGAAAGGAAGCCAGCTTTCATCAACTTAGCAGCGGCATATCCTTCCCAGACAGTCCACTGGCCAGAGCCAAACATTCCGATCCCTTTCGGGCCTTTTTCGGCGAGCGTCTTTTTCCATTTCTCGGCCATAATATCGAAGGCTTCGTCCCAAGACACTGGCTCGAAATCACCGTTCTTATCATAAACGCCGTTGCTCTTGCGAAGGAGAGGAGTGGTCAAACGGTCTTGGCCGTACATGATCTTGGAAAGGAAATACCCTTTCACACAGTTCAAGCCTCGGTTTACCTCAGCTTCGGCATCGCCGTGTGTTGCCACAACGCGCCCTGCTTTGGTTGCAACCATGATCGAACAGCCGGTTCCGCAGAAACGACACGCCGCCTTTGACCACTTCAGCTGAGTCAGATCAGCATCCGTTACCAGATTTTGCGCCGTTGCCGAAAGGGGCATACCCGCCGCCGCAGCAGCAGCCGCTACCGCTTGAGCTTTGATAACATCTCGCCTCGTCATTCCGGTCATGTTCGTTCTCCTTTGTCGCTCGCTATGCGTTCGTGGCTCGCTAATTGCGAAGAATTTTTTTGGGTTAATCCATTTGGTGATACACCAATGACGCGCTGTATACGCCATCGATGAGTTGTAATTTGGTTAGGGATTCAACGATCTCTGATTCAGAGTCGGTCTCGAGTGTGACGATGATTTTGCCGTTTTCATCCGACATGGGCACCTCTGCGTTCGGCACACCTGCCACATCCTCGAGCACGCTCGGAAGTTTGGCCGGATCAGCCCGCAGCAGCAGGCTCGAGATATGTACAACGTCAGGCATCACTTTCTCCTTGCGGCGCTTTGCGCAACTCGATGGCCCCATTGGGGCATACGGAAATACAGGCGCCGCATCCTGTACAGGCCTCTGTGTTAATTTCAATTTTCCCGCTAGGTTGCGGAAGATAGGAGAAACGCAACGCATCATCCATGCAAGCATCAGAGCAAATTTGACAGCTCACCCCTATATTGAGCATGCAGGAATTCTGGATCGTTGCGATGAGGTTCCAAGGCGCTTCAGAGGTATCGCCAAACACGCCCTCCTCACAAGCATCCGCGCATTTCCTGCAAAACGTACAGGCATTCTCCGAGAAATCGACGGTTGGCGTCTTTGCTGGCCCCTCAATAAGGATCGCTTCGGGGCACGCAGAAATACAAGCCCCACAACTTGTGCAACTCTCGCGGATACTTTCTTCGGTTGCCCATGGTGGCCGAAGCTGCGCTTCGCCCCGTCCGGTCAGAAAGCCCCGCCGTCCGACGGTTTCTGTTCGCGACAGGCTCATTGCATTAACCGGTTGGAGGGCCGCTGATAATCTGGCTCATCCAGATCATAAACCCGTATCCACCAACAATCGCGACGGCCAAAATAGGCGCTAGAAACACAGCAAGAAAAATAAATGCAGTGCGCTCGTCTTTTTTGGATACGGCGGCGCTTGAATCACTTTTCGTGTCAACATCTGACATAGGTATAGCCCCCAGTCTAAAATCTATACCCGACCTTAGCATCCGTTCTGTTTAAAAATCAACGCGCGGTTGTTCACGTTTTACAGTTGACTGAGGGCAGCCAGAAAAAACGTTTCGAAACAAAGCTTTATTAGTAAAATCGTTGGGTTAATTCGCCGATTTCACGGATAGGGAACGCACGAGTTCAGAACCAATGAAAACCTTCAACAAGCCGTTGCGCCGCGCTCGATCAACACCTGCATGACCTCGTCAGGATCGCGTTTCCACCAGTTGGTTGCTGAGAAAATTTCGACCTCAACCAGACCGTCAAAGCCCTGCGTCTCAACACCTTTACGCAAAGCTGGAATGTCAATTACACCATCGCCCATCATGCCACGATCCGTAAGCATATCTTTGGTTTCAAGCAGCCAATCACAAACGTGGAAAGCATAGAGGCGCTCCTTGCCGGCGCGTTTGATTTGCTCCTGAATCTCTGGGTCCCACCAGACATGGTAGACATCAACCGCCGCGCCAATGCCCTCGCCAAGTTTATCGCAAATATCAAGTGTTTGGCGAAGCGTGTTCACGCAAGCACGGTCGGCTGCATACATTGGATGGAGCGGCTCAATCGCGATCGGCATGTTCACAGAGCGCGCATAGTCCAAAGTTTTGGCAAGCCCTTCCTCAACGATCGCGCGCGCACCATCAATATCTTTGGATCCGTCCGCGAGCCCGCCAACAACCATCACAAGGCACGCTGATCCGAGCTCAACAGCTTCATCAACGGCACGCTTGTTATCGTCGATCACTGCTGGGGTAAGTGCGCCTTCAGCTGTAAACCACCCTCCGCGGCAAAGGCCGGATACCTGCAAATCCGCATCGCGAATGTGCTTTGCCGCCTTGCTGACGCCCATCTCGTGAAGGACATCCCGCCAAGGCGCAATCCCCCCAACTCCGTGGCGTGCGCACCCCTCGATGCACTGCTCAAGGTTCCACTGCTGCTTAACCGTCGCCGTGTTGAGCGACATAAGATCAGGCGTAACACGTCTCATGGCTCAACACCCATCGTTGCGAAAACGCGCGCTGCTCGCGTGGCAGACATCTCCGGATCTGGGAACATACCTGCGGCATTCCCCAATCGGATAATATCCGCGAAATGCAGAGCAGAACGCCCCGCCTGCTGACCACCGAGCATCGTAAAGTGATCCTGATGCCCATTCAAATAGGCAAGGAAAACCACTCCAGTTTTGTAGAACCGCGTCGGCGCCTTGAAGATATGGCGCGAGAGCGGAACGGTTGGCGCGAAAATTGCGTTATAATCGTCTGTATTCCCTGCTTCCAACGCGTTCAGCGCCTTTGCCGCAACCGCGGCGATCGGGTCAAAAATTCCGAGGAGTGCGTGGCTATACCCCTGTTCATCGCCTGCAATGAGGTCCGGATAGTTGAAATCATCGCCCGTATACATCCGCACCCTTTCAGGAAGGCGGCGGCGCATCACGATCTCTTTCTCCGCTGACAAAAGCGAAACCTTTATTCCGTCAACCTTCGCTGCATTCGTTTCGATCACCTCAAGGCATGTTTCCATTGCGGCCATTAGATCGTCAGAGCCCCAATATCCCGCAAGCGCCGGATCAAACATATCTCCCAACCAATGAAGGATTGCGGGCTGTTGAAGACCGGATAGAATACGCGTGTAAACCCGCTTGTAATCATCAGGTGAGCGCGCGGCCTTGGCCAATGCTCGTGACGCCATCAATATCACTTGTCCGCCAGCAGCCTCGACTGCTTCGCATTGCATTTCATAGGCAGCAATCACGTCATCAATCGTAATGGCGTCTGACGGCTCCAGATGATCTGTACCTGCCCCGCACGCAATCAGATGACCGCCGGATTTCGCGAGCTTCACGCTCCGCTGGATAAGCTCCAGAGACGTCGGCCAGTCCATTCCCATACCGCGTTGCGCCGTATCCATAGCCTCGGCAACACCAAAACCAAGACTCCAGACATGCTCACGAAAGGCGAGTGTTTTGTCCCAGTCAACAGCGCCTTCGATCATTGGCGATACATCAGCGAACGGATCAACAACTACATGCGCCGCAGCAAAAGCAACACGGCTTCCGCCCGTAATCGGAGCAACCGATTTAGGATCAACGCCAACATCGATCTTGAATGGCTCAATCGTGCGGTTTTCCGTAGGTAGGTTAACGATTGTCATGCCAGACTCCTCCCTCAGATGTCCAACGCCGGCAGGTCAATCCAGCGGCGCTCTTTGGCGCTCTGATAGCCAGCTTCGGCGAGCTGCACGCCTTTAGCACCTTCGGCCAGATCATAACTCCATTCGCCGCCATCAAAGACATGGCGCAGGAATTGCTCCCACTGAACCTTGAAGCCATTATCCAGAACCGCGTTGTCAGGCACCTCTTCCCAGTTTTCATAAAAGTCGAGCGTATTCGGCTCATCGGGATTCCAGACCGGCTTCGGTGTATTCACGCGATGCTGGCTATAACAGGAATGCAGCCCTGCAACCGCAGACCCCAAAGTTCCATCAACCTGAAAAGTCACCAAATCATCGCGGCGCACGCGGGTACACCAGCTAGAGTTGATATGCGCGACAATGTCGCCCTCGAGCATGAAGGTCGCATAGGCAGCATCATCAGCGGTGCATTTGTAGGTCTTGCCGTTTTCGTCAACGCGCTCAGGAATATGGGTCGCCGTTGTACAGCTCACGGATTTTACTGGTGCGATCACATTGTCCAGCACATAGCGCCAATGACATAGCATGTCAGACACCATGCCGCCGCCATCTTCGACACGGTAGTTCCAGCTTGGGCGTTGCGCTGGCATCCAGTCGCCCTCAAACACCCAATAGCCAAACTCCCCCTTCACAGACAGGATTTCACCAAAGAACCCGCTATCTCTTAGACGCTTGAGCTTCACCAACCCAGGGAGGTCAAGCTTGTCGTGAACGATACCGTTCTTGACGCCCTTCTCTTTAGCGTAGCGCGCGATCTCAACGGCTTCCTCCAGCCCTTCTGAAACTGGCTTCTCACAATAGACGTGCTTGCCCGCATCAATTGCTTTGCGCAGCAAACCCGGGCGAAGTTGCGTCGAGGCCGCATCAAAGAAAATCTCGTTGTATGGGTCGGCAAGAGCGGCATCCAGATCAGTGGTATATCGCTCCACATCGTGCTTGGCGGCAAGTGCCGCGATTTTGGCTTCGTTCCGTCCGACAATAATTGGATCGGGCATCAATACCGTTCCGTCCGATAGCGCCAATCCACCCTGCGCCCTAATTGCCAAAACCGAGCGAATAAGATGTTGGTTCATCCCCATTCGACCGGTGACGCCGTGCATGATGATCCCGACTTTTTTCATGATGCTTCCCTTCTGCAAACTCTATACTTACCTACTAGTCAGTAATATAATTGACAAGACAATTCTAAAACGACCCATTTCCCCTTAACTTCAGTCACTTAATAAACGCTTCCAACGCTCCCAACTTCGAAATTCTCGGGCAAAGTTGGGAATCACCTACTGAAATCAGGGGGCACATTGGCCGCCGCTCGGCTCCATTATCTCGCGGAGTGTTTTTATTGCGAGGCGCGCAGTTTCTGTTGCGGTTCCCGAAAGCACGAAGGGCTCTACGGAAAGATGCCCTCTCCACTCACTTGTTTGTATGGCCGCCAGAATTTCATCGAACGGATCACTGCCTGCTCCTGGAACGCCCCTATTAGTATCATTCAGATGGATATGCCCGATGTAACCTGTTCCTGCCCAAAGTTTAATGAGCTCCGCAACAGATACACTCTCTGCTACACCCGACGAACTCGTATCAATCATCGCGCGGAAATTCGGGTGGCCGACTTCGTCAACGATCTCAACCGCTTCCTCGACAGTGTTGATGAAGACTGTTTGCGAGGGGTCCAGCGGCTCTACGCAGTATGTTGCGCCTTTTGCACCTGCGTGCTCCGCAACACGTTTGAATATTTCAACCGCATTTCTGCGCGCTTTCGTGGCACCTACCACTCCAATTTCACGTTGTTTTGGCGAGCCGTGTATCAGCACATCCCCACCACAGGCGGCGTTGAGATCAATTAGATGAGTGATCGCGGCGACTGTCTCTGATTGCTTGCTCGCGTCTGTGATCGAAAGATGTCCAAGCGCAGACAAAAGCCAGTGAAATCCTATTATTTCCAAGCCCGCGGCACTTGCTTGTTCCCGCAAAACTTCAGCATCTTGAACAGTCACTTCCAGTGGATTTTCGGCGAGCGACCCTGGCGCGATTTCGATACCTGTATAGCCAAGGCTTGCGAGTGTCGCGCATTGCTCTGGAAACGACATGCCCTCTTGAGCGAGTGTTTCATTGCAATAGGACAGTCGCACAAATTGCTCCTAGCGCTTGGCCAAATACGCCAAAACCATTCGAGATATTTCATCGGTATGTCGGGTGAGCCACTCCTCATCGATTGTCAGCTCAAAGACCTTTTCCAACGTGTGTTTGTTGGAAATCGGAAAATAGCACAGCGAGGCAATCGTGATATAAAAGTCCGCCGGAACAACACCAGTCCGGAACAACCCCGCCTTTTCACCACGCGCGAGCACATCGCCGAGCTTACTGATCAGGCCAGACTGGATCTCGGAAAGACCATCAATCTGTTTGATCGTGCTCCCGCCGTGCAGGTTTTCTGTATTCAGCATGGAAATAAACCACGGATTCTCGCGATAGTGGCGAACCGTGAATCTAACGAGGGCATCAACTGCGGCCTCTGGCTCCATCGCATCCATATCAAGCGTGTTTTCGCCCTGACGAATACGAATGTAGGCTTCACGCAAGGCGGCTGCATAGACCGCGTTCTTATCGCCGAAGTATTCATAGATGAGCGGCTTGCTCACACCGGCTCGCTTGGCAATCCGGTCAACACGGGCACCCGAAAACCCCTCTTCGGAAAACTCGCGTAAAGCTGCTGTTAGGATCGACTTCTTCGACCCCGCTGCATCGCGTGGTTTGCGTTTCTGAACGGTTTCGTTTGCCGGTTTACTGCTCACGCGTGGCGGTCCCCTTATTTTTGCCCGTCACCAATCTTCGCATTGACGGAATTCCGCTCAGAACCCCAAAGAGGATAATCGCCACAAATATCGCCGATATCGGACGGGTAAAGAACGGCGTAAGATCACCATCGCTCAAGATCAGTCCGCGGCGCAGGCTTTTGTCCAACAAGGCCCCAAGGATTATTCCCAACACCAGTGGCGGCATCGGATAATTCATCTTTCTCAAGATAAATCCAATAACACCAAACACCGCCATAACCCAGACATCAAAGAGTCTTTGGCTGATGGCGTATGGCCCTATCACACAGAGCGTGAAAACTACGGGCATCAAGTAGGAATACGGGATCTTGAGAACTGCTACGAAAAGCGGTGTCAGCGTTACGCCGAATACAAAGATCGCAAAGGTCGCAAACAATAGCATCACGGCAATTGAATAGATGAAATCGGGCTGCTCGATCATAATCATGGGGCCCGGTCGGATACCGTGAATGAACAGAGCCGCAATCAGAACAGCGGATGCCGCAGACCCCGGAACAGCCAATGTAATTGCAGGAATGAGCGAACCCGGAACAACGGCGCTATTGCCGGTTTCCGCAGCAATCAGGCCCTCCTGAGACCCTTTGCCGTATTTATCACGCTCCTTGCTCCGTGAACGTGCAGCTGCATAAGACGCCCAAGCACCGATATCTTCGCCCACACCGGGAATGATGCCGATAAATGTTCCGATAATACCCGAGCGAATAATAGTAACACGGTGCTTCACGACTTCTGCCAGCTTGGGCATGCTTCGGCCTGACTTTTCGGGCGAGCGCTCAACAACACCGCGACGCGATGATATCGCTGTAAGGACTTCGGCAAACCCGAATACGCCAACCATCACAGGAATAAGGCCAATTCCACCAGACATTTCGCGAATGCCGAAATCAAACCGTACATAGGCGTGGATGCCTTCCGACCCGATCATCGCAATAGAAAGCCCCAGAAGGCCAGCGATGTAACCCTTCAGTACATTTCCGTCCGCAGTCAGCTGTCCGGAAATCATGATGCCAAACACAGCAAGCCAGAAAAACTCGTAAGAGCCAAACTTGAGCGCAATGGACGCCAGAGGCGGCGCAATCAGCATAAGCATCACAATACCAACAAAGGTGCCGAGCGCGGAGCCCGTCGTTGCAAGCGCCATGGCCTTTGCGGCCTTCCCCGCTTTTGCCAACGGGTAGCCATCAAGCGAGGTCGCCGCACTTGCGGGGGTGCCGGGAATATTCAACAGAATTGCACTGCGAGAGCCGCCGTAAATCGCGCCTACATACATACAGATCAGAACCAAGATCGCTGGATCCCGCCCCATGCCGTACGTCAGCGTGGTCAGAAGTGCTACGCCCATTGTCGCCGTAAGGCCGGGCAAGCTTCCAACGAAAATCCCAAGCAACGTGGCCCAAACCACATGAAACAGCATCATCGGCTGTGTGATGTTCGCAAAGGCCTGAGCCAAGCTATCCAAAACAGTCATCATGGCAGCCGCACCAGAAACGCGTAGCGGAACAAAGCAGAAATTGCCGCAGACATAATCGCGGCGAACGCAATAGACTTCACAAAGGTGAGCGCTTTATCTTTCGTGGTCTCGCCGCGGCTTTCTCTAAAGAAATAAGACGCAAGTGTGATGAAAATGAACGTCGCAATTGCAAATGGAATCCACCCGAGCAACACCAACGCAAAACCGAGACAAAGCCCAAGCGCCGTGAACAGCATTTTGGGGTCATCAACATCAATGTCGAATTTGTAGCTCTTGTTGAGGCTCGTGAACGTCAACAACGCCCCGCAAATTGCCAACAGAACGCCAAGTATCATTGGTACCAAGCCTGGAATACTGGCCGGATGAATGCTCCTTATTTCGAGCCTGTCCATCGTGTATCCGCCGATCACCATCGCTATGCCGAGTATGCAAAGTACAAGGCCGGTAACCACATCTGCGGTCTTCATGCGTAGCATTTGGAAGCGTTCCCCTGTTTTGTGGAGTGGCGGCGCAATTTGCGCGCCGCCACCATTGTTCAGAGTATAGCCGAATTATTCGCAGCTGATGCCAAATTCGGAAGGATCGACAACGGCTTCGCCACGATCCACACGGGCACAAGCCTCTGCGATGACAACGGGCATGGAACGGTCAATCGCTTCCTGACCATGGCTTGGAGCAAACACGGCACCACGGCTAGAAGCATATTCCTGAAGCTCGGGCGAATTCATGATCCGACGCTCCCAGATTTCGGAAACTGTTTCATAAACCTCGTCTGGCGCGCCAACTGGAATGAACACACCGAAGTAATCCGGAGCGATATCCATTTCTGGAAGCCACTTCGTAATCGGCGGCACAGGATCAAGGCCTTCGACAACCAATTCGCTATCAGACAAAACGGCAAGCGGACGCAACTGACCAGCTTTGGCCATCTCAGTTTGCTCAACGGCCAACTGCGTTGTTGCAACAACTTCGCCAGATACCGCAGCAATCACCGCTGGGTTGCCGCCGTCATATGTCACCATACGTGCACCAAATTCGCCGCCAGCGGCTTCTTTGATCGCTGCAAGCGCCATACCACCCGACGAGTTCACGCCCGCAGTACCCACAGTCACATCCTCACCACGCATAGCTTCAAGCAATTGGCCGAAGTCCTCATATGGTGACGACGGGTTAACACTCACAAGTGGTGCGTTCGCAACGTGAAGATATACGGCGTAGTCTTCGATCGACGTATCCTCAAGCAAACCAGTAACCGCATATGTCGCATTGTTCGCGATGGCGTTAGCAGTCCAAGTGTAGCCATCACGCGGCGCTTCAAGCGCTGTCTTTGTGCCAACAGAACCAGATGCTCCCGGCTGGTTCACAACAACAACGGCCACTCCTAGCTCCTCCGAAAGGATTGGCGCAACAACACGTGTAACCTGATCAGTCGATCCTCCAGCCGACCACGGCACAATGATGTTAATCGGACGATCTGGTTTCCATGTGTCTGCGAATGATGGAACAGCGGCTGCCATAATCGTGGCAGATATCGTTGCTTTCAGAATCTTATTAAGCATGTCTTCCTCCCATATATTACCAACTAGTAGGTAACTAGTATTGCAAATTGGAAAAGAGTCAACAAAAACTGCAAAAAAGCCGTTTCGCTAAGTTGTGACTAAGACAAAACAAAGCAGAGGCGTGACACGCCCCCCTTGGGATGAAAGTTAAAATTGCTTTATTTCAAATATTTACGCCCGAAGCTCGCGAGCTTCGGGCGTATTCAAACAACTCTAAAAGTCGCTCATCAACTGCGTGAAGTCTGGCAATCGCCCATGTTCAACCCATGCAATTTTCATCGCAAGTCGCTTGGTTTCACCCGTTTCTAAAACCGCCAAACCGGGTTTCCCTCGCTGATTATGAGCGTCAACCGCATGACTTACAGGCTCGAAACAGAAGAAGTCTGATTGATCATTCGGCGAGAATACGAGCGCCGTATCCAGCGACGAATTTGCCGTCACCCAGATATCAAGCCCAAGCGACGGCTGACAGATTTGTGCAACTCTTTGCCAGCCTGTAAACGCTGCATTAATCAACCCCTTGGGCAATGCACGTGAAGCCGCATAGTCGAAATCCTTTGCCTGAGAGAGAGGGACTTCTTCAACTGGCAAGTGTTGCTCATCCTCAAGCCAAACGGTTTCGGCATTGAACTGAAGCGTTGTATCTGCTCGTCGCGGAAACCATGGATGGAAACCACCGCCAAACGGCAATCTCGGGCCGTTATTCGTGACCTCAATCCAATGGGTTAGCATTCGGTCTTCAAGTTCAAATCCCGCTCTCGCGCTATAGCGGAATGGCCCGATTTCTCCGTTCTGGAGCCTTAGCTCCGCACTTAGATCACTCGTTGACTGAACACCCCATGGCTTCTGAAAGCCATCGCCGTGAATTGGAAAGGTCTGCCCTTTAAGGTTCGGTTCTAGCTCCCAAAATCTACCATCAAAATCAAATCCGCCGTTTGATATTCGGTTCGAAAACGGCACAAGAATGTTTGACGCGAGGTCGAAAGGCTCCGTTGCACCATCCGCCAAGGGCCTCAGCACGGGCATTGCGCCCGCGCCTGTCTTCGCATCGAACGAGGCGATGCCGCCCCCAAGTTCAGGTGCGACAACCAGCTTGGTGGTTTTGTTTTCTAACGTGACGAACTCCAAGACTTACCACCCGCCATCAATGCCAATATTCTGGCCAGTAATCGCGTCTGACTGTGGCGAAGCAAGGAATGCTACGAGGTTCGCAACAGCAGGCGCTTCTATCCGAGTTTTCAGGCACTGCTGGTCCAGAACCCATTGGCTGTATTCCTCGGCTTTGTGGCCAAAAACACGCGCTTCGGCATCCGAAACAATTGCGCCAGGTGCAACAGCGTTCACACAGATGCCAAATGGCCCGAGTTCGCGCGCAAGTGACTTGGTCAGGCCAAGCATCGCGCCCTTGGAGGCGACATACGGCACATAACCATCCAAAATCCCCTTCAGCGTCACCGAAGTAAAGTTGATGATCTTACCCCACCCTTTTTCCTTCATTGCGGGCGCGCAGACGCCAACAAGTGCAAACGCCGCACTCGAGTTCACGCGTATCTGGTCCTCGTATTCCTCAAGCGAAAACTCTTCGAAGGGGCGATTAATGATAAGAGCTGCGTTGTTGATCAAGACATCAAAACCACCGCTTTTCTCCACCTCGGCCTGTACCGTTGCTTTTGCCGCCTCAAGATCGTTGAGGTCACAGCCAAGAAACGAGACATTCGCACCAAGTTCTGCACAACGCGCCGCTGCGTTCTCGCTGTCTGGGCGGTCAAGAATTACAATCTCAGCCCCCTCACCTGCTAACTTTCTCGCCTGCGCCTGCCCGAGCGTGCCTAGCCCGCCGGTTAGAAGTACGCGTTTACCATCTAGCTGTCCCATATTCGCCTCCCCTAAAGAACGTCCAGAATTTCATCCATATTGGTTTCGCCAACGGGCTTATCCAACACGATCTCACCACGGGCCATCGCAACAATACGATCACAGCATTCAAACACATGGTGGATGTTGTGGCTGATGAATATACCCGTAATGCCAAGCGATTTCAGCGATTGTACAAAACCGATGACCTTGCGAGTTTCCTTAACAGCAAGGTGGTTCGTGGGCTCGTCGAGGATCATAACCTTTGATTTGAAATGCATCGCTCGCGCAATCGCAACACCCTGACGCTGACCGCCTGAAAGCTCTCCCACAAGCGCGTCCGGCGAACGCAGGTGCAGATCGACATCGGCAATTGCCTGAACACTTTCCTCTGCCATACGCTTCGTATCCAGAATACCAATGCCACCAATCCCGTATTTGATCGGCTCCCGACCGATGAACATATTACGAGCAATCGACATGGTCGGGACCATGGAGTTGTATTGGTAGATCGTCTCGATCCCCTCATCCATCGCATCCCGAGGCCCCTTGAAGGAGACCTTGCGCCCTTCAAAGTAGATTTCACCTTCCGAAGGTGCCTGTGTTCCCGAGAGGATATTGATCAGTGTCGACTTTCCCGCGCCGTTGTCTCCGACAAGGCCGACAGTTTCGTTTGGTCGAAAATCCAGAGTGGCTCCTTTGAGGGCATGCACGCCGGAGTACCATTTGTGGAGATTTTTGACCTGAATGATGGGCGCCGTCATTTACCTGTCTCCACTTTAATAGATTTTGCTTTCTTCCGGAGCCACGCATTCAAAATCACAGCGAATACGGTCAGTGCGCCCAGTGCCATTTTGAACCAGTTCGCGTCGACTTGAGACAAGACAAGGCCATTATCGATCACGCGGATCAGTGTCGCGCCAATAATCCCGCCAAGTATTGTTCCGATACCGCCCGTTAGGGCCGTTCCGCCGATAACCGCTGCGGCAACTGCCTGAAGTTCCATGCCCTCGCCAATTGACGGAAGCGGCGCACCAAGGCGCATGACCTGAATGGAACCTGCAAACCCAGCAAGGAATGAGCAGATCATAAAGGTCGCGATTTTTACGCGTTTGGTTGGAATACCCATCGACTGCGCAGCAGGCAGGAAACCTCCAGTCGCGCGCACCCAGTTACCGAAATTCGTGCGCGACAACAGGAGCGCAATCAGTATTGCAAAAGCAAGAAACCACACAAACGACATACGGATCAGATCACCCGGCCCGACATAGCTTGTGAATAACCACTTCGGGATCGCGCCATTTGGCAAAAGAGGCGGGAACCCACCAGAAATCACAACCGTGATTGAGCGCGCAACGAAAAGCATACCAAGTGTTGTGATAAAACTCGGTATGTTGAATTGGATCGTGAGGTATCCATTCACAAAACCAATCAGAAGCGCGACACAAAGCCCAATAGAAAAGGCAAAAATGAATGGCATTCCTCCTTCGAGAAGAACCGCCATCGTCATAGGCGTTAACGCGAACACAGAGCCAACAGAAAGGTCAAACTCGCCGCATATCATCAGCAGCGTAACGCCAATCGCAACAAGGGCCATTTCCGGCAAAAGGCCAAGAATGCCTTGAAGGTTTTGTAAATTCAGAAAAACCCCACCGGAGCGCACCTGAAACACGATTGCGAGCAAAACCAGAAAGGCAATGCCCGCAAGTTCGGGTTTTTCCATATAGATTTTGAGTAGTCGTTTCATTCTTGCCTGTCTCTAATCGGGTAAAGAAATGGCCGGCGCCACATGCGGCACCGGCCCGCTTATGTCTTAGCGAAGGCCTTGCTTGGCCAGATCCCAAAGCGCTGGCACGTCTTCGGCGCGCACGATGCCTTGGCCTGTGTCTACATCAGATGGAGACAGCTTGACCGTATGTGCAAGATAGGCCTGCATCACAGGAATAAAGCCTTGCATATATGGCTGCTGGTCAACCTGAACCTGAATGTATCCGGCTTCCATCTGCTGAAGCACCTCAGCGACGATATCAAAACCACCCATCAAGACCTTGCCCGGTTCGATACCGCGATCTGCAAGCACTTGAGCAACATAGGCGTGCCACAAGCCTGTGTCGAAATATGCCGTCGTATCAGGATTGGCGTTGATGTATGCACCAACACGTTCTGCAACAACCGCTCCGTCCGTACCCGTATCAAGGCGTACAATCTCAACTTCGCGATCAGGGTTCGCTTCTTTGAACTCCTCAAGGAATTGCATGACACCCGCGCCACGCTGTTCAGACCAGTTCTGACCCGGCGCAGAAATGCCGACTACAGCCTTGATCGGGCCTTCAGCAGGGAAGAACTCCGACATCGCTTTACCGAGCGAATACCCCGCTGGAACAAAACCTTGTCCAATGAAGGCCTGACGCGCGTTGCCCGCCGCGCCTTCAGTATCGTCTACGTTAACGGCCATCGTGATAACGCCGTTATCAACTGCGCCCTGTAGGATTTCATCAAAGGCGTTGTTATCAACGATCGATGTCAAAAGCGCATCTGGATTACGCGCCAGCGCAGCCATCATATTTGCGGCCTGCTGGTCAATCGCGCCTTCGGTCTGGGTAAAGATCATCTGACAGTTTGCTTCGATCTTCTCGCACGCGTCATCAAAGCCCTTTTTCACGGCCTGCCAGAACGGGTTGGACGCCGAAGAATGATGCGTGAACACGATGTTCATTGGCTCCGCCACAGCTGCTCCTCCAAGCAATGCTGTCGCCAATGCCGTCGCCTTAAGTAGTTTTTTCATTGTTTATTCCTCCCTTTAAGTTTTGTTCAGATGTCAAATATCCGATTGATCCGATGTCCGGCGCAGCACGGTAAATGCCTTGTCGAGATCGGGGTGGAGCTCCATTCCAAGGCCAGGCCCTGGTGGAACGGTAATCATGCCGTTTGAAACTTCTGGCAGCGCTGTCACGAGATCGCGGTACCAAGTCTTGTAGAAAGCGCGCACGCTCTCTTGAACAATTGCATTTGGCGCATTGAGTGAAAGATGCGTCGACGCCCCGAGAACCACTGGCCCAGTGCAATCGTGTGGCGCAATCGGCAGATGCCATGTCTCGGCCATTGACGCAATTTTGCGCGCTTCGGAAAGGCCACCGCACCAGCTGATGTCGAGCATCACTACGCCCGCCGCACCGGTTTCCAATAGATCTCGGAATGCCCAACGCGTCCCCAGAGTTTCCGACGCCGAGATCGGCGCACGGCTCACCTGCGCATAGCGTGTGAGGCTCGATAGGCTGTCCATTTTGATCGGGTCTTCGTGCCAAAACGTCTTGTATTCGGCGAGCTCACGAGCAATTTCCATCGCGGGCAGGAGCTGCCACATGGAATGGAACTCAACCATGATGTCCATCTTATTGCCTAGAACATCGCGGATTTTTTGGAACGGCAACAAAGCCTTATCCATATCCGGCCCAGAGATATACTGGCCGCGGCTCTTCTCTGCGGCCATATCAAACGGCCAAATCTTCATCGCCGTTATACCCTCTTCATAGAGGGACAGCGCAAGCTCATCGGCGTTGTTGAGGAACCCATTCAGATCATCGTACTGTGCATTCGCACCAATTCCGTAGTTCTCGGACTGCTGACCTGTAGCTTTCTTAATATATTCTGTTCCGGCGCACGTGTTGTAAGTCCGAATCTCGCTCCGGCTAAAGCCACCAAGAAGCTGCGCAATTGGTTGGTTGACGGCCTTGCCGAACAAATCCCATAGAGCAATGTCAAATGCCGAATTTCCGCGCACCTCTGCACCCGAAGATCGGAAGCCGAGGTACCCATTAAGCTCATTGGCCAAGAGGTCGATTTGAAGCGGATCACGCCCGATCACGCGTGGCGCGACATATTCATGCAGATAGGTTTCAACCGTCTCCGCCACGAAAAACGTTTCACCGAGGCCCACAAGCCCCTCGTCGGTATGAACCTGCACCCACAACAAGTTGGGGCGTTCTTCGATACGGATCGTTTCAATTTTAGTGATTTTCATTGCTTTTTGCTCTTTTAGGAAATGCCAGCAGCGATCAATGCGCGCACACTCTCGTCAAAATGAAGCGCCATAAGGTCGCTGGCTTTGGTCGGGTCGCCAGCCGCAATTGCGTTGGCAAGATCTCTATGGATTTGCAGCATTTTCTTCTGTTCGTTGATATCTGTGCGGCTCCGCCAACCAGTTGGCCATGTCTGGCGGGTAACGCCTTCAAACGCTCCAACAATCAGCGCATAGATCGGGTTCTTTGCCGCTTTAGCGATTTCCAGATGAAAAGCGATATCGTGCTCCATCATTTGCTCTGGAGTATCGAAGCAATCTTCCATCGCCACTGCATGCTCAAGAATGACACGAGCTTGTTCATCTGTGCGGCGAAGCGAAGCGAGAGCTGCGGTCCGCACCTCAATCGTCCGGCGCACATCGTAAACCTGCTGAATAGAGATTTGCTCGGTATGAACGCCATGCTCGATCAGCGGTGACATAGAGGCGTAATCAAGCTGCGCCACCGTCGCGCGTTTGCCCGTATTCAGCTCAATCAAATGGAGCGCCGCGAGGGAGCGGTACGCTTCGCGAACAACAGTGCGCGACACATTCAATTCCTTGGAAAACAGTGCCTCGGATGGAAGCTTATCCCCCGGCCCCAGCTCTTCATTGCGGATATGCGCCGTGATGGCGCTCACCGTTTCCGAGACACGACCGGCACTTGCCTTTTCCTTGGATTGAAGTGTGCTCACAACGCATTCCTATTTTACAGTTCATTGCAAACCTGTACGACAGGTTAGGGATAAACTGTATATAGAATCGCGTTTAGATTCTGTCAACGAATGAAATCGCCGCAGCATGTTGCTCACGGACCACCAATAACACTTTGTTTTTAAATTATTTTCAGACATCATTCATTGAACCGAAGAGCATTGCATGTGAATAACCCTGCTAGTCACGTGGCCGCCAGTTTGCTGCCTGAACTGAAGTATATGAACTGCATCCCCCCCCCTTTTCTGGCGTGACCGCGAGCATGAATTTTACTAGTGTTTGGAAAGCACGTGCGAAGCCAATGCGCGTGAGTTTGTTCATTGGGCAGTAATAGAAGAGAAGCGGGACACCTCTCGGGATGAGCAACCAAGCAGATTTAGTCGCAGAGGCCCATAACCCACATAATGCGCGTATACCCGCGATTGATATCGCAAGAACCGCAGCACTTCTTGCGATGATCATCTATCATTTTTTCTGGGACCTTTCCGCGCTTGGATTTATTGCCCCAGACACAATGTACGCCAGCGGTTGGGTGTGGTTTGCGAAGTGCATCGCCGCGAGCTTCCTTTTCCTCGCCGGCTTCAGTCTTTGGCTCGCACATGGCGAGAAAACACGCTGGCGGCCATTCTGGCGACGTCTGGGAGTTCTTACCCTCGCCGCTGTTTTGATATCCGTTGTCACTTATTTCACATTTCCAAACGGATGGATCCGTTTCGGCATCCTTCACTCAATCGCCGCCTCATCTTTGATAGGAATGCTGCTCTTGCGATCTCCAAGTCTTGTCCTGTTAGGACTAATTGTTTTGATCTATGCTCTAAACAATGTCGAGCTTGTCGCGTTCAACGCTCCCCTGCTTATCTGGACGGGCCTTGGAACCCAAATTCCATATATGCTCGACTATGAGCCGCTCATCCCATGGCTCGCCGCACTTCTCGCTGGATTACTGACTGCCAAGCTAATTGCCCCCCGCCTGCCACTTCAAGACAGCGCGAATAAGCCGCCAGCCCTCCTTCTCTGGCCCGGAAGGCACAGCTTGGTGATCTACCTGCTTCATCAACCTATTCTCTACGGCACGCTTATGGCCGTGAAAAATCTATCTGCCTGATATGCGGCAGAGATTGACTGCTTAATTGAGCGCCGACTTGAGGGATTGAAACGCGACGCCACGTCCTCTCGGCAAGTTTCTGACGTCAAACCCGCACGCGCAATGCTAAATCCTTCGTTTAACAGATAGGCCGCAAATTGCGCTTTCAACGAGCATCACATTCTCGATAAGCCCGCGCGCAAAAGGCATAATATGCTCTCAGATAACGGACGAACGAAGCTGCCCCCAAAGCCCCATATTCGCCGGAATATCGCCGAGCCTGAAAAAGCCCCTAGCAGCGCCTTTTCAACAGCTACAGCGAAGCGAATGCGCCACACTCTCAACGAGAATTTCCGCATCAACAAACGTTCGGTACAGCTTTTGACAAACGAAAAATCGCCCCAGTTTCCTAGGGTGACTTTTCAGTTCTGCAACGCTTCAAAAGCGCATATTTTCCGTTGTTAAGGCGTTATCCGCCGAAGTCATCAAGCATGATGTCTTCGCGATCAACGCCGAGTTCCAGCAGCATGTTGATCACGGACTGGTTCATGATGGGCGGACCACACATGTAGTATTCACAATCTTCGGGCGCCGGATGGTTCTTTAGGTATTCTTCGTAAAGAACGTTGTGGATGAAGCCAGTGTAGCCGGTCCAATCGTCTTCTGGTAGCGCATCGGAAAGCGCAACGTGCCATTCGAAGTTATCGAACTCCTCGGCAAGTTGATCGAAATCTTCAACAAAGAACATCTCGCGTTTGGAGCGCGCACCGTACCAGAAACTGATCTTGCGATCGCGATTTTTGAGGCGCTTGAGCTGGTCGAAAATGTGGCTCCGCATTGGCGCCATACCAGCGCCACCACCGATAAAGACCATCTCTTTTTGGGTGTCACGTGCGAAGAACTCGCCGAACGGACCAGAGATCGTAACCTTGTCACCAGGCTTGAGGTTAAAGATATAAGACGACATCAGGCCGGGCGGGATACCCTCGCTTCCTGGCGGCGGCGTTGCCACACGGACGTTGAGCATGATGATGCCCTTTTCATCCGGATAGTTCGCCATCGAATACGCGCGCTCAACTGGCTCTGTGACGGTGGATTCATAGCGCCAGAGATTGAACTTGTCCCAGTCCTCGCGGTATTCCTCTTCGACGTCGAAGTCAGTGTACTTGAGCTTATGTGCCGGAGCTTCGATCTGGATATAGCCACCAGCGCGGAAGTTCACATCTTCGCCTTCGGGCAGTTCAAGAACCAGCGCCTTAATAAAGGTCGCCACGTTCTCGTTGGAGCGGACGGTACATTCCCATTTCTTTACGCCGAAGACCTCTTCAGGAACTTCGATATCCATATCTTGTTTGACCGCGACCTGACAGGACAACCGATCACCACAGGCGGCCTCACGCTTGGTGATGTGGCTTTCTTCGGTAGGCAGGATTGAGCCCCCACCCGAATGCACTCGCACGCGACATTGCGCACAAGTTCCACCGCCACCGCAAGCCGACGGCACAAAGAGCTTCTGCTCTGCTAGTGTTTGCAGAAGTTTACCCCCTGCCGGAACAGAGATCGTTTTTTCACCGTTAATGGTAATGTCGACGTTACCCGTCGAAACCAGTCGCGACCGTGCCAGAATAATGATCGTGACAAGCGCCAGAACGATCAGAGTAAAGAGAATGACGCCAAGCGTGAACGTTTGCATGTGTCCTCTCTCCTTTACAGTTTAACGCCGCTGAACGACATGAAGGCCATCGCCATCAATCCAGCGGTGATAAAGGTGATGCCCAGCCCCTGAAGGCCAGCAGGAATATCCGAATACTTCAGCTTCTCGCGCACACCGGCCATCGCGGTGATCGCAAGCGCCCAGCCAAAGCCTGATGAAACGCCATAAGTTAGCGACTCCGCGAAGTTGTAATCGCGCTGCACCATAAAGAGCGAACCACCGAGGATTGCACAGTTCACAGTAATCAACGGCAGGAAAACACCGAGCGCGTTGTAGAGCGGCGGGAAGTACTTATCGAGAACCATTTCAAGGATCTGAACCAGAGCAGCGATCACACCGATATAGGAGATCAGCCCGAGGAAGGTAAGATCAACATCAGGGAAACCAGCCCAAGCCAGCGCACCCGGCGCGAGCAGATAGTTCAGGATCAAATTGTTAGCAGGAACAGTAATCGCCTGCACAATCATCACCGAAATACCAAGCCCGATTGCGGTCGAGATCTTTTTGGATACGGCAATGAACGTACACATGCCGAGAAAGAACGACAGCGCGAGGTTCTCAACGAAAATGGCCTTTACGGCAAGAGAAATGAGACCTTCCATCAGTGTTCCTCAACCGTCTGGATTTTGAATTCACGCTCTTCGACTTGCTCTGGCTTCCAGGAGCGGAACGCCCAGATGATCAAGCCAATCAAGAAGAACGCCGATGGTGGCAACAGAAGCATTCCGTTCGGCACATACCAGCCGCCGTTGTTCACAGTCTGGAAAATCGTGATGCCAAACAGGCTGCCGGAGCCAAACAGCTCGCGGAAGAAACCGACAAGCATCAGGATCAGGCCATAGCCAAGACCGTTGCCAACGCCATCAATAAACGAAGCGATCGGCGGGTTCTTCATCGCAAACGCTTCTGCACGTCCCATCACAATACAGTTGGTGATGATCAGCCCAACAAAAACCGAAAGCGTCTTTGAAATTTCAAAGGCATATGCCTTGAGTACCTGATCCACCACAATCACCAGTGAGGCAATGATAACCATCTGAACGATAATCCGGATGGAGCCGGGAATTTGGTTGCGCAGGATCGAAATGAACATCGACGAGAAGGCCGTTACAAATGTCACAGCCAGCGACATAACAAAAGCAACCTGCAGCGAGGACGTCACCGCGAGCGCGGAACAAATCCCAAGAACCTGAAGCGTGATCGGGTTGTTGTCGACCAACGGGTCGGTCAGCATTTGTTTCCGTGTCTGACTCATGAGATTTCTCCCGATTGCAGCTTCTCAAGGAATGGCGCAAATCCGGCCTCACCCATCCAGAAGCGCACAAGGTTGTTCACACCCACCGACGTGAGGGTTGCCCCCGCGAGCGCATCAATGTGGTGCTCGTCTCCGGCAGGAGGTGCCGTTTTGGCGACAGTGATTTGCAATGAGCCGTCTTCGTCAGTCAGCTTTTTGCCTGGCCAAAGCGCTTTCCAGCGCGGGTTGTCAATTTCGGCGCCAAGACCAGGTGTCTCTCCATGCTCATAGAACTGCAGGCCGAAAATATCGTTGCCGTTCTCTTCGAGCGCAATAAACCCGTAAAGCGTGGACCAAAGCCCATAGCCGTGGATTGGCAATACCACCTTGTCGATTTCACCCGCATCATCCCGAAGGATGTAAATCGTCTTATACTTCGACTGACGGCCGATGGATGCAGGGTCATCGTCCAGCTCAATCGATAGTTCTGGATCGCTCGCCGCAGCAAGGCCGTCAAAAGTCTCTACGTCAAACTCGTCGGTAAACTCACCAGTGGCAAGTTCCACGATATGCGGCTCAAATACGCTAAAGGCTTCGACAACATCGGTGCCTTCCTCGTAGAGGCCGGCAACTTCGAGAATGTTAATCTGCTTATCAACAAGTTTGTTGACCTCTTGAAGCGGGCGCAAGGCAACAGCCGCAGCCGACACGACCATAGACGCAACAAGGCAAAGGGCAACCGCAACGAATATCGTCTTGGGTACAGAGTCCGTTGGTAGGTCTAGAAAACGGCGCAGAGGGCCTTTGTTTTGGTTTTCGTCAGGCATCGCGACGCGCCCTCCTGCGGATATTCGCCTGAACGACGAAGTAGTCGATGAGCGGCGCAAATACGTTACCGAATAGGATCGCAAGCATCATACCTTCGGGGAAGGCTGGGTTAACCACACGGATCATCACCACCATGAAGCCGATCAACGCCCCATAAATATAGCGGCCAAGGTTTGTATGGGAGGCCGAGACCGGCTCCGTGACCATAAACACAAGACCAAATGCATAACCGCCGACAACAAGATGCCAGTACCACGGCATTGCAAACATCGGGTTTGTATCAGAGCCGATCACGTTCAACAGTGTTGAAAACCCGATCATGCCCGCAAGACACCCGACGACAAGACGCCAGTTGGCGATCTTGGTAATGAGAAGGAAAATAAGGCCGATAAAGCAAGCGAGCGCGGACGTCTCGCCAATGCTGCCCTGCACTACCCCGATGAAACTATCCATCCAAGTTGTGCCGCGTGCGATGATTTCCTGATATCCGTCTGCCGCTGCAATCGCGAGACTTGTCGCGCCGGAAAAGCCGTCAACCGGTGTCCAGATCGTATCACCCGACATATTTGCAGGATATGCGAAATACAGGAAAGCACGGCCAGTGAGTGCTGGGTTGAGGAAGTTTTTGCCAGTTCCGCCAAAGACTTCCTTACCGATCACAACGCCAAACGAAATACCGAGCGCAACCTGCCACAGCGGAGCATCCGGCGGCATGATCAAAGCGTAAAGCATTGATGTAACAAGGAAACCCTCATTCACTTCATGGCGGCGGATGGTTGCAAACAGAACTTCCCAAATCCCGCCAACAACAAGCGTTGTTATATAGATTGGGAGAAAATACAGCGCCCCATGCAAGAAGTTTGCAAATGGGTTGGACGCGTTAAAGCCGATTCCGAATGTATCGAGCACAAGAGCGCGCCAACCGGATGGACCGAGTGTCTCGAATGCAGTGTTGACCTGATAGCCAATATTCCAAAGCCCCACGAGGATACAGGGGATCGTTGCGATCACAACATAGGTCATGATCCGCTTCATATCGACATAGGAGCGCGCGTGCGGTGCGGCTGTCGTTACGGTTTTTGGCGTGTAGAGAAAGCTCTCGACCATCTCATAGACAGGAAAATACTTCTCGAACCGTCCGCCCTTGAGGAACTGTGGTTCGATCCGGTCAAAAAAGCTGCGCAATCCCATGTGTCAGCCCTCTTTCTCGATTTTCGTGAGGCAGTCGCGCAGCGCCATGCCATATTCATATTTCGCAGGACAAGCAAACCCGACAAGACCAAGGTCTTCTTCGTCAAGCTCCAACGCACCCAATGCTTGAGCGGTGTCGGTATCCATAACCAACATTGCTCGAAGCAATTGTGTCGGAAGGTAATCTTGCGGCATCAGCTCTTCAAAGGTTCCAAGCGGCACCATCGCACGACGGCCACCATTCAGATTTGATGTCAGCGCATAGAGTTTCTTGGAAAAGGCTGATCCCAAAACAGGCTGAAACGCGTATTTGCTCGACATTGGCCGAATCCATCCCATTGGGATTTGCTTTCGGTCCTCTTCGATCACTGTAAGCTGTCGCGCGTATCGCCCAAGATATGCATCCGGTCCGCTGCCCGCACGTCCGCTAAGAATAGAACCAGAAATCAGGCGAGTTGGAACATTGCTCTCCAGTCCGCCTTGCGTAAGTTCGACCATAGATGCGCCTGCAACCGTACGAACAATACGCGGCTCCGAAACCAACGGTCCGCAAAGCGAGATGACACGCGCGGAGTCGAGTTTTCCGGTCTCCATCAAACGGCCAATCGCAATCACGTCTTGATAGCCAATAGTCCAAACTGTCTTTGTCGCGGTTGGTGGCTCAAGAAAATGCATGTGGGTTCCGGCGAGGCCCGCTGGGTGCACTCCGGCAAAGGCTGCTGCCGTCACATTTGGAACATCTGCACCGGGAACATCCGCACCTTTTTCGTGGCACAGATAAGTTTGCCCCTCTGACAACTGAGCAACTGCCGCGAGACCTTTTGTAAAGGCTTCGGGCGAGTCGGCAATAATCTCGGCAGCATCCGCAGAAAGCGGCTCTGTATCCATCGCAGTGACATAAATCGCTGCAGGGCGCTCGCTTACGTCTGGAACCTTGGAATAGGGGCGCGTTCGGAACGATGTCCAAAGCCCCGAAAGCGCAAGGCGTTCCGCGATTCCGTCTGCTGTCGTTTCATTGCCAACAGAACTGAAATCAACTGCCTCTGCAGCGGTTTCGTCAACTTCGACCTCAACGCTGATGAGCATGCGACGCGCGCCGCGATTGACAGCACGCACACGGCCCGAAACAGGCGAGGTTACTTTGACATCAGGTGTATCTTTATGGGCGAAAATAGGCGCGCCACAGGCCACCACGTCCCCCTCTTCGACTGCGAGTCTTGGTTTCAGCCCGATATAATCGGCCCCAAGAACAGCAACCGTCGTCACCTTTGGGCCTTGGGTAATTCCCTTGGCCGGTGCTCCCTCGACTGGAAGGTCGAGTCCCTTTTTCAGCGTGAATTCCACGATCTTTTCAGGTATCCATATTAAAACTGGGATGCCAATAACATTCCTGAACGAGCAACCGCTACCCCCAAAATACATAGTTTGTAGTCTTGTATTGCATTTTAGGCTACTTTGTCGCAATTCATGGGCGAAAATCTGTGTAATACATCCGCCAGAAGAAAGACGAATGCCGTGACAAACAGTTTCACCATAACCCGACGCGCCGTGTTCCTGGCTCCTCTTGCACTTGCCGCATGTAAATACGCAGCAAGAGTTTTTGAGCTTACAGGCCACACAATGGGCACGACATATACAGTCGTTGCCGTGGATCGCGACCGCGCGTTGAGCGAGGGCGATGTGCTCTCAGCGATTCGGAATTCGCTGGCGCAAGTCAACGCGGAGATGTCCAACTGGGACGCTTCCTCCGAAATCAGCAACTTTAACACCGCGCGTTCCACAGGTTCTTTTGCTGTGTCCCCTGCCCTCGCAGAGGTCGTGACAACCGCGCAGGACATCAAAGCCGCAACAGGCGGTAAATTTGACCTCACCGTTGGCCCATTGATCGATCTTTGGGGATTTGGTGCAAATGGACCGTCCGCGAATATGCCAACCGAGCGCGCAATTGCGGACGCAATGACAACAAATGGCGTTGGCGGCGACTTGCTTGTGAATGGCAACGCGCTTTCCAAATCCGCTGCTGAAACAGAAATCTATGTGTCTGCTCTGGGCAAGGGTCACGGTGTAGACCGCGTTGCCGCTTCACTGCGCAAACTTGGTCTCAATGATTTCATGGTGGAAATCGGCGGCGATCTCGTGACTTCCGGCCTGAATGCGGAAAGTAAGCCGTGGCAGATCGGCATTGAGAAACCGACGCTGATTGAGCGCGCGGCTCAAAAAGTTATTGGTGCGTCTAACTATGGCGTGGCCACATCTGGTGATTACCGAAACTATTTTGAGCGCGACGGTGTGCGTTACTCGCATATTCTTGACGCCCAAACAGGTATGCCCGTCACCCACGCAACCGCCTCTGCAACCGTATTCGCGGAGAACGCAATGCTCGCCGATGCATGGTCAACCGCGATGCTGGTACTTGGCCGCGAGCGTGGGCTCGAAGTTGCAGAAGAGTTTGATTTGGCTGTTTATTTCCTTGATCGCTCTGAGGACGGCAGCGGGTTCATACCAATCGCCAGCCCACGCTTTGAGGCAATGAGCGCCTAGAGAGGTTCCGCTATGGCTACGTTTGTATTTGCTTTCGGATTACTTTTGACAATCATGCTGGGCATGTCGCTTGGCGTGATTTTCATGGGAAAGAGGATCAAAGGTAGCTGCGGCGGCCTGAATGCCATCAGCGGCGCGGATCACTGCGTCGTGTGCAACAAGGAAATCGACCCGAACAGTCCGCTCCGCGATCGTCTTTCTTGTGCAAGCAATGCCAAAGATACAAAAGGCTTGGTAATCCCAGATTAACCGCCGTCGAGCGGAATGAAGCCGACAAGAAGCAAACAGCCTGCGGCCAGAATTCCCCACACCCAAAGCTGCCATCGCGGCCCTTCGGTTTTCCAGACCATTCGATACCTGTATCCCGCAATCACAGCGATAATAAAGAGCAGCGTCGCCAAAGCGGGGCTGAGGAAAATCGTTGTTTCTGGCACGGCCCTCTTTCCTTCTTCGTAATTTTCCGGTTACGATTACAGGTATATAGCAGCCCTTGCAATCAAGGACGGAGGTGCCACGCCATGCCAACTTCTTATCAATCGCCCATGCGCGGAGACAAGAAATCCGAAGCTAAGACCACGAGCCAATCCACAGAGACCAACACGGTAAAAGAGGTTGCGACGGTGGCCAAGGTGCTAGAGGCCAAGGGCGGCAGCGTTTACACGATTGGTCCAGATGATACGATCAAGACAGCGGTGACCCTTTTAAAAGATCGCAGGATTGGTGCGCTTGTTGTCACAACAGAAGACGGCGCGCTCGTCGGAATTTTGTCGGAGCGGGATATCGTAAGGAAACTTGCGGAAACCCCCGGCCAGACCCTTCCACAGAAGGTTTCAGACAACATGACCCACGACGTCGAAACCTGTGGCCCTGACGACAACCTCATCGAGGTTTCCCGTCGCATGACCAAAGGTACATTCAGACACATGCCAGTCATGGAAGACGGCAAGCTTTGCGGCATGATCACGATTGGCGATGTCGTTAACTACCGCTTGACGGAGCTTGAACACGAAGCGCTGCAGCTTAAGCAAATGATTGTGGGATAAGTTGAAATCGGGCCAGAGGTTCGCAATCGAACGCGCACTTAGCGCTTGTGAACAACCAAAACCTGATCACGGCGTTTTTTGTCGAATTTAGCCTGAAATACGAAGCATCCGGAGATATCGATCCGCGCTGCGTTAAGTTCTTTTGCGACATGTGGATCGTTATGAGCAAACACACCTGTCTTAATGTATTCTTGAAAGAGCGCTGACGTTTTCGGGTAATCAGGTCGCTCCATTTCTGGTGGCTGCCAACGTAGGTCTTCGATGATGTAGAGACCGCCAGATTTAACTTTCTGAAACAGCTCAAGAAACGCGTTTTGTTGGTGGTGTGAAGCATGGCTCGCATCATCGATGACAATATCAAATTCGCTTACGTCATGCATTGCTTCGCGAATATTTTCACGCGTATCCATGTCACATCGGTGGAACGTAAAACGAGAATCGGAAAACCAACTGAAATCCGACACGTCGAGCCCGTGAATATGCGCATCGGGAAAAAACTCGAGCCACATCCGAATGGAAGGCGCATCTGTTGTTGGTCTATCCGCGTGCTTTCCGTGCTCCGGGCCTCCGATCTGTAGGCCCATTTCAAGGAACGTCAATTCTCGCTCGCGGTACGGTAGGAACAACATCTGGTAAAGCTCGGAGTAACGATGCTTTTTAGAGCCTTTGTCAGAACCGAAGCGATCAGCTAAATCAGTTAGATTGATCTGCCCACGGCCATAACGCTCAGACGCCGCAATTGGCATTGCTTCATCAATTTGACCCGCTTCCGTCATTAGCTTTATTCCTGTCATTCTAATCTTCGTTGAACATCGCAGGTTCGCGAAGATTTTCCAGCAGAAAACGAGGTTGTCTCGATCCGAGCAAGGAGCGACCGGTTAAGAGCAACTGAGGAGTTGATGAATTGCAAGTTAGATTGCTGTTTCCGACTGTGTCGTAGTTATGGATTGGAAAGGTATGGCCTCATTCCTTGATTATTTGCGTTACTGGAAGCAACAATGTTCGCGAATACTTAATCGGACAGAGCATTCCGTTTGGTTTTGCTTTCCAACTATTGCAATCTCATAAGCATCGAATTCAGAACTACTGGGAACAGAGTTATTGACGAACAAGAACCGCGTATTTTTGTCGGTAATCCATTGAAAAAGCTTGCTAGTACTAAGATGCACAATGCTTTCCCATCAACTTGTTAGAATATGAAAAAGGAATGCCAGCACGCAAAGAACGGCAATACCAAATCCGATGTGCCGTCCGCTGAAGCGGGTTCGGCTTTCTGTGCCGCGCTCATATCTTGGATCGAGCATTCTGGTGTTCGCGAGGAAGCTACCAAAACCAGTGTCTTCTTTGTGTTTGATATCTCTTAATCCGCGCCCCTTTTCCTTGTTGAGCGCATCAAATACTTTCGCCACGCGCCCGTCGTCAGCAATTTTTTGCTTTAGTACAGAAACTTCACAGCCCAAATGCTCAGCCAGCAAACGATTGCGGAAACACTCAATTGCCTCCCCGACTTCAGAAGACTGAGCCTCTACCGTCAGATCACATTCTGTATCGAACCCAAGCGATCGACGATTGATGTTGCTCGATCCGATCCGAATCGATTTATCATCCACGATACAGACCTTAGCATGCACATATATTGCCTCCTCCGCGGCATTAACCGGAGAAGCAATACGCAATCGGTTCTCGTGATCCACTTTGCGTAGTTGCTGAATAAGCCGCGTCCGCGTGACGTGCATCGCTTTATCTTCAACTTCTTTTTGTGCTTCATTTGGATTGATTATGATAATGTCCGGCCCATCATCCTCGGATAAGCGCCGTGACAAGGCTGTTGCAATCTCATCAGACGCAAAATACTGGCTTTCCAAATAGATCACAGAATTTGCAGATGCGATTTGATCGAGTACCATCTCTTCGATCTCGTTTATTAGTGCCTGATCATCTTCCGGTGGCTCGGTTCGCGAGATCGCGATACGCACATTCCGACAAGCAACAGGAAGTGATGCAGGCCAATAATCATCATCTGCAGGGTTCGGAGCAGCCAGTTTTTCGCCCGTGGAACGGGTCCACCGCGCACGTGCAAGATCTCCGAGAGCTTGCGCAGCGGGGCCAGTCACCGCATTGGTTAAATCGTGCCAAGGTTCTGCGTTTTCACCGTTCCGTAAAACACGTCGCGGATCTTTTGGGGCATGATCAGGCGTATCCCATCGGGCATCCGTAACGTCAATTCCGCCGCAGAACGCCACAGCATCATCAATCACGACAATTTTTTGGTGATGACACGCGCTGACAGGATGGCGGCCATCCAACGCTATCCGTATGTCTTTTGGACCATTCAAACGCAACCGCATTGCAGGTACGAGCCGCCCGGGGGCGACAATTGTCGATCCGCTCCAGCGAAGAATATACATGTCCAACTCGGGCCGCTCTTCTACCAGAGCTTCCAGAAACCCCCTAACCTTGTTGGGATAACCGTCGGGCGCGATACCGCTATCGTCACTTTCGCCCGGAAGCATTTCTATCTCTAGATCAAAGTCCCATCCGATCAACATGACCTGATGTTGAGCTTTGGTCAGGGCCTCTCTAAGTGCCTTGAAGTACGCCGCCCCATCAACGACCATGTCGTAGTTATTCGCGGTTTCGACGCGCCAGCAGTTGCGCCCCTCCTCAAACAATGAGTTGTTCTGCTCTAAATCGGCGGTGGCGTTCATGGCGGCGAGATGTCCTCCAATTGAGGGCAGAATATCTACCCTTAACTATATTGTTCGCTAACTCAACGCTGGCCGAGCCGGTTTGTTCCAGAATTCACAATCACTTTGTAACCCTAAGAATTGGCGGAAACGCGGTTCCCTTCGAGGCCCCACCGTTTCAACTGGCGTAAACTCCGCGAATTAAGCGTTCCTGAACGGGGAGCGATCCAACGCTGTGCGTTGCGCGAATGGCCGAGAATATGCCCCAATTAACATCAATCTACGCCCATTCATTCAGCGCCCTTGACGCCCAAGACCCCGAAAAACGCACTAACTTGGGAACCAATGCACTTCTCTCGCGTTAATTACCCGTTAACGAACAGCAAAAAAGAAAAGAGAGAGGAACAGAAAATGGATATTTTTACGGGTTTAGGTGGCTTAATCGTCCTGATCTTGAATATCTGGGCAATTGTGAAGGTGCTTCAATCCGGAGCGCCTGGCCTTAACAAGGTTTTGTGGATTCTATTGATCTTAGTGCTGCCGATTATTGGTTTCATTATCTGGTTCCTCGCTGGCCCCAAGGGCGCTTGAATATATCCCCAATCCGGACCTAATCTCCCCAATCTTTAGAATGGGTCCCATTCAAGCCCCCGATAGTCGCGCAGCGAATGCTGCGCGACTATTCCAAGCACATTAACCGATGCCAATTTTCAGGAGTAGAAGATGACCAAGTCTCCAAAAAAGACTGCTGCAAAGACTAAAAAAGCGCCGCCAAAAAAGGCGAAAGCAGATAAGATTGACCAAGCGGTCGAAGACACAGGCGCGGCGTTAAAGGAGTCTGTTGAGAGTCTGAAAGAAGGCGCCGCTGAAATCACGGATTCCGCAAAGAATACCGCCGAAGCCACGGCTGATGCAATTTCAGATACAACTTCGCGCGCTTCAAGCACATTAAGGGACGCTGCGGAGTCTCTACGTGACGGTTCGTTTCAAGAGCGAACTTTCGGACAGCTTGCCGCAAGCCTCGCGGACGCCTCAGATGCAATTCGAGACAAAGACTTGGGACAAATCTCTCGCGATGTCTCAAACCTCGCGCGCCGCAATCCATTATTGTTTGCAGGCGGGGCCGCATTGCTTGGATTTGCCGCTGCGCGCCTCATGACAAAATCGGGTAAAAATCATGACTCCTGAGACTTCCACATTTGCCATAATCGCCGATGTTCTTCGCCGAGGGTATGAACTCATTCAAAAAGAGCTGCGTCTAACCAAGGCCGAGATCAGCGACAGTATAAACCGTGCCGCTGTAGCGATTGGGCTCCTCGTCGCCGCCGCTGTGATGGGCATCATCGCCTTGAATCTGTTGGCCGGAACCCTCGTGACAGCATTGGTTGTGAACGGGCTAAGCACTGTTTGGGCTACGCTTCTGGTAGCCGCTCTTTTCGGTGTCTTTTGTCTAATTTTGATCATGAAGGCAAAGCGCGACCTGAAATATGCCGCGAACACACCTGCCCGCACCGCAGAACGCATCCGCAGAGACACCGCCGTTTTAAAGGAGGCCGCGAATGACACAAGATCTTGAAACCCTTAAATCCGATGTAGAACGCGAGCGCCGCCAACTTGAACATTCGCTAAGCGCATTGAATGACCGAATGTCAGTTGATGGCCTTAAAGCTGAAGCTGGCCATCATCTTAATGCGGTGACTGGAGACGCAATTAACAAGGTTTTGGCGCGCTTTGGTCGCAACGCGGAAGCTCACCCGCTAGCAACGGCAGCTATCGGCGCTGGTCTGAGTTGGTTGTTGTCCGAGCCTGATCGGTCAAAGAAAACGGAACCACCTTCGCCAACTCGCCGCTCGATGGGTGCATATAACGGGCCGAAAGTGGCCGAGGGCGACCCAAACCTCGACACACCTGCGATGGTTGCCGCCCATTCTTCGCCTCGCACGCCAAATGTTGTTGAACGCGCGCAAGACAGAGCCGCCGACGCGATGGACACCGTTGCCGACAAAGCCGGCGCGTTACGCGATCAAGCCGAGAGTTTGAAAGAGCGTTTGAGCGAAGGAACGCAGGAGTTGTCTCAAGAAGCGCGTGATCGTGTGATCGCGGCTCGTGAAAAGGCACTGAACGCCGCCCAAACCGGACAAAGAAAGCTACGTGACGCAGGCAGCGCAAGCCGAGATTTCGCAACTGAAAATCCGATGATTGTCGGAGGGGTTGCCCTTGCAATTGGTGCTGCCATCGCCGGTGCGCTCTATATGCGCAAGTCTCAGGACGAGGAAGAAGAGTTGGAATTCGACGTATTTGAAGAAGCCGATCGGATTTTTGAAGAAGAGCTCGAACGCGCCCGCTTAGAGCGCAACACCGCCATCCAAGGTGCGACATCCGGCGACGCCGGCTAGATGAACACCCACAGCAGAAACACAGGAGAAGACGACATGTCCCGAGGCCGCGACGCAGCCAACCCCACCGAATTCCCGCGCGCGGGATGGATGGATATTGGCTCGCGGATTGTCAAAAGCTTCGGTTCTGATCGTATCAGCCTGATTTCTGCTGGCGTGGCGTTCTTTGGATTGCTTGCGCTATTCCCTGCATTTACAGCGCTTCTCGCGGTTGGCGGTCTTGTGTTAGATACATCGGTAATAGTCGAGCAACTCGACGCATCAGAAGGCGTGGTCCCGCCAGACGTTGTAGAGATCCTTCGCAATCAAGCTCAGTCCGTCACTCTTGCTGGCGGGCTTGAGCTGACTTTGCTCCTGAGCGTTCTCCTTGCGATATGGTCTGCGTCCCGCGGAGTAGCGACGCTTTGCGACGGATTGAACGTCGTTTACAAGGAAGAGGAGAAGCGGAGTTTTTTCCTTCGGAGTGCTGTATCTGTCGGGCTGACGTTGATAATTATGGTTGGCGTACTGGCCGCTGTCCTTGCGATTGTTGCTTTGCCGGTTTTGCTGTCCTTTGCCGCACTAACACCAATCGCAGAAGTGGCGACGCAACTCCTGACTTGGGTGCTTTTGGCCGCTCTCATTATCGCGAGCATATCGTTGATTTATCGTCTTGGCCCTGCGCGGAGCAACGCGCGCTGGAGTTGGATTTCCCCTGGGGCGATTGTGGCGTGGCTTCTCTGGCTTATCGCCTCGATCGGGTTCACCATTTATGTCCAGAACTTCGCCAGCTACAATGAAAGCTTCGGTGCGATTGGTGGTGTAATTGTCCTCATGATGTGGCTTTGGATCTCAGCAATGGCGATACTAATCGGCGGCAAGGTAAATGCGGAAATGGAACACCAAACACGCGAAGATACGACCACAGGCCCAGAGAAACCTATGGGATCACGCGGCGCTGTTGTAGCTGACGAACTCGGGCCGGCACGTGATGCCTAAGCAAACACGCAAACCCAAATGGGCCGAAATTGGCATTTTTCTCTGTATTTCGGTTTTCTTTCTGGAATGGGCCAGTGATTTCCTAATCCCGCTTGTAGCTGCCTTTCTTGGATCATTGATTTTGCGTCCTGTTCAACGCAAGGCAATGTCAGTCGGGATTCCGAACGGCATTACGGCATTTTTGGTTTGCCTCGCTGCGGGTGTGGCCATTGTTATTGCTGTTTGGACGTTCAGTAATCCGATATCGCAATTGGTGAACGACCTTCCTGCAATGATCAACGAACTGCGCAATACACCAAATGCTGCGGCCGAAACGCTTGATAAAATTGGCGACGCCGCCGAAGCCGCGCAAGAGGCCGTGGCAGGCAAAGAAGATGTGCCTGCGATGGAGGTTAAAGTTGTCGAAAACTCCAGCTTCCTCGGTTCGCTTGTAACCTCTGCTCCGGTGCTGCTTGGCCAGATTGTCCTGACGATTGTCCTGTTGTTTTTCCTAGTTTCATCTGGATCAACCTTCGAACGCAAGCTCGTCGAATGCATGCCCAACTTCGCGGACAAGCGCGCAACCGTTCAAATTGTTCAGACGGTTGCTCAGAAACTTGGCCAATATCTCGGCGGAATAACCTTAATAAATCTGGGACTTGGCGTTGTCATCGGATTGGCAATGGCCGCATGGGGCTTACCAAATCCGTATATGTTTGGAGTAATCGCATTTACGCTAAACTTCGTGCCCTACATCGGCGCAATCTTTGGTGCGCTCCTCGCAGCGATTGTTGGTTTTAACGAATTTCACACTGCTTGGTCGGCGATCTTGATTTTCGCAACTTACATGGCGCTGACTTCAATCGAAGGGCAATTCGTAACGCCTTACATCATCTCCAACCGGCTAAAGCTGAATCCGGCTGTTGTGTTTATTACAGTGGCATTCTTTGCATGGATTTGGTCTGTGGTGGGTATGGTGATTGCTGTACCGCTGTTGATCACCGCAAAAGTCCTACTGGATCAGAGCCCTTCTACCCGCCCGATCGCATTGTTCCTTGGCGAAGCAAATGAACAGTTTAAGAAAGACGGTGGGGCCGCTTAATACAGCGACCAAACCGATCTACTTTTTGACGGCGGCTAAGTTTATTTAAGAATGCTCTTTGGTGAACAGTTCCTCACGCAATACCAACCCGCCCAAAACCAAGATACCGAGCACAACAAATCCACTCAACATCACGTCCTGAGGCATATTGGCAACCAGTATCCCGACCAACGCCCAGATCACAGCAATCAGGTACTCTGGGGCATTTGGCCGTTGCCTGTACACAGCAACAGATGCAATCAGGCCGAGACTTATTCCACAGTAGGTCCAGCCCAGAGCGCCTAGAAACACGCCATACCCAGCCATGGTTGTTCCTAGCGACACGCATGTCGCTGCTGTAAGCCAGCCAGCATAAATTCCGACAGGCGCTTGAAACATCCAGCGATCTCGATTTGGTGCATGGAGCAATGCTACGACGGTCCCCAACGCCATGAGAAAGATCGTTATGGTCGCCCAAATCGCACTCGTGTTTGCAATCGCAAGCCAAGGCACTCCGATGGCAAGGCTAAAACTCAAGGGCAAGCGCGCGCGTTGCCATTCCGGGTCCTCCCGTCGCTTAAGATACCCGAAAGCAGCCGACACGATGAGCCATATGTAAATAAGGCCCCAGATTGCAAAAGCATAGCCAGCTGGTTGTATCGGCGGATCAATTTGCGGGATCGGGAGCTGCTCAGAGTCAAATCCGGAAAACGGGCTCGTCAGCAGCGGTGCAATGGCAAAGGCAATTGCCAAAACCAAAGTCAAAAGCGCGGAAATGTGGTATTTCATTGGATTTCACTTTCTTTTAAGTGCATCTAAAGCGGCCCCAAACGATGTGCTCGGGTCAAAAAATCTTAGTAGGTTAGGACAAAGCATCAGAGATGCTCAACTCTCCTCATCTGTGTTTTGAAGCTCAAAGCGGTCTCGCAGCCAGCCAACGATGGTGAGAACAAGAAAGGCCAGCACCGTCACACTCGTGGCCTCTTTCACGTATCCGAAGCCAACAGCTATGCCAATTATGCCAACAACCCAGATCAACGAACCACTACCAACGCCGCGCAGTTTTCCATCACTTCGGTTGGACATAATCGCACCGGCGCCCAAGAACCCGATGCCGCCAACAACGCCCGCCACGACGCGCGAGAGATCAAACGCATAGTTGTCGGTTGCAGCATTCTCGGCAATGTTGAGCGAGATCATACATAAGGCAGCAGACCCTAAACTGACCAGCAGATAAGATCGCAAGCCCAAAGGCTTGTGCTTGAACTCTCGGTCAAGCCCCACGAGCAATCCCAACCCGAGGGCAACACAACATCGAAAGAGAAACGTTTCCAAATCAAGCATAAACACAACCTAAGAAAAGATGACCGGACATAACAAAGGGCGCAGTCACCTGCGCCCTTCGAAGTTGGCAATTTGAACTATGCGACAGCACGTTGCGGCTATTCTTAACTATTCAGCCATTCATTTACGGCTTCTCGAGCCTCTTCTTTGGTCTTGCCGTACTTCTGCTGAAGCTTACCTTCAAGCTGTTCGCGATCACCGTCGATCTGGTCGATTTCATCGTCGGTCAATTCGCCCCATTTCGCTTGTAGATCGCCTTTGAGTTCTTTCCATTTACCTTCAATTTGGTCCCAGTTCATAACGGTCTCCTTTCGTTTTTGCATTCAAGAGATCAACGTGAGTTGGGCAAATTGGTTCCAAGAAAATGAAAAATAATTTTGCGCAAAAGTGAGGGGCTAAATGTCCTTGGGGAAAACCGCCTCAAACGAAGTTTCGGTTCCGGTTGAGGCAAGGTTCGTTTTGGCTTTGAGCCCACGCGCATATACTTCGCAAAGACGTGCACCGACCGGATCCGTGATCATATCGTCTGCTTCTTGCGCAGAAATACTCAAGCACAGCTTTTCACCCGCGTCTTTGACTTGGACGTTGAGCGCAGTCGCGCCGGCGTTCGAAAAATGCACAAGTGTCTCAGCGATAAGGTAGCAAAGGGTGTAGGCCCGATTTACGCCGACCGACACGTCATCATACGCTTCGGCGATATGAAGTTTTTCAGAGATTATCTCTTCTCGGCGCAATTTCTGAATCATGTGCCCAATGCCCGGGCCAACAGGCAAAACAGGCGCATCAACTGTTCGATGTAGAACTTCATGAACCATGCTGATAATTCGCAAGCGCACAGACACGCGTTTGATCAGCGCGACCTCTTCTGGCGTTTTGGCATTACTGGAATGCAAACGCATGATAGATTGCACCACCTGTAAGTTATTGCCAACACGGTGGAAAATCTCTCTCTGCAACGCATTCGCATTGCGAATCCGGTTCTCGGCTTCGGCCTCTTCCCATAGCAATTGACGTGCAAGGCGGGAGAACTCCTTGCGCATTTGTGCTGTTTCGTTTGTTACGGAGGGGGTTTTCTCTGTTTGCGGCAAGGTGCGACTATTCATGAAGCCATGCATCTCATCCGACAACAAATTGATGTCACGCAACACCAAGCGGCGCACCAACAAATCGGCGATCAGCAAAGCAATCGCCAGCAAAAGAAACGGTCCAAAGCTTGCTCTAAGAACAATCAGGTATGTGGCAGGCCGCAAGATTTCTGGAGAAAGGCTCGCAAACGTACGCACACCAAGCGTTGTTTGCGGCAAAAGAACGATGCTCTCGTCAATGCTGTTCTTTACGATGCCGCGCGCATCTATATCCATCAACCAAGGCGCATTTGCGAGAAGCCCTTGGTAAGCCTCATCCGCATTCGGATCACTCGTCATGAGAAAGCCATATGACGTCACCCATTCTGGGAGGTCCACTTCACCGGGATCAAATGCCAGAGAAGCAACTTCATCTCCAACGGAGCGCCGGACCGTCAGGTGATGATTATTCTCCACTGTTACGATGTCTTCGCGGTTTCCAGATAACAAATCGACATCCGCGAGCCCTTCTACATTGCCCCCCCAAAGACAGCTCTCTGAAGGGCTGACCGATGCTATTCCAGCGGCCAATACGGTGAAAGAAGCGTCGTCAACCGCTTGGTTCAGGAGGCGGCACCGGTCCGGCAGCGGCAAATCCTCGCTTGCAGCGGAGGACATCAGATTCATCAACAACTTGGATTGCTCGAATGCGGAAGTTACGTCAACGAAGGACCGCTCCACGCTGTCCAATGTTGATTGCTCGCGGGAACTGTAGCGTGTTTCTGCCAAGTTATATTGATAATAGCTCGCCAGAATTGCGATGGGCGCCATAACGATCAGGTAAATCGCCTGAAACCTGCTTTGCAGGGATCCCATGATATAGCGCGTACGCGGCGCCACTATGCGCCTGATTGGTTAACAACAGACATGGTTTGGCTGTCCGTTATTTCGGTCGCGGCACCTTCATCAAGCTGCATGAGATGAGCCAACTCTTTACGGGCCCTGTTTGTACGGGACTTCATTGTTCCTAATGCAACTTCGCACGCCTCTGCGGCTTCTTCGTATGACATCCCCAAGGCGCCAACCAAGGTTAGAGCTTCGCGATGTTCGGCTTTCAATTGCTGGAATGCTGCTTGAAATTCAGTGAGCTGAAGCCGTCCGTCATGGTCGGGCTTAACCGACAGGCTGGCAACCAATTCGCCCTCTGGATCGTCGGTTTCGCGCACGGCCTTTCGGCGCTCAGAATAAAATGCGTTGCGCAGAATCGTAAAAAGCCACGCACGCAAATTTGTACCTTCACGGAACTTATCGAAGTTTCCGATGGCTTTGACCAAGCATTCTTGAACAAGATCGTCAGCACGTGTTGGATCCTTGGTAAGGCTACGTGCGAAGGCGCGCAGCGAAGGAATATGCTCCAACACCGCGTCGCGAGGATCAGAGTCGCTCATTTAGATGACTCCTCCGAGCGGCTGTCGGACTTAGATTTTTTCAATTGATCCAATAAGTCTTTGAAGCGATCCGGCACGCCCTCATCTAGCGTTTCACGGAACGCCTTTTTAAGATTGTCATCAATCAAATCGGTTGATTGATTTGATGGTTTGGGCTCTTCGGGCATTGATTTCACTCTATTATCCGCACTCCAACCGCGATATCATAAAGACAACGTACAGAGTAGAACTTGGTTCCCAACAGAACCCAATTAATGTGAAATTAATTTTAACTAGCCTTTAGCAGGACCATCAAAATGGATCATATTGCGACTCACATTCCTTATTTGCGCCGCTATGGCCGTGCCCTCGCAGGCAACCAATCTGCCGGAGATGCATACGCAGCGGCGGTTCTTGAGGCGATGATCGCCGACCCGGAATCGATCCCCGAAGCAGGCGCAGCCAAAGTCGCCTTATATCGCATGTTCCACACAATCTGGCACAGTTCCGGTGCGCCGGTAGACGAAGAGGAAAAGGGCATCGCAGTGCGGGCCCAAAAGCATCTTTCGAAACTCGCTCTAAATTCCCGGGAAGCGCTGCTGCTCCATGCACTCGAAGAATTCACAACCGAAGAAGTGGCCGAGATCATTGGTGTCAGCCAATCCGAAGCGGAAGAGTTGATCCGCATTGGCCAAAACGAACTCGCCGCTGCGGCCCGTGGTTCGGTGCTTATTATCGAGGACGAACCAATCATCGCGATGGACCTTGAAGGCATCGTCTCGGATGCAGGGCATCGCGTATTCGGTGTGGCCCAAACAAGAGCAGAGGCAGTTGATATTGGTACGGACGGAAAACCAGACCTTGTACTAGCCGACATCCAACTTGCCGATGACAGCTCCGGAATTGATGCTGTAAATGATTTGCTAAAGGCTCATGGGGATGTGCCCGTGATTTTCATCACTGCATTCCCAGAACGTCTATTGACGGGTGAAAAGCCGGAACCAGCGTTCTTGATCACCAAGCCTTTCCGCCCGGAACAGGTACTCTCGGCAATCTCACAGGCATTGTTCTTTTCTTCGACACAAACGCTCAAGTCCTAAAACCAGTAGTTGCGCGTAAAGGGGCGCTACTCACCGCCCCTATGCTGCCTATATGCTAGCGCGACCGCGAGATTAACTAGCCTTTGTCCGCGGACCGAGTAAGAGCCAAAGAATAAAACCGAAAATTGGCAACAGCAGGATAAGGATCACCCACAAAACCTTCCCGACAGCTGAGGCATCCGACGACATGACGTTATACAAAGCGTAAATGTCCAACGCCAAAACCAAGGCGCCGCCGAGTGTCATCTGCATTGTGTTCATGTTCTTCCCTTTCGAAATTTCATCTTAGTTCCAGCCGCGTTACGTGCGTCTGCAGATTAATGGCTCATTTCCCGACGCACTTGACCCCATGCCAAGAACGCGAAGATTGCTGTGCCTCCAATTACGTTTCCGGCAAGTACTGGGAGAAAGAACCCGAAAATAGCGCGCCCCACTTCCAAATCGCCAGTTACCATCAAGAATGCCATTTCAACCGAACCCGCCACGATATGCGTGAAGTCTCCGGCCGCGATCAACCATGTAAACAAGACGACAATCGACAGAGAAGACGACTTTGCTTCCGGAAGCATCCAGACGATTGAAGCAACAAGAATACCCGCTGGTATCCCTCTGACAAAGCTTTCGGCCGCAGGCATACCAGTTGCGTGATGAGACAATTCTTCAATTGAATTTAGGATTTCGCCGCTAACGGCACCGCTATGGGCATAGAACGCCGCAATCACAAATGCCCCAACGACATTTGCAAATAATACAACTCCCCACAACACGCCAATCCGTCTCAGAATAAACCAACTTGGTTGCTGCAAGAACGGTAGAACGGTTGTGATCGTATTCTCTGTAAAAAGCTGCATTCGCCCGATGATCACCACAACAAACCCAAGAGAATAGCCGAGGTTCTCGATCAAATAGCTGTACGGCTCATCCGGAAGGAAGCTGCGGAGGATTGCCTCGCCAAGTACAGAAAAGCTAATAACGATACCCGCAGAGACACCAGACCAGAATAGAGACCCAACCGGCCGTTCAAGCTCCTCTTCGCCGTCGCGGCAAATGACCTCGTAAACCGTTTTTGCATCAAGCTTGCTGGCCTCTTCAATGGCCTGTTCGTTGTTATCTTTGTTCACTGGATTACCCTCTCAACAAATCGCCATCATCGTCGCCTTCGATACTCACCTGCATCTGCTCGTCGAGGTCTTGGGTCTCATTCCTCAAATCCTCATCAACGATTGAGCGGTCCGGCTCTTCGCTTTCATTTACGTGTGACGGCGCAGAAACAGTGGCATCTTGCACAGCCGCTGCCGGCGTAAACGGAACACCTTCGGGGAAAATGATCTCACGTGCCTCGTCCGGCATGCTGATCCCCGCATCAAGCAGTGCTTTCTTCACGCGCCGCATGAGAACAGACTTGATTTTAAGCGCAGAGACGTTGGCGCCGTCAAACCAGTAGTACACCCGAAGCGAGACCGTCGATGCGCCCAACGCCTCGGCCAGCACCATTGGTTCAGGATCGGTTGAGATTGCCTCATGCGCCAGAAGCTCTTTCAAAACAATCTCTTGCGCCTCACTGATCGCCGCGTCGTAACCAATTCCGACATCAAATTCGCCACGCCGGTGTGGGCTCGCAGAGAAATTTTCGATCGTTGATTTGAAGACCGTCGCATTAGGAATTTGAATGTGGTTGCCCTCAGGAGAGACAAGCACGGTGCTACGGGTGTTCATACTGTGGATCACACCTTGGCGGCCGTCCACATTCACGAGATCTCCGCGACGGAAGGGCTGTCTTAAACTCAATAACAAGCTGGCAAGAAAATTCTCGGCGATGTCCCGAAAGGCAAAACCGATCACGATCCCCAACACACCAGCGCCCCCAAGCACGGAAATCGCCAGTTGCGTCAGCCCCGCGATTTGCAAAACGATGTATAGCCCAACCAAAAACACTGGAAGGGCAATGCACCGCGCGACGATATCAACAAGAAAGGGCGAGCTCAGACGATCCTGCAATGCCCAGCGAGACAATCGCGCCACCATTACAGACAGAAAGAAACCCAATGGTAGAATGAGCAGCGCGAGTAAGACCAAAGGGATTGCCGCGATGGCTTTTTTGTAAAGACTTGAAAGCTCCTGCAACGCAGGGTCCACCGAAAATTCGTCTGCCCCCGCTACTTTTAAGCGATTAACGACCGCGACAACTCCATCGGTTTTCGCCGCGAGTTCACCCGCCCATTTTTGCCGTTCCGAAGAAACCGCAAGTCCGTCCATGAATACGATGCCATCTTCGACATCGATTTGAACACCACTGTACCAGCCAGTCGCATCCAATATTCCCGCCAACCTATTGCTTATCTGGTCGTCGCGAACACCACCGGTAACAGAGACCGATCGCTCCGCATCAACGACTTCACCCTCTTCAACATCTGCAGAAGCCGCGCGCGCACTTTCTGTACTCTGCGCGAATGCGGTTGGCGCAGCGCCAAACATCAGGGCCGCGCACATCCCCAAAACCATCATCAACCGAAGTTTCATCAACATCCCGAGCTTCTCCTTAGAGTACTAACTCAGCAATACAGCATTTGGTTCCCGGCTTCGTTAGGAACTTTCCTGATGAGCAATCACGTTCTACTTCTTGCGGGGTCGTATTTAGACAAAATCGCAAGAAATTCACCACCTCTGGGAACCATTCAGCAAGCAAAGCGTTGATGATGAAACCAAACCTGGCGCAGGAAGCGATCATTAACATCGATGCGCGCCACGATCCGCCAGTAAGAAGGGATGCCATGGACGGAGTTACCGCACAGTTTGACGAACGGTTGATGGGTTGGGTTGAAAGCCTCCGAGCAATGCTTCCGCAATTACTTGCTACGCTGGTGGTGATTGTCGTGACCTGGGGGGTCGCATTTCTGGCAAAGTCCATAATATCCCGTGTCGGCAGGAAGCTGCATCTCAGGTCTAATTTGATTGAAGTGCTCTCGATGCTGTCATCTGTTGGCATATGGCTTTCTGGTACCCTCATGGCCGTAACGATCTTGTTTCCTTCGATCACGCCAGCAAATGCCCTTACGACATTGGGACTTGGTTCTGTGGCAATCGGCTTTGCATTCAAAGACACTTTTGAAAACTTCCTCGCAGGGATCCTCATTCTTGTTCGCGAACCATTTGAGCTTGGTGATTTCGTGGAATGCGAAAGCATCGAAGGCCAAGTCGAAGAGATCACAATACGTGACACTCGTATTCGCCAAACTGACGGCCAGCTCGTTGTGGTTCCAAACCACCTTTTGTTTCAGAATCCAGTTACCGTCAGAACCAGCCGCGATTTACGACGGATAACAATTGCCTGTGGCGTGGCATATGGCGAAGATGTTGATGCAGCCCGCGACGTGATCAAAGAAGCGGTGCGAAAGGTCGACACGGTGCGGAATGACGTGCGCGAGGTCGAGATTTTTGCGAAAGCCTTTGGTGCCTCTTCAATTGATTTCGAAGTGACATGGTGGACAGGCTCCAAGCCGCTGGACGTGCGCCAAAGCCGCGATCAGGTTGTTGCTGCAATCAAGAGCGCATTGGATAGCGCAGGGATTGAGATTCCATTCCCCTATCGTACAATGACCTTTGCAGAACCGCTGCCAGTGCAACATGTGGACCGCGAATGACCAAGAGTTTTCCTGACGAAATGATAAAGGTCGGCAGCTTTGACTGGCCCCGCCCGCCCCCGACAAGTTCGCTTCGCGTGCGATTTCGACAGCTCCGAGAAAGGACCGGTTTTGGCGGGCAAAACCCAGCCGACGAAGCGCCGGACACGCTTGAAGGCTTACAAGGGCAGCTGCTCCCTCAGAGTATTTGGGAAGAATTAGAGGCACGCTATCGCACCCTCCTTGATGCTCGGTTTCTTGGGGCCACTGATAATGCGAGCGTGAAAGCCCTTGTAACGATGCCGAGCCTGCCTGAAGGTTTTGTCGAGGATTGGGCAAAGATTAACGGGCTATCGCTAAAACAAGACGGTGCCGCTGACGAAGTTCAAACTCCCCGAAGCCTAATCCCGCTTGCGTCAATGGCGTGGCGAACAGTTCCAGCTCGCGCCGCCGCTCGTCGGCAATTAAGCGAAATTGCAAACGCAACGCGGCGCTCAGACAGTGGTGAGTTGTTGTTGTTTGGGTCAAGCTGGACTTGGACCTATTTGGCCCAGACCTCGTCCATTCAAGCGGTGGTATCCGAGGCCTATTGCTTTCCGGCTTACGATTGCAAATCTCTCGCTCAACTGATCTCCGACCACATCGGCTCGGTGCAGCTAAAATCGGTAGAAACCGGAAAAGATATACTTGCCTGCAAAGATGACGGAGACCCCAAAGACAACTATCTCGCCGCCCTCGCCGCTACTGCAAACGGATGCCCTTGGGCCGCTCTTCAAATGCTTGAAGACGCCGCAGCACAACAAACCAACGGTTCTGAAAAACAAGATGAAGATGACAAGTCCACCGAAAATATACGCTGGGTTTGTGACCCTTCCCCACCCAATATCCCCGAACATTTAAAGCGTGCGCCGGAGTTCCTTCTGCATACGCTTTTGATCCATGGCCCATTGACAGAAGACGAGATTGCTCAAGCGCTGCCTCTGCATTTGCCGGTTGGCCTTGCCGTCGCGCTGGATCGCTTGGGCCTCGTCGAATTTAAGGACGACAAGTTACAAATCGTCAGCCGCAACTATCCACATGTCCGCGACATACTCACCAAGGCAGGTTTCCCTGCTGACCAGCTTTAGGGGGCCGAGATGAACACCGACAGCGAAGCGCTGATGAATTTGTTCAACGAGTTTTCGGTCTGGACCTTTGTCCAGATCGCAATGATCGTTTTGGTCAGCTTGGCGAGCACATTGATCTTGCGCTTTCTGATACCGCGCGTTGCAGAGATGCTACCCGCGCGATTTCGTTTGATTGCGCTCAATATCCTGCCGTTGGCGCGGGTAACCATTTTTGTTTTTGCCGTCGGTTTGATTGTCCCGCTCATCTTTAACGTCACGTTGAAGAACTTCGTGCTTGTTCTGGGTACACTTGGCGTCGCCTTGGGTTTTGCCGTCAAAGATTGGGCAACAAGCGCGGTGGCGGGTTTCGTCGCGATTTTTGAACGCCCCTACCGTTCCGGTGATTGGGTGCGAATTGATCAAGATTACGGCGAAGTAATTGAACTCGGAACGCGCTCGATTAAGCTGCGGACAGCGAACGATGATGTTGTAACCATTCCGCACTCACGGATTTGGGACGAAAATATCATCAATGCCAACAACGGGAAAAACACCTTGTTGTGCGTCGCTTCCTTTATGATTGCTGCAGATAAACCCGCTGACAACATCGTTGAGCTTCTGCGTGATATTGCCTTCACAAGCCCCTATCTTGATTGGGAAAAACCTGTATCGGTTATTCTTCAAAATGCACCCCACGCGACGACAGTACAGCTCAAAGCTTACCCTTTTGAAATGCGCGAGCAGTTCGATTTCATAACCGACCTTACCCAGCGCGGACGGGATGCTTTACTCGCAGAGGGAATTGAAATCGTTATGACCCCAGAATTCACACCAGCCATGGTTCAATCCACAGGGTAAATCGTCAACGTTAATAATTTGGGAACCATTTCGCGCACACCGCGTTGAACCACCATCATAACAACATAGGAGTTTCATTATGCTTGGTTGGTCCATTTCGTTTCTTATCGTTGCGTTGATTGCAGCATTCTTCGGATTTGGAGGTGTCGCCGGCACCGCTGCAACTATCGCAAAAGTTCTATTTGTCGTTTTCCTTGTCTTGTTTGTTCTTTCGCTGTTCCGCCGCTCAGCATAGCGACCGCAACTCGCACTCCTCTCCCCTGAAGCACGTGCCGAATTATTCATTCTGCACGTGCTTTTTCCTGAATCGGATCCGTTGAACGATGACCAATCCCGATATGCGCGACACGGCAAAAAAAGATGCCGAACAGCCCCAAGATCAGGGGAGCCAGTTCGCGGCGCGCAATAAGGTCATCCATATCATCTCGTTAAGTGCTACGAAAACGGCCGACGCATTGATTGATCCAAAACTGGTTTTAAGCTGGCTCATGAACGCATTAGGTGCGCCTGCCTATCTTGTTGGGGCGCTTGTTCCGATCCGCGAAGCTGGGGCTTTGCTCCCGCAATTGCTGGTCGCCCGTATCGTTGGGCAATCCACACGTCGAAAACAATTCTGGTCTTTTGGGGCGGCAATTCAGGGCGCTATGGCGATTGCGATCGGACTGTCGGCATATCTGCTTGATGGCGTTACTGCAGGTTGGGCGATTATTCTAGCGCTTGGCGTACTCGCCGTTGGTCGCTCAATTGCTTCAACAACCTACAAAGACGCCCTCGCCCGTTCCGTGGCTCAGGGCGAACGCGGAGCGGTCAAAGGTGCAGCAGGAAGTATCGCCGCCGCGCTTGGCCTTGCCTACGGCGCATCCTTTGCACTTGGGGTATACGGAGGTGTTTCCCAAACGATTGTAGCGAATTTTATACTACTAGCGGGCACTCTTTTTATAGCTGCAGCGTTTCTATTTCTCTCACTTCAGGAAGGTGAATTTGAGCCCAAAAGTAACAGCAGGAAAAGCCTTCAAGACTTTTTCGCTCCGCTCCTAGAAGATCGTGAGCTACAGGTTTTCATTCTCGCCCGCGCACTATTAACATCAACGGCCCTCGCGCCGCCTTTTATCGTTATGGCAACAATCGGCACGTCCGAAAACAGCCTTACCGATTTGGGGCCACTGGTTGTTGCATCCTCTCTCGCGGCGGTTGTTTCTGCATATGGCTGGGGTAAAATCTCGGACAAATCCAGTCGACTTTCCCTAATTCTTGCGGGTGCTGGTGCGGCCCTTGTTTACGCGTTGATCGTTTTCTATTCGGTATCGATTTCTGACGAGATGAACCTTTGGCTCGCAGGCCTTTTCATGTTCGGAGCGCAAGTTTGTTATCAGGGTGTTCGCTCAGGGCGGTCAATCTATCTAACCGATGCGACCAGCGACGACTCGCGATTAGACTATACCGCACTCAGCAACACAGTTATCGGTTGTGTGCTGGTCGCGGGGCTTGGACTGGGTGCAATCGCCCATTTTGCTGGGCCGAATGCGGCTTTGCTCCTTTGTGCTATTTTGTCAGCAGCAGGAGCACTCGCAGCAACCCGCCTGTCACCTGTCGCAGAGAAGGCAGAACTGGAATGATAGACACAAACGAGCCCACCTCGAACGAAAAAGCCGACGACAACCAAATATCTGAAATCATTGATACCGTGCAGGATATTCAGGACAACGACATCACGTCGATTGGCGCTTTGATAAAGCGGCTGGGGTATGCCTCTTTCACGCCTGTTCTCTTATTCATCAGCTTGGTGATCGTAACGCCGCTGAGTGGTGTACCTGGTCTTTCATCGCTTTGCGGTTTGATGATCATGTTGATCTCTGCGCAACTCTTGCTGGGCCGTGAGGAACTCTGGTTGCCCAAATTCTTGACCAGCCACAAATTTGATTCAGATCGCTTGAGCAACGCCTTGTGCCAGATCGAAACGCCGTTGGATTGGGTGCAGTCGATCACCACACGGCGGCTGGCATTCTTGACGAAGCCGCCTATCTCACACGGTCTTTATCTGGTTTGCATGATTTGCGGTGCTGCGATGCCATTTCTTGAGCTATTGCCAATGACCTCGACCCTATTGGCAAGCGTTGTGGCAATGCTTGCTTTGGCGCTCATCAGTAAAGACGGTGTTTTTGCTCTATTGGGACTAACAGTTTTGACTGCGGCTATCGCGCTGATCATTACTTTGGGTCGCACGCTGCTCTTCTCAATTACGTAAGAATAAACTCTGTAGAACTCAGGCGTTAGTTAATGCCTCTAGTCATCTTCCTTCGGACGATCCAAAGGCAACTATAGCGAAACGGACATACCTTCTGAGCTTGGATTAAAGTCCAACTCCGCTGAAAGCGACTTGGCAGTTTGCTTTAGAATTTTCCCGCCCAAACCAGACCCAAGCTTTTCTTCTTGATCTGCCCCTAGTCCGCGGCCGTTATCTTCAATCCCTACCAACACCTTGCCATCAGAAACCTCACCACGCAGCACGATTTTTCCGCCATTGTCATCAAAAGCGTGGCGCATGGAGTTGGTCACAAGCTCGGCAACCATCATTCCCACCTGTGAGGCCGTATCAATGTCCATCATCAACGGCTCTTCAGGGACTAATTGGTCAAACGTAATATTTTCATCAAGCCCAGCAATCGCAGTGCAAATTGAACTCAGATAGTTGAAAAAATCGACGTCATCCAATTCTGAAGGCGCTTCGATACCTTGGCGCATACCAGAGTATAAAGATTGTAGCGATTGGATACGGTTCAATACTCCAACCAAGCCGTCTGTCTCGCCAGTATCGCGCATCTGGAGTCTCACCGAAGAATGGATGAGAGTCAGATGGTTCTTAAGGCGGTGATGCAGTTCGGAAAGGGCAGTATCAGAACGCCGTTTGTCCTCCGCCAAAGTTTCATAGGGATTATCCTTGAGCACCATCTGGACAGCCATAAACCTCTGAATCTGCCCTGCGTCGTCATGGATCGGCTTGATCGACAAACGGTTCCAAAACAAGCCGCCATCGGCAAACCGGTTTAACACGTCAGCCGAGACTTCTTCACCCGCATCAATCGCCTCACGAATCCGCCGGACTTCGTCCTGATCGCTTTCGACACACTGCAAAAAACGACAATTTCGTCCGATCGCCTGCTCACGCGTGTAACCCGTTTGCTCACAGAATTGGTCATTCACAAAAACGATCGGATTGTCCGGTTGATTTGGATCCGTGATACATGCCGAGTACGGCAGATCCTTGAGTTTTTCACACAACCAAGTGTCATCATAAGTTCTGGACATAATACTGCTCGCAGTCATAAACAGAATAGCGATACCCTCAGATACCGCATTCGTCACGAAATTAGTGAAAAACAAAAACTATAAGCGCCACTTCGCCTGTAATCCCCATAAAAAATTGTAGAGCACTAATTAATACGCTTTGGTCTTAAAAAAGAAGCATTTGTACACGGAACTAGAAGCTGACCAAACGTTAACTGTGAAAACAAACGCCGCGACATGCTCAACAATCGGTTCTCAAATACGGGTGATCCGAATTTTCCCTACTCAAATATTGTTCGGGGACGATGAGGGACAACTCGGCGAAGCGCAGGAAATATGGCGGTGCTGTCAGACAAATTCGAACTCGTCTCAGCTAGGCCAGCAACGCTACCTTTATGTCGCACAAAGACCGCGCCACTCGATGAGAGCGACCGTGCGATTCAGCTTGAAATGGTTTCTTTGGGAAAGGTTGCGATCCTCATCGAAGTGGTTGAAAATAGATGCATGGACGGAACGAATTTCTACAAACTTCGCATCCGGCGAAAGCAGTGCAGTGCTCGCTCCCTTCGTCGAAACGGGAGATGAGAATTCTCAGCTCGGTTATTCTTCCAGCGCCCTGTCTCCTGCCTAGCAGCATTTCCGACAACCTTCATCGCCGCACCATAGGAACGTAGTTTGTCAGTAACGACGATCTCCGGATGGCCGTACCGTTTCATTGCTTTATTCAACAATTTAAGGGCAGCAACGCGGTTTCGTCGTTTCGTGATATAGCTTTCTAATACCTCACCTTCGTGATCAACCGCCCGCCAAAGGCAATGCTGGACACCGTTGATCTTCACAAAAACCTCGTCCAGGTGCCATCGCCAGTTTGAATAAGAACGGAGTTGCTGAACCCGCCGTTTGCGGATTTCTGAAGCAAATAACGGGCCAAATCTGTTCCACCAAAACCGAATAGTTTCGTGGCTCACGTCGATGCCCCGTTCTTGCAGCAAGTCTTCCACATTCCGGAGCGAGAGAAGAAACCTGACATACATCATCACCGCAAGACGGATGATCTTTGGGCTCGTTTTGAAATAGCGGAAAGGGGATAGTTTTATCATGCTTCGACGCTAAATAGCCGCCCTGCCCTTCACAACCGAGTTTCCCATGACACCTCCTGTTGGTAGGTTGATCAAACAAATAGTTCAATATCTGCATCAATAGGATCGAAATCCGGTTTTTCCGGTACATAGATGTCAAATTCCGAATTTGATCGAGTTGGATCACCCATGAAAATCTCCTAGTATAAGTTAATGACGTTTTCTACCATTTGACCGACCTCTAAATGATCAAACACTTCATCTACCTTACCGCCTGCGTGAACCGTAAGCGCTGTCAAGAAACACTTATGTGGGTGCTGTCAGACGAATTCGAACTCGTCTCTACTAGGCCAGCATCGCTGCCCTTTATGTCGCGCAAAGACCCCGCCACTCGATAAGAGCGACCGTGCGATTCAGCTTGAAATGATCTCTTTGGGAAAGGCTGCGATCCTGATTGAAGTGATTGAAAATGGATGCATGGACGGAGACGAATTTCTGCAAACTTCGCATCCTGCGAAAGCGGTGCATAGCGCGTTCCCTTCGTCGAAACGGGAGATGAGAATTCTCAGCGCGATTGTTCTTCCAGCGTCCCGATTCCTGCTTAGTCGCATTACCAATTTCTTTCATCGCCGCGCCGTAGGAACGCAATTTATCCGTGACGACCACACGTGGCTGACCATACCGCTTCATCGCTTTCTTCAAGAATTTAAGGGCTGAACCGCGATCCCGCGCTTGGTGACATAGCTTTCCAGCACTTCGCCTTCGTGATCGACTGCCCGCCAGAGGTAATGTCGCTCGCCGTTAATCTTCACAAACACCTCATCCAAGTGCCACTGCCAATTCGAGTAACACCGCAGTTGTTGAACCCGTTTTCGACGGATTTCGGAGGCGAACATTGGACCAAATCGGTTCCACCAAAAACGGATCGTTTCGTGGCTCACATCGACGCCGCGTTCATGCAGCAAGTCTTCGACATTCCGAAGCGAAAGCGGAAACCGGACATACATCATCACCGCAAGTCGGATGACCTCAGGACTGGTTCTAAAATAACGAAAAGGGGAACGTTTTGTCATGGAATGAGGTTAATGTCCCGCCCTACGCTTCACAACCGAGTTTCCTCTGACAGCGCCACCAAATCGGTTCCACCAAAAACGGATCGTTTCGTGGCTCACATCGACGCCGCGTTCATGCAGCAAGTCTTCGACACTCCGAAGCGAAAGCGGAAACCGGACATATATCATCACCGCAAGGCGGATGATCTCAGGGCTGGTTTTGAAATAGCGAAATGGGGAGCGTTTTGTCATCCGCACACGCTAAATCAGCGCCCTGCCCGTCTCAACCGAGTTTCTTCTGACAGCGCCCAATTACCAATTGGTGACGGACCCATCGGGCCGAACGAGATGCGGCGTTTCCACATGCTCCGGAACGCTGGCGCGAATGGCTGCTTCATTGACCTCGACACCAAGTCCAGGTGTGTCAGGTACGCGGTAAACAGGCCCTTCCAGCTCTACTTGAACAGGAAAGATTTCTGGATCATGGAAGCCCAGATTTTCAACAGGCGACTGACGTGTCTCAAGCCAAGAAAAATTTGGAACCGCCGCCGACATGTGAACGCTGGCCGCTGTACAAATTGGACCCAGCGGATTGTGTGGCATCAAATCGACGTAGTAACGCTCAGCCATTGCCGCGACCTTCATAGCTTCGGTGAAGCCACCGATATTACAAATATCGAGCCGCATATATTGCGTAAGGCCGTGTTCCAAATAGGGCGCCGCCTGCCATTTCGAAGCGAACTCTTCGCCTACAGCAAAAGGAATGTCTGTTTGCTGGCGCAATGCTGCATAAGCTTCTGGGCTTTCACAACGGATCGGCTCTTCGAGAAAGTCCAACACCCCGGCTGGCAATTTTGCGCACAAGTTAGAAATCTCGGCCGGACTGTATCGATGGTGCAGATCAATACCCAAACACAAATCCGGACCAAATGTTTCGCGTAAAGTGATCAACGTTTGCGCCGTTTTTGCCAAGGATGCACGAGGCAAAAAACACTCGTTAACAAAGCCAGAAGGGTAAATCCGAACGCAATCCCAACCCGCATCTACCAACGTCTGGGTCGCATCGATCGCCTGCTTGTCAGATGTTGCTAAGAAGCTGGCAAAAGTAGGAATTACGTCGCGCTGTTTTCCCCCTAGCAACTGATACACAGGAAGACCTAAACGTTTTCCCAAGAGATCATGCAAAGCGATATCAATCGCCGAGATCGCAGCCGTCAAAACACGTCCACCTTCGAAGTACTGGCTACGGTAACATTGTTGCCAAATACGCCCGATACGGCGCGAATCTTGGCCGATTAAGAAACCAGCGTAATCCTTGACGGTCGCAGATACCGCCGCCTCTCGGCTTGAGAGACCGCTCTCCCCCCAGCCGACCAAACCATCTTCCGTTTCCACGCGGACAAGAAGTTGATTTCGCCCGCCAACCCTCGCGAGAATAGGCTCAATCGCGGCAATGCAAGTGTCTTTGGTGATAGCACCTTTTGCCGGCGCAGTGAGGGTGGAAGTCGTTTTAGGGTCCACGATCAACATCTCCATCTAGTTTCATAACATGTCTTATCATGTTCCAAATGTAAAAAATAGTACATTATTAACTAATTTTTGTATTCCAAAAGCAAGTTTAGTACTTTTTACAGGCCGCCACTTCACGCCTCGGACAACCGAGAAAGCGTCAAAAACCAGTGCAATCGGTCAATACATGCAACTATTCTGAGTGTTTCGATCTCGAACTCGTTCAATTGGCGCGCGTATAGACAATCGCTCTTCCAATTGTATAAAGATATTATAATTAAATAAGTTTCGTCCCTGCTCGCGTAAGGAGACTTGTAATGAGCCGCGCACCCAACATCCTATTTCTTCTCCCCGATCAACTGCGCCACGATTTCCTAGGCTGTTACGGTGCGGACTTCTTACAGACGCCGGCGATTGATACTTTGGCCGATCAAGGCACTCGGTACGAAACCGCAATTTCTCCGTCACCCATCTGTGTGCCTGCACGCGCATCAATGCTAACAGGGCAACCTGCTCACGAGACTGGCATTCTGAACAATGCAAGTTGGCTGCGCCCCGACCGCCATGAGATGGGCATTGTCACATGGCCGGAACATCTTGCACGCCACGGTTATCAAACAGCTGCCATAGGCAAGATGCACTTTTATCCGTGGGATATCGGCGAAGGCTTCCAACATCGCGTGATAGCAGAAGACAAACGGCACATTCATGTACGAGACGATTATCATCATGCCCTAGCCGCCGAAGGATTTGAAAAGCTGCATGGCCATGACATGGAACGTTATGCAGAAACCAAGGGAGCCGCACTCAACCCACTTCCCGATCACTTACATGTTGATCGCTGGGTCGCCAACCAGGCCGCCGCCCATATACGTAGCTTTAACGACGACCGGCCATTTGCAATGATGGTTGGTTTTCCGGGGCCCCATTGTCCTTACGACCCACCTCACGACGCGCTCGACCACATCGACCCGTCTTTGCTTCCCCCTGCCCTGAAACGCACTGAAGAAAGCAATAAAGTGCTCCCCGAACTGGTTGCCGGTTATAAACAGGATTGGGCGGGTCTTGACTATTCCGAGTTATCCGAGTCGCAAATTCGCGCCATACGGCATCATTATGCCGCGTCAGTTGAGCGGCTGGATCAAGACATCGCAATGTTGATCAATACACTGCGCGAGACGAACCAACTCGAAAACACAATTGTTGTCTTTGCGTCTGATCATGGTGATTATCTCGGTGATTTCGGTCTTATGGGAAAAGGCTTCTTTCACGAACCTTCGATTAGAGTGCCCATGATAGTTACTGATTTCCGATGCCCAACACCGAAGGTAGAAAATGCGCCAGTCTCATTGATCGACATTTTCCCAAGCATTCTGTCTTGGGCTGGATTGCCTTCTTTGGCTCAATCGCGCGGCAGTATTTTGGGAACAGCCAAGTCCGACCGCGCAATTTTTGGTGTAACGGCGCGCGGGATGATGTTGCGCAAAGGGCGCTGGAAACTGTCTCGCTATTATTGTGGAAGCGAAGCGCTCTTTGATCTGGAAGCGGACCCTGGCGAACAGGAAAACCTTATCGATCAACGGCCCGACATCCGTGCACAGCTTGACGGCTTGATGTCCACGTCATTGCTCAAAGGGATGGTAGATGGCCATTCAGATAAAGCTGTTCCAGAGGCCAGCTCTCCTCCAAACGGTCCATTTCACGATCCTTACTGGCAACGTCCCTATCCCGCATCAATCAATTCGTAATTCTACGGCCCAGCAAAACTGGACCGCAGAAAAGATTTGCGCATCTTAGGCGTCTATTTCGTAGGCCTTGATAAAGTCGCGATCTGGCTCAACGCCAATTCCTGGCCCCGTAGGCACCGCGATCAGCCCGTCATTGCGTTTAACCTGCCCCTGTATATCAAGCGGTTCGGCCAAAAGTTGGTCGCGAAAGCGGTTCTCGGTGGTATCAAACTCTAACCAAGGCTCTCGTGGAAATAGTCCACCCGGCATTGGCGGCATCGCTGCCAGCAGTTGCAAATTGGTGGCCACAGCAACGGCAGAGCCCCAAACGTGATTGAAGACTGGCGTAAAATGCGCGTGGCATAATGCAAGAACACGCAAATATTCGGAGATGCCTCCAAGAGCGCACACTTCTGGTTGCGCAATATCGAGACCGCGGCTTTCCAACAATCCGCGCCATCCCCATCTGTTGAACTCTGCCTCGCCGCCCGAAATATTAACCTTCAATCCTGCGCGCAATTCACGGTAGCCATCAAGGTCTTCAGGCGCAATAGGCTCCTCGAACCAGAAAGCACCAAATTCATCAAGCGCCCGCCCAACATAAAAGGCGTCCGAGGTGTTATAAGCGTGGTTGGCATCTGCCATGAAATCGAAATCATCACCGACACCTTGTCGCACGGCTTCCGCGAGTTTCACATCATCCTTTGCGCCCAGCCCGATTTTCATCTTAGTCGCGGCAAAACCCATATCTTTGATCGCTGCGGCCTCGTCCACAAACCGCGCAACGTGATCCTCCACACTCTCGCGTTTTAGCATCATACCGTATCCATAGGATCGCACATGGCTCCGATGCGCTCCGCCGATCAACTTATGGATCGGCTGGCCTGTGACTTTGCCTGCGATATCCCAGAGTGCGATATCAACACCCGAAAGAGATTGCAGAGGCATCCCCTTTTGGCCGTGGTCCCGCAGAAGGTTGTAAACTTTGTGCCAAATTACATCTCGGTCCATTGCATCCATACCAAGGATCATCGGCTGGATGACCTTCTCGACAATGGCCTTGTTGGCCAGCGCCACATTGCCCGGCCCGAAACATTCGCCCCACCCTGTGATGCCCTGATCGGTTTCTACCTCAACGAGATGCGCCGTCCGCTTAGCGTAATACTGCTGCGAATAGCCCAGCTCTTCTGGCATGTCGCATTGTAGCACATGGCTGGTGATCTTCGTGATCTTCAAGGTGTTGGTGATCGTTTCGATTTTCATGAAATCCTCCATCAGGTCAGCCCTCGGCTGATGCGTTTAACAACGAGGTAGTCGTCTAGAGCGAGCCGCGAGCAATCATGTCCGATACCTGATTGTCCGATACCGCCGTGCGGTAGATAAATGTCATACTTGACGCCGTTCACCTGAACTTCACCATAGCGAAGTCGCTTTGCTACGCGCTCGGCCAGCGCTAAATCAGCGGTGAAAATATAAGACGCAAGCCCGCCATCTTCTCCGTCATTTGCGCGCTCGATAACCGTTTCTCGGTCATCAAAGGGGATGAGGCTCACGACCGGGCCGAATATCTCGTCTTGGTAAATTTGCATCTCCGGCGTCACACCATCGAGCACCGTTGGCGCAAGGAAATGCCCTTTGTTCAGCCCTTCAGGCCGCCCACCGCCAGTTCGCACAATCGCGCCCTTTTCAACAGCATCGTCGATGAGACCCTTCACACGAGACCAAGCGCGACCATCAATCATCGGACCGGTCAAAATGTCAGCATCTCTGTCAAATCCAACCTTAGTGGACTTGGCGCGCGTCACCACCTTGTCGCGGAAAGCCTCATAGACCTCGCGCTCCACAAATACACGGTTCGGCGCTACACAGATTTGACCTGCATTGTTGAACTTCACAGTTGTCACAATGTCGGCTGCGAGATCGAGATCGGCATCCTTATAGATCATCACGGGCGCGTTGCCGCCCAACTCCATCGACATCTTTTTGATCGAAGTGGCTCCGACTTTCATCAGGTGCTTGCCTGTATTCGTCGAGCCGATCAAAGTAATCAGATTGGGGATAGTTGATGCCGCAAGCGCATCAGACGGAGCGTAGCCGTCAGTCGTCAAAATATTAACAACACCTGCTGGCAGGCCAATTTGATGACAAAGTTCGCCTACGGCGTAAGCTGAAACCGGCGTGGCTGCAGAAGGACGAATGATAATCGGACAACCCGCTGCCATTGCTGGTGCAATTTTATAGGCCAGATTAAGCAACGGGAAATTCCACGCCAAATATGCCACCGCAACACCTGCGGGCTCATGAACGATACGGTGATCATGGGTGCCCTCCCTGTCGCATAGAGTTTCATCGTGAACGCGCGCGATTTCCTCGGAATAGTATTGCAGCGCACGTTCCAATAGATCGAAATCTTCTTGGGTGCCGCCCCACGGTTTTCCCATCTCCTGATGGATAAGATCGCGCAACATCTCTTCGTTTTCGATAACTGCATCACGCAGTTTTAGCATCCACTGCTGTCGCTCGGCGACCGACGTTGCCGCCCATCCCTCTGCCGCATCCTGCGCAGCATTCAGGGCCTTATTAACATCTGACAAACCCGCAGCAGCGACTGTCGCCACACATGCATCGGTGGCTGGGTTGATCACATCCAGACGTCCTTCGCCGTCAACCAACTCACCACCGATGTACATTTTTTTGTGTTGGGTCATGACCAACTCCACTTACTTAATTTCAAAGTCCAAGACTGATTTTGTGTTGTTTTCCCGCGTTCATTTCGCACCAAGCTGTTTCCTAAGATCAGCAAGCAAGGCATCGCTCCCCCGCACCAGCAAACCGGTATCTGTTCCACAGGCGACAAAGCTGAACCCTTCGTCCAGTAGCTGCGCGGCCAACTCCACATCGGAAACCAAGGTCCCCACAGAAACACCCTTTTCAATCAAGCGGCGGGCTACGGGCCGTATCACATCCCAAACCGCCTGCGATGTTGGCTGCCCCAACATTCCGAGATCAGCGGCGATATCTCCCGGGCCAAAAAATACGCCCGTCACCCCATCAACAGCGGCGATGTCTTCGGCTTGTTCCAGCGCGGCTTTGGTTTCAATTTGCAGAAGAACTGCCGTTTCCTCTTCGACACGCGAGGCATAATCCGTGACACGGCCAAATTTTGTAGCGCGGGTACTCGCGGACACACCCCGAATGCCTTTTGGCGGATACCGCGTGGCCGCGACTGCTGCGCGGGCCTCTTCAACCGTCTGAATCATCGGAAACAGAATGCCGGGCGCACCAAGGTCGAGCAGGCGCTTGACCGCAACTGCGTCATTCCATTCAACACGTACGATAGGTACGGTCTCATATGCCGCAAATGCCTGCAGCTGCCCCAATATGCTGGCATAGTCGTTGTGGCTATGCTCCATATCAAGCAACACCCAGTCGTAACCAGCAGGCGCGACCACCTCAGCGGCAAAGTTGCTGCAAAGAGTTATCCAAAGCCCAACTTGTTTGTCCTTATTTCTAAGGGCATGGGTGAAGCGGTTATCTTTATATTTCATGGCCAGAGCGCCTCTTTATTGCCGAGTATCATTCGAAATCATCTTATCTTTAGGAAAGCAGCCGACATCTGCCGCTCCCGGGCTTGGATTGTCAGGGATCGACCTGTAAACATGGGCTACCTGAGCAACCAAAGCGTGCAGATATCTCATGAAACAACCAATTGTAGTTACAGATGCTGAAAGCGCTTATCTTGCGCTTAGACAGGCCATCGTTACCGGTGAATTGCCGCCTGATCGCAAACTCAAGATCGCGGATCTGCGCAAACAATTTGGATTTGGGGCCGCTCCCCTGCGTGAGGCCTTGTCGCGTCTGTTCGGTGAACGAGTTGTGGTTCAACACTCCAACCGTGGATTTTACGTGCGAAAAGTTTCGGCAGAAGACGTCGAGGATCTTGGTCGCGTACGCATTCAGCTTGAAAACGAAGCCCTGCGCGACAGTTTGCGCCGAGGCGACGACGCTTGGGAGACGCAACTTGTCGCCGCGTATCACAGCCTGCGTTTGGCCGAAGATCGCGGGACCGGGAAAGATCAGATTGAGCTGCGCAACCGCACTTTTCACGACACGCTCGTTTCGGCAACCCCGTCGCAATGGCTGCTTGACTTGCGCGAGCAGGTTTACTCCCATCATGAACGCTATCGACATCTGTCGCGCAGCCTTGGCCCGAGTGTGCGCGACACGCCCGCTGAACATGCTGCTATTTTTGAAGCCGCGATGGCACGAGACATCGAAGAAACTTGCCGACTGACCGCGCAACACATCAAGCTGACGACGATCGCCGCTGTCCAAGCGATGGCGAAGTAAGGTCCATGGAGAAGCCAATTTTCGGCGTACTAAGAACCCAACCGTGGAACTCTTCAGCCTATGCATAGCTCGTAGCCCCGTCGGGTTTTCGCATAAGTGGCCGCGACCAATGGCTATATTCTTCTGTTTTAAGTGCATCTTCATTGATCTCAACACCCCAACCCGGACGGTCGGGACGTAATTCGAGATATCCATCAACAGGAATGTATGGATCTGCAATCCAAGGCACATCACGATGGACTTTGTATTCAAGGATTTTGAAATTGGAACACGCGGCCGAAAAGTGCACGTTATGCGCTGTCGCCAGCGGCCCCATCGGGTTGTGCGGCGCAACAGGAACGGAGTGAGCATCTGCTACCTCCGCAATTCGACGCATTTCAGTTAGGCCGCCAACCACTGCGATGTCGGGCTGAACAATATCCGCACCTCCTTCGCTCAGTAGTGCAAGGAACTGGTGACGGTTATAGAGAGCTTCACCCGTAGCCAATGGAATGTTCATCTTGGCTTTCATCTGCCCCCATGCCGGCATGTGTTCGGGGCGCAGAGGCTCCTCAAGGAAGAATGGGTCATAAGGTTCGATGGCACGGGCAAGACGCACTGCATCTATCCCTTCCATCAGGACCGAATGTGCATCAAAGGCAATTTCGAAATGGGAGGGAAGGCCCTCACGCAAGCCTCTGAAATAATCTGCCGTCGCTTCGCATACCTCACCCCAACGATGATTGAACGGGTGCTTGCGATAGGGAGAGAGCTTAAACGCGGTGAATCCAAACTCGTCATGCAAATCAGACAAAACCTTCACGCCATTGTCCGGCGCACCGATCGCGGTGCAATAAACACGTACTTTGTCGCGCATATGTCCACCGAGCATTTGATAAACTGGCACTCCCAGCGACTTGGCCGCGATATCCCACAGGGCGTGGTCGATCGCAGAAAACGCGGCCAATCCAAGCGCACCCGGTGGGAAGCGGGCGACATGCATAAGTTTTTCGTGCAGGTATGTAACGCGACGCGGATCTTCACCCAAAAGATGAGTTGCGAAGTAATCAAGGATCGGGGAAACAGCTCGCTCGGGTCCATGAGCATATGTCTCTCCCCAGCCTGTAATTCCTTCGTCCGTCTTGACTGCAACGAGCACCCTAGGGCGATCGTCAACGCGCTGCATATAAGTTGTGATTTCTGTAATTTTCATTGTTTCAACGCCGGATTTAAATGTTGCTGGTGATCGTGTTGTTCATGCGCGGGGCGTCCATCGATGTAGCTACCCACCGGCAACTGATACCCGCCATAGGCCAACGCATCGCCCTCGGTCTTCATCCAATCAAAGAGCCGCGTCATTAGCCGTTGCTTCACCGCTTTCAACGCGGGATCCGAGGCTCGATTAATCCGTTCTTGCGGATCAGACTCGAGGTCATAGAGCTCTTCAAGATCATGCGGGCTCCAAGCATACTTGTAGCGCGCCTCACGGATACCGCGAAACTTGAACTGGCGGCCCTGATAGGCATCGTAGCCATAGACCACGTGATCATTATCTGTGGCACTATAACTGCGCGCAGCTTCGCCTTGGGTCAGGACTGCCGCCGCCTCGCTGTCGGCCAGAAGAGTCGGAAAGAGGTCGCGAAAATTGACGAAACTTTCATCAATCTTTGCGTCAGTCTGTGCTGCATCGCGGATCATCATAGGGATGCGCATCACCTCTTCGTAGAAGAAAGGCCCCTTGTCGAACCAGCCATGCGCGCCCAGCATCTCGCCGTGATCGGCGGTAAAGGCGAGCCGCGCACTACCGTCCAATCCAAGGTCGGCCACCCTGCGTCGAAACTGACCAAAGAGATCGTCGACGAAAGAGCAGAAACCGAAGTAATGCTGCGCGGTGCGCCGCCAATCCTGCTGGTTTAGGTCGCGCGTATCCTGACACGGCCAGTAAGGCGCGCCTTGGGCGGCGGGTTTGCCCTTCTCAGTAAACTGCGGAATGAAGTTGTCAGGCATGTAATCTTCAGGCAGATCATCATACAAGCTGACCCATTCTTGCGGCACATGATGCGGGAAATGCGGACCCGGAAGCGACACGATGAGGCAGAAAGGCTTGTCCCCCGCCGACAATTGCTCGAGCCGCTCGATCCCCTTACGCACCCGCTTTTCATCCATATGAACGCCCTTTGTGATCGTTCCATAGAATGGAGTCTTGCGCGGAGTTGCGAACTCCAGATCATCCGCCGGAATCAACGCTTCGGCTCCGCCATCGCTAAGCGGTGCGTCAATGCCGCGCTCGCTCAGTGTCCCGGCGCCAAGGTGCCATTTTCCAATGAAACTGACCTCATAGCCTGCATCTTGTAGCCGTTCCATGTAGGTCGGATGGCTCGGGTGCAGCTTGCCATGTGGGTAGAATGACGAGCCTTGTACGTTGTCCATTGTGCCGGTTTGATGCGGCCATTTGCCGGTAAACAGACTGCCGCGCGCGGGAGTACAGAGCGGAACCGAAGTAAAGGCGTTGGTGTAATTAGTGGACTCTTCACGAAACGCCTGCAAGTTGGGCAACTTACAAGGATGGCCAGGTTGGTTCAACGTATCCCAACGCCATTGATCTGTGATGAAGAGGATGATGTTCTTGGCTGTCATTCGTCTGCTTTCGGATTGGAGTATTCGAGTATCAAAGGATTTTACGGGGTTGGGCGTGGGCGTTCGATCCACCAGATCGCAAGACCTGCGCCGACAATGAGGAGCGTGCCAAAGTAGAAGCCAGAGCTCATAGGATCGTCAAAAAAGACTACGCCCCACAAGCCTGCAACAATCACCTGACTGTAGAGGAAGGGTGACAAGATAGAGGCAGGAGCGGCCTGCATGCCAAACTGAATGGCGACATGGGCCAGCGTTCCAGTCAGGCCGAGTAAAGCAAGGATCAACATGTCAATTGGGGCAACAGAACTCCAGAAAACCGCTTGCGCAGGCAATAATGCGAAGAAGCAAATCACTGGCATCAGTGCCATTGAAGGCGCGACCTCCTCGGGCGCTGACAATCGGCGAGTCATCAAAACATAACCCGCTGCGCCAAAGGCCGAGAGTAACGGCAAAAGCCAAACCAATGACGGTTCTGCACCGGTAAGTTGCGGACCGATCACCACCAGAACGCCAGTAAACCCCATGCAAAGCGCGGTGATCCGCCGCCAACCAATGCGTTCCCCGAGCAACAGAACCGAGAGCAATGTCACCACGAGTGGGCTGAGAAATTGAATAACGGTTGCCTGCGATAGTGGAATATAAGCGATGGCAACAAACATCGAGAGAGAGGCCGTCATCAGCAAACCGGCTCGCACCAAATGAAGTGGCAAGACCCGCGTGCGATAGATGCCGCGCTTGCCGGTGGCGAGAAGAAAGACGGCGATGAAAATAGAGTGCCAGCCATATCGGACAAACGCGATCTGAATCGGAGAATGCCGTGCAGTCATCGCTTTAATAGCGGCGTCCTGCGTGGCGAGGATACAACCCGCCAGCGCCACCAAGCCCATGCCCGCGAGCATGGTGCGTGATGCGGGGGCAATCTTTACTGCCCCCGATGATATTTCTTGCGTGCAGTTCAATTTAATGTCGCCGCAAGTGCCGTACCAAGGCGTAGGCTGGTCTCAGGATCGAACAGGTGTACTGGTCCTTGAGGCAATACGTTCAGCACATCACCATAGCGGCCGCTGATCCGTTCGCGCATAAGACAGGTAACAGGCTTGTCACCAATTTGGCCAACAACCTGAGTTTCCGCACCGGTGGGCTCCGTGACGTTGACCTGAACCGCGAGGCCTCGTTCAGCCAGTTCGAAAGTGTCGGGGCGGATGCCAACGATCACAGGACGGTCGGTCTCGTACCCTTCGGTACCAGAGAGCGCAAGAACGGTGCCGTCAGCAAACCGAACGCCGCCGTTGCAAATCTTCGCCTCCAACAAGTTCATCGAGGGAGAACCAATAAAGGCGGCAACAAACAAGTTCGCTGGCTCGTCATAAAGCTCAAGCGGAGTGCCAACTTGCTCAATCTTCCCCGCGCTCATAACAACGATCTTATCAGCCATTGTCATCGCTTCGATCTGATCGTGAGTTACATAGACTGCCGTCGTTCCCAAACGCTGATGCAACGACTTGATCTCGGCCCGCATCGACACCCTTAGCTTCGCATCAAGGTTCGACAGCGGCTCATCAAACAGGAACACTTTGGGATTACGCACGATTGCCCGCCCCATGGCGACCCGTTGGCGCTGCCCCCCCGAAAGCTCGCGAGGGTAGCGATCAAGGTAAGCCTCAAGATTGAGGATCCGAGCGGCGTCTTGCACCTTTTCTTTGATCTCGTCCTTTGATGCACCCGCTAGCTGCATTGAGAACGACATGTTATCGGCCACCTTCATATGTGGATAAAGCGCGTAGTTCTGGAACACCATCGCGATGTCGCGGGCTTTGGGTTGCAACCCGTTAACGACTTTACCGCCGATTTCGATCGTGCCGCCGGTGATGTCTTCAAGCCCTGCAATCATCCGCAGGAGCGTGGTTTTTCCGCAGCCTGAGGGGCCGACGAGAGCGACGAACTCGCCGTCTTCTATACCCACATCGATGCCTTTGATTGCGCGAACCGCGCCATAGTTCTTAATGACATTGTTAATAGTGACATGTGCCATGTGTTTCTCCTTATCGGGGCGAGGGCTTAGCCCTTGACCGACCCCATTGTCATTCCACGGATGAAGTGTTTCTGGAAGGCGAGGAAAACGGCCAACGTCGGGATAGCGGCAACCACCGCGCCGGATGCGACCATATTCCAAGCAATTTCGTATTCTCCCTCGAAGGAAAGGATACCGACCGTAACAGGTTTCTTGCCTGCACCTTGCGTCAGCACGAGCCCCCAAAGCAGATCATTCCAGATCCAAGTGAACTCCAATACAATCAGCGCCGAGAGCGCAGGTCGCGCCACCGGTACATAAATGCGCCTAAAGATCGTCCATTCGCTGGCACCGTCGATCCGGCCCGCTTCACGCAGCTCGCCCGGAACAGTGTTGAAGAAATTGGTCATGATCAGCACCGCAAATGGAATTTGGCGCATAATGTGGACGATGATCTGGCTCACGAAGGTATCATGCAACCCAAGCTCAGACATAAGCCGGAACACTGGAATAAGCTGCGTGTGGATTGGTACGAAGCTCAGCGAAACAATCACGAGGAACATCCAGATTCGACCCTGGAACCGCATCCGTGACAACGCATACCCTGCCATCATCGATACCAGCAACGTGCCCGCTACCGAAGGCAAAGTGATAATCACAGAAGCCTTGAGGTAAGGTAGCATTTCTATGAAAGCGCGACCTAAGTTGCCCCATTCATAGGAAGAGGGCAGCGCCCATGCACCGTTCTGGGTAATGTCGGGAATGGTGCGGACTGCAGTCAGCAATGTTCCCAGTACCGGCAGGAAGAAGACCGTCGCGAGAAGCAAAAGCAGTCCTATCTGACCGCCACGCATTAGCGGCTCTTCTATACGCTCGCGCAGGGTGCCGCGGTCAATTACATCGGGGCGCGTGGCGGTAATATTCGTGGACATATCCGTCATAGCCTTAGCTCCAGTCACGTTCTTGGGCTTTGGCCATGCGGCGCACATAAGGCACCACCATGGTTGCTGTCATCAGGGTGACGATTACCCCGATCGCAGCGCCATAGCCGAATTTGTAGTTCCAGAAAGTCTCCATATACATCCGGTAACCCACCACTTCAGAAGTGCCGAACGGGCCGCCTTCCGTCATGGTCAACACGATCTCTGTCGCTAGAAGCGCATGGATCAGCGCCGAAGAGACGGCGATCGTACTTGCCGGTTTCAGGAGTGGTAATGTGATACGGAAAAAGATTTGCCGCCGCGTACCGCCATCGACCTTTGCTGCCTCGATGAGTTCCGTTGGAATTGCCGAAAGGCCTGCAAGGAAAACAACCGTTGCGAACGCCGTCTGACGCCATGCCGCCGCCGCTATCACAGAATAGGTCGCGGCATCTGGGCCGAGCCATTCTACAATCAACCCGTCGAGCCCAAGACCAATAAGCAATTGATCAAGCAGCCCCACGTCAGGCTCGTAAATCCAACCCCAGATCACACCAACAATTGCAAAGGACAGCGCAAGCGGAAGGAAGAACACCGTCTTGATAAGACTCGCTCCCCAAAAAGTCTGCTTCACCAACAACGCAATGGTAATGGCGAGGGAGTTGGGCACGATTAAAAAGGCGATTACCCAAATACCCGTGTTTTTCAGCGCATTCAGGAAGTATGCATCCTGTACCAGCGCCACGTAATTTTGCAGGCCGATGAATTTCCCTGGCTCCGCGACACCAACCTGATCCGTCAGGCTAATCGCAAAGGTTTGAAAAATCGGATAGGCACCAAAGACGCCGTAGATCACAATTGCGGGCATTAAAAAAAGCCAAGGCGTGAGCCGAGCATTCATTGTAGTGTCCTCCATATATTTCGCCCGATGTAGGGCATGGGAAACTCGAAATTCTGGTGGAGCGGTGCAGTGCACATGTCCAAAAAATTCTCCGTGGTATGTGGAATCTCAACCAGCACATGGAACTGAGCCAGCGCATTCCTCTTTCTACATCCGCGCCAGAAAACGATTTTACGTTTACAATCAGACACTTAATAAGAATCCATCTCAATCTAGGATAAAATAGAGCTGGATTGTCTCGACTGATATCAAACATAATATGTTTAGACATAGCGCGTCAAGGCACTCGCCTCGGTACGCCGAATAGTCTCGGCGCTAAGATCCAGAACACTTAGGTTCAAAACATAAAACTAAGCTGGACTAAGGCGCGTATGCCCCCGCGCGATGAGAAACCGCACAGGGGCTTTCCCTTAAGAATCTCCGAAGACCTCAAGGCGACGCTCTTCAAGCTGCTTCAGAACCGTTTCATATTGATCCGGAAATGCGAGGAAACGCGGAAGTTCACGTTTAGCGACTTCGGTCACGCCGGGATGGGTCGCGAGTTCAAGATTCTGGTGGAACGGTGCATCGAGCATATCTTGAAACTTCTCGATGGTTGGCTGGAATGATGCGGGTTCATAAATCTCAACTGGGACATCCTTGTTCGCCGCCATCCGCTGAGCCTGTTTGGCAAAGAGTTCCTGAGGTCCGCGTTCCGAGACACATTTCAGCATTGCCAGTGCATTTTCTGTATTCTCTCCGGCGCCGCTAGCGGCCCAGCCTTCGACCGCACCTTCCACAGCCAATTCAATGCCCTCGTTGATTACAGGGAAATCGAAAACGTCGAAGTCTTGACCAGGTTCAAGCCCCGCACGAATAAAGTTTCCGACGGTCCATGTACCCATCAGCTCCATCGCCCCCTCACCGTTGACGAATTTGGTTGCCATCTCCTGCCAACCAAGAGATGAGGTTCGATCATTAAAGTAACCCTTCTCCAGAAGGTCTTTCCAAAGCTCCATCGCTTCGACAACACGTGGATCAAGGTAACTTTCAGTACCCGCCATCAGGCCGTTACGAAAATCAGAGCCAGCTACACGAAGCACCATATAATCGAACCACAAGAGCGGTTCCCAGCCGGACTTCGAGCCAAGAAGGAATGGCGTTACACCAGCTTCTTTCAGTTTAGCCGCGACATCAAGGAACTCTGGCCAGTCCTTTGGTGGCTCAAGTCCATGCTCCGCAAATACACTTTTATTGTACCAGAAGACGTTCGGTTGGAATGTTGTAGGGATTGTATACACATTTCCGTCTGGCTCTGTGCTCGTGGCCTGAACGCCTGCCGGATAGTTGTCTTTGATTTCATCCCAGATGTCATTCATTGCACGAATCTTGCCGGTTGCGGCCTGAAACTGCGACCGACCTCCGGCCCAGTAAGCATAAATGTCAGGTGGCGTAGAGCTGGAAAGCTGCACTGGAAGCTGCACTTCGTATTGCTTGGGCGGAGAAAAGTTTTCGATGATCTCAATATCGAGTTTCTCGGCGCATGCATTCCACATTGCCATACGCGGCACCCGCATCGGCTCAGCCGCTGAGCGATGGAACAGATGTACCACCCCTTCTGCTGCAACTGGTGCTGCCGTAAACATGACCCCCCCAAGGGCCAACGGCAGGCTCAGGCAGGTGGCCGCCACACTTTGCTTGAACTTCTTCATCTTGTTCCTCCTCCAAATATGTTTTGTCGTTGGTATTGCGTTTTATCGACAAAATCAATCATATTATCTTTAAGCGGTTCACGTCAAGTGCGATCAAAGTTCTAGGTACTCACGTCGCTGGCTTCGAACGTAACTGCCCAAAAGCAACGACATTAAGCCGACCCAAAATCATTGGAGATCAAAGACATGAATGAAATTTCCCCCATTCCGAATTCACCCCACGCCCGATTACATAAACCCGCTGACCGCGCCGTCCGCTGGACAGGCGGCCTGTGGTTCAACAAGCAAAATCTGGTCCGAAGCGAGTCGATTCACAGCGTCTTGGAAGCGATGGAAGATCCAAAGAACGCCGCCTACTTCGGAAACTTCCGCACAGTGGCATCGGGCGGCGGCAGTTTCTGCGGCCGGTACTGGAGTGATGGTGATTGCTACAAAACGCTAGAATCTATCCTGCTGCTGACCGATGTCACACCCGACGCCGGACTGTCACAGAAAATGGAGGACTACATCGCCGACATCGCGTCCGCTCAAGAAGCCGACGGCTATCTTAACACCCAGATCACCCTCACCGGCTTGGGCCGCTGGACGGATATCGAACACCACGAAATGTATAATCTTGGCCATCTATTTACCACGGCCTGCCTGCACCATCAGGTAACCGGCGCACGCAATCTACTGGATATTGCGATTCGAGCGGCCGACAACCTCTATGAAACATTCATATCTCGTGATCCTGATCTCGCACGCTTCGGTTTCAACCCCTCCCAGATTATGGGTCTTGTTGAGTTATTCCGCGAAGTAGGAAACGAAAAATACCTAGAGCTCGCTCGTATTTTCGTCGAAAATCGCGGCGCTCACCCTCACCTGCCAGGTAACAACGGCGACCAGAGCCAAGCGCGCGTCCCGGTTCTGGAAGAAACAGAAGCCGTAGGTCACGCGGTCACTGGACCTTATCTTTGGGCTGGTGCGGCGGATATTGTGATGGAAACCGACGAGGCGCCACTGATGCAAGCGATCACGCGTATCTGGGAGGATTCGACTTATCGCAAAATGTACATCACAGGAGGCATTGGCGCGCTACACAAAGGCAGCTCCGAGCGCAGCCATCCTCGCTATGAGCCGATCGCCGAGGCTTACGGGCGCCCCTACCAACTTCCCTCTGACACTGCCTATAACGAAACTTGCGCAAATATTGCCAATGCAATGTGGAGCTGGCGGATGCTCCAGCTGACTGGCGATGCGCGCTATGCGGACGTGATCGAGCAGGTAATGTACAATACCGGCCTGTCCGGCATGTCTCTCACTGGAACGCATTTTACCTATTCCAACCCGCTGCGTTTCAATGGTGAGGCACAGTTCATCGGCAACAATGATTCCCCGCGTCGGTGGACTCGTTGGACCTGTTATTGCTGCCCGCCTCAAGTAACACGCACCATCGCCGGGCTGCACAGATGGGCCTATTCAATTTCAGATGATGCCGTCTGGGTGCATCTGTTTGGATCAAATACCCTTGAAGCGAAATGCGCCGGAGAAAAGATCGCTTTACGCCAAGTCTCGGATTTCCCGTGGTCAGGCACAGTGAAGATCGAAATAGAAGAAGCCCCGAGCAGCGAATGCACCCTAAACCTGCGCATCCCTGGCTGGAGCAATGAGACCAAACTATGCATTAACGGCGACCCTGTTGAGGTGACGGGTGACGGACCACGTTACCTTGCGATTTCGCGGCAATGGTCAGCAGGTGATAAGATCGAACTGGAATTGGATATCCGACCCCAGCTCCTCGCCGCTCGCCCTGAAGTCGAGGAGACACGAAACCAAGTCGCTGTTATGGCGGGACCAGTGGTCTACTGCCTTGAAGGCTCGGACTTGCCAGACGACGTAACAATCAATGACGTCGCCTTAAAAGCAGATTCAGAATTTACGTCGATCGCCGGCAGCGGGTTATTCGCCGGCGTTCAGCTACTGAAGACCCGAATGTCACGACGTACACCCTGGACTTCGTCCGCACTCTATGCGCCGCTGGCCACCAGCGATCAAGGTTCGGTCGAAACCACGCTGATCCCCTATTTCGCCTGGAATAACCGCGAAGACAATACAATGGCGGTTTGGCTGCCCCTCAAGGGCTAAACGAAAAAGGAGACCGCAGCAACGCGGTCTCCCCTACCCTATTGAGCATAGACAGAAGGCCTATGCTCTTGTTCCAGACGACTTAGACGGCAGCTACTTCTAAATCTATATGGGTGGTTTTGAATGTCAGATATTCATTGATCGCCAACTGTCCGCCTTCAATCCCCACACCAGAATGCTTCACGCCGCTAAAGGGTGCCTCGTTATGCGATAGAAGAAAGTTGTTGATCCCTACCATGCCCGATTGAAGCTCTTTCGAAAGACGCCGCGCAACCTCCTGTGAACGGGTGAACGCGTATGACCCGAGTCCATATTGCGTACTATTTGCCCGTGCGATGGCGTTGCCTAAGTCGGAATAGGTGGTTAGCGACGCGACGGGGCCGAAAGGTTCCTCCGACATAATCGTCGCATCATCGGGAACATGCTCAAGAACCGTGGGAGAGAAAAAGAAGCCTTTGTTCTGATCTGGCGCGCGCGTACCACCCAAACGAAGGGTCGCCCCTTTGTCGACAGCATCCGACACAAGTCGCTCCAGTTTATCCAACTGCGCAGGGCTAGCCATCGGCCCCATTGTCGTTTCAGGGGACATAGGATCGCCCATGCGGATATTTTCTGCTTCGGTTAGAAAGACTTCGGTGAACTCTGCCGCGATGTCTTCGTGCAGGAAAAAACGACTTGGCGAACCACAAATTTGTCCCGTGTTCATAAACTTGAATTTTGCCGATAACTTCGCTGCCGCGGGGATATCGGCATCAGGACAAATGATCAGTGGCGCATGACCACCCAATTCAAGCGATACACGTTTCACTGTCGGGGCGGCTTGTTCCATTAACAAACGACCGACGCGTGTTGAGCCCGTAAAAGAGATTTTACGTACTTGTTCAGCCTCCATCAGTGCGGGGGAAACGCCATCGGGGTGCCCCTGCAAAACCTGCACGACGCCTGTTGGTAATCCCGCTGCCTGACAACATTCGCCCAAGATTGTCCCGACAAGAGGCGTTTGCTCTGACGGTCGCAAAATCACAACGCACCCAGCCGCCAATGCGGGGGCCAGTTTGCGCGCCGGAAGCCCAAGCGGAAAGTTCCACGGGCTAAAGGCCGCCACAATACCGACGGGCTCTGGTACAATGCTAAGTTCACCGCCAAACCGCGACGTCATCGATTTACCGAACAACCGTTCGGCCTCCCCTGCCATCCAGATGAACTGCTCGGCCGCGGAATCCGCTTCTCCAGCACATGCGGAATGTACGCGTCCCATCTCTGTCGCAATAGCGCGCCCAAACTCCTCACGGCGTTTGACGATTTCTTCGGCAATACGGCGTAGATATTTCGCGCGCTTCCACCCCGGGATTGCCGACCACTCAGCAAACCCTGCTTCGGCATATTCCAACGCCTGCGCCACATGATCGGGGCTACAACAAGGCACGTCATAAAGCGACTCGCCAGTTGCAGGGTTTATCACCGCCATTGGCGGAAGATCAGAATCCATCCGCCACGTGTCGCCAATAAGATATTTCGGTTCTAAAGTCGGCATAAATTGCTCCTGAAAATTATGAAAACGAAACGGTGACACAGCCAAGCGGACCGAAATCGGCTTCTAGTTTGTCACCACGGTCTGCCCAAACAGGACGCGTGAACGATCCCGATAACACCATGTGGCCCGCGTCGAGCTTGCCATTAAAATCAGCGAGCTTGTTTCCAAGCCATGCGACAGCGTTCGCGGGGTGATCCATTACACCAGCGGCAACGCCCGTCTCTTCGATTTCGTCATTTCGGCGGAAAAGTGCGCTCGCCCATCGCCAGTCAACGCTTTCCGGGCGGAACCGTTTTGCACCAAGAACAAGACCAGCCGCCGCACCATTGTCCGCCACCGTATCAAAGATACGTCTTGGTTCGGTAACGCGCGCATCGATAATTTCGATTGACGGTACAACCCATTCGGTTGCAGCAAGCACGTCTTCAAGCGTCAGGTTTGGCCCGCGTAATGCCGTCTTCAAAATGAAGGTAAGTTCTGGTTCTACGCGCGGAACACAATAATCCGCATGAGAGACGGTTGCGCCATCCTCGATCAACATGCTGGCAAAGACGTGGCCGTAATCGGGCTCGTCGATTTTAGATGCGGCACGCATCGCTTTTGACGTCAGACCCACCTTATGGCCAATCAATACATCCCCTGCGTCCGCCCGTGCTTCCGCAACACCACGGCTGATTGCATAGGCGTCATCGATATCAATAGAGGGATAGCTCTGCGACAAGCGCTCTGCCTGTTGGCGCGAGCGCTCTGCTTCTAGCAGGGTCGCGACGGCCTCGGATCGTTCATTCGTTGATAACATCGGTAATCTCCTCTTTTGTCGATAAACATGTACATCATACCCAAACATAATATCAATAGAAATCCGCAAGGCAGAGCTGACACCCCAAAAGCCTCAACAACTCGTCTAGGCTTTCTTCGGATTTCGGAATGATGAAGATTTCATGTGTTAGCGGCTGGCCCGCAGGAATAGCGTGCGTGCAGAACGCATAGGGTGGCCAATTCCTCCAAAAGCAGAATTTTAAACGACAAAAGTGCAGTTTTTGTTGTCTTTTTCGCCAAAGGTCATATGATTACCAAAAAGGAGACCCCGTCAGTGAACCCTCAAGATACAGATGTGCTGCTACCAACTTCCAATACGCTGTCTCGGTCTCTATCGGGGCAGATATCGCGTAAACTCGGTGAACGCATACTGAGTGGTGAGTTCGAACCAGGCCAATTGCTACCTGATGAAAACGCTCTTTGTGATGAATTTGGTGTAAGCCGTACGGCTGTGCGCGAAGCGATCAAGATGTTGGTCGCTAAAGGGTTTCTTGAGGTTAGGCAGCGAATTGGCACACGTGTATTGGATGTGCGGAATTGGCAAATGCTCGATCGAGACGTCTTGATGTGGCATCAGTCGATAACTGTCGATAACGCCCGACTGATTAGCTTGATGGAGCTACGGCAGTCTATTGAACCAGACGCCGCATACTTTGCCGCCGCACGCCGCAACGATGCCCAGCTTGCGAGCATTCTTGATGCTTGCATGCAAATGGAAAAAAACGCTGCTAACAATAGCGAATATGTTCTAAGCGATGCACGCTTTCACATCGCGGTCTTACATGCTGCAAATAACCCCTATCTCGATGCCCTTGAGAATGCGATATTTGCCGGTCTTATGCTTTCGATCCGGATCACGAACCCAGACGAGCAACGCAATCGGAAATCCATTCCTCTACATAGCTCGATTGCCCAAGCAATTGAGGCTCAGGACCCAGCGGCAGCACGGGAACGGATGCAAGAACATCTCGCTGATTCTGCTCGGCGTCTGTCGAAGGTTGTGAATGAGACAGGATCCAAACAGATCTAAACTCAATATTGTTCGACACATAACTACAATATCCCAACACCCATCAACTTTTTGAGGCCATGAGATGACCAGCCCAAACAACATGCCTGTTTGCGTTGCCAATGTGGGTGCGCTGTGTGGTGAAAGCCCTGTTTGGGATCCACGACGTCAGGTGCTGCATTGGGTCGATATCACACGCGAAACGGTGCATACCTACGACCCCGCCACGCGAACAAACACTACAATCCAATTGCCGTATCTTGTTAGCGCAGTGTTGTTGATGGAAAACCCCGAGTCGCTCATCGCTGCAACAGCTCGAGGACTCGCCCGACTTGACTTGGTAACGGCCAAACTAGATCTATTGCACGATCCGGAGCCAGAGCTTCCCGGCAACAGGCTCAATGATTGCAAAGCCGACCCTCGCGGCCGCATCTTCGCCGGAACTATGAGCGAAGGCGCTAAAGGCCCAACTGGCAGCCTCTGGAGCTATAACGGTTTAGCACCACAAAAATTGGTTTCAGGATTAACGATTAGTAACGGACTTGGTTGGAGCCCAGATGGGCGCCGTTTCTACCTCGTCGATAGCCCAAAAGGCAAAATTTTCGCCTTTACATATGATCCGGATAACGGCGCGTTAAGCAATCAGACAACTCTTGCGCACTATTCCCCCGAAAATGGAAAACCGGATGGTCTCTGCGTTGATCAGGCTGGCAACCTCTGGGTGGCATTTTGGGATGGCGCTCGCGTGGAACAACTGTCACCCCGCGGCGAGGTTCTGCAGCAGGTCCCGCTACCTGTCCAACGCCCAACAAGCTGTTGTTTTGGAGGGCCAGATTTGAAGCAACTCTATATAACCAGCGCTGCCTTTGGCATCGAAGCACCTGACCTTGATGGTGGTCTTTTCACACTTGATGTCGAAATCGCAGGGCTTCCCAGCACTCCGGTACGCTCGGGCACAGTCGCCCTGCCCGAGCAATAGTTTAACGTATCCGCAGCCCTGTTTCGGCATTAAACAAAAGAGCCGAGCTTGCTTCAAACCCGACCGACAGCGCGCCTCCAGCCGCAGGGCGAGACTTGCCACGCAGCTCAACAATTACCGAATGCGTGTCCCCCTCTTGCGACGAATAAGCATAAGAAACACCGCCTAGGTTCTCAACAACATCAATATTCAAATCCGCACGCAGACTGCCCTCGGCGCTAAAATGCTCAGGACGCAGCCCTAGCTTTACCGACTGGTTTTCCTGCGTCGGGTCTTGGACCGCAACCGGAACAACCACCCCGCCAAGGCGCGGCACAACAACATGCGCGATGCCTTCTGCGGCCTTGATGACAGTACCATCAAAGAGATTCATGCGCGGCGATCCGATAAAACCGGCAACAAACAGATTGTCTGGATCTTCGTATAACGTTACCGGCGCACCAGCTTGTTCTATGCGCCCGTCACGTAGCACGACAATCTTGTCTGCCATCGTCATGGCCTCGACCTGATCATGCGTCACATAGACCATTGTTGCGCCGAGTTTCTTATGCAGTTTCGTGATCTCGACACGCATCTCGACACGCAGTTCCGCATCAAGGTTGCTTAACGGCTCATCAAAGAGAAATACATCAGGCTGTCGAACGATTGCACGACCAATAGCAACACGCTGCCGTTGCCCGCCAGAGAGCGCCTTGGGTTTGCGTTCCATGTAGTCTTCAAGTTTCAGAATTTGCGCAGCCGTATCAACCTTTTGCTTGATCTCGGCCTTATCTGCTCCGCCAATCTTAAGACCGAAGCTCATGTTCTCTCGCACGGTCATATGTGGATAAAGGGCGTATGTCTGAAACACCATCGCTACGCCGCGTTTGGCCGGATCCGCGTGCGTCACATCTCGACCGCCAATCGTCATGCGGCCTTCCGTGGTTTCTTCAAGTCCCGCAATCATGCGCAGCAATGTTGACTTGCCGCATCCTGAAGGACCGACAAAGACGCAAAAGTCTCCGTCCTCAACAGTTAAGTCCACACCATGGACAACCTGTGTCGCGCCGTAACGCTTTATCACATCATTAAGCGCAAGTTCGGCCATTACTTGTTTCCCTTCACGTCAAAAATATCCAAAAGCGCAGACATCGCACGGTCTGCAACAATCTCAGACCCATTCAATGCGGACCCTGCATCCGACAGTAGAAACACCGCCAATGCACCTATTTCGTCAACGGTAGTCACCTCGCCATCGGCTGTCCAAGAGCGAAACAATGCCGCATTTTCGGGGTCTTCCATGGCGGCATCGACAATCTCAGTTCGAGTAAGCGCAGGGCAAATCGCATTCACGCGCACGCCCTGCGGTCCCAGAGACCAAGCCATTGCACGGGTCATAGCTGCAATAGCGGCTTTTGTACCGGCATAGCCTTCATGACCCGGATTGGTTGCGCGCGCATGAACCGAAGAAATGTTCACAATCGAGCCCCCGCCTGCCTTCACCATAATTCTTCCGGCGGCCTGACAGCCCAAAAGAACGGAGCGCTGGTTAACGGTCCAGAGCAACTCCATCTGCTCACGCGTCATCTCAAGAAAAGGCACCTTTATGGTCACGCCCGCATTATTGACCAACCCATCGAGACGCCCAACTCTCTCGCTGGCATCGCAAATGGCGGCTTCAAACCCATCCAGATCTGTAACATCAACCTGCACAAACTTTGCGCCACACTCAGCAAGCGCTTGTTGGCCATCCGGTTTAACATCAAATCCTGTAACTTCTGCTCCTGCTGCGCGGCATGCCTTCGCAATGCCAAGGCCAATCCCCGCGCCCGCACCGGTAACAATGATATGCTTGTTGTCGAGATTCATTTCACTGCTCCTGCCGTTGCGCCAGCCATAATTTTACGTTGGAACACTGCAAACATAATCAGCAAAGGAAGAGACCCGAGAACAGCCGCTGGAAACAGCTTTGTTGGATCAATACCTGTGTTGCCTACGAATTTGTAAACAGCAATCATCACGGTAAGCTTGTCTTTATCCGTCAGAAGAAGCAGCGGATAAATGAAATCATTCCAAACCATGATCATCACAAACAGCGACAATGTAGCCGTCACTGGAGCGAGGAGTGGGCGGATCACGTGCCAGAATATCTGCCAGTTATTGCAATTATCAAGTCGTGCGGCCTCCTCCAGCTCCAACGGGATCGCAGCGATAAAACTGGTATAGAAGAAGACCGCCAGAGGCAGCTTCAATGCGGCAAAGGCCAGCACGATCCCGAGATAGCTGTCGAGCAATCCGATGTCGCGGAAAATTACATAGATCGGTGTAATCGTAACGAAGTTCGGCGTTGCGAGACCGAGCGCCATAACCATCACAATCAGGCGACTTATGCGGTTTTGCAAACGCGCAAGAGGATATGCCGCCATAGCGCCAGCAAAAACAACTACGGCGATCACCGAAATCGTTATTCCCATCGAGTTCAGGACAGAACGCACGTACCCCATTGACGAGAGCGCGTTCATATAGTTGCCCCAATAAAGGCTATCCGGCAAACCCAGAGGATCTTGCGCAAGCTCTGTTGATGTCTTGAATGACATCATTACCATGTAAAACAGCGGTAGGAGCATGATCGCAACGAGTGCAAGAACAACGCCATGCACGATAATGGATTTTGCTTTGCGTTTCATAAGTTCCCAATCAACACTTCGCGTGTTGCTGATTGCGGAATGTGCGTCTGAATGGCTCATGATGCATTCTCCCGATCACGCAGGACCTTGTTTTGAACGAAGGACACTGCCAGCACGATAACGAGCATAACAATCGACAACGCACTGGCGAAACCGAATTTATATTGGCCGAAAAGGTTGTCGATAATGTCGATGGACATAAGGCGCGTCGCGCCGTCTGGCCCGCCTTTGGTCAGGATGAAGGGCAACTCAAAAGTCTTGAGTGTCCCGATTGTCGTCAGCATGACAGAGACCGTGATGGATGGTCCCAAAAGTGGAAGTTCGAGATAGCGAAACCTCTGCCAGCTAGAAGCTCCTTCAAGACGGCCTGCTTCATTAATTTCTTCAGGAATGCCTGCAAAACCGGCGAGAAAAATCGCGCACGTGAAGCCGGTGAACATCCATATTTGCGTGAATGCAACGGAATAGAGAGCGATGGCAGGGTCGCCGAGCCAATTTTGCTCAAATGCCCCAAGCCCAAGATCACGCAGCGCGACGTTAATGCCGCCGTTTATCGGGGAGTATAAGAACTGCCATACATACCCAACCACCACGAATGACATCATTGCCGGCGTATAGAGAGCCGCGCGGCTGAAGTTTCGGATCAGCGGTAGCCGATGCAACATCGCGGCAAAGAAGAGGCCGGTCACAGTGAGCGATGACACAACAATTACCGTGTACCACAAAGTCAGCCATATCTCGCGAATGTAGCGTTCTCGACTGAAGATGCGTTCATAGTTGCGCCAACCAACGCTCTTGGCCTCGCCAATGCCTCTAAAATTGGTCAAACTCATGTCAAAGGTTAGAAAAACCGGATAGACAAAGAACAGTCCGATCACCAAAATTGCTGGCAATGTAAACCAGTAGAGTGAATGTCGCGCACGCATGATTGCCTCCTCAAGTCCTGAGTGATGTGGCCCGCACTGTACGGGCCACATGCATATTAGATGTTGTCCTCAACCACGTCGTCCCAGCGTTGCAGCGTATCCTCATTCCGCTTGTCGATGTTCAATAGGAACCCTGTCAGGCTGTCTTCCCATTCCGACTGAAGCGGCTTCGGGAATTCGAGCGTCGAGAATGGCCAAAGGATCAGGCTGCCGGCATCGCGAGCTTTGGTATAAGGCTCTGTAAGCTCTGGCATGGTCGGTGTGCCGCCAGTGTAAGGGCTATAGGCACCGTCTTCCTTCAAGAAAACCGCGAGATTTTCCTCAACAGTAAAGAAGTCGACCCATTTGCGGGCTGCCTCGGCATTCTTGGCATCACGCGGAATGGACCAACCCGGACCAACAAGATCAAGCGCGAGGCCATGTTCGGTAAACACCGACGGCATTGGCGCAAACTGGTAGTTAAGCCCCTCGACGTCAGAGAAATTACCGATGTTCCATGCACCCTGCGGAAGGATTGCAACATTGCCGGACCGGAATTCTTGCGGCGCTGTCGCCCAAGGGTCGAGCCCTGCTTGCAGTTCGGGATCAAAGCACTTTGCCTCTACGAGGTCTCGTACACTGTCAAGCGACGCATTAAAGTTCTCGTCATCTACGAAAGTGCGCTCACCCGTGCCGTATTCCGCAGGAGAAATTCCGGCCGGATCGATACCATTGGCGCCGACATAGAGCATCGCAGGGAAGCTGCCCGCGAAGATCATCGGTGAAATTCCCTCGCTCGCCAACGCCTGACAGGCTGCTTTCAGCTCATCAAGTGTCACGGGGGCTTTATCAATCCCGACCTGAGCAAGCAGATCCATATTTACGAAGTTACCCATCCCAACAACTTCCAGCGGGTAGACAAGAATCTCATCCCCAGACGACATTACATCGCGCACAGCTGGAATCATTGTGTCATACCAAGGGCTATCGGTTCCTAGGTCCGTGAGAAGGCCCGCCCCACCCCAAAGATCAACCAATGAGCTATCAACCATCGTAACATCTGGTGGATTGCCGCCTTGCAAACGGGGCGGAATAACCTTGTCGATATCCTTACGAGCGACATACGTCAGCTCAACGTCGATATCGGGGTTTTCAGATTCAAACTTCTCAATAAGCTGAGGCAGACCTGCTGGCTGAGCCTCGCTGCCTTTCCAAGCAATTACGTCGAGAACGGTTTGCGCATGCCCCGCAACCGGCAAGAGTGCCACTGAGAGCATCATTGCAAACTTAGATGTCATAGTTCGTGTCATTTTTAGAATCCTCCTTGCATTTGTATTATCATTAACAAATCAGTTCGTACACTATTTTTTCAAATAATGTACGATTTAATATTAATTCCCTCAAAACGCATCAATTTCATCAGTGGAGACACGCATTCTGCAATGCCAATGCAGCGTTTGTCCTGCTGAGAGCCGCTTGGCGTTTCGCTCCTCTATCGCCTCAGATAAACGGCCATGCGGTGCTGAAGCTGGCTCGATTCCGATCTGATAGAGAGGTTGTTCAACAGGCCAGCCGCCATATGAAAACCAAAACCCGGCCCAACATGCATCAGATTGTCGCCAAGAGATTTCAAACCGTCCACGCGCCCCACATAGCGCCACCTTCGCTCGCTTCCCTACAGGTGCGAAGTATTTCCCAGCGACGCCCGCGTCTGGTCCCAAAACAGGAGTAAGCGATACTTGTTTGCGATCAGCGTCTTGCCACGCTTCGAGACCTGACGTTTCGATAAATTCTCCCGCTTCACACGCAAGCAGGCAATGCTGGCTCCAAAGCCACGGCAGCGGTGCTGAATGAAGCGAAGTAAGCGTATATCGCACCAGCACATATTCACCCGCCAAACGGATAGCGCGCCGAAATCGAAACCGCCGATCCTCATAGGTGGCAACAATACCTGTATTGGTGGCAACACAACGCCAAGGGCGCCCCCATAGCAGGCCGTGATCACGCAGACGCCCGCCCCACTCATCGACGTCACACGCCGCAACTGTGGGGAAACATTCATCCCAACCACTTGGCGCTACGTCGAGGTAGTTCGCCGCATCCGAGGCTGACCCTTCGCACGCGCCAGAGACAATCCAATTACGCGCGTTCCGCAAATCCGTCAGCTCAGTTATCCGCGCACCAAAGTTCGGCGCCAACCGCAACGTCACAATCCCGTTTGAGATCTCCAACAGATCAGTGCCAGCCAACCCGTGGCGAACGCGGAATCTCGTCGCCCTGACGTGCGCGGATCATATCCATATGCTCGCGTCGGATCGCTGCCGCACCGGCATCGTCAAACAGGTTCACCATCTCATCGGGGTCATTCACCAAATCGTATAGCTCACCCGTGTTCGTGTTCAGGTCAACCGACATGCGATAACGTTGGCTCCGCACAGTTCTCAAATCGAGGTCAATCGCACTGCGGCGCGCATCTACTTCAAACTCGCTAAGCGCGTAGTCGCGACCCTCAGTCCCATCAATAAGGCCGAGCCAAGACGTCCCATTGTCGTCTTCCGCCTCCAAGCCGCATAGTTCTGCCAGTGTCTTGCGAATATCAATCGTTCCCACAGGCGCATCAATCACTTTGCCCGCTGCAACACCTGGGCCACAAATCAAGCAAGGAACACGCAGCAACCCGTCATATAGCATCGGGCCTTTCAACAGCAGGCCATGATCGCCCAACCACTCACCGTGATCGGAAATAAATACCAATATCGTGTTATCCAGTTCGCCACGTGCCTCAAGTGCATCGAGAATTCTGCCAACCTGCTTGTCCACAGCCGAGATCATACCGAAGTAAATCGCCGTAATCTCGCGGATCGCCGCTTCCGACATGTCACCGCGCTGCCCCCAGTCTTTTCCGCCAGCGTTGTGCTCCGCCCCTTGCTTTATCTTGTCACGTCCCGCCAAAAATTCGCGATGCCACCATGGTCGATTATCAAGATCTAGCTCAATGTGTTTAGCAACCACGACTTCTTCAGGGTCATACATGTCACACCAAGGTTCCGGTGCAAGGAAAGGCGGATGAGGATCAGGGAAAGACACCCAAGCAAACAGCGGCTTGTCACCCTGCTCATCCAACATCTCTAGCGTCCGATTGCCCACCCACGGCGTCGAATGCCATTCTTCCTCAAGTGCCGAGCGCCACGCCTGAAAATTGCGAGGTTCAGGTGGCAATGGGTCTTTGGCGCGCGCCCAACGTTCCCCCCCTTTACCGTCGGAATCAAGCCAGTTCTCGTAATGCAATGTCTCCGGTGCGTCATACCATTTCGTATGGTGATGCGGTCTCAGCATCAGTTGGACGTTGTCGAAACCGAAATACTCCCCGTGCCAATTGGCATCAAAATCCTTCGCGCTGGAGTAACACTCTGGTCTGCCTGTTGGCTCAAAGGTCTGTTGGCTGGAAAGGTGCGCCTTGCCAATGAAATGCGTATCATAGCCCCCAGCCTTAAATATTCCCGCCAAACCCTGCGCTCCAAAGCTGTAGTCAAGATCGCGTCCATTATCCCGCACGCCGTGACTATAAGGCAGTTTACCGGTCAAAATTGACGCTCGCGCAGCCTGGCACATGGGGTGCGGCGTAATACATTTGGAAAAACGCACACCGCGCTCTCCAATTCGATCAATCGCGGGGGTTTTCACACCGCGACCCTCTGGGCCGATACAGTCGCCCCGTTGTTGGTCTGTTGAAATCAGGATCACATTGGGTTTGCGGGTCAAGGTTGGCTCTCCGACTTAGTTTGGCTATCGCGGATAATCGGCGTGATACGCCACCGCACAGCAAACATAATATGTTTGACGCCGGTGTGACAAGTCATCTACTCTACATTTGCGCAAATCTGACGCAGATGATACAGGATATGATAAGTTTAGATGGCTATTAGCGCAGAAACCTCCACCATTTAGGGCATACACACAGATGACAGCTTACGAATACCCCCTTTCGATCAGTGCAGATGTCGATGGCGAAGGCGATAATTCTATCTATCATAAAATTCGCCACGAAATCCTTGCCGGAGATCTAACCGCGAACGAACGCCTTAAAGTTAGCGAACTGGCTAAGAAATATGGTGTATCCACCAATCCTGTACGGGAAGCTTTGCAACAATTGCGCGGTGAAGGGCTGGTAATTTTTGTACCTAACCAAGGCGCTCGTATCCGTGCAATCGACACCGATTTTGTCCGCGATGTTAGCGAAGTGGGACAGCAACTCGAGCCTTATCTCGTAAGATTTTTTGTCGAAACCGCTAGCCAGGAAGATATCGATCAGCTTGAGGCCATTCAGGACGAAATGGAGGCGCTCAACTTCTCTGACAAAAACAAGCACGCCGATCTAGACTGCCAATTCCATTCTACGCTCTACGGGAATCACTACAACCGCGTTGCCTATAAGCTATGGCAACAACACCGCCAAATTCTCTGGGCAATTTCCACGCGCGTCCCTGTTGCAATCGGCCGCCGTGAAGCAATCTTTCAGGAACATCGCAAACTCATCGAGTGTATCAAACGTCAAGACGCCGATGCCACGAGTCAAACGCTCTATCAACACGTGCGCGACGCAGGGCGCCATCTGGTTGACCGTCTTAGCATCGCGCAGCGCAATCAGAAGACATAGGATCCGTGGAGAGCCATTCAAACAAATGCTGCGTCAGCCGCGAGGCAACATCCCCAGCAACGCCTGTTAAGTCAGCAAAGATCACCCCAGCAACGGGGTCTGCCTGTCAGCGCGACACCGTGCGCGTTCCGGGTGGCAAGGCGTTGCTCGGAACAGCGCATCCTATTCTTGCGGTTGACGGGGAATCCCCCCTCAGAGAGAAACGCGTTAAGCCTTTGGATTGGGAGCGCGGAACAGTCACTGTTGCGGCCTTTCGGCGGTTTATCGACGCCACCGGATATCAAACCGAAGCAGAGCGCTTTGGTTGGTCGTTTGTCTTCTACAGCCATCTCCCCAAAGAAAACGCCAAAACGCTTGGAATTGACGGGCTGGAATGGTGGCGCAAGGTTGACGGCGCGACGTGGGCCTTTCCCAATGGTCCGCATGGCGCGCCCGCTCAAGAGTCGCACCCCGTTGTGCATGTGTCTTGGAACGACGCCACCGCCTATGCCAAATGGGCAGGTGGTCGGCTCCCGCAAGAGCACGAATGGGAGCATGCGGCGCGTGGCGGGCTTGGTGATGTTCCTTTCCCGTGGGGAACCGAAGAGCCGAACGATGACACGTTCCAACCCTGCAATATCTGGCAGGGGAATTTCCCACATGAAAACACCTGCGCAGACGGATACGCCGCAACCGCCCCTGCGATCAGTTTTTCGCCGAATGGCTATGGGCTCTACAACATGGTCGGCAATGTCTGGGAATGGACAGCCGCGCCCTTCCGCATCCGAACGCTGAAAAAGACCGCACGACAGAGCACTGCAGCCCCCCAACGTTTGCTCAAAGGCGGGTCGTTCCTCTGTCATATCAGCTATTGCTACCGATACAGGATCGCGGCACGTACCGGAAATACGCCTGACTCTACCTCGTCCCACACGGGGTTTCGTATTGTCTATCCGGTTTAGCTGATCCTCCCCCACTGAAGTGGTCCTCCGCTATGTTTAGGAAAACGGAGGAAACACATGTCAAACAAGCGACCGAAGCCTGAAGAGATTGTCACTAAGTTACGGCAGGTTGAGGTTCTGACGGGGCAAGGAATGCCGCGTCTGGAAGCGATCCGTCAGATCGGAGTGACTGAACAAACCTATTATCGCCCCCTCTCAGCGATGCAAAGCATCGCTTGCCGGTCAATGGGAAGAAGAAGTACGGCGGAATGGGACGGAACAACTCAAGGAACTAAAACGGCTACAGAAAGAGAATGAGCGCCTTCGCCGATTAGTATCGGATCTGACGCTGGACAAGCTGATCCTAAAAGAGGCCGCAAAGGGAAACTTCTAAGCCCCGCTCGTCGTCGTGCCTGCATTGATCGCGTTCGATCTGAACTGAATGTCTCAGAACGTCGAGCGTGTCGCGTTCTGAGGCAACTCCGATCCACACAGCGTAAGGTGCCAGTTGGTCGTCCAGACGAAGAGCAGTTGGTGGCCGACATGATCGAACTGACCCGCCAATATGGCCGATACGGCTACCGTCGGATCGCAGCGCTACTGAGAGATTCTGGCTGGCATGTGAACGACAAACGGGTCGAAAGGTTGTGGCGACGAGAGGGGCTGAAAGTGCCAATGAAACAACTGAAGAAGGGGCGGCTTTGGCTGAATGATGGATCGTGCGTTCGATTGCGACCAGAGCATCGTGATCATGTCTGGAGTTACGACTTCGTACATTGCCGAACCGACGACGGGAAAGCGTTCCGCACACTGAACATCAGCGACGAATACAGCCGGGAATGTCTCGCCATCCGTGTGGATCGCAAGCTCAACTCTGGCAATGTCATCGATGCCCTGAGTGATCTGTTCATCCTGCGCGGTGTCCCGTCGTTCATTCGTTCAGAGTTGCCCATTGATGGCGCCATTGGTTCGAGCCCAATGGGCGACGGCCCGGAGTTCATCGCTCAGGCCGTGCAGGATTGGATCAAGGCTGTTGGCGCAAAAACGGCCTATATCGAACCGGGAAGCCCCTGGGAGTACGGATACTGTGAAAGCTTCAATGCCCGTTTCCGAGATGAGTTCCTTAACGGCGAAATCTTCTACAGTTTGCGCGAAGCCCAAATACTGATCGAAAAATGGAGAAAACACTACAACACCAAACGACCACACAGTGCTTTGCGCTACCGCCCACCGCCCCCCGAAACCATCGTCCAGATGGACCATAGGCCGATCATGCACTAGCAATCAAATTGGACCACTCAATTGGGGCTGATCACGCGCGAGCAACCTCCCGAAGGAGGTGTGTAACGTGTTTATATTATTATTGTATTAAATTTTGGTTGCGGGAGTAGGGTTTGAACCTACGACCTTCAGGTTATGAGCCTGACAAGCCGCCAAACTGCAATGCTAAATTTCTGGAACACTATTGGCATGACGGTAGTCGCCGGGCAGTATCGGCGCCGTTTTTCAAAATTACCGCCGTTGCCGTTCCTTACTCCTTACTCGCCGCTCTACAGTAAGAGGATGCTCTCGGCCCAACGCCCTCCAAAAGCCGGGCCCGTTGGACCAGTTCACAAATTGGCTAAAACTGTCAACTTGATCGTCATACCGACTACGAGGAAACCCTTGCAATTCCCGTTTAAAGGTCGCCAACCACGGCGCTTCTTTTGGTAAATATATTTTACCTTGTTCTACAGGTGCACAGGCGGCGCCAAAACGCGTTTCCTTATCCTTTTCGGGACGAATAGATCGGAAACGACGAGGGTGTTCTCCATGGCAATCATGCAGTAGCGGCTTGCCTGACGCCGCATCCTCAATCAGAACTTTATCTGATTGCCATTTATCTGCCAGGAAAAGCGCTTTCTTGCGCAAGTCAGGATAATCCATCCGTTCTCGGAACACATCGAGCAGATGCCAGCGATTTTCTTTGAATCCCCAAGTCGTGCAAACCGAGAAGTCAGCACGTGGATCCGCAGACATTGCCGTATCCCAACTCTGAACGACCAACTGATATTCATGCCGTTCACCTATCTCTTCATAAGTACCAAACCATTCCCAACGAAGCGGAGAACCATCTGGCGCAATGGGGTTTTGCTGATATTGGCAGTTGAATGTTGCCACCCCCATCTCACGGCGCATGCGATCTAGCGTTTCGCGGTTGAACCTCTCCGGAAACAGAATGTCGCCCGATTTGCGGTGGTGACTGCGACCTTGACCTATTCTCAACACGTCATCTTCCTCCGCAATCGCGGGCAAATTCAGATGTCGGAATGTTCCTTTATCAAGAAGATATCCTGCCGGATCCAATTCATGAAGCCGCTGCGCTATCATGACCACACACCCAGCGGAGGGATTGTTGAAGCGAGAGAGTAAAGAGCCTTCAATAAACTCCTGCGCCCTAATAAGTTCCGCCTCGGAACCCGCATCACCGGCCTTCATGAGATCGTCAATTATGATGTAATCCGCTCCGTGCCCTGTGACCGCACCTCCGATGGATACTGCCTTGCGGCTGCCTCCTTTGGTGGTACGAATTTCATCTTGCGTATTGCCGACCTTTGCAAGGCGCGCATTTGGGAACATCTGCTTATACCAGTCCGTTTCCATAACTCGTCGTGTCGCACTTGAATGCAAACGTGCGAGATCGAGACCGTAACTTGCCACAATGATTTTGGCTTCAGGACGATGACCAACTAAGAACGCGACAAAAGCGACGGCGACGGTGATCGATTTTAAGTGGCGCGGTGGTACGTTGATGACCAATCGCCGGTTCTCGCCGGACCGGATATTGTTCAACTCATGACACATCGCTTGTACGTGCCAAGCTGGTACGAATTCATCATGCTTTCCTGGATGCAAGGTAGCGAATACCTTCCAGGTAAAAGCAAAAAGGTCCTTGCGATAAAGTGCGGTTGAAATCCGCAGTTTCTGCTTTCGATCAAGATACGTCATTCTGTATCCCCCTCGTCTTCAGACAGAACTGGTTCCACAAGTTCATCAGGTTCAAATTGGCCGCGCGCGGCTAACTCAAAGAAGTGTCCAAGGACGGCTTCATCCGTTTCGTCCGGCTCAGAGGATCGGGCGACGTATCTCGCCTCACGCTCTGCCCGATGACTAAGTTCCGTATCAAATAGCCCAAGCATTTTCAGCGCTGACATGTCACCCTTCATCGCCTTTTCGGCAAGCCGCTTTGCCGCTATTTGGGCCTTGGATAATCGAACCTCGCGCCCACCTTCGCGCACAGGCACTTTGCGCTCCAATTCCTTTTGCAGACTTGCATTGAATCCCTTCGCCCCCCTAGGTCGCCCCCGCGTATTGCCGGATTGGCCCTTCTTGAACCGTGTACTTTTAGGCGGTTTTCTATAGCCAACTTCGTATTCTTTTTTGGGATCAGACATTTCTCGTCTCCTTCGCGCAAGCTTCTACTTGGTGCGCGGAACGCGCCTCGAAAGTTTCGCCCGTTTCGGCGTGGACAGCCTTCTTACCGGACAGTTCCTGCCACCGGCGAATGGCGACATCCACATATAAGGGATCCAGCTCTATGAGCCGGGCTTTTCGGCCGGTATTCTCCGCCGCCAGCAAGGTGGCCCCAGATCCACCGAAAGCATCCAGAACCACATCGCCGCGGTGGCTCACATCCATAAGTGCATCCGCGACGAGAGGCGTAGGTTTTACCGTGGGATGATCTACCAAATCTGCGGTGCGCCCTTTGCCAAAACTGTTCACACCCGCATAATCCCAAACATTGGTGCGATTGCGGCCATGCATTCCAAGTTCGACATTGTTTATGTGCGATGCACCCGGCTTCTTAAAGATGCAGACCATTTCATGTTTGGAGCGATAGAGGCTTCCCATGCCGCCGTTGGTTTTATTCCAGACGCATAAGTTGATGAGATCAAAACCAGATGATTCTCCGGCCGACATAAGATCCCCAAGGTGCCGCCAGTCCATACAAACCATGGCAATGCCACCTTTCGGCAACCATTCCACAGCATGGGCTAAAAAGGTCTTTAAAAAAGAAAGGAACTGATCATCACTCATTTCCCCAGAGGCCATGGCAAACTCGCGATGCTCTCCACCGCTCCCCGACCGGACATGCCCCTGAACCGGAACATTGTAAGGTGGGTCCGTAAAGACCATCTGCGCCGGCGCGCCTTCCATAACTCGCTTGTAGCTTGCCGCTTCAAGTGAATTGCCACATAAAAGGCGGTGTTCACCGAGGATCCAAAGATCCCCAAGTTCCGTGATCGCCGGCTTCCCAGGATCAAGCGCCTCTATGGTTTCTGCCGGCTGATCCGCCTGTGTTCCGCCAATAATGAGATCAATTTCAGGCATCTCAAAACCGGTGATGTCGAGATCTAATTCCAAATCTCCATCTAGCTTTAGTTCCATCAAATCGGCGAACTCAATTTGCAGGGCGTCTTCATTCCAGTCAGAAAGTTCCGCAAGCTTATTGTCTGCTATGCGCAAGGCACGGACTTCTGCCGCAGACAAATGCTCAATAACCACCGTCGGAACGGACTTGAGCCCGAGCGCCTTTGCCGCTTCAAAGCGACCGTGACCAGCAATTATTATGCCCCCTTGATCCACAAGGATCGGGGTCACGAAACCAAATTGGGCAACAGATTTCTTGAGCTTTCCAATGTTCTTGGCCGTGTGTAACCGGTTATTATTTGCATAGGGCTTTAGATCCCCTAATTGGGTTAGGACCACTTTATCAGCCAACCAAACAGGTTTGGCCGATACGGACATATCGAGAGGTAGAGTAGATGTGCGCATTTGCGCCTCCATTTTTGACGCCACCTATGGTGACAAGCTTCAAAGATGGATCGCAGCGGCAAATAGGAGAGGACGGCAGTCACCTCCGGACCGATGGATCCGGTTGTTTTGCCCGTTTTCGTTTCGTGTCTGAATGATCGCATTAACGCGCCTTCAGACGATGCAGCAATGTCCTATTTAGGCCCTATCTCCGTCCGAGCTGCACCCAAATCATTATCGACGTAAGAAAAAACTCGCAAGAGGGAAAAGAAGCCCACGGTTGTTTTAAATAATTGTTATTGTTGACGAATAATCAGATCACTCTAGAAATATCGGTCATTTTCGCAGGAATTTCGGTCTCCTCAAAAAGAACTGGACTACGCGAGCAGACCAGGCATTACTGCTCTCAAGCCCGATGAGATCGGGCTCTCTTCAGTACACGCGAATTGCGCCGCTATATGAGGAGAACGACATGTCATTACCTACACTTAGCGAGCTTGAGACGTTAGAACGTTCAGCTCTTTGTGCAGCATGGAAGGAGGCTTTCGGCCAATCGCCGCCACCGCGCATGAGCCAGCCGTTTATGCGCCGCGTCCTAGCCTTTGAAGTGCAGGCTCGGAGCGACGGCGGGCTGTCAAAAGCGACGCTCAAGGCCCTGTCAAAACCAAACGTGGTGGCTCCCAAAGTAAAATCAGGCCCAGGGCTAAAGTCGGGCGGGCGTTTGCTGCGCGAATGGAACGGGATCACGCACGTTGTTGACGTCACGGACGACGGGTTTATCTGGAAGGGAGAAACCTATCGCTCCCTTACCGCCATCGCACGTGCCATAACCGGCACCCATTGGTCCGGGCCACGGTTCTTTGGCCTCAATTCTGGAGCCGCCCAATGACTGTCGCGCGTAAAATCCGTTGCGCCATCTATACCCGCAAATCTTCAGAAGAAGGGTTGGATCAGGATTTCAACTCACTGGATGCTCAGCATGAGGCCTGCGCTGCCTATGTCGCCAGCCAAAAGCATGAGGGATGGAAACTTCTACCTTCACGCTATGACGATGGCGGTAAGTCCGGCGGGTCTTTAGAACGCCCCGCCCTGCAGCGCCTGCTTAAAGATATCGAGGCCGGTAAGATCGACATGGTTGTGATCTATAAGATCGACCGGCTTACCCGCTCCCTGTCAGACTTCGCACAGCTTGTGGATCGCTTTGAAGAAGTCAATTGTTCCTTTGTCTCTGTCACCCAAGCCTTTAACACCTCCTCTTCTATGGGGCGGCTCACGTTGAATGTTCTTCTGTCCTTTGCGCAGTTTGAGCGCGAAGTCACTGCTAAGCGTATTCGCGACAAAATCTCTGCCTCTAAGAAAAAAGGCCTTTGGATGGGCGGAGTGGCGCCCCTTGGATATGAAGCCCACCCAGACAATACGCGGCGTGAACTGGTGGTGAATGAAGCACAGGCTAAGACCGTACAGCAAATATTTACGATGTATGAGGACTTAGGCTGCCTGAATGCCGTCATGCGCCAAGCGCGTAAAGAAGGTCTTGTTTCCAAGCGCCATGTCTTTGCGACGGGCCGTGCACAGGGCGGCAAACCGTTCAGCCGCGGACAGATTTATCACATCCTGCGCAACCCGACTTATCTCGGACGGATCCGCCATAAGGATAAATCCTACCCCGGCCAGCATGCAGCCATCATCGATCAATCCCAATGGGGTCGCGTTCAAGGTAAGCTCGAGGCGGCCGCCATGCGTCGACGTGGTCTTACAACACCACAACAGACTCTATCTTCTCAAAACGGTCCTGCTCCGCTTCTCGGAAAATTCCGGGACGAAACAGGCGATATCCTAACCCCGACACATACCCAGAAAGGTACAAAGCGACATGGCTATTATGTTTCGAACCGGTTGATCTCAGGTTCGCCTGATCGAACAGGTTGGCGCCTCCCAGCAAAAAGCTTTGAAAGCCTCGTCGCAAAAGCAATAGCAGCGCATTTAGCAACCAACGCGAAGCGCCACACACTCTTGGACGCAGCGGACGCCGTTGCGGCGAGAGCCGCAAGTGAAGCTACACAAATCTTAGCGGATCGAATTATCACAAGGGGAGCGGCTGAAGTGGCACCGCTCATCAGAATAGGCAAGGTCCGCAATGACAATCTGCAAATAAACCTCTCGCGCAATAACCTTGCGCAGGAACTCGCCGTTAGCGCAGATCTGATTTGCGCGAAGCTTCTCCAGTTTGAAACCTCCTTCACATGCCGCCGCCGTGGTGCGGAAATGCGGATTGTCGCCGCCGAGTATGCACCCGCGCCGGATCAAACCCTAATTCGCGCGCTCAATAACGCTCACTCCTGGGTTGGGCAAATGAAGTCGGGCATCTCTGTCAAAGCCATTGCAAATAAGGTGTCTGTCTCTGACAGCTACGTCATGCACATCATTCCCCTAGCGTTTCTCTCACCCAAAATCCAAGAGGCCATTCTCAATGGAACTCACCCTATCGAGATGACATTAGAAACCATAACTCGGACAAAAATTCCGATGGCATGGCGCGCGCAAGAGACCCTATTTGGTCTCGCCCAAAACAGCTAATCTCAGCTCCCACAAACGCTTCCCTGTTAACGCCCAGAAAATCCCCTGTTCCTGAAATTAATTTCCCTGTTATTGCGTTTAGGGAAATAAACTGTAACGCCTTGTAATTACTGCAGGTATTGCTTCTCTAGCTACCCAAATTGATGGATTCACTAGAAATTCCCTGTAAATAAACCTGTATCAGGGAAATCGCAGCCAAACCTCACCGCCGAAATTAAGCAACTGAGACTACTGAGATTATCTAAGGGAATTTCAGCGCACGGTCAGTCTCTGATGGAAAGAACATAACGTAAGCCGCGGGAAACACGACACTAATCACTACGAAAAAGACAGGAATGCGAGAGACCGAGGTCGCTGGCGGAGGAGGTGGGATTCGAACCCACGGTAGACTTTCACCTACGTCGGTTTTCAAGACCGGTGCATTCAACCACTCTGCCACTCCTCCGACAGCGTTTGTGTTACCGCGCGTTTTCTGATTCTGAAACCCCTATTCCAATTGCAATATTTCGCCCATCGGGAATGCGGACTCTTTAAATATTTCGGGAGTTTGTCTACTATGCCCTTATGTCTCGAAATTTCGATTGACGGACGTGGGGAATAGTGACGGAACTGCCAACACGTGCAGCCGGACACACAAGGCGTAAGCCACTGAAAATAATAGCCATTAAATGGCAGAGCGCTGAGCGGCGCGAATTTGTGAGGGCAAAACATGGCAGTATCTTCGTTTTTCAAGGTCGCGGTATGTGTATCTGCAGTGGTCGGACTTTCTGCGTGTCAGGAAGGGGCCGGCAGCTTTCTGTCTCAAGACGGAGACGTAACGACGACAGAATCGGGAGCGAAGGTTGTCGAAAAAGACGTTGAAGCGCCGGAAGTCTTTAGTGTGCAGGAAGTCGGTCTTTGGGATGGGCGCCCGTCGCTTGGCGGCATTTGGGTTGCGCATCCAACTGCGGTTGATCCAGAACGCGTGATGATCCGCAACGAAGCAAACGGGCAATCTGTTATTGGCGCCCTCTTCCGTAAGGAACGTGAAACGCCAGGTCCGAAATTACAAGTTTCATCGGAGGCCGCAGAAGCAATCGGTATGATTGCTGGCTCTCCTCAGGAACTTTCGGTCGTTGCGATGCGCCGCAAGGAAATTGTCGTGGAGCCAGCACCAGCTCCGGTCGAAGCGGAAAAAGCCACCAGCGATGCGCCTATCGACGGTGAGGTCGCGCCGATTGCGGCTAACGAAGTTGAACAGACAACGCTTGATCCGATTGCAAGCGCAGCTGCGGCTTTGGACGCTGTAGAAGACGCCGGAAAGCCAACGAATGTTGCGAGCGCAGCAGACTCGTCCGGCAAGTCGCAGTATATCCAGATCGGCATTTTCAGCGTTGAAGCCAACGCCAACTCGGTTGCGGATCAAATGCGCAAAGCTGGCGCGACGCCAAAAGTCACAACGTTTTCGAACGAAGAAAAGCAATACTGGCGTGTTATTGTCGGCCCTGTTTCCAGTGCTGCCGATAAAGATGCGCTTAAGAAAAAGGTCGTCGGTATGGGCTATAGCGACGCGTTTTTCGTAAACAAGTAAAGGGGGCGCTATGCGTCTTGGACTAGCTCTGGTTTCCTATTCACGTACATTGATCGCGGCGCTGCTTTTAGCGTTGATTAGTATTGCATCTACGGCGAACGCATTCGAAACGCGGGCGACGGGCGCTTACGTGGTTGACGTCACAACTGGCACGTTGCTGATGGAAAAGAACGCGGATGTTCCTTTGCCGCCTGCAAGTATGTCCAAGCTGATGACGCTCAACATGCTGTTTGAGGCGCTCAAAGATGGGCGCGTCACGATGGACACGACCTTTGCCGTATCGACGCGCGCCAAAAACATGGGCGGATCGACGATGTTTCTTGACGAAACAGACCGTCCAACCGTCAAAGACCTTATTCGCGGCATTATTGTACTGTCGGGAAATGACGCCTGTGTCGTTGTTGCCGAAGGTCTGGCCGGAACGGAAGAGGCCTTCGCACGGCTTATGAATGAGCGCGCCGTTGATCTTGGCATGGAAAACTCGACTTTCGCGAATGCCTCAGGCTGGCCGGATCCAAACCAACGCATGAGTATGAAAGATCTCGGAATTCTTGCCGAGCGCCTTATCGTCGAGCTCCCTGAATATTATGGCTTCTTTGGTGAAACAGAATTCGGGTTTGACGGTCGCTCACCGGACAACCGCTTCAACCGAAATCCGTTGCTCAAACTCGGGATCGGTGCTGATGGCCTCAAGACGGGCCACACAAGTGAAGCTGGCTATGGGCTTGTCGGGTCCGCCGTTCAAGGGAAGCGCCGCGTTGTATTCGTCATTACCGGGTTAACAAGCGAGAAAGAGCGCGCCGAAGAGGCCGAGCGAATTGTTAACTGGGCTTTTCGCCAATTTGTTATGAAAAACTATGCTCCGGCGGGTGAAAAACTTGCGGATGCAAAGGTTTGGATGGGGAATGAAACCACTGTCGGGCTTGTGTTGTCCGAAGACCTGAATTTACTTGTCCCTGCATTGGTGCAAGGCGAAATCAAAGGCGAAGTCGTTTACGAAGGTCCGCTTGAAGCCCCGATTGCCGAAGGCCAAGAGGTGGGTGAACTTGTTTTGAATCTGCCAGACATGGCCGAGATGCGCGTCCCACTCGTAGCGGAGCAAAGCATTGAAGGTGGGGGTGTTTTGCCACGGTTCCGCACAGCGTTCGCCATCCTGTTTCAACGGTACATCGGCGAAGCACTGGGCCTGTCTCTATGAACGGAAAACCCGCGGGTGGGCTGTTTATCAGCTTTGAAGGCATTGACGGGTCCGGCAAATCCACGCAGGCAAGGCTGCTTGCCGAAGCGTTGGGAAAAGCAGGATATGAAACCATCCTGACCCGCGAGCCTGGTGGATCCGTTGGTGCAGAGCAAATCAGAAGCCTTGTTCTTGAAGGCGATCCTGACCGCTGGTCTGCGGAAACGGAAATTCTTCTGTTTACTGCCGCGCGGCGTGACCACCTTGAGAAAACAATCCAACCCGCCTTGAGAGCAGGAAAAATCGTGATCTGTGATCGGTTTGCGGATTCAACTCGCATGTACCAAGGCATAAGCCGTGGAGATTTACGCACCGTCGTTGATGATCTCCATAGCCTTATGATTGGCCGCGAACCGGATGTGACCTTCATTGTTGATATGGACCCTGCCATCGGTCTGGCGCGCGCGAAGGCTCGCCAAACGTCCGAAGAGCGCTTCGAAGATTTCGGCAATGACTTTCAGGTCAAAATGCGCGCAGGTTTCCTTGCACTCGCAAAAGAATTCTCCGAGCGCTGCGTTGTTATTGACGGCGCGCGCGACCTTGGCGAGGTCAACCAAGACATTCTACGCAAAACTCAAGAGATACTGGCATGAGTGACCTTCCAGAGCCGGATCGCATTGCTGGCGCGCCGCATCCGCGTGAGACAACAAAACTGCTGGGTCAGGCAAAGGCAGAGGCGGCATTTCTGGAGGCCTTTAACACGGGCCGTATGCATCATGGCTGGCTCATTACTGGGCCACGTGGCGTTGGAAAATCCACACTGGCATGGCGCATTGCGCGCTTCCTGATTGCGCAACCGCCCGCAGGCGGTGATAGCGGTTTGTTTTGCGACGCGCCCCCTGCCCCAACAAGTTTGGATATCAGTTCCGATCATCCCGTCTCACAGCGGATAGCGGCACTTTCCGAACCGCAACTATTCCTTTTGCGCCGCGCCGCGAATGACAAAGGTGACGGGCTGAAAACGGTTATTACCGTCGACGAAGTGCGGCGGCTGAAATCCTTCCTATCGCTTTCGGCAACTGATGGTGGGCGCCGCGTCGTGATTGTTGATGCCGCCGACGAGATGAACGTATCCGCCGCCAACGCACTCCTAAAACTGCTTGAGGAGCCGCCAGATGACACGATCCTTTTATTGGTCAGCCACCAGCCCAGCGGTTTGCTCCCAACAATAAAATCGCGCTGCCGAGAATTGCGCTGCGCGCCGCTTTCGCCCGATGACTTGGCAACGGCTCTGGCCACTGCGGGTGTTGAGGAGATTTCCGACCCGACAGTGCTGGCTGCGCTGGCAGCAGGAAGTGTTGGCGAGGCAATGCGCCTTGTGACGCTGGGCGGGCACCAAACATACCAGACATTGTGCGATCTGTTTCATGCTGCCCCCGGCCTTGACCGCCCGCGCGCGCTCGCCATGGCCGAAAGCGCCGTTGGCAAGAAGAATGCCGAACGCTATGAGTTACTGCTGGATATGTTTGACCTGTTCCTTAGCCGTATGGCGCGCGCTGGCGTATCGGGGCCGCCTGTGATTGAAGCCGCTAAGGGCGAAATCGCGCTCTTCGCCAAGCTCGCACCAACCCCGCGACACGGCAGGAGATGGGCCGAATTACAGCAAAGCCTGAGCGCGCGCGTTCGACATGGTCGTGCAGTTAACCTTGACCCTGCGGCGCTCATCCTTGATATGCTTTTAAAGATGGACCAAACGGCGGCTGAAGTGGCGGCCTGATCGCAATAACGGACACGACATGACGCCAAGGTTTACGGATAGCCATTGCCACCTCGATTTCCCTGATTTCGCTGAAGAATTGCCGCAAGTTGTAGAACGCGCCAAAGAAGCTGGCGTAACGCGCATGGTGTCAATCTGTACTCGTTTGCGCAACGCGGATCAGGTGCGCAACATTGCCGAGGCGTATAACCAAGTTTTCTGGGCAGGCGGGACGCACCCGATGAGTGCCGCCGAAGAGCCGATGGCAACAGTTGATGATCTTGTTGAATTGGCAAAGCACCCGAAATTTGTCGGCATTGGCGAAACTGGACTTGATTATCATTACACCGCCGAAAGCAAAGACGTGCAGCAAGAGAGCTTGCACATTCATATCGATGCAGCACGGGAAACGGGCCTGCCTCTAATCATCCACGCTCGCGCAGCCGATGAAGATATGGCGCGCATTTTGAGCGAAGAGTACGCAAACGGGTCCTATTCCTGTGTTATGCATTGCTTCTCTAGCTCGGCAGAGCTTGCCCGTGTGGCGATCGATCTTGGGTTTTATCTGTCCATGTCCGGCATTGCGACCTTCCCCCGCTCGAGCGAGTTGCGCGAGATATTCGCCGCGGCCCCCGTTGATCGTATCCTTGTCGAAACCGACGCCCCATATCTTGCCCCACCGCCACATCGCGGCAAACGAAACGAACCCGCCTATAGTGCGCTCACAGGCGCAGTTGGAGCGGAGGTATTCGGCTTGTCGGTTGAAGAGTTTGCCGCGCAAACCGAACAAAACTTCGAGCGGCTATTCACAAAAGCGGCGGAGTGGCGCGCGGCATGAGTTATCGCTTCACCATATTGGGCTGTGGCTCTTCTGGTGGTGTGCCACGCCTTGGCGGCAATTGGGGTGAATGCGATCCCGCCAACCCCAAAAACCGTCGTCAACGTTGCTCTATGCTGGTGGAACGTATCGGGCCGAACGGTATCACCCGTGCGCTGATCGACACCTCTCCTGACATGCGCGCGCAACTTCTTGCCGCAAACGTCGGAACGCTAGACGGCGTGGTGTTCACGCACCAACACGCCGATCACATGCACGGGCTTGATGACATCCGCCAGATCGTTTTCAACACCCGCATCCGCATGCCCGTTTGGGCAGATAGCGACACAACAGAGGCGCTTATCTCGCGGTTTGGCTATGCCTTCGTACAACCCAAAGGTAGCGATTACCCTCCGATTTGCGAACTCAACGCGATTGGCGATGATCCGTTTTCTGTTTCTGGCGCTGGCGGTGAAATCACGTTCCTGCCCCTTCCTGTCATACACGGACGGATTGATGCGCTTGGCTTCCGCATTGAAGATCTCGCATATATTCCCGATGTGTCCGACATGCCCGAACAAACGTGGGACCGGCTTCAAGGGCTTGAGTTATTCGTGCTAGACGCGTTGCGCCGCAAACCACATCCAAGCCATATCCATCTTGAAAAATCGCTTGAATGGATTGCGAAAGTGGCGCCGCAAAACGCGGTGCTCACGAACATGCACATCGATCTGGACTACGAGACTCTACGCAACGAACTGCCCGAACATATTGCACCCGCCTTTGACGGGATGGTGCTGTCTCTGGAGAGTTAGGTGCAAGCGGCGCTCCACGTCACCCTCCCCGTCTTCCTGATTATAGGAGCTGGGTATCTCGTTGTTTGGCGCAATCTTTTCTCCGACCGCGATGTCGACGCCCTGATGACCTTCACCCAGAAGTTCGCAATCCCTTGTTTGCTCTTCTCGGTAATTTCGACTTTGGATCTCGCCGCGACAATCAACTTTGGATTGCTGGCCAGTTTTTATACCGGCGCGACGGTTAGTTTTTTGGCCGGAATTTACGGAGCGCGCCTATTGTTTGTCCGCCCTTGGCAAGATTGCGTAGCTATCGGATTTTGCGGGCTGTTCTCCAATCTTGTGCTGCTCGGGCTGCCGATAACCGAGCGAGCCTTTGGGCCAGACTCATTAAGCGCCAACTATGCAATTATCGCGTTTCACTCCCCGTTTTGCTATGCGGTTGGCATTACAGTCATGGAATTTGTTCGCAACAAAAAGAGCGGTGTGATTTCAACGCTTGGTTCGGTTCTGAAAGCGATTTTCAGCAATGCCTTGGTCATCGGGATCATGCTCGGTCTCGCGACGAATCTGCTTGATATCCCTGTTCCGCGAATGGTCTATGAGGCAACCGATTTGATCGCGAGAGCCGCCCTTCCCGCCGCGTTGTTCGGCCTTGGCGGCGTTCTGTTTCGATATAAGCCCGAAGGTGATATGCGGGTTATTCTCTATGCGATTTCTCTATCTCTGGTCCTTCATCCGGCGATCACCTTCACGCTTGGGAACTGGTTCGAGCTACCAGACGCAAGCCTGCGTTCCGCTACATTGGCCGCAGCGATGGCACCGGGCGTTAACACCTATATCTTCGCCAACATGTACGGAGTTGCCAAACGGGTGGCAGCTTCGACGGTGCTGATTGCAACGGCAACATCGATCCTTACAATCGGCTTCTGGCTTTCTGTTTTGCCATAGCTGTATTTCCGCTGTTCGTTGGTCTAGCCAAACTCTATAATTCGCGAAAACAGCCCCAAACGGGCCAAGATCGGAAGCAGATTGAATGACAGGTCGCGCGCAACACAGCCAAGATTTCAACATCGTCATAATCGGCCAAAACGGTCGACTTGCTTACGAAGCGCTGCTGTTTGCGGCAAGTCTACGTGCCCATTCGCCAGCCTTTGTAGGCAGGCTGCTCGTCGCAGAACCTCAACCCGAAGCTAAATGGAGCGGCACAGACACACGCCTGCCACCGCATATCCGCGACGGGTTGGAAGAATACGGCGCAGAGATCATCCCCTTTGTGGCACACCATTTTGGGGCGGATTATCCCTATGGCAACAAAATCGAAGCTCTGCTTGCCATGCCCGAGGGTGAACCCTTCATATTTTTTGATACCGATACGCTCATCACGGGAGAGATCACCGATATCCCCTTCGACTTCGCCAAACCAAGCGCCTCCATGCAGCGCGAGGACACTTGGCCCAAGCAAGAGTTGTACGGCCCCGGATATACTCAAACCTGGAAGTCTCTCTATGACAAGTTCGGCCTTGATTTCGAGAGCTCGCTTGACCTTGCAAAACCGGATGAATTTTGGGAGCGCTACCTCTACTTCAATGCGGGATGGTTCTTTTATGAGTGCCCGCAACGATTTGGTGCCAAGTTTTTGGAATATGCGCTCGCCATACGGGACGACGCGCCAGAAGAGCTGATCTGCCAGCCGCTGGATCCTTGGCTGGACCAGGTTGCACTTCCTCTTGTCGTTCATGCTTTGGGCGGAGGCCGGGATACGATTCCGCATGGGCTGCTGGATGGCGAGGTATCGTGCCACTATCGATTGATGCCGCTTCTCTACGCAAGGGAAAGTGATCGCGTAGTTGATCTTCTGGAACAGGTCGCAGCACCAAACAAGCTTAAGAAGCGACTAAAGCAATATGACCCATTTAAGCGCATGATTTATCAGGGAAGAGGCCGTAAAGCACGAGCGCTTTTTGATCAGAATAGCCTCCCCAAACGCGAAGCAGCCATACGAAATGCGCTTAAGCGCAACGGCTTTTGGCTTCGATAGAAGAACTGCGCTGTGACAATAAAGCGTTGTTGCCGGTAGCGGGAATAGCTTAGGCTCTGGGCATTACAAACCGGAGGATATTATGAGCGACGCAAAACAGCTCGGCTTCAACACATTGCAAATTCACGCTGGCGCAACGCCGGACCCTACAACCGGCGCTCGCCAGACGCCCATTTACCAATCCACGGCTTATGCATTTCGCGATGCGGAACACGCTGCCAAACTGTTCAATCTTCAAGAAGTCGGGTTCATCTATTCTCGCCTGACCAACCCGACCGTTGCTGTACTTGCCGAACGCATCGCCACCCTAGAAGGCGGCGTTGGAGCGGTTTGCTGCTCTTCCGGACACGCGGCGCAAATCATGGCGCTTTTCCCGCTCATGGGTCCAGGCAAAAACGTTGTTGCCTCAACGCGCCTTTATGGCGGGACAATCACCCAATTCAGCCAAACCATTAAACGTTTCGGCTGGACCGCGAAGTTTGTTGATTTCGACGACGAGGCTGCGGTTGCGGATGCAATCGACGAGGATACACGTGCTGTCTTCTGCGAAAGTATCGCGAACCCTGGCGGTTACATCACTGACATTCCCGCAATCGCTAAAATCACAGATGCAAAAGGCCTTCCGCTGATTGTCGACAACACTTCGGCAACGCCATACCTCTGTAACCCAATCGAACTCGGCGCGACGTTGGTTGTTCATTCGACAACCAAATACCTCACAGGCAACGGTACGGTCACAGGCGGTTGCGTTGTCGACAGCGGCAAGTTCGACTGGTCTGCGAGCGATAAGTTTCCATCCCTCTCGCAACCGGAACCCGCCTATCACGGATTGGTCTTTCACGAAGCGCTTGGTCCAATGGCCTTCACCTTCCACTCCATCGCGATCGGCCTGCGTGATCTTGGTATGACTATGAACCCGCAAGGCGCACATTACACTTTGATGGGCATCGAAACGCTTTCACTTCGCATGGAACGTCATGTCGAGAACGCAATGGAACTGGCAAGCTGGCTTGAAAAAGACCCGCGTGTTGAGGCTGTGACCTACGCTGGTCTCCCCTCCTCGCCTTACAATGATCGGGTTGCAACGGTTTGTCCGAAGGGCGCCGGGGCGCTGTTCACAGTCGCGCTCAAAGGCGGTTATGACGCCTGCATCAAACTTGTGGACAATCTCGAGATATTCAGCCACGTCGCCAATCTCGGCGACACACGCAGCCTGATTATTCACTCGGCCTCGACAACGCACCGCCAATTGACCGAGGAGCAACAGATCAAAGCTGGCGCCTCTCCGAACGTGGTTCGGCTGTCAATTGGCATCGAAGATGTAAATGATTTGAAAGCAGACCTTGATCAGGCCCTCGCAAAGGCTCAATAATCAGAAAACAAAAACGAGTGGGCAATTGATTTGCCCATTCGATAACAGAAGCAGTAAAAGTAACGGCAATATACCGCCAGAGGCGCGTGTTTAATCGCCAATCAGGTGACCAGAACGCCAAAATATGCGATAGATCAGGACAATGAAATCCAGTTTTGCACTTCTATTCTCCCTCGACGGAATCCGACTTTTGTCGCGCGCATCCGGCGGTTGGCGGAGCGTAGGCGAAACAGATTTCGAGTCTGGCGATCTGAAGGATGCTCTCGCCTATCTTCGCGACAAAGCCGGTCGCCTTTCCGCAAATGGCGTAACCACCAAACTCGTTATTCCGAACGCTCAAATTCTTTACACAAGCGTCACCGCACCCGGTCCAGATGACGCCACCCGCGCCGAACAAATTCGCAGCTCTCTTGAGGGCATGACGCCCTATCCCGTGGACGAACTAACATTTGATTGGCGGGAGAACGGCGACCTCGTGCAGGTTGCTGCTGTCGCGAATGAAACGCTCGAAGAGGCTGAAGCTTTCGCGTGTGACCACCGTTTCAATCCACTGTCATTCGTCGCCATCCCTGAAGAGGGCACATTCAAAGGCGAACCGTTCTTCGGTCCATCCAAATATTCTGAAGCAATCCTTGATGACGGTGACATCGTAGAGCCAGACTCCGAAGCCATCAAAATATTGGACAAAGGGACAGAACAGAACTTCTGGGCCGATGTGGATGAAACAGAGGAACCCCCTCTCGTTGATCCAGACACAGCTGAGATAGACGTAGAGGAAGCTGCTGATGACGATGAATCGACGTTGGACGAAGTCCCAGCAAGCGCAGAGGCGCAAGACCAGCCCGAAGATGAAGCACCTTTAGAGAGTGAGGAAATAAGCACCTTCGATGAACTGGAAGACTCTCAGTCCGAAGACCTTATTGATGAAGTAGCAGATGAGGAAGAGGAAGAGTGCCCCTCAACTAACCTCACTAAAGCGGAAATCGACCTTGAGCAATTCATTTCAGAGCGCGGCAAATCATCAAACGCTGCGCCCGAGGTTGTCGTTCCGCCGTTACCACCAGAGTTTGCAAACGCAAAAGGAACAACTGCGCTCCCCGATGACCTCGCAGAAGTTGCTGCCAAGCAGGATGAAGCAAAAGACTCGCCGTTTAAATCGGTGCGCAACAACGCTCCAAGTCTTGGGCCGGCTCAACGCCCAACAGAATTGGGAGCGCCACCGAAAGAACTTCGACATATCATAGAAGACACGCAGAAACCTGCGGAGCCCGAAAAGCCCGAAGGAAAAGAGCCTAAGAAGTCCTCAGAAGACAGCTCGGGCAAGAAATTCGCCACATTGGCTTCGGCGGTTCACTTCGGCAAAAAGTGGCAGGCACAAGAAGATGCCCCAGCGCCCGACACAGAAGCGGAAACCAGCTCTTCCAATGAAGATATCGGTGCTAAATCTCTAGATGACGCTGATTTAGAGCCGCCAGTTAGTGTCCTAAAGCCCACGATCGTTGTAAGCGAGACCGGCACACATACAGAAAGCGAAAGTGAAGCAGTTGGCGGAACGGATACTGCCCTCCCAGACACTGCGGCTCTTGCGAAGAGCCTTGGCGGACACGCCGATGAGCAAGAGATAACGGAACACGAAGCACAAAGCGCCAATAGCGAGCCAAACAAAAAGCGTCCCCCTGCATTGCTGTGGGGGCTTGTGGCCGCTTCTGCTCTCATCGCGGCTGGCGCTTTGTGGTTGAACCGAGGCGACGAGATAGCCGCAAGCGATGTTGCGCCCGAAGGCCTGAGCGAGTTCAACCAAGACTTGACGCCACCTACAGATACAGCAGTGCTCGAACTTGACGGCGCAACAGTTGCGACAGAAGGCGAAACACGCCCAACTGTTGAGTCTCAAGTTGCGCAACCCGCAACAGAAACGGCGGGTGCAGATACAGCGCCTAACACACCTCAAACAGAGAGCACCTCTGTTGCCGATATTGAAGTTGCGACCGAAGAGCCGACACTCGCCCAACCTCTCTCACTAAGCGAAGCGCAAGAAGCCTATGCGTCGAGCGGGATTTGGCAACGCGCCGTAAACGATATTCAGCTTCCGGCGAATAACTCCTTTGACAGTTTTTACGAGCCCTCTCTGGATCCAGAGTTTACCGCTCTGGATGCCGTGGCCCTTCCTTCCCCGCTAGAGACAGACGATCTTCCGCTACCGCCACTGCCAAGTCCGGCCCCAGCAGGGACGACTTTTGTGCTGGACGAAAACGGATTAGTCACACCAAGCAGCGAAGGCACAATCAACCCAGACGGAATTTTGGTCATCTCGGGCCCTCCAAGCAAACGCGCCGCGTTACGCCCTGCGGATGCGCCTCAATCGGTTGTCGCGGAAACTGCGCAACCTGATTTGCCAAGACGCCGCCCTCCCTCGCGTCCAAGCGATTTGGCGGAACTGTTTGAAAAATCACAATACGGTGGCCGAACATTGAGCCAACTGGCGGCGCTAAAGCCTGTTGCACGCCCTGAGTCAGAGCAAATCGCAGCAGCAATAGCCAGCGCATCCACAGCGGTATCTACTTCACCACTCGCTGTGGCAACCTCACCCGCTCCACTTAGTCGTCCGAAAGATTTTGCGGCATTGGTCGAGAAAGCCAAAGCGGACCCTGAAAATATCGCACAACAACAGCGGGTTGCCGTTCAAACGCAGAGCGCTCCTGTCATTCCGACACGCGCGAACGTAGCCAAAGCAGCAACCCAGAAAAAGGCGATCAATACGCGTAAAGTTGCGCTTATCGGGGTCTTTGGAACCACGAGCAAACGCACTGCTCTAGTGCGCCTTCCGACAGGAAAATACGTGAATGTAGAGATCGGGGATCGCGTGGATGGCGGCAAGGTTGCCGCAATCGGCGCGGACGAACTACGTTATGTTAAAGGCGGACGTAATATTATTCTTAGAATGCCGCCGCGCGGATAAACACGATGCCTCTCGCGCGACGGCTGCCGTTGCCGGCTTATTGATGTGGCCTATTCGGCGGCCACATCCCCTCCCAACTCGCCGTTATCAATCTGCTCTTGTTCGATGGATTCAAACAGCGCTTTGAAGTTTCCTTCGCCGAAACCATCATCCCCTTTACGCTGAATAAATTCAAAGAAGATCGGGCCGATAACGGTTTTCGAGAAAATCTGCAGCAAGATCTTGGTTTCTCCGCCGTCCACGACGCCCTCGCCATCAATCAGGATGCCGTGTTTTTTCATCCGTTCGATCGGTTCATCGTGGCCAACTACACGCTCTTTGGAGAGCTTATAATAGGTATCTGGCGGGCCCGGCATGAATTTTAGGCCGTTTTCAGCAATCTGATCAGTCGCGGCATAGATATCCTCGCTCCCTACCGCGATATGCTGAATGCCTTCGCCGTTGTAGCGCTTGAGGTAAGCGACAATCTGGCCGGTCTCTCCGCGATCTTCGTTGATTGGAATACGGATGCGGCCACATGGCGAGGTCAGCGCACGGCTCAAGAGACCTGTATATTTCCCTTCAATGTCAAAGAACCGGATCTGCTTGAACCCGAAAATGTTACCGTAGAAGTCAAACCAGACATCCATATTGCCCTTGTGGACATTGTGAGTCAGGTGATCGAGATAATAGAAACCGACGCCTTCAACAGGTTCGGTCTTGTGGAAATCAAACTCCTCATAAGCCGAGCCATATGGGCCATATGCATCAATGAAATAGATCAGGGAACCGCCGATTCCGACAATCGCAGGCACATCCAGCGCCTTTGTTGGACCATCAAACGGCGTCGCACCCTTTGAAACGGCATGCGCGAACGCTTTGTCCGCATCGACAACGCGCCATCCCATTGAGGCCGCACAGGGGCCATGCTCTTTGACAAACTCCATCGCCATGCTTCCGGGCTCGGCGTTGATGATGTAGGTGATATCGCCCTGTTGCCAAAGTTCGATTGCTTTTTCTTTGTGGGTCGCGGTGTGTTCGTAGCCCATGCGCTTAAAAAGATCTCGAAGCTCTTGCGGGTTCTCGTGAGCGAACTCAACGAATTCGAATCCGTCCGTACCTGCTGGGTTTTCTTCGGTAATGCCTTGGCGTGGGGAATTGTGGGGGAATGGTCCCATGTTTGGTATCTCCTGTTCGCGTTGACTATTTATATCGCGCCAAAGATGCGTGCTGTACGCGTATTTGAGGCTAAACACCGTTGAAATGCACAATACTTGCACATAAGATTATTCTTATGCAAAAATCGCGCCCCGAACTCGACAGAATTGACCGTGATCTCCTCGCCGCACTTCAGCACGACGCGCGACTGACTGCACAGGAACTGGGTGAAAAACTCGGGCTTAGCAGCAGTCAGGTCGGCCGACGTCGCCAGCGGCTTGAAAACGAAGGGATCATCGACCACTACAGCGCGCGGCTTAACCCGAATGCGCTTGGTTTGACCGTGCAGGCCTTTGTTGAGGTCACAATGGCCAATCACGGGGCCCAAAACGCATCGGAATTTATGCGGCTTATTGGAACACGACCAGAGGTAACATCTGCGTGGACGATGACTGGTGCCGCCGACTATATGCTACGTTGTTATTGTGAAGATCTCGCTGCTCTAAACAGGCTCATTCAGGACGTACTGCTTCCACACCCATCAATCGCGCGAGTTCAAAGCCAGATTGTAATGGATCAGTTCAAGACGGACGCGCCGCTTCCTCTTTAACGCCCCGAGAAGCCAAACTCACGTTTCACAAATTCGGCAGCAACGAAAATCCCCCTTCCCTGTCAGCGAACAACCTGAAACAATATAGTTTTTAAAGAACAGCGAATACTTATGAGCAGCTTTCTATTTCAAGCCACGATCTATCTTGGTGCGGCCGTCATAGCCGTACCCGTTGCCATGCGACTCGGGCTTGGGTCTGTTCTTGGGTATTTGTTTGCAGGGATTGTGATCGGGCCACTGCTCGGACTGGTCGGATCGGAAACGCAAAGCCTTCAGCACTTCGCTGAATTCGGCGTTGTGATGATGCTGTTCCTGATTGGCCTTGAACTTGAGCCCCGCAAGCTCTGGGAGATGCGGCACAGGTTGATTGGCCTCGGTGGATTACAAATCACACTGACCGCCGCCGCCGTTACCGGCGCGACTTATGCGCTTGGGTTTGACTGGCCGATTGCGCTCGCGGTTGGTTTAACGATGTCGCTTTCCTCAACGGCCATTGTGTTGCAAACACTGAATGAAAAGAGGCTCATGTCATCTAGCGGTGGACGAAGTAGCTTTTCGGTTCTACTCACGCAAGATATCGCCGTCATCCCTATTCTGGCATTCCTGCCCCTACTGGCGCTCAGCGGCATTCACAACGAAACTGCAGGTGGCCACGGCGCAGAGGCCCAAGACGCTGGCCCGTTCGCGCAAGTACTGAACTGGTTTCAAGCTCTTCCCCCGCTCGCGACAACCTCGCTTACAATACTCGCAGTTGTCTTGATTATCCTTGGTGGGATTTACTTAACACGACCACTATTCCGCTATATTCATGGCTCGCATCTACCAGAGATGTACACGGCACTTTCACTGCTGATTGTGATCGCCATTGCCTGCATTATGCTTGTAGTTGGTCTTTCGCCAGCGCTTGGCGCTTTCCTTGCAGGCGTGGTTCTGGCCAACTCAGAATTCCGCCACCAACTCGAGAGCGATATCGAACCGTTTAAAGGGCTTTTGCTAGGCCTGTTTTTCATCACGGTTGGGGCTGGGATCAACTTTGGCGTATTGTTCGGTGCGCCGCTGCAAATCCTCTCATTCACCCTCGCAATTATTCTGATCAAAGGCAGCATTCTCTTTGTAATCGGATACATCTTCCGCCTGCGTGGGCGTGATCTTTGGCTCTTCACGCTCGGCTTGGCCCAAGCCGGTGAATTCGGGTTTGTAATAGCGAGCTTTGCAATCCAGCGTAATGTTTTGCCGACGGACCTAACAGAGCAACTTTTGCTCGTGATTGCTCTGTCGATGCTCGCGACACCGCTTTTGTTCCTCCTCTATGAGGCGATCTCCAAACGACACAAAGATTCACCCGCCGCACAGCAGGAAGCGGACGAAATCGACGAGCAACACCCGATTATTATCGCTGGTATTGGCCGCTTCGGGCAGGTGGTCACGCGCCTCGTTCAATCCGCCGGGTACAAAACCACAGTCCTTGACCACAATCTTTCGACCGTAGAAGTGATGCGGAAGTTCGGCTTCAAAGGTTTTTTCGGCGATCCAACGCGTCCGGAAATCCTGCATGCGGCAGGGCTCGATACGGCTCGGGTTCTTGTTGTGGCACTTGATGATCGAGACGCGGCACTTCAGCTGGTGAAATTTGCGCGCAAGCAGCGGCCTGACCTTCATATCATCGCCCGCGCTTATGACCGCGGCGAAGTCTATCGGCTTTATGCGGCTGGCGCGAATGACATTGTTCGGGAAGTCTTTGACAGCAGCCTGCGCGCTGGCCGATATGTATTGGAGAATATCGGATTTACCGAATACGAAGCGGCCGAGGCAGAGCAAGCCTTCTACAAATACGACCGCACAAGCATCCGCGAGCTTGCCGCCCTATTTGATCCCAATATTCCATCCTCTGAGAACAAGCCCTATATCGAGCGCTCCAAAGAGCTCGCCAAAGACTTCGAGGCAGAACTTCTAGCATCCCGTGAAAAGGGCGGGTCCTAACCCGCAGCCACGCCAGCTTCCGCAAAGGTCATCATCCCGCTGTGACACGCCACAGCGCCTTTAAGAACGCCTATTGCCAGAGCGGCACCTGATCCTTCGCCGAGGCGCATTCCAACCGAGATCAGGGGCTGCTTACCGAGATTCTTAAGAACCTGACCATGAGCACCCTCCGCAGACAAATGCCCCGCGACGGCATGATCCAATGCGCCTGATACTGCATGCTCAAGCGTCGCTGCCGCTGCACAACAGATGAACCCGTCTAGAATAACAGGAATCCCCTCCACACGCGCCCGTGCGATCGCGCCTGCCATTCCCGCAAGCTCTCTCCCGCCTAGACACCGAAGAGCCTCAAGCGAGTCCTGAGCTGCCTTTGGATGTCGTTGCAGCCCCTCTGCAACGACCTCTGTTTTTGCAGTTAGAGCCGCATCATCAACACCAGTGCCGCGACCTGTCCAATCAGCAGCCTCTCCGCCAAACAGCGCAGCGGCGATCGCCGAAGCAGATGTCGTGTTACCAATTCCCATCTCGCCAGTCACAAGCAAGTCCGCTTCCGAGTTTACCGCATCCCAGCCTGCAACCAATGCCTCGATCAATTCTGCCTCGCTCATTGCGGGCGCTTTGGTGAAGTCTTCGGTTGGGCGATCAAGCTCCAGCGCGCAAACATCCATAGAAGCTCCGAACGCCTTTGAAAGCTGATTGATTGCCGCGCCACCATGTTCAAAGTTCGCAACCATTTGCACAGTTACTTCCGGTGGAAAGGCAGAAACACCACGCGCGGCAACGCCGTGATTTCCCGCAAAAATGATAACTTGCGGGTTGGTAATTTCGGGCTTTGGCGTTCCGCGCCAACCCGCGTACCAAATCGCCAAATCTTCAAGCCGACCCAATGCGCCCTGCGGCTTCGTCAACTGCGCGTTACGCTCTTCCGCACCTGCAATTGCCGCCTCATCCGGTCCTGCCGCATTTTGGAGTAGTGATTTAAACTCGGAGATCGAAGAGAAAGCAGCGGTCATTTTTTATCCTATTATTGCAGGCGGTCTTCACAGTGTTTACGCTTTGCCCAAAAGATGGAATGCGACAGAAAGGACAGATCAATGTCTCTCGGCGACAAGCACATCATACAAGGCAACGATATCCTGTTTGCTCTAGGGTTCTTAAGCCGCCTCCCCGTTCAGGTAAACACAGAAGCCGCACAAGAACGCGGCGCTGCGGCAGCTTGGGCCTATCCCGTTGCTGGTGCCGTGATCGGGTTTATTGCTGTCCTTGCTGGCGCTCTGGCTGGATTGCTCGCACTTCCGGAATATGCGGTTTCTGCTGTGATCCTCGCAACGCTGATGATGTTATCTGGCGCACTTCACGAAGATGGGCTTGCCGATACGTTCGACGGGCTGTGGGGGGCTTATGACGCAGAGAACCGCCTTTTGATAATGAAAGACAGCCGCGTTGGCACGTATGGGGTTCTGGCGCTCGGGCTGTCGCTAATTACCAAGTTTGCCTTGATCCATGCGCTTGTTTCAAGCGGCGCCGCACTCGCGATTGTTGGCGCCGCTGCACTTAGCCGCGCACCGATGGTCATGATCATGTCTGCCATTCCAAATGCACGCCGCGATGGCATTTCAAGAAACGTTGGTCGGCCGCAAACCGAAACTGCTCTGCTTGCAATAATCGCAGGCATTTCGATTTCATTCCTATTTTCCGGACCGCTCGCTATGCTTCATGGTGTTGTGCTCATAACCTGCGCTTCCGCAGTTCTGGCCTATGTCGCACAGCAGAAGATTGGCGGGCAAACCGGAGATATCCTAGGCGCTTCTCAGCAGATATCCGAGGTCATCCTACTTGCAACCTGCGTCACCGCATTTGCCGTTTAGGCACAAAAAAACGCGCCCACGATATAAGGGGCGCGTTCCAGTTCAGTAGAAAGCTGTCTTAGGCCGCGCGCGACATCAGATAATCGCCGATCTCTTTTTGCGCGCTCTCTTCTCCATCACCAGCAACAGCAGCAACTTCGCGTGTCAAACGCTCAAGAGCGGCTTCATAAAGCTGACGCTCGGAATAGCTCTGCTCGCGCTGATCGTCTGTGCGGTGAAGGTCACGAACAACCTCTGCAATCGCAATCAGGTCACCGGAGTTGATTTTTTGCTCATACTCCTGCGCACGACGAGACCACATGGCGCGTTTAACTTTGGCCTTGCCCTTTAGGGTCGTCATGGCGCGAGAAACGATATCCGGCGAACTAAGCGCCCGCATACCGACTTCGGTTGCCTTATGCGTTGGAACGCGCAATGTCATTTTGTCTTTCTCAAATGAGATCACAAAAAGCTCAAGCTGGATTCCGGCAATTTCTTGTTCTTCGATGTTGACAATCTGCCCGACACCGTGGGCAGGGTAGACAACATATTCGTTAGGGCGAAAGTCAAGTTTCTTCGATTTGCTCATGCAGCGAACTTCCTTACTTGGCGTTTGGGCATCCAACCCGATATCTCAGCGACAAAAAATTCCACCGGAGCAAGCACTCCGCTGAACCTCGTATCTCTAAGAAGAAAAAGGCCCGAACACTTGCGTGCTGGGCGGGCGACTTCGGGACACCATCAATATATACCCTACTATTATACCAGAAAATGCAGGTGCAGAAAAGTGGCCCGATTCATACCGGAGCATTCAATGAAAACCATTGAATAACAACGCGCTACCCGCAGCAACGCAAGTCGCCTTCTCCGAATGTCACGCCCAAAGTCGAATCAGGCTTAACTGCCTTCGCCCGGCTTCTCGGAGAAGTATTTCTCAAGCTTACCCTCTTCGCCGTCACGCTCTTCGGCTTCAGGAAGCTGATCTTTCTTGGCAATGATAACTGGCCAGAGTTCCGCGTATTTACGGTTGAACTCAACCCATTGCTCGGTGTCAGGCTCGGTATCAGGGCGAATGGCGTCCGCAGGGCATTCCGGCTCGCACACACCACAATCAATACACTCATCCGGATGGATGACGAGCATATTCTCTCCCTCATAGAAGCAATCTACAGGGCAGACTTCGACACAGTCAGTATATTTGCAGGCGATGCAGGCGTCATTGACGATATAGGTCATGCGAACACTCGTTTTCTTGTTTCGGCCCTTTGCTATTCCAGTGCGCGTGATCTTTCAAGCATTTGGCGGCGGGAAAGGATGCTTTTGCGACGTTCCTTTTTGGTTGGTCGCCCTTTTCCTTCAAATTTTGGCGCGGCTGGAACAGTTTTCTCGCTATGGGCAGGGGATTTTTCCTGAACAGGTGTTAAATCTTCGTACAGAGCCTGTGCTTCTGGCGCAGGGCCGCGCCGCTCCGAAAGTGCGGCGATGCGAACAACCCGAATACGTTTAGCCTGAGGGAAGGTTAATGTGTCTCCCACGCTAACGGCATGGGAAGCTTTCGAAATTTTCTGGCCATCCACGCGAAGATGGCCGCCCGTCACAACTTTGGTAGCGAGGCTGCGGGTTTTGAAAAACCGCGCGTGCCAAAGCCACTTGTCGATGCGAAGTTTGGGCGGCGCATCATTCATATGGTTACTTCTGATCCTTTAGCCCCATGAGAGCCGCAGCAAAGGGGTTATCCGGATCAATGGCTTTTTCTTTCTTGGGGGGGCGAGCCTGGAAGCTCTTGGCTCCTTGTGGTTTGCCACCTTTCTTACCACCGGGTTTGCCACGTTTTCCACTTGGCTTGCCGCGCGGCTTATCACCATCGCGCTGAGGACGACGGTTGTTGCGTGCCTTAGGGGCCCAGGTAAATGTATAGAAAACCTCAAGCTCCGCCTCTTCAGAAGCCGTATCTTTTTGAGCTTCGGCATTCGCTGGTACATCTGCAGCAGCGTCGCCTTCCGGCGCAGCTTCTTCCGCTTTTGCCTCTTCAGCGGCTGGCGCATCTTCGGCTTTCGGCTCAGCAACTTGCGGCGCGGCCTTAACCTTTTCCCGCTCTCCTTTTTCAGCCTTATATCCAAGACCAGTCAAAAGAGCCGCGAATTGTTCCAGCGTCATACCCGTAATAGAGAGCATATCAGGCGTTGCCTCAAACCCGCCGCGGCTATCTTCTGTGCGAAGCAGATCGGCAAGGCGTTCGAGCATATCAATACGGATCGCGCGCTCTCCGGCGTTGCGGTAACCAGACATCGAATCCGTCCCTTCAGGGGCAGATGTGTCGACCGGAATTGTCACCAAACCGGGGGGCGGGCTTTCTGGGAACTCGCCCAGACCTTTAGAAAGGGACCAAAGCACCAGACGCAGCCGCGTTGGCGCGGGCTTAAGGAGCAAAGGCATAAAGATAGTAAACTGACCAAAACGTACCCCATGTTTACGCAATGCGCCGCGGGCATCTTGATCGAGGTCTTTAACTTCGCCAGCGATCTGCTCGCGTGGAATGATGCCAAGGTTCTCTACAAGGCGGAACGCAAATCCGCGCGCAAGCCCCGTGAGCGTTTCATCCTTGCTCATAGCGAGCAGCGGTTCATACAGCGTTGCAACTTTACGGTCGATGAAATGCTGAAGACGGCGCGTTACTTTTTGAGCTACGTCCGGGCCAGCCTCTTCGTCAACAAAAGCCTCGACCTGTGGTTTGAGCGGGTCAGAACCGGCAACTAGCTTGCCAAGCGCATGCTCACCCCACATCAAGCCGCCTTGCTCGGTGAAGTCGATCTCTGTGTCGGGTGCGTTATAAAAGCGGTCAGCGCGCAGATGGAATTCCGGCGCAAGGGCTTGCAAGCTTGCGGCACGCAGCGTTTTCGCCTCGTCCGGTGTAGAGCTCTTGTCCTGACTGAATCGAAAGCCCTCGAGCTTTCCTACAAATTGCCCCTCAACGAGCACTTCACCCTTGTCGTTCACTTCGGCCACAAGGCCCTCCTTCTGCTTCAACCGCCGCAACAATACACTTGTACGCCGGTCAACAAATCTTTGCGTAAGCGCTCCGTGAAGCGCATCTGATAGTCGGTCTTCTACAGCGCGCGTCACCCCGCGCCAATGGCTTTCGTCATCCAGCCAGCCTTTTCGCTGAGCAACATAAGTCCAAGTGCGGATATAGGCCAATCTTTTTGACAAAGTGTCAATGTCGCCATCCGTTCGGTCAATTCTCTTAACCTGCCGTGCAAGCCAATCATCTGGCACGCGGTTCACGTCCTGAAGGAAACCGAAGATCTTTTCCAGCAGCCCGCTATGCTCGCCATGGCTGATACCACGGAAATCCGGTATTCGGCACACATCCCAAAGCCTACGCACGTCATTTGCATTGCGAATTTGGTCGCGTACATGCGGTAACGCGGTAAGCGTTTTCAGCACACCGAGGTCATCGGCCTCTCTTGCCTTTATCAATCGCTCATCCGTTGGTGCGGCTTCAAGGCTTCGGATCAAGGCTTCAGCGGTACCGAACTCAAGGCGGTCATTGCGCCAGTTGAGCTTTTTGATCGGGGCGAACTGGTGATTCATGATCGCATTGGCCAGCCCTTCATCCAGCGGCGCGGCCTCACCCGTCACGCCAAAGCTGCCATGGCTCATGTGGCGCCCTGCCCTGCCCGCAATTTGGGCCAACTCGTTCGGCATGAGCGGACGCATCCGACGGCCATCGAATTTCTCGGTGGCAGAAAAGGCCACATGGTTCACATCAAGGTTTAGCCCCATGCCGATCGCGTCAGTCGCCACAAGGAAATCCACATCCCCGTTCTGATACATCTCGACCTGCGCGTTGCGGGTACGCGGGCTAAGTGCGCCCATCACAACCGCTGCACCGCCCTTCTGTCGGCGCAAAAGCTCGGCAATCGCATAGAGATTATCCACCGAAAAGCCAACGATCGCAGAGCGCGCGGGCATCCGGCTTATCTTCTTGCTGCCTGCATATGTAAGCTCTGAAAGCCGTTCGCGGCGAATAAACTCAACCGGATTGAGCAAATCAGCAATCACACCCCGCATTGTATCCGCACCCATGAAGAGTGTTTCGTGCAGGCCACGTGCGTTCAGCAATCTATCGGTAAAGACATGCCCGCGCTCTGGGTCTGCACATAGCTGTATTTCGTCAACAGCCAGAAAATCACACCCCATTCCTGGCGGCATGGCCTCGACCGTACACACCCAATATTGCGCGCGCGGCGGAACGATGCGCTCTTCGCCCGTAACCAACGCCACCACCGAAGGCCCGCGAAGAGCAACGATCTTGTCATAGACCTCGCGCGCCAAAAGCCGCAACGGCAGGCCAATAATACCTGTGCGATGCGCCAACATACGCTCGATTGCATAGTGGGTTTTGCCCGTATTGGTCGGGCCCAAGATCGCTTTGATCCGAGGCGAATTCGCCATATCAATCCGCCTTCAACTCATCACAGCCGGACAGCCGCTTTATAGAGAACTGCCACTGACTGCCTTTTCCAGACGCGCGATCGCATCGCTAACGCCAAACAGGTTCGGATGCAATATGGACACTTGGCGAAAGACCTCAAGAGCTTGTTCCGGCTTTCCGGTTTCTTCAAGGATACGGCCAAGGCCAAGCATGGCCCCGTAATGGCGCGGCTGTAGCGTTAGGGTCTGGCCGATATCAAACATCGAAGGACCGTAGAGCCCTGCATGGAAATAAGCCGTCGCCCGGCCGTTCCAACCTTCGGCAAACGATGGCGCATGGTCGATCACGGCTGTGAAATGGCCAATCGCCGAGTTCAGGTCGCCTTCTCTTAATGCCGTCATACCCCGCATCAACAGCATGTTCATTGCGTCCGAGCCGGAATCAAAAAACAACTTCTGGATTTCTTCTTCGGTTTCGCGCCACTCGAGGTTTTGGGGGTCTGCTAACTCCTCGAACAAACGGTCAAGTTGCTCTTCTCTTGTGCCCTCTTGCGCAGTTAAAGGCACACCAGAGACGGCCGCGAAAAATATCGCAGAAAAAGTTACCGTAACGAAACGATTGAGAAAGGGGTTTAACACTCTCATAACACATGCAAGTGTAACCCAAAGGTGGGGAAATGCGACCCCCGTCACCTTCACGTTTCTTGGAGATAAGATAATGAGCGATATCATCACAAAAGCCGTTGAGGCCCTGAACGAAAAAATCCCGAGCTTTGACGGATCGGCAAAATTCATTGTTGAAGACGAAGGTTCGATCATGATCGACGGCGGCGGCGTGCGCGCGGGCGATGAAGACGCTGATGTAACACTCTCTGCAAGTGCCGAAGTATTCAAAGGTATCCTTGACGGAAGCCAGAACCCCACGACGGCGTTTATGATGGGCAAACTCAAAGTTGACGGCGACATGGGCCAAGCGATCAAGCTCGGCGCTGCTCTCGGCTAACCCATGAATAATGCTCCGCTTTTTGACGAAGTAATCGACGAGAGCGAAGCCGGAACGGCCAGTTGGGTAACAACTGAAGACAATATCCGCCTGCGGGTGTGTCACTGGAACAGCGACGCACCCAAAGGCACGATATTGGTGTTGCCCGGACGGGCAGAATTCATCGAAAAATATGTCCCCGTTGCGCATCGTTTAGCCAAAGCAGGCTATGCCGTTGCGTCGCTTGATTGGCGCGGCCAGGGCCTATCGGACAGGAGCACGCCAAAAGGGTCGGTGCTCGGCCATATCGATAGCTATGCGTCCTATCAAAATGATGTGAACGCGCTGCTTCAGTACACTGAGGCTCAGGAGCTCCCGAAACCATTTTTTGTTCTGGCGCATTCAATGGGCGGTATGATCGCGCTTCGGTCGCTTCATAACGGCTTCAAGCCTCGTGCCATCTGCTTTTCCGCGCCGATGTGGAAGGTCAAGGTCGCGACCTTGCTGCGCCCACTCGTTTGGCTGGTGGGAACGATTGCCGAACTGATTGGCAAAACCATGTTTCGGCTTCCTGGGACATCAACGCGGCATTACACGCTAAGCGCGCCTTTTGAAGACAACAAGCTCACGACGAACGCAGAGGTCTTTGCCTCCATCGCCAGAACGCTCAGAAAACATCCCGAGCTTGAGGTCGGTGGCCCCTCGCTTGGGTGGCTGCGTGCAAGCCAGCACGAAAGCACAATACTCACCAAGATTCCCACTCCAAACATACCTGCACTTATCCTTCTGGGCGGACGAGAACGGATCGTGGATATGGCCCCTGTTTTAAAAAGGGTTGCGCGGTGGCCAAACAGTAAGACCCATCAATTTGACGCCGCCGAGCATGAAGTCTTGATGGAAGTGCCAGAAATCGCCGATCAGGCCTTTGAGCGTGTCATCGAGTTCTTTGACAGTTTCAGCGAAGATTAGGAACAAATTCCGGCACATCTCTTGAATATGGCCACGCGCTCTGCCTATGTCTAAGCGAACAATTTTCGAGAGGTTTCCATGCAGTTTGAACTCCCCCGCCCCATTTTTGATGCCAACGCCAATTCCGGCGCGTCTCCGGAGGGCGAAGGGCTTGGCAATCTGCCCGAATGGGATTTGAACGATCTCTATACAGCAGAGGACGCGCCAGAACTTATCCGCGATATGGAATGGCTGGAAAAGGCCTGCGCCGACTTTGCCAGCACCTACGAAAGTAAACTCGCCGATCTCGACGCCGAAGGCATGTTGAAATGTGTACAAGATTACGAGGCGATTGATCTGATCGCGGGGCGCATCATGTCGTTTGCGGGTCTGCGGTATTACCAGATTACCACCGACGCTGGCCGCGCTAAATTCATGTCGGACTGTCAGGAAAAAGTAACCGTATTCACCACGCCGCTTGTTTTCTACAGCCTCGAGATCAACCGGATCGATGACGACAAGCTCGCGGAAATGTTCGCTGAGAATGCTGATCTTGCGCGCTACAAGCCGATATTTGACCGCCAACGCGCGATGAAACCCTATCAGCTTTCTGATGAGCTTGAGCGTTTCCTACACGACCAATCAACCGTCGGCGCTGCCGCATGGAATCGCCTGTTTGATGAGACGATTGCCGGACTTACCTTCGATATCGACGGCGAGGAACTGCCACTTGAAGCTGTTCTGAACATGCTCACAGATCAGGACCGCGCCAAGCGCGAAACAGCGAGCCATGCACTCGCAAAAGTCTTTGAAGAGAACATCAAGATCTTTTCCCGCGTTCACAACACGCTTGCGAAGGAAAAAGAAATTGAAGATCGCTGGCGCAAAATGCCAACGGCTCAAACGGGCCGCCACCTTTCTAACCATGTTGAGCCCGAAGTGGTCGAAGCGCTGCGCAACGCGGTTGTAGCCGCTTATCCTAAGCTGTCGCACCGTTATTACGCGCTCAAAGCCAAATGGCTTGGCCTCGAACAAATGGAAACATGGGATCGCAACGCCCCGCTTCCCAAGAAAGACGAAAAAACCGTTGCATGGGATGATGCCAAAGACATCGTTATGCAGGCATACAACGGGTTTGACCCGCGTATGGGCGAATTGGCCGAACCGTTCTTTAACAAAGGCTGGATCGACGCTGCTGTAAAACCGGGTAAAGCACCGGGCGCTTTTGCGCACCCGACGGTCACAAATGTGCACCCCTATGTGATGCTCAACTATCTCGGCAAACCGCGTGATGTGATGACCCTTGCGCATGAGCTTGGCCACGGCGTACATCAAGTATTGGCCGCGGAACAAGGCGAGTTGCTCGCCTCAACCCCGCTGACGCTGGCAGAGACAGCCTCTGTTTTCGGTGAAATGCTGACTTTCCAGCAGATGCTATCCGAGGCCAAAACCAAGGAAGAGCGCAAGATCCTGCTCGCTGGCAAGGTCGAAGACATGATCAACACGGTGGTCCGCCAGATCGCGTTCTATGACTTTGAGTGCAAACTCCACGAAGCGCGTCGCAATGGCGAACTCACGCCAGAGGACATTAACACTCTATGGATGTCAGTGCAGGCCGAAAGCCTTGGCCCCGTCTTCAACTTTGAGAAGGGCTACGAAACGTTTTGGGCCTATGTCCCGCATTTCGTGCACTCGCCCTTCTACGTCTACGCCTATGCTTTTGGCGATGGCCTCGTGAATGCGCTCTATGCTGTTTATGCCGAAGGTGGCGAGGGCTTCCAAGAAAAGTATTTCGACATGCTGCGCGCGGGCGGATCGAAACATCACTCAGAGCTTCTTGCGCCCTTCGGTCTTGATGCCTCGGATCCTAAATTCTGGGATAAGGGGCTGTCGATGATATCAGGTATGATCGACGAGCTTGAAGCGATGGAAGACTAATCCAAAACGAAACGCGGGCGGCAAGGAACACCGCCCGCGAATACCCTATAGTAGCGGCCTAGACGTCAGTGCTTTTTTGAAACACGTCATCCATGAGCAGCTGTGTTTTCTTTGCGTCTTCTAGCGACCACGGATAATCCGCGCCGGTCATTACCGATTTACAGAAGTTTTCAACCTGCAATGCATATTGCTCAACACCCGGATAGCGGATCACTTGCTCACCAGAGTCATTTGTAATGTGAAGCTGTGCTTCGGCGTAAACATTTGCGTTGAAAGGTGTTTTCACAATGAGCTTTCCTCGGTCGCCAAAGAAAACGACCTCCTGATGAGACGTCAAACGCATTGAAACCATTCCAGAGTATGTGAACCCGTCCATACGGGCAAAAATATTCGTAAAGACATCGACGTCGTTCTCTTTACGCATTCTTACATCCAGAACTTCTGCCGTCTTTGCTTCTGTCGCAAAGAGAGTTGATCCAAGAATGTAAACTCCGATATCTCGCAAGGCGCCGCCGCCATATTCAGGCAGGTTGCGGATGTTTTTAACGTCGGTTTCGTTGTTATAGCAGAAGTTTGCGCTGACGTGGCGAAGCTCCCCGATCGCGCCATTTGCAATCTGTTTGCGCGCCTCAATCCACTGTGGATGATGGGTGATCATAAAGGCTTCAGCGGCAAGCAGCCCTCTCTCATCGCGCAGGGCAATAAGATCGTCAAACTCGCCGGCCTCAAGCGCAAGAGGCTTTTCGCACAACACGTGTTTTCCTGCTTTGAGGGCCTTCTTTGACCACTCCACGTGGAGATTGTTTGGCAAAGGAATATAAACCGCGTCGATATCAGGCGCGTCAAGAAGCTCCTGATAATCGGTATAAACCGCCAGATTCGGGCAGAACTCCTGAAACGGAACCGCTTTAGCTTCTGAAGACGTGGCGAGCGCGGCAAACTCTGCGCCTTTTGCGCGGTGGATCGCCGGAGCCATGTGGTTGAGTGCGAAATTCGCGGCGCCAAGAACGCCGAAACGAATAGGTTTTGTCATAAGATAGCCTCCCGAAATGGTTTGCGAGAGGCTATCAAGATTTCAAACAGGTGCAACGCCTAAGCGTTTGCGAGCATACCGTTTTCTTTTGCAAGCTCTCGCATGCGCTTTTGTAACTTCTCAAACGCACGCACTTCGATCTGACGAATACGCTCGCGGCTGACGTTATATTGCGAAGACAACTCTTCGAGAGTCACTGGTTTGTCCTGAAGACGACGCTGAGTGAGGATGTCTTTTTCGCGGTCGTTCAATACGTCCATCGCCTCGATCAAAAGCCCACGACGCATATCAAGCTCGTCTTTACGTTCGTAATCTCCCGCTTGGTCGGCGTCGGTATCTTCGAGCCAATCCTGCCATTGCGTTGCTGTATCGCCGTCACTGCCAACCATAGCATTCAGCGATGCATCACCACCGGACATACGTCGGTTCATTGAAACGACTTCGTCCTCGCTTACACTTAGGTCGTGCGCGATTTTCGCGACCTGATCCGGATGCAAATCACCATCTTCTAGAGCGCCGATACGGGCCTTTGCTTTACGCAAGTTGAAGAAAAGCTTCTTCTGAGCGCTTGTCGTGCCTAGCTTAACAAGAGACCAACTCCGCAGCACATATTCCTGGATGCTGGCGCGAATCCACCACATCGCATAGGTCGCGAGGCGGAACCCTTTCTCTGGGTCAAACCGCTTAACTGCCTGCATCAAGCCGACGTTCGCTTCCGAAACGACTTCGGCCTGCGGCAGACCGTAGCCCCGATAGCCCATGGCGATTTTGGCAGCGAGCCGGAGGTGGCTCGTTACGAGCTTATGCGCAGCTTCGCTGTCCTGATCCTCTGCCCAACGCTTGGCGAGCATGTACTCTTCTTCCGGCTCAAGCATAGGAAATTTGCGGATTTCGCGCAGGTATTGGCTCAACCCCTGTTCTGGTGTTGCGGCCGGTAAATTCTTAAAATTGCTCATAATCTGTACCCCCTATAGTCCATGCGACCCGCCTTATGTTTAAGCGATTAACATTGAGTTAAGTTCTCGCTTGCCGTTTTCAAGAGGCTAATCTCAAATTCTGAATTCGGATTGTGTGTTTAGCTTACCAAAACGCGAAAATAAACCTTATTCCCCAACTGTGTCAGCGCCTCACAGCACTGTGTTGGATTGTAAGCTAGGTATTTGATATCTGCTGCGGATCACCGCCGAGAGCACGGATAAGCTCGGACATATCATCAGGCAACGGTGCAGCAAACCGAAGCGTTTCTTCCGTAACCGGATGAACGAAACCCAGAGTTGCAGCATGAAGCGCCTGACGTGGGAAGACGCGCGCTGCTTCAACGCCATCCTCGCCAATCGCTTTAACGTTCAACTTACGACGTCCGCCGTAGGTTGGGTCTCCTATCAGGCCGTGACCTGCGTGTGCCATATGAACGCGAATTTGATGCGTTCGCCCTGTTTCAAGCCAACATTCGATCAGGCTGGCAACAGCAGGAGTTCCGAGCGGCATGACAATTCGGCTACGCGTTACAGCGTGACGTCCGCCGTGGAACAGCACTGCTTGTTTTTGACGGTCTGTTTTGTGTCGCGCCAGATGTGTTGTAATCTTCATGATGTTGCCCGGCTCGAAATTCACGCCTTTTACGCCACGCAATCGCGGGTCATTCGCATCAGGAACACCATATACAACCGCATGATAATGCCGCTCGACTGTGTGTTTCTCGAACTGTTTGGCAAGGCCATGATGCGCCGCGTCGGATTTCGCCACGACAAGAAGGCCGCTCGTTTCTTTGTCGATCCGATGAACAATACCTGGGCGCTTCTCGCCGCCAACACCAGACAGGCTCTCGCCACAGTGATGAAGCAAAGCATTGACCAGCGTTCCAGATGGCGAACCGGGCGCCGGATGCACAACCATGCCAGCAGGCTTGTTGATCACAATCAAGTCGTCGTCTTCAAAGACAACATCAAGCGGGATGTCTTCTGGGAGCATATGGCTTTCAGCAGAAACAGGGACAGTAATCTCAAAGACATCCCCTTCGGCAACAGCTGCGCGAGGATCTGTTTGCACTGATCCATTTTGCTGGACCATGCCCTGTTCCAGCAATTTCGCGATCCGTGAGCGGCTAAGCGACGCTTCCACTGGAACGTCACGCGAAAGCGCTTTATCAAGGCGCTTGGGCGGATCAGGCTGGATCTCCACGCGAACAACAGAGGACATAGTCATGGATCATTCTCCTGAAACGGAACCGGAGCTGCCGCCCAACCTGAAGTTCCTGCGAATTTTGGTTACGATTTTAACCGCAACAATGATTGCAGGGCTTGTAATTGTGATTGCGCTGCTTGTCACCCGTTTCCCCAAGAGCACGGGGCCAAGCCTTTCCAGTATCTCCGAAATTGAGTTACCCGCAGGCACCAAAGCGACCGCCTTCACCAAAGGCAGCGATTGGTATGCCGTTGTCACGGAGCAAGATCAGATTCTGATATTCGATACGGAAAGCGGCGACTTGCGGCAGACGATTCAAATCACGGCCAAGTAAAAGGCGCTATTTTTTCTTCGCGCCTTTGCCGCCCTTCGCAAATTTCCCTTTGCCGCTCACTTTGTGACGCAGCTTCTTGGATGGGTCGCGGGCATCGAATCCTGCAGGTGGTTTGGATTTAGGCGCCGTTTTAGACTTGTTCCGCTTTGGCACCGCATCAGCATTGCCACCGAGCTTTGGTTTGAAATCAGAACTTGGCGCCTTGTCAAAACGCGCCTTCTTCGGCTTTTCGCGCTTTGCAGCAGCTCCATCCGATTTTGCAGGCTTTTCAAACTTTGCCGGCTTTTCCGAACGCGCGGGCTTTTCCGAACGTTTCTTATATGAGTTTACATCGCCATGGGGCTTTTTAAATTCGCGCGGCTCTGGCTTATCGCCAAAGTCACGTTTCTTACCGCGCGGTTTCTGACCTGCTTGTCCACGATGGCCACCGGGTTTTCCCGGTTTCCGTGCGGGGCCCTTGCCGAATTTCGCGGGTCCAAGGTCTGGCGCCTTGTCGAGTTTCTTGACGACAACGCCGTCTTCCAACTCGCCACCCTTGCCAACAACAGAGAAGAAACCGTCTGCAGCTTCGGCATTCAGTTCAACAAAGGTTTCTTGCGGAACCATACGAATTGCACCGATCTCGCGTTTGGTAATCCCACCGCTACGGCACAAAAGAGGAATGAGCCAGCGCGGCTCAGCCTTTTGTTCGCGCCCTACTGACAGCGTAACCCAAACCGAATTCTCGAAATCCGAGCGACGGCGATCTTCGCCCGCACCGACTTCGCGAAGTTCTTCTGGCGCGGAGCGCAACGCGCGATATTGAGCGATATAGGCCGCGGCAATTTCCTCTGGCGTCCGACCATCGAGGAGTTTGGCGATCACAGCCTCTTCGCCCTCGGTCGAAACATTGGCAAAACCTTCGATCAGGCGTTCATTGTCTTTGTCGCGAACATCATCAGCATTGGGAGGAAGCCCCCAATTGGCCGTTACTTTCGCCCATTTCAGGAGGCGTTCAGCCTTGCCGCGTTGGTTTTTTGGCACGATGAGCGCAGAGATACCCTTTTGTCCGGCACGGCCTGTTCGCCCTGAGCGGTGCAAGAGAGCCTCTTGGTTCTGTGGCAGATCGGCGTGCACAACAAGCTCAAGACCCGGAAGGTCGATCCCGCGTGCGGCAACGTCAGTTGCAATACAGACCTGCGCGCGCCCATCACGCATGGCTTGAAGCGCGTGCGTCCGTTCAGATTGCGACAGCTCACCTGAAAGCGCCACAACACGGAACCCGCGATTGGTAAAACGTGCGGTCATGTGGTTCACAGTGGCACGGGTCGCGCAAAACACGATCGAGGTTTCCGGCTCGTGATAACGCAGAAGATTGATGATCGCGTTTTCACGATCAGGCCCTGCACAGACGAGTGCTTGGTAATCAATGTCGACGTGTTGCTTGGCTTCGGAAACAGTGGCAACACGCACAGCGTCTTTTTGAAAGTTCTTGGCAAGCTCAGCAATCTGGCGCGGTACAGTCGCAGAGAACATCAGCGACCGGCGGTCTTCCGGAGCAGAGCCAAGAATAAATTCGAGGTCCTCACGGAAGCCGAGGTCGAGCATCTCGTCAGCCTCGTCAAGAACAATGGCTTTCATCTGGTCCATATCAAGCGAGCCGCGCTCGATGTGGTCGCGCAGGCGGCCGGGTGTTCCAACAACGATGTGAGCACCCTTCTCAAGCGCGCGTCGTTCCGTACGCATATCCATGCCACCAACACAGGACGCAATTCGTGCACCAGTTTCGGCATAAAGCCATTCAAACTCGCGCCGTACCTGCAACGCAAGTTCGCGGGTTGGCGCAACAACCAACGCAACAGGAGCTTCGGCACGTCCAAAGGCTTCTTGATCATCAAGCAGCGTAGGAGCAATCGCGATACCAAAAGCAACTGTCTTGCCCGAACCAGTCTGAGCAGAGACCAGCAAATCTGACGACACCAATTCAGGGTTGGAAACGTCTTTCTGAACCGGAGTCAGATCAGAGTAGCCCTTATTGGTGAGGGCGCGGGCAAGGGGCGGCAGTATACCATCGAAGTGAGACACGGATTCTTCTTTCGGAAAGGATGCCGACATTTATCGGCAGAAAGGGGGGACATAAGCAGTCGAGCTTGGGAAAGCAACGAAATAAAGCGATTTCGCGCAGAAAAGGTGTATTGCTACCTTTAACCAGCGCCGAGCTTAAGGTGATTAAATTTGCGTCTGCTGAAGTTCCTGTTTGCTTTGCGCGTTGGCAAAAATTTCCGAGGCGCAAAACAGAAACTTCAGCAGTTTCCGCGAGTGAGTTCTTTATCTGGGCCACCCTCGAGGTCACAAAGAACTTCGAGCATCCAAGCCTGAATGTCGCGTTCGTTGCAATTTCCCTCAGATGAAAACCCGAATTTGCCTGTATGAAACGTGCCTTTGAGACGTGCCTTATTTTGGCTGGCCGCGCCCGTCTCCGGGTCGTTCCAAGTGTTGTTTTGACTGAAGCCCTCATCGTTGCTGTTAACGGCCGCCATAGGCTCTGCAAAAAGCAGAACCGACGCCGACGGTGTTAAACAGCCGTATTGAAACAACGCAACAATGGCATCAGCGGCGCTGTAGTGCGCATCAACAGTCATGCTCATCGCTCTATTGCCCATTGCTTCAACTCGGTTATCAACCGCGAAATCCAAACTTTGCTGCCGCATCAGCCAATTAGAATGTTGACTTGCTACTAGCGCGGCCTGTCATCACGGTCTCGTCTTGGTCTTCAGTAAGTCTTAGGTAATCAAGACCCCCATTCCTGTAAAGATGCTAATAGCAAATAAATGCGTCAAATAGAAGTGACGCTACGTCGCGACTTTGAAGCGTGAGGTGCTTCTGTCTCGTTAAAATGAGGGGTATTATTTAGAAACTGGCGTCAAGCGCTTCGAGAAGATCTTCTTTTTTGAAGGGCTTATAAAGGAAATGATTGCGCCCTTTTAGATCGGCGAGCGCTGTCGTTATCTCCATCGACATCGCTCCCCCCCCACCAGAAACAAATATGACCGGCAGATCTGGCGCATTTCCTCGCAGGGCATCGCAAAGATCTAGCCCGCTCTCTGAACCAAGCCATATATCGAGAATAGCCGCATCAATCACGCCCTCCTCGCTCTGACATGTGAGCGCTTCCGTAGCATTCGCACATGAGATTGGATGGTGCCCTGCTTGTTTCAGCATGACCTCCATCATTTCTCTCATGTTTGGCTCGTCATCTACGATAAGAATTTTGGCCAAGGCTAACCCCGATCGCTACTGCATATCTTTTACGATTTGTTCCAACGCTTTATTAAATGCATCCCTTTGATCTTCAGGTAGCTGAGACACGGAGCCAGCTAATCGCAAAAGCGGATCACTTTTCAAGGCCTCTACCGCTTCATCCGTCAAAAAAAGAAGAAAACTACGCGCATCCTTGGCGTTTTTCTTTTGAACGATGTAGCCCCGCTTCACCAAGGTTTGGATCGCACGACTGAGCGGCGCAGCGGTAACACCAAGATAATTCGATATCATATTGGCTGTGCGCTGTTCTTCGGGTACGCGAGCGATGAATCGCAAAATGGACCATTGAAGAGGCTGAATCGCCCCTGGCTCACGACTTGGGTAAGTTGACCGCAGTATATTTTCCAGAAGCACCGCCGCAGCGATATCGCGTTTATTCATACGCACCCCCACGCATTATCACATTCACAATACAGCAATAATTGTTACTAGCAATAAATATACCGCAAACAATTGAAAAATATCAAAATGAGGATACTAAACGGGCGTACGCTCACCAAATCTATGCTCGAAACAATCGAACATGACTCGAAGCGAAAAAGCCAATTTCCTAAAGAAGGAAGATGGTACCACCACCCCGGTTCGAACGGGGGACCTCTTGATCCACAATCAAGCGCTCTAACCAGCTGAGCTATGGCGGCACTATGGGGTGATTTAGCGCCGGAAAGCGGTGAATGCAAGGGGGCGCGGGCTGTTGTCTTCAGGATTCTTGAAAAATTTCGCCCCCTTCTATTCCACGCGCAAATTTGGCCCCTCCATGGCGTAAAGCCTATGTTTTGCGCCGCGCGAGCGAGCAATTTTCCAAGTCTACTTGCGAATTACATCGCCAGAGGATAGTTCGTTTGATCGAATAAGGAGATTGATCATGAGTATCAACAAAGAGAGCGACGTATCTGCGAACCTGCAAATCGGACCAACATCGCTTGGCATGATTCGAATTTATGTCGAAGCCGACGGTGCAGAAATTCCAATGGACTTCACGCCTGAAGAGGCACTGGAAATTGCCGAAGAGATCAAGGCCGCTGCACTGACTGTTACAAACGACAAATAGGATTAAGGCCCAAAAATTGCCGTGACACCCGGATCTCGGTATCCTTGCAACCGCCTTGCGGCGTCACGCGCGAATTTTTGAGTCATTTTTTTGCGACGCGCGGGGGCCAGCTTGGCTTCTGGCCCCATCCGAATAATTTCGGCGTCATAGGAATCTGCGATTATGAGGCCGGTTTCGTCAGGTAGGATTTCTGACGGGAACTCGCTATCCACCGCCCAGAAATATCGATCGCACCACTCCAAGTACCCCTGCCATTTGCTGTCCGACAAATAGTCCGCACGACTCGATTTACATTCGATCACCCATATCTCGCCTTTCGGACCAAGGGCGATCACGTCAACGCGCAATCCTCGCTCTGGCACGAATTCCTCGATGACAACAAAATCATGATGCCGTAAATGCCGCGCAACGCCCCGCGCCAGAAGCTGGCCGGGTTGCAATGCGGTGTCTTGCGGGGCTGGAACAGTGGGCTGCATCCCAAAACATGAACAAAACGTAAACAAAAAGTCAAGTGGTGCCGAAATTTGCGCAGCCGCGTGGCCTTCAATCGTACTGGATTATTCGCAGCAAAACTCAATATTCCCGATTACCCCTTGTCGAACATCCAGCAGAAGCCTATGTGAGGTTCTGGCGTTTCTGCTCTTCACGTACGCATAGGCAAGCATTCCAGTGGCCTTAAGCAATTCCACGGGAGCTGGCTCTGTTCGGACCCTGGTTCGATTATCTGGTGCCCACCTGTATATACAGGTCCCCGGGAATCAGTGCCTGTACGGTCGCAGCGGTTTCGCCGCCTTCTCCACCAATTGTCAGGTTGTTAGCCCGAGAACGCCTCGGGGCGGGCTTCGCGTGCCATATGATCAAGAACCGCGTTCACAAACTGCGGTTCGCGCCCCTCTGGATGGAACGCGCTGGCGATGTCGACGAATTCAGAGATGACAACGCGCGGTGGCGTCTCTGTTTCAACAAGTTCTGCACCAGCGGCACGGAACAGCGCACGTAGAGTTGGGTCAATCCGAGCAATGGGCCACTTTGCCACAAGAGCCCGATCTGTCATCTGGTCAATTTTTGCCTGATGGTTCACCGCGCCGTCAACCAATGTGCGGAACAATGTCGGATGACCATCCGCCATTTCATCGCCCTCATAGGTTTCACCAAAGCGATGCTCAGCAAATTCAGCAATGACAGAGTCGATTGTCTGGCCTGAGGCTTCCATCTGAAACAGCGCCTGAACGGCATAGAGCCGAGAGGCGGATTTTCTTTGGCGATTGTCCGTCTTGCGTTTCGGTGGTTTGGCGGCGTCGTTGGTCATGCGTTTGTTCCATCATCCTTGCCGCCAGCGCTGGCGATCTGAATCTCGTCTGTGGCAGGTCGGAAACCGACCTCTTTGCCTTGGCGGCCCCATTTGCGCGAAAGCGCGATGAGATGCAAGGCCGCAGCTGCTGCTCCGCCACCTTTGTTTTGATCTTCTGGATCGGCGCGCACTTCGGCCTGCTTGCGATTTTCGACGGTCAAGATGCCGTTTCCGATGCATAGCCCTTGCAGACCGAGCAACTGGATGGCGCGTGAACTGTCATTGCATACCGTATCATAATGCGTAGTCTCACCACGAATAACACAGCCCAGCGCGACATATCCGTCAAAATTCGATTGCCGATCAGCTATGCCGATACAGGTCGGGATTTCGAGCGCGCCCGGCACTTCGGCGATTTCATAAGTGCCGCCAACAGCTTCGATTTCGGCAACTGCACCTTTGACCATATTGTCAGCAATGTCTTTGTAGTAAGGCGACACAACGATAAGCAGCTTGACGGGTTTCGAAAACTCAGCGCGTGGCAGGATGTAGTGTTGCTCGTGTCCGGCCATTATTCTGCTCCTGATATCTTGCGGGTTCCGACAATTTCGAGGCCATAGGCTTCAAGGCCCACGACCTTGGGCGACGGAGAATTTGTAAGCAACTCAAGTTGGGACAAGCCCAGCGATGAAAGGATTTGTGCGCCCAAGCCGTATTGGCGAAGGGTTTGCGGCGAGGTTTCGGCACTGGCAGCAAGTTTCATGTGCAAATCTCTTAGCAAAACAAGAACACCACGCCCCTCTTTTGCGATGATGTTCATTGCGTCACCAAACTCGTTCGCACGGCCCTTCCCGCCTGCGCCGATCACATCGTGCATTGGGTCAAGTGCATGCATCCGCACCAAAACCGGCTCATCCGTCGAGATATCGCCCTTAACAAGCGCGATATGCTCCGCACCCTGCGTTTCGTCAGTATAGATGCGCATATCCCAATTGCCGCCGAATTCGGATTCGATAGATTCTTGCGTACGCACCCGAACAAGATTGTCGTGACGACGGCGATAAGCGATCAGATCGCTAATGGTGCCAATTTTCAAGTTATGCTTCTGTGCAAACGCGACGAGGTCAGGCAGGCGGCTCATGGTGCCGTCTTCGTTCATAATCTCACAGATCACGCCAGCGGGGTTCAGACCTGCAAGACGGCTAATGTCGACGGCGGCTTCTGTATGCCCTGCGCGAACAAGCACCCCGCCCTCACGCGCACGGAGGGGGAAAACGTGACCAGGGGTCGCGATGTCAGCCGCACCTTTGCTTGCGTCAATCGCAACGGCAACTGTTAGCGCGCGGTCATGCGCAGAGATGCCGGTTGTAACACCTTCGCGTGCCTCAATAGAGGTGGTGAAGGCGGTTTCATGGCGCGAGCTGTTCTTGGTGCTCATGAGCGGAAGCCCAAGCTGGTCAAGGCGCTCACCAGTCAAAGAAAGACATATCAGTCCACGGCCATGGGTCGCCATGAAGTTGATCGCATCTGGCGTTGCCATCTGGGCCGGAATAACAAGATCGCCTTCGTTCTCGCGGTCTTCGTGGTCCACCAGAATGAACATACGGCCATTGCGGGCATCTTCGATAATCTCTTCAACGGAGGAAATCGCATCTGTGTAGTGTTGTGCGGAATCTGTCATGCGTTGTCCTAACTCTGGCAATTCTGGCCGGCAAAATACGTTTCGGCGGGTAAATATGCGCCCAATCGGGCAATGTCGGCCCATTCAGCTTCGAGCATCGTGTCCCCCACAATTAAAACCTTATCGCCAGGCAGCTTTGAAGGTGAAAGCGCAGCTTTAAATGCTTCTCTTGTTTCGCGAATTCCGTGTGCGAGGGTCGGTGCCTCGAAGGCTGTCAAAACCTGAACGCCGCCATCCTCAAGCTGATTGGCCAAGGTTTTCGGCACAACGGGTTTGGCCGCCGCGATCAAACGGTCGCAGTGCTTCAGCGCCGCAAGCTTCTGGAGTTTTGTTTCAGCAACCGGCTGGCCATCCTTAAACACCCGCAGAGCATTCGAGGAAAACAGAAGCGCAACAATGTCGTGGCCGGTTTTTGATCGCACGGACGCATAGGACTTGTAATCTAGGCCCAATTCTTTTGCGCGTCGCAACCGCGTGCGGATCACCTCAATCGGCAATAGCGGAAGCAAGTCTTTTCGCGCTTTGGACCAGCAATGCTTGTTCCAGCCAGTCCCTGTGACTGGCCCGCCATTATGTCCGATCATGCTCACGAAGAGAATTCCTGAAGCCGCGCAACATAACGTGCCATTGTATCAATCTCGATGTTGACGATATCGCCTTGCTTGGCCGCGCCCCACGTTGTGACCTCTTTCGTATGCGGGATGATGTTTACCCCGAAATTACAGCCAACAACGTCATTCACGGTAAGCGAAGTCCCATTCAATGTAACGGAGCCCTTGGGCGCGATAAACTTGGCAAGCGCCTCTGGTGCGCGGAAGGTAAAACGCGTGCTGTCGCCCTCGTCTTCAAGCGCAATGATTTCAGCAACACCGTCAACGTGGCCGGACACGATATGTCCACCAAGTTCGTCACCGATTTTCAAAGCACGCTCTAAATTGATTTTGCTGCCCTCGCGCCATGCGTGACCCTGCGTGCCGATGTTGGTTTTTGCGATGCTTTCAGCAGAGATTTCCACATCGAACCAATTCTGTGGCTCAACACCCAGATCGATCACGGTCAGACATACCCCGTTGCACGCAATCGATGCGCCGATATCGATGCCTTTTACATCATAATTCGTGCCGATCCGCGCGCGCAGATCGCCGCGTTGTTCCGCTTCAAGGACCGTGCCGATATCAGTGATAATTCCGGTAAACATATGGCTCTCCGCAACATCCAAATTGCAATTTCACTTCTCACGTAGCCCTTACGGCCAAGACACGCAAGACCGACGCTGTGTCGCGAAAGAATAGTAATCGATTTCGCCCACTTCTTTGCCGAATGACCTACAAATATCAGCCATCGTAATTTGTTGACCTGCAATTAGGAAAATAGCTGCTATGCTCACGGAATTCTACAAGACCAACGAGATATCTTGGTAATGCCAAAACCACCCGCGCCCCAGCGACGCTTCCTATTCCTTCAAGGACCGCACGGACCGTTTTTCTATCAGTTGGGCAAGCTCTTGCAAAAGACTGGAGCGACGTGTTGGCGGGTTGGATTCAACCAAGGCGATGGATTTTTCTGGCCTCAGGGTTCAACCTATATCCGCTTCAATGCTCCCCAAGAAACATGGCCCGAAGCATACAAAAAGATCGTCGCCGACAAGGGCATCACCGACATAGTACTCTACGGCGACACTCGGCCGATACACGCAAAAGCGATAGAAATCGCTCGGCAGTCCGGCCTTACGATACACATTTTTGAAGAGGGATATTTGCGCCCATACTGGGTTACATATGAACGTGATGGCTCTAACGGTTATTCCGCGCTCATCGACACGCCGCTATCCAAGATCCAGTGCAAAATCGGCAAGACAAAAGCAGACCATGCCGAAGCGCCCGCGCATTGGGGCGACCTGAAACAACACGTGTTTTATGGCGCTCTGTACCATTGGTTTGTGATGTTTACGAATTGGCGCTACCAAAACTTCAAAAGGCATAGGGCGCTGCCCGTCAGTCAGGAGTTTTGGTTGTATTTCAAGCGACTAATCCTCATGCCATTCCACTGGCTCGACCGTATCCTCGCGACCCGACGCATTAAATCATCTGGAGCACCTTTCCATCTCGCCCTGTTGCAGCTGGAGCATGACAGCAGCTTTCAGGCGCACAGCCCGCTTCCAACAATGGCGAGCTTTATCGAGATTGTAATCAAGGGCTTTGCCGAAGGTGCCGCGCCTCACCACATTCTTGTTTTTAAGGCTCACCCGCTTGAAAATGGCCAGCTTCCCCTCCGCCGCCACATTCGCGAATGTGCGCGCAAAAACGGGGTTTTGGACCGCGTGCATTTTGTAAAAGGCGGAAAGCTGGCAACGTTGATGGATGGCGCTAAAACCGTAACCACCATCAACTCTACAGCGGCACAGCAAGCCCTTTGGCGCGGCCTTCCGCTTAAAATTTTTGGCGAAGCCGTATACAACAAACCGGAATTTGTTTCCGCTCAAGACCTTCCGGATTTCTTTGCTGATCCCGTTTACCCCGACCATAGCTCGTATCTTGATTATAGGCACTTTCTGCTTGAAACATCGCAAGTTGCCGGTGGGTTTTATTCACGTCGTGGGCGCAGCCAGCTTCTAAGACAGGTGGTTGAGAAAATGCTCGCCGAGTCAGACCCCTATTCCGCACTATGAATGTTCATCGCGGCCAGAGAGCAACAGTCCGTGGGGGTTCCGCTCGATCACGCCGCCCGAACCTATGCAAAACATAGCAGTTCCAGTAATCTAATCGAAAAAACGAGGCAGCAGAATAATCGAGGAGCTTCGACAGTGACATTACAGGCTTCCAAAGGCGTCCGTGCGGTCGCCCTTCTTGTGTTTGTGGCAGCAGTTTCCGCATGCACCCTGCCCCGTTCAGGCCCAAGCCGGAACGAGATTTTCACAAGCTCTATTCTAGAAGACGGCAATTCATTTGTTGTCGAGGTCAACGATCATGTTACGCGCGCGACATCTGTTCCGCCCGCGCTGGGGTTCTCGGCAGAATTCAGGAATGCTGGCGTTTTGGGCTCCGACGTCATCCGCCCCGGTGATCGGCTTGGCGTGTCCGTTTGGGAAAATACGGATGTTCCAATCCTCGGCGTCCCGCAAACGGCAACCGTTCTCGAAGAGATACAAGTCGACGGCGAAGGCTTCATTTTCGTCCCCTATGCGGGCCGCATTCGCGCATCCGGCAACACTCCGGAAGCCTTGCGCAACATGATCACTCGAAAGCTCGACCAGCAAACGCCAGACCCCCAAGTGACCGTGCGTCGTCTGGCGGGTGATGGATCGACCGTTGCGCTTATGGGCGCTGTAACCGGCCAAGGCGTTTACGCAATCGAGCGCCCGACCCGTACGCTCGGCGCAATGCTTGCGCGCGCTGGCGGTGTTTCAATCGAACCAGAACAAGCACAAATCACTGTTACCCGAGGCAACCGCAAGGGCACCATTTGGCTTGATGATCTTTATGCAAACCCTGAAATGGACATCCCTCTTCGGGGCGGCGACCAGATTCTCGTGGAAAGAGACAAGCGCGCCTTTACCGCAATGGGAGCCACGGGCGGCCAGCAGCGCGTGAACTTTGAAACGCAAACAATTTCAGCTATCGAGGCACTCGCACTCGTTGGAGGATTGAATTCAAACCTTGCCGACCCAACCGGTATTTTCGTGTTCCGTGATGAGCCTGCTGATATTGCAAACAAAGTCATGGGGCGCACCGACCTTAAGGGCGACCAGCGTGTGATCTATGTTCTCGACCTGACAAAGCCGAATGGTATTTTCGAAGCGCGTGATTTCGCAATCCGCGAGCAAGACACCATTTACGTCACCGAGGCGCCCTACACTCGTTTCCAAAAAACGCTATCCTCAATCATCGCACCTGCGGCAAACGTAACAACACTGGCCAACGGATTGCAGTAAGGCAAATGGCCAACCACATTCCGCAATCGGGCGACGCGCCACAACGCGAGAATGATCCGGCTACAAAACTGTTTGTCTACAACGGCGGTTTTCTTACTCAACAGCGTGTCAGACGCATCCTTGCGCTTGCCGGCTATTCTGTAAATCTAGGCAAGCCCGAAAAAGGGGATTGGGTTGGTGTCTGGGGCCAAAGCCCGACAAGCAACCGCGGTGAAGCAGTTTCCAACGCAACAGACACGCCAATCCTCCGCGTTGAAGACCCGTTCCTGCGGTCTGTTTTGCCTGCGCGCTTGGGCGGGGCGCCAGCTCTCGGTCTCCTGATCGACAAACAGGGCGTCCATTTCGATCCTGCCCACCCCTCTGATCTGGAAACACTACTCGCGACCGAACCACTGGATGATACCGCACTACTAGATCGCGCACGCGATGCCATTTCGCGGATCAATGCGCTTCGCCTTTCCAAGTACAACAATTTCTTGCCCGATACTCCCTTGCCAGAACCCGGATATGTGTTGGTAATCGACCAAACCCGCAACGACGCTGCGGTCTTGGCGAGCGATGCCGATGAAGTACGGTTCAAGGAAATGTTGGTGTTCGCCCAAACTGAACATCCAGGCGCGCGGATTATCATAAAGTCCCACCCCGAAACGATCGGCGGCGCGCGCGGAGGCTATTATAACGAAGACGACGAGAGCGACCGTGTTCAAATCTTGAGCTCGGCGGTATCGCCGCAGGAGCTTTTGGAAGGGGCAATTGCTGTTTACACAGTATCATCGCAACTTGGCTTTGAAGCGATATTTGCTGGGCATAAACCCCGCGTTTTTGGACAGCCTTTTTATGCAGGCTGGGGCCTAACCCAAGACGAATACCCCGTTGCGCGCAGAACCAGACAACTCTCGCGCGCGCAGCTCTTTGCCGCCGCAATGATCCTTTACCCAAAATGGTATGATCCATTCTCGGATCGGTTATGCGAGCTTGAAGATGTTATCGAAACGCTCGGAGCCGAGGCTGCTGCTTGGCGAAACGACCATGCCGGTTACGTTGTGTTTGGAACGCGCGCTTGGAAACGAAACAGCTTTCGCAAGATCTTTGGGGCCTACGCAAAACTAAGTTTTGTCAGCACATCGAAGGCAGCAATCGAAAAAGCCAAATCGAGCAATCATCCTATTCTTGCTTGGGCCAGCAAGGCAACTGACGCGTTCCTAACCGATGCAAATGCGGCAGGCGTTCGAGTACTTCAGGTTGAAGACGGCTTTATCCGGTCCAGAGGGCTGGGCGCTGCGCTCGCGCCCGCCTCATCGCTCATCGTAGATGACCTCGGTGTATACTATGACCCGCGAAGGGAAAGTCGGCTTGAGAAGCTCATCAACGCGTCGGACGGGCTTGATGAAGCAAGCCGACATCGCGCCGAGCGCCTCATCCGCGCCATTACTAATGCCGGACTAAGCAAATACAACGTTTCAGCTTCCACTCAGTTGGACTTCAAGAAAGGTCACCGGATTCTTGTTGTTGGACAGGTTGAGGATGATGCATCCATCCAAAAGGGATGCCAGCAGGTCCGAACCAATCTTGCTCTGCTGCAAGAAACCCGCGCACGCAATCCAAGTGCCATTCTGATCTACAAACCGCACCCCGATGTTGAGCGCGGCTTAAGGGTCGGCGATTTAGCGGATGAAGCGGTTCTTGATTATGCTGACCACATCGCGACGGAAACGGATCCTGTTTCACTGTTGAGCGATGTTAATGAAGTTTGGACCATGACGTCACTCCTCGGGTTTGAGGCGCTTATTCGTGGAATTCCTGTTACCTGCCTTGGCACCCCGTTTTACGCTGGTTGGGGATTAACCACGGATCTCGGCGAAGTTCCGGCGCGGCGCGTGGCAAGGCCTGACCGTATCTCATTGGCACACGCCGCTCTCATCGACGCACCGCGCTATTATGATCCGATCACAAATCGTATCTGCCCACCCGAAGTCTGGATCGAGCGTTTGTCTGATCCAAACATCGATCTTCCGACTCCAGCGCCCTTGCGCATCCTGTCTCGCCTTCAAGATGCTTTTTCTGACTTTGCTGCTTTGTGGCGGCGCTAGGATTTACGCCAATGCTGGAACAGATCTTTACCAAGCGGTCGGGCTGTGACGAGTTCAAACGAAGGCGTATCCGCAAGCTTAGCAAGGTTCATAAGCCCAACGCCGGCTAATCCGTCCGTACCTATTGTTATGCCAGCAGTATAAACGTGAAGCTCATCAACGAGCCCCGCCTCCAACAATGACGCCGCGAGCTGCCCTCCGCCTTCGCAATACACACGCGTCAGCCCCTGCTCAGCCAAAGCGCTGAGGACCTCCCGCGGAGAAAGGCGTAGATCGCGTCCACATGAAACTGGCAAGAGCCTTGCGCCAACTCCCTCCCACGCTCGCGTGATCTCCTTTGGAGCCGAAACGGCATGAACTATAAATAGAGGTATGTCTTTTGCTGTGGCGGCAAGCTTGCCAGACAGCGGCAAATCAAGCTGCGCAGAGACGACAACGCGTGCAGGTTGCGATACGGCCCCGACATCACGCGCCGTCAGGGATGGGTCATCGTGTCTAGCCGTTCCGCCTCCGACCATGACAGCATCATGTTCAGCGCGATTACGGTGGACATGGCGCCGCGCGTCTGGGCCAGTTATCCATTTGCTTTCGCCTGTCGCGGTCGCGATCCGTCCATCCAAGCTCATAGCGAGCTTTAGAGTAACGAGCGGAAGGCCTTCTTGTACCATTTTGAAAAAACCCGCGTTCTGTGCGCGCGCTTCGGCATTGAGGACACCAGAAGTAACCTTAATCCCAGCACGTTCGAGAATGGTTGCGGCTTTGCCAGCCACCCGAGGATCAACGTCATCAACCGCATAGACAACGCGCGAAACACCGGCCGCGATCAGAGCGTCGCAACAAGGCGGTGATTTACCGTGGTGCGTACAGGGTTCTAGCGTAACGTAGGCCGTTGCACCCTTTGCTGCGTCACCCGCGCCTTGCAAAGCGACAACCTCGGCGTGGGGGCGCCCCCCCACTTGCGTTCGGCCTTCGGCGATAATTTGGCCGTCCTTAACGAGAACACAGCCCACCGAAGGGTTGGGCCAAACCTGCCCAAGCCCAGACCTCGCGAGGCCAAGAGCAACGCGCATAAACCGCTGATCGATTTCTAGGCTGGTCACTCGTCCGTCTGTGTTGGTGGGCGTAATTCGCTGACAAACTTGTCAAAATCATCGGCCGCCTGAAAGTTTTTGTACACGCTGGCAAAGCGCACATAGGCAACCGTATCAATCCGCGCCAAGGCTTCCATTACTATCTCGCCAATGGTACCCGATGGAATATCGGTTTCACCCATACTTTCCAATCGGCGTACTATACCGGAGATCATCTGCTCCGTCCGCTCCCGCTCGATAGGGCGCTTTTGCAGCGAAATGCGCACCGAACGCTCAAGCTTATCGCGATCGAACTCTTCGCGCTTACCGTTTGTCTTAATCACGACAAGGTCGCGCAGCTGAACGCGCTCATATGTCGTGAAACGTCCTCCACAAGCTGGACAGAACCGTCGTCTTCGAATGGCGACATGATCCTCAGCTGGACGTGAATCTTTAACTTGGGTGTCGACGTTTCCGCAAAATGGGCAGCGCATTCCCACTCCCTTGGGTTTTGTTTCGATCTATCTACAGAAACTATAGGGCAGACGCGAAGTCTTGGGTAGTGGGGAAAATTTGCTACTACATCCATTCTCACAACTGTTGCCCTGATGAATCAGCCCCGCACGAAAAAGGGGAGCAAAAATGCTCCCCTCTTCCATTCTGTGCAATCTAGCAACGACCTTCTAGAAGAAGCCGTTGTAGATAAGATTGCTACATTGCGAGCGGCTATGCTCCGCAGACCAGTTCGAGCCGACGGTCTTCATCGACATTGTCAGGCCGCTGTTCACACCATCAGCCATAGCTTTGAACGAGGCATCCGGCGCAAACGTGAAGCCGATAGATTTGGCGCTCGTCAGATTGCTTGGGCCAAAAGGCTTTTCAAGATAGATCCGCGTTCCGGGGCGCTGGCCAAGTGCTTCGATGACATATTCGCCCGCTGCACACCAGTAATCCGAGCCGCCTTTGCCAGCGCGTTGCTGAACCTCGAAATGGCCGTAGCCAGCTCCGAGTACAACCATTGAGTTACTGGCAACATAGCGACTGACACTCGCTGCCGGTGATCCGACGTTGCCAGAAACAGCAACCCCGCCACCACTACCACCAGCACCAACGGAAACAGTCCCTGCATTACAAGCGGCAAGCGCACCGCAGGCTGTGGCAGCCATTAGGAAATTCTTAACAAAAGGCATAATTTACATCCTTCTACAGACGATTGAAATTGAGGTTAACGTATAATGGAATACGAAGCAGGTCCATGTCGTAGAACTCACAACTCCTGATACTATCGAGAAAACTGCTTGAGCATCTCGTTATCCCCCAACGTGTGCGGCAACTCTACGCCTGTGCGATGCGTTGCGATGCTCAAAAAGATAGATGCCCTGCCAAGTTCCAAGCGCCAAAGCTCCGCTAACAATAGGAATGGAAATACTAACCGGCATCATCGCTGCCTTGATATGCGCGGGCATATCATCTGGCCCTTCGTATATATGTGTTAGGTAAGACATCGAAGGATCCGTGGTAGGCGGAACCAATCTGTGAAAGAAGTTTTGCAGATCGGTCTGCACCTCAGGGTCCGCATTCTCCTGAATAAGCAGCGAACAAGATGTGTGCCGAACAAACAGCGTGAGCAACCCGCCTTGCACATCAGCTTCGCGGAGCTTGGATTGCACAGAATGTGTGAACTCATAAAGGCCAGCGCCGTGCGTATCGATGTTCAGTTCAAAGTTCATTTGTATGTGGCCTCTTCAAATTATCGTCAAACACAGAGCCTCTAGAGCGTGGTATACTAGTGTTTCATTCTGCACCTACAGGAGCATATTATGACTCGAATGACCGCAAAAGACTTTGATCAAGAACTGCTCGACCTTTACGATTTTTACGCCCACGGATTAATTACCAAGCGAGAATTTCTTGATAAAGCAGGAAAATTTGCTGTCGGGACTTTGACAGCCTCCGCAATCCTTTCAATGCTAAGCCCTAATTACGCCTTGGCGGAACAAGTGAAATTTACGGATCCGGATATTGATCCTGAATACATCACGTATCCGTCCCCTAATGGCCACGGCGATGTCCGCGGCTATCTTGTTAAGCCAACAACTTCCGAAGGCCCCTTCCCGACGGTTCTTGTTATTCACGAAAACCGTGGCCTAAATCCATATATCGAAGATGTCGCCAGACGTGTTGCAAAGGCTGGCTTTATGGCGCTGGCACCCGATGGGCTAACATCGGTGGGCGGCTATCCCGGAAATGACGCAGATGGCCGAGACCTGCAACGCACCGTAGATTCCACCAAACTCATGAACGACTTCTTTGCCGGTGCGGAATTCCTTATGGGGCACGAACTTTCCACAGGAAAAACCGGCTGCGTTGGGTTCTGTTATGGCGGCGGCGTGTGCAACGCGCTTGCTGTGGCCTATCCAGAGTTGTCAGCATCGGTACCATTTTATGGCCGACAAGCCAGCGCCGAGGATGTTCCAAAAATTCAAGCGCCGCTTTTGCTGCAATATGCGGAACTTGATGAACGCGTAAACGAGGGCTGGCCAGCATATGAAGCCGCGCTCAAGGAACATGGCAAAACCTACACGGCTCACATCTATGAAGGCGTTAACCACGGTTTTCACAATGACTCAACGCCGCGCTACGACGAAGCGGCCGCAGAGTTGGCGTGGGAACGCACGATTGCGTTCTTCAATGAGCACCTGACCTAAGATGCAAAAAACGGCAACCGGCTCTTTTCATGAGAGCCGGTTAGCCTAACTGTGCGAGCCCATTGGTGGCAGAGGTCATCATCTCGATGAGCGCCTCGCGGCTTTGCGGGATCACAAACACGAGAAACAAAACAACGCTCCAGACCAGACGGCGTTGGATTTGGCTTCGCTTTGGCTCTTTGCGCGTTTTATGGCGAAAGAACACTTGCCCGAGTTTGGTTCCAGCGCCACCGCCGATCAGCCCAAAAAACAGAAGCCGACGCTCGGGGATGCGGCGCCAACCTAGCGCGGCATAGAGCTTATCCAAACCCATCCACAGAAACGCCAAAAGAGAAACCGCCCCAAAGTAAAGGCAGATCCAATATTCAGGACGGGCAGTATCATGATGAAACATAGAAAAAGGCGCCGCGTTGGGCGCCTTGCTCTTTATTGGTCAAGGAAGCTGCGCAGCTTTCGGCTCCGACTTGGATGCTTGAGCTTGCGGAGCGCCTTGGCTTCGATTTGCCGGATACGCTCGCGGGTCACGCTGAACTGTTGGCCCACCTCTTCGAGGGTATGGTCGGTGTTCATCCCGATGCCGAACCGCATCCGCAACACGCGCTCTTCGCGTGGTGTGAGGCTGGCAAGAACCCGCGTTGTGGTCTCTTTGAGGTTCTCCTGAATCGCGCTATCCAGAGGAAGAACGGCGTTCTTATCCTCGATGAAATCACCGAGTTGGCTATCCTCTTCGTCCCCGATCGGGGTTTCGAGCGAGATCGGCTCCTTGGCGATCTTCATCACCTTGCGCACCTTCTCAAGTGGCATCTGGAGTTTAGCGGCCAACTCTTCCGGCGTTGGCTCGCGACCAATTTCGTGCAGCATCTGGCGGCCAGTACGCACAAGTTTGTTGATCGTTTCGATCATATGAACCGGAATACGGATTGTGCGGGCCTGATCTGCGATAGAGCGTGTGATCGCCTGACGGATCCACCACGTCGCATAAGTCGAGAATTTATAGCCGCGACGGTATTCGAACTTATCAACCGCTTTCATCAGGCCGATGTTGCCTTCCTGAATAAGATCAAGGAATTGCAAGCCACGGTTGGTGTATTTCTTGGCAATCGAGATTACCAAGCGAAGGTTGGCCTCAACCATTTCCTTCTTGGCTTGGCGGGCCTCTTTTTCACCTTTTTGTACCTGCTGCACGATGCGGCGGAATTCGGAAATATCCAGCCCAACATACTGGCCAACCTGCGCCATTTCGGAGCGCAACTCGGTAACTTTGTCGCTCGAACGCTCAATAAAGCTCTGCCAACCACGGCCAGGCTTTTCTGCCATATCTTCAAGCCATGTCGGATCAAGTTCGCGACCACGGTAAGCCTCGACAAACTCGCGTCGGTTGATGCGGGCTTGGTCAGCGAGTTTCACGACGTTGCTGTCGATCGACATGATGCGGCGGTTGATACCGTAAAGCTGGTCAATCAGCGCGTCGATCCGGTTGTTATGGAGGTGAAGCTCGTTCACCAAAACCACGATCTCCGACCGCAACTCCTGATAGGTGCCTTCAGCGGATTTGGAGAAGCTTTCGTCTTCGTTCAGGGTCGCGGAAATCCGCAAGTCCTGCATCTCCGAAAGCTTTTCGTAGTCACGCGCAATTTGGTCCAGAGTTTCAAGAACGCGAGGCTTGAGGGCGGCTTCCATTGCGGCGAGCGACATGTTGGCCTGCTCGTCCTCATCGTCATCGTCGTCGTTGGCAATCGGGTTGCCGTCTGCGTCAAGCTCTTGCTTCTCTTCTTTCTTTTCAGCGCTGGAAGTAGAAGACACGTCAAGATTAGCCGTTACCGGCTCTTGCTCGTCCTCGTCGTCTTCCATCGTGTTGCCGAATGTCGTCTCAAGGTCGATCACATCGCGCAACAAAATGTCTTCAGAAAGAAGCTCGTCACGCCAGATGGTGATCGCTTGAAATGTCAGTGGGCTTTCGCAAAGCCCGGCAATCATCGTATTACGGCCCGCTTCGATCCGCTTGGCAATCGCGATCTCGCCCTCGCGGGACAACAGCTCAACCGAGCCCATCTCGCGCAGGTACATCCGCACCGGATCATCGGTACGGTCAAGAACTTCGGTCGTCGTTGTGGCAACGGTGACTTCACGGTTCTCGGAAGTTGTTGCGACTTCTGTGGAGGCTTTCTCTTCTTCTTCCTCATCTTCGATGATGTTGATGCCCATTTCGGACAACATCGACATCACATCTTCGATCTGATCGGTCGAGACCTGATCTGGGGGAAGGACTTGATTAAGCTGATCGTAAGTGATGTAGCCACGCTCGCGCGCTTCAGCGATCATTTTCTTGACCGCAGCTTGGCTCATGTCCATGCCTGCTTCTGCGTCTTGATCGTCTTGCTTGCGGTCGTCTGTATCTTTGGCGGCCATTCAGTGCTCCTACAAAAGCGGGCTGTAAGCGAATCAGTTGTTCGAATCAACAATGCGACCCGATGATTCGCAACCCGTTTAGCTGGTTTTCTTTACCGATTCCTCACCAAACGCGTCTAACGCTTCGCTTTTTGGCGGGAACCTTGGATTTTTGCGAGAAGTCCGTCGAACGCAGACCGTTCCTCGCGGTTCATTTTCGTGCCGTTTTCGGCGATGTCGTATGCGGCTTTGTCCTCACCCTCACTGCGGCTCGCTTTGTTGCGGGCCTCTGCGGCCTGACTGAGACGCCAAGTCATGCCCTCATCAACCGCGCCTTCCATATCCCTCATGGCCTCCGAAATTTCGCGCTCGGCTCCGTATGACGCCATGAGTTTGCGCATTTCCTCCTCGACACAGAGCTCTGCCAGCTCACTTTGCGAGGGGCTCCTCACCCCAGGGGCAAGTTGCACATGGCGCGGCGCAGTGAGGTTTTCAAGTGCTTCAGGTCCGATTGCGTCAAGCAGTGCGCTTTCTACGTCCGAAGCTGGATCAACGCGCAATAAAACATCACGGATAAGGTTGTGAGTTTCGGTCGAGAAATCATACCGCTCAAGAGGTGTTTCAAACCTCTCGATCAAACCAGGATTACGTAGCAAAGTTGCCAGAACCACACATTCCCGGAGGTAGATCGTTGCCTCATCGCTTCCCGTAGCAAGAAGCGACGTTTTTGTTGTTGGCTGTACCGACGGGCCCGTATTGCGCCAGTTCTTGCGCCCCCCTTGCCACTTACCACCACCAAAGGGCGGCTTCCGATCAAAGCTTTCGGAAGGTGCAGGCGCACCAGCGGGAACCGGTCCGAACAACGCGTGGCGCATACGGTTTAGATCATCAGCGTAGTGACGACGAATAGACGGGTCGCGGATCTTTTTAACTGTCTCGCGCAAAGACTTGTCGAGCGCGGCTTTTCGTTCGGGGCTGTCGAAATTCTTGCCCTCAGTTTCACGTTGCCACAGTAGATTGACCATCGGCATTGCGCCATCAAGCAGCCGCTGCATAGCATCTGGCCCGTCGCTCTTCAGCACGTCGTCAGGATCTTTTCCCTCGGGCATAATCGCAAACCTAAGGCTTTGCCCTGCTTCGAGCATCGGCAACGCCAAATCAATAACACGCATAGCAGCGCGAAGCCCCGCGGTATCTCCATCAAGCGCGATAATCGGTTCTGGTGCGACACGCCACAAAAGGCGAAGCTGGTCCTCGGTAACCGCAGTGCCAAGCGGAGCAACCGTTGCGCCAAACCCTGCCTCGGAGAGCGCGATCACGTCCATATACCCTTCGGCAACGATAAGCGGTTTACCCTTGCCAGCGGCCTCACGCGCAGGCCCGTGATTGTAGAGGCTTCGCCCCTTATCAAAGAGAAGTGTTTCAGGCGAATTCAAGTATTTAGCGCGCGCATTCGGGTCGAGCGCTCGCCCGCCAAGGGCAATCGCGCGGCCGCGCGGATCTCTGATCGGGAAGATGATACGGCCACGGAATCTGTCATATGGTGCGCCGCCGTCATCTGGTTTGGCACAAAGGCCAGCATCGACAATCAACTCTGGCGCAACACCCTTTCCCGTGAGATGTTGGAACAGAGCTTGCCGATTATCCGGCGAATACCCGATATCCCAACGCTCCTGTGCCTGAAGAGAAAGCCCGCGCCGCTCAAGGTAGCCACGCGCGCCTTCAGCGGCACCGGTCTTGAGTTGAAGGCGGAAAAACTGCACCGCCTGCTCCATCACCTTGGCGATTTCGGTTCTATGGTCCTGCTTTTCCTGTGCTTTCGGATCACGCGCAGGCATTTGCATCCCCGCTTCCTGAGCGAGAATTTCAACGGCCTCTATGAAGTCTACGTTTTCGGTTTCGCGCACAAAACTGATGGCGTCCCCGCTCGCGTGACACCCAAAGCAGTGATAAAACCCTTTGCGGTCATCCACATGAAAAGACGCCGTTTTTTCCTGATGAAAGGGGCAAGGCGCCCACATGTCGCCCTTGCCCTGATTGGACTTTCGAGGATCCCACATGACTTTGCGACCGACCACCTGCACAAGCGATGTTCGGGTCCGAAGTTCATCAAGAAATCCAGGGGGCAGACTCATGCGAGCAGTATCCATAACCAAGCTGACAGAGTCTAGGCGAATTGAACATACGGCGCACCGGCCCGAATAGGCCGATGCACTTCTATGAAAAGTCTAAGCGTTACTCGCGCTTTAGAGCCCTTTGGCCTGATAACTGGCGGCAACTTTGTTGATTGAAACCAGATAGGCAGCGGTTCGCAAATCCTCGATATCATCCCGCGCATGCCAAACTTCTCGCATAGACTGATAGGCAATACGCATCGTGTCGTCCAAACCAGAGCGAACGAGCTCCAGTTCATCCGCGCCACGCAAGTACTTGGTTTTAAACTCCGGTGTCATAGACCAAGCATCGCCGAGATAGCGATCAAGTCGCTCCAACTCGTCTATGACCAACTGGTGCCGCGCCTCTTCTTGGCGGCGTTGCATACGGCCAAAACGGATATGGCTCAGGTTCTTGACCCATTCGAAATACGACACCGTCACACCACCCGCGTTGGCATACATATCAGGAATGATAACGCACCCTTTCTTGCGCAAAATCTCATCCGCACCCGCGGTAATCGGACCATTCGCAGCCTCGATTATCAATGGCGCCTTCACCCTGTCCGCGTTTGTCAGATTAATTACCCCTTCTAGCGCCGCAGGAATAAGCACATCGCACTCCTGCTCAAGCAGTTTCGCGCCTTCGGTTACGAAAGTGGCATTCGGATAGCCTTTGACACCGCCATGGTTGACGATCCATGTCCGGACAGCATCAACATCAAGTCCACTTTCGTTAAAGAGACCGCCGTCATGCTCGATAACGCCAGTGATGATCGCACCATCCTCTTCACTCAGGAATTTGGCCGCATGGTATCCAACGTTCCCAAGCCCCTGAACGATAATGCGCTTACCGTCGAGTTTACCTTCGAGGCCAGCTTTCGTTTTGTCTTCTTCATAGCGGAAGAACTCCTGAAGCGCATATTGTACGCCTCGTCCCGTCGCCTCTACGCGGCCTGAAATACCACCGGCGTTCAATGGCTTACCCGTCACGCAAGCACGAGCATTGATATCCGTGGTGTTCATGCGCGCGTATTGGTCAGCTATCCATGCCATCTCGCGCTCACCGGTGCCCATATCCGGTGCGGGAACGTTTTGGCTCGGGTTGATCAAGTCCCGTTTGGCAAGTTCATAGGCAAATCGACGTGTGATCAATTCCAATTCATGCGGTTCGTACTCTCGGGGGTTGATGCAAAGTCCCCCTTTTGAACCGCCGAAAGGGGCTTCAACGAGGGCGCATTTATAGGTCATCAATGCTGCAAGCGCCTCGACCTCATCTTGGTTAACACTGATGGCATAACGAATGCCGCCTTTCACGGGCTCCATGTGCTCGGAATGAACCGAACGGTAGCCAGTAAATGTCTGAATTTGGCCACGCAAACGCACACCGAATCGGACAGTATAGGTCGCGTTACAGACCCTGATCTTCTGCTCCAGTCCCGGAGGGAGATCCATCAGCGCAACAGCGCGATTGAACATCAAATCGACAGACTGGCGGAAGGTTGGTTCGTTTGGGACTGACATGCAGAGCTCCTGAAATAGGATTCGAATTAAGACTGTAATAAGGGGATCAGACTAGGCTTATTTGGACCGGATGAAACCCTGTTAACGCAAACAAAAACCAAGCTTTGCACATTTTTTACTCAGTTTCAAAACTTGTCTCAATTCAACAGAAAACCTCGAAATTGTTCCGCATTCAGAAACGGTTAACCAATTATTTGACGTTTGGTCATGAATCCGGCAGCGCTCACGCCCTAATCCCCCAACTTTGCCCCATTCTTGCCACATCAATTGATTATTAACGAACGGTGGCATTCCCAAAATCGGCTGCCGCATGCCCTTCGTGGCGCTGATATTAAATTGTGACATTTGAATGAGTTTTAGAGTTCGCTGGGACCATCTGCGGGGTTAGAAATATGGAAAATCACACGACACGCGGGAAAGCCGCTAGCAATGTGACCACCAATGTTATCAAAGCGCCTTTCGCGAGAGCGCTTCGATCGGCGACTCAATTCCGGAGAAACAACGACGGATCTCTGACTCTCTTCTCAATGTTCATGTTCGTTATCATGTTGCTCGTGTCGGGCATGGCTGTGGATGTCATGCATCTCGAGACCCAGCGGACCCGTGTTCAATACGCTGCCGACCGCGCGATCCTAGCAGCGGCCAGCCTTGAGCAAGACCTTGATCCAGAACTCGTTGTTCGCAACTATTTTGAGACCAGCGGTCTTGGAAATATCGATCTTGTGATCGACCACGAAACAATCAGCTCTGGCGGCCAGCGCAACTATCGCCGCGTGTCGCTCGAAACTGGCGTTTCCATTGACACCAGCTTTATGGGCCTTGTTGGCATCGAAACCCTTTCCGCTCCATCGGCCTCAACTGCGGAAGAGGGCATCACAGACGTTGAAATTTCGCTGGTCGTCGACGTATCCGGCTCTATGGGGTACAATTCCGCAACCGGCAACACAAAGCTTTACGAACTTCAGCAGGCGGCGAAAGAATTCGGTTACGCGATGCTGTGTAACCCAACAGACCCTAACAGAGAGCAGTCTTGTACCGTAGAGAATGGTCGCGTTTCGCTTTCTATTATCCCTTACGAAGAACAAGTTGATATCGGTTCGGATCTTGCCTCGCAGTTCAATCTTCGCGCAGATCACGATTATAATAACTGTGTCGACTTCACCTCTGACGAATTCAGCCAGACCGCTGTAAGCCCCTCAGCGGAGCTTGACCGAGCGGGTCACATCAATCGATACAGTACAAATCTAAGCAGTAGTAGCTCACGCGTTTGCGACGATGTCTGGGACAACGGGCAGCGAGCGATTCAGCCATTGCTGTCCGACTACAACGATGTAGATGACTTTATTGACGATCTTTACGCAACCGGCTCGACCTCGATTGACATGGGGATGAAATGGGGCGTTGCGCTACTAGATCCAGCAGCACAACCCGCAATTTCCGCCCTCACCTCCGGCGACGGTGCCCCGATTGATTCAGAGTACGCCCAGCGCCCATTTGCATATGGAGAGCGTAACGCGTCGAAGGTTATCGTGCTGATGACAGACGGTAAACATGAGGGCCGCGGACAACTGCGCAGCAGCAAGAAAAGCGGCCCCTCAGTTGTATGGCAGGACAAAACCGAAGGCTTCCTTGGAATTTATAATTCTCAATATGACGAATGGTATTCCTTCGTGGAAGACGGCTATGGCAACGACAAAAACGTATGGCTGGATTTTGCACCCGGTACTTACGAATGGGATTGCTGGAGCTACTGGTCTGGTGGCAGAAAATACAAGGATTGCGGCTATCGGACAGACAAGCCAAAGCTTCAAGACGAAAATGGCGACCTTAACAACACCAAGCAGCTCAGCTGGCCCGAAGTTTGGATGATAAAAGGTACAAAGTGGGCTAAGAACTACGGTGCACTTGGTCGGCAGAATGCACACTTTACTGTGCAGCCTTCTACACAGGATACAAACCTTTATAATTCCTGTAACGCTGCCAAGGCCGAAGGCATGCTCATCTTTACCATCGGTTTTGAGGTACACTCAGATTACCTTGACGTGATGCGCACGTGTGCAAGTACACCAAACCACTTCTTCGATATTGACGGCACCGAGATCTCCTCGACCTTTGCGACAATTGCTAGCCAGATCAACAGGTTGCGACTGACACAATGATACGTTTAGGGCACTACATTACCAAGGCATTCCGCCGGTTCCGCAAAAGCGAAACAGGGAACGTTACGATTGAATTCGTGATCCTGTTCCCGATGTTCATGTCGCTTTTGCTTGGGTCCATTGAGGTGGGCGTGATTAAGACACGGCAAGTGATGCTAGAGCGCGCTGTGGACCTTGCGGTTCGTGACCTGCGCCTTGGAACGTGGAATCCGCCAACACATAACGAACTAAAAGAGCGCATTTGTTCTGAGACCCGCGTTATTCCAGATTGTGAAGACGTGATGCTGATCGAGCTTCGTCCGGTCAGCACATTGACTTGGGAGCCACTCGGAGAAGCAACAACCTGTGTTGACCGCGCCGAAGAGGTGCAACCGGTCACGCAGTTTGAAGGTGGCGACCAAAACGAAATGATGTTGGTTCGGGTCTGTGTAATCGTCGATCCGTTCTTTCAATCGTCGGCCTATGGTCTGGACCTACCAAAGCACGATCAAGACGGTGGCTATGCGATTGTATCCACCTCTGCTTTTGTGAACGAACCGAACTAGAACGGGATGAATGGCATGAGTACCCTCAAAAAATTCACACCCAAGTCGCTCCGACGCTTCGCCAAACGAGACGAAGGATCAATGTCTGTTGAAGCGATCCTTATGTTTCCGCTTCTGACGTGGGCCTATGTCGCAACTTTTGCGTTTTTTGATGCCTTTCAGGCCCGCAGCGTAAATCTGAAGGCAACCTTTACTGTTGCCGACATGATCAGTCGCGAACTTAACACCGTGGACGCTGATTACATTGACGGACTGCTAAAACTCTTCAATTCTCTCGCTGACTCCGCTGACGAAGAAACTTGGCTACGCGTCACGTCAATTCGGTGCGTGTCCGATTGCGACATCGGCGACGAAAACCCGCGCGTCCTGAGCAATGAGTGGTCATATGCAACAGGCTCAACCCCTGCCCTCACTCAGGAAACGTTGATGTCATTCGACGGCGCTATTCCTGTTATGCCAGAAGACGACTACGTATTGATGATCGAGACGAATATGTCCTATCAGCCAACTTTTAACGTTGGTCTGCCCGTTCTGGAGATGAACGAGATCGCGGTCACTCGGTCGCGATTTGTGCCGCGTCTATGCTGGGAAAGCTGCAACTCTTAAGTTGCAGGGCTTCAACCAAAATTAATTTTCAGTTTGGTGCCGCGTCGATAAAGCGACGAGCATTTCGGCCATGTTTTTTGTCTGGCTCGCATGAAGCACACCGCCAACCCCTACGCGTTTTCCAACACGCCACCACAGCCCCGGAGCCCACACACGCGATTGGCGTTCTTTGGTGGTAACCATAAAGCCGTTCGAAGGTTTGAACGCGAATACGCCTCGCTCTACCGATTTGATGTTATCAATCGCGACCATCAACTTCCCGTCGGAACAATACATCCCCTCTTTGGTAAGCCGGATGGAACAAAGTGTTGCACGGCGAAACATCTCGGCAACAACAAGATCGCCAACTGCAACGAGTATTAGAAATGCCAGCCATTTGATATCAGAGGGCGGTGTCGCTGCCGCGATATAGAGAAGTATTGCTCCAAAGGAATAAAGAACACCAAGGCCGAAATACCGCCGCGCAACAGATGCTTGGATAACCGCAAGCGTTTCATTTGCGTCAACCTGCTCAAGGTTAAGCGGATCGTTCATGCCGAAATCCTTCTTCTCGTCTGAATTCGTTTATCTCACGACGCATGCTCTAGCTTGGTTCCGCGAAGAAGAACAGAGAGAAGCATGTCGCGCCGAGGAGTTCTGCGCGAAAAACCACAAACCCTGTGCAGAAAGTGCAGTTTTCCACAGAGCGGTGAACACTATGTTATGCTCAGATGACAAAGGAGTACTGTTATGTCTCTTCGACCTATTCTTGATACAACCCAAGCCGTCCCGACAATTGAGGGCGCTGGCGTTCACCTTCACAGGGCTTTCGGCTTTCAGAACCCCGATATGCTTGACCCATTCCTGTTGTTTGATGATTTCCGAAACGACGACCCGGAAAAATTCAAAGCAGGTTTCCCGTGGCATCCGCACCGTGGGATCGAAACTATAACCTATGTACTCTCAGGCGCGGTTGAGCATGGTGACAGTCTTGGCAACACCGGCGTACTCGGCGCGGGAGACGTTCAATGGATGACTGCCGGATCGGGCATCATGCATCAGGAAATGCCATCCGAAAACGACGCAGGGCAGATGCATGGGTTCCAACTGTGGGCAAACTTGCCTGGCGATCTCAAGATGACCGCACCGCGGTATCAGGATGTCAAAGGCAGCGATATACCCGAGATCGTTGATGACGATGGCACGCGCGTCAAAATCATCATTGGCGATTTTTGGGGCAAACGCGGGCCTGTCGATGGTATTGCCGCCGACCCACAGTATCTGGATATTTTCGTGCCAGCGGGCGTTCGTAAAACCTTCAAAATCGACACCTACAGACGCGCCTTTGCCTATGTATTCGAAGGAGAGGGAAAGTTTAGCGATGCTTCTAGCCCGACAGGCGTCCTCCTTGAAAAAGAGGTGCGGGGTCAAGAGGTAAATATCCGCGATATGTCCGGAAACCGCACGCTTGTTCGATTTGGCACAGGCGACGAAATCAGTGTTCAAGCTGGCGAGAAAGGATTGCGGTTTTTGCTCGTATCTGGCGCGCCGATCCAAGAGCCCGTCGCTTGGCATGGCCCAATCGTGATGAACACGCGCGAAGAATTGCAGCAGGCTTTTTCTGAGTTGCGCAACGGGACATTCATCCGACCGGCGCATTGATCAAATAACACTTGAGGGCGCGCACCGCGCGCCCTCTTTCATTTCAGGTGATGGCTAAACGCTTGCCCCAACTGCATTCATCGCCATCTGGGCATAGATATCAGCCACCTCTTGCTGGCTCATGCGGCCATCCGAGCGGTACCAGGTATTCACTCCCGTCAGCATTGCTATCAACGCCATAGTCGCCAGCTTACTATCGGCAACCGTAAATGCGCCCGCTTCCACTCCACGCTTAACGATATCTTCCAAACGCGCCTCATACCGCCGCCGCATTTCTTCGATCTTCGTGAAATTCTCTGGCTCTAGATTTCGCAACTCCATATAGGCCACGAAAACAGCTTCGGGGCGTTCGATATGAAATGCGATGTGAAATCGGGCGAACGCGGCGAGCTCTGATCTTGGGTCGTCAACAGTAGGAAGCTGCTCAAGCGCCTCAAAAAGCTCATCCATGTGGGATTTCATCAGGTCAAACAGCAGTGACTGCTTATCTTGCGTATAAAGATAGAGCGCCCCCGCCTGTACGCCGACCTCTTTTGCGATCTGTCGCATGGAAACCGCAGCATACCCATGCCGAGCAAACAGCGTTAAAGCCGCCTTGCGGATGCGTGGGCCGGTTATCTTTGAGTGTGAGCCTGTTTTTCGTGCCATACCGGCACATTAAATGAACGACTGTTCATTGAAAAGCACCCACGAGATCACGACAGCAACTTGTATCATTTTCTCCTACTTGCCCAATCACGATACAGCCCTATATTCGGTCTCATTGCTATGTCAGGGGGCCGCTTTGCGCCATTCAATCAGTCTTGGGGTTATTGTTTGCGCTATGCTAAGCGCATGTTCCCCGCCTCCTGTGCCGAAGACGCAATTCTCTGAAGCTGTGGAAGCCACGGAGTACCCCAGTCTAAAGCCGCTCGGCACGCTGTTGAAAGACGCTGGGGATGTGACAGCGGAGCCTGCTGAAATTGGCGGAACAGATAGCCTCAGGAACAGAGCAAAACAGATCAGCGGGCCTGTGATTGATCCAAAAACGAAATCAGAGCTTGCTGCGGCAGTTGAGCGACATTCCTCGCTATAGCCTCAAAGCCACATCCGAAAACGGCAACACGCGTTGCAAGTCTGGCGATTCCCCGATAACAGACGCAAAGAAAATCAACATTCTTGCCCTAAGGAACGCTTTCTATGCTCCCTCCTCTTCGTCTTGGTATCGCTGGCTTGGGCACCGTCGGCGTGGGTGTGGTCAAAATCATTCGCCAGAAAGCAAATCTGCTCGCAGATCGCACGGGGCGACCGATTGTTATTACCGCGATTTCCGCGAGAACGCGTGACAAGGATCGCGGCGTCCCCCTTACTGATTATGCATGGGAAGACGATCCCGTTGCGCTCGCAAAACGCGACGACATCGATGTGTTCGTAGAGCTAATGGGCGGAAGCGACGGCCCTGCCAAAGCAGCCACAGAAGCGGCACTCGCAAATGGCAAAGACGTTGTAACAGCAAACAAAGCACTGCTTGCGCTGCACGGGCAAGCGCTCGCAGAGGCAGCAGAAAGCGCCGATCAAGTGATCCGCTTTGAAGCCGCCGTTGCAGGCGGTATTCCTGTGGTCAAAGCCCTTACCGAAGGGCTTGCAGGCAATGATATCACGCGCGTGATGGGCGTAATGAACGGCACCTGCAACTATATCCTAACCCGCATGCAAAGCGCCGGTCTTGCTTATGACGAGGTATTCGAGGAAGCAAACCAGCTTGGCTATCTCGAAGCCGATCCAAATCTTGATGTGGGCGGCATTGACGCCGGACACAAGCTTGCATTGCTCTCTGCTATCGCATTTGGAACCAAGGTGGATTTCAAAGGTGTCGAGCTTGAAGGCATTCAGCGCATCACCATTGACGACATCAACCAAGCCGCTGACATGGGCTATCGGATCAAGCTTCTCGGTGTCGCGCAAATGACTGGTCGCGGCCTCGAACAGCGCATGTCCCCTTGCCTTGTTCCCGACAGCTCGCCGCTCGGGCAGCTTGAAGGGGGCACAAATATGGTCGTTCTCGAAGGTGATCAGGTCGGCCAAATCGTTCTGCGCGGAGCAGGTGCGGGCGAAGGCCCAACTGCAAGTGCTGTTATGTCGGATATCATTGATATTGCACGCGGCATTCGCGTACCCACTTTCGGGAAACCGGCAAAAGGCCTCGAACAGGCCACATCGGCGAAAGCGAGCGCTTCTGCGCCCTATTATCTGCGCTTCCAGCTTTTGGACAAGCCTGGCGCACTGGCAAAGATTGCCGCTTCGCTCGGACAGGCTGGCATTTCGATCGACAGAATGCGCCAGTATAGCCATGAGGCAGATGCGGCGCCCGTCCTGATTGTGACCCACAAGACAACACGTGATGCGCTCGAAACGGCGCTTGCGGCGTTTGCTGAAACAAATGTATTGGCGGCAGAACCTGTCGCTATTCGCATCGAAGCCGTCTAAACTAGGTTATATTGGCCCATAACCTGTTTTGACCCCAGTAATAGAGAGCACTGTAATATATGGCAAAAGCCGACTTTAACGACCGAATGTTGTCGCTGGGCCTCGCCCGCGTATCCGAAGCCGCCGCATTGGCCTCTGCTGACCTGATCGGTCGCGGAGACGAGAAAGCCGCAGACCAAGCCGCCGTCAATGCCATGCGCGAGCAACTCAATATGCTCGACATCAACGGCGTTGTTGTCATCGGTGAAGGTGAACGCGACGAGGCTCCAATGCTGTATATCGGCGAGGAAGTCGGCAGTGGCGATGGCCCAGCGGTTGATATCGCACTCGATCCGCTCGAAGGCACAACGCTTACCGCGAAGGATATGCCCAACGCGCTCACCGTTATCGCCATGGGGCCGCGTGGCTCTATGCTGCATGCGCCGGATGTCTACATGGACAAGCTTGCGATCGGTCCAGGTTTTGCACCTGACACAGTTACGCTCGAAATGAGCCCAAGCGAACGCGTCTATGCACTCGCCAAAGCCAAAGGATGCAAATCCAAGGACATCACTGTTTGTGTACTAGAGCGTCCGCGCCACGTTGAGATGCTGAACGAACTCCGTGAAACTGGTGCCGCTATTCGCCTGATCACCGATGGCGACGTTGCTGGCGTGATCCACTGTGCGGAGGCCGACATTACCGGCATCGACATGTATATGGGATCCGGTGGTGCGCCCGAAGGCGTTTTGGCTGCTGCCGCGCTGAAGTGCATGGGCGGACAGATTTATGGCCGTCTTGTATTCCGCAACGCTGACGAACGCGCACGCGCAACGCGCATCGGCATTGAGGATTTTGACCGCATCTATACCCGCGACGATCTCGTGACAGAGGATGTTATTTTCGCGGCGACCGGTGTTACCGATGGCTCTGTTGTGTCTGGCATCAAACGCGAAGTTGGCTACCTGACCACAGAAACGATCCTCATGCGGTCAAAAACCGGTTCTGTTCGCCGGATGATTTACCGCAACCCAACTAAATAAATAGCAAAATCGCGCCTTGCTCATGTCAAACAGATTGCCAGCAAGGCGCATTTACACATAGGTTTCGGGGTATGGGTGATTTTCTAAATGTTTCCAACTCCCTGAGTGGACGACGCTGGGTCGGACCAAATGCTGAAACAGAGCGCGCAGCACTCCACCTAGAACAGCAAACCGATTTAGCCGCACCATTGTGCCGAATATTAGCGCAGCGCAGCGTTACCCCAGAAACAGCGAAACAGTTTCTTGAGCCCACACTGCGCGACCTCCTGCCCGACCCACATCAATTGCTAGATATGGAAAAAGCGGCGCGCCGCTTCCTCAAAGCGGTTCAGTCGAACGAGAAAATCGCAATCTTTGCGGACTACGACGTTGATGGTGGAACATCCGCTGCCCTTCTTATCGACTGGCTCAGACAGATGGGGCGAGAAGCCACGCTATATGTTCCCGACAGGATCGACGAAGGATATGGCCCAAACGACGAGGCCATGGCCAAACTTGCGGCCTCTCACGACCTGATCGTCTGTGTTGACTGCGGAACCTTGTCTCATGGTCCAGTTAAGGCCGCCGTTGGCGCTGACGTGGTCATCCTCGACCACCACCTTGGCGAGGAGACGCTTCCAGACGCCGTAGCTGTTGTTAACCCGAACCGGCAAGACGAGAGCGGCGAACTTGCGCATCTTTGCGCGGCTGCGGTTGTGTTTCTCATGCTCGTTGAAGCAAACCGGCAGTTGCGTAGCGCCGGGGCGAAAGGACCTGACTTGATCGCGATGCTCGATCTTGTCGCGCTTGCAACTGTGGCGGATGTTGCGCCCTTGATCGGAGTGAACCGAGCTTTGGTGCAGCAAGGCCTTAAAGTTATGGCCCAACGCAGCAGGCCCGGACTTGTTGCACTCGCAGATACCGCCAGAGCGGATTCCGCACCTAATTCCTATCACCTTGGCTTTCTCTATGGGCCGCGCGTAAACGCAGGGGGCCGTATCGGCAAAGCGGACCTTGGTGCACGGCTTCTTGCAACGAATGATCCCTCTGAGGCCGAGGCCCTTGCTCAGAAACTGGACGAGTTAAACACCGAACGCCGCGAAATCGAAGAGTCCGTTCGCGCAGCGGCGCTTGAACAGGCCGAAAGCCGAGGCATAGACGCACCGCTCGTCTGGGCGGCTGGCCAAGGGTGGCACGCAGGGGTCGTTGGAATCGTGGCGTCGCGCCTGAAAGAGGCAACAAACCGTCCAGCAATCGTGATTGGCCTGAACGACGGTGAAGGCAAAGGCTCTGGTCGGTCGATTGCTGGCGTTGATCTTGGTGCATCTATCCATCGGCTCGTGACTGAGGGGCTCCTCCTCAAAGGCGGCGGACACAAAATGGCCGCGGGCCTTACCGTTGCTGAAGACAAACTCGAACCAGCGATGGAGCGTTTGTCCGAGCTTCTCGCAAAACAAGGCGCGGGTGACGCCGGACCAGCTGACCTACGGCTAGATGGGCTCTTGATGGGCGCAGGTGCTACCGTTGAACTGGTTCAAGACATCGAAAAGGCAGGTCCCTTTGGTGCTGGAGCCCCTGCCCCGCGGTTTGCCTTTCCAGACCAGCAGATCTTTTTCACCAAACGCGTTGGTGAGAGCCATCTGAAGCTGACATTTGGTGACGGCATCGGCCAACGCATCGAAGCAATATGTTTCGGGGCATTCGACAAACCGCTTGGTCCCGCGCTCGAGAATCACAATGGCGCGCGTTTTCACCTCGCTGGGCGCTTGGAAATCAACACTTGGGGTGGTCGGCAAAAAATCCAGCTGCGCCTCGAAGACGCCGCCCCCGCATCAAGCGCCTAATTTATTGAAAAAAAACAATAAATACATGAACTGCGATTTTTTTTGCATTTCTGTTAAAAAGCCTCTTGCGCAGGGCAAAAGCTTTGCCTAGAAACCGCCTCACAGAGTAAGTGGCCCGTTCGTCTATCGGTTAGGACGCCAGGTTTTCAACCTGGAAAGAGGGGTTCGATTCCCCTACGGGCTGCCATTTCCTCCCTCTAAATTGTTGATTAGACAAGATATCGCTCAACGCAACCATGCGCATGAGCCGATTGATCAATGCAATTTCCAAAGTCGGCATGCTGGTTTGCGCATACCAAAAATGGCGACATGTTTCTGCCGCCACTTCATTTTCTTATCTATTGTTATGAGGCGCGAAGCCATTGGCGCAGAAGGCTAAATTTGGCTAACCCTCTGTGTGCTTAGGCGTTGTAGCAACTGTTCAAGCTCGGCTTGGCTGACGTCGTCAATCTTTGCGGTTGGCGGACGTACACGCGGACTACGGAAGACATTAGCCTGACACAAAAGCGTCTTGTGTACGTGATAGAACATATCCGCCCCCTGAAAGCCCAACCGGCTTACAGGTAAGATACACTCCTCCAAAATAGCTGCAGCTTCGCCCTCATCTCCCGCTTCCAAAGCGCGCCAGACAGCCATAAAGACTCCAGCCTGGCTAGCAAACGGCATGGTACCGCGCGCGCCGCGTCTGTGCTCTTCGATGAGCGTTCCGCCTCCTGCGCCACCAAGCACAGTGAGCTTATCCCCGACGGCTTTCACCATCGCCGAAACTTGCGCAACCGTCGGATTTGTTTCGACTTTGATGGTATCCACGAGCGGCACTTCTTCTGCGATTTTCAACGCCAATGCTGGCGAGATCGGTGACTGTGGCACATCCTGAAGTATGATCGGTAGCTGCGCTGCTTCTGCCACCGCCGAAAGATGCTCAATGACCGAGTCTGGCCCCGTAGCAAAAAAATCTGGCGGCCAGATCATAAGGCGCGAGGCCCCTGCTTCCGCTGCTTCGGCTGCGAGTTGGACCGCTGGCGCTGTGCCAGGGGCGGACGTGTTCATAACAACGGGAACGCGACCATCAACTTGATCCACGACCGCACGCAAGACTTCGCGCCGCTCTTTGGGAGTGAGCTTGAAAATCTCGCTACCGATGGCGATTCCAATGCCGGAAACCCCAGTTTTGAGGGTCGCATCGACCTCAATTCGTAGGCTACCAAAATCAACGTCAAAATTGCTGTCAAACGGTGTTAATAAAATAGGAACAATGCCAGTCAGTCCGGACATTTAGCTCTCTCCGATGTGGTTTCAAAAGCGAAGACTTCGCTCAAAGGTGTGTGTTTGGGGCGATTGCCGGATTCGGTTTCCATCAGCGGCGCCATTTTGCTCCACCAGCGGTTCATCAACTCAGACGGCGGCTGCTCAGCGGTCGGAAACGGTTCGGCCCGCTCTTGAAATGCAAAAATTGTGGTTCCGGTGCGAAAAAGATAGTAGCGGATGATGCCACTTTCCTCCATCTGGCGCCGCATCTCGGGCCAGATTTCGGCATGAGCGGAATCGTAGGCTTCCTCTGCCCCTTCTTTGATTTGCATGCTCCAGCTACGGCGATAGAGTGTCATGTCGCCACCGTATTATCGTTGATGTGATCCCAGATGATTTCATAACCAAGGCCGGGTGCGCTTGGCAGTGCCACAAAGCCTTCGTCATCCATCGGGTCGCAATTCCGCTCCAAATAGAGGTGCGGCGCATCATAGTTAACCCCGGGTGCGAGAAGCCCCTTCTCATACCACTCGCTGGTGTCTTCGGATGTCGCTCCCATGACCTGTAGATTGCCCCAACCTGCCATGTGAATTTCGCAGCGCTGCCCGTAGGCTTCGCAAACAATCGCGGTTTTCCGGCATCCGGTTACGCCACCACGACGAATATCCATACGGCTCATGTCTGAGGCGCCGCGCAAAATCCATTCTGCGCGCGTAAACACGCCGCCCGCCGCAATTTCCGGCGCGAGAATTGGAATTGAAAGTTCGCGGCAAAGCCGTACGTAGCTTTCAACTCGATATTCCGGCATCGGATGCTCGAACCAGTAATAGTCGTTCTTTTCCAGTTCGCGCCCGACCTTGATCGTTTCTTCGAGCGTGTGATACGTGCCCCAAACGTCGTACATCAAAACCATATCCGGCCCGACAGCTTCTCGGACGAGGTTCAGAGTTTCGATATCGGCCTTGATGTTGGACGGGCGCCCCTTCGTCGGCTTACCTGTGTCTGGGTTCCAAAAATAGTGGGGATGAATTTTGTAGGCTTTGTACCCTTCGGCTTTGCACGCGAGCGCGTGTTCGGCATATACCTCTGGCTTGCCAATATTTGGATAGGTTGAGGCATAAGCGGGCACCTTGTCGCGTGCGCCCCCCATCAACTTGTAAACAGGAAGCCCCGTTGCGCGCCCCGCTAAATCCCACAGAGCACAGTCGATCACGCTTTGGGCGACTTCCGGTAGGTTTGCGACCCACATCCATTTCCAAATTGCTTCACGATCAAACGGGTCTTCGCCAAGCAAGAGATCACGCACGCGTCCTTCGATGAGGCGCTGCTCATCCGGCGTCATTCCATCTTGGTCGCCGTGTTTGCCGCCACCAAAGAAATAGCCCGTCAGCCCTTCATCAGTATCAATACACGTTACAGTCTGGCTCACCTCGGCGTTGGGTTTGAGGCGTCCATGGCCGATATCCCACCGATCCGCATGGGTGCGGAATCGGATCACCCTTACGTCGCTGATTTTCATTGGGCCTGACCACCTTCAGCGAGTGACCGCTCCGTTTCAGCGTCAAAACAGTGCAGCTTGCCTTCGATCACTTCGAAGAACACCTGATCCCCGACCGAATGGGTAATGCGGTCGCGTGTGGTCATGATGATGGCTTCATTTTCTGTCCGAAGCGTGAGTTGGGTCTCTGCGCCTGTCGGCTCGATCAAGGCGACCTTCGCGGCGATACCCTTCTCGGCAAGACGAATGTCCTCCGGACGGAAGCCGGCGATGACCTTTTGACCAGCAGCAACCGTGGCATTCGGTGTTCCGAGCAATTCTTGTGTCGTTGTCTTAAGTGCTTTCCCATCACCAACAGCATCAATGAAGTTCATAGCAGGTGAACCAATGAACCCCGCCACAAAGACGCTGGCAGGATTGTCATAAAGCTCGATTGGCGAGCCGATTTGCTCTACATGTCCGCCCCGCATCACAACGATTTTGTCGGCCATTGTCATGGCTTCGATCTGGTCGTGCGTCACATAAATCGTGGTGGTCTTGAGGCGCTGGTGCAGCTCTTTGATTTCCGAGCGCATTTGCACACGCAGCTTTGCATCAAGGTTTGAAAGCGGTTCATCAAAGAGAAACACTTTCGGGTCACGTACGATCGCTCGGCCCATCGCAACACGCTGTCGCTGACCACCAGAAAGCTGGCGCGGGTAACGATCCAGCAGAGCGTTCAAATCAAGAATTTCTGCTGCGGCCTTAACCTTTTTGTCGATCTCTTCCTGAGATTCCTTGGCCAGACGCAACGAAAAGCCCATGTTCTTGGCAACCGTCATATGCGGGTAAAGCGCGTAGTTCTGGAACACCATGGCGATGTCGCGCTCTTTGGGCACGAGGGTGTTAATAACCGTATCATCAACCGAAATCTCACCGTCGCTGATGGTTTCCAATCCTGCGATGGAGCGAAGAAGCGTAGACTTCCCGCACCCCGACGGGCCAACCAGAACGGTGAACTCACCATCCTTAATGTCGAGATCAATACCGTGCAGCACTTCGACCGCGCCATACGATTTCCGAATATTTCTGAGTGTGACAGATCCCATTGGTTTACCCTCTCTTGGTGTCAATTGCGGCGCCGTCAAAGGCTTCCAGTGCATAGTTTGGCGGGCGATTGCCAGCCGGATTGCGGGGGACAGGCACATGCCCATCCGTAATTTTCGGGCGCAGGCCTATAAGTTCGTAAAGAAGGGACTCTTCGCCACGATCCACACATTCAACAAGCGCGCCGCCCTGACGTGTGGCAGCAAGCGCAAGCGCCCAAGGCTGTTCGCATGTGTTGTGCAAGATCACCGGAACCTTTGCCTCATTGGCCAGATCAAGGATCTCAAGTGTCTCGGTAATCCCACCTGCCCATGCAACGTCGGGCTGCAATATTCCGACAACGCCAGTCCGCAACAAATCCGCGCAATCGGCTTTTGAAAACGCGAAATTCCCAAGAGCCAGCGAGATTTCTGAATCCAGCCCATCGCGAATTTTCTGCAAGCCCTCAACATCCTGCGGATGAATCGGGTCTTCGATCCACGCAATTGGAATGTCCTTCATCGCCTCTGCGAAACGAAGCGTGTAATCGGCATCCCACGCAAGAAACGCGTCAATCATGATCGGCACATCAGGGCCAGCCGCTTCTGCAAAACGCTTCATCAAGGCAACATTGGCCTCTAGCCCCTCGCGCCCAGATTCCGGACCGTAAGGCGCCGCAGCTTTTAGGCCAGCAGTAGCAATCCCGTCAAAAGCCTCGGGCCGTGAGGTCGTCATGTAAACAGGAAGCCGTTCGACTTTAGAACCGCCAAGCTGCTCCACCAGCGTTCCTGCTGACGATTTCGCCTGTAAATCCCAAAGCGCTATATCAACTCCCGCAACGGCCATCATAGCAAAGCCAGATCGGTCATTCGGCAAGAGCGCCGCTGACATTTGTGCATTCAGAGTGGCAATATCTTCGCAGACCTCCCCTTCCAGCAACCGAGCCAGATGACTGTTGATGATAAGCTCAACGACCTCCCCGCCGTTCGTGCACCCCCAGCCAACGGTGCCGCTCTCGTCCTCAACGCGAACGAACACCTTCTTTGTTGGCCACATCCAGCTTGCGCGTTGCTCGACAAACCGCGCAAACTTGGACATAGGAGAGGCAACCCGGGAGGTTTGAAGCTTCTGGTTATTGAAGCCACAATCCACCGCCCGTGCCATGATCGAGGTGATCTTCATCCTTTCACAGCCCCGGCAAGAAGGCCGCGTGTGAAGTAGCGCTGTCCGAAGAGGAAAATCAGCATGATCGGCAAGGCCACAATCGTCGCGGCGGCACCAACGTACTGGAATTCCAGCGTGAAGAGTTCGACAAAGCTGGCAAGCCCGATTGTTACGGTCTTGTGCTCATTTGATTCAAGCAGGATCGAAGCAAAGGCAAATTCAGACCACGCGCCAACGAAGTGCCACATCGCAGCAGTAATCAGCGCAGGTGTAGCCAGTGGAAGAACCACCATGACCATGCTTTGCAAGCGGCTCGCACCATCCATCATTGCGCTTTCCTCAAGTTCGCGCGGAATTTCGCGAAGACTGGACGCGATGATCCATGTCGCGAACGGCAACCCGAAAGCAGAATAAAGAAGCACCAAGCCGATCAAACTATCCTGAAGGCCCAGCATGCTCATGAGGCGATATGTGGGAAGCAACAGTGCTGCGCCCTGAAACATTCGGCTGATGAGCAGCCCACCGAGTATGAGATCGCGGCCTGGGAAGTTTAGTCGAGCGAAGGCATAACCGGCGAGTGTTCCAAAGATCAGAACGATGACTGTCGAGCTGACGGCAATGAAGAAGCTATTGCCGATAAGCTGTGGCCAATCAAGGAGCTGGCCCTTTTGGTGGGTCGGCGAGAACAGTGCCTTATAGGCTTCCAGTGTCGGCGCTTCGGGCCAGAAGGAGATCGGTAATTGCGCCAGTTCAGCCTGTGTCTTGAAGGAGGCCAAGAAAAGCCAGAACACCGGAAACAAGACGTAGATCGAGATAACGAGGCCAACAAGACCAAGCATGATCCAATAAAGTGTACGCGGTTGTTCGTTCATTTCGATGCCTCCGAAGCCCAGGAGCGGCGGTTAACGTAGAGATAGAGAGCGACGATCGACACCAGCATCACGAGATTGATCACGGACATGGCGGAAGCAACGCCCCAATTGAAGAACTCGAAGCTCTGCTGATAGATGTATGTCGCCATGATTTGGCTGGCGTTTGCAGGGCCACCGCCCGTCATGATCCACGGCAGCGCGAATTCAGCGGTGATCCAGATCATCGAGATGACGGTCACAGCAGTTAGCGAAAATGCAATATTCGGCAACGTCACAAAGCGGAAACGCTCTACGGCATTCGCGCCATCCATTCGCGCAGCTTCGACTTGATCGTCAGGAACAGCGCGGATCGCAGCGCACAGGATAAGCGCAACGAGCGGCATCTTACGCCAAACAAGCACCACAACGAGCATCCACATCACAAGCTTCGGATCGCCCATGAAGGAGATGGTTCCTTCGGTAAGCCCCGTCGATTCAAGGGTTTGACCAATGATTCCGACTTGGCCGTGAAGCATCCATTTCCAAGCCATTGCGGTGACCACATCAGGCAGCACCCAAGGCAAAAGGATCAGCGCGCGCAGCCATCCGGTTACCTTGGAGTCAATGGCGAGATAAGCACCAACGCCTAGCCCGACACTTACGCAAAGCAGCGTGCCGCCAAGGATCCAAATAGCGGTATTTTTGAGTACCAATCCGAAGACTGGATCGGCCCAAAGGGCACGGAAGTTATTCAACGTGCCAAAGCCGCGTTCCTGCCCCATCACAACCTGTGTGAGGCTAAGAGTTGCAACATTGTAGGTGGGCCCGACGACAAATGCCAAGACAGCGGCCACTACGGGCAAAATTAGAGCATACGCCAGAAAACGATCGCTTTTCAGCATCGTCGGGCCCTCCTTTTTTCGTGTGTTTACTTAATTATCCGCGGATCAGATCGATCTGTGCCTGAGCAGCGGTTGTTGCTTCGTCCAGCGCTTCCTGAGGCGTTTTCTGTCCCAGAACAGCCTGCTGGATCGCAGTGCCAAGAGCGGATTCAATCGCAGAAACCCCGATAAAGCGTGGCATCGGTGCAGCGCCCGCAAAGAGCGAACCCTCTTCATACGACTTAACCCAATTCGGCCATGCCTCTTTAAGCTCGGCATTGTCCCAAGCCGCTTTACCAGCAGGGATACGCGCGATTTCAGGCTGACCGCCCCAGATTTCAAGCTGATCGTCCTGTGACCAGAAATCGAGATACTCGACCGCGGCTTCCGGATTCTCCGAACGCGCTGAAACCATGAGCATTGCGGTGCCGTCCATAATTGCGTTGACCGGCTCAAAGCTGCCAGTTGGCGTATCTGGGCGCGGCATCGGAACGCCTGTCCAACGCACATCATCATTCACGCCCCAAGGTGTATTGAGCCAAGACAGACCAATCCACATTGCCGAACGACCCTGCCCAAACAGCTGCGCCGTATCGCGGAAGAAGGTTTCGGTGAGTGACGTGGACGCTGGGGTAGAACCATCAGCAATTACATCCACATAGAACTGAAGCGCGTCGACCACACCCGGATCGTTTAGAGTGACTTTTCCGCTCTCCTCATCAAAGATCCGACCACCGTTTGCATAGGCGAGACCTTCAAAGATGTTGATATCAACCGGAGCAGTTGTTGCAGGGAACGCCAATCCAGGGCGGTCTGGTTTGGTCATCGCTTTGGCATATTCGCGCAATTCGCTCCATGTTTCAGGTGGACGATCAAAGCCTGCTTCTTCCATCGCATCGAGGTTGATCGCAAGGAAGCTCGCCATGTCTACATATGTTGGAAGCGCATAAAGCTTACCATCATGCATGCCCGACTCGAATACCTCCGGAACGATACGCTCTTTCCATTCGGCGATCTTGTCACCCGCGATATCATCCAGCGGCTGAAGCATTCCAAAACCGGCAAACTCGGGAATATCCTGACCAAATGCGATGATCACATCCGCAAGGCGGTTCGTTTGGAAGCCCGCGAGGATTTTCTGGCGGCGAATCTGTCCATTGAAATAGGAGTAGTTCAAGCCGACATCTGGGTTCGCTGACGTAAATGCATCATTACGCAGAGCCCACTGCTCTACTTCTTGAGGCGTCCCGCCGAATTTCCACACCGAAATTTCGCCGGACGCTGCACGCGCTTGATTCAATGGCAACATCGAGACTGCGCCAGCAGCCGTAGTTGTTCCCAGGAATGAGCGACGACTAATTGAGTTCTTCATATATTCCTCCCTTTGACGCAATCTGCGCTTCTCCAACACAATGATGTTCGTATATCATTGCTTATTGACGGACGTTATTGGCAATGATACTCGTATGTCAATGGAAATTTTCTAAGCCTCTTGCGAAGCGTGAACACTGCTCCCAATGTACGCCTAAGCAAACAAGAAACACCGAAAGGCTCTCTAATGGCGGAAAACAAAAACAAAAAAGTGACGCTCAAGGATGTGTCAAAAGCGGCTGGGCTTTCGCTTATCACAGTCTCGCGCGCACTTCGTCAGCCAGAGACAGTTCACGAAAAAACACGCGAGAAAGTCCAGAAGACAATCGAAGAGATCGGATACATCCCGAATCTTACCGCGCGGTCATTGGTCTCACAGCGCTCTGACATGATCGGCGTTGTTGTCCCGATTCTTGCAAGCTCGCTATTTGCTGACTTTGCACAAGGTATCAGCCATATTTTGGAGCCCCGCAAACAACAGATGCTTTTGGCGGTCAGCGATTGGTCCCCGAAGAAAGAAGAAGAAGCCGTCCGAACTTTCATCGCGCGCCAAGCTGATGCGATCATTGTAACGGGTTTCTCTCATACAGATGCGACTCGAAAGCTTTTGGCGAACTTTTCCGGCCCTGTCGTCGAAGCCTGGAACCTCAACAAGCAAGTCACAGATAGTGTGGTTGGTTTTGATAACTATGCCGCTGCGGTCGACATGACTCGCTACCTGATAGATCGAGGGTACGAGGATATTGTCATGGTCGGCGGCCATTCCGAACACAACGATCAGGCCGCTGACCGAACGCGTGGCGTCATGGATACGCTTCGCGCCGCTGGACGGTCTGTTGATGAATCAACGGTTATCGAATTTGAAAACCCAGCGACCATCGATGCCGGCGTCAATCTCATGAAGAACTTGATGGCGCGCAAAAAGCGTCCTGATGCGCTCTTTTTCCTCGCAGAACTTCCCGCACAGGGCGCGATGCTTTGGTGCCAATCAAACGGCGTTTCCGTTCCTGACGAGGTCGCGATTGCAGGGTTTGGCGATCTTAGCATGTCCTCGCTCCTGCCGGTTCCATTAACGACTGTTCAAATTCGTGGCCGCGCAATCGGTCTTCAATCCGCTCAATTGGTTATCGACCGCCTTGATGGCGAAGTAACCGAACCGGCAATTCACGACATCGGCTATCGCCTTCAAATCAGGCAAAGCACATGAGCCAAAAGGAGAACGGCGCAGCATGGTAAAAGCAGCGATCATCGGTGCGGGGCATTTCGCATACCGTATGCATATCCCCGTCCTAGCAAAACGCAATGAGGTCGAGCTCGACAGCGTCTGCAGGCTTGGTCAAATGGAGCTTAACCTCATCAAGGATGAATTCGGCTTCAATTTCGCGACCGAAGACTGGCGCGAGATTCTTGATCGGGACATCGACATCGCCGTGATCTCCTCTCCGCACAACCTTCATTTTGAGCAAGCAAAAGCATTCCTTGAAAAAGGCTGTCATGTTCTCGTGGAGAAACCGATGTGCCTTGAACCGGAACACGCTTGGGAGCTTGTTGAAACAGCGCGAAAAGCAAATCGGGAACTGCTTGTTGCATATGGCTGGAACTACAAGCCCGGCCTTGACGAGATGCGTGATATGATTGCGCAAATCGGCGAGATCGAACATGTGGTTTGCCATATGGCCTCGTTCACACGCTCAATATTTGCAGGCGGCGAATTGGCCAAGTGGCGGCACATCGCAATTCAACCCGATCGCAGCACATGGGAATCACCGGATCAGGGCGGTGGCTATGCCTACGGCCAGCTCTCGCACGCGCTCGGGATATTATACTGGCTTACCGATCTGCGGTGTTCTTCGGTTCGTTCGATGCTATTTGATGCGCCTTCGACGATTGACTTGCATGATGCCGCAGCAGTTCGCTTTGATAACGGCGCCACGGGCGTCTTTTCAGGAAGCTGCGGCGTTCCGCACGGACACGGATTTGAGGTCGATATTAGGATCTATGGCAGCACCGGTTCGGTGTTGTTGGACATCGAAACCCAGCGGCTCGTGCTGAAACTTCCAGACGGTGAAACCAAAGTTGCCGAAGTTCCTGATGGCGCATGGACATACAGTTGCGAAGGACCCGCTGATCGGCTGGTCGATATAGCCCTTGGAAACGGCAAGAATGAAAGCCCCGGCGATGTTGGCGCCCGAGCCGTAGAAACACTGCACGCCATCATCCATTCCGGACAATCCAATGGCGCAGAATTCAAGATAAATCAAACACATAAGGTATCAGAGACATGACACAGTTTGCCAATCAAACCGCCATCGTGACAGGTGGCGCTCAGGGTATCGGATTTGCTGCAGCAGGCCGACTTGCCGAAGGTGGCGCTCAGGTGGCGATCTGGGACCGTGATACTGCTCTCGCGGAAGAAGCCGCGGCTAAAATTGGCGGCGGTGCATTTGCTTGCGAGGTCGATGTGTCTTCTTGGGAGAGCGTCGAAGCCGCCATGACCAAAACGCTTGAGAAAACAGGCCGCGCAGACATTCTCGTGAACTCCGCTGGAGTTGCCGGCTCTAACGGCCCTTTGGCGGATTACCCCGTGGATGAGTTCCGCGCGATCACAGAAATCAACCTCCTTGGAACATTTCATGTAAACCGCGCTGTTGTGCCAACCATGAAAGCGCAATCTTACGGCCGCATTGTCAACATCGCCTCCGTCGCCGGCAAAGAGGGCAATCCGAACGCAAGCGCCTATTCTGCATCCAAAGCGGGCGTTATCGGCCTTACCAAATCACTTGGCAAAGAACTGGCCGACATAGACATTGCGGTGAACTGCGTCACGCCAGCCGCAGCTCGCACTCGGATTTTCGATCAAATGAAGCAAGAACACATCGACTATATGCTTTCTAAGATTCCTCGCGGGCGCTTTCTTGAACTGAACGAAGCCGCGGCAATGATTGCTTGGCTCTGCTCACCGGAAAACAGCTTCACCACGGCATCGGTCTTTGATCTCTCCGGCGGTCGGGCAACCTATTAATGCCCTACCAAGGTACAAGCTTCCTTGATGGTATCGAGCTTGTCGACGCGCATCACCACTTCTGGGAGCTGGACCGGTTCCCATACAAGTGGCTTGCCCCAAATTCAGGCCCAGGCCGTTTTGGAAGCAAAGCGACCTTGCAGCGTGACTACCTCCCTGAAACCTACCTCGCGGAATTTGGTGACTTGCCGCTTTCCGCGAGCGTTCATGTTCAGGCAAATTGTGGTGCCGACGACCCGGTTGATGAAACCGCATGGATTCAACATCTGTCTGATACGACGGGTTGGCCAACGGCAATCGTTGCGGAAGTCGATCCACTCGATGCAACAGCTCAGAACCAAATTGTTCGACATGCTGCCCACACCGCGCTCCGCGGCATTCGCGCGTCCGTCACGTGGGACAAAGCGCGACGCTGGCGGAATGCAATACGCCCCGACGTTATGAGCGCACCCGAGTTTCGTCAAACTCTCACCACCCTTGAAGACCGCAACCTCTGCTTAGAGATTGTAATTGTGCCGGAACAGTTTTCCGAACTCATCGATCTCGCGCAAGCGCACCCAGATTTAAAGATTGTCGTAAACCATTTCGGAACTCTCGAGCCAGAGCAACCAGACAACGCAGCAACTTGGCGCGCGGGTATCACAAGACTGCGCGACATTTCAAACGTCTACTGCAAGCTCTCGGGGCTTTGGACTGTCGCACTCGATTGGTCGCCAGAAGTACTAACGCCATTTGTCGATCATCTCGTCTCAACCATTGGCGCCGATCGCGTCATGTATGGTTCAAACCTCCCTGTGGAAGCCGTGAACTGTTCGCTGAAGAAACAGTTCACCCAACTTGCTGAAATCCTTAGGAATAGGCGCCAAGCCGAGATCGAACTGATTTTCTCTGGCACTGCGCGAAAGGTTTATCGACTTTAGTTGGCAGAACTTAAAGCCACTATTCAGCGCGATCCAGTGTTTCGACTGAAAGGATTGTCGGCAAATGTCGTGCGATCTCCTGCCATGTTTCGCCTTCGTCAAAGCTCGCGAAGACCGAACCTGAATTTGTTCCGAAATAAACGCCTACAGAGGAGCGCGTATCCGTCGCCATCGCCTGCCGTAGCACAGTGAAATAACAGGCCTCTTGCGGTAGCCCGTCTCGCATATCCTGCCAACTTTCTCCACCATCGCGAGATCGCCATATCGCAGCCGAAGCATCCGGCGGAAAACGCCCTTGGCTGTCACCATTCAATGGCATCACCCAGATTGTTTTTGCGTCCGCTGGGTGTACAGCGATTGGAAAGCCAAAGGTCGAGGGCAATCCTTCAGTTATATTGTCCCAACTGCGCCCACCATCAGACGAGCGCCAGACTCCGTGATGATTTTGCTGATAAAGAAGATCATCTTTGCCGCTGGCCCGCACCATATTATGCACGCAATGGCCCGTTTCGCCGTTTTGTGGCGCCGCCGGATGATCATGACCGTCACAGCCTTCAGCATTTGATAAGCGATTTCGACGGTCCCAAGTTTTGCCGCCGTCTTCTGTTGCAAACACACCCGCCGCCGAAATGCCGACCCAGGCTTTCTTGGAGTTGTCAGGGTCTGGCACAATCGTGTGCAATACAAGTCCGGCGGCGCCCGGGTTCCAGCTCTTTGAAGAAGGATGATTGGTTAGCGCTTCAACTTTGGTCCACGTTTCACCATTGTCGGCACTTTCAAGCAGGTCTGCGGGTTTGGTTCCCGCCAACAGCCGCCCGTGTTCATAATTGAGCGACCAAATCTGTGAAATCTCGTCAGTGAATGGAAGCGGCGTATCGGTCCAACCGATCATTTCTGCGAAGTCTGCATCCTCTGCGGCCCATTGATCGATTAACCCTTTTGACAGACGCGTTACGCTCCAATTCGCTCCGCCATCATCGGACCGCCAAACGCCAGCCCCATTCCATTCTCCGCCACCGCCAGCCCAGAGCGCACCAGTTTTTGCATCACCTATTACGTGGTTGATCGGCCAGCCATCGCAGAAAGGACCGCTGACCTTCCAGTCTTTTCGATCTTCGCCACCTGAGAGCAAAAACACGCCTTTTGTCGTGCCAAGCAATATATTCGTACCCGTTAAGATCATCACATCCACCTCGCTATGCTTGATCTAGCATAGCACGCAGTGCTCGATTTTAACATTTTTGCCGCGTGTTTGCCGCGTTCAATCGCCAAAAGATGGCTGAGTGCTCACATGACTAGGGCTTTTCTATTCAGCTTCATCCATCTTGGTTGCATTCAACTGGGCATACTTTTCGGCTCCCATACGATCGTGCAAATCAAGTTGAGTTTCGAGAAAATCAATATGTCCTTCTTCATCTGCAAGAAGCTCTTCAAAAAGCTTCATGGAAACGAAATCGCCCTCTTCCTGACAGCAAATACGCGCTTCTTTGTACAGATCACGAGCGCTCACTTCGGCGGCGAGGTCACATTCCAGCGTTTCGCGCGGAGTTTCACCGATTTTCAGTGGGTCAAGCTTTTGCAAGTTCGGATGGCCGCCGAGGAAGATGATGCGCTCGATCAATTTGTCAGCATGTTCCATTTCTTCAATGGATTCTTCGCGGCTCTTCTTTGCCATATGCGCCAAACCCCAGTCTTCCTGAAGCCGATAGTGCAGCCAATACTGACTCACTGCCGTTAATTCGTGACGCAGTGATTTGTTGAGATAATCAATAACCTTCTGATTTTCTTTCATAACGTTCCTCCGAAATAAGAGTTGTCCGCAAATTGCTCAGTTCAAATGGTACTTCGAGGTTAGCACTACTGCGCATCGTGTCTAGGAAAAGGGGCATGCAACCTCCGCAATCAGCAGTTTTTCCCAATGCGCGATAGATTTTTCCGGGGCTAATGATTGCCTTGGAATCTGCAGCCCGCATCCAATCAATGGCCGAATGAATATCGTGGTCTGTGATTTTCATACATTGGCAAACAATCATCGCAAACTCTCGCCTCGAACCTAAATTTCAGTTCTGCGGTCGGAAACGAAGCCGCAGCGCGCGCATCTCTGACTTCTTTTGTCAGAAATGTCAATTACAACTCCTCGGTTCACGTCGCTTCAGAGCAAATGTTCGCCAAAGGCTCTAATAGTGCATAGCTCTCAAGCTTCCGAAATGATCATTCAATGAAGTTTAAACTCTGCTAGTTTCCGCACTAAAAAGAGTATGGCACGCTCTTCCTTTAGCTTTTGATGCATAGAGAGCAGCATCAGCATCTCTTAGCATCTCGCGAATAGTTGGAGCGCGATAAAGGTCTGTAAGGGTCGATCCAAGACTGCATGAGATGTTGCAACTATTCCCCTCAAATACAATTGGCTCCTGAATTCTGCGGATCAATCGCGCGGCAAGTTCATTCAAACGGTCGCGGTTGACCAACCCCTTGAACAATAGAATGAACTCGTCTCCTCCGACCCGCGCTAATATGTCATCCGCACGCGTTTCTTCCCTCAGGATGTCAGCAACGCGGATTAAAACGTGGTCGCCAGCAGCGTGACCAAAGCTGTCATTCACCTTTTTGAAGTAGTCCAGATCCATATTAGCAAGCGCAAAAGGCACTCTGTTTTCAATGAAGTAAGACAGATGCAACTCCAACGATCGCCGGTTATTTAGCCCAGTTAAACCGTCTGTTGCGGCCTGCTCTTCCGCCGCCTCTTTCTCGGTCTGTAGTCTCTCGTTCAACGCAAAAACTTCCGCCATCGCCAGCCCCTTGGCTTCAACAAGGTAAAGCATTTCGATAGCGAGATCGGTTGGGGAGAAATCGCCGCTCGTGAGATCATAAGTCCGAACTGCATCTATAACGGAGATGCCGAACGATAAGTTCACAAGCATACCCATTCCATCGGCCGCAGGAACGACCAAACCGGTGAACTGCGTCGAGCTATCTTTCCGGCAACGAAAGTGCAGCTTCAGCCCGACAAGCTCTCGCAAGTTTTGGGTGCAACACACGGATTTCGGCCTCGACACCTCGAGTACTTCAAAGAATTTGGCCCCGATGACCTCGCGCGGGAATAGTTTAAGAAATGTATCCCCGGCGCTTTGAATGTGACCGCTCTCGGAAACGTAAACATACAAAGGCATCAATGTGTTCCATTGCTCGAATGCCAATTCAATTTTACTCATCATGCCTGACCAATTTTCTCAGACAGCTTAAATGCCCGCCCTTCGGCAAACTCGACATCCAAAAGCTTAATTGAAATACAATGGAAGCGTCCGTTTACGCCCGCGTAATCAAGAAGCACCAAAGCTCCGTAATCGTCTGCCATCGCTCGGAGCATTCCAACCAGAACGAATGAACACCCGCGTGAAAACCGTTCATCGGGATGGTAACACCCCAGCCGAAACTCCCGGGCATTCAGCTCGTCTAACTCCAACTGCGGAAGGTCCAGCGTATCCACCGCGAGCTTCGCGCGACCATGTAGATCATCCAGCGAATGCAAGAACTCCGTGAATGTCTCCCCGCCAAAACGCAGAAGGCGGCGTAGTGCAGCCACGCTTGGATGAGAAACGAGATATGTCCCCAAATCTTCGCAAAGATCGTCCACTGGCCGCCCTGTAGATTTCGAAAGCGCTCCCAGCAGTGAAAAAACAGTTTCGTCGGGGTAAAGAAGCATGGTCTCGAAATTAGAGACCTTCAACCCGGCACGCTGGATCACGCGCTCCCAAACCTGAACGCCGTAAATATCGTACACGAAGCATTGTATGGACCGGTTAAACAATCCGTGCATGGCTTACCCCTTAGCTGCCCATTCATGGCTAGGGAAAAAGCATTAATAATTGCCGAACTTTGTCAGAATGACTAAAATTGAGGAGATATTGAGCTCGCGCTCTTCTTTAGACAGGCGCCTGACGTGCTTCGGATCCGTTCGATTTATGTGCAGACTTCAATGGTAGCTCGACTGGCATTTGAGCCTCAATCCACGCTGGTAGGTGGCCAACATGCGGCAGCACAGCATCTGCGAATTGCTCCAGTTCTGACGCTTTGGCCATGCCTGTTAAAACCGCAACTGTTTTCATTCCCGCGGAGCGTCCGGCCAACAAGTCGTGGCGAGAATCTCCGACCATCACGATTTGGTCTGGTTTTAACGACGTATGAGAAGCAAATGCCTTGCACATACCTGGAGCCGGCTTGGCACCAAATCCCGAGTCAAAGCCAGCAATAAAGTCAAAAACATCTTCGATACCGGTTGACCGAAGATGTGCACGCGCAGGGGCTTCGGCATCGTTCGTAGCAACGCCAAGAGCCAATCCGCGCGCAGAAAGTCCCCGCAGAAGTGGGCGTAAGGGGCAAGCTTCGATCATAGTTGCTCGGGCGGCGGCTTGGTTGGCATAGCTAATAAATCCTTCTCGCCCTTGCCCTGGTAAATGGGGCAATAATGCCTCCGCGATATCAGCTGGCGTCCCTGCCACAACAAGGGAGTCGCGCTCGAACTTACATGTGTCCGCGTTAAAGCCGACCGCTTTTGCCAAAGCTCGCCTCTTGGCTGCGTCGCCGCCGGAAAGGTCCGTCAGAAACCCAAGCGTCCAGCGCTGCCACGTCGCCTTGAAGTCAAAAAGCGTGCCGTCCTTGTCAAAAAGGACACCCAAAATTTCGGCCATATCTCCTCCCAGAGAACTCCGATGAGATCGCGCAGTAGTTTCAAGCCTTTTTGTAACAGTTTCAACCGTGACATGCAGAAACTTTAAATTTGACACCGCGCAACTTAATTGACAATGTCAACTAATGACGCAAATAGTCCCCTACTCTCTCCACAATTCCCTCGGGTATCAGGTTAGTCGAACTGCGCGCCTTCTTGAGCGTGGTTTCGAAACCGAGTTGCGCCGGATCGGACTGACGCGGCTTTCTTGGTGTACTTTACTCGCCGTCGAAAACGAGGGCCTACGCCACCCTTCAGATATCGCGGAATTTATCGGGATTGATAGAACGGCAACTTCGCGCGCGCTCAAAGGAATGGAGGAAGCGGGCCTTATTTCAAGGGAAAAGGAGCCGAAAACAAACGGCGGCGACGGCCGCTCGAAATTGATTAGCGTAACGGTTAAAGGCAAAGACCTTCTCCGTATCGGAACTGAAGCCGCTCGCGCGAACGCTGATAAGTTCGAAGCCAAGCTCTCTGAATCCCAACTTGAAGAATTTCTCGCTCTACTCCTTTGCCTTCAGCAGGATGAAGGCAGCGAGCTATCGCACATCTGAACGCTTAAGGAACGACCATGGGCAAACTTTTCTCCTACGCTAAACGGCCGTTTTCGCTCGGTGGATTTCCGCTTGAAAAGCTTTCGCGCGCCGAAACGTTTGACGGGAAGGCCCTTTTTCCACAGATGGGTTTGCGATTTGAGACTGACGACAACCTTTCGATTATTCGCGCTATGCGGGAATATCAGGCCATGCTGGACGCCACACGTGAGGGCATGGTCAAAAAAGAGATCGCAGAGATTCCGACCGACCCCAAAGAACGCGCGGATCATTTAAAATCCTTCGGGTACTTTTGCGATGCTTCCATGGTTGCAACTTGTGCAGTTCCAAAATCCGCATGGCTTAACGAAGCAACCGAGAACCCTGATGTGGCGCGCCTTGCGGAAAAAATCGAAACGATGCAGCCCAAAAGCATGGCCGCCGGTGTTGATGTCATTATGGCTGGCCTAAAGGAGTCGATGCGGCTTCCTCCGAGTGGTTGCGAGCACCATACCCATGCAATTGTGTTTCTCTACGATCTTCCACGCCCTGCACGCCCCAACGAGGCGGGTACCGATTGGATTATCGGAGCCGAAACCCACCGTTCATGTTTGCGCGCGGCCGAGACAGCCGTGACGCTGGCAAGCTACATCCGCAGCCTCGGATATGACGCCCGCGCCCATAGCGAAGCAGCGAGCAACGTCCATTTGCGGCATCTGGCGGGTGTCTCTGGCCTTATTGACGCATCGGGCCGCAATCCGTTTGTCGGCGAAAACTACGCCCTTGCAGTGGTTACAACCACCCTCGAACTCGACGCAGACAAACCATTAGCCGAAGGCGCGACGCCGCCAAGCAGCTACACGACCGGCTTTGGGCGCCACGCACAAAGCGCATCCCGCCGAGACCCCTATGCCAAACGCGATTATGCGCTTGGCCCCCATCCCTTTGAAACGCTCAAACGGGTAGATGATCCGACCACATATATTGATGCGGAAAACGTCGCACGCGTTCCCAAACGCGCAAGTCTTTTTGTTCGCGCGCTATTTGGCGACATGGGTAAAAAAGTTCAGGACGCCGCGAAAAACGGCAACTACGTGCGCAAATCTGCGTCTGCGTTTGCGTTCCGGCCATCGCTCGGAGCATTTCTGCTTCTTCAAGATGGCGATGCGGCGGAAAGCGTACATGAAACAGCGCAAGACGCAGAAAATAACGCACAAAACATAAAAGCTGCACTCTATTTCCTAGGCGTCGATGCTGTCGGGCTCTCTGCTTGTCCAGATTATGCGTACTACAGCCATGACACCGCCGGAAATCCGATCAGTCCCTACCACGAAAACGCGATCTCCATGATCGTTGACCAAGGGCACGAGACAATGGAGGGCGCAACTGGCGACGATTGGATCGCCTGTGCCCAAAGTATGCGCGCCTATCTTCGTTTCTCACTTCTTGGTGGTGTAATCGCACAGCACATCCGCAACCTTGGTTATACCGCGCGCGTGCATTCGGTCATGGATGACGAGGTGCTGCACCCACCTCTTCTTCTGCTCTCTGGTCTTGGCGAGGTAAGCCGCATTGGTGAAGTTATTCTCAACCCGTTTCTTGGGCCGCGTCTTAAATCAGGTATCGTAACCACCAACATGCCAATGACGCACGACAAACCTATTGACTTCGGCCTCCAGAAATTTTGCGACCGATGCAATAAATGCGCGCGTGAATGCCCCTCTGGCGCAATCACCGCTGGCCCGAAGGCGATGTTCAATGGCTATGAAATCTGGAAAAGCGACAGCCAAAAATGCACCACATATCGTATTACCAACGAAGCCGGGGCCATGTGTGGGCGCTGCATGAAAACCTGCCCTTGGAACCTTGAGGGGCTGTTTTCCGAAGCGCCATTCCGCTGGGCCGCGATGAATTTTCCATCGAGCGCCAAAGCTTTAGCCAAGATTGATGACGCGCTTGGAAACGGCGAAGTTGTCCAAGGCAAGAAATGGTGGTGGGATCTTGAGATGCGCGATGATGGCGCTTACCGCCCTCCGCTGAAACCTCCGAGCGATCGGCCCCTACAGAAGTCTCTAGACCTAAAATTCGAAGATCAAACTTTGGCGGTTTACCCCGCATCGCTCGCGCCGCCGCCATATGCTTGGCCTTTCCATATGGATAGAGAGGCTGGCATCAAGGCATATAAAGCCATGATATCGGCGCAAGAACATAAGGCCCGCCGCGCCAAAGGAATTCCAACAGAACACATCTACTCTCCCTCGGACGAGGACTCGCCAGTGATGCAGCTCGTCATCTCTAAAGCCGAGCAGATGAGCCACTTGGTCACGAAGTATGAATTTACGGCCCCCGATGACGCGCTGCTCCCAGAGGCAACGGCGGGCGCACATATCGACGTTGTTGTAGCCCCAGAGTTCTTCCGCCAGTACTCGCTATCCGGTGACCCTGCAGACCGTTCCAAATACCAGATCGCTGTCCTCCGAGAAGATGAAGGACGTGGTGGCTCTAAGCTCATGCATAGGATTTTCAACGAAGGCCGTCGTGTCTTTATCTCAAAACCAATTAACCACTTTCCATTGGTCGAAGATGCTTCCATGTCGTATCTGATGGGTGGCGGTATTGGCATCACGCCGATGATTGCAATGGCACATCGATTGCATGCCCTTAACAAAGAGTTTTCAGTACATTACAGCTGCTCAAACCGACAGGACGCAGGCTTTTTGAACGAACTCGCCCATGTACCGTGGAAGGATCGTGTCAACTTTCATATCTCCGAAGAAGGCACGCGCGCAGATTTGGGGAAACTTCTCAAATACCAACCCGAGGCGCACGTTTATACTTGTGGCCCTGACACATACATGGACGCTGTGCTCGAAGCTGCAAAAGTTAACGGTTTCCCTGAAAATGCGCGCCATCTTGAGTATTTCGCGGTTCCGGATGCGCCAGATTACGTTAACCATCCGTTTACGCTCAAACTAAAGGACGGCACGCAGGTTAACGTTTCGTCCGAAGAAAGCGCGGCTGACGCGCTGATCGCACGCGGGTATCAAATCGACCTGAAATGCTCTGATGGCCTCTGTGGGGTCTGTAAATGCGGCTACTTAAGCGGCGAGGTTGAGCATCGTGATTATGTGCTCTCCGAAGCTGAAAAAGAGAACACTTTGATCCTTTGTCAATCCCGCGCCAAAAATAAGTCTGGGGAGATTATCCTCGACATGTGAGTTATGACTGCTGGTCCGTAACCCATTGATAACTAATCAAGTCCAAGAAACATCCTGACCGCCCGGAAGCGCGATGCGTGTTTGCTTGAGCGTTTCAAATGGCCACCCCATCGCGGCGCAAAGGTCCATGACCCATTTGTCGTCCAACATCACGAAATCCAGCACCGACCCAAGATACTCTGGGTCCTCTGCACCAGCACGCACATCTTTGGCGCTCGCGCCCGTTGAACCAAGGAATACATCCCAAAGTTCCTCGTTACCGGCAAGCCACCCTAATGCTTGAATTGCCCGCACCTGCGCAGTTTCTGGATTCATCGACTTTTACACTCTTTGGAAAGGAAATTTTAACTAATCTAACCAAATATGAAACGCAACGGTAGTAAATTGAGTCAAATTCGCGGGGAATGACATGGCTGGCCGAATACTGATTGCGGACAACGTCGCCACCAATCGCATTGTGCTCAAAGCTAACCTCGCGAGCGCATTTTACGATGTGAGCCAATCCGCGGACGGTGCGCAGACCATTCGCATTGCCATTAAAGAATCTCCTGACCTGATTATTCTAAGCTCTGAATTACCCGACAAATGTGGCATCACCGTTTGTGAGGCCCTGCGCCGGCACCCAGAAACCCGTGAAATCCCCATAATTATAGTCTCCTCCAGTAGCGATCCCAATACTAGATTACGAGCTCTAAAAGCCGGTGCGGATGAGTTTATTAGCAAGCCGATACACGAAGAAATTCTGCTCGCCAAAATTCGCAGTATTCTGCGCGCTCGCGGGGCCATAGAGGAATTACGAGAGAACGCTCCAAGCTTTACAGACACGGGCTTTGCCGAGGCTTCGAGCGGCTTTGCAACCCAAGGGCAAATCGCAATTGTTTCTGCTGACTCCGCAAGCACAGAAACAATCCAGCAAAGCCTTGCAAACCAAATCAGAGATCGCGTTGAAACACTTTCGCCAGATGCAGCACTAAAAGGCTTCCGCAATAAAACGTCGCCAGATGTAATCCTTCTGGCCGCCAATAGTACTTCGGCGTCCGAAATGCTCAGGCTTTTGTCAGAGCTCAAAAGTAGACAGGATACACGCTATACCCCGATTGTGATGCTGCTCGAAAACCCGAATGGAGCGGATGCCATCTCTGCTCTTGATCTCGGCGCACATGACATTGTTGGCTCAAATGTTAACGCTGAAGAACTTGCGCTTCGGCTCCGCACGCAGCTCAAACGGAAACGTCAGGCCGACAAGCTCAGAGAAAACGTACAGGACGGGCTCCGCATGGCGGTCATCGATCCGTTAACGGGCCTTTACAACCGTCGCTATGCGTTGCCGCATCTGAAACATATCGCCAATCGCGCCAAGGGAAGCCAACGAGACTACGCTGTGATGATGCTTGATCTGGACCGCTTCAAACAGGTGAACGACACCTACGGTCATGCCGCAGGAGACGCGGTCATCCGCGAGGTCGCCGAGCGCATACGTGCAAGTCTGCGTAGCGTAGATCTGGTTGCACGTTATGGGGGCGAGGAATTCTTGATTGCGATGCCGGAAACATCACTAGAGCAAGCCAGAATTGCCGCAGAGCGTGTCAGGCGAATAGTCGAAGCCACGCCTATTTCCATACCTGGAACCAATCACCAGATTACGGCGACTCTAAGCATCGGTGTCGCCATCGCGGACAGCGCAACACAAACTCCTGATGACCTTCTTAAACGTGCGGATTCAGCGCTTTATGTCGCAAAGTCCGACGGCCGCAATCAGGTTTCGGTCAGCGAGCACACGCATTAATATTTATTTTTTATCGTCGCGAGGTGGCTTCTTGCCATTCGATCGGTTTCGTTTGAACTGCGCTTCAAGGCGGTCTGCGTAGGCGATACGTTCCTCCACGCTCATCTTTGAAATCTCCTCAATCAGCGCCGCCTCGCCTTGCGTTCTACGAAGCTCTCCGAGTTCGCTCATCTTGTCGAAATAGTTTGCCAGACGTTCCGGATCGAATTCTTCCGCGCGAATGGACTCTATCAACCCAATTAACAAAACGCGTGCTTCACGCCGATCTTCACGGCTTCGTTTCGTAATTCGGCCGCTCAAGTTTTCCTTCAGGGCCTGCTTGTTTTGCTCATCCATCGCGCGGCTGAATGGCCCGATATCGACCTCACCTTGTGGTGGGCGCATATGCCCTTTGCCGCCCGTTACAGCACCACCGACAAGCACACCAATAAAGAGACAGTTCACCACCAAAGACCCGATCAACAGATACTTTTGCAAGCTGCTGGATTTTGTGTTTTTAGTATCAGGTGCATCGCTCATAGCTGCCCCTCCAATAACGTGTAGTCATAATTCGGGAGATACTCCGCATAGCTGACCGCGTCCTCCGACCAGACGAAGCTTGCCAAGCCGTCCAAAGATTCAGGCGGAGATACACCGATCCAAACACCGACAATCGTTGCCGTTGCCAGCCCTGCCACAGACCGCCAACCACCGATCGCACCGATCAAAGCTTCCCAAATAGGTTTCGGCTTAGGAGAAGGGGCCTGCGGTGCGAACGCGTCCTGAATATCTTCAGCATCATGAAGTACGCGCGCCATGAAATCAGCCGACGGTTCGTTCACAGCCTGTTTCTCGGCGGCGAAAAAATCATCAAGATCAATCGGTTTTTCAGGTGTCTTAGGCATCGGTGTATCCTAACTCGTCGCGGCGCCTTGACAATAGCTTGGCAAGCGCCCTTTTTCCCCGCGCCGTCAAACTCTCGACAGCTTCGGTACTGATTTCCAATACGTCTGCGATTTCAGGGTTTGAAAGCCCTTCGAAGTGTCGCAGAACAATCGCCGCGCGCTGGCGCTCGGGAAGTGTTTCCATTGCCAGCTGAAGCGCCTTCGCCCGATCCTCTGCCTGCATGACCTCATCGGCAGACTTGGCATCACTCAGCGGCTCAGCGATTTCGTCTAACCCAACGCCTCGGCGCTTGCGAAGCCTGTCGGTACAGAGGTTGCGCGTGACCTGATAGAGCCAAGTACTGACTTTAGCCTCCCCTCGCCTCCATTCCGGAGCAATTTTCCATAGCCGCAACATAGCTTCTTGAGCCACGTCTTCGGCTTCGGCCCGATCAGAAAGCAATCTCTGCGCAAAGGCAAAAGCCTTGGGTGCAAATAATTCAGTCAGCGCCCGCGCCGCGGCTCTGTCGCCGTTGGCATAGAGCACCAACAGTTCTTCTTCCGGAACCTCAGATAGGGTTTCGCGCGCGTTTGACATAGAGTCCGGCGTATCCGTTTTGATTAATTCTGGCAACGCACCTCTTCCCAAGCCGGCACCTTGGACCTGGGAAGAGGCAGAAACTGTTTACTTTACTCGGATCCGCGCTCGCCTTTTGGTCCGCGTTTACCCTTCTTCTTGCCCATATGCTTATGGCCAGCCTTAAGTTCTTCCATGCTCAGAAGGCCGTCTCCATCAGTATCGAGCTTTTCAAACATGTCGTCACCCATGGAGCGGGCTTGCATTTCTTCTTCGCTCACTAGGCCATCACCATCTTTGTCGAGCGCCTTAATCATCCGCTCGCTGCGGTTCTCTTTACGCTCTGCACGTTTCTTATCGGCCTGTGCCGCCATTTCTTCGCTGGAGATTTTTCCATCGCCATCGGTATCCATCGCTTTGAAGCGCGCAGCTTGATGGGCCGCAATCTCTTCCTGAGAGATCATTCCGTCGCCATTGGTATCGATCTCTTCGATGTTAAAACGAGCGCCGCCGCGTTTGTCGCCTTTCTCGCCATCTGTCTGGGAAATCGCGGCACCCGCGCTTGCAACCAACAAGAGGCCTGCGGAAAGTCCTGCGATCAATGTCATATGTTTCATTTGTCCATCCTTTTTGAATGTTGTCACAAGCCGTCTCTCAGCTCGTGATCTGTAAATAAAACGCGTGGGGTTCGGAATTCCGTCGCCTGAAATCGAATTATTTTGCGACATCGCGCCGCAAGGACAGATTGCCCACTGTTCATCTGCAGCAGGCATTGGCAAATATAGAGGCGCGAACAAGGACAACATCATGCAAAACACTGCTACAGACAGAACCGGCACAGACACCGACCGGCCAGTCAAACAGGCGATCATGCGTGGCTGGAAGCGAAAATGCCCCAACTGCGGGTCTGGCCCAATTCTGATGAGCTACTTAAAAGTACGCCCGAATTGCGCCGTCTGTAACGAGGAGCTTTATCACCAGCGCGCGGACGACGGGCCTGCGTATCTGACAATCCTGGTTGTTGGACACATCATGGCGCCGCTCCTTCTGGCGGTCTTCACTGCCTATCAACCAGATCCGTTTATTCTCGCAGGCGCCTTCTCCGTTGGCTGCGTTGCGCTCTCGCTCTATCTGCTCCCCCGCTTCAAAGGGGCGATGATCGGGATTCAATGGGCCAAGAGGATGCATGGTTTCGGCACCGGCAGCGGACAAAACTAGCCGCAACGGTCGCCATTCGCCCATACCGCTCGAATGACGGGTGCATCAAGGACTTTGCCAAACCGGATGATGTCCGCTCGTTTTCCCTGCGCAAGTACACCACGATCATCCAAACCGACTGCAAGTGCAGGAGCTTTCGTCACGGTTGCCAACGCGCGCGGCAGATCATCCCACATATCGGCAAGCTGCAAAGCGCCAAGAAGCAAAGATGCCGGTACATAGTCAGACGAAAGAATATCAACGCGGTTTAGGTCGGCGAGTTCGGAGGCCGCGACATTTCCGGAATGCGACCCGCCGCGCACTAAGTTGGGTGACCCCATGATGACCGAGATATTTTGGTCCGCGCAAGCATGCGCCGCTTCGACGGTCGTTGGAAACTCGGCAATTGTCACACCATGTTTGAATGAGGCCTCAACCTGCTCGCGTGTCGTATCATCATGGCTCGCCAGCGTTGCGCCGTAACGTTTCGCAGCACGAACAGTCGCCTCTTCATGTTTAGCGCCAATGGTATCACGCAGACCTTTAAGAAAGTCGATATACTCGCCAAATGTGTCTCGCGACAAACCGTTCTTGCCGCAGACGTAATCCTCGAATTTCTTTAGGTCGCTGAATTGCCGCTGCCCAGGCGTGTGATCCATCAAAGAAACAATTCCGACGCGATCATCTGGCCCGAACTCCTCCAACTCTTCTAGCAGTGTCTCAGAACAGACTTCCGCACGAAGATGAATATGGTGGCTTATCCCAAGAGCACCCGCATCGCGCATAGATAGGATTTCGTCGGCCATCTGGCGGGCATATTTACCATAGCGTTTTTTGCTCAAGTCAGACGTGATAGATCCCACGCGGATCGCATCAAATACGGTGGTTATCCCTGCCCCTGCAAGCTCGCGGTCATGCGCAACAATCGCGGCACGGTGCGGCCAATCAACTTTTGGGCGGGGCGTCATATGGCGTTCGAGGTTGTCAGTGTGAAGCTCAATGAGGCCAGGAGCTAGGAAGTCTTCATCACAATCTATCGCGCCTGAAATCTGCGAACGGCCTTGGGTGATCTCTTTGATCTCAGTTCCCGCGATCGTAAGCGTGCCATAAATCACCTCTTCGTCCAGAATGATATTTGCGTTCGTCAGAACTGTTTCGGGTCTTTGCGTCATGTCTGGCGGCCTTTTGCAGCAAAGGTCTTTGAACTCGAATGCCGAGTCAGCGGGTGGAGTGTGGCTTGTTTTGAACGGATTGTTTACCCCCGAGTTGCGGATTTTCACGCTTGGGGCCGAGCTAGGTTAGCGGCAAGACATTGAACTGCGATATGCAAGCCTATAGCGTTGCGGTTGCGCGCAAGAACAACACCAAAGGCTCACCATGAACTCTCCCGTAATTCGCGACGCTGCTTCGCTTATCTTGCATCGCAATATCTCCGGCGCCGTACATGTCTTAATGGGGCAACGCGGACAAAAAGCAGCGTTTATGCCGAACAAATTCGTGTTTCCCGGCGGAGCGGTTGATTTGGATGACGTAAATATTCCGCTGATGCAGCCAATGGAACCTGCGTGCCAAGAACAGCTTCTTCATGACTGCGCGCCAGAACTGGCTCGTGCTTTGCCTGTGGCGGCAATTCGGGAACTCTGGGAGGAAGCGGGCTTGATACTGGGCTCCAAGGCCGAGTGGAAAACCCCACCCAAAGATTGGGAAACCTATGCGCAGCGCGGCTATCGCCCTTCCGCAGAAGGATTCAGATTTGTGTTTCGCGCAGTGACTCCGATTGGCCCCAAACGAAGATTTGATGCGCGGTTCTTTCTTGTGGATGCCGAAAATCTCGAGAGCGATCCCGATGATTTCAGCGCCGCCTCGGACGAGCTTTCCCACCTACAATGGATTGAGCTGTCTAATGCGCGGAGTTTTGATTTACCATTCATAACCGAAGTCGTGCTTGCCGAAGTTGAGAAACATCTGAAAACGGGTGTGCGTCCTTCCGAGGTCCCTTATTTTAAGGCAACCGACAAACGCAACATTTTCACGCGCATTCCGTCGGTTGAATAACAATGCGGGTATTTCGTTAGGCCAGCAGCACCAACAGCAAGATTGATCCCGTTAACAACAGCATTGCGACAATCTCTCTCGTAGCTGCTTCTTCCTTAAAGAAAACCGTACTTGCTATGAAGCTGAACAAAAGCTCGATCTGTCCCAAGGCTTTGACATAGGCCGCGTTTTGCAATGTGAAGGCCGTGAACCAACCGAGCGAGCCCGCCATTGATGTTAGACCAACCAGGCCGGAAACGCGCCAACTGCGCAGAACACGTGTGATCTCGCCGCTTTCCCGAAAATAGAGCCAGATGGCCATGGCAACGGTTTGGCTACTCGTGACCACGGCCAATGTAAAACAGGACCGCGCAAAAAACGGCACATCAAGCCCCAGAGACAAAGAGGCTCCCCGATACCCGATTGCGGAACATGCAAAGAGAATTCCAGATAAAAGTCCCAACCCGGCAGCGGGCGTAAACATGCGCTCAATCCAATTACGGTCATTATCACCAGGGGCTTTCGAAAGAAGGATAACCCCGGTGAAGCCAATCAGGATCGCTCCCAAGCCCCATGCAGATATCCCTTCGCCTAAAACAACAAAGCCCAATAATGCGGTCTGCAAGACCTCGGTCTTCTTGAAGGTGATCCCCACAGCAAAACTGCGATAAGAGAAAATCGCAACAACACACATGGTCGCCAAAATTTGACCGAGGCCACCAGTAAGGGCCATAAACCAGAACCGTGCGTTCGGGTCCGGCATTGGTGTTTCGGAAAGGCGCAGATAGACTATGAGAAGCAGCGCGACCAACGGCGCAGAATAGAGAAATCGTGAAAAGGTTGCTCCGGCCGTTGAAAGCTCCGTCGCTTTCAAGTGCTTTTGCAGCATAAACCGCAGATTTTGTGCAAATGCGGCAGCGATTGTAATCGGGATCCAGATATTCATATCACCTGATGCCCGAGCATCCGTACCCTGTCTAGGTTTTGTTTACCGGCCGGAATTAATCTCGGTTTCAAGGCCGAGTTCCTGTAGGAATGTTGCCGCTTGCGCTAAGAACTTCGGATTGGTTTTCACGCCACCCAATACCGCAACTTTCGGGTTTGAGAAGCCGTAAGACATCGGCCGCACAACCAGCACAAATTTGGGACGCACTGCGCAGGCTTGTATTTCATGCGCACCAAGTGTTTCGGTTGAGGATGCGATAACTGCCTCTGTTGGGCAGGTAACCTGAACTTTCTGATAAATCTTGCGCTTTAGATCAAGTCGGTCCGGAGCGCTTTCCTGAATCCAGAGCGCGCCCTCTACCGTATCAGAAAGCGTTTGATGAACGGACAGACGTGATAGTCCGTTTTCATAACCCGGTTCGCTATCGGCAAGCTGCCCAACCAGTTTTTGCAGTTGATCGGTCGCGCCAGTGTCCGGGTCGAAAACGCGCACCGACCAGCCCGCACGCAAGAATAGCAGAGCCCAATTGCGCCCTACTTTTCCGCATCCGATGATCGCTGCGCGTTTTTCCAAATTCAATTTCCTCTCGATTAGACCGGCATCGGGAATTCACGATATGCTTCTTTGATATCGCGTAGAACCTCATCGCTCAATTCAACAGCGTCCGAACCTAGGGCAATCTCCAGCTGTTCCACGGATGTCGCGCCAAAGATTGGCGAGATAGGGAATGGCCGTGTCATGCACCACGCAATCGCCATCTGCGACGGGTCCAAATCGTGTTTGCGCGCAATATTCAAATAAGCCTCAACCGCTGGCCATACTTTTGGCGTTACACGTCCACCCAAATCGCCATTCAAATCAAGGCGAGACCCTTTCGGAATTGTTTCACCGCCATCATACTTGCCGGTCAACAATCCGCACCCGAGCGGGGAATATGCCAACAGAGTCACATCTTCGTTGACACAAAGCTCCGCCAGATCGGTGTCGAACAAGCGGCAAAGAAGCGAATATTCGTTCTGGATGGTTTGCATGCGCGGTGCGGAAAGCTCATCCGCTAGGCGAAGCCATTGCGCCGTGCCCCATGCGCTTTCGTTGGAAAGGCCGAACTCCCGAACCTTGCCTGCCTTTTGCAACTCGTCCATTGCGCGCAGCACATCAGCCATATGATCGAGCGTTTCTTGGCGATTTTGGCCACTCGCGTCAAAGTCCCAATACTGACGGAAGTGATACGAGCCACGGTTTGGCCAGTGGATTTGGTAAAGATCAATCACATCTGTCTGTAGACGCTTGAGCGAAGACTCAACCGCTGCTTTCATTGTCTCGCCGGTGATGGGTTGGTCCTCACGGACAAATCGGCCGTTCAAGCCCGCGATTTTGGTCGCAATAACCCAATCGTCGCGGCGGTTCCGGTTCTTGGCGATCCATGTGCCGATAATGCTCTCTGTGTCCCCGACCGTCTCTTTCGATACCGGATTCACAGGATACATTTCAGCGGTATCCATAAAGTTGATGCCCTGCTCGGCGGCATAGTCGATTTGCGCGTGCCCTTCGGCTTCGGTGTTTTGTGTGCCCCACGTCATTGTGCCGAGGCAAAGCTGCGTCACCTCAATATCACTGCGTCCCAGTTTGATCTTTTTCATCGTGCGTCCTGTTGTTCTTTTGCGTTCACCATAACTTAGGGGCATTCAACGGGGGAACAAGGGGAAAATCAGTTGAGAACAAAATGAGAACATGATAAATTTCGCTTATGTCCACCCCCCTCCTGACTCGTAAGAAGAATCGTCCGGTGCAGGGCATTTCGTTTCTGGATGACTTGTCGCTGACACCATGCCGCGCTCATGAAATCTGCGGCAGCGCCCGTAAGACATTGGCGCTTATAATTGCGCGCGCAACCGAGGGTCCTGTATTCTGGGTTCATCCTCGGTGGGACAATGAGCAGCTCAATCCCGCTGGCGTTCTGGAGTTTATTGACCCATCCCGCCTTGTTTTGGTGGCAACCCCCAACACCGGAGATTTGCTTGGCAGCATCGAAGAAGTGCTGCGCGCAGGTGTTGTGCCACTTGTGGTTGGCTTGCTGCCGGAACTCCCTGGCTTGACCGCGGTACGCCGCCTGCATCTGGCCGCCGCCGCTGGCGCCAAAGATCACAGCACCCGCCCGCTTGCCTTGTTGCTCACGTCCGGCAATGGCGGTGCACAAGGCTGTGAAACGCGATGGTTCATGGAGCAGGATTACAGAACCGATTCCGCGGGGTGGCATCTCGAACGTCGCCGCGCACGTATGGCGCCACCAAAAGCATGGCACGTCACGCGGCGCCAAAACGATTTCACGTTGGAACCCGCACAATTGCGCATGTATTAAGCGGTACAAAGCCCTGACATTGGGCACAAACTATTCTGAAACAAAGGTGGTAGGGGCGACGGGACTCGAACCCGTAAGCCATTTCCGGCGAGGGATTTTAAGTCCCTTGTGTATACCATTCCACCACGCCCCCAAAAGCCGCAAGCGGCTCGATTTGGCCAACAAGTGGCACAAGATTGCATGCGTGTCCAGAGCCCAACCCATCGTAATCGCACTCAGTTAAACTTGCATCGAGCAACGTCGGAAAAACGCCTAGGATTGCCAACGCCCGCCCTCTTTCACAGCCTGCATCGCAACATGCGTACTTGTGTGCGACACAAAAGGAAGCGCGGAAATACGACCACCAAGAACATCACGATAATCTTTCATGTCATGGGTCCGCACTTTCAACAGATAATCAAACTGGCTCGCCAGCATATAACACTCTTCCACCTCTGCGATTTGACGAACTGCTTCGTTGAAAGCGGTGAGTGCCGCCTCGCGAGTATCAGTTAGGCGCACCTCTACAAAGGCAACGTGATCTCGCCCAAGCTTGATTGGATCAAGAACAGCGCGGTAGCCAGAGATAATCCCTTCGCTCTCCAGTCGCTTTACCCGAAGCTGCGTTGGCGTCTTTGACAACCCTATGCGCTTTGCAAGATCGGTAATGCTGATCCGTCCGTTTGCACTGAGAACGGATAGTATTTTCTCATCGAAGGAATCCAAGTCTTGCATCATTCACTCCACAACGCGGTAAAAATTTGGGCAAAATTTCTACATTTCAAGAAAATATAGAGAATATCTCCAAAAGCAACATGGCATAATTAGGAAAACGAAAGGCACGCCATGTCTGATCTCTCCCAACTGCGCCAAAACATCGTAAACGCTACATACGCCGACGAGCACGCTACCCTCGCCAGTTTGCGCGACATTGCGGACCTAAGCGAAGAGGCGCGTAAGCTGATTTCCATGGAAGCCGCCCAAACTGTGCGCAGGCTTCGGGCGTCGTCCAAACCGGGGTTGATGGAAGTCTTCCTTGCTGAATACGGCCTTTCAACAGAAGAAGGCGTAGCGCTTATGTGTTTGGCAGAGGCACTTCTGCGTGTGCCAGATGCGCCCACCGTGGACGCGCTCATCGAAGATAAGATCGCCCCGTCCGATTGGGGTAAGCACCTTGGTAAAGCCGCTTCCTCTCTTGTGAACGCTTCCACTTGGGCGCTCATGCTCACGGGCCGAGTTCTCGAGCCGACGGACAAGAGCATAGCCGGCGTTTTGCGCGGCGCAGTTCAGCGTTTGGGCGATCCGGTCATTCGCGTTGCCGTTAAGCGCGCAGTAAAGGAGATGGCCCGCCAATTCGTTCTTGGGGAAACCATCGAAGGCGCAATGGAGCGCGGACAGGCGATGGTCGATAAGGGGTATCGCTATTCTTTCGACATGCTCGGCGAAGCGGCCCTGACCGAAGCGGACGCCAAGATGCATTTCAACCACTACGCCAACGCAATCACCGAGATCGGCGTGCAGGATGACCCGATCAGTGGCGCAGGAATTTCGGTCAAGCTCTCGGCAATTTTTCCACGCTACGAACCCGCGCAAGAAGCCCTGGTAATGACGAAACTTCTGCCCCGTGTGCGCACCTTGGCGAATATGGCGAAAACCAACAACATGGGCTTCACCATCGACGCAGAGGAAGCCAATCGTCTGGATCTATCCCTCAAAATCATCGAAGCCCTGCTGCGCGATCCTGATCTTGCAGATTGGGACGGGCTGGGCGTTGTGGTGCAGGCCTATGGACAGCGCGCGCGCCACGTTATCGATTGGCTCGCTGCGCTTTGCGAGGAACAGGATCGTAAGATCACTCTGCGGTTGGTCAAGGGCGCATATTGGGACAGCGAGATCAAGCACGCTCAAGAGCTTGGCCTTTCTGCGTTTCCGGTTTTCACATCCAAATCCGCGACAGACATTTCCTACATAGCCTGCGCCAAACGGTTGTTGTCTTACAATGACCGCATCTTCGCGCAGTTTGCCACGCACAATGCCCACACGATCACTGCAATTCGCCATATCGCACCGCCGAGCGCGAAATTCGAGTTTCAACGCCTACACGGGATGGGCGAAGCACTTCATGACCTGACCCGCGACGACTTCGGCACAGATTGCCGTATTTATGCGCCCGTCGGCACGCATCGCGATTTGTTGGCATATCTCGTGCGGCGGCTCTTGGAAAATGGCGCCAATAGTTCATTTGTGAATCAGGTGGTCGACGAGGACGTTCCTCCCGAAACAGTCGTTGCTGATCCGTTTGAAGCTGAAGCTGCACCGGCCCTGACCAAGGGCACCGAGTTATTTGAACCAGAACGGAAAAACTCGGCGGGTATCGATCTTGACTTTGCACTCGCATCAAACGAGCTGCTGCGCCACCGTGATGAATTCATGCAGAAAACCTATACGTTCGGCGTTGGTTCTAACGACGAAGCGGCTCACTCCCTCAATCCATTCGATCCAAACGATTGTGTTGGGCATGTTCACGAGTCCAGCCCCTCTGACATCGAGAATGCACTCAAGCAAGCCGAGCTTTGGGACGCGCCCGCTTCTGAGCGTAAGCAAACACTCGATCGCGCAGCCGCGCTTTTCGAGGAAAACACAGCCGAAATATTCGCATTGCTATGCCGTGAGGCGGCGAAAACCATTCCGGACAGTTTAGCCGAACTTCGCGAAGCCGTGGATTTTTTGCGCTACTATGGCGCGCAAGCGTTGTCTCATACGAACCCGCCCGTTGGGACCTTCACCTGCATTTCGCCATGGAATTTCCCGCTGGCCATCTTCACAGGACAAATCGCGGCGGCTCTCGCGACAGGCAACGCAGTATTGGCAAAGCCCGCTGAAGACACGCCTCTCATTGCTGCCTATGCCGTTGATCTACTGCATAAAGCGGGCGTGCCAGAAAACGTTCTGCAATTTATACCTGGCCAAGGAGCCACCGTAGGGGCGGCACTTGTTTCTGACTCACGCGTGGATGGCGTTTGCTTTACTGGCTCAACAGCCACCGCTCTACGCATCCGCTCTGCAATGGCCGAAAACCTCGCCCCGGGTGCGCCTCTAATAGCAGAAACCGGCGGGCTGAACGCGATGATTATCGACAGCACAGCGCTCCTTGAGCAAGCTGTTACTGATGTTATTGCAAGCGCCTTCCAATCCGCGGGGCAACGGTGCTCTGCTCTAAGGTGCGTCTATGTTCAGGAGGAGGTCGCGGAACGCTTCACCAAAATGCTTACGGGCGCTATGGATTTGCTTTCATTGGGGAATCCCTCCCTACTGCAAACCGATATCGGCCCTGTTATTAACCTAGCCGCACAACAGAAAATCCAGAGCTATGTTGCCGCTGCCAGATCGGAGGGGCGTATTATCAAAGAGCTTCCGGCGCCGTCAGTCGGCCATTTCGTGGCACCGGTATTGATATCGACCCCACTTGGCGTAAAGCAAATGGAAGAGGAGATCTTTGGGCCAGTATTACATCTTGCGACATTCAAATCCGGTGCAATTGATGAGGTATTGGACGCAGTCAACGCAAGCGGCTACGGCCTGACCTTCGGGTTGCACAGCCGGATCGACTCCCGAGTAGCCGAAGTGCAAGAAAAGCTTCACGTCGGAAACATTTATGTAAACCGCAATCAGATTGGTGCGATCGTAGGAAGCCAACCCTTCGGTGGCGAAGGTCTTTCGGGAACTGGACCGAAGGCGGGCGGACCGAACTATCTTGCGCGTTTCACTTCGCATGCAGCTCCGATCATTGAGGACGCCGAGGAGTTTGAACCAATTGAAACCGTGCAAACAAAAATCAATGTTGCCAAAGTAAGCACATCAATCGATCTTCAAATCCTCCCTGGCCCAACGGGCGAAGCGAACACACTTACCGCTTCGCCTCGCCCACCTGTTTTGTGTCTCGGACCGGGGATAGAGGCGCAAAAGGCCCAAGCAGAGGCCGTAGAAGCCTTAGGTGGCATTGCAGTTGCTGCAACGGTGCAACCCGCCGATCTTTCCGAACTCACAGGTTTTTCAGGCGCAATTTACTGGGGCCAAAATGCACGACCTTACGTGAAGGCGCTTGCGTCTCGGTCCGGTCCGATATTGCCGCTTATCACCGGACACCCCGATGCTGGGCATGTTTTGCACGAGCGCCACCTCTGTGTTGATACAACCGCCGCAGGCGGAAACGCCGCATTGCTGGCGGGACAGACACCGTAAAGCGCTTGACGGACAGTCGCGGTTGGGCAATCTGGCACTATGTTTCCTATCCGCGATCACAACCCGTCACAGCGAACACCATTTGTCACTTATGCATTGATCGCGATAAATATCGTGGTCTTCCTGTCATACTGGCAATACCTTGACGACCCTCGCGTGATTAACGCGTTTTTCTGGCGTTGGGCCATGGTGCCACAGTTTGTTTTTGACGGCGCACAACTTCATACCCCTATAACCAGCATGTTTCTGCACGGAAGTTTCATGCATCTTGCAGGGAATATGCTTTTTTTGTGGGTGTTTGGCGACAATATGGAAGACGCGATGGGGCATATGGGCTTCCTCGCATTTTACCTTTTTGGCGGAATTGTAGCTGGGTTTTCGCACGCGTTTGCCGATCCGAGCTCAGTAATCCCGATGGTCGGGGCTTCGGGCGCAATCGCGGCAGTCATGGGCGGGTATCTATTGCTCTATCCCAAAGCTCGCGTTGATGTTTTGTTTATCTTTATTGTGTTTTTTCGCATCTTCCCGATCCCTGCTTGGATCGTGCTTGGCGTGTGGTTCGGGCTGCAAGTTTTTAACGGATTCACAGCGGATTTGAACACAAGCGGCGTCGCATTCTGGGCTCATGCTGGTGGATTTGTGGCTGGTGTCATTATGACCGCACCGCTCTGGCTTCGCCTCGGAGCCACGAAATTCTGGGAGCGCAATGATGGCCATGCCCCACACCCAGAAACGGAATACAAACTTTCCAAAAGCTCTATTCCGCGTGTCACGCGTCGGAAATAGACACAAAAAAGGCGCGGCCAAAGCGCGCCTTCATTCAATTGTGTTCACGCAGTTTAGCCGCGAATGATCTTGGCAAAGCTGTCAAAGACCGGCTCGTTTGCACAGATTACCGCGCCACTCTCAAGGATATTATTTTCTGGCTCAAGCGGTTCAACAAGGCCGCCCGCTTCACGCACCAACACAAGACCAGCTGCCATATCCCATGGCTTCAGGCGTCGTTCCCAGAAGCCGTCATACCGACCAGCAGCCACATAAGCGAGATCAAGCGCCGCAGCACCCCAACGGCGCACTCCTGCACACGCAGGAAGAATACGCGCCAGATCCTGCAGTGTTTCAGGCAGATCTGCGCGCCCAGCGAACGGAAGGCCGGTTGCATAGATCGTTTCGATCATACGATGACGTCCTGAAACCCGAATACGGCTTTCGTTCATCCAAGCGCCCTGCCCTTTTTCTGCAAAGAATGTTTCATCTTTAGTCGGGTCATAGACAACACCGGCAACAATCTCGCCTTTGTGCTCAAGCGCAACAGAGACAGCCCAATGCGGCAAGCCATGCAGGAAGTTTGTGGTGCCATCGAGCGGATCAACAATCCAACGACGTGTTGGATCTGTTCCGGGAATCTCTTCGCTTTCCTCGGCCAGCCACCCATAAGTCGGGCGCGCACCCATAAGGTCTTCTTTGAGGATCGCTTCCGCAGAAATATCAGCTTTTGACACGAAGTCTCCGGCGCCCTTCACGGAAACCTGCAGGTTCTCTACTTCGCGAAAATCCTTGGCGAGGCTGCGGCCTGCACGGCGGGCGGCTTTCACCATAATGTTGAGATTTGCACTGCCGATCATAGGGACACTCCTTGTTACGCCCGCGCATATACGCGCGGCACTGCCATTTGCCAAGAGCAAAGGGGGTTTTCGTTACGGCGAAGGCATTCCTCGCTGAAGTTTCACCGGCTCGGTCCGTGCCAATCGAATAAGATTGGACATATAAGGCTTGGCCGCGTCATCCGTACGAACGGCGGCATAGAGCCGTTTGGTTTTTCCGTCTTTGCCCAAGGGCCGCGTGACGTAATCGGAATTGTAACGAACTTCACGTACAACCCAATCCGGCAAAACTGCGACCCCACGATTTGAAGCAACGAGCAGAAGAATAACTGCTGTAAGCTCAACCTGACGAACAGCAAGCGGTTCGACCTTCGCGGGTGTCAGAAGCTCAGTGAACACGTCAAGCCGCGAGCGGTCCACCGGGTAGGTAATCAGCGTTTCTCCGCGAAAATCCTCGGCTTCGATGTAATCTTTCTTCGCAAGCGGGTGGTTCACCGAGGCAAGAAAAACGGGTTCGTAGTCAAAAAGGGGGTAGAATTCAACGCCTTCCAGCTTCTCTGGGTCCGAAGATACCACGAGATCAACACCCTCTTTCTGCAATGCAGGTAATGCATCAAATGCAAGTCCCGGGCGGATATCGACGTCAACATCGGGCCAAGCCTTGCGGAATTCTTCCAACACCGGAAACAGCCATTCAAAGCAAGCGTGGCACTCGATCGCGATATGAAGTCGGCCGCTTTTGCCAGACAGGAGCCCTGCGAAATCCGCCTCAAGTGCTGCGACTTCGGGCAAAACCTTCTCCGCAAGCCGCAAGAGTTTCATCCCCGCAGCAGACAGCCGCAAAGGTTTGGAACGGCGCACAAAAAGCTCCACGCCAGCCTGATCCTCAAGCCCTTTGACTTGGTGGCTCAGCGCCGATTGCGTGATGTTCAGCACATCCGCCGCGCGCGCCAAACCGCCCGCCTCGTGAATTGCTTTTATTGTGCGTAGATGTCGGAACTCCAAGTGCATTATGCACGCGCCTCATATTAATCTTGAGAATTATGAATTTGTTTCACAAATGGAGATATGTGACAAGGGGCCAGCAAACAAGGATAGAATCGCAATGACCGCCGCCACGACCGCCCCGAAAACACCACGCATCTCTTTCGAGTTTTTCCCACCACAGTCGCTTGAAGCGTCATTTCGGCTTTGGGACACTGTGCGCGCGCTCGCGCCTCTGGCGCCGAGTTTTTCGTCGGTCACTTATGGCGCTGGCGGCACAACTCGTGATCTGACACACGAAGCGGTTGCCACGATCCACAAGAATTACGGCCTGAACGTCGCTGCGCACCTGACATGTGTTGACGCAACGCGCGAAGAAACGCTGAAAATCGCCAATTCCTACGCTGAAGTTGGTGTGAAAGAGATTGTCGCCCTGCGTGGTGATGCACCAAAAGGCGCAGACAAATTCACGCGGCACCCCGAAGGGTTCGCGGATGCCTGTGAACTGATCGAAGCACTGGCCGACATAGGAAAATTCAAAATTCGCGTTGGAGCATATCCAGAGCCGCACCCCGATGCGCCAAATGCCCAAGCCGATGTTGACTGGCTGAAACGCAAAATTGACGCTGGAGCAGATTCCGCGATTACGCAGTTCTTCTTCGAAGCCGATACGTTCTTCCGTTTCCGTGATCGTTGCGAGAAAGCCGGAATTGATGCGCCAATCATTCCAGGCATCCTCCCAATCCAAAGTTGGGCCGGCACCCAAAGGTTTGCAGCGCGTTGCGGCACGTCTGTTCCAAGCTGGGTTGCCGATGCGTTTGAGAAGGCAGAGCGCGATGATCGCACAGAGCTTCTCGCTACTTCGCTCTGCACGGAATTGTGCAGCGAACTGATCGACGGGGGCGTCGAAGATTTGCACTTCTATACGCTCAACCGCCCAGAACGGACACGCGACGTGTGCCATGCACTTGGCATTACACCAGAAGCGTCGCTCGAAAACGTCGCGTAACCGACTTTTCGCGGCTTTCCATTTCGTTGTTCCACACCTACGCTTCCTTTCAACTACATTGAGAATTGAAGGGGGAGCGATATGAGCCAGTCGCCCATAAAAGTATCGAGCACCGAGGACATCCTCTCGATGTCAGGGCTTGAATACATGCAAGAAATGCTTGCTGGAAATGTAAGCCCACCGCCGATATCCGGCGTGATGAACTATCGCATTGTCGAAGTCTCCGAAGGCAATGTTGCCTTTCGCGGAACCCCGCTTCATGACCACCGCAATCCATGGGGCGCTGTACATGGCGGCTGGTACGGCACGATCCTGGATACTTGTATGGGCTGTGCCGTGATGACAATGCTGCCCAAGGGGTCCGCCTATACAACACTGGAATACAAGGTGAATATCACCCGCTCTATTCCGCTTGGAATGGAGGTCGAAGCTCGCGGGACAAGTCAACACGCAGGGCGGTCCACCGGTATTTCCAGAGGTGAAATTCGCGGAGTCGAAGATGGTAAACTCTACGCCACGGCCTCAACGACTTGCCTTGTCATGACGCCCAGCAAATCATAACGGCAAAAGGACATTCAGATGGCACACACCGGTTCTTGCCTTTGCGGCGCAATTACCTTTGAGATTTCAGGAGCCCTAACCGCTCCCGACGCATGTCATTGCACAATGTGCCGCAAGACCTCTGGTCATTTCTGGGCATCGACCGACATAGACAAATCCGCGCTCAACATCACGGATGCCTCCTCGCTCAAGTGGTTTCAATCCTCCGCGAAAGTCAGACGCGGATTTTGCGAGACATGTGGTTCAAGTCTGTTTTGGGAGCCTTTGAACAACTCAGGCAAAATTGCGGTTGCTATGGGCGCGATAGATCACCCCACAGAAATTAAGTTGGGCATGCATATCTTCACGGCCGAAAAAGGGGACTATTATGACATCAAAGATGGATTGCCCCAAAACGCGACCTAAGCCTCTATTTGAGACGTTTGCTCCGGTTTGATTTCAGGTTTCGCCGCCTGCCGCAACTCCAATGCAAGCTTATGGTCTTCTGGCACTGTCTCGTGAACGCGCTCCGAAATATCTCGCCCAATCACACGAGTACTGCGGGCGACGAAAAGCATGCCCCAGCCCCGCGTTGACCCGACAGAGGGCGCGTCTGGATCACAGTCGATGGTTGCGCGCCACCCCTCTGGCATGGTCAGCCCGACAGCTTCAGCCTTCTCCAACATCCAAACCAGTGGGATATTCGCAAGCGGGCGTGCAGCCTCAAATCCACTAAGTTGACCGCCGATATCGCCATGAGTTCCACGGAACCACATCTGCTCAACATCACCGTGCCAGTCCGGAGGGCACGACCAGAGAACAGGCGCAAAAGCAGACCGATTTTCATCCAGCGCCAGCGCATGGTACCCGTGCTTTACGGCCCTACCGAGCTTGTGGTTGTGGAACGCGTGTTTCGGCTCTGTCAGTCGCCAAAGAAACGGAAGCCGCATGCCCAGCGCTTTTACCGTATCCCAAACACCAACCATCTGAATATCGACTTCTGTTCGGCAATAGGCCGCTTGAAACTCCTCGATCGCACGAGAATGCCTTGGCCCTTGATACAATCGATATGCGGTTCGAATATTCCGCACAGTGGCGTGCTCTGGTTTGAGCAAACCAACGCGATCAATGACTCCGGCAAGGCTTCTTACCGCGAATGCCCCGCGTGAATACCCGAAGAGGAAAATCTTGTCGCCTGTGTGATACCTGCTAGCAAGGAAACCGTAAGCTCCGCGAATTTGACGGTTAATGCCGCGCCCTTCCAACACGTCACGCGTATTGCGCCAGCTTCGCCATTGAACTCCGGACGCGTAGCGTAAATTTGGCCGGACTTGCGCAGGCAACGAGCAGAGCATTTTGTATAATCGGCCGGCGTTTGTTTCGTGCCCTTCATCAAGGCTCGACATCGTGCCATCCAGAATGATCACATGCGTAACTGGCCCGCGCTGTAGTGTTCTTGGTGTCTGCTCGCGCCCGCCACCAAACCCAATCCAATTCCTGAGTCTGTTAAGAAGCCGCGCCATTTGCGTCCTGAAGCATCTGCCACACTCGGCTTGGCGTGAATGGCATATCTGTTTTACGCACGCCACGTTCCCAAAGAGCATCTTGAACAGCATTCGCAACGGATGCCATTGAACCAACTGTTCCTGCTTCGCCGCAACCCTTCATTCCCATCGGGTTTGCTGTGCTTGGCGTACCTTCGGTTGTGAAATCAACGAATGGCATATCATCGGCACGCGGCATGGCGTAATCCATAAAGCTTGCCGACAGAAGCTGCCCGTCGTCATCATAGACCACCTGCTCTGTGAGTGCCTGCCCCAGCCCCTGCGCAACACCGCCGTGGATTTGGCCCGCAACAAGCATCGGGTTGATAAGGTTGCCAAAATCATCCGTCACTGTGTAGCGGACAACATCGACTTTACCGGTCTCCTCGTCAACCTCAACCTCTGCCACGTGCGCGCCATTCGGGTATGAGCGCCCAGGAATCTCTGCTGTCGCAGAGAAGCTCAACAAGTCCTTTCGGCCATCTGCCATCGCCATCGCAGCAGCTTCAAGCATGGTTGGAGCAAGGTTCGACCCTTCCGCACGAAAGCTCACGTCATCAAACTTTACGGCCTCTTCATCGACGCCCATTTTCTCGGCAAGGTAAGGGCGGTAAGCTGCGACGATCTTTGTAACCGCAGCGAGTGTCACGTGTGTTTGCACCGTCACAGAGCGCGAACCGCCTGTACCGCCACCGCGCGCGATCAAATCGCTATCGCCTTGAACAACTTTGATCTTGTCGGCGGGAATTCCCGTCTGGTCCGACAGGAACTGCGCATAGACTGTTTCATGCCCTTGCCCATTGCTTTGAGTACCCACGTATATGCTCGCGGTGCCGTCCTCGTGAAATTCGACTTTTGCGTCTTCCGACGGATCACCGAGGATACTCTCGATGTAGTAGCAAAGCCCCATGCCACGAAGTTTCCCGCGGCTGGCACTTTCCGACTTACGTGCGGCAAAACCGTTGAGGTCGCATTCCTTCTCAACTCGATCAAGAACACGCTCAAAATCGCCAACGTCATATAGCTCACCCGTCGCCGACCGATAGGGGAACTGATCTTTGGGGATAAAGTTTTTGCGCCGAAGCTCCCAAGGATCAACGTTAAGTTCGCGCGCTGCGGTATCTATCGTACGCTCAAGCGCAAAGATCGCTTCAGGTCGACCAGCGCCACGATACGCATCGACCTGCGTGGTATTGGTAAAGATGCCCTTCACCGCATGGAACGTTGTGGTGCAGTCGTACGTGCCCATCAGGACTTTGGCGAAAAGCTCGGTCTGGATCGGCTGTGCGAAGTTCGAATTATAGGCACCAAGGTTGTTTACGGTTGTCACGCGATAAGCGAGGATCTTGTGGTTCTCGTCAAAAGCAAGCTCGCAGGTCGATACAAGATCGCGGCCTGCATTATCTGTCAGAATACTCTCTGATCGATCTCCCATCCAACGCACAGGTACACCCAACTCACGAGCGGCGGCGGCGGCAACGAAATACTCCGGATACGGCATGGCTTTCATGCCAAATCCACCACCCACGTCGGGATTTGTGACCCGGATATCGTCTTCGTTCATCTTTAGAATTCGTTTGATTTGAGCCTTGTAAGGCCACACACCCTGCCCGTTGACCGAAAGGTGAATGCGCTGCCCGTCAAACTCGGCAAAACACCCGCGCGGCTCGAGCGAGTTCACGATGATACGGTTATCAACAACCTCGCAACTCACATGGTGCGCTGCTTTTGCAAACGCCTCTTCCGTGGCCGCTTCGTCGCCCATCGCCCAGTCATAGGCAACATTGTCCGGCGCCTCTTTATGCAAGGGCTCACCCCCGGCGCACACTTTGACATGTGCGGGTAATTCTTCGTAATCAAACTCAATAGCTTCCGCCGCATCGCGGGCCTGTTCGAGCGTTTCTGCCACGACAACCGCTACCGGCTCACCAACAAATCTGACTCGACCCTTGGCTAGAAGCGGCCGCATTGGATCAGCGCCTTTGCTCCCGTCGCGGTTTTTTACAACCGTACAGGCAAGCGTCGCGTCTAGCCCCATTGCCTCAAGCTCTGCCATGCTCAGGACGAGTTTAACCCCATCCATTTCTCTGGCATCTTCGAGGTTCAGCTCGGTAATCTCCGCATGGGCAACCGGCGAGCGCAAGAAATAGGCATGCAAAGCACCCTCTGGCGTGATGTCATCAACATATCGACCCTGCCCTGTCAGAAACCGGATATCCTCTGTTCGCTTAACAGACTGACTTTTACCAAATTTATCCATCGAAACTCGCCTCTTCCCTGTCCGCATGATCGGGCATCCTCAGCCATAGACCTTAACTCCGCCAGCCTCACTGTCCAGCAGGTTTTGCAAATATCCGAGTAACCTCGCATGCCGCAAAACTTGACAAGTCGCCAAGCCTAGCGCCTTAAATTGTCTGCGAACATTCTCGCCGGCAACCGATGAAACCCAGATGGATGCACTCGATCGAACCTTGATCTCGGAGCTTAGCACAGATGCACGGATTTCCGTTGCCCACTTGGCGCGCAAACTCGGCGTGGCGCGTAGTACCATTCAAACACGCATCGAAAAGCTGGAGGAAAACGGCACGATCGCCCGTTACACAATCCAACTGGGCGACACCTCAAACATCGGCAAAATCTCTACAACCGTTCTCGTTGATGTCGAGCCGAACGCGCTACCCGATATTCTGAAGGCTTTGGAAAAGATCGCCGAGGTCAAACGCATTCACACGACCAGTGGCCGTTTTGATCTCATGCTTTGGGTAATCGTCGACACACCCCCAAACCTCGATGCGGTCATCGACAAAATCGCTGCGATCACCGGTGTTCGTCGCTCCGAGAGCCTAATTCACCTGTCTACCAAGCTGGATCGCGCCACTTAATTCATCGCGCCCCCTTTCCCTTGCGCCCTCTATTGGGTATGGCAACGAGAACCAGATTTATCCGAACCGAGGGCCCTGAAATGGCGATGGAAAAAACATTCAACGCGGCAGAAGCCGAAAGCCGCCTGTATGAAAAATGGGAAGAGGCTGGCGCGTTCAAAGCGGGCGCAAACGCCAAGCCCGGTGCTGAAACCTTTTCCATCATGATCCCGCCGCCCAACGTGACCGGCTCGCTCCACATGGGCCACGCGTTTAACAACACGCTTCAGGATATTCTTGTGCGTTGGCACCGGATGCGCGGCTTTGATACGCTCTGGCAACCGGGGCAAGACCACGCAGGCATCGCCACACAGATGGTTGTCGAACGCAAACTCGCCGCAGAAAACCAGCCCTCCCGCGCGGAGCTTGGCCGCGAGAAATTCCTGGAGAAAGTCTGGGAGTGGAAAGAGCAATCCGGCGATACGATCATCAACCAGCTTAAACGCCTCGGCGCGACCTGCGACTGGTCTCGCAACGCCTTTACCATGGACGACAATTTCCAGCACGCCGTGCGCAAAGTATTCGTCGACATGTACAACAAAGGGCTGATCTATAAAGGCAAACGTCTCGTTAACTGGGATCCGCACTTTGAGACGGCCATTTCCGATCTCGAAGTCGAGAACATCGAAGTTGCGGGCCATATGTGGCATTTCAAGTATCCGCTCGCAGGTGGCGAAACTTATGAATATGTCGAGAAGGATGAAGACGGAAACGTAACCCTGAGCGAGACTCGCGATTACATTTCTATTGCCACGACCCGTCCTGAAACCATGCTCGGTGATGGCGCGGTTGCGGTTCATCCTGATGATGCGCGTTATGCGCCAATCGTTGGCAAGCTTTGTGAGATTCCGGTCGGCCCGAAAGAGCAGCGCCGCCTGATCCCGATCATCACTGATGAATACCCCGACATGAACTTCGGCTCAGGTGCGGTTAAGATTACCGGCGCGCATGACTTCAACGACTATCAAGTTGCCAAGCGCAACGACATTCCGCTCTACTCCCTGATGGACACCAAGGGCGCGATGCGTGCAGATGGCCTTGCCTATGCCGACGCAGCAGCCCAAGCCCAAGCCATCGCTGAAGGCGGCGAAGCGCCCGCAGACGTCACTGAAATCAACCTCGTTCCCGAAGAGTACCGCGGTCTTGACCGCTTCGAGGCCCGTAAGAAAGTCATCGCGGACATCACCGCCGAAGGCCTTGCGGTCATGACAACAGAGACAACCAAGGACGAAGACGGAAACGAGCAAGAAGTTCAGGTTCCGTTTGTTGAGAATAAGCCAGTGATGCAGCCGTTCGGCGACCGCTCCAAAGTGGTGATCGAGCCGATGCTAACCGATCAGTGGTTTGTGGACACCGCCCAGATCGTTGAGCCCGCGCTTGAAGCTGTTCGCAATGGCGATACTCAAATCCTGCCCGAAGCCAATGCCAAAGTGTATTTCCACTGGCTAGAAAACATCGAGCCTTGGTGTATCTCGCGCCAACTGTGGTGGGGCCATCAGGTTCCGGTTTGGTATGATGACGAGGGCAACGAATATTGCGCTGCCACCGAAGAAGAAGCCATTGAACTTGCGGGCGGCAAATCCCTAACCCGCGACCCAGACGTGCTTGATACGTGGTTCTCCTCTGGACTCTGGCCCATCGGAACGCTCGGCTGGCCGAACGACACCGAAGAGCTCAAGAAATACTTCCCGACGGATGTACTCATCACAGGGTTTGACATCATCTTCTTCTGGGTTGCCCGCATGATGATGATGCAGCTTTCTGTTGTTGATCAAATCCCGTTCCACACCGTCTATGTCCACGCGCTTGTTCGCGATGAGAAGGGCAAGAAGATGTCAAAATCGGTGGGCAATGTGATTGACCCGCTTGATACAATCGACGAGTTTGGCGCGGATGCGGTGCGGTTTACGCTGACGGCCATGGCCGCGATGGGTCGTGATCTCAAGCTGTCGACAAGCCGCATTCAGGGCTATCGCAACTTTGGCACGAAACTTTGGAATGCCGCTCGATTTGCCGAGATGAATGATTGCGTTCCGAGTAAGGATTTCGATCCAACAGCTGTTAAGCAAACTGTTAACCGCTGGATCATTGGCGAAGCGGCCAAAGCACGTGTTGAGTTTGACGCATCTCTTGCAAACTATCGTTTCAACGATGCCGCAAATGGGCTCTATTTCTTTACGTGGGGCAAGGTTTGCGACTGGTTCGTGGAATTTGCTAAACCCCTACTCAACTCGGATGACGCAGAAATCGTCGCGGAAACACGCGCAACGATGGCTTGGGTTATTGATCAGTGCCTTGTGCTACTACACCCGATCATGCCGTTCATCACCGAGGAGCTTTGGGGCTCGATCACTGCGCGCGACAAGATGCTGATCCATGCGGACTGGCCAACATATGGCGAAGACCTGATTGACGAAGACGCAGACCGCGAAATGAATTGGGTCATCGGCCTGATCGAAGGTATTCGCTCTATCCGCGCGGAAATGCGCGTTCCTGCAGGCGCCAAACTCCCAATGCTGCAAATCGAACTTGATGCAAAATATCAAGATGCCTTGTCGCGCAACGAGGCGCTGATCCTTAAGCTCGCACGCATAGAGAGTATTGCCGCTGTGGATGCCCTGCCAAAAGGCTGCGTCACCATCGCCGTACCGGGCGGAACGTTCGCGCTGCCGATTGCTGACATCATCGACCTTGAGGCTGAAGAAGCGCGCCTGACCAAAGCACTCGGCAAGGTCGAGAAAGAGTTTGGCGGATTGAACGGCCGGCTTAACAACCCGAAATTCGTGGCCAGTGCGCCTGAAGCCGTGGTTGAGGAAAGTCGCGCCCGATTGGCGGAGCTTGAAGAAGAAGCCACCAAACTCAAAGCGGCCAAACAACGCCTCGCAGAACTCGCTTAAGCAATACAAAATCAGTTTCGGGCGGCCTTGGACTTCTCCAGTGGCCGCCCGTTTTGTTTCTGCCACTTGAACACCCTTCAAATCCCGCGATAATCCCCACCATGACAGCACCCAAATCAACCGCCATCGCCCAAACCCTTTCGGCAATCAGCCCCTTTGTCGGGCCGGAAACCAACGAACGTGCACGGGGCAGACCCTTTGCGGCGAGGTTGGGTGCAAACGAAAGTGTGTTTGGCCCCTCGCCCAAGGCAATTGCAGCGATGCAAGATGCTGCCAAAGACGTGTGGATGTACGCGGATGCGGAGTGCTTTGAGCTTCGAAATGCGCTGGCCGACTATCACGGGCTATCCGCGGATAACATTCTAATTGGCGAAGGGATTGATGGCCTGCTGAACTATGTTGTGCGGCTGTTTATCGAACCGGGAGATTGCGTTGTGACCTCGGCTGGAGCCTATCCGACATTCAATTATCATGTCGCCGGATTTGGCGGGAAAATCGAAACTGTTCCGTTCAAGGACGATCACGAAGACCCTGACGCGCTGCTGGATAAAGCCCGCGAATGCGGCGCGAAGCTCGTCTATATTGCAAACCCAGACAACCCAATGGGCTCCTGGCACAACGCGGACGTCATCGAAGATATGATTGCGAGGCTACCTGATGGGTGTTTGCTAATTCTTGATGAAGCTTACATCGAATTCGCGCCTGAAGGCACCGCACCAGAATGGGACATGGATAACCCGCAGGTCTTGCGAATGCGGACCTTTTCAAAGGCGTACGGCATGGCAGGAGCGCGTGTGGGCTATGCCATCGGGCATCCAGATTTGATCCGCGACTTTGGGAAAATTCGCAATCACTTCGGGGCAAGCCGCATCAGCCTTGAAGGTGCAGTTGCCGCTCTCGCTGATCAAGACTATCTGGTGCAGACTAAGGATAACGTTGCACGATCCCGCGATCGAATTGCTGAAGCCGCCAGAGCAAATGGGCTTGAGCCTCTGCCTTCGGCCACGAATTTCGTGACGATTGATTGCGGAAGCGACAGCGCATTTGCCAAGCGCGTTTTGTCGGAACTGATGGAACGGGATATTTTCGTACGGATGCCGTTTAACCCACCGCAAGACCGTTGCATTCGGATTTCGACGGGGCCGGAGCGGGAAATGGAACTGTTCGAAAAAGCCCTACCAAAAGCACTGACTGCTGCGCGCGCCGCAGACTAAGCCTCTGCGATAACCCGCACCGCCGCATCCATCGCGCCACTTCCATGCTGGATGTTGAGCGCCTTTAGGCCAGCGTCAATGCAGCCAATAACTCCGAGCACCATATGCGCATTTACATGCCCCATGTGGCCAATGCGGAAGTGCCCGTGCCACTCCGGCGATCCAGAAGGCGCCATGCCCAGCCCGATCCCAAGGGTTACGCCCAAATTTTCAGTTAAATAATCGCGGAGCGCAGTTGCATTTGGCGCATCAATATTAACAGATGTGACAACAAAGCTGCGAAGGCTTTCATCAGCGATGTTTAACGCGATTGACCCTTCTTTGCCCCATGCTTCGAGAGCAGCCCAAACAGCCCGTGCGAGCGTTTTGTGTCTGGCATAGGCATTCTCGAGACCTTCTTCGTGGACCAGCATCGTCAGCGCCTCTCGGAGCGCAAATAGGTGATGCGTTGGCGCAGTACCAGCGAAGTACTGGTAAAATTCGTCCGGATTCGCGCGCGGGTTCCAATCCCAATACGCCGAGATTTGGTTTAGCCCATTTCGCGCTTCTGCGGCTTTCGGGCCAAAAAACACAAAACCTACGCCTGGCGGTGTCATAAGCCCTTTTTGACTTGCTGCTATCATGACGTCGACGCCCCAATCATCCATCCGGAACTCTTCGCAGCCTAGGCAGGCAATACAGTCAACCATCAACAATGCCGGATGCCCAACCTCGTCGATTGCATCCCTCAACGCCTTAATATCATTGCGAACTGATGTGGAGGTATCAACCTGCACAGTCGTAATCGCCTTGATCTCGCACTCGGTGTCAGCACGAAGGACCTCTTTGATAACTTCGAGATCGTAAGTTGCACTCAACCCGAAATCGAGGACACGTGGGTTAATCCCAATCCTCGCAGCCATCTCGGCCCATCCCGCGCCAAAACGCCCTGTAGCAAGCGCAAGAACAGTCTCTCCTGGTGCCAAAGTGTTTGCGAGTGCGGCCTCCCAAATTCCGTGGCCATTAGCGATATAGATTGCGACGTTATGATTTGTGCCTGCAATTGCCTTAAGATCGGGAACAACGCTAGCCACCAAGTCAACCAACTCACCCGAATATATGTTCGGCGCCGGACGATGCATTGCCTGCAGCACACGGTCGGGCATAACCGACGGCCCAGGAATTGCGAGATAGCTACGTCCGTTTGCGAGGCTCATGTTCGGGTCCTTTGTAAGTACTCCAAATCGGATTACTCACCAAATTTATCGAGGTCAATTGATCTTGAGCCACCTTGCCTCTCTTTGGCATTGCTTTAGGCGAAAACAACAATGCCAGAGCGGTCTTTTGCGGCGAAATCCGTTTTTTATCGCCGCACACACCAATTTAAGAACTTCGATTTCACGAAGAAGATGTGGCTCTATAGCCTTTGGCCAGCTTCTCTGGCGAAGCGCCAAGCAAGTATCGCGTGAGTGTTGTACAGTTGCGCAATACGCGCCGCGTGTACCCATCGCGTTCATAGCGCTCAGCGCTGGTTTCCACAGCATAACCAACAGGTTTGAGCCTGCCCCGCAACGCGCGGGCAATTGCTACGTCTTCCATAAGAGGTTGATCGCGGTAACCGCCAATTTCTTCATACAAAGCCTTAGAAATCAGCAGAGATTGATCACCGTAAGGCAGCCCCATCAGCGACGATCGTAGATTTGCTCCTCGGGCAACAAGTCCTGCCCTGATCCCGACTTGGGCGAACTTGAGCTTGCCGTAACCCGCTTGATCTGGACGCGCGGCAAACGAGCATACCGCCTCAACCCAGCCTGCAGTAAGCTTTGTGTCAGAGTGCAGAAACAGGAGCCATTCGCCATTCGCTGCGTTTGCGCCGCGACGAAGCTGCCCCCCGCGAGACGCAGGGCCAGAAACAATTTCGGCTCCAACATCACGAGCAATTTCGAGCGTTCTGTCGGATGAGCCTCCATCGCTCACGATCACTTCGCGTATGATACCTTGAGCAACACCTTCCATCAGGCTCGCGAGCGTATCCTGAAGCCCTGCTTCGGAATTCAGTGTCGGAATAACAATCGAGAGAGGTGCCCGCATTTTCACGCAATCATTGGATTTGCTTCTGTCCTTTTCACAACAGATACACCTATATTGGTCTCTGCTGTGAAAGAGGAACATACAATGTCTAGCGATACACGCAACGTCTTGAAAATATCCGGCAAGGATCGCGTAGAGTTTCTTCAGGGGCTCGTCACCAATGACGTTACAAAAGGCGGCCTTATCTATACCGCGCTGCTCACGCCTCAGGGCAAGTATCTTGCCGATTTTTTCCTGCTGGATACGGGTGAAGAGTTTTTAGTGGATGTTGATAGCAGCCTCACGGCGAGCCTTGTTCAACGGCTAAACATGTACAAACTTCGAGCCGATGTTGCGATCGAAGAAACCTCGCTCCGTGTATCCAACGGCTTGGGCGAAACTCCTGACGGCGCACATGCAGATCCACGGCACCCTCAACTAGGCTGGCGATCCTACGGAGAGTCGGACGATACAGTTGACCTAACCTCGCTTCGCGTCGAGCACACTATTCCGCAAAGCGGTGTTGAGCTAACGCCCGACACTTATATCCTCGAAGCTGGTTTTGAGCGGTTGAACGGTGTGGACTTCAAGAAAGGCTGCTACGTTGGGCAAGAAGTTACCGCGCGCATGAAACACAAAACCGAGTTGCGTAAGGGGCTAGTAACCGTCGAGATTTCTGGCGCGGCGCCCATAGGAACCGAAATTACGAATGCCGGCAAACCGGCGGGCACGCTCTATTCGCAAGCTGGTTCCCAAGCGATTGCCTATCTTCGGTTCGATCGCGCAAAAGGTGATCTTAATGCAGGAGACGCTCGCATTACTGCAAGCCTCTAACGCACTAGTATGTTAAATTAGCCAAGGACACAAAAAAGCCCCGCGTTGGCGAGGCTTAAATGAATTTTCTTACCCTTAGGCGCGCTCGGAATATTCCATCGTTTCAGTATTCACGACAACATCCTCATCCTGCCCTACAAAGGGTGGAACCATGATTTTAACGCCGTTGTCCAAAATTGCGGGCTTAAAAGAATTGGCAGCTGTCTGCCCTTTTACCACGGGCTCAGTCTCGACAACCTTACACACGACTTTCTGTGGAACCGTCGCATTAAGCGCCTCTTCATCGTAATATTCGATCACAACTGTCATGCCGTCCTGAAGAAAAGGACGGCGATCACCAAGAATATCAGAAGGCAGTTCGATCTGGTCGTACGTTACCGTATCCATGAAGACCAACATTCCATCATTCTCGTACAAGAATTGTTGATCTTTCTGCTCCAGACGCACACGTTCGACCTTATCGGCGCTGCGGAAACGTTCGTTCAGTTTTGAACCGTTGCGGAGATTTTTCATCTCAACTTGGGCAAAAGCGCCGCCTTTTCCTGGCTTTACGTGGTCTACTTTAACCGCAACCCACAGCCCGTCATTGTGTTCAAGCACGTTTCCAGGCCGAATTTCGTTCCCATTGATTTTTGGCATTTCAAATCTCGTCGCAAAGGTTGATGTAAACGTTTGTGTACCTATATATTGAGCGACGATAGAGAACAAGACGACTATATCGGACGTTTGAACTACAGAGCTATGCGCTCAACGCATAAGTGATATGCATTTCAAGGTATACCGAATCGCGCAATTATCGCCATATTCGGCAAACGCCCCAAAGTGCAAGAGCAAGAATCAAAAGGACGACGAGATGGCTGATTTCGTTGATGGCACCGCTTTCAACCACGAACAAGGTAATCGCTCGCGAAAGCTATTCGCAGCGGTGGTTTTGGCTGCATTGGATGATGCAATTGCAGATGACAAAAAATATGGCAACGGTCCTGAACAGATCGCACGCTGGGCACGTTCGCGTGACGGCCGTGAGGTTCTGTCCTGTGCCGGAATTGACCCTAACGAACGTGTTGTCGAAGGGTTGATGGAATTTGTTTCCAATGGCGTGCGGACGTCTGTTGCGCTCTCCCGCGAGGAAAGCGAACGCCGCAACCAGCAGGCCGAAGCTGCCTAAATCCTCACTGTATGTGAGAGTTACAAGCGCGCCCTAAGGGCGCGCTTTGTTTTTGTGCGCCTAGTTCTTGTACTTCGCGGGACTTTCCCCGACATTGCCTAGAAACAAGCGACAGTCGGAGCATCTTCTTGGCAAAGGCAATAATGATACAAGGCGCAGGCTCCAACGTCGGCAAGTCAATGATTGTTGCCGGCCTCGCGCGTGCGCTGGTCAATCGCGGCTATTCGGTATGCCCTTTCAAGCCACAAAACATGTCAAACAACGCCGCAGTAACGAGCGACGGCGGAGAGATTGGACGCGCGCAGGCTCTTCAAGCCATGGCTGCCCGCGTGGCCCCCATTGTCGACATGAACCCAATACTCCTCAAACCAGAGACAGACGTCGGCGCGCAGGTCGTGGTTCGCGGTCAACGGCGATGTAGCATGAAGGCCAAAGAATATGGCGCATTCAAAGAAAGCCTGCTTCCAGAAGTACTGTCGAGCTTTAAACGGTTGGCAGGGAGCTGCGACATTGTACTTGTTGAGGGCGCAGGCAGCCCCGCCGAAATTAACCTTCGTGCAGGCGACATTGCCAATATGGGCTTTGCAGAGGCCGCGTCAGTTCCCGTTGTCCTTATCGGAGACATTGACCGCGGCGGTGTAATTGCACAGGTCGTAGGCACACATGCGGTCCTGCCCGAAGAAGACCGCCAAAGGATCAAAGCCTTCGCAATTAACAAGTTTCGCGGCGATGTCAGCTTGTTTGACGAAGGGTTAACAGAGATTTGCAATCGGACCGGATGGCGCTCTCTCGGCGTTCTCCCTTGGTTCCCTGACGCGGGAATGCTGCCTGCCGAAGACATAATGGACATTCGAGCAACGCACCACGGAACGTTCAAGATTGCGGTGCCCCGCCTCAACCGGATTGCCAACTTTGACGATCTGGATCCGCTCCTCGCCGAAGATACGATTAGCGTGGAAATCGTTGAATCCGGGTGCCCACTACCGGGCGATGCCAATCTCATTCTGATACCAGGCAGCAAATCGACAATCGCCGACCTCGCCCATTTCCGCGCACAAGGATGGGATATTGACCTCGCCGCCCATATTCGCCGTGGCGGACATGTCTTGGGTATCTGTGGGGGCTATCAGATGCTCGGCAAAGAGTTGATCGACGACATGGGCCTAGAAGGCACGCCAACACGCGTGAAGGGCTTAGGGCATCTTGATGTCATAACAAAAATGCTGCCCGAAAAACGGCTAGAGCTGTCCAATGGGCGTCATATTGAAACCGGCCTTTCGATCAAAGGCTATGAGATCCACATAGGCGAGACCGATGGGAAAGACTGCGCCAACGCAGCCTTCGAAGTTGGTGGCCGCCCAGAGGGTGCAGCTTCCGGGAATGTTGTCGGATGCTATTTACACGGAATTTTCGCCGCTGACGAATTTCGGCGGGCCTTTTTCGCAAAACTGGGCTTAGACATCAAACCAAGGCAGCATGAAGCGCAAGTCGAAGAAACTCTCGACGCACTCGCTGCGCATCTAGAACAGCATTTTGACATTGATGGTTTGTTAGCGCTTGCCGAGCCCGTCGAAACTTAGTCCAACAAACTCTGGCAAATTTCAGTCGAAATCGGGCGAGCTTACGATCCGGTGAATTTCACGACGCACAAGTTTGCGCACATTGCGTGTAATTCTCTCACCAAGCGCACCTTGGAGTTCGCTGCGAACAATCTCTGAAACCAACTCGCGCAATGCCTCTTCGTCAAAGGCACTCTCTTCTTGAGGAAGGTTCTCGGTGGTAGACTGCGGTACGATCTCGTGGACGTTTGCAGCGGTATCGTCTTGTGCAGGCGTCTCTACTGGCTGAAGAACTGGTTTGCTCTCCTGAGCCTTCTGACGGCGCATGAATGCGATATCGATGGGCTGCTCTGATGGTGTCAGTGCGCGTGCCAGTTCGGCATCGATCTCGTCATCTGCTTCTTCTAGCGGCTGTGTTTCAGGAGTCGACCCAGCGATTTCGCTTCCGTCCGGTTCCCAATCGCTTTGCTGGCCGGAAATCGCGGCCTCGAGTTCGGCAATAGTCGCTTCCAAACGCGACTGCGCCCGTGAAATATCGGCGCGCAATTCGTCACTGGAGCTTGATACACTTGGCGCATCGTCTTTAATCTGCTCGTCGCTCAATGGCGTACTAAGGACAAGCGGATCAGTTCGATGCCTGAACAATGCTTTACGGGGCTTTTCCGTTTCGCGATTTTCGTAATCAGCACTGTCATCAGCCGATTCTAATACCTGCGCGGGCTTTGCTTGAGACTCTTGGCTCTCTTTCACACGAAAAGCTGGCGTTAAAACCAGCGCATCACGCGGCTTTGCTTCTGCCAGAGGCTTGTCGCTTTTAAGCTCAAGCACGCTTGCTTTTTCAGTCTTTGCAACGACGTCATCGTCTCGCTGTGGCTTGTCCTCTTTGAACAAGCGGCGGATTGATGAAATTACGTCTTCGACTTCAACATTTGTCACGGAATCGGACATGATTTTTCCTGCTGTCACCTCACGAAAGAGTGTACTTCGATTTCCCCCGTCTGCCAACAGATAGAGAAAATTCGATTATTTCGAGAGGCTCTTTAGCACACGATCCAATGCTCGGCCTTGCTGGCTGAATGCCGCTGGCGCGTTTTCAACAGCTCTGTAATAGGTCTCTGGGTCGTATGTTTGCACGTTCAAATTGAGGTTTTCCGCAGTCAGAAGTCCCATTGACGCCAACAAACCATAGGCCGCGAGGTACTGGTTGGTTGTTGCATCAATGACACGCGCGCGCGCATCCAAGAGGTTCTGTTCGGAGTTCAAAACGTCGAGCGTTGTACGCGCACCAAGGCGGGCCTCCTCACGAACACCTTCAAAAGCTTCCGTTGCAGCTACGACCTGAGCTTTCAATGCCTCAAGGCTGGCACGCGACACGAGGAGAATAGACCATGCACGACCAACATTTTCGTCAACGTACAGTCTTGCCTGATGAAGGTTCGCGCGTTGACCCTGAACATTCGCCAATGCCTGACGTTGAACCGAAGGAATGCGGCCACCTTGGTAAATCGGACCGGACAGCTCAAGACCGACCGAAGCGTCAGAACGGTTAAATGTTTGCGAGTACGCTGTGTAGCCAGCACGTGCGGTTGCCGAAAGTGTAGGACGGTAAGCAAGACGTGCAGCTTGTTCGTTGATTTCCGCAACACGGACGAATTTCTGTGCAGCGAGAATATCCGGATGCGTACGCAGCGCGACCTGACGTGCGGCTTCAAGTGAGGAAGGCGTTGTCGGTGCGCGCGGAGGTTCCACATAGCCTGTTGGGTATTTACCAATCGCCGTCCGATAGACTTCGCGGGAGATCGCTTCTTGGCCCTGTGCTTCAACAAGATCGCTACGTGATGATTCGAGGCTAGCCTGAGCGAGCGAAACGTCTGTTCGCGTTACTTCACCAACATCAAAGCGGTCCTGAGTGGCCTGAAGTTCTTGCGTCAACACTGCAAGGTTGCTGCGCGCGAGGCGAACAAATTCTTGATCTCGGTGCAGACCCATATATGCCGATACGGCGTCATACAAAACTTGCTGTTCAACAGAGATCAAGCCCTGCCGAGTAGCGAGGACTGCTTCTTTAGCCGCTTCAACAGAAAGCTGGTTGCGACCAAAGTCGAAAAGGATGACTTGCGCGCTGATGAAAATATCACCGCTGAGGACGCTGCCCTGACCTATCGCAGGATTCTGTGCATCAAAGTAATCGCCATAGGTACGCGCGATATAGGAAAGTGTCGGGCGAAGGGATGCCATGGCTTGCGCCACATCTTCGTCTGCAGCGCGCAAGACCGCGCGGTTCTGCTCAAGCAAGCCACTATTGTTGTATGCAGCTGCCAATGCCGAAGGCAAAGATTCTGCGCGAACGACGGTGGAACTCGCCAAAACAATTGTCGCCGCGATGGCCGCTCCACGTTTCAGAAACTTAAGTCCCATATCCACACTCCCGGTTCATTGACCAATTATTACTTAATAAAACACAGAGGAAACGACTCTCCGGTTTCTGTTATAGTACAAATTCTTCTGTCTTTTCAAATCCTAGCAGCACAGGGGCATCCGCATTGAAGGCTCTGCGCCACGCAATTGTGCCATCCGTTTTCTGACCGATCCGAACCTCGCCGAGTGTTCCCTCTACAAATAGAGCCGCAATTCGGCCGCCATCTTTGAGTTGATCCGCGATGGATTGAGGCAATACTTCGATACCGCCTTCGATAACGATAATGTCGTAAGGACAGTGCTTCGCCGCACCGTCAGCAAGTGGCCCTGCGACGACTGCTGCGTTGTCGATTCCGCCGGCCGAAAGCGTTTCCTGAGCAGTGTCCGCCTGTGCCTCATCGCTCTCCACACCCACGACAGTATCGCCCATATGCGCGAGCACTGCAGTCGAATACCCAAGTCCACAGCCTACGTCGAGGATCAGGTCACTCGCCTGAATATCAAGCGCATCAAGCATTTTGCCGAATGTGCGCGGCTCCAGCAGCACCCGCCCTTCGCCTAACGCGATATTTCCATCAAGATATGCCGCTTCCCGCAGCTCCTCTGGAACATAATCTTCGCGCGGCACTTCTAGCATAGCCGCAATAATCGGGAATTTGGTAACATCGGACGGGCGAATTTGTGTATCGACCATCATTGTGCGGCGGGTAGAAAAATCAGTCATTGACTAAACTCGTTCGTCTAGTTTCGTTTCATCTGTGATGCCACAGTTCAAGAAGATGAGCAATAATCGTAGACTGTCAGCGAAGTATTCTTTTCAAGACCATCAAAAACGTTGAACAATTACCACATTTAGCTGGAATTGTTCGCATTTTTGACGGTCGCGGTTTCGCTCAGTAGAAAAGAGCACTTGAAGTGCTCTAGATATGCTCCTAAACAACGCACGAACGGCGACTCTTAACGAGATGCCACACCACAAAAGGCGAGTTGGCGGAGTGGTGACGCAGCGGATTGCAAATCCGTGTACACCGGTTCGATTCCGGTACTCGCCTCCAATAAAATCAATGACTTGCGTCATCCTTACTCTCCTTCACTGCCATTTTTGAAACAACCGTTGAAACTTTCACGTTTCGGTCTTGCTTCGTTCCATTTGATTTCTTGCCTCTTGAGCGCGCTTGGCGAGCTCTCTTTGCCGGATCGGCCCACCGTACTTTTTCAGCATCTCAACGCCTGAATGGCCGGTGACCGCCTTGACCATTTCGTCATCACATCCAGCCAGATACAGCTCGATCGTCGCATTTTTCCTCAGCCCGTGCGTTTTGTAGTAGCTCGCCCTCTCGTGCTTCATCTTCTTTTTGATGGTGCGCATTTCCTCCGCAACGATCCGGTAGCTCACTGGCCGCCCCTTGGTGTCGGTCACGACAGTGCCGTCTGTTCGCGCAATGCCTTCGAGTTGGGTTTTCAGGCGGTCGGTGAGCGGGATCCAAAGAGGCTTGTCGGTTTTGCCCTGCGTGAAATCGAATCCTTCATCGGAGAAGTGCTCCCACCTCATCTTCACGACATCGCCAATGCGCTGGCCTGTGCCAACGCATAGCTCGTAGACCAGCCGCGCCCGTTTTGAAGCCAGCGCTTCGAACTCTTCCCGAACATCATCTGGCCACGGCTCCCAGCCGTCGCTCTGCTGCTTGAAAAGCGGAATACCCTTCGCCGGATTGCCGTGTTCTTTCTTGATGAAGCCGATCAACCGGGCGTGATTCATCAAGACGACCATGACCTGGACAAGATAGTTGGCTTGCCGCCAGTGGTCCGCATTTGCCCGGTGCAGTTCATAAATGTGGTGGGTTTCGATCCTAGCAGGGTCTTTGTCGGCCCAGATCTCACGAATGTGGCTGATATACCGCCGATAGTCGGATCTCGTACGGGGCTTCAGCTTCTTGTAGGCGTCGCTCTCGTAGTAGCTAAGAATCAACGCCTCAAAATTGCGTTTCACCGGCGCTGGCGCGGGTTTTCCTTTCAGCAGACGATTGTAATGATCCCAAAATTCCGGCGTGCCCGCTTCCTCGTGCATCATGACCGAGATACCGCGCGAACGCCGGATGAACCGGAGATACCCCCGGTCATTGTAGACGTATTTGGGCAAGCTCTTGCGAGTCATTCGCCCATTCTCAGGTCACTGTTGAGAAAGTCGTCTGCCGCCTCTGGAGCGACCATGTTGGCATCGACGATGACACTGCCATCCGGCTTGATCTCAAATTTTGCCCTCTGCCAACCTGCCTCCCGCGCCTCACGGATGAAGGCCGAGGCCGCCTGTTTCGCCTTTGTCTGAACACTTGCTTTGGTCATCTGATCGACACCTCTCCTGCTCGTTAACAACGCGCACTATCACCCTGATCCATATTGATATTTCCAATTGATCCGAGCGTAGAGCGCCTGTCTTTCGCTGCCCGAATGGCACGGATCACTTCTGAATTTTGGGAATTTCCATTGCGATCTGACTCCGCCTTGATCCACTCCTTGAGCTCTTGCGGAAGCCGAAGCTGCATTGGTTTACGACTGTTCATGAAACGCCTCCAGGTTGAAATCATACCCTGTTAGTGGCACTTAGCCACTATTGCGTCAATTGCTTTTTATGGCACAGTGCCACCATGCCAGAACAAAGCTCTCAAAATCAGGATAAGTTCATCGTACGGCTGCCAGACGGCCTGCGCGATCGTATACGCCTCGCGGCCGAGGCCAACCATCGCAGCATGAATGCCGAGGTCGTTGCTCTCCTCGAAGAAAACTATCCAGCTCCTGTACCGGAAAAACTGGATGACCCCGCCGCGCGATTGCTCTTCTGGCTCGCCAAACGCATCCGTCGAAGAAACCCAAAGCCTGGGACGCCAAGGGACAAGCAAGCGGCCCTGTATGAGCGCATTGCGGGCGACATTGCGGAACGCATGAAGGATATCGGCGAATAGCCCTAGTAGGCCACCCACTCATATCCGTGGTTGCCTTCGTGATCTTCCCATTCCACACCGACGCCTCGTCGCCAATTTGATGACGAACAGCGCCGTGACGGCAGAACCCATTGCGGGGCAGCGGCTGGTGTCGTGCGTTGCCAGCCGAATTCGCCCTGCGTGCCGTAGGTCCCGAGACGCATGTTGTAGCTTTCAGAGCAATCATCGTCGCGACCGCGTTCGCGATGGCTGTAGTGCCGAACATCCCAGACGCGGATCGAGCGCACGAAATCGAATTCTAGGCCACTGATGTCGATGTCTGCGCCACTGTCCACCACCTGTGCCAGAATGACGTGACCAAGTGTCTGGCCGATTTGGTTGCTGGCCTCCCAAGTTGTCGGGGCCGTGCTTTGCATAGGCGCGCGCTCCGCAACACCCATCGGACAACGCCAGATTTGCAGGGGTGGCTCAATCGGCCAAGGCGTGATCCGACGGATGAACACGGCACGGGCATGAGCGCATTCTGCTGACGCGGGCCACCCACCAGCCAGGCAAAGCAGAATGGCGCAATCGACTTGATAGGCTTTCGCTGCCTGAGGAGCCACACTGGAAAGCAGAGACATTGCGACCCCAAAGAACCAATTCCTGATAAATCTGCACCACATATCAATAACTGCCTTTTGATTACATTACTGTATTATTGAAAATGTAGCTCCAACATCGCTCTTCACACCATATACGAGAACATCACTTGTGATACTCGCGCGCGTTTTGTGGAATATATTCCGTAGAGCGGTTCTTGTGATCTGGCCGAATAGAGGCCATGAAATTACGGGAACGAGTAGGGTTAAATGTCCGGAATCTAAGAAATTCCAGAGGATTGAGCCAAGAACAGCTAGCTTTGGCTGCGGATGTAGATCGCAGCTATATCAGCGAGATCGAACTCGCCAAAAATTCAGCATCAATCGATGTTCTGGAGCGGATCGCACTTGCTCTCGAAATCGACCCACAAGAGTTATTAAACAAGAGGGGCTGATATTGCCCGAAATTACGAGTGTTCGCACAACGGCCGAAGCCATCGGCCATATTTCATGCATCAAAACAGGTGAAGAAATCGGCCTTCTGTATCGCTGGGACAACGGCGAGACGCAGGCTGCGTTGCACAATGACGGCGAGCCTATAGCGCAACACAACTCAGAGCTTACCACTGAACCAGACATTGGTGGAAAACGCAGCTAACGGCCGGAAAGAGCCCATCTTTCCGATTTTCTGCGTTGCGGCCAATGGCAGCTTCATTTTCGGGCCGCAGCGGTCGCAAATCAAATGCTGATCTGCTCACGCATCAAGTAACGCGTCGATCACCGCACATTCTGGGACAGCATCGCCGGTGCATCGCGCAACTGTGTCCGACAAGACATGCTCGATGCGCTGCAGGTCCGCGATCTTGGCTCGAACGTCAGTCAGGTGATCTTCCGCGATGATCTGAACCTCGGCGCAGGTCCGGGATTGCTCATCGACCAGCCCGAGCAGCCCGCGAACCTCTTCGAGAGAAAAACCGAGATCTCGGGACCGCATGACGAATTTCAGCCGTCTGACATGGGCGTTATCGTAGCTGCGATAGCCTTTCGTGCTGCGCGGCGGGTCCGGCATGATGCCGATCTTTTCGTAATAGCGGATGGTTTCAAGATTGCAGCCCGTTGCTCGTGCCAAATCACCCCGCCGAATTGATCTCACGCTTGTGTTACTCATTTCGCAAAAAAACCCCTTGAGCCTGTATCAACTACAGACCCTAGAACGGTGGAAATAACTGTTCAAGGAAGATTCGATGGAACAAAATTTGGCGGAACTTCCGCAATCTCGGTCGCAGAAAATTGGCGACGAAACCACCAAGGGATGGGGCGTGACCGGCCTCGGCGTCCTCGGTGCGCTGGCGATGACCTCGTGCTGCATTCTGCCGCTTGTTCTGGTCAGCTTTGGCGTGACGGGCGTGTTCATCGCGCAGCTCGGGGCCCTCTATGCCTACAAGTGGTACACCTTCGCGCTGAGCGCCGCGTTTTTGGGATACGGCTTCTACAAGGCTTACAAGCCTGTAGATGCCGAGTCCTGTGCCGATGGCACCTGCGCCCGCCCCATCGACCGCCGCATCATGCGGGCGACCCTCTGGGCCGCTTCCGCGATTGTCGCTGTCGCCATGATCTTTCCCTACATCACCCCCTTCATCCTGAAATTCTGAACGAGGACAACGACCATGAAGCACCTCCTGCTACCCGCCCTGACCATCGCCGCACTCTCGACTCCGGCCCTCGCCGAAGAGCGCCAGGTCGAGATTGCCGTCAGCGAACTGACATGCCCGTCCTGTTCGTTCATTGTTGCCAGTTCGATGCGTGGTGTGCCATCGGTCGAGATCGTTGCATTCCAGGACGGCCCCGAATACGGGCAGGGTGTTTACAGCGTGACCTACGATGACGCCGAAACTTCCATCGAAAGCATCATCGGCGCGGTGACGGCCAATGGCTATCCGGCGCAGGTGCTGCCCGACACAGCCTCCTGAGCCGCCTGCAATGCGTGACAATCTGATGGGTGGCCTGCTGGCCTTCGGAATAGCAGCTCCGGTCGTGGTCGTCTGCTGCGGCGGCGGAACTGCCGTGCTTGCAGCGTTGTTCGGCGGCGTTGGGGCTTGGCTCTCTGGAATGAGTGGCATTGCCGTGCTGGTTTTGGCGGGTCTGACCTACCTGATCGTCCGTGCACTGCGTCGTTCGCAAATGAAACGCGCCTCCGGCCCCGACCCATCACAGAGAAAGACGGCTCCTTGACTGACACACCTGAAAATTCCGACCGTCTGCTGAAATGGGGGCTTGGCGGTGCGCTCTTCGCCGCGCTCTGCTGCTTTACACCGCTTCTGGTCGTCATCGTCGCTGGCGTCGGATTGTCGGCCCTCACGGGCTGGCTCGATTACGCCCTGTTCCCGCTGTTGTTTTTCAGCCTCGCCGTGGTGGCACAGGCCCTTTGGCTGCGCGCTGGCAAACCGGGACCGGCCCCGAAACTCTGGGCCACCGGCCTCGCGGCAGCTCTGTCGATCCTGATCATTCTCCTCGAGTTCAGGTTCGCGATACGGATCACAATCGGCGTTTTCGCCGCCACGGCACTCTACGCGGTTCTCGTGAACCGTGCGCAAAAGAAAGGAACGCTCTCATGATGATGGGATGTTGCACCGCCACCGGTATGTTCTTCGGTCTTCTCGGCATGCTCACACCGCTGATCGCCATCGGCGCGGTCATATATCTGTTCGCCGCCAGACCAAAAGACCCCGAGTATGGTGAGGCGCGCTGAGATGAAAGACCTGAACAAAAACGACGATGAACAGGGCGGCTATGACCTGATCGTTCTTGGGGCCGGATCGGCGGGGTTCTCCGCCGCAATTACCGGCGCGGATGCCGGAAAGCGCGTCGCCCTCGTGGGACACGGCACCATCGGCGGAACTTGCGTCAACGTGGGATGTGTGCCCTCCAAAACGATGATCCGCGCGGCAGAGGCCGTGCACGGTGCGGGGGCTGCCAAGCGGTTCCCCGGCCTGTCGGGACGGGCACAAGTGGATGATTGGCAGACGCTCGTTCAGTCCAAAGACGATCTGGTCGCGACCCTGCGCCAGAAGAAATACGCGGACCTTCTGCCGGAATATGAGGGTGTCGATTACATCGACGCCGGTCCCGCGCGGCTGATCGAAGGTGGCGTGACAGTCGGTGAGCGAACCCTGAAAGCACCGAGGACCATCATCGCCACGGGCGGGCGTCCCGTCCTGCCGACCATCGACGGCATCGAGGACATCGGCGCGCTCGACAGCACCAGTCTTCTGGAACTCGAAGTACTGCCGAAAAGCCTGATCTTCATCGGCGCGGGTTACATCGGCGCGGAACTGGCCCAGATGATGAGCCGCATGGGCGTGAAGGTCACGCTTGTCGCCCGTTCGCATCTGTTGCCCGGCGCGGAACCGGAGGTCTCGGAGGCATTGGCGGCGGCGTTCGAGGCCGAAGGCATCTCCCTTCTGACCGGGTTAAGCTACGACACTGTGCGCCGCGACGACGCGGGCGTGACACTGCGCGTGATCCAGGACGGAAAGCCTGTCGAAGTGACGGCGGATCAGCTCGTTTCGACCGCTGGCAGGCGGGCCAATACCGAAGATATGGGCGTGGACGCAATCGGCGTGGAAACCGACGCGCGTGGGTCCATCGTCGTCGGCGAGGACATGCAGACATCGGTGCGTGGCATCTATGCCGCAGGCGATGTGACCGACCGCGACCAGTTCGTCTATATGGCGGCCTATGGTGCAAAGCTCGCGGCCAAAAATGCGGTTCTCGGCGAAGACCATCGCTACGACAACGCCGTGATGCCCTGGGTGGTGTTTTCCGACCCGCAGGTCGCGGGCGTCGGTCTCGGTGAAGCCCAGGCGCGGGACGCGGGCCTCGACGTCAAGACGTCCATCGTACCGCTCGATCAGGTGCCGCGCGCACTGGCCGCACGCGACACGCGCGGATTGATTAAGCTGGTGGCGGACAGAAAGTCCGACCGGCTGCTTGGCGGCCAGATCGTCGCGCCCGAGGGGTCCGATACGATCCAGACCCTCGTTATGGCCCTGAAGTTTGGCATGACCACCAAGGCACTTGGCGAGACGGTCTTCCCGTATCTGACCACGGTAGAAGGGCTGAAGCTGGCGGCGCAAACCTTCGATATGGACGTGGCAAAGTTGAGCTGCTGCGCCGGATAGACCCAAGACAAGGACCGGATAATGAGCGAAGACTGCGACCTGATCGTCATCGGGGCTGGCATGGCAGGCGTGGCCGCGGCGAACAAGTGTGGCGCAGCAGGATGGCGTGTGGCCATTGTCGATGCGCTGCCCTACGGCGGCACCTGCGCATTGCGCGGCTGCGATCCAAAGAAAATCCTGCGGCGCGGTGCGGAAATCATGGACGCGGCACGGCTCATGCAGGGCAAGGGGATCGATCCCGGTGATCTGTCGATCAACTGGGCCGATCTGATGGCACACAAGCGTGGCTTCACCGATCCCGTGCCGGACAAGATGGAAAAGGGCCTGTCGGGCAACGGCGTCGAAACCCTGCATGGAGCTGCCCGCTTCACGGGAGACAACACGCTGGAGGTCGATGGAACGGCATATCAGTCGGAACGGTTCCTCGTGGCCGCCGGTGCCATGCCCAGGCCGCTGAGCTTCACAGGGGCCGATCTCGTGATCGACAGCACGAATTTCCTCAACCTGGAGGCCCTTCCCAAACGGGTTCTTTTTATCGGCGGCGGCTTCGTGTCCTTCGAGTTTGCGCATATCGCCGCACGGGCCGGAGCCAACCCGATCATCGTGGATCGTGGCGCCCGGCCCTTACGCGGCTTCGATCCCGATCTGGTCGAAATGCTGATCGAGCGCGGCGCCGGTATCGGCGTGGACCTGATGCGCGAGACCGAAATCGTCTCGGTCGCGGAAACCAGTGGAGCATTCACTGTCGAGGTTGCGTCGGGCGATCAGACCCGGACAATCGAAACCGATTTGGTCGTGCATGGCGCGGGCCGGATTGCAGCCCTGGCCGACCTGAATCTTGAGGCGGCTGGTGTTGACTACAGTGACAAGGGCATCGTTGTAGCCCCCCATCTGCAAAGCACGACAAACAGCGCGGTCTATGCCGCAGGAGATTCCGCCGACACCGATGGCATGCCGCTGACGCCGGTCGCAGTGATCGAAGGGAAGGTCGCGGCCTCCAACATGCTCAAAGACGCGCAAACCGCACCGGATTATGCCGGTATTCCGACGGCCGTCTTCACCGTTCCGGAAGTGGCGCGTGTCGGCATGTTGGAAGACGAGGCAAGGGACGCCGGGCATGACATAGATGTCCGGTTCACCGACACTGGCGGTTGGTATTCGAACTATCGGATCGGCGAAACCTCCGCCGCCGCGAAGATCCTCGTCGATAGGTCGAATGGCAAGATTCTCGGCGCGCACCTGTTCGGCCCGGAATACGGCGAGCTGATCAATTTCTTCGGGTTGGCGATCAAGCTGGGCCTGACGGCCAAGCAGCTTCAGTCGATGACGGCGGCCTATCCAAGTGTCGGATCGGACTTGGGGTCACTTCTTTAACGCAAGCGCCCCCTACTCGTCCTTCAGATCATTCCGCGCGTCGCGGATGATCATCCACGACGAATGCAGGAACAGCCCTGCGATGGCGAACGCGACGATCAGGTCGGGCCAGGCGCTGCCAAGCCATGCGACCAGCCCGGCCGCGATGACCACGGCAAGGTTGCCGATGGCGTCGTTGCGCGAAAACAGCCAGACGGCCCGCATGTTGGCATCGCCCTTGCGGTGCTTCAGCAGCGGCAGGACCGCGAGGACGTTCACGATCAGCGCACCCACCGCGAAGGCTCCCATCAACCCGGCTTCGGGTGTCGTTTGGTTGAGGACACGCCAGAGCGTGCTGCCGACGACGCCGAGGCCCAGAAGCCCCAGAAACACGCCCTGGATCATCGCTGACCGCGCACGCCATGTCAGGCTCCAACCGATGGCGAGCAGGCCCAGAAACGTGATCGCGCCGTCGCCGAGGAAATCGAGCGCGTCCGCCTTCAAAGCCTGCGACCCGGACAGGAACCCGCCGAACATCTCGACCACGCCGTAGCCGAGATTGAGCAGGACCACGATCCAGAGGGCGCGGCGATAACTCGGGTCCTTGTAGGCCGGATCGGAGGATGTATCGCCGTCCTCGATCTTCTCAAAGCCGTAGCCGGTCGCATCGAGCGCGGGCCGCACCTTCGACAAGTCACCCTCCGCGATCCGTAATGTCATGACGTGGGTTGCGGCAGACACCTTCACATCGCCTTCGGCCACGCCCGCAGACCGGGCCGCGCGCTCGATCTCGGCCGCGTCCTTGGCGCAGTCCATGCCCTGCACCCGCATTCGGATCGGCGTGGAGGCCGTCGGCAACGTGCTGTTCTCGGCCTGGTTCATGTGCGATCCTCTTCAAAGTGGCGGGCAAAAGTGCCGCCGCTAACGTATCAGTGGATAATGATATGACGACGCAAGACGTTCAAGACGATCTTTTGGCACCCGACGCCCTAGAACTGCGGGCAAAGCTCTTTCGGGGCCTCGGCGATCCCAGCCGTCTGGCGATCCTCGATGCGCTGGTGGCGGGCGAACGCAGCGTTCAGGAGATTGTCGCTCATACTGGGTTGGGGCAACCCAATGTCTCGAACCATCTGCGCTGCCTTCTGCATTGCGGGCTGGTCAGCCGCCGCAGCGAAGGTCGATTTGTCCGGTATCGCCTGGCGGACAGGCGGGTTGCCGAGCTGATCCGTGCCGCGGATCGGCTCCTTGCCTCAACCGCGACCGGGCTCGGCGACTGCGAACGCTACACAGAGTAGTCAGCGTTCTGTCGGCTTGGAAACCCGAAAAACCGCGGCGTCCGTTTCCGATACGTGCGGTAGGGCGCGCCATAGATCTCTTCCAGCCATGGCTCTTCGGCAAAAGGGGCGAGAGCAAAGGCGACCACACCGCCCGTCGCGATGATCAACGCAGCGGGATTGGCGGACAGGATTGCCCATCCGACCAGGATGCCCATGTCTGCCACGTATTGCGGGTTGCGCGACCAACGATAGAAACCATCGGTTTTCAGCTCGGCTTCCGCGCCGCTGGTCGCGTCGAGGCCGATGCCCAAGGCAGCAGGCCAGACCACGGCATTGCCCGCCATGATCAGCGGCAGGCCTACGCTCCAACGAAGCCAGAGCGGCCAATCCAGAGCATTCCATCCGGCGGAGCCCACAAGGATCGCGCTACTGAAGACCGCGAGGGTCGGGAGCCAGACCATGAGTTGGCTGAGCCAGTTCACCCGTTGCGGGGGCCAGAGACGGCGGGATGGGACAAGGATCGACCAAAGCAGCATCGCAATAAGAACTGTTTCACAGACAAGCGCGACGGTCAGCGCGACGGAAGCAAAGTCGGTCATCCGTGCCGCTCCTCGCCATGCCCGCGCCCGCCGAACTCGGACGGGTCGTCGCAGGCGTGGCGCGCGCATTCCAGCTCCAGCGTTGTGTGCTCGATGTCGAAGCGGTCTGCCAGCGCTGTTTTGATCCGCTCCTTCACCGCGTCTGCGTCGGACCAACGGCCCTCGGTTATTACGATATGTGCGTCGAGGGCCGCTCGGTGTTCGTCCATCTGCCAGAAATGCGCGTGGTGGATGCCGGTCACCCCGTCGGTTCCGCGCACGGTCTCCAGCACCGCTTGCGTCTCGATTTCCGGTGGTGAGCCGAGCATCAGGATACGGATCACCGGGCCAATTTCCCGGAACGACTGCCAAAGTATGTAGCCTGCGATCAGCACCGTCACGAGCGGGTCGATCAGCCGCCAGTCGTAAAGCAGGATCAGCGTGCCAGCGACAATCACCGCGACGGAGCCGAGCGCGTCGGCGACGTTGTGCAGGAACGCCGCGCGGATGTTCACACTGGATTTGGACATGGCGTAGGTCAGCGCAGCCGTCACGGCGTCCACGATAAGCGCAATTCCGGCGATGATGACGATCAGCCAGCCCTCGACCGGCTGCGGATCGGCAAAGCGCATTGCGGCTTCGTAGAGCAGGTAGAGGCCGATCACGATCAGCGTGGTGTAGTTGATGAGCGCGGCCACGACCTCGACCCGACCGTAGCCGAACGTCATGTCGGCATCGCGAGGTCGCCGCGCGATTTTCCGGGCGGCGAAAGCGATGATGAGCGAGATTGCATCGGAAAAGTTGTGCAGCGCATCGGCGATCAGCGCCAGCGAACCGGAAACGATGCCGCCGACGATCTGAGCAACCGTCAGGCCCATATTGACTGCGATGGCGGCGAAGACCCGGCGGTCGCCCGCTTCCGGATCGACGTGATGATGATGGCCGTGCCCCATAGTAGCTCCTTTCGATTCGTATCACTTCAGTGTAGATACGATCTACAGCGACTGGAGGTTCAAGAGGCGACATGAAAGAATATTCCATCGGGCAGATGTCGCGCCGGACGGGTGTGAAGGTGACGACGATCCGCTACTACGAAAGCCGGGGCCTGATACCGGCACCGGCGCGGACGACAGGCGGGCAGAGGCGCTATGATGCAGCGGCGTTCGAACGCCTCGCTTTCCTCCGTCACGCGCGGGAACTGGGCTTCGGGCTCGATGACATCGCCGATCTGATGGCCTTGGCAGAAGCCCCGTCAGAGGATTGCGCACCTGCCCATGAGATCGCACGCAAGCAGCTCGCGGCGGTGGACCGGCGCATGACCATTCTCGCGCAGCTTCGGGAAGAACTGGTGCGGATGGCCAGTGCGGACGATCCAGGCCACGCCGGAGAGTGTCGCGTCATCGAGGTTCTGGGGGATCACCGGCTCTGTATCGGTGCGCATGATCTGCCGGACGGTAGCGCAGACTTATCCGGACGCTAGGCGAAATTCAGTTGCTTGTGACAACATCGACGGTTTCGTCGAAGGACCGAAAGCCGCCGTTGGCGCAGCCGCAGCGAATGCACGCTTTGTCCGCGTTGGCGACCTTCGCGGCAGCTTTACTGAAAGGCAGCTTTCTCTACGTGAGGACGGGTATCATTTCCTCATGTCGTCCAGGAACTCCAGAACGCGCGCATAGTCTCCACTGACCTTGCGCGCTTGCTCGAAGACTTCACGTCGCTCTTGGTCTAGACACCGAAAGTACTGCTCGACATCAGCAAAATAGACGTCAGCATCGCGCCTCAACAGGTCAGCATATGCCCGCACGTGGTCGGCATTGGTCGGCATCCAAGGCGGCGCAGGCGGCAGGCAAGTGCCCGCAATCGCGGCAGAACCCCAGCTCAGAACGACCATAACCACCCATGTTTGTTTCAAAAGCGCCATATTATCTTGGCTCAGCCACTCCGTTGCAGTAAATCTGTTTCAACGCATGAAAGGCGCAATAAAACAAGTTGCACCTATTGATTGCAAAGTTATAATATTGTATCGGTTCGTTAGTCCATAAGGGACTGCCGGGCCAATGCACAATTCTGCAAGGCTCGATCCTATGAATTTGATGCAAGACGCCCCCAATGTTGTCAGTGAAGACGGGCTGCGCACGCTGCTTGCCGAGGGTCATTCGGCGGATGTTGTGTGCCGGGTTACGCCCAAACGTACAGGTGCTCAGTGGTCCGGAGTTTGGACCGTGCATTGCGTCTCGCCAGATGGCGAGACGCGTCGCCTGCTCGTCACTGCACGCAACAACATGGCTGCCCGAGAATTCAAGACAATCAACGGCTTATCCAGCTTCCTGGCTGGCCTTGGCGTTTCGATCGTCTCGATCCCCATGCTCGAAGGCAAGATCGCCTCGCACAAATTGGAAGACGCAGGCTAAGACACTTGCCACCCTCGCGGCATTCCTTGCTGCGCCCGCCTATTCTGAAGGCTTCGTGCTTTCCATGCGGGCCGATGGCCAACTGGAAACCAAAGCTCCCCAATCAGGGTTTGCACAAAGCTATGTCGACGGGATTGGCGCAAACCCACCAGAGCTGATCGTTTTTGCAGCGCCAGAGCCTGTAGATCCCCCTCCTGCACCCGCCCGCGCAGTTCCCCGACCTGAAATCCTCGCAGCTCTTGAAAGCACGGCGCATCGCTATGGCGGGCACCCGGCTTTGCGCCGCGCCAGGCTGTCGGTGACGGAATGGCAGGCCCTCTTCCAAGCCAATATCGAGATTGAAAGCGCCTATCGAGCGAATGCGCGCAGCTCGGCAGGGGCGATCGGCCTTGGACAGCTGATGCCAGCGACGGCCGCGCAGCTCGGCGTGGATCCGCATGACTGGCGGGCCAATCTGGATGGCTCTGCCCGCTACCTTTTGATGATGTTGGCGCAGTTCGGCACGCCCGAACTCGCGCTTGCCGCCTACAACGCGGGGCCCGACGCGGTCGCGCGCCATGGCGGCATCCCTCCCTATCGAGAAACCCAAAATCACGTGCGCCGGGTCACGGCCGTGCGTGATCGACTGACTGGAGCCTCCTGATGCAAATTCAATTCCGCACGATCCTGTCGCTGGCTCTGGCCAGTTTGATGATTGCCAACCCCGCCTTTGCGCAGAGCATTGACCTTTCGCCGGTGCAGAACCTTTTGCAGGGCATCGTCGACACAATCACCGGCCCCTTGGGTATAGTCATCGGCACCTTGGCCCTGATCGGTGTGTTCCTCTCCTGGCTCTTCGGCATTCTGGATTTCCGCCAAGCCCTCTGGGTGCTGGTTGCCATTGCAGGCATCGCTGCTGCGCCGACCATCGTGACCGCGATCTGGGGCGCATAAATCCGGCATGGCAACGCAAACCCGCCTCTTCCTGGGCCTGATCCGGCCGCCAAAGCTCATCGGCTTACCAATCATGTATGCAATGGTTTGGCTCTTCGGGTTTGTGTTGCTGTTTCTTTGGGTCCAAAGCTGGCCGGTGATCATCATCGCCGCTCTGGCCTATCCCGCACTTTGGAAAGCGGCCGATTGGGATCCTGCCTTTCTTGAGGTGATGGTCACCACCCTGCAGGAAACGCCGCCCACCCCGAACCGCAAGATCCATTCGGGGGACAGCTATGCTCCATGATCCGTCGGATGATCTTGCAACGCTGCCGGACTGGGCGCGCAAAGAGCGCCCGATGGCCAGCATGCTACCCTATGTCAGCCTCGTGAATGACGTGACGATCCGCACGCGCGGCAATGCTCTGTTCCAGTGCATCCGCCTTGATGGCGTCAACAGCATGACCAGCGATGACGCGCATCTGGAGAAGGTCCGCGCGTTCTTCGCGGCGATCATCGCGCAGATCGGGCCGGAGTACAGTTTCTACGTGCACAAGGTTTCAAAGGCAATTGAGACCACCTTACCACCGGTGCCTAATGAGGGGTTTGCCCATGCGCTGGACAACCGCTGGCAAGCAGCCATGGTGCGAGCAGGCCTTCGGGACAAAACACTCACGCTGACAGTGCTGAAACATCCTCCTCTCAGTACGCGGCTACGACTAAAGCGCTCGGACTCAATCGCTCAGCTGAAAGACCAGACGGCCAAGCAGCTGCGCCAGCTCGAGGAGGTCGTCGGGTTTCTGCAATCGTCTTTTGCCGAGATGAACCCGCGTCTGCTCGGCGCTGAAAGCGGCGAACTGCTGGGTTTCCTCGGGGCGCTCAACATCGGCCAAGAGCGACCGCTCTTCGCAAAATCCCGCTTTGGCATCATTGCCGAGGATGTGGCAAACACCCGCGTCACGTTTCAGGGGCGAGGTTTTGCGCTCGACGATGGGACGACGGGCAAGCGGTTTGGTACCAGCTTTGCGATCAAGACCTATCCGGCCAAAACCAACTGCACCATGTTCGATGAGCTGAACCTGCCCGTCGACATGGTGGTCACACATTCCTTCACGCCCATAAACAGCAACATCATGGCCAGCCGGATCAAGCGCCAACAGCGGCTGATGAAGGCCAGTGATGATGGTGCGATTTCTCTTGCTGAAGAACTGGTCGACGCGCTGGACGATCTTGAATCCAAGCGCCTCAGCTTCGGCGATCATCACATGACGGTCACGGTCTTCGCCGAGACCGAGGAAAAGCTGGAATCCATCGCCGCCGAGGTCCGCAACATCGCGGCCAGCGAAGGCGTCAATTTGGTCAATGAGAGCTTTGCGGCTCGGACCCATTATTTCGCGCAGCATCCGGGCAATGGGCAGATGCGCAGCCGCAAGGCCGCCATCACCAACACGAATTTTGCCGATCTCGCAGCGCTGCATCGCGGTCAACTGGGCAAACCCGGACACAAAGTGCCTTGGGGCAAGCCGATCACTCTCTTCCCGACGCCGGAGCGTTCGGGCTTCCTGTTCAACTACCATGAGACAGGTCAGCCGGACAAAGAGCCGACCGGTGGACACACATTGATCCTCGGTCGTCCTGGCTCCGGCAAGTCGGTGTTGTCAGCCTTCCTCATGACCCAAGCCCGGCGCTGCGACGCACGCGTGTTTGTCTTCGACTATCGCGCTGGCATGGAAATGGCCGTACGCGCCAATGGCGGGCGCTACAGCGCCATCAAGGCAGGTGAAGCCACCGGACTGAACCCGCTCCGCACAGAAATTGACGGGCGCGGGCAAGCCTGGCTTTCTGATTGGTTAGCCACGCTGCTGCATCGCTCCGACAACCCCCTGAGCCCGGTCCAGATCAACCGCATTCAGGAAGTGGTGCGCCAGAACGCCGGAGCCAGCGATGCCGCGCTACGCAACTGGCAGGATCTGGCCTCGCTCTTTGTCGCCGGGGCGGATGAAGGGGATCTGTTTGAGCGGATACAGGAATGGACCGCAGACGGCCGATATGGCTGGATCTTCGGTCAAAGCTCTGAGGACACCTTCTCGCTCGATGGTGATGTGGTGGGATTCGACCTGACCGGGATTCTCGACAGCGAAAGCGAAAAAGAACGCATGGCGGTCCTGTCCTACCTGTTTCGGCGGGTGGAGCGTGTAATCGAGGACCGCAAGCCGACATTAATCATCATTGATGAAGCCTGGAAGGCGCTCGACAACCCGTATTTCGCAGATCGGCTCAGCAATTGGCTGGTCACGGCGCGCAAACAGAACGCCGTCGTCGTGATGATGACCCAATACGCAAGCCAGCTTGAGAAAACCCGCACCGGCAAGACGATTGTCGAGGCCGTACCGACACAGCTTCTGCTTCCCAACATCCGCGCTTCGGCCAGCGATTACACCATGCTGGGCCTCACTGAAAAAGAGCTGAGCGTTTTGCTTGGCACAGGCAGCAACTCCCGGCTGGCGCTAGTGCGCGATGATCAAGGCTCGGTGGTGGTCGACGCCAATTTGAGTGCGCTTGGCCCTTACCTCACGATCCTTGGCGGCATGGAAAAAGGCGAAGCGCTGGTTGGCGCGGATTATCGCCAGAACCCCGATTTTTGGAGACAGATCGATGCCTAGACTTTGCGTGCTGACCCTCACCCTTTTGACCCTGACAGCCTGCGCGGAATACCGGCCGTCCGAAGCTGAATGCTTCAACTCTTTTGCCGAAGTCAGCCGCAGCAATTGCAATTTCGAGCTGCTCGGGCCGATTGGTTCGCTGCATGAATAGCCTCCGCCCGCATATCCTTGCGGGTCTGGTGTGGCTCAACGCGCCATTGGCCCATGCCCAAGGCGTGCCGACCTTTGATGCGGGCATGTTCCTGCAGCGCGAGCGCGTGTTGCAGCAGGGCGAGCAGGATCTGGCGCTGCAACGGGACCGGCTGTCCAAAGAAGAAGAGCTTGAAGAGCTCGAACAAGAACAACTCCAAGCGCTGGAAGACATTCTCGATGCCGCGACGCTTGCCAGCGGGAACTCAGGCGCACTGGTCGCGAGCCTGGAAGCTGGTTCATCGCCTGAAAGCGCCGCAGACACGCTCTATGGTTCGGTCGACCCAAACCCAGGCGCAGCCCAGATGTTCGGCGATGCGTCCGGCTCGATCGAAGAGCTCATCATTCGTGCCGCGCAAGAAACGCACCATATGTCCGGCGTGCGCGCTGCCGGTCTATCGCCCAATCAGTGGCGCTGTCTGTTGCAGGCCTTGATCTGGCAAGAAAGCCGCTTCACCATCGGCGCGCGTTCCCCTGTCGGCGCATTCGGCCTAACCCAGATCATGCCCGGCACGGCGCAGGATCTCGGGATTTACCCGGCCTATTACGAAAACCCCTACATCCAGGTCACCGGCGGCGCGCGCTATCTGGCGCAGATGCTGGCCATGTTTGACGGCAACATCATTCACGGGCTGGCGGCCTATAATGCCGGTCCGGGCAATGTGCAACGCAACGGCGGCGTGCCCCCTTTCGCTGAGACCCAGCACTACGTTCAGGTGATCCCCGAGCGCTACAATCTCTACCTTGCCCGCGTCGGTGGCGTCGATGCGCTTGGCACGATTGATCCTGTCTTGCTGGCCAACTCCACGATGAGCCTGACCTCTTTCGGTGCAGGGGTCTATGGCGACTACTCCTTGGTCTCCGTGCAAGCTGCCGCGCAGCGCGTACAGGACATCATCAGGCGTATTGGCGAAACCGACGACATTCACGCGGCCATGTCGCTCAACACCTATGCGCGGGCAGAACTCGCTCGCATGATCGCGATCCGCACGCGCCTCAAGGCCGCTCATACCCGCCCGCTTAGCGCGGCAGAGCTGGCCATGGCGGCCGCTCAGGCGCGCGAACAAGACTTCATGCAATTCGATCTGGAGGCATTCCCATGATCCGCTTTCTTTCTTCCATAGCCATCTGCGCGTTACTGGTTGCGTCACCCGTATCTGCCCAAGGCGTGCCGACGGTCGACACGCGCAACATCGCCCAGGAAATTCGCCAGCTGCAGCAGATGCTGGAGGATTTCGGGATCCAGACCGACCAGCTTGACACGCTTCTCGAACAGCTCGACCTGGTGCAGCAGCAACTCGACACGCTCAACGAGACCTACGCCGCGCTGACCGGCGCGACGGATATCATCGAGATGGCCATGGGTGGTGATCTCGACGGGCTTCTCGATCAGGAATTCGGCGATCTTCTTGGCACCATCCGGCAGATCCAAAACGGCGACTTCAGCGGCCTGATCGGCAACGCGGCCCCTCAGATGGAGGGTCGCATGACGCAAGCCCTGGAGGACGCAGGCTTTGACCAAGATACCCTCTCTGAAATGGCCAGCAGCGGCAATGCGGGGGCGGAACGCATTGCCAGCCAAGCAGGCGCCGGGGCCGTTATGTCAGCGGCGGCAGAAAACAGCTATGAAGAGGCCGCGCAATCTCTCGAACGCGTCGAGCAGCTGGTCACATTGATCCCGGACATGGAAACGCTCAAGGAAGCCGTCGATCACAACACCCGCGTCACTGCAGAGCTTGCCATCGCCATGACGCGCATGTGGGAGCTCGAAGCCATCCAGACCGTCGGCGCAGGCCAATCCGGCGTTGTCGATGCCGCCACCCTTGCTGAAGAACGCCGCTACATGGACTTCACCCTGCCAGACCTGCGCGCGGACTGACCTCATGAACAGTGAAGCAGAAATCATAGAGGAAGAGCTCGTCTACGGCGCGCGACGGCGCGAGCTTATGTGGCAGAAGCTGGGGCTGACAGGCATGGCGTTTGGCATGGCAGGTTGCCTCTCCGCTGCTCTTGTCGCCCTGTTCGACGTGGACCCGCCGCCCATGATCGTGCCCTTTGATAGCGAAACCGGCATGGCCCTCCCCAATGCCATGGTTGAAGCGGTCTCACTCACGGAACGCCCCGCTATCATCGAGGCACAGGTCTACCGCTATGTCATTGATCGAGAGACGTACAATCAGCTCGACAATGATGTGCGCGTGCGGCGGGTCCTGGACCAGTCGGGCGGCGCGGCCGCCGCCGGCCTGCGCGCGCTTTGGACCAGTGGCCACGAAGCCTATCCGCCGGACAGCTACGGCACAGATGCCCGGCTTGATGTCGAGGTTCTGTCGATCACCCATATCAGCGCCAACCGTGCCCAGGTGCGTCTGCGCAAGCGGCTTAATTCGCCGCGCGGCACTCAAAACGGGCTCTTCACCGCAACGCTGATGTTTGAGTTTCGACCCGAGAACAGCCGGTCGATCGACGATGTCTGGCAGAACCCTTTCGGCTTCACCGTCACCGAATACGCGATCCGCTCGGATCGTCTGGAGTAACCAATGCGCCGCCTGTTCCTGATCCTCACCCTCATTGTTCCGCTTGCTGGCACCGCCTATGCAGAAACGCAGCCGCGCCAGGGCCCCTATGATGCCCGTGTCCGGCTGGCCACCTATCAGGATGGGCAGGTTTACCGCATCCGCACCAGCTTGACCCACGTGACCAGCATCGAATTCGGCCAAGGCGAAACCATCCGCTCGATCATTGCTGGAGACACTGAAGGCTTTCTTCTCGACGGCGTGCCCGGCGGTCAGGCCTTCGCGATCAAGCCCGTCACGCGCGGCGCGCATACTAACATCACCGTCTACACCAACCGGCGCAGCTATTACTTCAACGTGACCGAGGCGAGCTCACCGACCTTCTATGTCATCCGCTTCACCTATCCTGAGTCCGCTCCCCAGCAATCCCGAGTGGCTGCAAGCGAGCCCGCAAACCATGCCTATGGCGTCAGCGCGCGATCAGAGATCACCCCGCAAGAAATCTGGGACGACGGGACCTTCACCTACTTCCGCTTTGCCGCAAACGCGCCGCTGCCCGCGATCTTTCGCTGGTCCGGTGGCAATGAGCGCAGTGTCAATGCTCTAGCCCGGCCAGACGGCGTGATCCGCGTATCGGGTGTCAGCACTCGATGGGTTCTCAGGCTTGGTGATGACGAAATCTGCGTCCAAGAGATGAGCGAGGCAAACCACAATGAGTGAAACAGCTGAGCTTAAGAAACGCCTCGAAGCGCTTGAAGGCAAACCACAAAACCGAAAATCGCGACCGTCCGTTGTCACTATTGCCCTAGGCATTGGGGCAATCGCCGCTCTAGGCAGCCTCTTGCTATTGTTCTCTGGCGGTTCTGAACCCGACAGCCTGGAAACCGCCTCCCCGGATGAATTCCAAGCAGCGGGACCGGGCTTTGGTGCGCTCGAGCCCACGCCTGCACCGATTGACACAACTCCGCCGCCGGAGCCGGAACCAGATAGCGAAACGGAAGAGCTACGCGCGCAAATGGACGCTATGCGCACCGAGCTCGAAGCCCTGCGCAACGCATCCGCACCTGAAGTCCCAGCCGTCAACACTGAAGCATTGGAGACCTTGGGTGCAGAGATCGATGCCCTGCGCAGTGAGGCCGCTGCTACGCAAGCCGCCTTGCGCGAAGAGTTGGAAGAGCGCGCACGGCAAATCCAGCGACTTCAAAATGATTTGGAGCTTGCGCGCCTGGAAACCCCGGGCACGCCCGCACCAACCGGCCCCACGGCCGAGGAACTGCGTATGCAAGAGCTCGAGCGGCGGCGGCAAGCCGAGCTTGAGGAACTGCAAGCGCGTATTGCCAGCCCAATTATCGCTTTTGGCGGCACTGGAAGCGGCAACAATGATACCGCCGCCGAGCAGCGTCGACTTGATGGCGATACAGACTTTGTTCGCAACGGCGCTGAACCCGCTGAGGTGACGCAGGCCCAGCTGATCGTGAACCCGTCAAACACGGTTGTTCAGGGCACGATGATCCAGGCCGTGCTCGAGACAGCGATCGACAGCTCGCTCGCCGGTCAGGTCCGCGCGATGGTGTCTGAAGATGTCCACGCCTATGACGGCTCGCGGATCCTGATCCCGCGCGGCGCGCGTCTGATCGGGCGGTATCAATCTGGTCTCGATATCGCGCAGCAACGCGTGACGACCGCCTGGGACCGGATCATTCTGCCCAGCAATCAGACCGTCGAAATCAGCGCCTTCGGAGGCGATGAACTGGGCCGCTCCGGAACGACCGGTTTCGTCGACAGCCGCTTTGGCACGCGGTTCGGTTCTGCCGCCCTGATATCGCTGATCGGAGCCTTGCCCGCCGTCGCCGCGCAAAACACCGAAGATGAGATTACTTCGGATGTCCTCGAGGGCATTGGCGAAGATCTGAGAGACAGCGCGCAAAGCGTGATTGGCGAATATCTTTCCGTCTCACCCGTGATCTATGTCGATCAAGGTGCCCGCGTCACCGTGATGGTCGACCGCGATCTGGAGATTTTCTGATCATGGCGGCCAGCTATCTGCAAAGCTCGATGGACAAGATCCCCGAAGCGCGTGATCCAAAGCTGATCGAGCTTTGCATCAACCCCGACGGCACGCTGTGGGCGGAGTTTCAGGGGGATCACTTTATGCGGTCCGTCAATCGACCGCTCTCGCCCAACGAAATCAAAGACCTGGGCAATCAGATTGCTTCGGCCGCAAACACCACGCTCAGCCGGACCAAGCCCATCGTGTCGGTCAGCATCACCTACCGTGACCGCCCAATCCGCGCGCAAGTCATTCAGCCCCCCGCTGTCGATGGCGGCTATGCGATTTCTTTGCGGTTCTTTGCGGACCTACCATTGGACCAGATCAAACTGTCTTATCTCTTCGGCAAAGAACGCAACAATGAAGGTGCGCGGCGCAAGCGCAACGCCGAGCTGCGCGATGTCGTGGCCACCGGCGACATCGATGCGGCGATCAAGTTCTGCGTCACGCACAAGCTCAACATGATCGTCTCTGGTGGCACCTCGACCGGCAAGACCGTCACGGCACGTAAAATCCTCTCCTTCGTGCCCGCCGACGAGCGTATCGTCACGATCGAAGAGGCCGCTGAACTGCGTCCGACGCAGCCCAATGTCGTCACGCTGATGTCTGATCGCGACGAAGCCACACGCAGCGCTGATGTCCTGCTGACCTCCACCCTGCGAATGCGGCCGGACCGGATTGTTTTAGGCGAAGTGCGCGGCAAAGAGGCCATGACCTTCCTTGAGGCCATAAACACGGGCCATGGTGGCTCACTCACCACGCTGCATGCTGAAACCCCTCAGCTGGCCGTGCAGCGCCTCGCCATCGCCGCCCTGAAAACTGACGTGCCCATGACCTACCAGGACATGAACGACTACATCACCCGCTCGATCGATGTGATCATCCAGGCCGGTCGCTATGAAGGCACACGTGGCATCACCGAATTCTACCTGCCGATTGATCCGGCCCATTCAAAGGAAACAGCTCATGTTTGAATACAAGATTGAACAGATCAACACCGCCAAGACAAAGCCACCGAAGATCGAAGCGCAGCTGACGGCTCTTGGCCAAGACGGCTGGGAGCTGGTCTCGGTCGTGCCGGATTTTGACGGCGAGCATATCCTGAAGGCCTTCATGAAACGACGCACCGGCGCGAGCGCCTAAAGCAGACCGAGGAAGATCCGATGGGCGTCGTCACCTGGATGGTAGAGACCACCGACAATTTTCTGGAAGACGCAGCCCAAACCACCTTTGGCAACGTCGCCGGACAGCTTGGCGGCGTCATTGCGGTCGCCTCCACGCTCGCCGTGATCGGCGTCTTCCTCAACATGGTGTTTCAGTACAAGTCCATGGATGGGCGGACGGCGTTCTGGTTCGTCCTCAAGCTTATGCTGATCTCCCTCTTTGCGATGAACTGGGTCCAGTTCAACGCGGTGGCCAGCGCCCTAGTCGATGGGCTCGACCAACTCGCGGGCGGCATGGTGGCGGGGCTTGGCGGCGGCGGGGCTGGCGCGTCTTACTTTGCCGGGGCCTTTGACGATCTCATCGAAGAGTTCGGCGACTACCTTAACGCGGCTGGAGACAACATGCATTGGATGGCCGGAGCCCTGATCGGCGCGATCGGTGCGTTCCTTTTGGGCGTCATCGGCGCACTCTGCGGGCTTGTTCTGATCTTTGCCAAGATCATGCTGGCCTTCATGATCGGCATCGCCCCCATCATGATCGCGCTTTCGTTGTTCGATGTCAGCAAGGACTATTTCCACCGTTGGCTGTCCAGCACTGTGTCCTACGCTCTCTACCCTCTCGTGATCGCAGGCGTGTTTTCCACCGTCGTCGGCATGTCGCGTTCGCTGATGACCGAACTCGGAGATCCATCCGGTGCAAGCAATATCGGCGCGCTGGTCCCCTTCTTCATGATGATGTTTCTCGCAGGCGGCATGATCATCGCAACCCCGCTGATCGTCCGTTCAATTTCAGGCAACTTCATGATGGCCGGACCGCCGAGCATTCCAGGCCCTGGCGGCTTCGCAAAGGGGTTGATTGGCACAAAGGGCTCGCGGGCTCGGGCACGTTTTGGGACCAGATCAAACTCCGAGATCGCGGGAGCCGGAATACGGCAGGCGGGCGGAGCTACTGTTTCTATGGTTCAGAAGGTCGCTGAACGGGCCAAGCGCTTGAAGTGAAATCGGCACCTTCCTGCTGTTGGTCGGACTGGTCTTTGCTGCGGCGCAGTCACTCCTAACTAAACGCAGATAAATGTCTTAGGTGCGCCGGTCAAGCGATCTTACTTGCTGCAATCAAAGGTCGGCAGCCTGCTCTCCATGATAGAGGGTTACCGGTGCCCTTTCCGCATCGAAGAACCTTTCCAAACGCTCGGAATTCTCTTCGACGAGTCGCCGGGCTTGAGTGGGAAGCTCATCACGAGCTCTTTCAAAGTCGTCCATCGCAATCGGAGCTAATGAAGGTGCAGTTGTTACCCGCAGTAATCTGTCGCGCCCAATCAGCAGACCGGCCTGACCCAGTGCGTTTTGGCTTTGTAGATGCATGGCCGTCTCAATGATGGTGCGCCAGTGAAACATCCCTCCCCACTTGATTTGCGAGTCCGACAATAGCAGATCCTGTTCGCCACATCCGAGAGATAGAATGTCGACGGTATGTCGGTCGAGATCGAAACACGAAAGGGCATCAACCAGCGCAACCATGGCTGGGTTGTTTGCCCAAACACCTCCATCGGCAAAGTGCCGCGTGCCATTTCGGTATGTCGAAAAGAAGGTAGGTGCCGCCGAGGTCGCAAGGGCGGCCGTCACGATCTCCTCCTGCCAGTCCAGGCGAAAATCAGGATGATGTGGAGTCTTCAGAACAGTGACCTCGTTGAAACCGTCAAAGGTTGGAATGTTCAACCGCCGATCCACAGTCCCAAGAGTTCTGTTGCCGAAACAGTCCCGAAGGGCGCGTTCCAAGGGCTCTCGGTCATAGCGATAGACGGCCATGTTGCGCGCGAACCCGTAAACAGAATTAGCCGCCCGACCCAAAGCGAATGGCGGGGTCCAGCCTTTTGGAAAGATCTTCCCGCCGTGGGTAAGGTAAATGTCGAGAACCTCCGCCGCGCGCATTCCCGCGCTCAGACCAAGCGCGATTATGCCGCCAGTTGATGTTCCTGCCAGCAAATCGAAATAGGCCGCTGCTGATCCTCCTTTCAGAAATCGGCGCTCGCATTCGGCCAACACGGCGGCAGGCAATATGCCTTTTATTCCGCCACCATCGATCGAGAGGATGCGGAAGGTGTCGGCCGTCCATTCGAGCTGTTCACGCCGATGAAAAATCGTGCCGTGTGACCGCCGCAACTGAGGTTGTTCCATGGTAACGTTCCAATCTTGCCGCTACTGGGTTGCGGCTATCTGTTTCTAACCTGATGTGCTTGCCCGTGCCGAACCATTTGCCCGTCAACAACCAACACTCGTAGCAGCTAAGCCAGTTTGAAGCCCAAGGGATGGTGGTATTGCTAATGCGATCATCTGGTGTCCATTCGTTTGCTTCATCATCAAAGAGGCAAAGAAAGGGACCGATCCGCTGCGTTCGCGGATGTGCGACGTAGACATGCGGGAGCGAGCCTTCCGCATTTCCAAATCTCCGGGTCAGCGGTGGACTTAACACCTCTACCAGAGGCTGAAGATAGAGATTTGACCGCCCCTCGGGCAACAGTGGTTCGGTGTATTCCACGCGCAACCCATAGGTCGTCTTATGAGGCTTGAGCGTGCCATGCCAAATGGCAGTTCGTTTGTCCGGCTGATTGCACGACCAGGTCGGGAGAATAGCGCGCATATCCGCGATCTGGTTACCAACAGTTATCATCGGGCACGACGCCCCCCATGTTGGTATTGGCTCGGGCAGGCGTGATGAGACCGTTTGCAGTCGCGACACCGGCACCCAAAGCAGGGGCCGCAGGCTTGAACTCTCCACCCGGTTTCATTCCAATCGCGCCGTGTTCAAGCTGAACCATCCGCGCCCGGTGAAACGCCTGCAGCGCCGTTTCACCGGCTTTCTCACCGAAGAGATCGTCGAAGGTTGACTGAATTACCGCTGGGTTGAAACCAACGCGTTGTAGAGTCTTCAAGCGGTCAATGAGTGTCTGGAGATCGCGGGCCCAGAGTTGCTGGTCGCTCCGTTGCTCAGGCCACCGGTCGGTGAAGATGTCGGGTGTATGAGCCGGATTGCGAACTTTCAACAACCGCAGGCAGCTTTCGGCATCCTGAATGCGGCGGCGCATACGAATTGCCAGTGCAATCACCTCGTCAACGAGACTGTCTTGCACTGGGCCAGCTTCCAGCGCGATCGCAGCCATAATGATCGAGGGAGGTTTCCGTTTGCCGCGGTGGTCATCATGTTTGCGGAAGCGCTTGTCGCGAAAGCGCTTGATCAATTGCAGAGCAACAACCCGCGGAGACTTTTGGTCGAGCGGGACATGGACAGGCATCGGTTGGGTATCAGCCTTTATCATGCTGCCATCAGACGTCACGCGTTTTGCCATGGTTTCGTAGGTTTCACCGTCTACGAGGAAACGCCGCGCGTCGAAAAGATCCTGGAAGACTGCGCTTGTTTCGATATGGCCATTGAAGTGGTCGGCAAACCCCTTTGGGTTCACCTCCTTGTGGTAGCAAGTACCCGTTTCCGGCTTGTGGTGGAACAGGGTCGCGACGCGCTCCGGGGTGCCAGCCAAACGAACAACCGGCATCAGATCCACGGTCACGCCATCCGGATATGTCACAGTCACACAGCGGCTGTTCTTTTCGATCAGATAGTCATGATACTTGCTGCCCGGATCGCCTTTGATTGCCTTGTAGAGCATGGTCAAGACCCATTCAGGGTCGCTACCTGGTAGCACGCTCAGTTCAATGACAGCGTCGACATCATGCTGATCTCGCTTAAGGCGAGATCGCGTCGGTGCGTGAATGGCAAAGCTGCCGGACGCGTAGATCTCGTGGACAAGGTCTTCAAATGGGCTTCCCGGCCGATCTACATGGCTGGCCAATCCGCGATAGTGAGCTTCTGCCTCGCGATGCATTGTCACGGTGATCTGGATGGCCCGAGCCACATCCATCAGCGCTGCTTCAACCGGATCGATATCCAGGTTCCGCGCGTAGTCTTCAAAATTTGTTCTTACATTCATTTCCTTCTGCCCCCTCAGGCTTGACGGATTCTACGATCTGTCTTACAGTTATTGACGTTTTCGTAGGGCGTTTCGCGAAAGAAAAAGCCGCGAGCAAGCGGCGGAAATCCTACGATTTCGTCATAGTAACACAACCAAGGGCGTCATGTCAAACTCAACAGATGAAACGGGAGGATTCGGCGAAAGGTTACGCCGAGCCAGAGAGAACAGAGAACTTAATCAAACCGAATTGGCCGCAAAGGCCGGCCTGCAACCATCCGCCATCGGACATTTCGAGAAGGAAAGACGAAAGCCATCTTTCGCCAATATCCGATCCCTCGCAAAAGCACTGAATGTGACTTCGGATTATCTCCTTGGGCGCACCTTGGAGATGGGCCAAGCAACAACAGTGTTCCGGGGGGAAGAAAACCTATCTGACGGCGACAGAGAGCACATCCAGATGATGATTGACTTGATGAATCAAAAGAAAGCGGAGAAATGAGCAAGTTCCGGCTCACTATGGCGCGACGTCAGGGCGAGCTAAAGGCCAAAGAGATGGGGTTTGACAACTTCCCGGTTGATCCATTTGCGATCGCAGAGGCCGAGGACATCATGATTGAGCCAAAACCGCCTGATCGACCAGGTGTCAGCGGAGGAATCATATTCTTCGACGACCGTGTCGGCATTTTCTATGCGACAGATATTGTAAGCGAGGGATTCCGCAGATTTACAGTGTCTCACGAGCTTGGGCACTATTTTCTGGAAGGGCATCCGGAAGAGATCCTAAAGTCAGCTCCGATTCACATCTCCAAAGCGGGATTTTCGCAAGGTTCAAACTCCATTGAGCTCGAAGCCGATCACTTCGCGTCTGGTCTGTTGATGCCATCGAGGCTGGTTTCAAACGTCATCGGTACAAGCCGCGTCGGCCTTGATGCGATCATGACATTGGGTCACAGCGCGGAGTGTTCGCTGACGGCTTCAGCGATCAGGGCTGCCGAGTGTTGTGACTATCCGATGGCGGTGATCGTCAGTTCCGGTGACAAAGTGGCATACGCATTCCTGTCCGATAGCTTCAAGAAACTCGACAAGCTTACGTTTCTTCGCAAGGGCGTATCTTTGCCAGCAAGCCTTACACGCGAATTTAATCGGAAGCCCGGCAACGTTGCTTCGGGTCGAACCCTGTGCGGGCAAACCACGCTTGCAAACTGGTTTTCTTGTACTCGCCGCTTGACCTTAGACGAAGAGGTCGTTGGGCTAGGCAGTTATGGTTTCACTCTGACTGTTTTATCGAGCGACGAGCTGGCCGAAGATCCAGATGATGAAGATCTGGCGGAAGAAGAAGCATTAATTGAGAGCTGGACGCCACGGTTCGCACTTGGGCGTTAGAATTCGAAGGTCAATCTTTCGAATGCGGGTTGGGAATTCTTGTCTCCTGGTCAATTTAGAAATCTACTCGTTTCTGCTGCAATGAGTCCTTCGTCGGCAGGCAACAACGTTTTCTTTCTGCTCTCATCCCTGGACTGCCGCCTCCATAAATTTCTCCACCCGATCTGAACCAGCCTGATACTCGTCCAAACTAGGCTTGCCCTCGTTCGGCTCACCCCGCTTTTCGCTGACCAAATTATCGATCTCTTCTCGCCGCTTCCCTTCACCTTCAGAGCCGCCACCTGAAACTGCTCTCGGTATCTCAAGCGCCCCTATCTTCGCTTCCAGTGCCTTGATCTGCCCTTGTAGGCCGCGCATTTGGTCCCCGGCCGAGGGATATGGGAGGTCGCCTGTCTGCTTGTCGAAGATCTGCTTAAAGAAGCGATCGTCATAGTACTTTATCCGCTTGGCGCGCACGGGCATTTGCGCGTCGACCACCAGAACGATGTCATCAAGATCCATACGCCGCGCCTCATCCTCGGGAAGCAGCGCGGTTTCTTCAGTCCGTTCAGACATGCTGCGTCCGGCGAATGGGTTGCGACCGACCGAGCGCGAGCGAGTCACAACACGCTTGGTGGTTTTGCCGACGGCTTTGCTGAGCTCTTCGATGGTCTTTTCATCTGAGGGCGTGAGATAGAGCTTGATGCCCGCGTTACCCTGCAGGGCACGCCGGGCATTTTCACCGTAGATTTCGTCCAAGGCCGGGATCGTCTGCGTTACGATCGCGAGGTTGGCCCGGTAGGATCGCAGGGTTTCGATGCTATCGAGAACGATCGGCATTTTGCCCAGGCGGTTGAATTCATCGAGCATGATCATAACCGGCCAGGGTTCGTCCTTGCCGGGTTCATGGTCCTGCAGCGATGCCAGCAGGTCTGAGAAAAACAGGCGGATCAACGGCGCGAGCGGTTTTACCATCAGCGGTTCGACCACGAGATAAACCGAAAATGGCGATTTTCGGATATCGCGAAAATCGAAGTCCGACGTTGCGGTCGCACGGTCGATGGCCGGGTTTGACCACTGCTTGAGGCCAGATGTCATCAAGAGCGACAGGTAGGATGTCAGCGTGTCGTTGTTGGTCGAGGCCATCCGCATGAAGATCAGCTTGGCGGCTGGATTGACCACTTCATCGGCGCGGCGGCGATACTCTTTCTGCTTGTCCCCGCCCGATGCGGTGATGCGGTAGATCTCGCCCAGGGTCGGCCGCTTTCGCTCGAACGCCAAAAGTCCTGCCGCCACGAATAGGTCAATACCGCCATCGAGAAGCCCCTGCACCCGGTCGTTATCTGCTTGCAGGAACAGCGAAGCCAGAAGTTGCAGCTCCATCTGCTGGCGGTCGACGTTTTCCAGCGCCGATATGCGCAGCAAAGGATTGTACCGGTGCGAACGGCCATCCTTCCAGTCTGTTGGCGCGAACCGGAACACCTTGTCGCCCTGCGCAGCCCTGTGGCGGGCCGTTGCCTCGAAGTTTTCGCCCTTCACGTCGAGCACGACGGCACTGCCCTGATAAGTCAGAAGGTTCGGAATGACGAACCCCGTGGTCTTTCCGCGTCCGGTTGGAGCCACGATCAGCGCATGGGGAAAAACCTTGGACATGACAAAGGGTTTGCGGCTCTTGGGCTTTCCCATTTTGCCGAGGACAAAGCCGTGGCCAGGCTTGCCGAAGAAACCGTTCCGCTTCATCTCGGACATCTGCAGCCAGTGGGTTTCCCCAAATTTGGTCAGCGCATCGTTCATCAACACCGCACTGAGCAAAACACCGGCACCAGTGCTGATCCCCACGACCAAGTGAACAATCTGCATGTCGGCCTGATGCGTCGTTCGGAGAACCCCATAGCTGCGTGCCAGCATCAAGAAATCGATATCCGCCCCGACCCCGAACCAGTGGAACGTCAGAAAGGCCGACGCCAGAACATACCCCAACACCGCGCCCAGAAGAGCAAAGCTCATGACGCCGAGTGCGATCCGCGCCTTACCCATGCGTCACACCTTTTTCGCCGTCGGCATCGACATGCCGCTCGCGTTGAACATCAATTTCTTCATTGGCGATCTCGTCTAGGACATGCTCCATCGCCACACTGTTCGCCAGAGCGGCATCGCTCTGCAGATAGGCCTTAGCCGCATAGAGCCGGTCCAGGCGGTCTTCGATATGTTCCTCCAGCGCGGTCTCATCGCCAATTGCCAAGTCCGGGGTATTTTCTTCACCGGCCAGATCCTCCAGTTCGGCCCTCAAAGTCTCGCGCTCCAGATCGTTTCGGAATGGATCTGCGGTCGGATCATCTCTCAAACGGCTCAGGATGTCAGAGGTGGTCGGCGGCAACCCGTCGACTATGGCTTCCTCCCGGTCGGCCTCCACCGCTCCACTGTCCTTGAGAACTTCAGCATCGGCCAACATACGGCCCAGATCACTGTGCACATGGTCAAGGCGGTCGATCGCTTTCTCAAGCTCATCGGCGCGTGACAGGTCAAAGCCGTCCTTCTCGGCAATCGCCTTCAAATCCTGTCCAAGCCATTGCCGCTCGAGCGCGGCATTGCCCGCGCCGATTTCGACCCGACGCGCTACATCCTGCGCGTCAATGCCGGTGCCTTTCAAAGCCTGTTCAAGACGTTCGGTAAGAGCTGTATCCCGCAATGCACTTTGGGCGTCGGCCTGAATGTTCGCGGCCGAATAGATCCCGCTCTTGGAGGCATCTTCGAGCAAGGTGTGGGACTGCGTTCCCATTGGGCTCAGATGTGACAAAGAACGATAGATGTCGTTCAGCTCATGCTCCAGCGCGGCACGTCGCTCCACCGGGGCGTCCGCTACAATGCGTTCGGCCTTTTTGATCTTGTCGTGAAAGGCATCCACGACCTCATCAAACGAATGCTGTTCTTCGGCCATGCCGTATACCTTTCCATCTGCTTCAATCGGTTTGCCATGCGCCAAGAGCCGCGCGGCCTTGTCCAAGGCTGCTGCAATGTCATGCTGGTTCTCGCGAGAGGCCTCGGCGGCCAGGCCGCGATAAAGCCGCGCGTTATGCGCCACCTCAGCCAAGGCACGGTCAAGCTCCGGCCCCACGCGCTCACGTTCGGTCAGCTTCTTGCCCGTGGCTTCCGCGCGACGCTGGTCTGCATCGCTTGGCCTCTTCGTCGTGATCCCACGTTCGAGCTTTCGGGTCGCCTCAAGCCGCAACCCATAGCGGTCCGACACCTCAACCATTGCCTCGCGAAAACTGTCGTAGTTGAAATGGTGCCCTTCTTTCAGAAAAAAGAATTCACCGTCCTTGCTGCGCCGGTTCAGGACGATATGGGCGTGTGGATGGTCCCGGTCCTCATGCACGGCGGCGATGTAGTCAAAGTGGCTGCCTTCACCTTGAAAAAAACGCTCGCAGATCTCGCGCGTGATCTCGGCGACATCCTCGCCGCGCGTGCCAATCGGGAAGGCCATCAAGAGGTGCGAGGTATGTCCCAGTTTGGGATGGAACCCCTCATTCCACTGTGCGGAAAACCGGCGCGTAACCTGCTCGATCTCCTTGCCTGATAGAACGCTTTGGCCGTCATAGGTGCCACGGCTGTCGATGATAAAGCTCGACTTGGTGGTCAGGTACTCCAGCTGGTTGCGCAGCTGAGTCTTGTTGTGTGTTCCGCCGTCTCGAATGGCTTTGAAGATCGCGGGCGAATGCCCCATCGCCGCCCGGGCCATTTGCTTGGCACGGGCACGCGGCACGCTGCCGCGAATGCGGCTCCAGTCGCGATCGAAGAAGGCCTCCTGCGCGGCAGCAACGGCGCTATTCCGGGCCATCGGCAAAACCTCCCAGTACGCGAGCAACCTCGCCGGACAGCGCGCTTCGGCGGCGCTGCGCCATGTCCTGAACCTGGTCGGCGATATCGAAAATCAGCCCGGCCAAGGCGCGCACCTGGCTATGGGCAGAGTTGCCATAGGGCGGCGTCTTGCCCTGGCGCTTTGCCTCGTTTAGGCGCTGCGCGATCTGGTTGATGTTGTTGCCGGTGCGATTGAGCGAAGCCGATAGCCCCTGCATCTGGTTGGCCAGTTCATCGTCAGGAACGAAGAGATCGTTCGACGCATAGATCAGCCGCCGCAACCCGTCGGCGCGGCTGGCGATATCATGCCGCGTCAGCACCGCATCAAAGCTCGCAAGCTCCTTTGGCGTGAGCCGGACATTCACCAATTCGGAGCGCACGCGCGCGTCGAGCTTGCGGCTTTGATCGGCCTTCAACGTGTAGAAGATGCTGCGGGGCGTGACGCCAAATTCACGGGCCAAATCCTCGATCGCCACCCCTTCGGCACGCTTGCGCACGATGGCAAAACGCTGGTTCTGCGTAAGCCGCTTGTGCCGTGGTGTGCGCGGTCGGCCCATGTGAAGTAATCCCCCCTATTTCTTGCCAGCATCATACAGGCAGCCCTGTTATGGCACTTCGCTATAATTGATTCAATATTATAATATTGCATCAACTGCCTGTATTCCGTTTGGAGCAGCCGTAGGCTGCGACCGCCGGGCAAAGCCCGGCCACATGCGTGAGGCCTGGCACCACTAATCGTGGTTCCAAGCCTCAGCATTGCAAAGCAATTGCAGCGCTATTGCGCGGGCCGCGCCTTCCGCACTGGCATAGGTTTGATGGTCGGGCAGCTCGTGTAGATCAAAGGGCTGTTGCGGGTCGTCTGGGGTCTCAACTCGGATATAGATCGTCCAGCCATTGATCAGTACTGGATCATCACAATACTCCTGCCCGCCATCGGGCAGATTGCAGAACCCATGAAGATGCACGCTGGCGCGGCCCTCTCGGGCCGCCTGCCTGATGTCAGAATACCTCATGGCGAACCTCTGCACTTTCCCCGATGAAAAATTCGTCAGGCTCGCCATTCAGGCGGGTGCCATCCCGACTGGTCAAGCCGATAGCTGACCCATTCCGTGTGAAGGTGATGAGGTATTGCCCGAGGTCATCACTCGTCACTACATATCCGCTGTTGACCCAGTGAACGCGGTTGCCCGCGTCCACTGCTGCTTTGATATCTTCCAAGGTCATCGCAACGCCTCCTCAAGGATTGCGAGAGCCCCGAGACAATCGTCGATGTAGGGCTGCTCCTCGCCGTCAAGATCGTTCAGCTCCAGCCGGTTCAACACCGCGTAAAGCGTGGCGCGGGCCTCACGGGCGGCGCTTCGCAAACTCACGGTATCTTCCAGACGCGCGGTCGCAAAATCATCGCTGTGATAGTCTGGGATCATCGGATTTCTCCCGCCTTGTGCTTCCAACGCGGGGCGATGTCCTTGAACGGCACCGTGAAGGGCGGCAGCGCGTCAAAGCCGTTCGAGCTTTTGACCACCTTCACCTTGGCGCAATCATCCTCGATGCTGAGGATCTCGACGCAGAACACGCCGCCCAAACCCGACGGAACAACGATTTCCTTCAGCTCGTGCCGATGCTTCCCGCAATATACGCAGGTGCTATAAAGCCCGTCGATGATGTGACCGCCGGTCGCGCGATCACAGTCGCAGGTCCAGAATTTCGGGGGCTGATATTTGTGAGCCATTTGTGGCCTCCTCTTGGGTGCTGCGGTTGGGGCTTCCGCCCCCTTCCGCCGATGGGCTGCACACCGGCCAATCTGATCTGACCGAATACGCATGTATTCGGCGGAACAGAGTGGGTGGGGGCACAGCCCGACCCACGGCCCAGGAGCGGCCGGTCAATGGGTCAAAGCCAGCAACTGGTGCGGCCCGCAGCGCGCCTTCGCGCGAGGACACGGGTTGCAGGCTTTGACGACGCGCCCCCGCGCGGCGCTTGCCCATTGACGGGACGCGACAGGGATGTTGGGCGGACCAATCAAACTGAAAGAAGCCTGAAGGAGGTGAGCGGGCTGAAAGCTGTCGATCCTCCGCACAGTCATTTTCTCAGGGCGGCCCGTGCGCAGCAGCACGGGCCACAATTTCTCATTTCATCCCCCGAGGCCTGCGCTCCGCCACGTGAGGCGGGGCGCAGGTGCTCAAAGCTCAATACCGGCTTTCAAGTTGCCGTCCGGATCCAGCCATTTGCGCGCCTCTGCGCAGTCCAAGCAAATACAGGTGCCACTGCCTGTCACGATGACCGGCGCAAGAAAGATCACCGGATTTGACGCGCCGCATTTGCGGCACGTCATCGGGGGCAGGATTGCGGGGCCGCTCATGCTGCGGCCGCTTTCGATTGACCTGCTGCTGCTAAAACAAAATCGGCTGCCTTCTGCGCCTCGGACGCCGCGCGGAAAATCGCCCGCTTGTCCTCTTTGAGAGCTTTCAACCACCCTTCAACATAAGCGGCGCTTTGGTCGAATTCCGGCGCGACGCCAATCTGAGCACCAAGGAAACAAGCACCGATTTCCGCCACCAGCTCTTCAAAGGCATAGGCCTCACGGTGCGCAAATTTCTTGATCCTCGCAAGCCGCTTTTCGCTGCCGGTCCAATGGATCACCTCATGGGCCAAAGTCCCATAATAGCCTGCCGCATTGTGAAACGTGGCAATCGGCGGCATGTGAATGTGGTCTTTGGCGGGGCTGTAATAGGCGCGCGGGTCGTCACTGGTGAGGATCTCCGCCCCTGTCCGGCTGAAAAACGCCTCATGTTCAGGATCTTCGGCCGTGCCAAGATCGCGGGGGTCCTCGGGCCGGATGTAGTAGTCCTCCGGCAAACCCTCGATCTGATCCGCGTTGAAGACGCGGTAAGCGCGCGCATAGGGCAGTTCTTCCTCAATGCCCAATTCGTTCTCTCGGGTGAACGTCCCGTATTTGACCACGGTCGACGACGTTTCACCTTTGCGGACCTGTCCGCCCAGTTCCTGCGCCTGTTTATAGGTCATCCAGCGGCTGGACACATAGCCATGCTTGGCCGCCATGACCCAGAGCATCAAGATGTTAATCCCGCGATACTCCTCGCCGTTGTGTCGGGTCGGCAGGGCAATGCCGGTCGCGCTGCCTGTCCACGGCTTGCGCCATGGCGGCGTGCCTGCCTCAATCTCTGCAATAATGGTGTCGGTGACGTGGGCATAAACATCAAACTTCGGTGCCATTTGTGGCCTCCTCGATCAAAGTGACGCGGGTGAGGCTTTGCGCCCCCTTCCGCCGATGGGCTGCGCCTCGGCCACCTGATCTGACCGAATACGCATGTATTCGGCGGAACAGAGTGGGAGAGGGCAAAGCCCGACCCACGGCCCTGAACGGGGCTGTCAATCGGCCACATTTGCGAAGAAAATGTCTGCGCCAAAATCAGACGCCAATTTGCCCCGCGAGGAATGGCTCGCCCGCGAGACAGGGGAAATTGGTGGCTTATTTTGGGGATGGCCCAAGGTTGACCGCCACGGTCAGGGATGTTGGGCGGACCAAACAAAAGGAATGATGTCTGGATCGGGGTGAGCGGGCCAACGGCCCGTTGAGCCTCGGTGCAGTCTATTGGGAGATGTTGCCCGCGCGCTTAAGCGCGGGTTCTTCTGAAACCATGCGATACTTCCTGGGTCGCGCGCGATACAAGACCGAAGCAATCCCTCAACCCGCTGACAGAATTACAAGATATTGCAGACAGTCCGCTGAGTATATGGTTCTTAAATCTAGACCCATCCTCTAGGTTGCACTAGACTTAGGCTATGACAAGCGAATCGAACAGTCTTTCACGATGGCAGCAGGATCGCCGTGCATTCATTGAGCACAGGGTCTTTTGGCGTGGACGTGTCGGCCTTGCGGATCTGATGGACGTTATGGGCCTCAGTCGGGCTCAAGCTTCGAAAGACCTCAATAGCTACATCAATGATCATCCCGAACACATCATCTACGATAAAACGGCCAAGACCTACGTTCTGGGCCCGAAATTCGAAGAACACTACACTGCGCTTGATCCGTCAGAGTATCTTGATGATCTCCTGTCGATCTCACGGGGCGGTTCAGTCCCCGCTGCAGACTGGATTGTCTACCAACCGGACATTCTGGCAACCACTGTGCCTGGACGCGGACTAAGCGCGCTAACACTTCGCAACCTCTTATTAGCCTGTGAACAGCGCAAAGAGCTGCAAATAAGCTATCAGTCGATGTCGTCCCCCGATCCAGAAGATCGCGTTATCATTCCTCATGCCCTTGCACATGACGGATTTCGTTGGCATGCGAGAGCGCTTTGCTCAAAAGACCAAGTCTTCAAAGACTTTGTTCTCGGACGCATACTAAAGAGCGCATTGGGGGAACAATCAGATGTCGACGCCGGTACAGATGAAGACTGGCACCAAACAGTAACGCTCAAAATCGCACCGCACCCTGGCCTTCCTGAAAACCAACGCAGGATTGTCGAGCTCGACTATGCAATGAATGACGGGGCGGCAGAACTTTCAGTGCGAAAGTGCCTATTGTTTTACAATCTGAAGCGGCTAGGCCTTGATGTTGATCCAAGTATCCGCACCCCACAGGATCAGCATATAGTTTTGATCAATGACGGAGAAGTCCGCGCTGCTCTCGAGAGGGGACGGCGATGAGTGCTTTCGCGAGACAAGACTACAAGATGTCATTTAGCACCGGCGGGCTCTTCCTGAACGAAAGCCTGGAAGTCGCGCGCTTGCATGAAGACGGTGAAGCGTGGGAAGACACAATTCTCAGAGCCATGGAGGAAGGCACAACCAGCCTACCGAAATCAGCATCGAACCGCCGATCGTTGCGCGAAATTTCTAACCGACTGCTTACTCTTACGGATGAGGAACGCGCTTACCTTGTGGAAGAGGCGGACCGCTCCGAACAGCAGGCGCTGTTGTGGATCGCCACATGCCGCGCATACCGGTTCGTTCGTGAATTTGCGGTGGAAGTGGTGAGAGAGCGATACCTGTCTTACCAACTCGATTTACCGCTCGAAAGCTTTGACATTCTTTTTGAGGCAAAAGCTGAATGGGATGAAGGACTGGCCGGATTAAGTCGGTCGACCCGTCTTAAACTTCGTCAAATCACTTTTCGCATGATGCGTGAAGCCGGGATCATTTCAGAAGATGATCGCATTCAAACCGCGATTATTTCCACACATTTGAAACACATGATTGAAGATCACAACCCCGGCGAACTGGCCATTTTCCCCAGTGTTCCGGTTGAGGGAGCTTAATTTGAAACGAGAACTAAACCGGAAAGAGCGGGCCGAGCACCTCTACCGCGTGATCACGAGTGAACGCTTCCTGACCAAACAAGGCCTAGGGAATGAAGTGCCATTTTTCATCTATCCCTTTCCCGCTGAGGAAGGGCTCACCATGGTTGAGGATCGTGAAGATCTTGTGACCCGAATTCAGCACTCCGGCACTCGAGTGTTGGACCTGAACCTCTACGATCTCGCTCTCGAAATACTTTCAGAGCGCGGGATCTTAGAGCAGGTTCTTGAAATTGAGGCCGACAGTAGCAAGGGTGAGATCAAGGAGCTTCTACAAGGCGTCTTGGACCCACAGGCCCACCTGATCCCGCGTATTGGCCAGGCGATCCAAGCGACCCCACATGACGTCATTTTCTTGTCGGGCGTCGGTGAGGTATACCCTTACATCCGCTCTCACAACGTGCTGAACAACCTACAAAGCACGGCGAAAGAAGCACCAACCGTTCTCTTCTTCCCAGGAAGCTACACCCATGCTTTGGCGACTGGCGCGTCATTGGATCTCTTTGGTCAGCTTCATGACGACAAGTATTACCGCGCCTTCAACATTCTGAATTACGAGGTCTAAGCCCATGGCCCAGCTGCTAAAAGACATTTTTGAGAAACCCGTTGATCGCGCCATTGACGGCGTCATTAAGGCCGATGACGAGGCAAGCCTTCGCATCGAACTCGACGAGTACGTCATCACAGGGGAGATCGGCCAACGGCTGGAACAGTTCCTCGAGGCCTACAACAATTATGACACTTCAAATGGCGTCTGGATATCTGGCTTCTTTGGCTCTGGTAAGTCGCACTTGCTGAAGATGCTGGCTCTACTGCTTGAAAATCGTGAAGTCGACGGCAAAACCGCTCACGAGATCTTCGCTGAAAAACTCAAGGGCGAGCCAATGCTGGCAGGCGCACTCAACAAGGCCGTTTCCATCCCGTCGAAATCGATCTTGTTCAATATCGACCAGAAGGCAGATGTGATCTCAAAAACGGATGTAGATGCGCTTCTATCTGTCTTCCAAAAGGTCTTTGACGAAGCCTGCGGGTTTTATGGCAAACAGCCTCATATCGCGCAATTCGAACGCGACTTGCAGGGGCGTGGGCAATTCGAGGCATTCAAAGAAGCTTTTCGAAGCGCTGCCGGGAAAGACTGGGAGCGCGGTCGAGAACAGGCGCTACTCGAAGCCAAGAACATTGCGACAGCGTTTGCAGAAGCAACCGGTGGTGATCCTTCAGATGCAAAAGACATCCTGAGCCAATACCGGAAGGACACACGCGTCTCGATTGAGGACTTCGCTGGAACAGTCAAAGCTTGGATCGATGACCAGCCCAAGGGCTTCCGGCTCAACTTCTTCGTTGACGAAGTCGGCCAGTATATTGCGGACAATGTAAAACTCATGACCAACCTGCAAACTATTGCAGAGAGCCTTAACACCAAATGCAAAGGGCAAGCTTGGATCATAGTAACTGCGCAGCAAGACATGGCGTCGGTTATCGGCGACATGACGCAACAGCAAGAGAATGACTTCTCCAAAATCCAGGCCCGCTTCAGCAACCGCATGCCGCTGAACTCGGCCGATGTCGCCGAAGTGATCCAGCGCCGCCTCCTCGCCAAGACGTCGGAAGGGCAAGTAACGCTTGGCAACCTTCATGACCGCGAAGAAAACAACCTCAAGACCCTGTTCGATTTTGCTGACGGCTCGATGAAGCTCAAAAACTACCGGGATCGCGACCACTTCATCTCAAGTTATCCTTTCCCCCCCTATCAGTATGACCTCTTTCAAATGGCGATCACGTCTTTGTCGGAGCACAACGCATTTGAAGGCAAACACAGCTCGGTCGGCGAGCGGTCGATGTTGGGCGTTTTCCAAGAGGTCTCGAAGAAGCTGAAAGACAAAGAAGTTGGTGGGCTGGCCACTTTCGATCTCATGTTCGAAGGGATCCGCACCGCACTGAAATCTTCGGTTCAACAGAGTATTCAGATTGCCGAAAAAAACCTGGACGATCCTTTTGCCGTTCGGGTTTTGAAATCCTTGTTTCTTGTCAAATACGTCAAAGGCTTCAAACCATCGGTTCGAAACATCGGAATTCTGCTGCTGTCAGAGTTTGAGGCGGACCAGACGAGCCAACGCCGCAAGATCGAGGAAGCATTGAGCCGTCTGGAAAGGGAAACCTACATCCAGCGGAACGGTGAGGTCTATGAGTTCCTCACCAATGAGGAAAAGGATGTCGAAGCGGAAATCAAAGCCCTCGACATAGACCCTTCTGAGCTCTCGAAGGAACTCGAAACCCTCGCATTCGATACCATTCTGCGTCATCGCAAGATCAAGCATCTCGCAACGAATAGCGAATATGCCTTTACCCGGAAACTCGATGATCACGCGGTTGGTCGCGAGTACGAACTGGCAATCAATCTCGTTTCGCCCCTCAGCGACGAGGTTGAAAGCCCCGATGGCATTCGAATGAAAACCATGTCTCGGGAAGAGCTAGCGGTTGCCATGAAACCAGATGCCAACTTCGTCCGCGACCTGATCCTGTTTAAGCAAACGGACAAGTTTATCCGTCAGTCCCGCAGCGGTTCTACGCAGCCGGGTCGCGACCGTATCGTCGCAGAAAAAGGAGAACAAAACGGCCGCCGCGCAAAGGACCTTGAAATGCGGCTTCGCAAGTTGATGGGAAGCGCCCGACTTTTCGTCAGGGGTGACGAATTGGAGATCGGTGGAGAGGATGCTCAAGAGCGCATTAGCAAGGCGTTCCAGTCCCTGGTCGACAAAGTCTACACCAATCTCCCGATGCTGCGCGGCGTCAGTTATACCGAGGCCGATATCAACAAAGCGGTACAGTCGGAAAGCGGGCTCTTCGGTTCTGACGGCACAGGTATCAACGAAGCCGAACAAGACGTCCTCAGCTTCATCAATGCGCAGGCACGCAACGGGGTGAAGGTCTCCGTCAAATATCTTGCTGATCGGTTCACATCCAAACCCTACGGCTGGCCAGTTACCGCAGTCCTTTGCCTTGCGGGCAGCTTGGTCGCCAAAGGCAAAATCGAAGCGCGCGTCGACAGCGCCATCAAGGAAGGCTTGGAGCTTGCCAAAGCGTTGAACAACAGTCACGCGCTACCGAACATATTACTGACCCCTCAGACGGAATTCTCCGCTGCTGAAATACGGCGGGCAAAAGAACTTTATCAGGAACTCTTTGCACATCCCTCATCAGGAACAGATGCGCGTGGTTTGGGTGCGGAATGGGCTACAAGCATTGATACACTTGAAGCCGAGGTAGACGGGCTTGTTCGCCAGTCGCACCGCTACCCTTTCCTAACCGCGCTCGAGCCGTTTCATGAACTGCTGCGGGGCATGAAAGGCAAGCCAGCGAACTGGTATATTTCCGACGCGCCCAAGCGCGAGGATGACCTTCTGAACGCGAAGGAAGATATCCTGGACAAGGTGAAGTCCTTCATGGGTGGCGCGCAAAAGGGTATCTACGACGATGCCCGCGATATGCTCACCAGCCAATCTGCCAACATCGACTATGTCGATCCTGATGCTGGGGCGAAGCTGCGCGCCGCATTAGAGGATCCGGGCTGCTTTAAAGGCTCAATGATCCAGAACCTCAAATCTGACCTGTTTGATCTGAAAAACAAGGTCGAACTCAAGGTGCTTGAGGAACGCAAAGCCGTCATCGCAGAGGTCGAAGACGTCTCTGCCAAGATCGCACAAATGCCGGACTTCCAGGCGCTCGACACGGACAAACAGGCCCGCATCACCGCCCGCATTGAAAGCCACAAGGCAGGTCTTGATACGGTCACGCTGATCCCCGTGCTGCGCGACCGTGCCAATGGTGCGCGTACCAACCTGCTGTCGGACGTCGTCACCGAACTCGACCACCTCGCGCGACCGACACCTGCGCCCGGGCCTCAGCCCGGCATGTCGGACCGGCCTGCGCCCGCGCCGCTGCCCCCCACAACGGTTCTCGCCTCGCAGCTGAAGGTCACAGCCCCTAAAACGCTGCTGACCGATGAGGCCGACGTCGACCAATACCTTCAAGAAATGAAAAAGACCCTGCTGGCCGAAATCCGCGCGGGCAAGAAAGTAATTGTGTAATGATAGCTAATCTTAAATTCGAGAACTTCACAGCGTTCGAAAAACTGGATCTTTCTCTTTCCCCTCGGCTTAACGTTGTTATAGGGTCAAACGGGACTGGGAAAACGCTTCTATTAAAGGCTATCTATGGCTTAGGCCTGATCGCCGGCAATAGATATCCTAATCGCTCAGACGAAGGTTTCGCGGCCTCAGCATCAGGAAAATTCCTGAGCATTTTTTCAACTGAGGACGACAAGGTTGGAACCCTCTCTTCCAAAGGGACTCAATCGCAAACCCGGCTGCGACTGGTGAACAGCGATGATTCCGCCGTTGAGGTAACTTTCAGTGCGAGGTCTCAATACTTGGATTTTGCCTCAGCCGCCGCGAAACCCAAATCTGCCGACACGCCTGTCTACATCCCGACCAAAGAGGTGCTTTCCTTGGTTCGTGGCATTCGCCACCCCAAACATGACCGCGCTACTGTCGAGATGATTTTCGATGATGGCTATGTGAACCTTGCTGAACTTCTTATGCAGCCTGGCTTCGACGAAAAATCTGATCTCCTCGAAGATCCGAGGCTCTCGAATGTAATTCGCGATCTGGTTACTCTGGTGGGGGGGCGCTATCGCGCAAAAAGTGACGGCGGTTTCGAGTTTCAGCCTGGGCGGTATGAAGAAAAAGTTAAGCCGACGACAGACGATGGTGAGGGTAAATCCAAAGCTCAAATCGCGAAGGCATATCAAGATTCGACCCAGACCAGATTTGTTTCGAATGACGTTCAGGCTTTCCCAACTGGCATGACTGCTGAAGGATACCGCAAGATCGGTGTTCTTCACCGCTTACTATGTAACGGATCGATCAGCCCCGGCAAAACGGGGGCCCTTCTATGGGATGAGCCAGAGTCGAACCTGAATCCAAAACTGATGAAGAAGCTGGTTCAGGTTCTTTTGGAGCTTTCCCGCAACGGACAACAAATCATTCTTGCTACCCACGACTACGTGCTTCTGAAGTGGCTAGATCTTCTTACGGACGAAGGGAAAGAAGACCATATACGTTTCCACGCGATTTACCAGGATCCTGCCACGCAGAAAATGAGCGTCGAAAGCGCCGACAGCTATGCGCTTATTTCCAAGACAGCTATCTCGGACACCTTTGCTGAACTCTTCGATGAAGACATGGCTCGTGCGCTCGGAGCGCCGAGCCCATGAAGCTGTACAGAGCCGAAAAAAATGCTGATCTCGAGTTTTCGTTTCCAGATGAAGCGATATGGGATGAACTTGATAAACAGGGAGTGAAGCTTCCGGTTCAAATGAAATTTGTCGATCTCGTTATCGAAAGAGAGAACGACATTTTGCTTGTTGAAATTAAGGATCCTTCGAACAAGAGAACTCCACCTGATGAGAGAGCGAAATATTTCAAAAGGCTTTCAGACAATTCGATTCTAACCCAAGAATTGACACCGAAGGCGCGCAGTTCATATACGTTTTTGCATTTGATGGAGCGAGACACCAAACCGCTCAAATACGTCGTTCTAATCGGTCTCGATGCCTACGATCCGATTCAACAGAAGGCATTGCTTACGGGCTTCAAAGATCGCCTTCTAGCCGATATTCGATGCGAGACAGACACCCCCTGGCGACGGCAACACATAGCTGATTGTGTGGTGGTGTCCGTTGATATCTGGAACAAAACATTCGCCGATTGGCCCGTAGCCCGGATTGCCGAAGCGACTGATATTGCGGAGGCCATCGACTGATGGATACCACAAAGCTTAGAAAGTTCGCCCAATTTGCGCGGAGCACTTTGATTGATCAAGTCGCCGCAAGGATGGACGCCGTCTTGAGCGACGGCTCAAGGGCTCGACGAGAACACCCGAAGGCGTTCAAGAAACTTGAGGCATTTGTCGCCAAACATGGACCAGAGCACGTCGTCGAAAAGGTGGCCTATGTCTGGTTCAACAGGTTCACCGCTTTGCGGTACATGGATGTGAACGGTCTCTCTCCTGTTCGCGTTGTGTCTCCGTCCGTTGGTCAATTTCAACCTGAGATACTTTCGGATGCAAAATCAGGGAGTATCAACGAGCAAATTGTTTCCGAAATCACCCGGCAAAAGGTCCTAAGCTTGTTGGACGGGCGTATCGATAGTCCGGACCCTCAAGGAGAGGCGTACAGATTGCTTGTGGTCGCGGCATGCAACTACTGGCATGAGGCATTGCCGTTCATGTTCGAGCGCATCGACGACTATACTGAGCTACTAATGCCTTCGGACCTCCAGTCCAACGCTTCGATCCTCGCCTACCTCCGTGAGGCGATGACACCTGACGTGTGTGAGGACGTCGAGATCATCGGCTGGCTCTACCAGTTCTACATCTCCGAGAAGAAGGATCAGGTCTTCGCGGGCCTCAAGAAGAACCAGAAGATCACGGCCGAAAACATCCCCGCCGCGACGCAGCTGTTCACTCCCCATTGGATCGTCCGCTACCTGGTGGAAAACTCGCTGGGGCGGCTCTGGCTGCTGAACAAACCGCACAGCGGGCTGGCGGCCAAGATGGATTATTACATCGCGCCCGAAGAGCCCGAGACGGACTTCCTGCGCATCACCAAGCCCGAAGAGATCCGCATCTGCGATCCGGCCGCAGGCTCGGGGCACATGCTGACCTATGCCTTTGACCTGCTCTACGCCATCTACGAGGAAGAGGGCTATGACGCGACCGAGATCCCCGCGCTGATCCTGACGCACAACCTGACAGGGGTGGAAATTGACGACCGCGCGGGCGCGCTGGCGGCCTTTGCGCTGGCGATGAAGGCGGCGGCCAAGCTGGGGCGGCGGCGGTTCCTGCGGATGGCGGCCAAGCCCGACATCTGCGTGTTGCAGAACGTGGTCTTTACCGATACCGAGATGCAGGACGTGGCCGCCGTAGTGGGCAAGGATCTGTTCACCGATGAGCTCCGCGAGACGCTGGGACAGTTCGAGCAGGCCAAGAACTTCGGCTCGCTGATCGTGCCGAAACTGCGTGATCCGGCGGAAACCCTGCGGGTGGTCGAGGCGCGACTTTCGGATGCCGATCTGGTGCTGAAACCGGTGCTGGAGCGCGTCATCGCTGTGCTGCGCATGGCCGAGGCGTTGTCGCCAAAGTATCACGTGGTGGTGGCCAACCCGCCATATATGAATGCCAAAAGTATGAACGCCCGATTGATTGAGTTCGCAAAATTCAATTACGTCGCGTCTAAATCAGACTTGTTCGGGATGTTCATGGAGCGCGGCCTCCAGCTATCCGAAGAGTCTGCTTCGTTGGCAATGATAAACATGCAAGCTTGGATGTATCTGTCCGGTTATGAAGAATTGCGACAAAAGTTGCTTTCAAAGTGCCACATCACATCGATGGCACACATCGGCGCGAGAGGGTTTGACAGCATTGGCGGTGAAGTCGTTTCCACAACCGCCTTTGTTATCCAAAACCTAAAGAATGATCATTTGAAAGGTGTTTTTCTCGATTTGACCTCAGGTCGGTCGGAAGCCGAGAAATCGAACCAATTCACGGCGGCACTGAGCGGCGAAGATCGCAGTATAGTTTTCCATGCAGCCACGTCCGATTTCAGATCCCTCCCGGGTATGCCTATCGTCTACTCGGCATCTGAAGCAACACTCCGAGCTTTTTCCTCGGGCAAATCAATGGCCGATATAGCCAATTGCCGCGCAGGATTAACGACCGGCGACAACACAATCTTCCAGCGGCGCTGGACAGAAACATCCTTTCTAAAAATGAAACTGGATGCAGCAAGCCGCGACGACGCAATTCTGTCAGGAAAAACGTGGTTTCCGTGTAGCAGTGGAGGAGAGTATCGCAAGTGGTATGGAAATAACGAAATTGTTGTAAATTGGCGAAATGACGGGAAGGAGATCCGAGAGTTCGCCGCTCCTGACGGCCGCCTAAAGGCGAGCCCGCGCAGTCGAGAATTTTATTTTCGACCAGGGTTCACGTGGGCTAAAATTAGCACAGGGAATTTCTCGCCAAGACTTCTACCCCAAGGATTTATTTTTGATGACACGGGGCAGTCGGCTTTCCCAGAGAGGCAAAGCATTTCAGTTCTCAGCCTCGTTGCATTGGCATGTGCCTCTACAACTAATTTTTTCCTGTCACACATCAGTCAGACTATATCATTTAATAAAGGCGATGTGGCTCGCGTACCTACGTCCAACCCCTTGCCCGACCAAACCGAAACCGCGCGCAGGGCTGTAGCAATTTCGAAGTCAGACTGGGACGCCTACGAAACCTCTTGGGATTTCACCACGCTTGCGCTGCTCTCGCCCGATCATCGCGGCGAGAAGCTGGAGGACAGTTACGCCACCCTCCGCGCCCATTGGCAGTCTATGACGGACGAGATGCAGGCCCTTGAGGAAGAGAACAACCGCATCTTCATCGACGCCTATGGCCTGCAGGACGAGCTTACCCCCGAGGTGCCGATCGAGGAAATCACCCTCACCTGCAACCCCGCCTATTCGATCAAGGGAGATAAGACCGACGTTGAGCGCGATGCCGACCTTCGCAAGCGCACTATGGAGGAGTTCCTCAGCTACGCCGTGGGCTGCATGTTCGGTCGATATAGCCTCGACGCACCAGGCCTGATCCTCGCCAATCAGGGCGAGACGCTGCCCGACTACCTCGACCGCGTGCCCGAACCCACCTTCATGCCGGACGAAGACAACGTCATTCCTGTGCTCGACGAAAACTGGTTCCCCGATGACATAACCGAACGCTTCCGCCTGTTCCTGCGCGTGACCTTCGGCGAGGCGCATTTCCGCGAGAACCTGAAGTTCATCGAGGACGCGCTTGGCAAGAACGGAAAGCCAAGGTCCCTGAGAGACTATTTCACCAAGGATTTCTACGCCGACCACGTGAAGCGCTACAAGAAGCGCCCTATCTACTGGATGTTTTCCAGCCCCAAGGGCACGTTCAACGCGCTGATCTACATGCACCGCTATCGAGCCGACACAGTGTCCGTGCTGCTCAACGACTACCTGCGCGAATTTATCACCAAGCTGGAGGGTGAACGCGTGAATGAACAAAAAAGGTCTGATGATCCGACTGAGACCAAAGCTAACCAAACAAAGGCACTGAAAAAAGTCAGCGTATTGTCCAAGCAGATCAACGAACTGAATGAATGGGAACGCGAGGTGATCTTCCCACTCGCGCAGCGGAAAATTGAGATCGACCTCGATAAAGGGGTGAAAGCAAACTATCCGGAATTCGGGTCAGCCCTGAAGAAGATCACGGGGCTCAACTGATGGATACCAACGCGCTCAAGAAGTTTGCTCAGGCCGCCCGCAACCTGCTGATCGATCAGGTCACCTCCAAGCTCGACGTCGTGCTGGCCGAAGGCAGCGCCGCGCGGCGGGAGGCCCCCAAAGCCGTCAAAGACCTCGAAAACGCCATCGCCAAAGCCGACAAACAGCAGGTCATCGAACAGGTCGCTTACACGTGGTTCAACCGCTTCACCGCCCTGCGCTTCATGGATGCGGGCGGCTACACGCCGGTCCGTACCGTCTCCCCAGCTGACGGCGCAACCCGGCCCGAGCTGTTGTCAGAGGCGATGGCGGGCAACCTACCGGACAGTGCGCCTGCCACTATCCAATCCCTCCTCGACGGGCGCACGCCGTCCCATGACCCACAGGCCGAAGCATACCGCCTCCTGCTCGTCCACACCTGCAATCAGTGGCACGGCCCCATGCCGTTCCTGTTTGAACAGATCGACGACTACACCGAACTGTTGATGCCGGAGGATCTGTTGTCGCAGACCTCGATCCTCGCCGAACTGCGCAAGGTCATGACCGAAGACGCTTGTCAGGATGTCGAGATCATCGGCTGGCTCTACCAGTTCTACATCTCGGAGAAGAAGGATCAGGTCTTCGCGGGCCTCAAGCAGAACCAGAAGATCACGGCCGAAAACATCCCCGCCGCGACGCAGCTGTTCACTCCCCATTGGATCGTCCGCTACCTGGTGGAAAACTCGCTGGGGCGGCTCTGGCTGCTGAACAAACCGCACAGCGGGCTGGCGGCCAAGATGGATTATTACATCGCGCCCGAAGAGCCCGAGACGGACTTCCTGCGCATCACCAAGCCCGAAGAGATCCGCATCTGCGATCCGGCCGCAGGCTCGGGGCACATGCTGACCTATGCCTTTGACCTGCTCTACGCCATCTACGAGGAAGAGGGCTATGACGCGACCGAGATCCCCGCGCTGATCCTGACGCACAACCTGACAGGGGTGGAAATTGACGACCGCGCGGGCGCGCTGGCGGCCTTTGCGCTGGCGATGAAGGCGGCGGCCAAGCTGGGGCGGCGGCGGTTCCTGCGGATGGCGGCCAAGCCCGACATCTGCGTGTTGCAGAACGTGGTCTTTACCGATACCGAGATGCAGGACGTGGCCGCCGTAGTGGGCAAGGATCTGTTCACCGATGAGCTGCGCGAGACGCTGGGCCAGTTCGAGCAGGCCAAGAACTTCGGTTCGCTGATCGTGCCGAAGCTGCGCGACCCGGCCGAGACGCTGCGGGTGGTGGCGGCGCGCGATTTCGGCGGCGACCTGCTGCTGAAGGAGGTGCAAGAGCGCGTCATCGCCGTGCTGCGCATGGCCGAGGCGCTGTCGCCAAAGTATCACGTCGTGGTGGCCAACCCGCCGTATATGAATGCGTCCGGTGCAAATGGCCCGCTCAAAGAACTGCTAAACTCGCAATACAAGAACTACAAATCTGACCTCTTTTCCGCCTTCTGCGCCAGATGTTTGTCACTATTGGAAGACAATGGGGTGTCTGGGCTTATGACACCATTCGTCTGGATGTTCATTTCGACACACGAGCATCTGAGGAATCTGTTTTTCTCCGACAACACGCTCCTTGGCCTCGTAAGACCATCATATACAGCCTTTTTTCAATCTGCGATTGTTCCAATTTGCGCCTTTCTTGTAACTCGATCCAAGAAACCAAATCTTCCAGCTCATTACTACGACCTTGGTTACCTTGGTAATGCAGGCGAGCAACCCGAGCGCTTCGCGCTTGCTAAATCTGGCAGTCTTGAAAACGGGACGTTCAGCAGAACTTCAACAGACATCCAATCCATACCCAACTCCCCTGTTGCATACTGGATTGGCGAAGGAACCATCTCCGCATTTTCAAGTCTTCCAAAGTTAGCTGAGGAATTTCCGGTCAAGTCAGGGATTATGACAGGCAATGATACTGCGTTCCTGCGTAACTGGCATGAAGTCCCGTTCAGAAGCATTTCCTTTGGTCTGCGCGATTCCAGCGAAATGACTGGGAAATTCTATCCTATGAGCAAAGGTGGTGACTTCAGGAAATGGTATGGAAACCTTGCACATGTAGTGAACCTTGAGAACGATGGGTACGATATCAAAAATTCGGGATTAAACTACAGGCTGCGAGAGAAAATCCTGTATTTCCAGCCATTTGTAACCTGGTCACGTATTACATCAAGCAACATTGGCTTTCGGCTTGTTGAGAATGGCATTCTCTTTTCCGACGCTGCTCCAGGAATTTTCTCGGGGAACGCAGTTCTGCCGACGCTTGCCGTAGTCAACTCAAATTCTGCGAAGCACTTCCTAGACGCTCTTAACCCTACGTTGAATTTTCAAACCGGAGATATCGAACGGCTTCCATATCTCGACGCAAGCAGCCGAAAAGCAATCGAGAAATTGCTATCACTCGCCCGCTTCGACTGGGACGCCTACGAAGCCTCCTGGGATTTCACCACGCTTCCATTGCTCTCGCCCGAACATCGCGGCGCGACGCTGGAGGACAGCTACGCCACCCTCCGCGCCCACTGGCAGGATATGACGGACGAAATGCAGCGGCTGGAGGAAGAGAACAACCGCATCTTCATCGACGCTTACGGCTTACAAGACGAGCTGACCCCCGAGGTGCCGCTGAACGAGATCACCCTCACCTGCAACCCCGCCTATCGCTATGGGGTGAAGGGCACCGAGGCCGACCGCGAAACCCGCCTGCGCGCCGACACCATGGCCGAGTTCCTCAGCTATGCCGTGGGCTGCATGTTTGGGCGCTACAGCCTCGACGAACCGGGCCTGATCCTCGCCAATCAGGGCGAGCGGCTGGCCGACTACCTCGCCCGCATCCCCGAGCCGCGCTTCATGCCGGATGAAGACAACGTCATCCCCGTGCTGGATGGCGACTGGTTCCCGGACGACATCACTGAACGCTTCCGCCTGTTCCTGCGCGTGACCTTCGGCGAGGCGCATTTCCGCGAGAACCTGAAGTTCATCGAGGACTCTCTGGGCAAGGACATCCGCAAATACTTCACCAAGGATTTCTACGCCGACCACGTGAAGCGCTATAAAAAGCGCCCGATCTACTGGATGGTCTCCTCCCCCAAGGGGACGTTCAACGCGCTGATCTACATGCACCGCTATCGCGGCGATACGGTGTCGGTGCTGCTCAACGACTACCTGCGTGAATTCATCACCAAGCTTGAGGGCGAGCGCACGCGGCTGGAAAAGCTGGCCGATGATCCCACCGCAACCCAAGGCCAAAAGACCAAGGCGCTGAAGGATGTAGCGAAGGTCGCCAAGCAGATCGACGAGCTGAACGAATGGGAACGCGACGTGATCTTCCCGCTGGCCCAGCAGAAGATCGAGATGGATCTGGATGACGGGGTGAAGGCAAACTATCCGAAGTTCGGCACTGCCCTGAAGAAGATTGCGGGGCTGTCATGACGGACCGGATCAAGGCGGGCCTAGAGCGGCTGTTCATCGATCACCGGATCGTCTTTTGGTACGACGCCGCGCGCGACATGCGGGGCGAATATGAGGCCGTGGATCTGCCGGGTGTGGAAAAGGTCGAGATCACCAATAACGAGTTCGGCCTGAAATACCGCATGCTGCGGCAAGAGCCGAAACAGAAGTTTCTGGTGTTCCACGACGGCCCCGCGCCCGAGATGGCCGACAATTGGCTGCTGGACCTCTATTTCGCCTGCGGCGTCTTCAAGGCCGATCAAGCGGCGATCTGGCTGGCAGAACTGGGCTTGCCGCTGCAATTCGAAGACGTGGTGCGCGACCACATGGAGTTCTACCGCGCCAAGAGCCGCATCGAGGCGCTGAAGCAGATGCTCACGCCATCGGACACCAAGACCGATGTGCTACGCCGCATGCTGGCCGTCTGCGCCGGGGCTCAGGGTGCCCTGGACACGGTCATCGAGGAGCTGTTGGCAGAGCTGGCGGACGAGCGCGACGATGCGATGCGCCTGATGGAGCGATCCGGTCTGACAGAGTTCTTCTGGAAACAGGTCGAGAATGCCTACGGCTATGTCAGCGATGCGCCTGACTTTGAGGATTTCGCGATCACCCTGTTCCAGTCCTGCTATGCCCGCGCCTTGGGCGAAGATGGCAAGCTGAACGGCGAAGCGCTGCTTGTCTTCCGCCGCTGGAAGAATAACCGGCTGGGGGCGAAGGCGTTTGAAACGCTGAGCGGGAAGTATCAAGATATCCTGAGGATCCCCGAAGACGTGCAAGAGCGCGACATCAAGGCTCTGCGTGCCATTGACCACTTCGAGGAGATCGACCGACAGATCATCCGGTCTCTGGTCCGTGAGATGGCGAGCCAGACAGTCTCATCTGCCGAGGTACTGAAGACTGTGCGAGAGCGTCGGCAAAGCCATTGGTATCCAACCTATGAGGATATTTATCAAGCCATCGGCTATGCCACAGAATTCCAGCAGGCGTTGGCTGAGGCGAACCTGACCATGACCTCCCCCGCTGAGGGGGTTAAGCGGTATATTTCGCACTGGTACAAGATCGACCAGCTCTACCGCAAATTCATCTATCATATGCAAAAAAGCGGTCAGGCCTCGCTGCTTAGCGCGTTATTCGAGAGCGTAGAGAACCGCTACACGACCAACTTCCTTCAGGCCGTCAATGATGCCTGGCAGGATCAGATCGCTGGACTGAGCGATTGGAAGATCTCGGGCTTTGCGCATCAGACCGATTTCTATATGGACCAGGCCGCTGAATTCCGCCGCCGCGATCAGAAGGTGGTGGTGATCATCTCTGACGCGTTGCGTTATGAGGTTGCAGAAGAAGCGCTGCGCGAGATCCGCAAGCTGAACCGGTTCGACGCCGACCTAAAGCCGATGATTTCTGCGCTGCCCAGCTACACGCAACTCGGCATGGCTGCGCTCTTACCGAACAAGGATCTGGAGCTGTCGGAGGACGGCAACGTGTCTTCGTTTGGCTTGCCTACTCAGGGAACCGCAAACCGCGAAAAGGTTCTGGGCATGGGGCGTGCCGGAGACCGTGTCAAAGCCATGAAGGCCGATGATTTCATGAGCTTGAAGGCGGACGACGGCAAAGAGATTTTCCGCGATCATGACATTCTCTACCTCTACCACAACAGGATCGACATCGTTGGCGACAAGCTCGCCACTGAGGAACGCGTGACAGAGGCTGCAGAAGTCGCTGTCGAGGATCTGACCAAACTGGTCCGCAAGCTTACGACGGCCAACTTTTCCAACATCCTTGTGACGGCCGATCACGGCTTCATCTATCAGCACCGCGCGTTGGATGAGACAGATTTTTCGGTAGCGGTTCCTGCTGGTGCGGAAATCCTTGTTAAGAATCGTCGATTTATCATTGGGCGAGACCTTGATGCGACATCTGGAATGAAGAAGTTCTCATCCGCAAATTTGGGTCTATCAGGTAACTTGGATGTTCTACTGCCCAATTCGATCAATCGTATGCGCGTCAAGGGGGCGGGAAGCCGGTTTGTGCATGGCGGGGCCACGCTTCAAGAGGTCATTGTTCCCGTACTCCGCGTTGGTAAACGACGCGAAGCCGATGTCGAAAAAGTTGAAGTGCAGATCATCGTAACTGGAAAAAGCCTGATCTCTTCCGGCCAAACGGCGGTCACTCTCTATCAAACGCAGCCGGTTTCAGAGAAACAGCAACAACGTGATGTTCTTGCTGGGATTTACGCTTCGGACGGCACGCTCATTTCAGATGAGCACCCGCTGACCTTTGACTACACCTCGCAAAATGCGCGCGAACGGGAGCTGCCCATCAAGTTCCTGCTTTCTCGCGATGCTGATCGGTTCAACAACCAGGACGTCTTCCTCAAGCTTCGCGAACGTATCGGCAAAACGAGCCACTTCGAAGATTACACAAGCCACCGTTTCCAACTGCGTCGTGGCATATCGACAGATTTCGACTTTTAAGGACCTATCATGAGCGCACTCGACGAAAAGATTAACGAGCATTTCGCGGGCTACGTGGTCCGCAAAGACCTTGTGAAAGCGGTCAAAGGCAACGCAATAGTTCCAACATATGTCCTCGAATACCTGCTTGGGCAGTACTGTGCGACTGACGACGAAGCATCGATCGAGAGCGGCATCGAAACCGTCAAAGAAATCCTCAGAAAGCACTACGTTCACAGAAGTGAAGCGGGACTGATCCAATCCACGATCAAGGAAAAGGGACGCTACAAGGTCATCGACCAGATCAGCGTCTCGCTGAACGAAAAAACAGACAGCTACGAAGCCACGTTCGACAACTTGGGCATCAAAAAGGTTGCGGTGGATAGCGGCACGGTCAAAGCGCATCCAAAGCTGCTTGTGACCGGCGTATGGTGTATTGCTGATGTCCAATATGAGTTTTCCGAAGACGCGCGAACGTCTCCTTGGGTGCTCGAGACCATCAAACCCATCCAGATCGCCAAGGTCGATTACGATGGGTACAAGGAGGCGCGCGCGCAATTTACCAAAGACGAATGGATTGACCTCTTGATGCAGTCGATTGGCTTCAATCCTGAAGCCTTCGGACGTCGCAGCAAGCTTTTGCAGCTGATGCGGCTGATCCCCTTCGTCGAGCGAAACTATAACATCATCGAACTTGGCCCAAAGGGAACGGGTAAATCGCATATCTACTCTGAGTTTTCGCCACACGGGCAGCTGATCTCCGGCGGCGAAGTGACCATCCCGAAGCTGTTTGTAAACAACTCGAATGGGAGGATCGGACTGGTCGGATATTGGGATGTGGTGGCCTTTGATGAATTTGCAGGGCGCGAGAAAACTGCGAACAAGGCCTTGGTCGACATCATGAAAAACTACATGGCAAACAAGACCTTCTCGCGCGGGGTTAACCCCATGGGGGCAGAAGCGAGCTTCGCGTTTGTCGGCAACACAGACCACAATGTGCCATTCATGCTCAAGAACAGCGACTTATTCGAAGCCCTGCCGCCCCAGTTCCATGACTCTGCATTCATTGACCGCCTCCACGCTTATCTGCCTGGCTGGGAGATCGACGTGATCCGAGGCGAGATGTTCACCACTGGCTACGGGTTCATTGTCGACTACCTCGCCGAGATCCTTCGCCATTTGCGCCAAGAAGACTTCTCCAACCGGCCGGACCTGCATTTCAAAGTCAGCGAGAAGATTTCAACCCGTGATCGGGACGCCGTCTACAAGACCATGTCGGGCTTCCTGAAGGTGATTTTCCCTGCCGGAGATGAAACAGCCGATGACGTTGAAGAGCTCTTGCAGCTCGCACTTGAAAGTCGAAAGCGCGTAAAGGACCAACTGTTTCGGATCGATGCGACCTATCCAGATGTCGACTTCTTCTACACTGGCTCTGACGGGGAAAAGCGGCGCGTCCAAACCGTCGAAGAGCAAGAGTTCCCCCAATTCTACTATCTGAAACCTGCCTTAGACCCAAAGCAGCAGGACCAATCCACTGATGCAGTCGATGATGACGTCATCGAAGTCGAACATGAGCCGCGCGACACATCGGAGACCTCAGCGCCCGCCAAGCCGCGCGCCGAAGAGGGTCACCACGTATTCGCCGAAAACCGTAAAGGCATCAGCTACGATAAACTGTTTGGGCCCTATCTGGACGGTGCATCTCGGATCGTGGTGACAGACCCCTACATTCGCTATTTTTACCAGATCAAGAACATGATGGAATTCGTCGAGATGGTCATCCAGCGCAAGGCGTTGGAAGATCAAGTGGCCATCCATCTTGTCACCGGGCCTGATGACGGAAACGTCCAAAAGCAACGCGAATTGCTCGAGAGCATTACCGAGGCATGCATCGGTTCAGGTGTTGAATTCACCTGGGCATTTGATGGATCGGGGACTGCTCATTCCAGAGATATCGTCACCGACACTGGCTGGAAAATCGTCCTGGATCGCGGTCTAGATATTTTCCAAGCGCCCATGCGCCGTGACGGATTCAGCCTTGGCGACCGGCTGCAGGAGCACCGCATGCTGAAGAACTTCTATGTGACCTATGTGCGGCAAGACTAACAGTGAAGCTGCGTAGATATTTCGGAAAAGAGCAAAGCCATGTTCCGCGTTGATTTGAACCAAAACCGTTTGTCCCGCCTGTCCCAGAAGCGCTTCGCCGACTTGAGCCTGTGCGAGCGCGGCGATTTGCAGGAACGGCTTGCGAACGAACCAAAATTGCAGATGCGCAGAAATTAGACGGACGAACGAATGAATAACCAGCCAAAGCCAGATTCGAAGACATACGACGACCTGATCTCGGACGTCAAAAAAGGCATCATCAAAGTGCCCAAGTTCCAACGGGATTTCGTCTGGGACTTGAAGGCAACCGCGAAGCTTCTGGACTCGATCCTTAAAGGTTATCCCATCGGAACCTTCATCCTTTGGGAAACGGATCAACGCATCAATGATATAAAAAACATTGGTGGCTTTGACCTACCCGAGACGCCCATAGGGCGCAATGTTCAGTATGTCCTTGATGGGCAGCAACGCATCACTTCCCTCTTCGCAGCTTATCTTGGTGCGCAGATCAGAAAACCCACCGAGAAAAAGGTGACCGACTACAAAGACATCGTCGTGAACCTGGAAGAGAACCTCGAGGAGAAGGAAAAGGACATCGTCACCGTGAAAGACGAAGCGGAGATTTTCATACCTCTGCATGACGTTCTGAACTTTGACTACCAGATGGGCAATGAACTGGAACAGCGTGGTTTTGAGAAACCACAAATCAATCAGATCAGTGCTTATTCCAGCGCCTTTAAGACCTATGCGTTCTCAACCGTCACCCTTCGACAGAACGATATCGAGTCCGCCATTGAGGTGTTTACTCGAATAAATACGGGGGGAAAGGTTCTCACGCTTTTCGAAATCATGTCGGCCAAGACCTACGATGAAGCCGCTGATTTCGACATGCAGGCCCGTTGGGAGAAGTTCCAGAAAAGGCTTAATGACAGCAAGTACGAAAACATTTCTCCCTCTGTTCTTCTGCAAATCCTGAGCCTCGTCATAAGCGAGTCGAAGGAGTGCAAGCGAAAAACGATCCTTGGCCTGGACAAGGCGGACATCATCGCAAGGTGGGATGATGTCATCTCTGCGATCGAGAAGACCATCGATCACTTCCGAACAGTATTGCGGATACCTGTTTCCCAAATTCTGCCCTACGACACTCTTATCGTGCCTTTTGCCTACTTCTTCTTGAAAACGGGTAAGTCACCCAGCGGGCAGCAACGGAAATATCTGGAAGAGCTCTTCTGGCGTTCTTCCTTGTCGCTGCGGTATTCATCGGCAACTGAATCCAAGCTGGCGGCTGATATCAAGAAAGTTGATCTAATCATAGCAGGCCAGCGGCCAGCTTACCCCGAGTTCAAACTTTTCATCAATTCAGCTCAAGATCTTCGTGAAACAGACTTCTCGACCGGGAACGCCATCTGCAAGTCGATCCTGTGCATTCTCGCATATCATGAACCAAAAGATTTCGACACAAACGGTAAAGTGCTTCTGGATAACTCCTATCTTAAGATCGCCAGCAGTAAGAACTACCACCATTTCTTTCCGAGGGCATTTGTCCGTAAACATGGCAGCGATGCAGAAACCCCTTATGCCAACTCGATTGTCAACATCACTTTGGTCAGCGCCGAACTGAACAAGAAGCGGATCGGCGCAAAGGCCCCCTCGGTCTATCTAGCGGATTTTGCAGATGAGAACTCAGAATTGAAACACGCGCTGAGCAGCCATCTCATCGAGTTGGATGATGCCTCAGTTGTTCAAGACGATTTCACTGCATTTCTGAAGCGTCGCTCAGAAGTTCTCTATGCCGAGATCTTGAAGCGCATCGAACCATCCGAGGCAGCTGCTCAGATCGATCCCATCCACGAAATGATCCTCGAGGGGGAAGGCCAGCTGGTAGAGTTTAAATCCACTCTGCGGTACGACATGCGTACTGGCGAAGTGAACAAGAAGCTCGAGCATGTGGTCGCCAAGACAGTTGCGGCATTCATGAATTCTGACGGTGGAAGCCTCTTCATTGGTGTAGATGACCATGGGAATGCCATTGGCCTCGAACTCGACTGCGGCACACTTTCAAAGAAAGATCGGGACGGCTTTCAACTCCACATTGCTAATATCTTCGACAAGTTCCTCGGCAAGGATGTTATGAAGCTCTGGAAGCTCAACTGGCCCACCTATGACGACAAACAGATTTGTCATGTTGAGGTCACAAGGGCTAACAAACCCGTTTACGTGATTTCCGAAGGTAAGGAGGAGTTCTTCGTACGCAAAGAAGGATCATCGCAGCCCCTTTCGCGTGCGGAAGAGCATGAATGGAACAAGGGACGCTTCTGAGAAAAGATTCAGAGCCTTGAGCAACGGGGCACCAGCGCGGGAATCCCGCCCTGGCGCTGAGATCACTCGATGACCGGGTCTTCATCGCGACGAGGGAAGGCGACCATGTCGACGTCGGGGAACATGCTGTGCTTGACGTTGATCGAAGTGATGTTGCCGCTGTCGTCGGTGTTGACGAATACGACGCCGCAGCGGTCCCAGAAGTTCTTGCCGTCTTTTTCACCGGATTTGACGTTCAGTTTCAGAGTTTGAGTAGCCATTTTTTGATCCTCACTTTGAGTGTTTCGATGAACATGACCAAAGCTGGTACCAAGGGGCTGTCAGCGAGAAACTTGCCTCGCGAGGAATGCGCTGGCGCAGGGGAATTTTCTTGTTGAAGCGGGGCTTGCCCCGCGTCTGCTACGGCTGCCCGCTTATGTTCAGCAGTCGGAAACACGGCACTGAGAATGAAAAACTGGCAACCCCAAAATACTGCTGCGTAGATTTCACAAACCCCAAAAGAACCAGAACTAGAGACCACGGCCTGGCCAACTGAAACCAAAATGACGGACGTAGTATTTGTCATGCATGTACTTCAGATCGTCTTCCCAATCCGAAATCGCATCCTCGTAGCCGCGTGACTGCATTTTTTTGAAGTTTTTCGCTAGACCGGCAATGTGATAAGCGATTTTTCTAAGCCTCAAAGCAGACTTTGGTTCGCCCCACATACGAAGCGCCGAAATCCCTTCGACTGGTGGAAGATGTCCCGAGAAGCAGCGGTCCAGGATCAACCGCCGTGTCGATGCTGGCAAGCCATTTGTTTTCCCGACGGTATATCCGAGCACTTTCAGAAAACTTTCTTCAGCCCTCTCAAAATCACCGCCACCATGACCACTTCCAACATCTGTGGTAGGCCATTTGAAGGCTTCCACCTCGGGCAAATCTCGGACCCTTCGCCTCCACTCCTTTTCGACAGCTGAAACAATCAAAAGGTGTTCGTTTTTCTTTTGGCCTGTCGAATTGGCTGCACGTGATGTGTTTGCCTTCCACAGGTTTAAGAGTTGCTCATTGTTTGACTTGGACAGGGAAGAGCGAATTCTTTTTCCGCTTTCGACGAGTGATGACATCTCTCGCTTCTGACGAGCTTTTGCTTGCCGCTTCACCTCTTCTTTTCTGCGAGCTTCTTTTGATTTTCCCTTTTCCAGCCTCTTTTGGAGTTTTTGCTCTTTGGCTGCCTGTTGTTGATCGATATGCCGCTGCTTTCTAGCAGCTGTTTCGATAGTCTTTGCCCATGAATGAAAGTGTCGCTCGTAGATCAAGTCTATTTCCGCCTCGTGGCGGATGACGGTTTGCCCTTTGAAGGTCAGGCCGACCGTGAATTTCGGTCCTTCTTGCGGAGACCCGACCCACATTTCATCTCTCATCACAGTGAAGAGGCGCACGAAAACCTGGTTGAAGATCGGATCGTCGCCAAAGCCGTGCAGTTCCTGATAAGCCTTACCGACAGCAATCCACTCTTTTGGCTGATCAGCCAAGCTGTTCAAAACGAAAAGCGACAATTTTCGAACGGTATCGAGATTAAGTTCAAATTTGGATCTGCTCATTAGCATTCGCCTTGAAAAATCAATTACTTAAGCTCCGTCGAAGATTGCTCTTAAAGGGGCATTTTTTGTGACCCTACTTCAAAAGAGGTAGGCGACTCCTCAGCGCGCCATCGATCGAAGCAAGCAACGCCTCAGGGAAACCTTCCGGAAGCTGATTGAACGTGGCCTCAATGATCGCGTGCGAAGTCTCCTGCAGCTCTTCGAACAGGCGCTGCACGACTGCGCGGGAAAAGCCGGATTTAACTCCTGTCTCCACGATGTGGCGGCCGACTATATTTGCCACTTTGTAGTGGTTTGAGTTTCCGAAATTCATAGCGAGCTTGAAGTATTTCCGCTCGATCTGCCGGGCTTCGACGGTCGGCTGCACCGTCAGCACGTCGTAAAGCGGTGTCATGCGGAAACGGCCGCCGGGTAAGAGGCTGACGCTGAAGTTCTTTCCATGACCATCTGTTGCACCCAGCAACCAGAAAAGGACATTCGCTTTGAAAAAATCGTACCGGTCTTTGTTGGGGTCATCACTTCCCAACAAGAGATCCATGATATCCGGGATCCCTGGACCGCCCTCGTTCTGGTACTTTTGCGTGGGCACAATGGATAGTGCTTGGCAGCAATCTTCCTGTGGCAGACGGATCAAGCGGCCATCAGACGTCCAGCGCCGATCAAAACGCTCAACCACCAAGGCTTTCTTGTCGCCAAATTGCGCCATCTCGACATTCGCCGCCCGAAGCCCAAACGCCTCCATCAGCTTGAGACAAAAGTATTCATTCTCAACGCTGTCGGACAGATCCATGCCGTTGGGCAGTCTGCCTATTTGCGGCTTGATGATGTGCGTGGTTGGTGTCGTGCCGGTTGGCTCAATCCACTGGCCGTCTTTGCGAAGCAGAGCCGTTTTTTCCTGCGCGCCAGCCACAGAAATGCGAAAGTCATTCTCGCGGCGGATACCCAGTGGTGCTAGATCGAGGTCGCTCAAAATTGCCCCGATCTGCGCCTCGTCAACAGGTTCTCCCGTTAACTCGGACATTGGCTGGGGCTCTTGCCCATCGGGCAGAAACTGCAGCGCGCCAATGCAATCGCGCCCGATTTGGGACAGCAGGCTGAAGGCATCGACGCCTTCAGCCCCTACACGTTCCGCGACCCGTCGGCGGATGACGTCGCTGTCAGGCAACAGGTTGTCAAAAACGGCGAGCACAGGAGCGCCGCTGTAGCGGTTCTCCTGCAATGGCAATGATAGCGACACCGGCATCCGGTGCTCCCATTCGAGCCAGTCTCGCGCATAGGCGAAACTGACGCCGCCCGAGGGCTCACGGACCAACTGGCCCACGAGCCGCGAGTTCAGGAAAACGTTCAGCGGTGTGTAGCTGCGCTTACGGCCCATGTCAGAAGATGTCCTCTAGCCCGTCTGATGTGCCTTTACTGCGCTCGGTCACAGTTATTTCGAGATCCAAAGCCGCGATCAAATCGAATACCGTTTCCAGCTTGGTTCCACCGCTGCCGTTCTCGATCTTGGAAATTGTCTCTTGCCAGACACCGCTCATCGAGGCGAGTTCCTTCTGGGTAAGGTTCTTTGCCTTCCGAGCCTGACGAATTGCGTGGCCCAAGTTTTTTGATGTACGCACGAGGTGCTTCATGGCGGTTCTCCTGCCACTCCATATGACCTCTGGATCATAAATTGTCAATATGATCTCCAAATCATAAGTGCGCAGTATGATCTGAGCACCATAAAGCTCGACGACATTGGTGGCTGTCTCCCAGACTTAGCGAATGCACTCACACCTGCAGCCCCGCAGCGCGCACCTGCTCGGGCGTCACCAGCTTTGATGCGATCAAATCCTCGATCTGCCGGTTGGTGATGTGGCGGCAAAGGGGATGGCGCTCGTGGATCCACTCGGCGAGGCTCGCTCGGCCTTTGGCTTCGGCCTCTCGCGCCTTCTCGCGGTCGGCCTGGATCTGGGCCAGTCCCTTCTCCCACCGGCGCATCTTGAACCAGTTGTCTGAGAAACAGACCTTGCTGCGCGTGTAGCCCTCGCTTTCCTTGGCATAGGCTTTGACCGCCTGCTTCAGATCATCGGGCTTCACTCCCGCCTTCACAGCTGCTGCGATCAGGCGCAGACTGGTCCGCCGGTCTCGGTTCCTGTCCTCGGGATAGACCGCCAAGATCTTCTCAGCTTCAAGATTTTCAACCTCTTCCGCCACTTCGCGCCTGCGCGTAGGTGGTTTATGGATGGTTTTAGGATGGTTTGGGGTCCACCGTGAACCCCGTACCCCGTTCACCGTGGACCCCGTACCGGGTTCAGGCTGGACGGGGTTCACAGTGACCCCCGTCTCAATATCGGGCTCGGCCGTGGGTTCGAGCCCGGCCACGCGCTCCAGAACAATGCGGTAAATGACGGTGTAGCCGTTCTTGCAGTGCCGCCGCCCTGTCTCGATCAGAATGCCTTCGCGCAGGAAGTCGATGATGGTGCGCTTAACCGTGCTCTCGCTAAGCTCTGTATGGCGCTGGATGGTCCCTTTGGAGCACCAGATACCCGAACCGTCATCGCTCGCCTTATCCGCCAGGAACATGATGATCTGCTTGCGCGCGGCGCTGCCAAAGCGGCGCTCAGCGCACTCATTTGCGATACGCCAGCTCATTGGACCACCTCGCCAGTCAGAGGCCACGAAAGAGCCGACTGAGCGTTTGCGGTACGGCACTGGCTCATGCTAATGTGCTGCGAAAGCTGACAGGCTTTTTCTATTTGGCCCCGGTTCACAGTTGCCGCTGTGACGGGGCCTTTTTCGTTTTGAACCGGCGAATTTGGCTTTGAAACTTTCGCTTTTTGTTCACTTTTTGTCTGGGGGTGTTTTGCACCCTTAAGCCGTTGTTTTCGCTTACGCTCTCTCTGGATTGCAAATCCGTGTACACCGGTTCGATTCCGGTACTCGCCTCCAAGCTTCATCTGAATGTGATAGTGCGGTTGTATTGCCGCAAACGCTCAATCGTTTCGCAAGTTCTTTGTCCAAAATTTATTGCAAACTTTAAGCCTCACCTACATTCACGCGGAGTGCACTGAACCACGCTGATTGCGGCCTTCCAATATGCGCGCTGATAGAAACTTCCCCAGATTTTAGAGACAAACACGCCGCTTGACAGATACCCTCAAATTGCACGATGTTCACGTGAACAGAGGAGTGTTCCGATTCGGAAAACGATCAAAAGAGCCGTTCTGCGTGCAGTTCGGCAACAGGAGAGGTTTGCTTCAAAAGCAGTCATCCCACCTGAGATCGCGCCGAAGCCGAAACAGTCCCGAGTTGCTTTATTGCGGCACCGCCGCACCAACGGAGGAGAAAAAATGAAACTTACAAACAAAGCAAAACTGCTTGGCGCGAGTGTTCTCGGTGCTATGACCGCCGCTTCGGTCGCCGGTGCGGAGCCTAAGACAAATATGATGCACCAATGGGCGCAGGGCTCAGAAGCTGCAGCAATCGCAAAGCTTGGCGAAATGTATGAGGCCGCGGGGGGAACATGGGAGCAAACCGCGATTTCCGGCCACACATCTAATACTCTGGCCAAATTGCGCTCTGATGTTGTTGCAGGCAACGCGCCCGCAGCTGTTCAGCTAAAGGGCCCTGAGATTGCCGAGTGGAATGCAATTGGTGCGACGGCAAATCTCGACGAGCTTGCAGCGGCTGAAGGCTGGGACGACGTAGTTGCACCGGAGCTTGTTTCGGTTATGAAACCGACAGGAAGTTGGGTCGCGGCTCCAATGAACATCCACCGCGTGAACTGGCTTTATAGTTCACCCAAAATCCTGAACGAGCTTGGTCTTGAAGTTCCCAAAACTTGGGACGAATTCAACGCCGCGTGCGACAAAATCACTGCCGCTGGTTACACATGTATTGCCCACGGCGCCGCCGATTGGTCCGACACAACAACCTTCGACAGCGTTGTTTACGGCATGGACATCGATCTCTATCGCAAGGCATTCCAAGAAGCGGATGTAGAAGCCATGCGCAGCCAAGGTATGATCGACGCTTTTGCACAACTCCGCAAAATGGTTGGCTACATGGATGATGGCATCAACGGCCGCTCATGGGAGCAATCCATGACGATGACCATGTCGGGCGAAGCGGCGTTCTTCTTGATGGGGGATTGGACGGTTGCCTCTGCCAACCTTGCTGGATTTGTCGAAGGCGAAGATTACTACTGTAACCAGACACCTGTGAACTGGGGTGGAAACGGATTCATCCTGAACGCAGACTCCGTTGTGTTCTTCAATCAGAAGGACGAGGACTACATCGAAGGCCAGAAGCTTCTCGCATCGATTATTATGTCTCCAGAGTTCCAGGTTACGTTCAACGTTGCCAAAGGTTCTATCCCGTCGCGTACGGATGTTGACCTCTCGGTTGGTGGCTTCACACAGTGCCAGCAACAGGGTCTCGAAGACCTCAAGGCATCTGTTGAAGAAGGAACACTGGTTCGCTCCATGGCGCACAATATGACTGTGCTGCAAAAGTATCGGGGCGCAATGATGGAAGTGATCACAGAATTCGTCGCTGACGACTCGATCACACCAGAAGAAGCCGCAAACCAACTCGCGGACGCGGTTGAACTGCAAAGCTAAGCAGTTTGCCACCAGCTGCGCCGCTTTCCCTTTGAGCGGCGCGGCTCCTGCATAAAGAATACCGCGGAGGACTAAATGCAACGTAAACCCGCCCTCGGCTCTCAAGGCTGGGCAAACCGGCTCGCCGCGCTCACACCTCAAATGGTTTTGCTGCCGACACTGATTGCCGCGCTTGTCTATGTGGTGATCTTCTCACTCTGGACACTGTGGATCTCGGTTTCACAATCGACTTTGCTTCCCAATATGGCCTACGGTGGCTTCGGCGAATATGCTTCGCTTTGGAAAAGCAAGCGTTGGATCGTATCCTATCAAAACCTATTCCTCTTCGGCGCTCTCTATGTTTCCGGTTCCATTTTCTTCGGTACCCTACTCGCAATTCTGATCGACCAACGCGTTCGCTATGAATCGGTATGGCGTACGATTTTCCTGTATCCGCTCGCGGTGTCATTCATCGTGACAGGTACCGTTTGGCGTTGGATTTTCCATCCGCAAACTGGCGTTGAGCTTGCTCTGCAAGATTTAGGATGGATTGCCGCGAAATTTGACTGGATTACAGATCGCGACATGGCGATTTATGTGGTCGTCTTTACCGGCATCTGGCACGCGTCCGGCTTTGCCATGGCACTTATTCTTGCAGGTCTGCGCTCTGTTGACGGCGATCTTGTGAAAGCCGCGCAAATAGACGGTGCCTCAATGCCTCGTATTTACCGCAAAGTGGTGCTTCCAACGATCTGGCCGATCTTCGTAGCCGTCACGGTTGTTTTGCTTCAATTCGCAATCAAAACTTATGATCTCGTCGTCGCACTAACCCAAGGCGGGCCAGGTGTATCAACGACAGTTCCCGCGATTGTTGTGTATGACCTGATGTTCCAACGCGGTCAGATCGCCCAAGGTGCTGCCGCCGCAGTAATGATCCTTGTGGCTCTCGCTCTTGTTCTTGTTCCCTATGCGCTCTGGTCCGGCTGGCGCGCCCGTAAGGAGGCTCGCTCCCATGGCTGAAGCAACCACTCATCAGGAGTTTGATCCACTTGCGACAGGCAGCAGGTCAAAACAGCGCCGCTCACGTGCTATTGTCTATACGTTGCTCGTTGTCTTTGCGCTCATCTATATCTCACCCCTTCTCATCATCCTAACCAACGCCTTCCGCCCGTTGGAAGAGATCGTGCGTGAAGGGTTTATCTCTATGCCCAACAGCATGTCATTTGGGTATTGGGTCGAAGCATGGAGCACGTTCTGTATCGGCGGCACCTGTGAAGGCGTCTCGCGCTACTTCAGCAACACGCTGCTCATGACCGTTCCCGCAACAATCCTTTCGACGGCCTTTGGTGTGGTGAACGGCTACGCGCTTTCAAAATGGCGGTTCAAGGGTGACATGTGGGTATTCGGGCTGATTACGCTTGGCGTGTTCCTTCCGGCCCAAATGACGCTGCTACCTTGGGCGTTCGTTCTGGGCAAGCTTGGTCTCTCGAACTCAATCGCGGGCCTTGTATTGGTTCACACGGTTCAGGGCATCAGTTTTACCACGCTCTTCTGCCGAAACTATTTCGTAAGCGTCCCTGACGATCTCATCAAAGCGGCGCGGATCGATGGCGCTGGCTTCTGGCGCATTTTCCGACGGATCATGCTTCCCTTGTCGCCTCCAATCCTGATCGTCTGCGTGATTTGGCAGTTCACAGGCATTTGGAACGAGTTCCTCTTTGGTACCGTTTTCACATCCGGTGCAAACCAGCCTATCACCTCTGCCATCGTGGCCTTCTCGGGCTCGGGAACTGGTGAGCGGCACTACAACGTTGAGGCCGCATCGGTGATCTTCGCCGCGCTTCCTCCGCTCTTCATCTACGTTATCGGCGGCAAATACTTTGTTCGGGGCTTGACCTCCGGCGCCGTGAAATAAGGAAATCACCTATGTCATCTTTGCAAATCAAAAATCTCCGCAAGAGCTATGGCGCGGTCGAAGTCCTCAAGGATATCAACCTCGAAGCCGAGTCAGGTGAATTCGTTGCGCTTGTCGGCCCCTCAGGATGCGGAAAATCCACGCTGCTCTCAATTATTGCGGGGCTCGAAAGTGTCACATCGGGCGAGGTCTTAATTGAGGACCACGTTGTAAATGACGCTGCTCCAAAGGACCGCGACATCGCAATGGTGTTTCAATCCTATGCGCTTTATCCAACCATGACCGTGCGCCAGAATATGACGTTCGGGATGGAATGCCGCAACATCGACAAAGCGACACAGGATGAAACCGTCAAACGCGTCGCCACCCTGCTGCAGATCGAACCGCTTCTAAATCGCAAACCCGGCCAGCTGTCTGGCGGTCAACGCCAACGTGTTGCAATGGGCCGCGCGCTTGTTCGGGATCCCAAACTGTTTCTGTTTGACGAACCGCTCTCGAACCTTGACGCAAAACTCCGCGTTGAGATGCGCAGCGAGATCAAGAAGCTTCACCAAACCGTTGGCCGAACAACCGTTTACGTGACCCACGATCAAATCGAAGCCATGACCTTGGCCACACGGATTGCTGTGATGTATCAAGGTGTCTTGCAGCAATACGACACGCCTAAAACCATCTATGAGAAACCAGCAAATACATTCGTGGCTGGTTTTATGGGCTCGCCGAATATGAATTTCTTTAAGGCAAAGGCCGTCAAGAACGGCGATGGGTTTAGCGTTGTCATCGAGGGTGGAGAAGGCACACCATTACCTTTGCCAGCAGATCGCTACGACACACTCACAGACGGGCAATCGATCATTTTCGGTGTTCGCCCAGAACACTTCAGCCCTGCATCGGACAACCGTGCAGAACGCAAAGGCATTGCTTCGGTTGCCGTTCCTGTTCGGGTGGATATGGACGAGCCAACCGGATCGGAGACCGTTCTGCTCACCACGATCGCAGGACAGAACGCAACTATTGTTTGCGAGCCAGACGCAGCACCAGCCATTGGCGGCACTGTCGATTTCGAGATCGACATGACCAAAATCAGCCTGTTTGATCGAAAGTCGGAACTGCGCCTTTAATAGTGAAAACCTTAAATCAGGCCGCAACAACGTTGCCGACTTTGCGGCCTGAATCGACATAGCGATGCGCCTCTGGCAATGCGTTTAGCGGGTATGTTCGATCAATCACTGGCGCCAATGCGCGGGCTTCCACGATCTCGAGCACTTGGGACAGTAGCTCACGCAACTCTGCTGGCTTTAGCATTCCTGTCGCCGAAAACTGAGCGCGCTTCCGCCCGAATACCAAGGTCACAAGCGATGCCCCCAAAAGATCGCACCCGAGAACAGGGCAAATATAGCGACCATTGGGTGTCAAAACACGTTTAGCTTGCCCAAATGACGATACACCGAGCGTATCAAATATCACGTCGTAAGTGTCCGCGCCCATCGTGAAGTCTTCTTGGGAATAGTCGATCACGCGCCCTGCCCCGAGCGATGCCACAAGGCCCGCATTTCCGGCGCTGGTCGTCGCGCTTACTTCAGCTCCCATATGGGCCGCGATTTGTACAGCAGCACTTCCAAGGCTTCCAGATCCGCCCAAGATAAGAACGCGCGCGTTACGACGAACCGCGGCTATTCGGTGCAAGAAATTGTAAGAGGTAAGCGGACCATCACACATGACCGCTGCTTCTTCATGCGATAGCTCGCGCGGTTTTGGCATGATAACGCCGTTTTCATTCGTCAAAATATGGCTGGCGTTTGCGCCGAACTGAAGGCCCGCTTCACCAAACACCTCATCTCCAACGGCAAAGCGCGAGACTTCGCTACCAACTGCGATGACCTCTCCCGAGAAACCCGTCCCGACAAGATCGTTACGGGGCTTCCTAAAACCGAGAAACAGCCGCGCGAATTTCGGCGTTCCTTCGCGGAGCATTGTGTCCGCACGCGTCACCGCTGACGCCTTGGTCTTGATGACGATCTCTTCTGGGCTAGGTTGCGATAAGACGTCCTGAAAAGGGGTCAAAACCGCTGGTCCGCCATACTTTTGAATGCGCCATGCATTGCGATTGATTTTCATTGTTCGCTCCAATTTTGTTGACGAAACCTGCTTAGAGGAGCAAAAAGGTTACGAATACTGACAAAAAGTGACCGCATCGGTTAAAAAAACGGACCACCTATGATCGACTGGAAGTCTCTTCCTGCTTTTCTCGCCGTTGCTCGAAATGGCTCACTCAGAGCGGCCGCCGACCAATGTGACAGCACGCATGCCACTGTTCGGCGGCAAGTTGAGGCGCTTGAGGCGCAGCTTGGCGTGCAGCTTTTTCGACGTGCTGCCGATGGCCTTCACCTCACGGCTGCCGGGCGCACACTCCTACCCCGCGCCATTGATGCAGAAGCCGCTCTTCTTCAAGGAACAAACGCAGTTAAAGGCCTTGACCGCGAAGCCTCTGGGCGTATTCGCCTTTCAGCAGACCCGATGACCGCCCATTTCCTCTTAGCGCCAGTTTTGGCTGAATTTGCAAAGCTTTACCCCGAAATTGACCTCGACCTGCAATTGTCATTTGGCGTAGATTCAATTTCCAAACTCGAAACCGATGTCTCTGTAAGGCACGTGACCGAAGTCAACGAAGATGCGGTTGGTCGCAAACTGTTCCCGCTTTCAATAGGGGTATTTGCTTCCGCAGATTACATTGCCAAAGCACTGCCCGAAGCAGGCCCCAAAGGGCGCGGGTTAACTTGGATCGGCTATGGCGATGTTCCGCAGTTGAATGCTCTCATTCGCAACTCTCCATTCCCTGAAGCAAAGGTCCGCCACACAATCCCCGACCCCGCAATGCATCTTCAAATGGCGCGTGCCGGTGCAGGCATGACTGTTCTTGCATCGTGGGTTCAGTCTGTGTTTCCCGAACTTCAACGCGTTCCGGGCACAGTGCTCGACGAGCGTAGATCGACCTGGGTTTTACTTCACAGCGATCTCCGGCGCGTTAAAAGAGTACGCTTGTTTGTCGATTATCTCTGTGCCGCACTACTCGAGCGCCGTGCAGATTTCATCGGAACGTAGGGCGTCTTAGAGCATCCACTCAACGGGCAACAAGCCTACAAACCACAGCAATCCTCGCTGAAATGCCGTTGAGTTTGGCTCGTTCGCAAAAGTTCGGGTCGGGCCATTCTCGTCATATTGCACCCAAACCGTATCGCCATCGACGGTATGCGCGACCTGATAGGCAAAGGTTGGAGCCTCCAGCAGGTTCGAAAGAAATTTAGCAATCGTTGGGCTGTCGACGAGAATTCCCATCTCTGTGTTGAGCTGGGCTGAACGGGGATCAAGATTGAACGAGCCTATAAACGCTTTTGTCTCATCGATTCCGAACACCTTTGCATGCAAACCCGAAGCAGACCCCGCAAGAATCTGGGACAATGTGCGCTCGGCATGTTCTTCGCGCATGGCCCGCAACTCAAGCACTTCAACACCGCTTGAGATCAAATCGTCTCGATATCGGATATAACCGGCATGTACCGGCATCACATCGGTCGAGTCATATGAGTTCGTTAAGACCCGAGTCCGTACGCCACTTCTTGCGGCAGTGGTCAAGGTATCCGTTCCGCGCTCGCCCGGGATGAAATATGCAGACACAAGATCGATTGATGATTTCGCCGCTTCGAGAAGCTCAAAAAGTTGAGTAACAACAAGCTGGTCATCCGTTGCTTGCCCCAATCCTTTAACAGGGTCATCGACAAGCAAACGTGCTTTTCCCCACTCAAACTCTATTGAGCGATCAATAAGGTCTTGGACAAATTCGTGCTCTTCAATGGCCTCCCGATACCCAGCACCAAGTGCCGTCGCTCTTGCTTTGTCAGCATCCGCTTTAATCGAGGGCTCCCATACCGACGCAAGGATTAAGTCTGCATCATAAGCGGAGCCGCTATTCCAATATGTGTCAAACGCAGCAGACACATCATCCACAATCGGCCCAATGGCGATCGTGTCCACGTCAAAATAATGCGCCCCCTCACCGAAAGCGAAATATATGTCGCCGATATTCCGACCGCCAACAATTGTGGTGACTCCATCAACTGTCATCGATTTATTGTGCATTCGGCGATTTAGACGTTTGAAGTCAAAAAGGTAAGAAACCAGTTTTGGTTTGCGCAATGTGAATGGATTAAAAATACGCACCTGTGCAGACGGGATTGCATCCAGCTCTGCAAGCTTCTGGTCCAGACCACCTACGCCGTTGTCATCAACCAACAGCCGTACGCGCACGCCTCGCTCTGCGGCTGTTCGAAGCTCATCAAGAAGCATCAGCCCAGTGGTGTCGTGCTGCCAAATGTAATACTGCGCATCAATCGAATTCTGAGCAGTTCTCGCCAACAATGCACGGGCGGCGAATGCGTCGCGGCCATCGGTAAGTGGTCGTAGGCCATTGAGATCTGAATGCGCTTCAACGGCTGACTTGATCGCCTGACCGAGATTTGTATCCCATTGCGGCTCTGATCTCGTTTCTGTGCTTGCAAAGTTTTCGTCCGGTAGAGGAAACGCAATCCTCATTCCAACAACGAAGAGAGCAATGACCGCAGCGATAGCCAAAAGTACTCTGAGTAGACGCATTTTTCGTCCTTTCTCAACTGTAACTCATCTCTAGAAACGGCAAACCCAAAATCCAGAGTTGCGCGACTACAGCTTAGGCAACATTCACCACTTGCGGCAAGCGGACAATTGATCTCAGACTTTCTTATTTGAAAACAGTAAATTAGGCCAACAACTCTGTAACACAACTCAATCTAGTTTTACGCGTCATAGGCGATTTTCGCCGAGCTTTCGCGCCAAGCCCGACAACTTCAACCGAAAATATCCTCTCGGCGCATCCTTCACCTTGAAAGCAGACCGTCTTGCGTAGCCGCCTTGACCTTCCCATTACTGGAAGGTCTATATCAAACTGCATGAGCAGAATCGCGAGTGACCTATGAAGAAAACCAGCCTCCTTACAATAAATGTCTCTGGCATGAACTGCGCTTCTTGTGTTGGGCGGGTTGAAAAGGCGCTCCAAAACCTGCGCGGGGTACAGTCGGCATCCGCAAATCTCGCCACGCAACAAGTTTCGATCAGTGGCTCTGGTGAGATTGACCTCATTGAGGTCGAAAATGCCCTTAGAAAAGCTGGCTACCCTGCAGAAGTCACATCTGTAACATTCGCAATATCTTCGATGAGTTGTGCATCCTGCGTCTCGCGCGTCGAGAAGGCATTGTCATCGGTTCCCGGCGTTCGTTCAGCAACGGTAAATTTGGCGACGGAAACGGCTTATATAGAGTACGTGGTTGGCACAACAACACCACAGAGGATTGCATCCGCGGCGACCGCAGCGGGCTATCCCGCTCGGCCTGTCACAGAAGCTTCCAAGGCATCTTCCACAGCCGATGACGCCTACAACGGGCTCAAACGTCAAACGATCATTGCCGCGCTTCTCGCCACTCCTGTGTTTGTACTAGAAATGGGCGGTCACTTATTCCCGCCGTTTCACCATTTCATCATGGCCACATTGGGCATGCAAAACAGCTACTTGATTCAATTTGCGTTAACCAGCGCAGTTCTAATAGGGCCTGGGCGACAGTTCTACACCAAAGGGATCCCAGCGCTCTTTCGTGGTGCGCCGGATATGAACTCTTTGGTCGCCCTTGGAACACTTGCCGCCTATTGCTTTTCGATTGTCACAACATTCGTGCCGCAAATTCTACCGCAAGGTACAGCGAATGTGTATTTCGAAGCGGCCGCCGTAATCGTTGTATTAATACTTGTGGGCCGAACACTGGAAGCCCGCGCAAAGGGGCGCACTGGCGCAGCCATCCAACGGCTTCTCAATCTTCAGCCCAAACAAGCGCGCGTTGAACGGAAAGGTAAACTCACCAATGTAAATGTCGACGAGGTCGCTCCGGGAGATACGGTCCACCTCTATCCAGGCGAGCAAATTCCGGTTGACGGAGACGTCGTTTCCGGCAGCAGTTACGTTGACGAAAGCATGGTCACCGGGGAGCCAATTCCTGTCGAGAAATCCAAAGGTGACACTGTCATCGGCGGAACAATCAACGGTGCAGGAAACCTAGTTTTCAAGGCAACCACGACGGGCGAGGCCTCTGTCCTCGCGCGGATTGTGGCGCTCGTTCAATCGGCGCAGGCTGCCAAACTGCCGATCCAAAGCGTCGTGGATAAGATCACTGCTTGGTTCGTACCGGCTGTTCTTCTCGCTGCACTTGTCACCGTGGTCGCCTGGCTCTTTTTCGGCCCTGCGCCTGCTCTTAGTTTCGCACTTGTGGCTGGAGTGTCGGTTCTTATCATTGCTTGCCCTTGTGCCATGGGTCTGGCCACACCAACCTCAATCATGGTTGGCACAGGACGCGCGGCAGAGCTTGGCGTCTTGTTCCGAAAAGGTGATGCGCTGCAATCGCTCGACGCGGTCAGCGCCATAGCCTTTGATAAAACCGGAACTCTAACCAAGGGCAAACCCGAACTCACGGACATAATCCTCGCTGAAGGCTTTGAGGAAGCTGAAGTACTGGGCAAAGTTGCCGCCGTCGAAGCCTTTTCGGAGCATCCGATTGCCAAGGCCATCGTCGCAGAAGCGACCGTGCGGAACTTGCCCACTCTAAATGCAGAGCAATTCAAATCTAAGACAGGTTTCGGCATTCAAGCGCGCGTTGAAGGCGTTGAAGTCATGGTCGGCGCGGAGCGGCTGTTTCAATCTGCAGATATCGAGCTTGGCGGGCTCAATGACAAAGCGGCTCAGCTCGCCAATCAAGGAAAAACGCCTATCTACGCCGCAATTGATGGGAAAACCGCTGCCATCCTCGCTGTTGCCGACCCAATTAAAGAAACGGCCAAAACTGCAATTTCTTCGCTTAAACAACGCGGCTTACATATCGCGATGATAACGGGTGACGCTAAAGAAACGGCCCAAGCCATTGGCGCAGAACTCGGAATTACCGATATTGTCGCGGAAGTTACGCCAGAAGGAAAAACCGAAGCGATCAAATCACTCAAATCCAAACACGAGGGTTTGGCCTTTGTGGGGGACGGCATAAATGATGCCCCTGCTCTCGCGGAAGCAGATGTCGGCATTGCAATCGGTACCGGCACCGACATCGCGATCGAAGCCGCTGACGTTGTGCTCATGAAAGGCGATGTAACCAATGTCGTTACAGCATTGGACCTTAGCGCAAAAACCCTTCAAAACATCCGGCAAAACCTGTTTTGGGCTTTCGCCTATAACACACTACTCATCCCTGTTGCCGCTGGGGTGTTCTATCCAGCCTTCGGGATTTTGCTCTCGCCAATATTTGCGGCCGGAGCCATGTCGCTATCGAGCGTTTTTGTTCTAAGTAACGCTTTACGGCTTAGAAACGCTGCAGCACCAAGCGTCACATCAGGAGGTTGAGATGAACATCAAAGACGCCGCAAAGCTGACGGACCTTACCTCAAAAACAATACGATACTACGAAGATATTGGCCTCGTCAGCCCCCAGCGCCATGCGAACGGGTACCGTGATTTTGACTCCAAAGATGTTCACAAACTCGGTTTTGTCAGCCGTGCCAGAGCTCTCGGGTTTTCAATTGAGGACTGCCGAACACTGCTGGCGCTTTGGGAGGATGAAAACCGTGCAAACGCGGACGTCCGAGCCGTTGCACAAGAGCATTTAGACCTGATCGAAGAGAAAATTGCGAAACTTCAAGAGATGCGCTCAACACTCACCAAACTCGTTTCCGAATGCGCTTCCGGCTCTCGTTCGGATTGCCCGATCCTCGCGTCTTTAAGCCCCTCTTGATGCGCCACATTCTCGACAGGTTTTGCGAGATTTGACACAAAGATATCCCAGTCAGACCGCTTTCCGGCTCCAATGTCTGTGCAAAACAGACAGACGCCGAAAAGGGACAAACATAAATGCCGTTCAAAGCCTCCGATTTACTGGCTGATCTCAACGATCAAAACAGACTTCCAGCTAACAGCGACCCAGATATCGCAGGCTTTGTTGCCAACCGATGCAAACGCTCGTTTCACCCCGAGTTTCAACAAGGGCTTGCTTCGCTCTCTGGACTTGCGGCAGGCACACGAATTCTTACGGATTTGGGACCATCACCGATTGAGAACATCCGACCAGGCGACAAGGTGCGCACCAAAGACGGCGGATATGCGCAGGTCAAGGCAGTTGGCAGTTACGACATTCAGCCAAATGATATTGCATGCTGCCCGACCTTGCGGCCCATCGTTGTTCCCGCAGGAACATTCGGCAATGTTGCTCCTATGAAAGTCATGCCATCTGTTGAGTTTCTTATCCAAAGCGAGCGTGCGCGTATTCTATTTGAGACTGGTAAGGTATTGGTGAATGCCTATTCCTGCCTCGATTATCACGGTGTTGATTTCTATTCTGCGCGAAGGACGTCGGTTTTCCACGTTCTTTCGTTCGACAATGAAGAGGTCATCAACGCAGATGGCGCTTGGGTGTCATCCGGTCCGCGGCTTGCCCGTTCCTCAACAACACACAACCGCGTTCACTGGATTGGGGAGCCAACACAAGGCTTTGCTTTCTCAGAGTACCGACGCCTAAGCCGCTATGAAACGCGCCTACTTCTAGGGAGAGCGGCGCGCGGCATGCGGAATATTAGTTTGAAAGCGGCCTAGCGCGCCTCTTAGTCAAGGCGCACCGACGGACTCGCATACTCTTCTGCGCTCGACTTACCGATTTTCCCGAGAGAGAAACTGGCGACAACGGAAATCACTGCGATCAAAACTGCTGCGGATGCGATAACTTTCATTTTGCCTCTGCCGTTTCATCTTCATTGGCTTGCTTTTCTTCAATGCTTTCAACCCATAGAGAGTGGTGCTCACGCGCCCATTGCTTTTCAACTTCGCCCGAACCAACCGCCGCAAAGGCGCCTTCCATCCCGACCGAACCGATATAGATATGCGCAATCACGATGGCCATAAGCATGAACGCCAAAACCGCGTGCCAAAGCTGCGCGAATTGCATGTCCTCTTGGGGTGAGAGCACAGTCGAAATCTCACCATATCCAACGATCTGCGGAAGGCCCGTAGCATTCAGCATCTGAAATACGGATTCAAACAGCGGAATAGAATGCGGGAACAGGAGCGAGACACCTGTGACCGAGATCGCGCTACCGAACAACACTACCGACCAGAAAATAACCTTTTGACCCGCGTTAAACCGCTTGGCGGGGGGATGTACGCCCTTCTTGAATATCCCTCCCCCTTGAGCGATCCATTGAAGGTCTGCGCGATTTGGAATGTTGTCTTTGGCCCAAACCACGACGATCATTATCAGCCCCAGTATGAACGCAAAGCTTACGTTGTTGTGGATCCATTTTGAGGCCAGAGCGAGCGTTGCGAAAGCGTCTTTCCCCAACCACGGTATTATCCACATCCGACCGAGAAGTGAGATCAAACCCGTCACTCCAAGCAGAATAAACGATATGCCAAGAATCCAATGCCCCATGCGCTCAATCGTATTGAAACGAAGGATCGTCTCGCCGGTTTTCTCGCCATCAATTCGAATTTTGCCGCGGATTAGATAAAATAGAACAAGAAGAAGGATGGTACCGAGCAACAGATAACTTCCAAATGGGGCCAGCACGTCACGTCGGAACTCAAGCCACCACATGCCACCGCTTTGGATAACGCTTTTGGCGGCTTCCCCTCCGGTGGAGACCGTCACATTCGCGGAACCATACCGAAGCGCGCGCCATAGGTCCGGATCCGAGGCGCCACCGAGCGTTCCAAGTTGATCGGTGATCGCGGCACCTTCTGTATTTCCTGTGACATCGCGGCGGAAACTATCATCAATGACGATCTTCTGTTGCCGCGCCATGATATCTTCGAGCGTTTGCGCGCCGCCGGTTGCGCTTCTGTCTGAGCTTTGTGCAAAAACGCCCGTTGGCTGTACTATGATCAGCACGAACGAGAGAAGAATTCCAAGTAAAAATCGTAGCATATGCACCCCGAAAAACATCGAGCATGGGCGAACCACTGTCCGCCCTATTGCCATTTTGCGGGTTATCAACCGCCCTTCAATCCGTAGGCAGTTCCCCAGCCCCAAGCACCGGCACCGAAGCCTCGCGCCACAACACGCTCGCGATAAATTTCGGAAACGGTGTCGCCATCCCCTGCAAGAAGCGCCTTTGTAGAACACATCTCTGCGCAAATTGGCAGCTTGCCTTCGGCTATACGGTTGCGGCCATATTTCTTGAACTCTTCGGTTGAACCATTTTCCTCAGGGCCACCAGCGCAGAAGGTACATTTATCCATCTTGCCGCGGCTACCGAAGTTGCCTGCCTGCGGATACTGCGGCGCGCCGAATGGGCAAGCATAGAAGCAATACCCACAACCGATGCAGAGGTCTTTGGAATGAAGAACGATCCCGTCCTCGTTCTGATAGAAGCAATCTACGGGGCATACCGCCATACACGGCGCGTCCGAACAATGCATACAGGCAACCGAAATAGATCGCTCTCCTGGTGAGCCATCGTTGATCGTCACCACGCGACGTCGGTTGATGCCCCACGGCACGTCATGTTCGTTTTTACAAGCCGTCACACATGCGTTGCATTCAATACAGCGCTCGGCGTCACAGAGAAATTTTGCTCTAGCCATCGTATCTCTCCTTTACGCTGCTGAAATCTTGCAAAGAGTACATTTCGTCTCTTGCATCTGGGTTACGGAGTCATAGCCATATGTCTGGGCGGTGTTTGTACTTTCACCCAATACATAAGGATCGGCGCCTTCAGGATACTTGCTGCGCAAGTCCTCTCCTTCGAAATGGCCGCCGAAGTGGAACGGCATAAAGGCAACGCCCGCGGCAACACGCTCCGTCACCATTGCCATCACTTTGACCTTGGCGCCCTCGGCACCTTCGACCCAAACCTGCTCGCCATCACGAATACCAAGATCGTTGGCATCGCGCCGGTTGATCTCGACAAACATGTCTTGCTGAAGTTCGGCGAGCCATGGATTTGAGCGGCTTTCGTCGCCACCGCCTTCATATTCAACCAGCCGCCCTGATGTCAGGATGATCGGGTATTCATTACTGAAATCCTGCTCTTGAATAGAAGCATACATGGTTGGAAGGCGATAAAACTTGCGGTCTTCGTAGGTTGGGTAATCCGCCACAAGGTCGCGACGGTTGGTGTAAAGCGGCTCGCGATGGATCGGCACCGGATCAGGGAACGTCCAAACCACAGCCCGCGCCTTGGCGTTGCCGAACGGTGCGCACTCATGCTTGATCGCAACGCGTTGAATTCCACCGGAAAGATCGGTTTTCCAATTGGTCTTTGGCCCAGCCACAGCATCGATCGCTGCACGCTCTTCTGCGGTCAGGTCAGAATCCCATCCAAGGTCCATCAACATCTGCATGGTAAACTCGGGATAGCCGTCTTCGATCTCCGAGCCTTTGGAGAACACACCCTCAGCCAGAAGGTTGTCGCCATCTCGCTCCACACCAAACCGCGCGCGGAACGTAAGGCCACCCTCTGACACCTTTTTCGACATGTCATAGAGGTTCGGCGTACCCGGATGCTTCATCTCTGCGGTGCCCCAGCACGGCCATGGCAAACCATAATAATCACCATCGGCGGGGCCACCAACAGCCTTGAGCGTCGTGCGATCAAACGTGTGCTGGTTTTCCATGTGAAGCTTGATCCGCTCAGGGCTTTGGCCGGTATAGCCAATCGTCCACAAGCCGCGATTGAATTCGCGCGTAACGTCTTCAATATTTGGCGTTTCTGGATCTTCCATCTCGATATTGCGGAACAAACGATCAGCAAAACCAAACTTATTGGCAAACTTCGCAATGATCACATGGTCCGGCAGGCTTTCAAACAAAGGGTCTACGACCTTATCGCGCCACTGAAGACTGCGGTTGGATGCGGTAACTGACCCACGCGTTTCAAATTGCGTACACGCAGGCAGCAAGTAGCATCCGTCAGTGCGATCATGCAGAACCGCGGAAACCGTTGGGTACGGGTCGATCACGACCAACATATCCAGCTTTTCCATTGCCGTTTTCATTTCCTTACCGCGTGTTTGAGAGTTGGGCGCATGGCCCCACAACACCATCGCGCGAACGGGATTGGGGTTATCGGTGTTTTCTGAATCCTCCATAACCCCATCGATCCAGCGGCTAACGGGAATACCGATGAGATTCATCAGGTTCTGTTCATTACCGTCATCGCCGGGGGCAGTTGCAAACTGGCCTTTGAGCCAATCGAGGTCTTCATCCCAAACACGCGCCCAATGCGCCCACGCTCCTTCGGCAAGCCCGTAATACCCTGGCAGTGTATGAGACAGCACGCCAAGGTCTGTTGCGCCCTGAACATTGTCATGGCCACGGAAAATATTTGTGCCGCCGCCTTCGGTCCCCATGTTGCCCAACGCAAGCTGAAGTACACAATAAGCGCGCGTGTTGTTGTTTCCGGTGGTGTGCTGAGTGCCGCCCATGCACCAAATTACGGTGCCGGGGCGATTATTGACGAGCGTATGCGCAACGCGGCGAAGCTGTTCGCCCGGTGCGCCTGTCACGCGCTCAACCTCTTCGGGATTCCAGCGTTTCACCTCTTCGCGGATCTGGTCCATGCCCCACACACGCGTGCGGATGAATTCTTTGTCCTCCCAACCGTTCTCGAAGATGTGCCACAAAATACCCCAAACAAGGGCAACGTCCGTTCCCGGCCGGAAGCGGACGTATTCATCGGCATGTGCCGCAGTCCGCGTAAAGCGAGGGTCGCACACGATTAGCGGCGCGTTGTTTTCTTCTTTGGCTTTCAAAAGGTGCAATAACGAAACCGGATGCGCCTCCGCGGGATTGCCACCAATGACAAAGATCGCTTGCGAGTTGTGGATGTCGTTATAGCTGTTTGTCATCGCTCCATAGCCCCAAGTGTTCGCAACACCTGCAACCGTGGTTGAGTGACAAATACGCGCCTGATGGTCCACGTTGTTTGTGCCCCAATAAGCAGCGAACTTACGGAACAGATAGGCTTGTTCGTTGTTGTGCTTCGCAGAACCAAGCCAGTAAACCGAATCCGGTCCGCTCTCTTCGCGGATATTCATCATGCCGTCGCCGATCTCGTTGATCGCCTGTTCCCAGCTGATGCGTTTCCACTCGCCGTTTTCTTTTTTCATCGGATACTTAAGGCGACGCTCGCCATGAGCATGCTCGCGAACAGCCGCGCCTTTGGCGCAATGTCCGCCAAGATTAAACGGACTATCCCATCCAGGTTCCTGTCCAACCCAAACGCCGTTATAGACCTCGGCAACAACCGTGCACCCAACCGAACAATGCGTGCAAACCGATTTAACAGTTTCAACCGCCTGTGTTGCCGCTGATTGCGCGGTGGCCGGCGCTACAGTTCCGCCCGTTGCCCCAATCGCGGCCAATCCGCCAACAGCCAGACCTGACCCTCGCAGAAATGTGCGTCTGTCGACTGATTTTGAAGCAACCTCAGACAGGATACTTGTCCGAGGAGAACGTCGCGGCGCTCCGTTGGTCTTTTTCCTAAGCATCTTTATTCTCCCTGGCTTGCGCGGCTGATCACGCTTGCTTGGTTATTGTCGCTACCGGCCTGATGATCGCTTTATGGCCAGCTTATTCCGCGCGGCTTATGTCGCGCGCGGACTTTAGAAGGCACCCTTACCTAGAAGCGGGCGCTGTCAAAATAGGCGCGGGTATGTGCGGTATCTTGCATCAATCCCTTTTCGGCTTTTTCAAGGTTTTCTGCTTCAGCTTCTTTCCCTGTAAGTGCCACTGCCGCAGCAGGAGCCGTTGCCGAAGCAAGCTTCAAAAAATCCCGACGGCTTGCGCCTTTCTTGCTGTCTTTCGTCACGGGATAATCCTCCCTATTTGTGGTACTACCGCACCGTTAAGTTGCGGATCACTCCGCTTTCCGTGGGCTTAAGAACTGCCCAAAAGTCGAAACGCTTCGCGTTCGATATCCATGAATTCACGTCCAACTGACCCAACTGATGCGTAAAGCACTGAGTTCTTCGCACCTTCCAGGTCGCTGAAGAAATGCGGAGCCCAAGGGCCAATGTGCCGATTGAAAAATGTTTTCTGACCACCGAGGGAAACAACTGTACCGAATTTTCCGGTTATCATCCCCGCCATCATTTCCATGAGCGACGCGATATTGTCTTCTGGCTCAAATATATTTGGAGCACGCTGCATGCCGCGCGCGGCCATGTCTTGTCGCAGTTTTGCCAAAGGCTTTTCGTTCAGGAACCCCGTCAGATAATAGGATGCATAAGGGAGCAACTCTCCGCGACCAAGGCCGATAAATAGATTATTAAACTCACTCTCGACCGTTTTGGGTTTACAAACCTTGGCAACACGCGCCAGTGACCCGATTGCGCTGCCGAGTGGACTCTCATCCCCTTCCAACTGGCTCAGTTGTTTGAGCATCGTTCCATCCGCCGGTCGTGCAAGAACAGCGGCGAGGAAGTTGTACATATCCGCACGCATACGGTCTTCTTCGGGAATTTCCAAACCATCATTTAGCGCCATGTTCATGTCAGCCCCCTACCCGTTCTTGCGGCTGCTCAACACGAAAACGCATGCGCCGCTTTGGAAGTTCCGTTGGCGCTGCTTCCGAGTTGACTGGCTCTACTGCCTCATTTGATGAAAGAACCAATTCGGGTTCGGTGCCATCCTCTTCGGCTGCATCGAAGGCATCTTCATCTTCAAGCAACTCGGCAATCTCTGCTTCTTCCGCTTGCCGAGCAATATGCGCTAGCATGCCTTTGCCAACCTGATAGGCAGTTTGCATGCCTTCAATCACATTGGCGGAATCGGTGAAATCTTCGCCGTAATCGACCAAGCCATCCAAATTCGCGAGTGTCGCGTTGGTTCCCCAGAGTTTTCTTAGGGCTTTGCGCCGAATACGTTCTGGAACCGCCTTGCCCATAAAAGCAGAGAAATCGTCACCAGCCTTCAATGTCTCGGGGTCGGGTAAGTCCAACTCTGCCAAGATCTCTGCATCAGATTTTTCCGCAGCCAGTTCTTGTTGACTCGCCCGTTCCTGTTCAAGTGCAGCTTCCTGTTCGGCCTCTGCCTCTTTCTGAACAGACCTGATCCGCTCCGACCAGAAATCGCGCCCTGTTGTCATTGCTTGACCTCCACAACGCCCTTCTGGGCAGCCGTCACGAGCCTTGACTTAACTGAACTCGGCGCACGATACACATCGGCAGTCTGTTCGATCCGCGCGTCGCCAATTCCGTCATCTTTCAAATCTACGCGTTCGTTCCTGCGGCGGCGTTTTACAAAGATTTCTTCTTCATAGTGGGCATCAACAAAATCCCGAACCCAAGCAACGAGCCCTTCAGGCATCGGCACTTTCTCAACCAGCTCTTCACCGCTGTCTGTATAGTCCTGCGCTTCATACGGAGAAGCCGTCACAAGCACGATCTCGGGCGGTTCGGACGCTATCTCCTGACGCATAACCACATAGATTGACGGTACACGCGTCGAAAGTCCGTGCTTATAGGCTTCAGCGTCAGCTCTATGGAGTTCAAGCGGGCGGGTCGCGGCATGAAACTCAACGGTGTCTTCATAGGAGCGAAGCTCACGCCAATTCGCATCTCCTGATCCGGGCAAAACAGCAACGGCTTTCCAAGCGAATGGAACCCACTTCGTTGCACCAGGCACACGCCGAATGACAACGCCAAGGGGCATCACCTGTTTTCTGTGTCGCGCTTCGCTCACTTCTCCTCCGAAATTGAGTTAAAGTATGGATTCAGGCTGTCAAAAAACTCCGCCGGTCTCTTCAATCAAATCGAGTATAACACGGAAAATGAATTGCGATAGCTTTTCGAACCAGCATTGCATCGCGGCAATATTGGCAAGGCCACGAGCAGTTTTCGAGGCGAATTCCACAGGCAAAATCAGGTTCAGAACAAACTTACTTTCGCGTTTTCTTGCTCGCTGATTCTGAAAAACTGTTTACGGGCAATGCGTTTCATGCCTACCCTTGCAGAACAAGCCAGCACCGGAACAACCGATCCGGTCGCGAGCAAGAGGAATTGCAATGTCCAAATCATTGTTGCTGTGTAATTGCCTTGGAAGCCAGTCTCTCGACCAAGAGGCGCTTTCTGAGAACACCCCCTTTGCTTGCTCTAAAGTCCACAACGAGCTTTGCGGACAAGAGGCGGAAATAGTGGCCGAGGCGCTAATATCTGGTGATGTGGCTATTGCCTGCGGACAGGAAAGCGCATTTTTCGCCGAACTCGCTGAGGACCTAAATGTACCCGCTCCGCTGTGCATCGATATCCGCGATCGCGCGGGATGGACGATGGATACCGCTGCAACCACGCCCAAAATGGCCGCTCTATTAGCCGAGGCGCAATTGCCCGGCGCCCCTGCAAAAACGATGGATGTTTCATCTGAAGGCCTGTGCCTAATACTCGGCGAACCGGATGTAACCATTCCAGCAGCAGAGCAACTGTGCGAGGTGCTCGCCGTTACCGTCTTGCTCCCGCCCGATACCGCGCCATTTCCCGATCAGCGGTTCGATACAGTTGCGGGATCGCTAAAATCTGCGCGGGGTGCGTTTACAGAATTTGAAGTGCAAATTGAGGACCTTCGCGAGCCGCTAAAAGGTGGTCGTGGTGAATTGGATTTTGGGCCCGTGCTTGGGCGCGGCACAACGACTTGCGATATCATCCTTGATCTAACCGGAAACACACCGCTGTTTCCCGCGCATGAAAAGCGCGATGGGTATCTTCGCGCAGATCCGAAACACGCGCCCTCAATTGCCTCTGCTGTATTTGACGCCGCGCAGCTTATCGGCACCTTTGAAAAGGAGCTCTTCCTTCGTCTAACCGAACCTCTGTGTGCACATTCAAGAGCGCAGCAAACCGGCTGTAGCAATTGCATTGATATTTGCCCTACCGGAGCGATTACACCCGCTGGAGATCATGTTGCAATTGATCCAATGGTCTGTGCGGGGTGCGGCTCTTGCGCATCGCTTTGCCCGTCTGGCGCGATTGAATATGAAAGCCCAACAAGCAGCGAGGTTTTTCGGCGGATAGAGACATTGGCGCGCACATTCCTTGATGTGGGCCTTGATAAGGGTGGAAAAGCGCCGCGTCTACTTGTTCATGATAATCAGTTTGGAACTGAATTGCTTCGAAATTTCGCGCGATATGGGGATGGCCTGCCAGCCGATGTGATCCCGCTTGAAGTTTCGGCGCTTTCAACATTCGGTCATGCCGAAGCGCTTGCTGCTCTTGCAACAGGTTTTGTGGCCGTGGACATCTTGCTCGCGCCAAAAACTGAAACCGAAGCACTAGAACGGGAAGTCTCCACAGCAAATGCGATCGCTTCAAATTCCTCAGTTCTGTTGATTTCTGTGACAGACCCCGACGATTTGAGCGAACTGCTTTATGCCGCCGCCCCCGCAGTTCCTGAAGTTTTGCCCATTCTTCCGCTCGGAAATCGCAGGCAAGTCACCCGCCTCGCGGCCAAATCCCTCAACCCGGAGGCAGACATTATAGAACTGCCAGACCATGCGCCCTATGGCGCAGTTACAGTTGATACAGATGCCTGTACGCTATGCTTGTCTTGCGTTTCCCTCTGTCCGTCGGGCGCTCTTGGCGACAACCCTGACCTCCCTCAACTGCGCTTTCAGGAAGACGCCTGCCTTCAATGCGGACTTTGCGCAAACGTGTGCCCCGAAAACGCCCTTACGCTTGAACCGCGCCTAAATCTTGATGAAAGTGCGCTTTCACAAACCGTGATCCACGAGGAAGAGCCCTTTGCCTGCGTCAACTGCGGGGAGCTGTTTGGCGTGAAATCCACAATTGAGAAAATCACGGAAAAGCTAGCAGGCAAACACAGCATGTTCGCCAGTTCCGACGCTGCCCGCATGATTCAGATGTGCGACGACTGTCGTGTTAAAACTCAAATGCATAGCGCGAACAATCCATTCACAGGAAAAGAGCGCCCCCCCGTGCGCCGCAGCGAGGATTACTTCAGCAAACGCAAGGATCATTGATCAATTTTCAATACACATTCTAAGGAGCAACAATGAGCGACGATTTCAACATGTCGATCCGGAAATTTCTCAAGCAAGTTGGGGTAACGTCCCAGCAAGCAATCGAAGAGGCCTTAAGGAACAGTGACAAAGGCAAAGGCCCTTTTAAGGCAAAAGTTGTTCTTACAATCGACGAGATCGAATTGGTCCACGAAGTTAATGGCACGATTGAAGGCTAATCTAAAGTGACCCTAACCCGAGAGACCGTTCTTGCGGTGTTGAAATCTATAAAAGACCCGATCTCAGGCAACGATATCATCGAAGCTGGCCTAGTTCGGGCGTTGACGGTTGAACCCGAGCAAGTTCGTTTTGTGCTTGAGGTAAGCGGAAGCGCTGCAGCAGAATACGAAGACGTACTCAGCCGCGCAAAAGAGGCGATTGAAAACCTCGACAGCACGCAAAGCGTCTCTGCGGTCATGACATCTCATAGCACCCCGAAAGCCCCACCAGACCTCAAACCAAACCGCCGCGCGGAGCCAAAAGGCCCAGAACCAATTCCTGGCGTGAATAACATAATTGCCATCGCATCCGGCAAGGGCGGTGTTGGGAAATCGACCGTTGCGTCCAACTTGGCGTGTGCGCTCGCTGCAAAGGGGCGAAAGGTTGGCCTACTTGATGCGGATGTTTACGGCCCTTCACAACCCCGCATGCTCGGCGTGTCTGGGCGTCCAGCCTCTCCGGATGGCAAAACGATTTTGCCCATGCGGAATCACGGGGTTACGATGATGTCGCTCGGCCTCATGACCAACGAGGATCAGGCCGTGGTATGGCGCGGCCCTATGCTTATGGGCGCGCTTCAACAAATGCTGGGGCAAGTTCAATGGGGTGCGCTGGATGTTCTGATCGTCGATCTCCCCCCTGGTACAGGGGATGTTCAGATGACCCTTGCCCAGAAAGCCAAGCTAACCGGCGCGATCGTTGTTTCAACCCCACAGGACGTCGCGCTCCTAGACGCGCGGAAGGGCATCGACATGTTCAACCAGCTCGGCACACCGATCCTTGGTATGATCGAGAATATGTCCACGCATATCTGCTCCGCTTGCGGGCACGAAGAGCATGTTTTCGGGCACGGTGGCGTAAACGCAGAGGCGGCCAAGCTTGGTGTTCCTCTATTGGCCGAGATTCCGTTGCATATTGATATTCGCCTTGCCGCAGACGGCGGTGCGCCGATTGTTGTTTCCAAAGCAGGGAGCAGCCAAGCGAGCGCATTCCTAAGCCTCGCCGACCAGCTAATCGAGACTGGCGTGGCCTAAGAATGGTGCAGTTTCCTCCGCTCATGTCCGGCATCGAAGTGCCTCCTATGGGTGACGCATTCAAAGCGGCACAGGCTCACGCAGCACGCGGATGTGATGCAGGACTAATTGCTTATTCAATGACTCCAGATGAGCTTTCCGCTGCCATCGTGTTCGCCCCTGAAGTTCCGCTCGCAAAAGCAATGGTTATGCTTCCAACTTGTGGAATCGGTTTTCAAAACGCCCTTGGAGTGCTTGCCCCACCGGAGGTTGCGCTTCATCTTGCTTGGGACGGAGGCTTCATACTCAACGGAGCCAAGTGCGGAGGGCTGCGCGCTGCTGCGTCAACCTCTGATCCTGCTCAAACACCTGACTGGCTCGTTATTGGGCTATCCGTTCCGATTTGGCCCTCCTCAGGCGAAGGCGAAGAAACACCGGAAACGACCGCACTGTTTAACGAGGGGTGCGCCGAGATTGATATCGAACAACTCCTTGAAAGTTGGGCAAAGCACACGTTGGTCTGGGTCAATCGGTGGGAAGAAGAAGGCACCCAAGCCATTCATAGCGCTTGGAGCGGGCTGGCTTGGAAGATGGGAGACCAGATCGACATGAACGGGGAACGCGGAATATTTCAGGGTGTAGTCGAGGATTTTGGCATGCTTTTCAAAACCTCTGATACGATCAAACTCTTTCCACTAACTGCTGTATTGGAGAGCTAAAATGCGACTTGCACGGGTGATCCATCTTGATGAAAGCGACCAAAACGTATTCCACAATCCGGCACGTACAGGGGAATGGTGTGTCTCTGGCGGGTTCGAGTTTTCAAACTGGAGCGAGGGCGATCTCACGGGAAAGTCGCGTCAGGCGTTTGCCAACGGGTGGCTTGGATTGGAAACATTCGGTCGCGCAACCTTCGTTGCCGTTGCCGAACTGAACGAGGCTGAACGCGACGCCCTCGAGCAAAGTTTGGCGCAACATTTTGTCGAAATTTACGGCGCTCCTTCTGCGGAAGCGGCAAGCAAGGTCGCCGCCGAAGAAATCGCGTTTATGCAGGATTTATGCGCCGACCACGCGCCTAACACGCTTCTAATGGTGTCTCGCGAATTGACTGAAGCTGGTGTCAAAGAACAGTTTCGCAAAATCGAACCCCAAGACGCGGGATTAGAACAATTTGCCATCCATGGCTCTGTTGACGATTGATCGAATAGCTACCGCGTCGCGTTGAATGTAAAGAGTTGCTCTCCGTTTATCTGGTAGCCGTCAATCAACGCTTCGGCCTCTTCACTCACCAGCCATTCCTCAAGCTTTTGTGCACCCTGGGCGTTTACATGACTGTGGCGCTCTGGATTAACCGGCAGATACGCATATTGGTTAAACAGCAGTGGATCACCAGAGAACAAGAGCGCCAGCCCTTCCTTGTTTCCGAAATTGAGCCAGCTTGCACGATCAGACATTGCATAGGCACCCATCCCAGCCGCCGCATTCAATGTCGCGCCCATTCCCGCCCCGACCGCTCGATACCAATCACCAAACTGCTCTGGATCAAACCCGGCAAGCTGCCAAAGCGCGCGCTCTTTTTTGTGCGTGCCGCTTTCGTCGCCGCGACTGACAAACAACGCTTGGTTGGCCATAATACTTGATAAGCTTTCAGCCGCGCTTTCTGCGTTTCCGACACCCGCTGAATCCTCTACCGGGCCGATGAAAACAAAATCATTATACATTATTTCTCGCCGATGCGTGCCAAAGCCTCCATCAACAAAGGCCTCTTCCGCCTTTTGGGAATGTACAAGAATGGCATCAACATCACCTGCCTCACCCAGATGAATTGCTTGCCCGGTTCCAACCACCAACAGCTGTACGTTTAGCCCAGTATCCTTAGCGATTTCGGGCAGCAAAACATCGGCGAGTCCCGAATTATGAAAAGACGTTGTTACAGCAAGGCGCAAATCTTCGGCGAGTGTCGGTACAGCCGAACAAATTGAAAAAACGGCGCTTAAAACCAGATGCTTCATTCTACAATATCTCCTCTTAAAAATTGCTCGGTTTCTGGAGTGGCCGGAGAATTAAAAAAATCTTGTGCGGGTGCACATTCATGAATTTGGCCACCAAGCATAAAAATCACATCATCCGCGAGTCTTCGGGCCTGCCCCATATCGTGGGTCGACATAACAAGCCGTGTGCCGTTTGATTTTGCGTCCTGAAGCACCCCCTCGATAACGCGCGTGGCTTTGCCATCGAGATTGGCGCAAGGCTCATCCAGAAATAACACATCCGGCTCTCGGATTAGCGCCCGCGCAAGGGCCAGCTTTTGCTTCTCCCCTCCCGAAAGCCGCGAAGCATTTTGTTGCAGGCGAGACGCAAGCCCAACTTTCGCAGCCCAGCGCGCCGCAGCTTCGTTTGCTTCCTTTCGGGATTTTCCGGCTAGGGTAAGTGGATATGCCAAATTGTCTAAAACGCTGCGGCGCATAATGATCGGCGATTGGAACACAAACGATTGCCGCTCGCTCGCCGCATTAAATGCTTGCGCCCAACGCAATCGCCCTTCGGATGTGCGCTCTAATCCATGCATCATTCTAAGCAAAGTGGTTTTGCCAGAGCCGTTTGGACCGATCACGATAGTCGTCCCTGCCCCTGCAAGCGTATAGGTTACAGGACCAACAATTCGCCGCCCGCGTTTTGCGACAACGACCTCCTGTAGTTCAAGTGGAAGGATCGAGTTTACCATCTCCCCTCCCTTTCTGTTCGTGTTAGCCAATGGATCGCTACATTCACCGAAATCGCCAAGCCGATCAGCACAAATCCAAGGCCAAGCGCCAACGAGAAGTCTCCCTTGCTGGTTTCAAGCGCAATTGCTGTGGTTAAAACACGCGTTGCATGGTCGATATTGCCGCCCACAATCATAATAGCGCCGACTTCCCCGATCGCTCGGCCAAATCCAGCGAGTGAGGCCGTTAACAGCGCCCTGCGCCCATCCCAAACGAGCGTTTTAATCCGTTGGTTTCGTGTGGTGTTTAGTGAGATCAGAAGATCATGATACTCAGCCCAAAGTTCGCGCAAGCTTTGATGAGCAATAGAGGCAATCAGCGGAGTAATAATAATCACCTGCGCGATGATCATGGCCGACGGCGTATACAAAAGCCCCAAAACCCCGAATGGCCCCGATCGTGACAGCAGCAAGTAGACAAACAAGCCAACAACAACTGGAGGAATGCCCATAAGCGCGTTCAACACAGCAATCGCGAGCCGCCGGTGGCGGAAGCGGCGAATTGCAAGCCATGCGCCAAAGGGCAGCGCGATCAATGAAGAGATAACAAGAGCAGACAGCGTAACCTGAAGCGAGCGAAGTGTAATCTCGACCAGATCGCTATCAAGCGTGATCAGCAACAAAAACGCCGCTTTCAACCCTTCAAGAATCTCGCCCATTCATTCTCGCGTTCAAAAACCAAACAATCTATTCGGCAAGTGTTAGAGAATTTCCAAACGATTGAAAGCACTTGTATTCATTTCGCCAAAGAAATGCGCCGTTCAGCTGTTTTCTCGAAGCGACTGGACGAGCTCTCGCACCCGCTCTGCATTATCCAGCGCGAGACTTCCGTCGCGATTCCAGAAAGAATTCTCAAATCCAACTCGCAGCTTGGCCCCATGTGAATGCGCCGCAACCAAACAATCGGTTTCAGCCCGACCAAATGCACAGACCATCCAATCGGGCATTTCCTCAAATTGCCGCATTTCCTTAAGAATTGGATCAAGCAATTCGGGTGAGGAGCTATTCTCATCGCCATATTTTCCGAGCACCCAGAGGAGTTGCAAATTGGGCGACAGAAGTAATTCCAATGAAATCGTCTGACGCAAAAGCGCCAGATCGTCTGTGGAATACAAAATATGCTGCACCGTGATACCAGCGTCCGCACATTGATCGTAAAAGCGGCGTGATGTCTGTTCATCCTGACGGCCTGCAATTTCGCGAATGGACACCGAGACAAGCTCGCAGCCTGAACCAAGCGCAACATCCATTTGTAGCGGCGGTTCGTATTTTCCGGCAGCTTCAGTTGTGATCTGGACCGTCATCGCGGGGACACGAGCATGTAGTTCCGTGATCGCCTCTCGATATGCGCCCGCATCGAGTAAGTGCGCGCCCTCTTCATCCCGAAGGTGGAAATGCAGACCGTCAGCACCTGCATGAGCGCAGGCCTCTGCGCAATCAAGAACTTCCGATAATGTAATTGGCACAGCGCTATGAGCATCTTTGCCGTGGCGCGCACCATTGGGCGCCACCATTATCTTTGGCAGCATCGTCATAGAACTTCCGCGAAGGCTGCTCCGAGCTTGTCGGTGATTTCCTTTATATGCTCATCTGCCAGGATAAACGGTGGCGCAAGAAGCACGTGATCTCCGTTACGTCCATCGACCGTGCCGCCCATTGGGTAGCACCCTAAACCGTTGGCGAAGGCCGCTTTCTTGATTTTCGCATTGATTGCCAGTTCAGGTGCAAATGGAGACTTGGTGTCTCTGTTTTCTACAATTTCCAGCCCTTGGAACAGGCCGCGGCCGCGAATGTCACCGATATTTGGATGTTGCCCGAAAGAGGCTTTGAGAGCCGCATTTAGCTTTTGTCCCATGTCAGCGGAGCGTGCTGCAAGCCCAGCAGTGAGTTTATCGACAACGACGTTAGCGGCGGCGCAGGCGGTCGGGTGCCCAACGTAAGTATGGCCGTGCTGGAAAAAGCCGGTGCCCGCTTCGATTGCCGCGTAAATTTCTGCTGAACACAGCATGGCACCTATAGGCTGATACCCAGCGCCAAGCCCTTTCGCAATTGTTACGATATCCGGCCGAATGCCTTCTTGCTTGTACGCAAACACGCTTCCTGTTCGCCCCATCCCGCACATGACCTCATCAAGGATGAGAAGAATCCCATATGTGTCACAAATTTCGCGGATGCGTTTGAAATAGCCTTCAACAGGTGGAACAGCGCCCAATGTTGCCCCAACAACCGGCTCCGCAACGAATGCGATAACGGTTTCCGGCCCAACGCGCATAAGCTCTTCTTCAAGTTCATTGGCCACGCGCTGGCCGTATTCAAACGCGCTTTCCCCATCTTGCTGCCCCCTATATGCATAACAAGGCGAGATGAGCGAGGTTTCAACCATCAACGGGGCGAAGGGCTCTTTGCGCCATTGGTTGCCGCCGGTTGCAAGCGCTCCGAGGGTATTGCCGTGGTAACTCTGACGCCGCGCAATAAACCGGCGGCGGGTGCTCTCTCCCTTTTCAAGGAAATATTGGCGCGCGAGTTTCAGCGCCGCCTCAACAGCTTCAGAACCGCCAGAAACGAAGTAAACGCGTTCAAAATCCCCATCCGATGCGGCCACGAGCTTGTCGGCCAACTGTTCGGCGGGCTCGGATGTAAAGAAACTTGTATGTGCATAGGCCAACGACTCAGCCTGCGCTTTGATCGCCTCAATCACATCGGGATCGCCATGGCCAAGACAGGACACAGCCGCGCCACCGGACCCATCAAGGTATTTTTTCCCTTTATCATCAAAGAGGTAAACTCCCTCTCCACGCATTGCAGTTGGATAGGAGTGCTTCGTGTGACGGTGGAAAACATGGGACATAGCGCGCCTCCGCAGCGAAATGAGATGCGCCAACTTGAAACAGATGAATCATTTGTTGACAAGAGATGAAACGAGTGAGAATGTCTCAAAACCTCGGGGGGAGGAATTTTGAGCGAAGCTTTCGATATAAAACTTGCGTCTGCTTACGATGGGTTAAGCGCGAAACTTAAAGTCGCCGCAGACTTTGTTGCGCAGCACCCCGTCGATGTGGCTACGCGCTCGCTGAGGGCGATTGCGCAGGAGAGTGAGCTTGCTCCAGCAACATACTCACGACTCGCACGCGCTCTCGGGTACGAGAGTTTCGAGGCACTGCGCGATGTGATTCGACTGTCGATCAATCGACGCGTAAGCAGCTTTTCTCAACGTGCCGAAAAACTTCAATCTGAAATTGGCTCCCGCGGGCCTGATAACTACTTGGCAGCCTATCGGGACGCTTGCGTCGATAACATCCAGAGCTTTGCCGCCTCAGTCGACCCCGAGATTTTAGCCGAAACGGTAGTGCAGCTTCACAACGCCCGACGCGTCCTTGTTCTTGGTGCACTTGGCTCGACCGGGATTACAGAACACATGGCTTATGTAGCCAATTTTGTAAGCCCCTCTTGGACGCTGGGCGGCCGAATGGGCGCCTCACTCGGAAGCGGACTTGAAACACTTGATCAGGAAGACGCGGTAATTATCGTTACAAAACCGCCCTTTGCACCGCGCATCATCCGAGCCGCCGAACTGGCGCGCGAACGCGGAGCTAAGGTCATCGTTATTACCGACACTCACAAATGTCCGGCATTGCGATATGCGACAACTGCCTTTATCGTCCCCTCAGACGGACCACATTTTTTCACGTCCTACACGGCCACATTATTCTTCGTGGAGACTATTGTCGGAATGCTTGCCAGCCAAGGTGGAGAGGAAACACGCGATAGAATTGCTGCTGTTGAAAGTAACAACAGGCGCCTTCACGAAGTGCGCGATGCAGAGGCCTAACTTTTTCAACTCAATCATAAAAGGGAGAAAACTTATGAGAAAAATCACCACAACTTTGGCCAGCGCCGCAATTGCGGCCACGATGGCTCCGGCAGCTTTTGCCGAAGAGTTCATCACCATTGGTACCGGCGGTGTGACCGGCGTTTACTACCCAACGGGTGGCGCGATCTGTCGCCTTGTAAACAAAGGCCGCAAAGAGCACGGCATCCGCTGCTCTGTCGAGAGTACAGGTGGTTCGGTGTACAACATCAACACAATTCGCGAAGGCGAGCTTGAGTTCGGTGTTGCGCAGTCTGACTGGCAGTACCACGCCTATAATGGCACATCCAAGTTCGAAGAAGCCGGTCCATTCGAAGGCCTGCGCGCTGTATTCTCTGTTCACCCAGAGCCGTTTACAGTTGTTGCACGTGCTGACGCCGGCATCACAAACTTTGATGACCTCAAAGGCAAGCGCGTCAACATCGGCAACCCAGGTTCCGGTCAGCGCGGTACAATGGAAGTGCTGATGGGCCAAAAAGGTTGGGCTATGAGCGATCTTGGCCTCGCAACAGAGCTTAAGGCTGCCGAGCAGTCTGCTGCGCTTTGCGACAACCAGATCGACGCCATGGTTTACACCGTTGGCCACCCTTCCGGCTCCATTCAGGAAGCAACAACAGCATGTGACTCCGTGCTCGTAACGGTTGACGGCGACGCAGTTGAAGAATTGATCGCGAACAACTCCTACTACCGTCACGCCACAATCCCTGGCGGAATGTATCGCGGCAACGATGAAGACGTGAACACATTCGGTGTGGGCGCGACCTTCGTAACATCAGATGCTGTTTCCGAAGAAGCGGTATATGCGGTTGTATCTTCTGTCTTTGAAAACTTCGAAGACTTCAAGAAGCTGCACCCTGCATTTGCGCATCTGAAGCCTGAAGATATGGCAACTGCCGGTCTTTCCGCTCCTCTGCACCCAGGTGCTGAGAAGTACTACCGTGAAAAAGGCTGGATTAACTAATCCACGCATTTTCAGAAGGGCTGCCTATGGGCGGCCCTTCTTTGTTTTTAAGGTAATTTAAGATCAAGCCGCGCGCAAAAAGCTGGCAGATCAGGGAGAGTGACATGGCCGAAACCGACAAACATAATCGACCGTTAAGCGAAGAAGAGCTACAGGATCTGGTTAGCTCCTCCGACGCGGGCGCCCGAAATCCGGCAGGAAGTGTTGGAACATTCCTTGCAATCGTGGCGATCACTTGGTCGGTCTTTCAGGTCATTCTCGCATCCCCGTTGGCAAACCAGCTATTGCCGGGATCGGTCATCAATAACTCACGCCAAATTCACTTGGCGTTCGCTATCTTTCTCGCCTTTATGGCGTACCCCGCCTTCAGCAAAAGCCCGCGTGATTACATTCCGATCCAAGACTGGATCATGGGTATCGCTGGTGCTGGCATCGCGATGTACGGCTATATTTTCTATACAAAAGTCGTCAATTCCGGCGGCCTTGCCGACGACGTAGACAAATGGTTTGCGCTGGCAGGACTGCTTCTGTTGTTTGAGGGCGCACGGCGTGCGCTCGGGCCAGCAATGGCAATTATTGCGATTGTCTTCCTCGCCTATGTTTTCTTCGGGTCATCCAGCTGGGTTCCCGAAGTTATCCAATGGAAAGGCGCTTCGCTCAAGAAGGCCATGAGCCACATGTGGATTACATCCGAAGGGGTGTTCGGCATTGCGCTCGGTGTTTCGACGAAATTTGTGTTTCTCTTTGTGCTGTTCGGCGCGCTGCTCGATAAAGCAGGCGCGGGCAACTACTTCATCAAAATGGCGTTCGGTGCACTTGGCCACCTCCGTGGTGGCCCTGCAAAGGCCGCTGTTGTCGGCTCTGCTGCAACCGGTCTTATTTCCGGCTCTTCGATCGCCAACGTGGTGACAACCGGCACCTTCACAATCCCTCTAATGAAACGCGTTGGTTTCACCAGCGAAAAAGCGGGCGCGGTTGAAGTTGCAAGCTCGGTGAATGGCCAGATTATGCCACCGGTTATGGGGGCTGCGGCCTTCTTGATGGTGGAGTATGTGGGCATCTCCTATGTCGAGGTGATTACCCACGCGTTCCTCCCCGCTGCGATTTCCTACATAGCGCTGGTTTACATCGTTCACCTCGAGGCTGTTAAGAACAACCTTCCGACATTGGGCGACCGTGTTGTCTCCCTTGGGCGAACCATCGCTGGGATGGCGGTATTTTTCGTCGGCTTCGCTGCGATCTGTTACGGCGTCAAATATCCGGTTCAGTTCATAACTTCGATGGTGCCGGAGGGCGCAGGTTGGATTCTCGCGCTTCTGGTGTTTGTGGCCTATGTTGCACTGCTTTGGCTTGCCTCGACTGTCGACGACTTGAAGCCTGATGATCCAAACGCCGAGAAGGTTGAACTGCCTGTTGTTGGCGAAATCTACAAAGCCGGACTTTACTATCTTCTGCCGATCATTGTTCTGGTTTACTTCCTGATGATCGAACAGAAATCGCCCGGCCTATCGGCCTTCTGGGCAACTGCACTGCTCTTTGTGATCCTTCTGACACAGCATCCACTCAAGGCCTTCTTCCGCAAAAACGCGGATATGACCGAAGCAGTTAAACAGGGTGTTGTGGACCTTATCCAAGGTCTCATCGACGGCGCGCGAAATATGATCGGCATTGGTCTTGCGACAGCGACTGCTGGTGTGATTGTTGGAACCGTGACTCTTACAGGGGTTGGTCAGGTTATGGCTGATCTTGTGGAGTTCCTCTCAGGCGGTAACCTCGTGTTGATGCTGGTAATGGTTGGTCTGCTCTCGCTCGTTCTGGGCATGGGGCTACCGACAACAGCGAACTACATCGTTGTGTCGTCGCTTATGGCTGGCGTTGTGGTTCAGCTTGGTGAGCAAAGCGGCCTGTTTGTCCCCTTGATCGCGGTACACCTCTTTGTGTTCTATTTCGGGATCATGGCTGACGTGACGCCCCCTGTGGGTCTTGCGAGTTTCGCCGCTGCGGCGGTTTCAGGCGGAGACGCTATCCGAACCGGCTTCGTGGCCTTCTTCTATAGCCTGCGAACAGTAGCCCTCCCCTTCGTGTTCATCTTCAATACGGATTTGCTGTTGATTGATGTCTCACTTGCTCAAGGGATACTGGTCTTTGTGATCGCCTCGATTGCGATCTTGGTCTTTACGGCAGGAACTATGGGGTTCTTCCTCACCAAGAGCCGAATTTACGAAAGTCTGCTCTTGATCTTCGTCGCGTTTGCCTTGTTCCGTCCTGATTTCTTCATGGATCGGTTACAACCTCCACTCGTAACAACGGAGGCCAGTGCATTCACAGAAACGCTAGGTGCCGCACAGGTCGGAGACCAGCTTCGCGTTCTTGTCGAAGGGCCGGACTACAACACCGGAGAGCCAAAGAGTTCGACACTTCAGGTCGACATCACGAGCGATGGCGATGCGGATAGCCGCCTTGAAGAGTTCGGGTTTATGTTGATGGAGGATAACGGTCAAATCCTGATGGAAGAGCCGATGTTCGGCAAACCCATCTCAGATTCCATGGCCAACTTTGATTTCTATGCAGATATGCCCGTGACAATCACCGCCGTTCAGGTGCCACAGGAACAGATGCCGAAAGAGATCATCTTTATCCCTGCCCTCTTGCTGCTCGGTCTCATCGCCTTGCTGCAACGTGGTCGCATGACAAAACAAGGAGTACCAGCATGAGTACGACAATCCTTTGCGCTGTCGATATCAGCAACGAAAACCGCGACATCCACGTCCTACAGGAAGCGCTAAGACTGGCAGGGCTGCATGATGATGCACAGCTTGATGTCATCACTGTCTTGCCCGACTATGGAACGAGCTGGGTCGGCAGTTTCTTTGAAAAGAAGCATCATGACCAAGTTGTGAAGGAAGCAAAGAAACACCTCAACGCCCTTGTTCAGGCCGCGCTCGGGAGCGATGTGAACGCCAAAGTTCGGCACATCATCGCGACCGGAACGGCCTATGAGGAAATCCTCAAAACGGCCAAGCTCGACAAATCAGATTTGATTGTGATCGGCGCGCATAAGCCTGACTTCAAAGATTACCTGTTGGGCCCGAACGCCGCACGCGTCGTGCGGCATTCGCGCTGTTCGGTTTTTGTTGTTCGGTAATTGGATATTTGATCGGGTCGAAAACCCCGATCATTGGCGCTAAAACAACCCCGCGTCGCGTGCAATCATCGCGGCGTGGGTTCTGTTATTCGCTCCAATCTTACGGCACAAGTTTTTCATGTGCAGCTTGATGGTGACTTCCTGTAGCTCAAGATCGCGCGCGATCTCCTTGTTTGCCAGTCCTTTACACAGCCCTTTCAGAACCTGATACTCTCGCTCGCTCAAGTTGCGGGCAAGCGGGTGCTCGCGCCGCTCATCGATCGGCGCATTCATAAAGTCATTCGGGACATACACTTCACCTGACGCCATGAATCGGACGGCGTTGATAAGCGATTTAGCTTGCATAGTTTTTGGAATGAAACCGACTGCACCAGCCTCAAGTGCAAGCTTGGCGACATCACGATTGGCAACACCAGACATTAGCGCAACAGGGCAGCCTCGCGCCTGCTTCAATACCGTTGAAACACCTTCTAAACCAACAAGTCCGGGCATGCTGAAATCAAGCAGGATCAGATCAAAAGGATTGTTTGTTTCTATGGTCTTGAGCGCAGTTTCGTACGTGGCCGCCGTAGATACATCGATATCTTTCTCGGACGCAAAAAGCGCAGACATAAGGTCCAGAACCATAGTGTGGTCATCGACAATCAAAAGCCGCAAAACAGGTCGTTCCTAATGCTATTATTTACAATTCAAAGGTTGAGGCAGATTGATGGCATAATTTCGGCATTCAAAAAAATCTACAAATTCCTATACAAAAGTATAAGACACTATCCCAAATTGACGCAACGCCAGAATAAAATTTCGCTAAGGTCTTATTAATTGAAAATGGAACTGTAGTTAATGATTTTTCAGAAATTACTTCCTTCATTTTGCTTCGCCCTAGCGCTCACACTCACGGGATTACCCAGCGCATCGTCCGAAAGCAACGTGGAAGAAGAGAAAATCGTACTAACAGTTTCGGGGCGAGCACAAAGCACTGATCAAGGGGAGAATGCGTCGTTTTCAATCACTTCGCTCCGCGCACTCCCTTCAGAATCTTTCAAAACTTCAACAGTTTGGACAGAAGGCATACTGGAATTCAAAGGCGTTTCGCTTTCCGTTGTTCTTGATGAAACAGGCCTTTCTGGCAGCCGTCTATTTGCGACTGCCGCAAATGATTACAACGTAGAGATTTCGATTCCCGAGCCTGGCTCAAAGTACCCGATAATAGCATATGAGCTTAACGGAAAACCGATGAGCTTGAGGGAAAAAGGCCCTCTTTGGATTGTGTTCCCTTATGACCATTCCAAAGACTATCAACTCAAAACCATTTACGCCGAAAGCGTTTGGCAATTGGAATCACTTACATTTGAAGAGTAAGCTTCGGCAGTTACCGACTTAATCCATTGGAGTTCCGCAGGCCGTGAAGTTGCTCTCTCTCAATCACATTAAATGGCATCTTGCCGGATTGAGCGTGGCAATCACGGTTCTTCTCGGGATCTTGATCTATCTTAGCTTTTCCGTCCGCGACCAACTGGCTCTACTCCGATCAACGCCGATTGATAATGCGCAATGGACAGTGTCCCAGTTTGAGGTCGAGTTTTGGCGTTTGCACGAAGCAGCAATTCTAGCAAATTTGTCATCGGAGCCCGATCTTGAGGAGCTTCGAAAGCGCTTTGATCTTTATTATTCACGCGCAGCCATCGTTGCCGCGCTCGAAGCACAGGGACGTATGTCCTATAACGCTGATGCGCCGCAAATCTGGGCTGACATTCTTGCGCAAGCTGATGAGCTCGCAAAAACGATCGATGCGTCAGATGAAACTCTCCGCAACGAGCTCGCGCGCCTTGCTCAAACTCTAATTAGCACTGCGCCGCATATTCGTGACGCCTCTGTCGATACTGTTGCGTTCTTTGCAAGCACTTCTGATCAACAACGTACAACACTTGCCTCACTGCTTTTTCAGGTAGCATTGGTAGCAGTCATTCTGATGGGGGCCTTCCTGCTTGTCGGCGCGCTGCTCATTCGGGCTCGTATGCGATCAGAACGTGTACAAGAGCAACTGTCGGCAGCCAAAGAGCGGCTTCAATCAACAGTCGGGGCAGCGCTCGACGCGGTTCTGGTCATTGATCACCGCGGCGATATTCTTGATTTCAACGGTGGCGCAGAAAAGATTTTTGGCTATTCACGAGATGAGGTGCTCGGCAAGGATATGGCTAGATTCTTTATCCCCCAAGAGCACCGCGCTGCCCACCGCGCTGGCATCAGACGGTACTTGAAAACAAAAAACTCCAGCATCATCGGGAAAGGCCTGGTCGAACTGGAAGCCTTGCGAAAAGGTGGCGAGCGCATCTCGGTTGAGGTCTCAGTTGCTTCCGTCACGGAAGAGGGAAAACCGGTTTTCATTTCGTTCATTCGTGACATTTCAGACCGGATTGCCGCGCAGAAAGAAATTCTAAATTCACGTGACGAGGCGATTGCTGCGAACAAAGCAAAATCCGATTTCATCGCCTTGATGAGCCACGAAATGCGCACGCCGCTGAATGGTTTGATTGCAGCGCACGAAATCCTCGGCGCCACTGATCTTTCAGAAAAGCAGGATAGGTTCCTAACCATCGCGAATACATCAGGCCGGCATTTGATGGCCCATGTGAACAACATCCTCGACATTACGGCTTTGGATTCAAAGACAACGTCTCAACAGCTTAGCCCAGTAGATTTAGCTGCCACAATTGAGGATATGGTCGAGAATCTGCGCCCGCTTGCCTGCTCAAATGGAAACAGGATCACAGCCCGTGTAGATGGTTTTCCGTACAAGCATTTGATGGGGGATCAGACATGCCTGAACCGGATCTTGCTGAACCTGATCGGGAATGCCATCAAATTCACCCATAATGGCCACGTACAAATAGACCTCGCTGTATCAGAAGAGCAAGGCGATCAAGTCGAAATTGAAATTCATGTCAGCGACACAGGTCGCGGTATTCCTGCCGGGCAATTTTCGCGTGTGTTCGATGATTTTGTACGACTCGACACATCTTTGGAGCGCGACACCGAAGGAACGGGGCTTGGCTTAAGTATCTCGCGACGCATGGCGGAGGCCATGGGTGGGGAAATTGGCGGCGACAGCGTGTTCGGCGAAGGCAGTACATTCTGGGTCCGACTGCCTTTCACAAAACCAACAAACTATGACCTTGAGCAACTGCTTGGTCAAAAGGTCGAAGAGGCTAGCCCTGCTGCACCGGCCGCCAATTTGCAACAAAACATTTCCGCGCTCATCGTCGAGGATAACAGGATCAACCGAGAGATTTTGATCGAATACTTAACAGAGCTGGGCGTTTCGACAGCTTCAGCAGAAAACGGTGAACTAGGCGTAAACCTCGCGCGTCACACGGCTTTTGACATCATTTTCATGGATATCAGCATGCCTGTCATGGATGGGCTGGATGCAACGCGTGCAATCCGTGAAGAAGGCGCATCCAAGAATAGTAGGATCATTGGGTTTACTGCCTACTCAAGCGAAGAGAACTTACAGCGATGCATCGACGCTGGCCTCGACGATTTCGTCATTAAACCCGTTTCACGCGCATCTGTTCACGAGGCCCTCCTTAAAAAGCGTTCCGCGCAAAATAGGCTCGCATCGCAAGACTATCACAAGCTGATCAACCTTCAGCAAGTCGCGGAGCTCCGTGATATTTTGGGGCCGGAGCAATACAAGAAGAACGCCGAAAAGTTCTATCAGGAAATTACAGAGAACCTTTCCGGACTGAAGAAGACAGTGCTGTCCAACCGGGGCAAAGCAATTGCCAATGAACTACATAATATGTCCGGATTGGCGGCCTCGATGGGTGCGAAAGCGCTGCATCAAGCGTTGCAGAATGCCGAAGAAACAACTGTTGATGGATGTATTCAGGATACCCTGCAAGCGATCATCAAAAGCCAACTCGTGCTGCAAGAAACATGGGCCACTGGCGAGCTTCAGAAATAGCGTGCGGCAAAACACATTTTGAATAATGAGTTCTTAAAAGCGGCGCTATGGAAGGCACCGCTCGCTATTGTCCTGCTATCTTACGCGCTGTCCAGCTTCGTTGAATAGAACAAGGCGCTTTGGATCGAAATGCAGTTGTACATTGTCACCGGCAGTCGGACGTTGATCGCGCATCTCCACGACCAAGCGACAAGTCGATTGCTCGGAAACCAAATCGCCATGAACAAAAGCCGTAGAACCGAGCTGTTCAACCGCTTCAATATTCATTGATACCGCCTGCCCTGCGTCGCTTTGCAGATGCTCGGGGCGAATACCAATTGTATACTCCGCGCCTTTCACCAATGATGAATTAAGCGCGGGCAGTTGAATAGGCACATTCCCGAACACAACCTGATTGTCGCCAGTGGCAACGCATGGAACGAAGTTCATTTTCGGCGACCCAATAAATCCTGCTACGAACATATTGTCGGGGTCATCATAGAGGTCAGTCGGGCTTCCGACCTGCTCAACAATTCCATCACGCAGCACGACAATACGGTCCGCCATTGTCATGGCTTCGGTCTGGTCATGGGTCACATAAATCATTGTGGCGCCCAGCTTTTTATGAAGCCGCGCTATTTCCATGCGGGTTTGAACGCGCAATTCCGCGTCGAGGTTCGAGAGAGGTTCGTCAAAAAGGAAGACTTTTGGATCACGAACAATAGCGCGTCCAATAGCAACGCGCTGACGCTGGCCACCTGAAAGTTGCGCAGGTTTACGGTCTAGCAACTGGGTGATCTGCAGAATTTCCGCAGCACGTTCAACAGCGGCACGCCGTTCTTTCTTGGGTTGCTTCTGAAGACGGAGCGCAAATCCCATATTCTCTGCAACGGTCATATGCGGATAGAGCGCATACGACTGAAAGACCATCGCGATACCGCGGTCATAAGGCTCCTCGTCGGTTACATCCTCACCGTCAATGATGATGTCGCCATCGGTAGGGTTCTCAAGCCCAGCCACAAGCCGCAAGAGCGTGGACTTGCCGCAACCAGACGGCCCAACAAACACGACGAACTCACCATGGGGAATTTCAAGATCGACGCCTTTGATCACTTTGACTGTGCCGAAGGACTTTTCAATGGAGGAAAGTGCGAGATTGGCCATGTGATATTACCCTTTCACGGCACCGGTCGCGATGCCGGCAACGATCTTACGTTGGAACAGAACGTAGAGAATGACGATTGGTGCGGCGGCCAGAACAATTGCGGCCGAAAGCAATGGAACGTTTGTTGTGTATTCGCCGCGCAGAGCAGTGATGCCCACCATTAGTGTGCGTTCATCTTGAAGTACGAGCAGAGAAATCAGAACGTCGTTCCAACAGTATAGCGTATTCAGAATTGCCAGAGTGAGCAGCGCCGGACGGCCCATTGGCAACATGATGAACCACCAGACATGGATAAACTTGGCCCCATCCACCCGCGCAGCTTCAACGAGCTCGCGTGGCAGAGCGCTGTAGAATGCGGTCATGAGATAGACGCTAAAGGGCAAGAAGAAAGCCGTGTAAGACAGGATCAGCCCCGTGCGTGTGTTCAACAACTCGAGCGCGAGGATGGTCTGGTAAAAGGGCACCAAGACAACTTGGACAGGGATCATGAGCGACGCAAGAATTACGACAAACACAAGCTTGCGATAAGGGAAGCGCAAAACCGCTAGTGCAAAACCGGCAAGTGAAGAGATGAGCAACAGCGCCAGAACCGCTCCGACCGTTACCGTAAAGGAGTTCATGAAGTATTCATCGAACCGCGCACGGCTCCACGCCGTAATAAAGTTTGCAAACGTTGGGTCGTTAACCAAACCAAACCGGTCGAGAATATATCCTCTGTTGTCCTTGAGTGCGTTATTCAGCGCAAAATAGAACGGGTATAGGCACGACAGCGCCAATAGAAACATAGGGACGGCAGCGATCCAGAGGGAACGGCTGTCAGATTTACTCCTGCGGGACATTAATCTGCTCCTAAAGGCTCGCGTTGCGGGTCATGATGCGAATTTGCAGATATGCAATACCGCCCATCATCACGAACAAGATCATTGAAATAGCGGAGGCATAACCTGGTCGGTTCAATTGGCCTTGCTCTAGCCAGATCAAGAACTCCGGCAGCGTTGTGGACGTTCCTGGGCCACCACCCGTAAGGACATAGATCAATCCGAACATCGAAGTCAGCACACCGATTGTGGTGACCACCGCGACAAATTCGATGATCGGGCGCAACGAAGGCACAATAATCAGGAACAATCGCTGCCAGAACCGAGCGCCATCTATGCGTGCGGCTTCGATGATGTCATCCGGTACTGTGGACAAGCCGGACAGGAAGATCAGAACACCCATGCCAAAGGTTGACCAAAGCTGAACGGCAATAAGGCTACCAAGTGCCGTCGCGCTTCCACCCAACCAATCAACCGCGTCGATACCTACGGCAGCAAGTGCATTGTTAAGGCTCCCGTCGTACCGCAATACGATATTGAAGATAGAGCCGATGATCACACTCGAGAGAACGGCAGGGAAAAAGTATACGGCGCGGAATAGTTTTCCGCCCGGAACACCTTGGTGGATCAGAATAGCAAGGAGCATGGGCAGCATCACCCAAATCGGCAGCGTCGCCAATAGGAGCAATGTGTTTACAATCGAGTCCTGAAATGTCGGATCATTCACAGCGCGCGTATAGTTCGCGAACCCGACCCAGTCTCCTTTGCCGATCCCGTCAGTGTTGGTCAAGGAAAGGACAAATCCCCACGCCAAAGGGAATACCCTAAAGGCGAGAACCAATAACAAGGCAGGAAGCAAAAACAAAAACGCCATGCGTATTTCGGCTTTGCTTCCCTCACCGCCGCGCCTTTTGCGCGGCGGGGTTGTTTTCTCAGGACTACTCACGAATTTGCCCTTACATGTTTGCCTTACGGGCTACTTCCATAGCTTCCACAGCCGCATCGACCGTAGTGTCACCATTGAGCAGCGATTGAGACTGACGCTTCCATTCTTCCAGAACGGCAGGGTTCAGTAGAGCATGTGGGCTGGCACCCGGCGCACTTGCCATAAGCTCGAGAGCGCGCGCCAGAGCTTCGCTTGAAAGCTTTGATGTATCAACTTCGGTATTCGCAGGAAGCGCACCCGTTTCAACCGCAAAGATCGCCTGACGTTCAGCATCCGCAAGGATTTCAACCAAGCTCATAGCAAGTTCTTGGTTCTCGCCAGCCTTTGGTACAGCCCAACCGATCCCGCCGCCAAAAGGAAGGCGCGCAACTTCGGCGTCTGGGTTCGGATATGCGAACACGCCAACATTTCCTTCGCCAAGGAACTCCTCAAACTGTTTCCAATGCGCGACATCAGACAAAAGCCCGACTGTGTGAGCAGCTTCGGAACGCATGAACATTTCGTATTCGTCCATGAATTTGGCAATGGAGTTTGCACCTTCGTTGAACCAACCGCGCTCGTTTCCATCGACCCAAAGCTCGACAATCTGGCGCACTTTCGGATCTGTCCACGAAAGCTCACCGGCGACCCATGCCGCATAGTCCTCATCAGTGAAGGTGCTTGTTGCAATCTGACTTACAAAGAACTCGCCGCCAAAGCCCTGTTTGTTGCCAAGCGCAAAGCAAGGCACATCACCTTTCGCGATAATGGCTTCACATGCTGCCGCCAATTCTTCATAGCTGGAAGGCGCTGCATCACGATCAAGGCCTGCGGCTTCATACAGATCTTTGTTATAGTAAACAGCGAAGCCTTGGATGGTAATCGGCAGTGCGAAAACATTACCTGCTCCATCCGAAAATGCCTCAACACCAGAGAAGTTCTCTGCTTTGTCAGTGAGATTTACCAAAGCCTCGGCACGCGATTGCGTTTTTGCACCACCGTGCACAAGAACAACATCCGGCCCCTCGCCCGATGTCAGGGCAGTACCCAGTAGCGTGTAGTATTGGTCATGCGGCTGCACAACAAATTTAACGGTTGCGCCGGGATTTGCGGCTTCGAACGCTTCTTTTGCAGCATCAAAATAGCCGAACGTTGCTGGATCTCCGGATTTCCAATCCCAAACCGTAAGCTCCTGTGCCGAAAGGCCAGTTGCAAACGTCAATAGTGCTGCACTTGAAAGCAGTGTTGTTTTTAGTTTTTTCATGTCGTTTCCTCCCAAAATGTCTCTGTCTTTTCGTTATTTTGCGTCGTCGGCTACTTGGAAATAAATCTGCACGGCGGCGCGGTCTTTAGCGCGTCAGCCGCAACAGGATCAGGCGCTGACCATATTTTTCTCGCGGCGTCGCTTAACGCGAAGCCAACACCGGGCTTCTCGGGTAATAGTGCATAGCCGTCTTTGAATTCGATCGGCGTATCTACAAGGTGCTCGTTGCTCAGGAATGAATACTCAAGCCACTCCACTTCGGGCAAAGCACACGCGGCATGGACACCCGTTTCAAGGAATGTGTTCCCCAATGAAACAGGCAGTCCCATATCAGCCGCGAGCCAGCCAATACGCATCGTATCAGACACCCGACCATGAACGTTGATGATGTCTGTACCACCTGCTTGAAGCAGCATACGCTTCCCAGTAAGGCCGAGATATTCACCAGAGTTGATCTGTGTGAACGGGGCCATTTGGCGCAATGAACGCAGGCCGGCAAAATCATTTCGAAGGATTGGATCTTCAATCCAGATCAGATCAATACCCGCATCGTGGAACATTGTCAGGCGCATTGCCGCCTCTTTACACGACCAAGCCTCGTTCGCATCAGCCATGATACCGCAATCAGGCCCAACAGTTTTTTTCAGGAGCTCGAGGCGGTGCAAGTCCCATTCTGGATCAGGACTTCCGATCTTGATCTTGAATGTATCAAAGCCATGGGATGCAGCATTCGAGAAGAACTCAACGAACTCTTCATCGCTCATATGGAAGTCGAGCCCGCTTGCGTATGCTCTTACTTTTTCGCGGGTGCCTCCCAAAAACTTACCGAGTGGCATGCTTGCCTGCTGAGACGCCAAGTCCCAAAGTGCGATTTGGAGGGCTTCATCAAAACCGTATTTTGCATCCCGCTGATTGCCACCGCGTGGCCGTTCAACCCGTTGCGCCAGCTCAATTGCTGTTTGCCCCTCAAGCTCAGGCCAAATGTACTTCGCAAAAGTCGCCTCCATCGTGGCTTGCGAAGGGTATGGCTCAAACAATTTGTGCCCGAAACCGAGCCCAATGTTCCCTGCGTCATCATGCAGTTCAAGCGCGACACTGTGAGAGTTCTCGAAGAACACCTGACTATCGCCGATACTGCGATCGAAACGATATTCAAAACGCGTTAGAGCGAACTTCTTGATTTTAGGCAGCACTGTCTGATGCTTTCATTTTACAAACTGATTAATCAGATGATGCACAATGACATTGCAGTTTGTCAACATGGTGATTAAGCTGCCTGTATGAAAACTGGAACACCTAAGAAATTATTGAGCGAAACTGCCTATCAGAGCATTCTGGACGCCCTGTTTAGCAAGCAGTTGCCTTTTGGCTCGCGCATGTCTCAAAAAGATCTCGAGAGAATCACAGGAACCGCTGTTGGACCAATTCGCGATGCTCTAAAAGTTTTGGAAGCTGATGGGATCGTTAAGGTGCATCCGCGATCTGGTATCGAGGTCGTGACACCTTCCGCAGAATTGGTTCGGAGTACGTTCCAGTTTCGCACAATCATCGAGCGTGCAGCGGTTAAACAATTTTCTCAACATGCGCGGTCGCAAGACATTTTGGACCTCAAGAACATCCACCTCGAAGAGATCAATCGCCTGAAAGGGTGTGATCCCAGTTCGGACCAGACGCTACTTGTTGATAAAATTGAGGACCAGTTTCACACGGGCATCGTTAACTCGCTTCAAAACGAGCTCATCGATATTTCTTTCCGAAGATTGCACCTCATGGTGCGGGTCATAAAGACTACCAGTTTCCTGTCTCCCTCAACGGTCATCACCTCGCTGGAAGAGCACCTCAAAGTTCTTGATGCATGCGAAAAGCGAGATAGCGACCTTGCAGAGAACCTAATTGGTGAGCATTTGATGAACGCACTGAGCCGGAATCTCGGCCTGAAGTAGCGCGTCTGCTGAAGACAAAACAGGCGCCCGAAAGAAGCGCCTGTTCTTCTGGTTCAATCGCTGACTAGGATGGTGCGTTCAGCTTGCCGATTGAAAAGAACATCGTCTCACCGGAATGATCGTCTACACCGTCATTGTCCGTCGAAATGAAAGCTTCGCCATCAGAAGTGATTGCAAGCCCCTCAACCTTATCCAAGACAAAACCACCCGTCGATGTGAGATCAGGTAGGAGGTCGCGTACCAATTCCTTCGATACAACCGGAAGCTCTCCGCCAAGCGGCGCTGGCACCAACTCTTCGAGGGCAACGCGATAAACCTTTTTGGTTTTCGCACGGTAGTCATGCTGGTTGTCGCGCTCAACGATGTAGGCATGATCGCCATAAATGGCCATGTCGCTCAGGCCGACCCAGCCGCCTTCTGCACCGTCCAACTGATAACGAACAGCGCCCCATTCATTCGTTTCGATATTGTAGGATACGAGCTTAACGTGCCCTTTCGGATCGTCAGCCCAATCGCGCTGCACCGGCATCCAAAGCGTGCTACCACTACGTGCAATTCCCTCAAAGCCGAAGCGCATTTCAACAGACATGAGCTCTTGGGGCAGCCCAATCTCCTGAGTAATCTCACCTTCTGCATTCAAATGGTATAGCGCGTGCGGGGTTACGCGATCTGTTCGCCCCTCGGACGCAATCCAAAATCCACCTTCGCCATCAGTAGTGATCCCTTCCATGTCGAGCTTTTGGGCGGGGCGGGACATACGCGTTACTGGTGTCGCTTTGGTAATTCGCGCCGGTTTGGTGCTTGCGTCGATGGTAAAGATTGTCGGTTGATAGCCATAGAAACTATCGTTGACCGCATAAATGGTCCGGCCCTCGCCCGCGACCATGCCCGATAGCGCGCCCCAACCGATAAGCGTATCTGCGCCTTCGGAAGTGATATGCGGGTAAGCCGCCGGAGCATCTTCGTACTGATAAAGCATGACGTGCGCGCGTGCGCCGCCATCTTCGATCAAGTCACTCTCATTTGCGGACACGAGAAGGTTTCGGCTTGGAATTGTCACAAAACCTTCTGGACCGACACCAGAGGGCAGTAGCTGCTCAAGCACTGGCGCTTTCGGATCGGTAACATCATAAACGCCGACGACGCTCGCGCGCTCCGCACCAACAAAAACCATCGGCGTATCACCAAACACATCAAACGTTACCGACTCTGGCTCAACCCCTTTTGCGTCCGAGCGTTTGTCAGGATAATGGCCGATTTGAACGATAGCGTGCTCAAAAGATGCGCCGCTCTCATAGATCTCGCTGCCATCCTTGGAAAATATGGTCCAACCGCGGGAACCGCCTTGGTAATCGCCTTCGTTCGCAGTTGCGAAATGCGTCTCATCAATCCAAGCGACCGCATCAGGTTCACGCAGGCGGCCTTTCTGGCTTTCTGTGAAAATCAACGCGCCGCGCTCATCTGTGGCGTCAATGTTTTCGAGGTCAACCGAGCCCGCTGAGAAGTGAGAAATTACTTCACCGTCGCGATCGACAACCACGAGATGGTTGTTTTCCTGTAGCGTCACCACAGTTTCGCCCAGCGCATTGATTGAGACATACTCTGGCTCCGGGTCGCTTGGCGCGATTTCTGCAAGGCCAGTCACCGAGACTGTTTTGAGGCTGTCACAAGAAGGAATTCCTTCCGTGACATCAAGCATGGCTAGAAACCCAGCGTCGTTCTGAGGGAGAATGCCGTCATTCAGATCCTCGTCGCGCTCATTTTCGATCGCGATGGAAATGAAGCTATTGTCCGGCGATTTCGCAACGCTATCCGGCTGGCCGCCCAGATCACAGCTTGCAAGCATTTCACCGGTTTTGATGCTTATCGCACGTAGCTCACCAGAGGGTTTCACATAGCTTTCCGATGTGTTGACCCCAACGAGTGCGATGTCCCCGATCACAACAACCGATGTGGGCTCGCCCTGAAGATCAATATTGCCAAGCGGTTTGGGCGATTTTGGGTCAGTGATGTCGATCCGGCCAAGAACACCAAGCGGGCTGTCGGTGTATACAAGCGTCATGCCGTCTTCGGTGGCGGCAATAATCTCTGGAGAAGTTTCGCGGCTTTGATCTTCTCCGGCTGACATATTTTGCACAACGGCAAAAGACGCGATGCGGTTGAAGTTCTTCTCCGCAATCGCAGCTCCGGCGGATAGCGCCAATACAGAAGTAAGGCCAAGCAGTTGGATTTTCATTGTGTTCCCTCATTTAAATGATTGCGCTGTGCCTGAGGGACAACGGAAACAACGAGGTAAACAATTTATGGTGTTTTTGTAAAAACCGCTCGGCCTTGGGTCTCTACGCGATCGCCTTCATACAATCCTTCCAATTGTATTGCTCTTTAAAGCCAAGGACTTCTCTGATCTTTCGATTGGAGTATAACGCCTCGTGCGGGCCCAATTCACGCGTGACTTCTGCTCCGGAATAAAACCGCTCAACGATCTCGTCGTTGGTGATGGCAACCGAATTTGAATCGTTTCCTGCATTGAAAATCTCAAATCCTAACCCGTCTTTCTTTAGGCATAGGTCCACAATCTGTCCGAGGTCGCGCGCATCGATATAGCAAAAGATGTTGCGCCGACGCAGTGATGGGTCTTTTACGAAATCGGCAAATACACCGTACTCATGCGGCTCAATGACATTTCCAATCCGCAGACCATAGATATCAATACCCGAACGCACTTGAAATGAACGCGCCGTTTTCTCGTTAACAACCTTGGACAACCCATAGCTATCCATCGGATTTACATCGTGATCTTCTTCAACAGGGAGCGATTGCGGCTTTACTTCGCCATCCGCAAAGCAAACCCCATACGTGGTTTCGGAGGAGGCAAAGATGACCTTCTTTATACCAAGCTTCACCGCTGCTTCGATGACGTTATAGGTTCCAACTGTGTTCACCCGAAAAGTTTCGTGGTCTGGATGAATAAGAATGCGTGGCACCGCCGCAAAGTGAACGACTGCGTCGAATGCCGGCACGCCTGTTCCGGCGTCAAGCTCGCCAAAATTTGCATAGCTCGACAGAACGTTAAACATCGAACCAGAGTCGGTGATATCGGCGAGCAAGTCATCGATCCCCTCCTCATTCAACGGCTTAAGGTCGATGTTAACAACGTGGTGCCCCTGATCGCGTAGGTAGCGTGTTACATGCCGACCTGCTTTTCCTGTTCCGCCTGTGAATGCAATTCTCATTTGTTCGCCTCCTCAACTGTCTTGTGCAACATGATGTCTGTCGAAGGGAACCGCAAGCGCCCCATACAATGAGAAAACGCCGTTATTTTATCAACAAGCTCTTAGTTTAAGCTATACTATCCGCGACCAGACAAACGGTGCTTGACCATGACAGCTCAACAAAACCGACCCATCGTCTCTTCGCGGCACCTTGCAGAGGGCGAAGGGCGAGCATCTTCCGAATATGAATTCGGCCTTATTGTGGCCTACAACGCGTTTACCCGATGGATACAACGCTGCATGGCCGCTGCGGGTTTTCCGGAACTTAGCGCGACTGAAATTTTGGTTCTTCACAATACGAACCATCGGGACCGCAAGAAGCGTCTCACCGATATCGCATTTTTACTAAATATCGAAGATACGCACACCATCACATATGCGTTGCGCAAGCTCGTAAAACTCGAGCTTTTGACCACGGAGAAACGTGGCAAGGAGGTCTTTTACGCAACATCCGAAGCCGGCCAAAAAGCCTGCGCAGCCTACCGTGACATCAGAAATCAGTGCCTTGTTGACGGGCTCAATCACACTGGCTTGTCAGATGACGATCTTGCCGAGATGGCAAAAGTCTTGCGGTTGCTGTCTGGCCACTATGACCAAGCGAGCCGATCCGCGTCATCGTTGTGAAGGCCTCATTGTCAAAACGTTGATAAATTGTCATTATGTAAAGCGCATCGACCAAAGGCACCGAGCAAATGTCCTCACCAAGTCAACCATTGCTGCGAGACGTCGGCCTGTCAGGGCTATTGGTGACGTTTTCAGACACGCTCACAGACGGGGCAAACAGTGCTGCCCTCGCGTTTAGGGCCGCAGTTGACAGTGCCGATGTTGAAGGCATTCTGGAAACAACGACGTCACTCACATCGGTATTGATATCATTCGATATTTCGCAATTGTCGCGAGATGATCTACGCAAGTGCGTTCTTAAGATGCTGGGCGAGCAAGATTGGGAAGCAGCCCCGCTGCCAACGCCGCATAAGCTTTGGCACATTCCGGCGTGTTTCGCTGGTGAATATGCCCCACAACTCGGAGAAGCCGCAGAACTTGCAGGTATCTCGGAGGCACGCGCCATACAAGAGATTGAGGCAACGACCCTGCGTGTCATGACTTTGGGTTTTGCTCCTGGGCAACCATATCTCGGCAGTCTGCCTGACAATTGGAACATACCTCGCCAAACGGGGCTGACAAAAAGCGTACCACGAGGCGCAGTCACAGTCGCAATTCGCCAGATCACCACGTTCACAAACTCCGCTCCAACTGGGTGGCGGCAGATTGGCCAGATGGCGTTTGCAAACTTCAACATAGATGGCACAACACCAATTGCGCTGACACCAGGCGACGAAGTCAGGTTTCACGCTATTTCCGAGCGCACGTTTGCAAAACTGCTTCAAAACCCAAGCTCTCCCTACCCCGACCTCCCCGGAACGCCATCAGGCAATGGCGGAGCAAGCTTTGAGGTCGTCGGCGGATGACCAGACTTTTTGTTCGAAACATCGGCCCTCTCGCAACCATTCAGGATTTGGGACGAACTGGTGTCATTGCCAAAGGGCTCTCGCGCGGAGGTGCCGCCGATCCCGTTGCGCATATCGAAGGCTCTGCGCTACTAAACCAAAGCACCGACAACGCCTCGCTAGAAATGGCAGGGTTCGGAGGGACGTTCGAGGCACAGGGTACGGTTTACATTGCCCTAACCGGCGCTCCGATGAGTGCCTCAATAGATGGCCGACCTATCAAATGGAACTCTAGCCACAAGCTGAACGATGGAGAAACCCTGTCCATCGGCTCCGCATTGTCCGGAACTTACGGATATCTGCATGTTGGCGGCGGGTTTCAAACGCCATGTTTTCTAGGAAGCCGGTCTGCGCATCTAACTGCTGGAATTGGCAAACGTGTCGAAACAGGTGAAAACCTACCTGTTGGATCATACAACACAGAGGAGTTCATTAGCTCCACCCTTGATAGCGACAGACGGTTTGGCGGTGGAACGGTACGCATTTTACCCTCGGTGCACACCGCGCTGTTTTCAGAAGAAGAACGACAGCGGTTCACGCAGACCAGCTTCACGCGGTCCATCAATAGCAATCGCCAAGGGGCCGAGCTTGTCTATGATGGCGAAGGTTTCACCACGAAATCAGCGCTCTCTATCCTGTCTGAGCCGATGTTTGCGGGAGACATTCAAATGACCGGCGCGGGCAAGCCTTTTGTGCTCTTGCCGGAGTGTCAAACGACAGGTGGGTACCCAAGAATTGGGATGGTTCTACCAGATGATTTACCGACTGTGGCGCAGGCACCGGTTGGAACAGAGCTTCGCTTTCGCTTTATTGACTATGAAGAAGCAAAACAGGTGCATAGGCCGGTTGACGTTCTTTACAAATCGCTTCAATCGAAAGTGAGACCGCTGCTTCGGGATCCAAATGACATCAAAGACTTGCTAGGGTATCAACTCATTAGTGGAGCCATAACAGGCTGGGACACGGATAACGGAGGCTAAAATGGCTCAACTGATCGATCTGAATGCGGATATGGGCGAGTCTTTTGGCGACTGGACCATGGGGAATGATGAAGCGCTGCTAAATGTCGTTACCTCCGCCAATATTGCGTGCGGATTTCATGCCGGTGACCCAGATGTGATGGCAAAGACAATGGCCCGTGCTCACGAGAATGGTGTGGGCATCGGCGCGCACCCCGGCTTTCCAGACTTGCAAGGCTTTGGTCGTCGGCGCATGTCGATAGCGCCCTCTACACTGGCCAATATGGTCCGGTATCAGCTAGGTGCCGCGCGCGCGATGGCCGCGGCCCAAGGGCTAAAGGTCCGGCACTTTAAGCTCCATGGTGCGCTGTCGAATATGGCATCAGAAGATAAAGACATGGCTCGTACCTGCTATGAGGCTGCGCTTAGCGTTGATCCAGATATTATCCTAGTGGTCCTCGCCGCAACGCCGATGCAAGAGGTCGCTCAAGAGCTTCGAGCGCGGTGGGCCGCCGAGATCTTCGCAGATCGAGCATACAACCCCGACGCAACGCTTGTTGATCGGTCCATTGATGGGGCGGTTATACATGATCCTGAACTTGCGAGCTCACGGATACTTGCGATGCTTGAGGAAGGCGCAATAATTTCCGAAAGCGGAAAACGCATCCCGACTCCTATCGACACGATATGCACCCATGGTGACACAAAAAACGCTTTGGAAATTGCACGCCAACTTCGCAAGAAGCTCAAAAGTGCGGGATTTACGCTAGCACCTATGGAAGGCACAGGTAACTCTGGCTAGAGCTGCTCCAAATACTCTTCTTCGGTAAAGATCGTAGCTTTGTCTTTCGGGTTGGTCAGATCCACCTCAACAATCCGGCGCGTGCCGCTATTTTCAAGAACGCGGCGAAAGCGAAACTGTCCATCGGTGAACTGCCCTGGCACCATAGTCCAACGGCTTATGCTAGCGGTTAACCCTTTGTAAGGTGCGATTATGTCGATGATCCAGCGACGATCACCAGAGCTCCAATCCTCGTCTTTCAAAATCTCGCCGGAGACGTAACGGCGCTCTGCATCGGCACTCATGTTGGCCCAAGTCAGTAGCCCGCGCGGGATACCATCAAAACGGAAAACCTGAAATTGCTTCAGTGCAATCGGCTGTTCAAAAGCCGCTCGCATGTTCGCGACGCTCATGCGCGCATGCCACGGGCTCCGAAAAGCAAGAAACATGAAGTCGCCGTAGATACGAAGCGTTTCAGCAGAGGGAGCCTCGGAAGCAGGAATATCGCGGCCGGCAGAATCTTGTAGTTTGCTCATGATTGCGAGGCAGCCTTTTTGACATCGCTTTGTTCAGTTTCACGAAGCAGACTGCCCTCAAATCCTTTGAGGGGCAAACGCGCAGGTGGGCCAAAGCCCTCTGGGTTTTGCATCAGTTCTGGAAACAACGCCTCGAGTTCGGCAACGGTACCGGCATTCAACGTATCCAAGACATAATCGCCTGGGAAAAAGCTCTCGGTCGCCGCACCATTGGTTAACATGATCTCGTGGCGGTCAAACAAAACATGGAAATACTCGACATCGTCAATGTCACTTGCGACACGGATATCGGTGTCATTCACAAGGCTTTTGGCTGAAACGAGTATTTCGCTTTCGCCGAAAAAAAGCTCCGCTTTGCTGCTCGATAAAAGGACACGGTGCTGCGGAGAAACAAGAAGATCGCTGGTCGGGGTATTATCGCCAAGCGCGCCAGCGGAAATCCTGATGGGGCGAAGTTCGGGAAGGTGCTCAAGGTCTGTTCCATTCAGAGTTCGTGAACCAATCCATTTGACTGGTTTCAGACCTGAATCCACGGTCTGGACCAAATCACCGACTTCGAGGTCTTCAACAAGCGTTAAGCCGCCTTTGGTTTGAATTTCGGTTCCACGTTGAACGCAGATGGCGATGTTGATCGTGACAAGATCGGCGTCAAATTCGTCATCGTCTGGGTCGTTGGGATCATTGTAACTATAGCCTGTTACGGTAAATGTTATCACCGCTCCGCCGTTTGCGACGATCGCAGCTGTGTGTGCAGAAAAATCAAACGTCAGTATACCATTAGCATCAATCGTAGGAGTTCCATAAGCCGTCGTGCTTAAGTCTGAGATGAAGTATTCGTCGGGTTCTGCACCACCCGATCCCAGCCCTCCGGCATCTAGGTCAAAGTCACCAGTTACCAGAAGGTCGGATTTCTGAACATCGAACGTCCATTCAGCAACATTTCCGAGGCCGCTTCCAACCGCGTTACCGGACACCTCTGTAATATTATAACCCATGTTCTCGCTACTCTTACGCTATCTCGAACACCATCTCATGCCATCAATAAGCATATTTACCTAATTCCTGTCGAAAATATGGCCTCACAATCACTCCAATGGAACACCGCGTATTTGATGCAACACTCAAAGAAACTAAGCCGCCGTGAGGAACACAAGAACCACCGAGCCAATCGCCAAAATCGCATATGGCAGCATGCTCGCGTGGAACCAAGAACTTGGTTCGCGATACCCAACATTAACTGCAAGATTTGACGCTAGGTTCAGCGTCAGATGCAACAGGATAGCGGGAAGTATTGAGCCCCCAGAAAGGGTATAGGCCGCACCGATAATCACCGAATACAACATCACGTGAACCAGAAATGCCGGAAGCGATATTTTTGCGTGTGGTGAATCAATTGCCCAGAGCGGAAGGTGCCAAACCGCCCAGACCAATCCAACCGCAAGCGAAGCAACCAGCCATCCGAATTGCGGCGTTAAGTGCTCCTGCATAAAGCCGCGCCAGCCCAATTCTTCACCCAGCGGACCGAGCAGAAGATTAAACACGACCATGCCCACAAGAGCGCCCACTCCGATCTTGCTCGCCTTTTCCGGCGCGCGTTTTCGCATAAGGAACAAAACCACAAGCGGAGATAAAACGAGGAGCCAAACAGACATAGGTACGCCCGAAACTCTGACGGCGCGCCCAAGCAGATCAAGAAGATTGCCGTTCGCATAGGCCAAGATCATCGCCGCAAGTGACGGGCCCCACACCATAACGAGCCAGAACGGCAGCCCTTTCAGATTGTCCGGACTTCGCGCGAAAGGGAGCACGAAAATACAAGCAAACCCTAATAGAGAAATAGTAAACGTGAGGGCGAGAAATTGAAATACGATCATAAAATGGTCCATCTAAATCAACTTCGCATAGTGTTGTTCAACTTTCGAAGGATTTGCAGCCATTTTATTTCGGAAGCGTTGATTTACAGCTCGGTATGGCGATTTTGTCGATCCGCGGCCGATGGGATTAACTCGTCGAAGTAATCGCGATGTTGATTGTGCAGCGCATTAAGAGCATTGAAAATGGACTGACAGTGTTCTCTGACAAGCTGAGTTGCTCGATCACTTTCACCAGAAACAACTGCTTTTAAAATAGCCTGATGCTCAGAAAACAGAACCGCGGGATGCCCATCAACTCGCAGCGAAATACCCCGCAATCGGTCGAGATGGGCCTTCTCTCGATCTAAAGCCGCTTCGACGCGCATCAGCTCGGTCGCTTTTGCCAACAAGCCGTGAAATTCGTCATCCAAAGCATGAAAGCCCTGAATGTCTTCGTTTTCTGCGGCAACTTTCTGCTGCTGCAGGTTACCTTCTAAGGCAGCTATGACTTGGCGGCTTATTCCTTTTGTGGCGAGTTTTTGCACCACTGCGACTTCAATTGCTTCTCTCAAGAATTGCGCTTCGTGAATCCTTTGACGGCTCAACTTTGCAACAAAACTTCCACGGCTTGGTAAGGTCTTTATGAGCCCCTCTTCGCGCAGTTTTTGAAAGGCTTCGCGAACGGGGGTTCGACTTGCCCCCAAGATCGAGGCAACTTCGCTTTCGGAGATCGAAGCGCCCGGGGCAAGCTGCATGCTCTGAATATGCCGCCGGAGTAGCCCGTAAATCTGATCGCCCGCGCGGTGCAATGTATCTATTCGCGGGAGTTCCAAGTCCCGCACTGACATTGAGGGAACAAAAGGAAGCTGTGAGTGATTTTGTCTGTTTTCAGCCAAACGGGTAAGTACCTTGCACATCAAAAATTGCGGTCCGGCATATTCTCCTTTGAGACCGGTATACTGGTATGCTACTCTGTTTGAGACGCTGTGAATAGGGAGAAAACTAATGGAAATTGCACTTGTTGGCCTCGGCATGGTTGCAGGAACACATGCTAAGGCAATCCAATCCATTGGGGATGATGTTCGGCTCGCTGGCGTTCTATCGCGCCACAAAGACCGCGCCGAAAAATTCGTTGAGGAACACTGTTCCGAAGCCGCCGACTCTATCACCGTATATGAGAATATTTCCGAAATCGCTGCTGATCCGCGAATTGAAATTGTTGCGCTCTGCACCCCGCCCAACGCGCGCACAGAAATCGTGAAGGAGCTTGCGGAGGCAGGAAAACACATTCTCATAGAAAAACCACTTGAGCGAACGCTCACTGCCGCCACAGAAATCGTCGAGATTTGTGAAAACAACAACGTGATGCTTGGCGTCTTCTTTCAGCATCGATTGCGACAGTCAGCGCTCGCGGCTCGTGAAGCCTTGGCGCAAGGAAAACTCGGAGAGATCGCGGCGGTCGAAATCAACGTACCATGGTGGCGGGAGCAAGCCTATTACGATGAACCAGGAAGAGGTACTTATGCGCGCGATGGCGGCGGGGTTCTAATTTCCCAATCCATCCATACGATTGACGTCGCTATCAGCCTTGTTGGCCAAGTTTCCCGAGTTCAAGCGATGGCACGCACGACATCGCTGCACGAGATGGAATCCGAGGACTTTGTGTCTGCGGGGCTAGAATTCGCTAATGGCGCGGTTGGCTCGCTCCTCGCAAGTACAGCGAGCTATCCGGGTAGCGCGGAGAGCATTACCATCCACGGCACCAAGGGGTCTGCGAGCTTGGTGTCTGGCAAATTCACTCTGAGCTATCAGGACGGCACTTCGGAAGTCGTTGGAGAAGAAGCTGCCTCAGGCGGAGGAGCGGACCCGATGGCCTTTACCCACGCATGGCATCAAGCGGTGGTTGAGGATTTTGTCGACGCGGTTCGCAATGACCGTGCCCCAGCTATAACTGGACGCGACGCTCTGAAAGTACAGTCGCTGATTGAAGCCATCACCAAATCATCGAGCGAGGGTCGCATTCTTGATGTGCCCGCAACGGAGTAATTCACCAATGACACTTAAATTTGCCGCTCTGGGCATTGAACATCGTCACATCTATGGCATGGCCCAAAACATGATTGACGCCGGCGCAGATTTTGTCGGCTGGTGGAATGATGGGCCAACTGGCGTTGAAGCGGGCTTGCGCAAAAGATTTCCAGATGTTCCGCAGATCACAAACCGACAAGACATCATTGATGACCCCGAGATCGACCTAATCTTGATCGCAGACGTGCCAAGCAATCGCGCGCAGTTGGCAATTGAGGCAATGGAAGCGGGCAAAGATGTTATGGCAGACAAGCCTGGCTGCACAACGTTGGAGCAGCTCCAGAAAATTCGATCGTGCGTCGCAAAAACGGGCCGAATTTGGACCGTCGATTTTTCAGAGCGCTTTGAAGTTGCCTCGGTTACACGAGCCGCAGAACTGGTTGCCGATGGTGCAATCGGGCGTGTGATTCAGACTGTGGGCTTGGGCCCGCACAGGCTCAACAAAGAGACACGACCAGAGTGGTTTTTCGACAAGGACGCTTATGGTGGCATCCTTACCGATATCGCGTCCCACCAGATCGATCAGTTTCTATTCTTCACCGGCTCGACGGACGCTGAGATCACTATGGCCAACGCCGCAAATTATGCCAATCCTGAAACGCCAGGCTTGCAAGATTTTGGCGAATTATCAATCAAGAGCGACAAAGGCCACGGCTATGTGCGCGTCGACTGGTATACGCCAGACGCCCTTCCCAATTGGGGTGACGGCCGCCTGACGATCCTAGGTACAGAAGGGTATATCGAGCTCCGCAAATACGTTGATCTCGGCGGCAAGGATGGGATTGACCATCTGTTCCTCGTCAACGGAACACGCTGCGAACGGATTGATTGCTCTGATGCCGGGCTTCCATATTTCAAACGCCTTGTGCACGACATCAAAAACAGGACAGAAACCGCTGTTCCGCAGGCTCATACATTCAAGGTCATGGAACTTGGCATCAATGCACAGAATTTGGCAGACGGAAAAAGCACCTAGGTTTACGACATGCCATTGATATCAGGCCCGACCGATCATTTAGGGCGGATCTGACTAGCGTTTGGCCTCGTCGTTAATCGCGAACAGTCAGTGCAACCTTAATCGTTCCAAAACGAGGGCTTTTCACTGTGACCTTCACTTCGCCAGCTTCGCCGGTTGGGCGCACCCAAAATGCGCTCGTCCCACCACGCAATGTGGTAACTTCCGGCCCGACACGCGTGGCCGCACCCTCAACCGAAATCGTTACTGGCTCGCTTATGAACTTCAGCAGATTGCCGACCTGATCCAAGGCACGAATTGCTACTCGAACTTCTCCATGCGATGCGACCAGTTCGCTCTGATCCGGCGCAACTTCGAGCGTTGTTGCGACTGGAGCCGCAAGCATTGTTTTCCGCTCGACCGGTTTGCCATCTAAGTGCCCGACAATCTCTACATCAAGCCACGCGCTACCCCATCTTCCAAGCTCCGGATTCGGCAGATCACCAGGTTCAAGCTTCATAGGAGGATGAGGCAAATGCGCATATCTCTCCCGATACGGGATCATCGGCACTTCAATTCCGCTTGGGAACTTCACGCGCACTTCATCACAGTTTGTGAGAACCATCAGAGGGAAAACACCACCAATGTTTCGCTCTCCGCGCGCCCAAATCGTAACAGGCTGCATTACAACGCGCTCTTGCGGTGACACTTGGCTTGCATAGGCATATGCCGCAAATTTCGGCTCGCGGAACATCGACATTACGCCGTGGTGACATACCCGATCGCCAGATCCGAAATCTGAATGCGTGTTGTAATCAAACATGCACCATCCGATGCAGCCCGCGATATTATCATCCGCAAAAGCCGCATCAAGCACATCGAGGTGCCGCGTGACGTGCTCAATCTGGCGCTGCTCCTGATCGTATACTTTGGTTGGATACATATGGCCGTTGTATTCCGTGACCAAATAAGGAACGTCGTTGCCTAGGCCAGTAGCTTCCTGCTGACTCCGCAATGAGGTCCGTTCACGGTTCGCACCGGGAAGCTCAAACTCACCGAGGATGAAATCATTAAACGTATACACGTCCTCTAGGAACTCACTCTCGAGATCCTTGCGAATTCCCCCAGTTGGGCGCGTTGGGTCCAACTCGCGGGCAAGGGCATTGGTGCGCTGATAGAAATCGCTGTCGTCCGGAGACTCGTTAATACGCACGCCCCACATGATAATCGACGGATGGTTCCAATCGCGTTCGATCATCGCACGAACATTCTCAACCGACCGATTTTTCCATTCTTCACCGCCGATATGCTGCCAACCGGGGATTTCTTCCAGAACCATGAGCCCAATGCGATCGCAGTGGTCAAGGAACCAAGGCGATTGAGGATAATGCGAGGTTCGAACGATGTTACAACCAAGCTCATTCTTTAGAATTTCAGCATCGCGCTCCTGCGAGGCCCGCCCCTGCGCATAGCCGGTGTAAGGGAACGATTGATGCCGGTTCAGACCGATTAGTTTCACGCGCTCGCCGTTCAGGAAAAAACCTTTTGGCGTAAACTTGGCATCTCTAAACCCGAAGGCGGTCTCGCGCTTGTCGGATCCCGCCTCTGTCTCAAATGACAACTGAAGCGTATAAAGTGACGGATTTTGGGGGCTCCAAAGAGAAATATTCGATAGGCCGCTAAACTCGACGCTCTGAACACCTTCAGCCAGAGCCAAATCAGTTCGCGCAACGCTGTTGCCTTCGAAATCTAACACCTCAGCAGAGACTGCGGCTCCCTCGGGAATCCCAACAGAGGCCAACACTTCAAACTCTGCCCGAACCTTGCTCTGCTCGGACAACACATCATGCGTTTCAACACGCACTTTGCCAAATGCTATTGGATCAGAAACCTTGATCCAAACATCACGATAGATACCTGCGTAGGTCAGGTAGTCTATCTGCCCGCCAAAAGGAGGAATTTCCGGATTTTCGGCGCCGCTCAATTGAACCTCGACCTCTACGCCTTCGGAGCCAAGCGCCTCAGTAAGATCAACTTCGAATGGTGTGTAGCCGTCAGTATAAGCCACGGAAGCCTGCCCATTCACAAACACCCTTGCATCGGCCATCACACCGTCAAAAACGAGGCTAACCTGCTTGCCAGCGAATGCTTCGGACCAATCAATTCTCTTACGATAGGAAAAGGCCTTCTGATACGATTTCTCGTCAAAATAATCGTACGGAAGCTCAACCGACGAATGCGGAAGCGAAACTTCGGTTGCGTTCGACCCCTCACCTTCCAGAGGCGCAAAGAGCCAACCTTCGTTACAAAATTCCGTGTACGACATAATGCCCTCCTCCCGACAGATTCTAAGTCTTTTCCTTTAGGTCGAATCTGTTGGTAAATTTTTTAGTAAATTCAGTCAAGAAATTACCTAGTACTCGCTCGCCAAACGATCTTCGGCTGCAGTACCACACTTTTGCAAACGTCTCGCCCGCCCAACTGTTCGACCAACATCTCCACTGCTGAGGTTCCCGCAACCTCGGGAGCCAAGCGAATGCTAGAGAGCGGCGGGTTAAGAAATTCAGACGCCGGATTATCATTGAACCCGACCACTGAAATGTCTTTTGGTATTTCGAGACCCTTGCTTTGCGCTGCACGATAGGCGCCTATCGCCATCGTGTCAGTACAGGCGATTATGACATCAGGCGGCATCGCGGCTTCCAAGAGCTTCACTGCGCTCTCATAACCCAAATCAATGGTCGAGCCTTTGACACAAACCAACGCCGGATCAAAAATACCTTTACGTTCCATCCATTCAGAATAAGCCACATGTCGGGTCTCTTTGGGTAGGCTCTCTTTGTACTTGCTTTCGCCGCCGATAAAACCTGGCCTGCGGTATCCCTTCTCCCACAAATCATCAAGAAGCCTTGCCGTAGCACCATATAAATCATGGAAAACATTATCTAAAGCATGGAAAACATTATCTAAAGCATGCGCTTTTCTCGGCCCGTCAATCATGACAGCCCGCCCCTTAGCAGCTTCAATCTTGCGTTGGAACTCGCTCGGGACTGGGCCAATCACGATGACACCAGAGGCCTTCTTTTTCAGAAAATCGAGGATAGCCGATTCATCGGACGTGATTGAAACTTGAATATTCTGGCTAAAACAGCACCGCTCAATCCCCAAACGCAGACCGGCATAATACGGGTCTTCCAGTTCATCTCCAAGCCAACGCCCGACATGGACCATTATGTTGCGTTCTGCTTGCACTGCCACCCGCGCGCGGCGCGGTGTATACCTCAACTCGCTCGCCTTTGCGATAATCGCGCGCCGTGTATCCGCCGAGACCGAGAGCGAAGGATCATTACTCAGAACTCGCGAAACCGTTGAGTTGGAGACCCCAACTGCATCGGCGATATCTTTCAGCTTCACCATAATGAGCCCTCTCAATCAGTTAGCAACAGATGCTTAAAGCAAATTTACTAAAATTTCTCCAAAAGTACTTAAAATTTTGCAGCCTGTCTATTCACCGGGACGTACATTTCGGGGAGAGCACAATAACGGGACATTTAGTTCTACTGACAAACAATCAATATCAGGTACCGAGCCTAGCAATTTAATCTTCAAACTTCGGCAATACGACGAGGTATCTCCAAAATTCAGGGTACTATGACAAGCTAAGACTTGCCGTTTACTGCACTCCTACAACATGGAGTTCAAAAAGTGCCGAAACGGAAGCACGCTACAATCAAGTTCAAAGTGAAGCTCTCTCCGGTAGCGAGTTAAATCGAGAATCCTCGTAAAATGAAGTACCAATGGAAGCTCGTCTCGCTGAAGTGTAGGTCTTGTTGTTGAATTTCGTCGGTTTCAAGAATGCTGAGACCATAGAGATATAGTAAAGGCACTTCACGACACAATCCTGCAGTTAACCGCAACCAACGCTTTCCCTTAGATATTTATGAAACAGCAAGCGATGCGCGAACTGACTATAGGGGCGGGCCACTTCAAAAGGGGAGATTCAAAGTTTGCAAACTCTCGTCGCCCCAGTATTCCCTCGCACATTCAGGTCGGCTTTTGGGCGTCTCAGACTGTACAAAAATATAGATGGACGGCCCGCCTTAAACCAGGCCGTTGACACCCGTATCAGGCCAGTTGTCAGCATATTTAGTCGACAGATAGAGCAACGAAACTTACGGTGTTCTCAACGTCGAATTAATCGAGGAAACAAGATGTCAGAACCTGCATCCCGCCTGCGTCGAACAATAGTAAATCTACTTTTGGCAATGTTGAATGCTACACTTATTCTAGTCGCTCTTTGCTTATACTTGGAATTGCGCGTTTTACAGAAGGTGGACAATTTAACGGCCACATTCGCGAAAAATCTTGTGCATGTGGAGCCGCTCCAAGACTCGGTTCAAGCACTCTCTTCCGAAGTAGCTGAATTGAAGACCGAACTCGTGGCATTGCGTGAGACACCTGGGAAGCTGACAAGCGCTGCGCAAGAGGAGCTAGCGCTTCGTCTTGACACCCTGAATGAGAAGGTGACGGCCGTGAAAACCAGTTTTGATGGTGTATTGCAGAACCCTGAAACCCTTGTTGCCGAAGTGGTAAACGCGGGCGCCGATGCTGCCGTCTCGGCTATCGCTGATTTACGCGGCTGTACGCTGCCGGAAAATCAAATGTAATGAACGGCCGGCACTGAGTTACGGGCCGCCGTCTTGCCATATTGGCTTAGAATGGCTCTCTCTTCAGTTTGTTGTACTGGGACCAATAGCGACGACGTGAGGTTTTCACATCGCTCGCATATTGGCCCAGTAGGTCGCAACACTCTGGCTGCGCGTTTTCTTACAATGAAAATGAGGACGGGTTTCAGTCGTCATCAGACAACAGTGCCTTCCAAATCACCGCACCGATCGCCGCACCAATTAGGGGAGCAACCCAGAACAACCAGAGTTGACCCATAGCCCCTGTTTCGGCGAAAAATACTGTCGCTGTCGAACGTGCGGGATTAACCGAAGTATTGGAGACTGGGATCGATATTAGGTGAATGAGCGTAAGGCCGAGTCCAATGGCAATAGGAGCAAAACCTGCTGGAGCGCGCGCCGATGTTGAGCCAAGGATAATAATCAGAAATGCTGCGGTGAGAACAACTTCAATGATGAGCACAGAGATCATGCTGTACCCTCCTGGCGATAGTTCGCCATAGCCATTGGAAGCAAAACTTCCCGCCGCCCACTCAGGGCCGCCAGACGCAATAATATAAAGTATTGCCGCGGCAAATATGCCGCCGATGACTTGCACAATCCAATATGGCAAGACTTCACTCCAGGAAAAGCGCCCACCGATTGCCAGCCCAAGCGTGACAGCAGGGTTAAAATGGCCTCCGGAAATATGACCGACAGCAAAAGCCATCGTCAAAACCGTAAGGCCAAATGCCATGGAGACCCCGACAAAGCCGATGCCGAGCTCCGGGAACCCAGCGGCAAGCACAGCGCTACCGCACCCCCCAAACACCAGCCAAAATGTACCAAAGAATTCTGCAGAAAGTTTTTTAAACATATCACAACCCAAAATTGAAACTGACATAATCAAATTCGTATTTCTTCTTATTCATCTTGGTACCACCTCGCTTAATAAGCAAGTCCCATGAATTAACAGGGACCCTGGGCCCTATTTACTAAGCAGGAAATTCGGGTGATTTGGGAGCCAAATTTGACTTTCAGGCAAGGTAACAAGGGAAGCGTTAGTGAACTTACAAAGTGCTCAGCAGTAATTGACTGATGGTCAACACATCAATACATCATGATTTATGGATAAGCCTCATGCTCTCGACGCCTTTGCGGCCCTTAGCCAACCTACCCGACTCGATGCGTTCCGTCTCCTCATTAAAGCTGGGGATTTGGGTATGTCAGCCGGCGACATCAGTGACACCCTTGGCGTTCGCCAGAATACGATGTCATCCAACCTGACCGTCCTGACTCGCTCTGGTCTAATCCGAAATAAAAGGGAAGGCCGAAGTATTCGATACTTCGCTGACATGGATGGCTTACGCGGCCTATTGGTTTTCCTGATGGAAGATTGCTGCGGAGGACGTGCTGACCTGTGCCAACCTATTATCAATGAACTTGCCTGTGCCCGCTAAGGAGGCTGACATGACTGAAACTTCTCTTTCCGTTACGAACGGCTTGGGAAACTTTGAACGTTGGCTTTCTTTATGGGTGGCGCTTGCCATTGGTGCGGGGGTGCTTTTGGGCAATCTCTTTCCCGATCTTTTTGCGGCCCTTGCGGCGTTGGAAGTCGCTTCGGTTAACTTGCCTGTGGCGGTGCTCATCTGGGCGATGATCTATCCAATGATGGTCGGCGTGGATTTCGGCGCGCTGCGGCAAGTGGGTGACAAGCCAAAAGGGCTGGTTGTGACACTTGTTGTAAACTGGCTAATCAAGCCCTTTACCATGGCGGCTCTCGGTGTGCTGTTCTTTGAATATGTCTTCGCTGGGCTGATCCCCCCCGACGACGCGCAGGCCTATCTCGCAGGGGTCATTCTTCTGGGGGCTGCACCTTGCACGGCAATGGTTTTTGTATGGTCGAACCTCACACGCGGCGATGCAACCTACACCCTGGTACAGGTCAGCGTGAACGATGTGATCATGGTCTTTGCCTTCGCGCCTATCGTAGCTTTCCTGTTGGGGGTAACGGATATTGTAGTGCCATGGGACACGCTGTTGTTGTCAGTTGGCCTCTACGTGCTGCTGCCATTGATCGCCGGTTACCTGACACGCCGAAATCTTGTCGCGAAGGGCGGCGAAGCATCAATCGATGCGTTTAAATCACGCGTGCAGCCGTTTTCAATCGTCGGGCTGCTTGTAATGGTGGTTCTGCTATTCGGCTTTCAGGGAGAGGTAATCCTCGAGCGCCCTCTCATTATCGCGATGATCGCTGTGCCATTGCTGATCCAGTCCTATGGAATTTTCTTCGTGGCCTACGGAGCCGCGCGGGCCTGGGGTATCCCCTTCAACGTTGCAGCGCCATGCGCGATGATCGGCACGTCAAACTTCTTCGAATTGGCCGTCGCCGTCGCTATCAGTTTGTTCGGCTTAGGGTCGGGCGCTGCCCTCGCCACGGTCGTCGGCGTGCTCGTTGAGGTGCCAGTTATGCTCTCTCTCGTCGCCTTCGCCAATAAGACGCAGCACTGGTTTCCGAAGGAAGGTGGCGCGCCATAGTATCATCAACTATAGCTTGACCGCCTCTGGCATACTGGGTGCCGCAACCAACGATACCGGAGCAGCATAGGCGTTTTGCGCCAATCGAAGCATGTGCTTGCCCGGTAGCTCGCTGTCCTTGATCCTCGGGTGTTACCAATACTCGTCAAGCTGTTGTGCAGCTCTTGTTGTCAGCGGTGCTGTAACTGAAGCTGATCTGGTTCTCAGTGAAAACGAAATTTTCGACGACGTGTAGTGCTGCTTCAGATCTTTAGGGACTCGCCGCACAAAATAGAAAAAGCCACCTTTGACAAATGAGTGGGGTACAGTTTTGTTCTCCGGCAGCTCTATAAAATGATAAAGCTGAGGTCTTACAATGGCTTAGCGTATAATATGGTGCCCGGGGGCGTAGTACATGCTGGAGCTATGCCGTTGCTTTCAGCCATTTGCTCAGCACTTCAATCGGATAGCCCTTGCCATATCCATGCCCAATGCCTTCGGTTTGCCAGCCACCTATCTGGTCGACGATATCGCACGGACACTCGACAGCGCGAAGCCTGTCACGCATCGAATGACGAAAGCTGTGCATCGTGCAACGGCTCGGTACATATGGCTTCATCCATTTGTTCAGCGCGGCACTGGCGGAATTAGCGTTCGTGGTTTTCGATTTGTTGTACCGGGGAAAAGCGAACTGGCTGTCAGCGTTCTCAGAGAGTAAGCGCTTGGCGGCCCATAGTGACGCCTCGACCAGAGGCACCTTTCGGTTGCTAGCTGATGTCTTCAGCCGACGCCAAGGATGCTCTTGGACAACTACGTGAGGCACTGGGTCATTCAGCTCGAAATCCTCTTTGAGCAAACCCGCAGCTTCTGCAAGCCGCATCCCTGTGTCCGAGACCAGAGCAACCAGCCATCGCAGTTCGTCATCAAGGGACCGGCATTTGGATTGCAGAGAGCGGATCGCTTCGATTGGCATAGGTTCACGATCTTCGACACCGGCACTTCTGTCGTAGTACACACCAGCGAATGGGTTGGTGAGTGTGATACCGGCTTCAGAAGCAGCGAAATTGATGACTGACCTGACGGTCCCAAAGATGCGAGTGATACTGCTACCCGCCAATTCTCGCTTCACCAGCTCGTCGCGAAACGCATTGGCATCCGCCTTGGTATAGCTTCTGATGTCTTTGTCCCCGCAGGCATCCAAGACATAGCCACACGACCGCTCAGCAGCCCTGTGGAAGGTAATTGGACGCCCTTGCCCCTTCAGCTGCAGATAGACTGACACGGCTTCTGAGAGCTTTACAGTGTCAACGCTGGCTTGATCGGTGCATGACATCGAAGACCCAAGCTCGGCGGCAACTCCCATCTTCAGAAGATGCTTGCCCGGTAGGTCTACGTCTTGGATGCGTAGGTGATACCAGTGTTCATCGAGTTGCTGAACTGCTCTTTGCGCTCGGGACTTTGCGACCGCCGCTGATCTTGTCCGCAGCGAGAAGGATATTTTTCCGGTGGTATAGTGGTGGTCGAGGTCCTTCGGGACCCGTCGTGTGAAGTAGAAGATCCCATCTTTCACAAATGAGAAGGGAACGGTTTTGTTCTCCAGCATGTACTACGCCCTTGGTCAGCTCCAGTTAAAGCTGAAGGGAAACAGTAGCTTACCTGTTGGGAATGGTGCCCGGGGGCGGAATCGAACCACCGACACGAGGATTTTCAATCCACTGCTCTACCCCTGAGCTACCCGGGCACTGGGGAACGTTTTCACGTTCGGGTCGCGGTGTTCTAGACGCGCTAAAAGGTGGTGTCTAGAGGCAAATCGCAAAAAATCAGTGTGGTTTGCGATTTGTTTTTTCTAACTCATCTCGAAGTGCGCTCAAATCGTCTTCTTCTTCGGAAGGTGCAGTGTAGGTTCCGTTGAACCAACGGCCCAAATCGATGTCAGCACAGTTCTTTGAACAGAAGGGACGATATTTCTTATCAGAATCCTTTGAACAAATCGGACAATTCATTCTACGCAATCCTTAAGCGGCAAACGTTCGCGTTTTCGTTGCAGTTCATAGTGGCCAAGCGGTGTAAAGCCCACAAGCGCAGTGTCAATCGAATCGACCTTAAAGGCCGCGCGCAACACGCTTTCAAAGGTCTGCCGGTCTTTCTTGGTCATTGGAGCGAGATCAAGAGTTATCTGCCCGCCGAGTCCACGAATGCGCATTTGGCGCGGAAGGTCGCGAGCCGCGGCGATATTTGCCTTAAGGCCCGCAGCAACGGATGTATCTCCGCCCGTATTGATATCAACGGCTACAAGCGCGCGTGTCGGCTCCACATACATGCTGGCGCCGCCGCTCAATGGCACGAAATCATCAAGCGTATCAGAAACCATGCTATCGATTTCGTAATCGGCAAAACTTCCTTCATTCGCCGCCATCACATCCGGCGCGGGCCAATCACGCCACGCAAGCAATTGAGCATCGGGGCCATCAAGCAAAAGCTCCGCTCCGTTGTCCTCAGCGCCAAGGACGCCATCGGCCTGCCCCAACATGAGCGCTATGTCATCGGCGATTTCTTCATGATCTGAATGCTCACAGATCGAGCGGAGGATGAGGCCGTGTGGCACACCCTCCATCATAGACTTGGCCAACTCCATCAACTCGTCGCGGATGTCGTCATCGCGGATCGCGCGGCTGATATTCACGCCGGGTGCATTTGGCGTCACAATCGCGTAGCGACTTTTGAATAGAATTTTCTGAGTAACAGGAACGGCTTTCCCCTCTTCGGCAAAGCCTGTGACTTGCACGAAAATAGACTGCCCGGGCGCGAGCCCCTTACCTTGGCGCAGAAATGCGGTGCCGTCAGGTATCCGCAGCATCATACCGCCCTGCCCTTTCAGCGGACGATCACAGATGGCACGGTAAATCGTTCCCGGCACGGGCATATCCTGCGCAGCGGGATCAATCAGAAGATCGGTTAACTTTCCATCAACCAACATCGCAGCCGCACCGCGGCCCTTCCATTGGTCTAATGCAACAACGCTGCCCTTCATGCGGCCTCCAGCGGGTAACCCGCGCTTTCTAAAAGTTGCGCGGTTTCAGTTAGCGGCAAACCGACGACGCCCGTATAGGAGCCATTAATCCACGGAATGAACCGCGCCGCATAGCCCTGTATACCATAGGCTCCTGCTTTGCCCTGCCATTCGCCTGTGGCGATGTAAGCGTCGATATCAGCTTCGGTAAGCTGCTTCATCCGCAAGATGGTAACAGTTTCTTTCTCGGCAATCTTGTCGCCTACGCGCAGCGCGACAGCAGTTACAACGCGATGGCGGCGCCCCGAAAGGCGGCGAAGATAATCGCGCGCCTCGGCTTCATCAGTTGGCTTGCCGAGGATACGACGGCCAATCGCCACAATCGTATCCGCGCTCAAAACAATCTCGTCCGGCGCAGCCTGAACCGCTTTCGCCTTTTCACGCGCAAGCCTTTGGCAATACGGGCGCGGATATTCGCCCACTTGGGGCGTCTCATCTATATCCGCAGGGCGCACAGCGTCAGGCACCACGCCAATCTGTTTAAGAAGTTCGGCGCGGCGTGGGCTTGCAGACCCTAAGATCAAACGCATCGCTTACTTGAAGCGATAGTTGATGCGACCTTTGGTGAGGTCATATGGCGTCATGGCGACTTGGACTTTGTCACCGGCAAGAACGCGGATACGGTTCTTGCGCATTTTGCCTGCCATATGCGCGATGATCTCATGGCCGTTTTCCAGCTCGACCCGAAACGTCGCGTTTGGCAGAAGCTCCCTGACGACACCTGGAAATTCGAGCTCTTCTTCCTTGGCCATGGTCTCTCCTATTCGTTACCTTTCTCGTGCCAGTGCACGAGCGCCCCTTAAATGCGCGTCATTTTCGCATTTTTCAAGGACAACTTGGCGTGAAACACAGGAATTTGCGCGAATTAGAGCGGATTTTCGGGCGTTCCGAACCGTTCTAGCAACTGCTTTTTGATTTGGTCGCGCGTTTGCCGGTATGACTGCAGCCGATCTTCGCGCGTTTCTCCGAGTCCGGTCGGGTCCAAAACAGGCCAATACTCGACCGAAAGATGGAACAAACGCGTCAAATCTAAAGCGCGGCGCTGGCTCGCTGGCGACAGCGCAATCACGAGATCAAAACTAGATAAATCGTCGCCCCAATCCTGCATGTCGTCGAAAGAGCGGCTCTTGTGTCGAGAAAGCTCGACACCTAACTCGCTGCACACCGCAATCGCAAATCCATCAATTTCAAGATCGTTGTGAACGCCAACCGATTGAATATAGATCGATTTGCCGTACATGGCCTTCATGATCCCCTCTGCCATTGGCGAACGTACAGAGTTGTGATCACAGCAAAAAAGGACAGAGGTCGGGCGGTCGGGGTTCATTTATCCCCCGAAATGCAAGACGCATATAAGCGTAAACAGGCGGCGCGCAGTTGGGTGATCGACTTTGGCCTTTCCTTCGAGCCGCTCCTGAAGAACGCGGGCACCTTCGTCGTGAATGCCGCGCCGCGCCATATCAATTGCTTCGATTTGACTTGGGGGCAGCTTCTTTACCGCGTCAAAATAACTCTCGCAAATCTGGAAATAGTCGCGAACGACCTGTCGAAACGGCCCAAGTGCGAGGTGAAACTCAGCAAGAGGCGCCTCGTCTTCGCTGCGAATATCAAACACAAGTCGGCGCTCGCGAATGGCCAAAGTTACGTTGAATGGCCCTTCTTCTGGATCGTGCCCTTCTTTAATCGGCAAGGCAAAGCTGTTGTCTTCAAGCAGATCGAATATGGCAACGCGGCGCTCCTGTTCGATCTCTGCTGTCGCAGGAGCGCGGCCTTCATCGTCAATCTCGATTGCAACGATGCGATTTGTTGCCATGTCGTTACCCTTCGTTGATACGGTCCAACCTTGCTCGGATCGAGAGGCCGTGCGCCTCTAGGCTTTCAGATTTAGCCAGCCGTTCAGCCGACGGGCCAATTGCGGCCAAGGCTTCAGGTGTCATACGCGAAAGCGTGGTTCGCTTGACGAAATCCATAACAGACAGCCCCGAGGAGAACCGTGCGGAACGCGCTGTCGGCAGAACATGGTTCGGTCCGCCGATATAATCGCCGATTGCTTCGGGCGTGTACTGACCGATGAAAATCGCACCTGCATGCCTTATCTTGGCAGCCAAAGCATCAGCATCGTCAACACAAATCTCAAGGTGCTCCGGCGCGATCCGATCAGAAAGTGCGATCGCACGCTCCAGATCTGGAACGGTGATCACCGCCCCAAAGTTGCGCCAACTGGGGGCAGCTATAGCAGCGCGCTCCAACGTTTCGAGGCGTTTTTCAACGGCTTGCGCAACGGCGCGGCCAAACTCTGCGTCATCCGTTATCAGAATACTTTGCGCGCTCTCGTCATGCTCAGCCTGACTCAAAAGATCAACCGCAATCCAGTCTGGGTCATTGTTCTTGTCTGCAATCACCAAAATCTCGCTCGGGCCGGCGATCATATCGATTCCGACCTTGCCAAAGACACGACGCTTGGCGGCGGCGACAAAAGCATTGCCCGGGCCAGTGATCTTATCAACAGGTGCAATAGTTTCGGTGCCATAAGCAAGCGCAGCAATCGCCTGTGCGCCACCTATGCGATAGATCTCATCCACACCAGCAAGGCGCGCCGCAAACAGTACAAGCGGGTTTACTGCGTCATCTGGCGTTGGAACGCAGATCGCAAGACGTTCAACACCCGCCACCTTTGCGGGAATTGCATTCATCAGAACCGAACTAGGGTAACTTGCGAGCCCGCCCGGAACGTAAAGCCCCGCCGCGGCAACAGCTGTCCATCTCCAGCCAAGCATTGCGCCGGTATCATCTGTCCAGCTTGCATCTTCTGGAAGCTGCTTCTCATGATAGGCGCGGATACGGGAAGCGGCCAATTCAAGCGCAGCTGCATCCTCGGCGTCAACTTTCGCACATTCTGCTTCAATTTCCTCTGGCGAGAACCGCAGCGTCTCGGGCGTGAGCGCAAGTCGGTCGAATTTATTGGTTAGGTCCACAACCGCCGCATCGCCTCGCTTGCGCACATCTGCAATAATATCGGCAACGACCACATCCACATCGGGGCTGTCTTCACGTTTGGTACCTAGAAACGCTTGAAACTCGGCATCAAAACCGGTGTCAGAGGCGTTTAGAAAAAGAGGCATAGATCACTCCGGGTGCTGAGGCATAGATTTGGACGGAGCGATATAGGGGCGGGTCACGTCTTGCAATGTGACATTGAGACATTCCACATCCACGCCAATCAGCCCATCCCCTGCCAGAACCACTAGAATTCGCCCTGTTCCATCTTCACCCGGCTCAAAGCCAATCGACAGGATCGAGAAGACAAGGTCTTTATCGTTCTGATCAATCCCCTGACTTACAACCCCTGTTGCATCCTCAAAAGTCAGAACGGAACGCACACGTTCATAGGGACGATTACGCGCCTCTGCGTTCGGCGCGTCTTCCCATCTGAACCGGTTAAGAAGTATCGCAAAGCGCCGCTCTTGCGGGCGCCAAGCGACTTCGGAAATCGGGAAAACAGCGTCTTGGGCAACGCTAGAAATAACCTGCAAGTCTTCTTCATCTGCTGCAACAAGTTGCAGCGGTTTCTCTGCGCCGTCTTCGAATGTGGCGTCGTTACTCATTCTTTCACCCGTTCAATTTGTGCGCCCACGCCCGCAAATTTTGCAACGACATGCTCATAACCGCGATCAACGTGATAAACGCGGGACACAACTGTTTCACCTTCAGCGGCCAAACCAGCAAGAATAAGCGATACTGATGCTCGCAAATCCGTTGCCATAACCGGTGCACCTTTGAGGCGCTTTACGCCCGTTACTTTGGCAACACCTCCATGCACATCAATCTGCGCCCCCATACGAATAAGCTCTGGGGCGTGCATGAACCTGTTTTCAAAAATCCGTTCTTCAAGCACGCTGGTGCCCTCGGCGGTACACATCAGCGCCATCATCTGGGCCTGTAGATCTGTTGGGAAACCAGGATAAACTTCGGTGACTACATCGACAGCCTTGATCGCATCACCACGGCGCGCGACCATCAGACCGTTTTCCGTCTCGCGAACATCGATCCCTGCGGCATCAAGCTTCTCACAAAAGGCGCCCAGCAAATCCATACGACCACCAAGAAGCTCGACCTCGCCCCCCGCGATTGCTGGCGCAAGCATATAAGTGCCGAGTTCGATCCGGTCCGTAACAACAGGGTGCGTGGCCCCGTGAAGGCGGTCAACACCTTCAATCGTAACTGTGGAGGTGCCTTCACCTTCGATCTGCGCACCCATTTTCCGAAGACACTCGACCAGATCAACAATCTCTGGCTCTCTCGCAGCGTTCTTGAGAACAGTTGTCCCTTTCGCAAGCGTCGCGGCCATGATTGTGTTTTCTGTGGCGCCGACAGAGGCAAAGCGCAACTCATGCACAGCGCCCTTTAGCCCTTTTGGGGCCTTTGCGTGCAAGTACCCTTCCTTAAGCTCGATCTCCGCACCAAGCGCCTCAAGCGCTTCGATGTGCAAATCCATTGGCCGCGCTCCAATCGCACAGCCTCCTGGCAGCGAAACAATCGCATGGCCAAGCCGCGCCAGCAGGGGCCCAAGAACAAGGTTTGACGCGCGCATTTTCCGCACGATCTCATAGTCAGCCACGTGATTGTCGATATTGTGCGATGACATCGCCAGCACTTTGCCGTCCTGAAGGCTTGAGACTTCCGCCCCAAACGAAGCCAACAATGCGCTCATCGTTTTGATATCCGAGAGTCTTGGTGCGTTGGTCAAGGTCAGCGGTTCTTCTGACAACAGCGTCGCAGGCATCAAGGTGAGACAGGCGTTTTTGGCACCCGCAATCGGAATTTGGCCTTTAAGTGGGCCATTGCCCGTAACGACGATTGAATCCATTTTCTGCCCTACTCTGCCTTGTTATCTATATCTTTGCGCGCACGAACCTGCTGCTTGCGTTTGGCCATATTCGCCTTCAATGCCGCCTTAAGACGTTTTTCACGCTCCTCAGCCGCCTGTTTGCGCCCCGGTTTTACGGATTTATCATTGGTTCCCGAACTCATGTCGAATATCTAACGCAGGGCAGCGTGAGCGTCCAGCAAATGCACACATGCAAGCCTGAACAGCCCGAAAATAAGCGGACCTAGGCCAAATTAAGCTCTCCCCAATGAAGCAGCGGATATTCCTCAAAAGACGCTTGCGTCGCCAACCGAATACGTCTAATCACGCGCCACGGACTTTATCCCGTTGGCTGCCGTAGCTCAGTGGTAGAGCACTCCCTTGGTAAGGGAGAGGTCGAGAGTTCAATTCTCTCCGGCAGCACCATCCTCCCCTCAGAAAACCTTAAGAAACCTTAAGAAACCATGGGTTTCAAATAGGGGATATTCAAAAATCCCTAGTTGCACATAGTACGGTTCAGAATACCCCTTTAACCAAATTCTGAACCGTTGGCTTATGAAAACCCAAGAACTTGCAACTCCCTCGAGAAGACTCAAACTAAAACCACGTTCCTCTGTTTACTCCCATAAGATCACACCAAACCGGACACTCTGCTATCGCAGACGCTCCGTGAGCACGTCTGGACGTTGGTTTTTGAGAACCATTACCACTGATGGGAAATACGTCTACACACCACTAGGCGTAGCGGATGATTATGACAGCGTTGGAGTTTCCTATGAGGAAGCTCTCTCGATTTGCACGAACCCAGAGTTCACCACTGATGAATCCACACAGTCAGGAGATCTGTCAGTCTCGGAAGCTCTTCAAGCTTGGGCAGACTGGAAAGCTGGCTCGGCTCGTACTCTCAAGAAGCGGAACGAGGTGTACGGTTCGATAAGACGTCTAGAACCTCACTTCAAAGATCGTAAGCTTTCGGATTTCAAGCTCTCGGACATTGTGAAGTGGAAGAATGGCTATAGTGCCTCTTATGGATCCTTCAATCGGGAATTGGCTACCTTGAAAGCAGCTCTCAATCGTGCAAGTGACTCTGTTGGCTTCGAGGGAAAACGGATTTGGAACACCTTCAAGCGTCTACCTGTTGAGAAACGCGAAACCGAGCGAGCGTCGAACTTAACAGATGCTGAAATAGAACGACTCTTTCGTGCATGTAGATCCGATTTGAAACAACTTCTTCAGGTGTTATTTCTTACAGGGTGTCGCCTTGGTGAATTGACACATGCACGAATGTCAGACTTTGACCCAAAGAACCGGACTCTCCGTGTTGACGGAAAGACAGGACCTCGGGTCGTTCCATTGACGGATGAAAGCGTGTCACTCCTGATGACTGAGAGAGTCTCAAAAGCCATCAGTCGAACTGATGAACGTTACATGCGCGAGTTTCTCTTAGTTCGTCAGAATGGCAAACCGTGGGAACCGAACAGCCACGTCAGATTGGTGAGACGTGCTGTTGTAGATGCTGGTTTACCTGAAGGCGTTTGCGCATATACTCTTCGACATTCGCGCATAAGTCGGATGATATCTCAAAACGTGCCAATCTCTATAGTGGCAAAAATCACAGGGACCTCAGTTCGGATGATTGAGCAAACTTACTTCCACGCGGGAATTGAGGAGCTACGTGCATACTTATGACTTCCACTGATGCCACTGGTGACACTGACGACGATTTCGAGCTTCTTTACAAAGCTGAGGTCTTTGAAGATCCAGTTTTCGCTTTGAAACTCATCAACCTTATCTCTGTTAACGATTGGCGGATCGACACACTGAAATCTCTGCTAGAGCGTGGAGTTTTTCCAGCTGAGAGAGACTGGTTAGCTGCAACGCAGGCAATCCTAGAACATCGACCACGCTCCTCGTTTCACACGATCAACAAGGATCGAAGTGTCAACAGACGTAAACGCCGTCAACGTGCCAAAGAGTTGAAGAGTAAGGGATACGCAGTCAAGCAAATCGCTCACATGTTGGGTGTGTCCGAGCCTAGCGTGTATCGCGATTTGAAAGACTGAAATTTTTTTATCACTCACTGACTGACACAACTTCACACCTCTAATCTCCGAGGTATGAAACAGCAACGACTACCCAAGATTAGAAAAGCTCAACTGGTGGAAATCCCAGAACCTGAGAGCTCTCAAGACGTCGAACCTTTAGTTCTAGGGTTCGACGAGATTGCCCAAGCGTTGGGTCTTCCACGCTCCACACTTGAGCTACTGAAGAGACAAGACCTCTTCCCACCACATGTCGTTCTTGGACGGCGTGTAGTCTCGCGAACCCATTGGATTGAACAGTGGTTAGAGGATTTACTCAAAAAACAAGGAGAAGAGAAATGAGAACCACACACATCCAACTGGTGAGCTTTCCCCAAATGACCAAGCGCCACTATCTCACCAGAGAGGGCCTAAAACAGCTGACGGATTACAGTTCTGATGAGGAAGTAAATCAGGCGATGGAAGACAACCTGCTACCCGTTCCAATTACTAACCTGAACGGTTCCCCACTCTGGTGTGAGATCGGGATTGAGGAGTTCTTAGAGCGTCGGAAGTCAGCAGGAGAAGAGGAATGAAAACGCATGTGAAAGTTCCACGGATGTCACGCTTCAAAGAACGTGAATACCTAACCCTCTATGGTGTGCAACAGCTCGCAGGAGGGGTAACTCGCAATCAGGTCAAAGCAATGATCGAAGAAGGTACTCTTCCTGATGCCACTACGTACATCAATAAGCAGTTGCTATGGTCGGAAAGAGAGGTTCGGAAGTTCTTAAAGTGTAAGGGAGAACGAAGAGGGTGACCGAGGTTTGGGCAAACGATCACCCTCAAGCTAAACCGCTGCTAAGCTCGATTAGCACTCCTGATAGTTCCATTTCTTGAGATGCTTGAAAACCCACCAGTTGGAATTTTGAGCTTCCACACACGTTCCACACATTACATGCGCAAAGTTTGTCGATGTGTTGGGTTGTGACGAGAACAACGCTGTTCGATTGATCAATCTCTGTGATCGTTTGGCTTCAACATATCAATTCCTGTTATCTATAAAATTCTCTATCTATAACAAAAATTGATTGAAGATGCTCTAGTGATTAAAAAATTGATAGCTGGAAGACACTCGCGCAAGAGACATCTAGGAACATAAAAAATGTCCGGATTTCAACAGGATAAAGTTAAGTAAGGGATATTCCACGAGGTGAGGGAACGGTACGATATTACCTTGAGCCCATACAGAAAAAATGGGAGCCGAACCGAAATTCGAACTCCCAAAAGGATTATATGCAAGGATAATTATGCCGAGAATCTCCAAAGCTAAAAACCCCCTAAATCAAAAAAGTCTCATCTCTTTGAAAGAGCATGGCTTACCAGTTATTCCACTCCTTGGAAAACAGCCCAAGTATAAGAACTGGGTAGATCCATCAGTTGAACCGCCTAGCAAAGCATGGAAATCCTCAACCGGAGTTGGTTTGCTCCTCGGCCATGATTATGTGTGCCTTGATCTTGATACGCCATCAGGAGGGATAACTTCTCACCTGTTGGAGTTCCTAAAGACGGACACTGTGTTCAGTTCGCACAAGCAAACGCTCGTCCGGTTTGGGCATCCAGATAAAGCGGCTCTTCTCATACGCATCAAGGATGAGGGAGAGCTTAAGAAGTTAACCACTGATCGCTTTTTAGATCCGGACACTGGCTTTCCGAACCAGTTAGAGCTTCTGGTGTTGGGTCAGCAAGCGGTGATGTTCGGACATTATCCGGCTATAAAGGATAAACTCTACGACTGGTACAAACTGGAAGATCTAGACACAAATGTTGGATATGACACAGTTGTGAAACGTCTTACATCTGGTGACTTCCCTGAAATGACGACTGATGAGATCGTAGGGTTGTTCAATCGTCTGGACGTAGAGCTTCGTCGTTTAGCCGCTGAGCGTGCTTATGAGAAAGAAGCAAGTAATGCCCTTCCAAAGAGTTTAGATGTCCGCAGCAATCGGATCTACACAGAAGAGATAGCGACCCCGAAAGTCATCAAGGAAGCTCTTAAGAATATTTCTCCGTCAATGAAATGGCAAATTTGGGCACCCGTAATCTATGGTCTCCATCACTGGTACTGTTCTATAGGTAAAGAAGCTGAAGGGTATGAGCTTGCTCAAAAGTGGTCCTCTGGTGGGTTCACCAAGGGAAAACAAACACCTAGAAACTGGTCACAATCCGCATTTGATGAGCTGTGGAGAAGTGCCGATCCTAAGAAACGTGGGGGTTATGGAATTGGGACAGTTTTCAAGTTCGCGGGTGTCCAACCAAAGGAATACGTGGACTTCGACGTTGAGTTTGCAGGCTGTGAGGTTGTTGAAGACTGTACAATTCCACCATCTTGGTTTGTTGAAGGTGAAAAGCAAGGCCGAATTGCAGTTCGTAAGATGCTTCGGAATATCAAACGTAGTTTCAATTCACGCTTTCCCCAGCTTTGCGCACTTCATTCAAACGAACCAATCGACTATTGGAAGAAGTTCATCAACGAGAAGAACGTAGCACTTCTCATTTTAAACACCTTTGCTACAGCGAACGATGCTTACAATCTCGTTGGTAAAAATCGAGATCCATTTACGTCTTTTAGCAAGATGGATTTCCAAACTGCTGTCATAGATAATCTCAAGATCTCCATCTACAAACATGCGTCGGAGACGGAGGACAACAGATCCTTCCATGAGTTCGTTGACGCTCAGCAGGTGAACCCAGACACTACGACAGCAAACCTCAAAAAAGCCAAATCCTTGATGTGGGAGATCATCCAGCAGAACTTACGCATAAACCGGAAGGCTCGTGTGATTACTCCAAAGGCTTCCATCTGGGGTTTGTCACATCTCTCACGAATGCGAGGAGCAACAGCAGTGTTTGATCCGAAATCCTCAAATCTATCAGTTCACTTTCAACACCGTGTCCGAACGGTCCGAACTGAAGGCAACCCTAATCCGGATATCGAAGCCGAATATCTAGAACACGCACCTTTCCTTCCAGCGCTCACACGAATGCTGGTTGCGTCAAACTTCAAGAAGACTAAGGAAGCGAATGTTCTTCTGCTGGCTCCGTCGAATTGGGGCAAGTCTGAACTCTTGGGAGTCTTTCGGGATCTTGGCTTGCTTAGAGAGACAACAGTGAAAGAGACTGCCGCTATCATCGATAACAAACCAGTCGCTATTAATTTTGTCGAAGCTGCGGAAGCGTTAGGGTGGTGGTTCGATGAGTTACGAGGAGTTCCCGACTTCTTCAAATCCACTGAAGGCACCGTTCGTGCCAATCTGAAGAACGGGGCATCTGTAGAAATCGAGATCAACGCTCGAATTGCATCCGCTGCCACCATGCCACGAGGTTTACAAACTGAAGCTGGTGCCGATCCACAGTTGATCAACCGTTGGGCACTCATCAGAATGAAAGGTGATGCTAAAACAGATCTACCACTGTTGAACTCAAATGGAGTTACAGCTTCCGAATACCGGAACGCACTCAAGCATCTTATCATCCGTCTGGTTCTTGAGTCCGTTGACGAACTCAAAATGTTAGGTCTTGAAGGTGCTCAGAACGCAGCAGAGGAAATAATTCACCAGTTTAGATTAGAGCATCCGTTACAGCCCGAGGATATCGAAATTGATGAAGATGGGGTGTCTGCTTCCAAGAGTTTCGTGGATAACGCTGCTGAGATTGGTAAGGAGTTCATCTTCTGGATTGAACAACGTGCGGAGTCTATCAAAGGTAAGGGTATCTTCAATTCCCTAAATCAAACGGAACAAAAGTTTGTTCAAGATATCTTCATAGCAGCTGATCGTGATGGCACCACGAAAGAAGACGAGCTTGGTGGATCTCTCATGGCTATCAATAGCGCGAAATCTTGGTTTGAGAAGTTTTTAGCTGACACATATCCCGATGCGTCCGGTATGCTGCTCAAGCGCTGGGCAGAGATTGCTGAGAGCCTGAATTTCGAACCTCTAATAAGTGAAGGTCACATCAATCGATATCGGGTTCTTCACCGAGGAAAGGAAGAACGTGCAGGCTTTTTACCACAGAGACGCATGTTGATGATCTCAGGCATACGTTTCCCAGATTTGGAAATCATCCTAACTGGATTGAACTCACCTTTGAAAAAGAGTGGCCTTGATATTTAAGACTTTCATTCACCCGTGATGGAAGCATTGGTGACTTCAGGCATATCTAATCGGCATCGTAGCCAAGTTGATGCGGGGATATCTGCCAACTGAAAATTAGGCCTCGGTTTTCTCTCTTTGCCTGCCCCTCGCGTTCTCTAAGTCTCTCACCATTAGTTATTCGAGCTAGGAAGAATCTTTGTTTCCCAAGAACGTCTTTATACTCCGCCCGTAGTGATACATAGATTTTCTGTTCCCCATTGCGAACAGCAGTTAATTGGTCTTGATTTATGTGGCAACTTGTGAGGTTTGCCGTTGCTCGTTGTCCGCTACCGATGATCGAGGTATTCCAATCTTCGGGTTCTGCTGGGTTGGGCTCAAACAAGGGCGTTTCACTAGGGCCGCACTGGATCTTGGGCAGGGTTCGAAAACTGTAGGCAGGTGTTTTCCCTTGGTTTTCAAGAATAATATAACCTTTTGCACTATACCCTCCATCCCGTAAGGGTAAGACCTCAATAGTACCGTCGATTGCCGTCACATAAGCCCGAAGTTCTCTTTGGTGTGCTTTCCGTGAATTCCAAACCAGTCGCATATTCGTGACAGCGATTATCGCGGTGAGCATTACAAGCACGATGTTTGCTTGAGTGCTGTGATCGAATGACAGGAATATGTCACATCGTTCACCAATCCATTGGATGATTTGTTTCAATTCCTCAGGGTATCCTTGAAAAGATTGCTATGTACTCGTTCTAGTATTTTCGGACATTCTCATTTTGGAGGGTTTTGGTCTAGATTAAACGACAGCACGGCAAGGGCATGTTGCAGAAATCACCAGTGATTGCCCCCTCAGCCTCATTGCTTTCCCTAATTTCGTGAGACCGGCACGGTCTCAATCATGCCCAATCCCGAATTTCTAGCATATTGATTTTAAATAATAAAAATTCTAGTGAGGCCGTGAGACCGTGGCCAATTTCAGTTTGGCCTTAGCTAACATATTGATTTTAAAAGATAATACTTCAGTGAGTCCGTAAGACCGTGGCTTTAGGCCCCTACCCCCCTTTTTTCCTATTTCACACCCTCGACTTCTCTCATTTGTTCATTGTTCGTTCTTTTGTTTTTTTTACCCCTCACAACTACTATCAAAGTATGGTCTCACGGCCTCAAAGCTATAAAGCGTAATAAAAATAAAAACTTATCTGAGGCCGCCCCAAATTTCCTACACGGCCTCAACGGTCTCACAAACCCCATTTTTTATTTAAAATCAATGCCTTAATTGAGACCAAAAAAACACAAACCTCTAGAATTCAACGATGCGTTCAACTTGTGGTTTAACAAATTCTAAAATTCGGGTGTCCACTGGTGGGATTTTTAAGGCCTGAGATCCTAGGTTTTTCGCTCCTACAGCACGTTTTAGCTCCTACCCAGTTAATCCTCTGTCGAAGGTGTTAGAGGTGCTCAGGCGTGGACAGGCGAAGCACTGACGACCTGTTTGGTTTGCGGCAGATCATCAAGGTGTAGGGGTTATTGGCTCGGGGAGTGTGTCAAGGCCAGGGGGGTGTCACTTTTAGAGAGACTTCGGGGGTGACATCGACTGGGGGAAACGTGCTGCACAACTGAACGCCTCTGTTGAGTTTTCCAAGGGTCTGATTTTGAGGTTTTTTTTACAAAACTGATGGGATTTCTCAATTTGCAATCCCACGGTACGATACACCTCATGACCGATAAGATTTCGCTAAATAACGAAAGCACGCACGATGGAAAAGCAACTAGTGCCGACCGTCAAAAAGGTATGCATCCGAAATCGGCAGAAGCTGAGGTTTTACGCCGTCAAAAGCTTAGAGAAAAGTCAAAAACTGAACCTGTCGAGCCTATAGAAACTCCGCCACCTGAACTTGTGCGAGTGGAAAACTTGCCCACTCCACCTGATGGGCTTTCAGAGATCCAGAAGACGTTATTTGTGCAATATGCATCTGGACGTGCAGAACTTGTACCATTTTCAGGTGCCGAGATTGATATGCTCGTTCTTCTGGTGAAGACCACACAAAAGTTGCACGAGGAAATGGATCTCCTTTTGGGAGAAGATACAACCGTGATTTCTCCAACCGCAACGCTCGGCAGAAACCCCAGAGTTGGCACGGTTCAAGCACTTGTGGCTATTCATGCGTCACTTATTTCCAAACTTAACTTAAGCCTCAACCTAAAAGACCTCAATACTATTCAGGCGATAGAAGCTCGCTCTGTTGACATAGCCTTGAAGCACAAATCGTTGAATAAACCAGATCCAGATGATGACGATGACGATCCTCAAGCTTTCGAGATCTCACCTGCTATGCAACTTTTGAAAGGACGGCATCAATGAGTTCCAGTTGTAAACCACCACCTGATGACTCTGACTCGGATCGTGCACAAAAGATCCTTCAAGCCATACGAGAGACAAAGGCAGCTGATCGACTATCTGACTTAGCGAAATCCGACATGGCGAAATACAAAACCACGTATCCGAACTTATGAGACGGCAAGGCACTAAATATCGGGTAAACATCGGCCATCCGAAAGTGTCAGATCTAGAGATCGTAAGTTATGACTTGCACGAAATTTGTGAACTCCTGAAGACTGATCAAGCTACACGTTACCACGATCTCAAGTCTGGGAGATCCAAATCCGTCCACATCAAACGTGGTGGCTCCGAAGAAATTTGGAAGCGCTCAGGCATATATAATGATGTCCCACTTTTCTGGTTAGTCTCCGAAACGTAAAAAATCGTTATTTATCAAAACTTTATGGAACACCCCCGGATATCCAAACACCATAAATCACGGTACCATTGAGCTGTTCTCTCTCGACTGTTCGGGGAGACTTAATCCGAGGAATTGCTCATGGCTCAAACACTCTCTCCCATCTTCATACCCAAAGACCGTTCACAGGCACCCATCGTGATGACCCAAGGGTCAACATCGCGAATTGTTAAAAAATTACGGAATGATCTAGCTAAACGAGCCCAAGGGTTTGAGAAGAACTCATCTGATGAGAATATGCTACCCGAGAGCGCTCTCGTCGTTTCGGTTCGTGACTTCCGGTTCTGTGAAGAGTTACTCGAGAACTCGAAACTCCAGCTTTTGGCAGTTGAGACAGCTCTCCGTGCTCTAAAAGGCGAACCTGAAGACGTCGCTAAGACCAACGATATTCAAAACCCCATGTATCAATTAGTGACGTCTGCACATGTTCTGTTTCGTGCATCTGAGATCGTTAAGCTCATAGATCCGAATATGGCTTTGTGCGATTTGAGTGACACCACTGATGGGCTTGAGGAAGTCCTCAAATCCCTCGAAACCGATGTTTCCACAGCTTCGAATAACCTTGAGCACTGTGAACGTGAACTCTCACGTCTTGCCACAGCGTGCATAGCCACAAAAGGATGCGTTGTAGGTTTTCTAGGTAAGGAAATCTTCAATTTCGACGAGCGGAACATGTTCAAGCTCTTACCTGATGAGATCTACAAACGGCTCACAGATGAGATCGGCCTCCAGATCACCAATAAGTTCGAATACGGGATCGTCACAAATGACGCCTATGAGCCCGAGGAAAAGAACCTACGAGCAAACTATCTATCCGCCGCCTGTCAATTCCATCAGGAAGAAATCAAGCGTGTGAAAGCCGCCCAACGCTCTAAAGCGCTCAGAGCTAAACGAAGGCTCAAAGATCGCCAAATTGAACGAAAGTCAGAGGCCACAAAAGCACAATTCATCCGTTCAGCAGCAGGAGGAGTTTGAAATGACCACAACCACACAGTTTGACCGGAGTAAGGAGCGTACGTGGGTCAAAAACGAAATCCAGAAGTCCATCAAACAACACCTGAAGACCCCTGATGAGACTTTAACGGATGGGTACAACTATTTGTTGGGCTTGGAAACACGTGCACTCATAGATGGCTTCGTGAAGTGTCACCAAACCAAACGAATGCACATTCCAGATGGTGACACCCGTGAGCCTCATCCATTCGTGAAGCAGTTCCTCACATGAAGATCTCCAAGACAAAACGCCTCTCAGCGGCACGCCATGAGCTAGCACATGCAGCGGCGTGTGCGGTGTACGCTTACAAACACAACCTGATGGATCTGAAGGCTCTGTTGGAAGTGCATAAGTACACAGATGATAGAACTGGAAAGATGGGTGGTTTTCTAGCTAATCAAGCCGATGGAACCTTTAATCAGGAGGCCACCTGGGCAAGCGCCGTTGGCCCGACTACACTCTGTTCGGAACGTGTGGTTGCTGAAAAGATCAAGTGTCGCAATCCTTATTCTGACCAGCTCTCACGACTTGATGTTGGTGCTATTCGGAAGCATGGCAAAGACCGTTCAGCAAAACTTTTAGCTCCCACATTTGCGCTCCTCTCACTCACTGGAGAAACACGCATGAAGGAGATGGCAACAATCCTCTGCTCCTGTGAGTTTCTCGAAGTTCCATTGTTTGACGTTTTCCCAATCCCACGGGTGAAGCAATCAATCAAGCGAACAACGACTATCGTTTATAATGCTCAGTTCAATAAACATTGGAATTTGATGCAGCCAATCCCCCAAAACATGAAGGAGTATGTTCATGCCGCACGTACCTGACAATCTACGCGTCGACGGGCGTTTCCCTGTGAACTTCAACAAGAACATCCATCGGCAGAAGTTCAAAGAGTTCACGATCCATGTGTATGACCACACTGATCACGTGGTTCACAAGGAAATTCTTACCATCGGTGATGGGATTGACACAGCTCCCGAGACGCAAAAAGAGTTTAGAACTCGATGTGTGGAACGTCTGCGCCAACTCCGAGAAGGCGAGTTTGAACTCACCACTGATGAGGATGACACTGGTGACGGTGATGGCACCTGATCCAGACTTCCAAGCCACAGATCCTGAAGCACTGAAGAATGTGGAGCTTCTTCTCAAACACGAGATGCTAGAGGCGTTGGCAGCGTGTGCCGAGATGGTTTTCCAAGGCGTCGAACCACCCACAGACTCAAATGCTTCCCTGATGGTTTTGGTCTCTCCTGAACAAGGTGAATGTTTCCATAAGGGAACAGGCATGACAAGTGGTATAGTCTGTCTCACTGAAGGGTTTTTAGAGAGGAAGAAACTTTCAACTGGGTGTCTCTCTATCGAAGACGTCACCGCCGCCACAGAGTTCTTCAAACACGGTCCGCGAGAGCAAAAAGTCTCTGCCTATTGGGCATCTCAATATCTCGTACATCACGCGGAACGTACATTCTTGAAAGCTGAAACTCCTACCAAAGGTCTTTATTGTGGCATCTTGACTCTTAACTTGGTGGAACTGTGGAACTTCATAGCTCCACCAATCGATCACGTCATGATTGCCATGCCTCACGTGCATAAAGAGCACTACACGGATTTCCTTGATAGCTTTCCACCAGTTGGAGAGCTTCCTAAGTATTCCCTTGTTGGCGTGCCTCCGTCGTCGTGGCCGGAGAAGCCGTTCAATCCTCTTAATCGGGAGAATTCCTGATGAAGTTGATAGATCGCCAACTACAGCAAGCTATACAACAGGCACAAGAGAAGGGATTAACGGTTTCGCTGAACTCCATTGGTACAGTTGTTACGATCTTCAAGGACAGCCAAAGGCAAGGTGTGATGGCTCGAGAAAACTTCATAGAGGAGTTTGGTGGTAGTGATGCGTGAGAGTATTTTGCTCAAACTGAATTCCCTTATTAAAGCTGTAGAGGACCTTGATTTTAACGATCCTGAGTTTGACGAGAAGATGGATATCATCGAGGCTAAGGCTGAAGAGACGGCACAAAAGATTGTGCTTCATCGCTTCCCAGAACAAAAGACAATTCACTGATGGCTCCTGAAGAGAAAACAGTTCCGATAAATGTCCAGCGTCTGAAGAAAGTACGCCAGTTGAAATGGAAGCGTTCTTTTTTGATCAGAGGGTGACGGGACATACGATGGTTTGAGGGCCTATATGCTTAACTGGTCCCGCTTAATCTGGCGCCGATTTTCTTAGTCTATGATCTTGTTCATGTCATCGAACAGATATGGGGCTATGGACACGCTCTTTTGCGTCTTTGCGGTGCTTTTGAAGTTTTCGATATAACCGCACATTTCCATAAGGCCTTGGACTCTGCCTATCTGGTGGATCAGCATTTTCCGCCCGTCCTCGTTGAGCCACTGATGAAACTTGGCCTTACGCTTGCCATCGTCCATTATGTTCAGCTGTAGATATGTACGGTCTCTCGGGACACTTCCTGTAAATTACCCATTTTGGGGTGAAGGAAGTTTTCATGACAAACGAAGAACGAGACATCCAACGTAAACTAAGAGTGCTTCAACACGCCAAGAAGATCGGCAATGCTCGCAAAGCCTGCCGGTATTTTGGGATCGGCAGGTCCAGTTTTTATAGATGGCGCAAAGCATATCAAAAATATGGCGAAGCTGGGTTGAAGAATGCCAAATCAATCCCGAAGAACCCTGCCAACCAAACGCCAGATGAGATCGTCGAGAAGGTTCTCTATCTGCGCCGCAAGTATCATCTTAGGCCAATTAAGATCGTCTGGTATTTGGCGCGCTATCACGGCATCAAAATCTCGGACGCAGGGGTCTACCGCATCCTTAAGCGCAACGGTCTAAACCGCCTGCCCAGAGGAACGCGAATGCGCAAACTACACACCAAGCGCTATCAGAAACAGGTTTCTGGGCACCATATACAAGTCAACTTTAAGTTCCTGACCTTCAGAGGAAAAGGTGGCAAGAAAGTGCATCGCTTCCAATACACAGCAATCGATGATGCTACGAGAGTCCGAGCGCTTAGGATTTACGAGAAACACACTCAAGCAAACACGATCGACTTCATTGACCACATCATCGAAAAGTTCCCGCTTCGCATTCGAGAAGTTCGAACTGACTGTGGCGAGGAATTCCAAGCCAAATTCCATTGGTATGTCGAAGATCTCGACATCAGGCACGCCTTTATCAAGCGGGGCACGACTCAGCTCAACGGAAAAGTCGAGCGTTCACATCAATCCGATCAGCAGGAGTTTTACCAGCCTCTAAGCTATAAGGGGGATATCGATCTCGAGACCAAACTCGACGAATGGGAAAGGTTTTACAATTTTGCCAGACCGCACGGTGCGCACAACGGGCAAACCCCTTATGAAGCGCTTCGGAACAAGCTACAGTAACGCCATAAGTGCCCCGCAAGTCCGTCTAAGTTAGATGCGCAGCGCCTACCTCAATCCCCATTAGAGGTGGTTCCATTTCAGCCGGACCTATTGGTCAGGCACATGTAACTAGCCCTGTAAATCGGCTTCTTATAAACCTAGACTAACCCACAATACGTACGGTTCGATTCTCCTGTCGCGGACTAAAAACGATTGATCCACGTGCTAAACGCCTATGCGAGGTAGTTCTCATGAAAAAAATAAAGTTTTTACCAAATAGCGGATTCGGCAATTATGGTGCGATTGTCGAATATGAGGGTGATGAACCTACAGGAGAAGAACCACAATACCAGCGTGTCTCGTACATTGATCTATATATAAAATTCGAAAATTTAAATATTACGACAAGCTATGAAATTATAAACGAGTATGACGAAACTACGGAATCCGACCGTTCCATCTCTAAAGTAATTGCAGGCAAGGGAGTACTCCGGCCAGCCAGATGGGGAGAGTATAGCCTGTCATTTCTTGGTCATGAATCGCAAACCAAGGAAGTATCACTTACAATTCGTTCGAATAATGATGGAGAATCCACTGAATTTGGCGGGCTCTACATTGAGCCGGATATGGATTTAGACGGGTGCAACGATTTCTATATCCAGATTAACTTACATAGATCGCGATTTGATTTACTTGCATCTGAATTGGCAAAAGGAAACGCGACTTTAAATTTGTCCATAGATACAAGCAAATTCCCAAAATTCTATGCGGTCTGGTCCCCTTCCATCAGTGAAGGAAGAGTAATTAAATACTTAAATGACAGAAATGACATTGAAAACGTTTCTGAGATTCCAAACGACTTTTGGGTCGACACTTCAGAACGAAGAAAAAGGCTCTCCGACAGAGACAATCCTCCGGTTGTTTTTGGAATAACTAGGCCGCTAAATTTTTCAGACTTATCGACCAAACATGAAGATGAAACAAAAGCCGCAGCCAACAAGTCATTGAATAGCGAAGATAGTGCGACCGCAGCGGAAATTCACTTGCTTCAAGCAGAACGAAATAGTGCAATTTTGGCCCAGACAGATGCAACGACCAGGATGGCCTCACAGATAAAACGCACCGGTATTTGGATCACGGCTTGTCTCTTCTGCTTAGTTCTCGCTGTTTTGATTGCTTAGTTAAGCATTGGCGTAGACCAGTTTTGGGAACCGAATATTCCTAAGATTATTCCCATCGAACCAACCCTATCAGTGGTACATTTGGCACCTCGTAAAAGTCAAACCTGATAAGAAATCAGACCATGAAAATTCTTAAGGATACCATTTCCACATCGAAGCCGGCTGGTGAGAAAGAACTCCAAATACAACATTCGGAAACAAGTGGAATACACATAACTTCGGATATTGAAGGCGCAGCCGTGGAGATCTCCAACGGCGCTGAGAATGACCGTGTGATTGTTGCCGAGATTCTCGAAGATGGTGAGCATGGTAAATCTGTTTATCTCCCATCTTCTGGTCCTTTGGACGCAGACGATTGGGCAGAGGTTGCCGATGCCAAAGATGGGGAAGATCTCGAAGAAAGCGATCCCAAATTCAGTCGAACCTGAGAAACTACGGCTCCCATCAGGGTTTTTCTTTTCCTCCTGATGGGAGTTTTTTCCAGTAATTCAGACCTAGAAAGCCTCAAATTGACCTTTCCCGAACCTAGATGACCTTAGTTAACTTGCACGAGTTGAGTTTAGCCAAACGCCAAGCCTTTATATCCATATGGATAGTAAATCATTTGAGATCAATGGCTTACCTCTTGTTGAGTTTTCCTTGGTAAGGGAGAGGTCGAGAGTTCAATTCTCTCCGGCAGCACCATTAAAGCCTCCCTCCAAGTTCATTTATCTGCCGATGCAACAAGCCCGGTTTCTCAGCCACTCCTAGCCAAACGCGATTCGAGCAAAGAGTGGCCGCGATTTGTTGCGGCACACATTTATTCAAGAAGTTCCTAAAGAACCGCCGTTTGCTGCGCCCCTTGCGCGTCAAGGAAGATCACTTCGACTTGGTCAGAGAAGCCAGCAGCAGCGCCGACAGCAGCAACGCTGACGCCGTCAACCTGCAAGTCACCAGATCCGCTGTTGTATGAAATACGGTCAGTCGGGATTTCGCTGCCTGAAAGCTTTACCAAAGCCGTTAGATCAATTTGATCACTTTCTGTAGCCGAGGCCGTTGGTGAAACATAATCAGTTATGACATCCGCAATTTGTAGATCTGTCAGTTCGAAAATGTCGGAACCACCACCACCGGTTAGCGTATCGCTGCCGGTACCTCCGGAAAGGATATCGCTTTGGTTCGATCCTATGAGGACATCATCCCCACCGCCGCCATAGACTTCAAATCCTGTTGTTGCGGCCGATAAATCGACGAAATCATCACCGCCGAGCATAGAGAACGCTTCGACGTCGGCGTATGTGCGGGTTGCAGAATAAATCACAGCATCGTCGAACTCTGTTGCAAGAGCCGTGTCATTGCTGCCAGCGCCACCGATTACATCCGACATGAGCTGCTGACCGCCGGGCGCCACGCCATCGACCGTCATCTGCATGGTGTTGAAGTCCAGATTTGCGGTTGCTTCTGTGCTTGCATTCGGGGTTCCGTCGTCCTGAATTGTATAGGTCAGCACAGGCGTACCGATGTAGCCTTTAGGAACCGTAATCTGAACACTGTCAGCAAGCAACGTGACCGTTACGTCCGGATCATTGGTGCTCGCGCTGACGATGGTCATCCCGTTTCCTTCCGGGTCTGTCGCGTTAGCGAGGAGATCAGTAAACGTCAGGTCAAGCGTTGTAGTGATGGAATCGAAATCCAAGGGCGCACTCACATCTGGCGCCTGATTTAGCTCGACAACATATGGCAATGCGGGTGCTGAACCGTGGTTGGTCGTTACTGTTATATCCCCGTTTATTGGCATAGCAACCGCCACGGGGAAGGTAAGCGTCAACGCGGCGACAGCTGCGGTAAACAGTGCTACATCCATTGTTCCCCGTGTGATTGTCAGCGTAGTCCGTGAAGCATCAAAGGTTCCGATTGAAACGGACGCAGCCGCAGGGATCGGGGCGTTGAAGGTTATCACAACCTCTTCCAGCGTTTCCGATGGCGTCGCTTGCGTGTCTGTTACCGTCGCTATGATTTCAAACTCGACAACAACATCGCTACCACTTTCTGCCAGAGCAATTGGCGTTGTGTTCGTGGCATCAAGGTCGAGCTCGCCCGCAACTTCGATATTAAAGTTTCCGCTCTCGTTGCCGCCTTCGTTGGTTGTGACCTGAATGCTTCCTGTCAGGTTTGTTCCATTGGTGGCAAAATCAGTTGGGAATTGAATGGAAAGTCCGTTGAATTCGGCCAGACTTCCAGTAAAGACGAGCGTCCCGCTAACAGGCACAGGTGTGCCACCACTGACCGAATAAGTTGTCCCACTCGGAACACCGTTAATCGTGTAGGTAACGGTATCAACGACTTCGGAGCCATCTATATCTGTGACAGAGATGTCAAAATCAGCGGCCGGTGCATAATCAACCGGCGCATCGGTTTCCTGCAGAACAACGTCAGATGTTAGAACGGTTAGATTCAGGTCTGGTGCTGGCGTAACGATTAAATCCAGATCAGCAGGTGTCGAGCGCTCCTCGTCCGTATAGCTTCCTGAACTATCAACGGTAACAGCAACGACTTCGAGCGCTACATTCCCGCCGAAATCCTGCCCAGGCACGAATGTGACTACGCCATCAGGAATAAACGCGTTGCCAGACGCCTTGCCCGGAATCGTAAACACACCACCGGACGGAGTGATTGCAGCACCGTCGAGATACACGACACCACTCCCAGGGTCTGTGATCTCGAAATATATAGTCTCATGAGGATCAGGCGTCGTTGCTTCAAGCGTTAGGGTATATGGTTGCGGCTGATCTTCTGTACCCGTTGTCGGATCGATACTCGCGGTCAGTGTTGGGATATCGGCATCCGGCAGCACCACCACCGAAAAATCGACCGTTGTTGACGCTGTATCCGAGTTTGATAGCTCGATCGTCGAGACCTCAAGCGTGAGGGGAATTGACGCCGGAATACTCGGGTCCAATGGATCAGGAGTGCGTGCATGTTCGTCTTTCAACTGGAGCGTGACCGAGGAAAATGCTGATCTTGAAATTGTATAGCTGCCGTCGCCATTATCGATAAAGCCACTACCGCTTGGACCAGAAACTTTCAAATAATCCGGCACACCTGAAAGAACGATAGAGATCGTTTCTGAACCATCCTGATCGGGTGTATCCGCAGTCACAACATCCGAGAGCAAAAAGGCATTGTCCTCGATAATTGTAATTACGGCTTGGCCGCCCGAGTTGTCGACGTAAGGCTGCCCTGTTTCGGGGTCGATAATTGTGTCGTCGAATATGATTTCTGGCGTGTCTGCAACGGCGGTGATTTCGATCGTTTTCGATGCATCAACTGTTTTCTGATCGCCGTTAATGTCCTCAGAAGTTGCTGAAACCGTGATCGTTAGGGTGCCGCTATAGTGTTCGGTCGGTCGAAGCGTAAGGCCCGCGACGTCGTCTTTTGGAACAGAATACGTCCCTGACGGGTTCGGCAAAAGAACCGCTCCGCTTGAATCTTTTAGGACGACCCCTGCACTCCCGCCACCAGAAATGGTTATTTCAACGTTACCAACGAGCCGCTCACCGCCGTCAGGGCCTGTGACGTCAAGTCCGAGCGCGTAATCGGTATCTTCGTCAAACTTGTTTGCACCCGTGAAATTGATTTCGGGACCGTCAACAACTGGGTGGATCACTATCGAAAACGACTGTGGGCCGGAATTTGTCTGCATGTTGCAGCTGAAATTCTCGAGCGTCATCGAGTAGTCGAGGCTGTTCAAATTGTCATAAGGGTCATCCGGACCGAACGTTTCGCCAGGCGCAAAAGGGTTTACCGGACTGGATTCGTGCGGCGGCGGCGTAAACAAGATACTGCCAGCTGTTAACGTTGGATCAGTTGGATCAATCCCAAGCTGCGCAACATCTACTACATACCCACCTGTTGCCGGATCGAGCAAAACTGCTCCCGGTGGATTACTGGAAATCGTGGCGCCCGGCGGCAAATCGATTTCCAAGGTGAAATTCCCATTCACACCGTTGGGCAAGTTCGTAAGGTCACTAATTGAATTGTATGTACCGTCAGGAGTGAGTTGGAGTTGGAATGCAATCTCTGTGTCTTCGTCTCCGCTTCCAACAAGGGAGAGCGAGGGCAATCCGATCATTTGAGCCGGATCGCATGGGTTACCACCGCCAGATTGGGGCAGTACAACAATAGCGAAGTCTTCTGTGGTCACCGAGCCGCCGGGAAGGCTATTCAGATAGTTCAGATTATCTTCAACCGACGTGTTCGGCAGACCGCTGGTGTCTTGATCATCCTCCAGAACGATCGCATGGATTTTCAGATCGTAGTATGTAACCTCCGACACACTCGTTGGTACAAATTCAAGCGCCGCGAGATCACTTGCTGCAACGATGTAGCTATCCGTACCGCTTATGGACTTTGTATTGGAAAGGAAACCGCCAGAAAACGAAGTACTCGGATCAACGCCAGTAATTACATAGTACAGCGTTTCTGAGCCATCAAAATTGCCGGCGTTGGTTATCTCGGTCATGGTCCCCTGCAAAGGAGTTGCCGCCTCAAACATAGCGCCGGAATAATTCAGACCATTTTCCAATGCCAAGTCGGTTAGGCGCATATCCAACAGAAACGGCTGATCATCGTTTCCGGCGTAACCATAAACATTGTCGTATTCGGTCCCCGGACGGAAATCGCTATCGACATCGCTTTGCTGAATACCACCAGCTACTTGGCTTGGATCTTCCTGCTGTACCGTCAAGATTACAGGATCTGCAATACCTTGCACAGAAATGGTTACCGTACCTGTTGCCACGGTAAATTCAGTCAAATCAATCGTTTCATAGTATTCAACGCTAACGTCGAAAACGACATCTTCGTTGCTATCCTGCCCTGGCAAGACCCAAAGGTTTTGGGCCTGCGCGGGTGTCAATATCACCTGACCACCCGATAGGAAAATCTCCGTTCCACCTGCAGCAGGGTCGCCGTCGAAGAAACGGGGGAAGCGTCCGAATGAATCTGCTTGAACATTCTCGAGCTTAACAACACCCAGAATTGCTTCAGGCGAACCAGGTGAATTCGTCAGGTTATCGATGATGTTTCCATCGATCGAAATCTGTACCGCGGTATCTTCTTGGGTATTGGCAGTCTCTGAAGGGTCGCCTCCATCCGCCACGGGATCGATATAGATTGGCACATCGATATTTGTTACGCGCGTACCACCGTCATCCTCGGTTGTAACAACCTGCAGTGCGGGTACGAAATCGCCGGCCCAATGCTTCGGAATGCCGTGGAACTCAAGATTTTCCCACTGATAAATTCCAAGCGCCGCATTTCCTTCCAAGCTCCAGCTGTTAAAGCCGGTCGGCACCCCGACCTCAGTTATCAGCGCAGGAACTTTCGGTCCCGTTGGGTTATTAATGTCGGTAACATAAACCGTTACAACTTCGGGCACACCACGCAATACAATCGCGGTAATCTGCTCCGATCCGTCCATATCTGGAAAATGCGGCAAAAGCGAAACGCCCCATATTCCGCCTGCGTCATCGATGACCTGCTCATTTCCGTTAGGCAGGTTTGTGATTGTTGCAAAGTTGTTTATCGGATCCGTATCGACATCAAATATCGCGGCTGCTTTTCTAGAAGCGTTTGTTGCGGTGTTTGTATCAATCGTCTTGAGCGAAACGTTCAGGTCCGCTCCGAAGAAACTCCCCGCTGAGGTAAAGTCATCTGTGTCTGAGCGATCAATATCGTAATCTTCGTATAGGGTCGGCGTAAGTTGAATTGACGCTTCAAACGTTGTTACGCCTGCAGCGAATGTTATCTCGACTTTACCCGTGCCAGCGTCATAAGTCGCCGAACTGATTTTCGCGTATTCAGAAGCGGGGATTGGCCCAGTTCCGCTCAGATCAAAGAACGCTGCTTGGTCAATATTGCCGCCAGATACGTATTGGGCAATCCAATCTTCCGGCACGTTTTCAATGACGATTTTATCAAGTTGTTCTGATCCATCGAGGTCTGGCGTAGAGCCTTCGAGCGAGACAAACACTTCAACCTGCCCCGGTCCAGAACCATCGTCAGTACTCTCCAAGAGCGTTAGGATATCCGTTACCGTGAAGGTGCCGCCTTTGCGGTTTACCGCTTCAATCGACGTTGGAGAGCCGCTCGCAACTTCCGCGGAGCTCAGAACAAAAACGCTGGTACTAAACAGCACCTCAGACAGCGGGTTTATCGTCTGTGTAAACTGGAACGTTTGCAGAGTGGAGAAGTTATCACTTGTGTCGATCTCAACATCATTGGTTGTGGTCTCGTTCCAATACCCCGCACCGTCGATCGTTGTGATGCCGCTGTAATGTTGAGGGTAGCTAACCTCAATGGCTTCGAGAGCTTCCATAAATTGAGTGTTGGACGCGCCGAACGTTGGAGTGAATTTGTAGCTAACGCTATTTCCGGTGCTGGCTGTTTCGACGATCGTGATATTGCCCTGATGTACGGCCGGAACGGTTAGCGAGAACTGAGCAGGATCAGACGGGTCAAAGTTCGTTGACGCCGTTTCAAACGTAAACGTCAGATCAAGTTCACTTATCGTTTCAGACCCATCGTTATCGACGAGAGCAAGATTTGAGATGCCAAGATTTAACGTCAATGGGCCGGTTTTGTTTTCATCGGCTACAACGTCCGTCGTAGAAACCGAGGCGCCATCAACAACCGCGTCAACATCAACATCAATTGCATCAACAGCCGTCGCGGTGTCCGTAGGCAGGCCCGCAGCGCTGTCTTCTGATGTTACAGCGCCAACAAGGTCAGCGCCGACTATGGTTGCGACATCACGGTCATCATTCTCTAGAGGGGCAACTTGAACGGTCGCGTCGAACGCAGTTGTCCCTGGCACAAGGTTAATCGTAAGCGTTGTACCGGCCATTTGAGCGGAATCGATGCTCGCCGCATCCGGCCCAGAGAATAGCGTTAGATCGACTGTCCCTGCGGGAATCCAGCCCGTGGGCACATTCTCGATTACGATAGTAGTGAGTTGCTCCGAGCCGTCTTGGTCAGGAGTATTGGCGTTGATCACAAGGCCAAAAGTCGTGTCCTCTTTTACCACAAACTGGTCTTGCGCTGGTGACGTAACGCTTGAAGGGCTGGTATCAACGGATAGCGTAATCTCAGGCTCTGCAACTGGTGTTATATTAACCTTGAAGTCAGTCGAGGTTCCGGCCGTATTTCCCTCGTCGGTGACAACGGTGACGTTAACATCAATAATTCCCGAGAAGTGTTCTGGAAACGACGTGATCGAAAGTGCCTGAAGCTGCGAAGGCGACAAGTTCAATGTCGCGACCGGACCTGTTACCGAGATTGGCGTCGCAGTTCCGTCAGACAGGATAGTAGGTCCATTCGTTGGCAAGCCATCGAACGTTACGATGATATCGGTTATACTCTCGGAGCCATCGATATCCGTAACCGTCGCGTCTATATTCAGCGGAATAGGCAAGCCGAAATCTTCGATCCGTGTCAGGTCCGCCACGTCGATATCGACGTCAGCCTCGGACGCAATATTGACCGTGAAGTCTTTGGTTTCGATACCATCGGTGGCATCGACATCAATCTCGCCGTTAAGAATTGCTTCGTCGGTGGTGAAGGTAACGCTGCCGGTAATAGGAGTTGCGGTTGAGAAGTCGTCCGGCAACTGGAAGACCAGATTATTGTATTCCGCTAACGTAAGTGGAGGAAGCCCACCGGCTGGGAACGCAGCAAAACTAGTGCCGCCGTTCAACGAGTAGAGAGCGCCGGCCGGAAGCCCAGAGATCGTCACGTCGACTTGTGCAATTGATTCAGAACCGTCGGCATCACTTGCATTGCCTTGAACAGCGTCCACCAGTTTAAACTCTAAAGGAGCTTGTGAAGTTGTATCTTCGTCCGTGTCTCCGGGTGCGTCATTCTCTGTTATGTCAATCAGTCCAGGGCCCGTGACTTCAACATCGCCTTCAGCAGAAATCCGGATCTCGAGGGTCCCCGTGTCAATCCCACCTTCATCTGTCAGCGCAGTAATTTGCGCGGAAAGTGTCGTAGCTGGATTTTCTGTTGAAAAGTCGGCGGGGAAACGAAGGACCAATGCTTCGTATTCTGCCAGCGTTCCAGTAAATGAGAACTTTCCAGCCGCAGGCTGATATGGTCCACCTGCAACCGAGTATTCGGCCCCTGTGGGCATTCCGCTGAAGTTGACGGAAACGTTCGTAACGGATTCCGACCCGTCGATATCTGTTGCAACTGGATCAATGTAATCTGCGGGTTTGAGTGTAAGAACAGCGTCCGTTTCGCTCAGGGCGGCAACTGCGTCTGGAACGTCTACATCGCCTTCTACGTAAATGGTAATAGGTGAAGTTACAGTTTCGCGTGTCGTAACGCCGGACTCGGTAACATCCAGTTCAATGGTGACCTCAGGCTGAGGCTGCCCAACAGGGCTTTCCGTAGAATAGTCCTTCGGAAATACCATAGTTAAATTGTTGAGATCAGTCAGATTTGGCGGAACCCATGTAAATGTACCGCCTACAATTGTCCCGACATTCGCGCCACCTACTGTAGCGTAAAATCCCGCTGGCACATTGGTAATTTCAAATGAAACCAGTGTGATCACTTCGTCTGGGTCAGGGTCATCTATGACGCTATAGTCGCCAAACCGAAGCGGAAGCTCTGCGTCTGTTTCGGTCGCGACAATGTCGACCGTAATATTGTCATCGGGCACTGGCGTGATTTCGATGATTTGTTGCGTTGTCTCAACGCCTTCCCGTGTTTCAACGCGTATGTCGGCAATGAGATTTCCTGAATAGTTCTCCGGCAAGAAAAGCTGCAGATTGTTAAGTTCGGCAATGCTGCCGCTCCAGACATTGCCAGTTAGAGTCCCACCGCCGACGGGTGCCGCACCCGCGGGAAGGCCTATAAACGTAACCGTCACAGTGGGAGCAAAGAGCGGATCATTCGGGTCTTCGGTCTCTGAGCCGTCGATATCACCGATTGCCGCCACAATTTCTAGATCAACCGTAACACCAGCTGTCGTGTTGTTGTTGTCTTCGAGAGCCGTCACTTTTGCAGGAGCGGCTAGATCGATATCCTCTTCAAATCCAATATCTACCACCCGAACAGACGTCGCTTGCCCATCGTCAGGTGTATCTGTCAACAGAAAGGCATCTTCGTCCGTTGTAACCTTAAGCGTAAATGTGAGTGGCAACTGGGTTTGGTTGCCCGCCAAGTCAGAGCGGTTGGCAGTGGAAAAATCAGCCGCGAGTTCGAAATCAATTGCATTGAACGCCGTTACAACATCCGTTCCGCCAGCGTTCGTAAGTGTGAGGGTCATCGCAACCGAGCCATCAGCAGCCGTCGAGAATACTGCTGTGGCACCTGGCGCGTTCAAGTTAATGTCTGAACCCGAAGTCACATTTCCGGGCAGCCCTGCTACGATAAGAATAAGCTCTTCAATACTCTCCGAACCGTCGATGTCGGTCGCCATCGGCGCAAACAGCGATGACGGTGAAACGGGTGTCACGCTGTCAGTTTCGTCTGGGATAGTATCAGGCAGGGTGTCATCGATCGTCACATCACCTTCGGGTGTGATCCTGATATTCACAGCCACTGACTGCCCCGTCGGGTCTTCAGTAGAGGTCGCGGTCAACACGCCTTCGAGTGCGCCTGATGCTCCGGTTAATGGACTTTCTGTAGAATAGTCTTTGGGGAAAACAAGACGGAGCGCTTTGTATTGAAGGCCAGTGCCGCTAAACACCAAAGTGCCGCCCGTTGCATCATTGTAGCTGATCGTAGATGCAGGAACACCATTGAAAACCATTCCTGGGGGCAGGTCATTTAGTGTTAGAGTAACTGTATCTAATGTTTCAGGCGGCACTCCCGGATCGTTGTCGCTTATGGATACTTTCCAATAATCCGCTGGCCGCACAACAACTGGCGCATCTGTTTCCATTGTCGTTATCGGCGTGATATCAAAATCAATATCGCCGGTCGGGGCAATCACAATTGTTTGGTTCGTTTGAAGCGACCCTTCCGGACTATTCGCATAGATGATCGAAGAGATGGAGCCAGAGAAGTCTCCTGGGAAGGTAAGGCTCAAGTTGTTGGCTTGGGCCATCGTGCCGTGCCAAACGCCGTTGTTTGATCCATAGACACCGGTAGAAAATACCGTTCCACTTGGAACGCCCGTAAATTCAATCCTAACAGTCGTATTGTCTTCGGAGCCGTCGAGATCAGTTGCCACGACATCGATACCGAGATCGATCGTAACACCAGAGCCGTCTGTACCGTTGCCATCCTCGACACCGTTCAAAACAGCCGGGGCTGTGAGCGTGAGGTCCAACTCATAGTCAACGTTTAGCGCGAAGCTTCTAGTGGAGACAGCACCTTCGTTGGTCGTCGCAATGACAGTTCCCCTCAAATCGATATTGGGGTTTTCGGTCGAGAAATCGGTCGGAAGCCGAACAACGATATCCATGTATTCCGCAAGCGTACCGGTGAAACCGTAGGTCGCCGGCAAAGCTTGGAATGTAGCGCCATTGTCGAATGAAATAAGTGTATTTGCAGGAAGGCCCGGCATTGCGAATGCGACTTTGGTGATGCTTTCTGAGCCGTCGATATCCGTGGCGCGCGGGATCAGGGCATCAGAAGGCTTCCAATCAACCTCTGCATCAGTTTCGACTGTGTTGATAACACCAGGCCCGTCCATCGTGACGTCCCCTTCGTACAATACAGTTATGTCGAAAGGTACTTCGGAGACCTCATTGAAAACCGATTCAATCTTCAGCGTCCCCATCAAAGGGCCGGGAGCGAAATCAAGTCTGCTTACTGTTGAAAAGTCGGTCGGAAGTACGAGCGTCAGCTGTTCATACTGGCTTTCACTGCCCGTAAAGCTCAGGGTCAGTGTCCCATTACCAGCATCGGTCAGTGTACCATAATTGACAGTCGAGCCCACCGGAATGCCGGTCACATTCAATGTTGCGGTGAACAGCGTAAGATCATTACCGACATTAGGTGCGGTGATAGAAAAATGATCCGCAAAATTGACAGTCACCGTGGCATCGGTTTCACGCAATTCAAATGGTGATGTCTGAACCACCAAGAGCCCCGAAGCGCCGGTTCCATTGTCGCCCGCTGCCCAAAGGTCATCCCTCTCCTGAAATACATACTCGGTTGGAGGCAAAAGCGGGTTAATCGGCAAACCGATCAGAGGATCAAGTACGCTCGTTGCATCTGGCTCGCCGCTGCCAGGCTTAGAAACCTGTGTAACCTTATTTGCACCTAGCAGGTCGACTGCCTGAATACCTTCAATACTCTCCCAATCGGAATTGATATCGGCAAGCTCGGCGAGCTTGCTGGACAAAATTGAAAAGTTCTCGGCAAAAATGGTCAAACCTTCGCGGTTTGCACCAACCAATACAATGATCGCGCCGTCGGGCTGCACAAGCACGAGATCACTGCCGACTACGGTCACATACGAAAACAGCGCGCCTTCGTCGAGAGCAAGTGTACTTTGGGATTGGGTTTCGACCATTGTGAGCCGCTCTACGGTCTCGCCATTTTTCGCCGCAGCAATCAACGCCGACAACTCTTCTTTAGTCGTCGCGGGCGTCACACCAGCTTCTAAAAATTCAATCTCGGATGTCACTATGCACCTCCATGATTTAGTTAACTCTATCTTAAGAATAGTTTGGGTTGAAGAGACACGCGAAAATGTGACCTTCCCCCAGATCTATCGTTCCCGCAGGGCCTCAAATCTCGCTTTCTGAAATGGTTTAAGAAGGTACTCCAGAACAGTTCGCTCGCCGGTAATAATATCAACCGAAGCAACCATTCCTGGCCGAATATCAAAGGTTTGACCTTCATGTTCCAACGTTGTCTCGTTGGTAACAACAATAACCGGAAAATAGATTTCTCCAGTTGTTTCGTCCTTTTCTGCGTCCGCTCCAACACGTTCAACTTTTGCGTCAAGAGCGCCATAAATCGTGAAATCAAACGACGTCAGCTTCACACGCGCAGGCAACCCCGGTCGCATAAATGCAATGTCCTCGGGCCTAGCCCGCGCTTCAACTTGTAGAAAATCATCGAGCGGAACCACACGCAAAACTTCCTCGCCAGGTGCGATAACAGAGCCCAACGTATTAACGTTTAGAGAGGAAATGATGCCATCAACCGGCGCCCTGAGATTTGCGCGCGACACGATATCATTTGCTTTGATCAAGGATTCATTGATCACACTTAGCTGGTTCATCGTATCGGACCGTTCGGTGCTTATCTCCGCTTTACGGTTGAGCTCCAACTCAACAAGGCGCGCCTCCGCCTCGTTCACAGCAACCTTTGCGCTTGCGAGACGACTCGCGGAACTATCGCGTTCTTGGCGCTTCGCAATGCGTTCGCGCTCGGTCGGTATGATTTGCGCGCGAGAGACAACACCACTATCTGCACGCAATTCGATCTCTTCATCCAGCAAGGCAAGCGTTTCGTCAGCTCTTTGGATATTTAAGCTAATCTCATGAATGTCTTGTTGGCGTTGTGCGACCTGCGCCTCGACCACGGCGCGCTGTCCGAAATATGACGCAAGGCGACTGTTAAAGAGCGCGATTTCTCGCAAAGCCAAGGGTGAGTCTGGGGCAATCGTGGTCCCCGAAAAATCCAACTCCTCGCTTCCGATCGCCTCCGCTTCAAGCCGGATACTGCGCGCGGTGAGCGCCTGCTTTTGCGCCTGAAGCTCACCAAGGTTTGCTGCTGATCCTGTATCGTCGATCCGAACAAGAACATCGCCTGCGCGGACAACGTCGCCCTCGCGCACGTTGATTTCCCGCACGATTCCACCCTCTAAGCTCTCTACTGTTCGCGCGCGCCCCGAAGGAACAACCTGCCCCCCCGCTCGCGCGACTTCTTCAACAACAGCCCAAGATGCCCAAAGCACCCCGCCTACAAACATCGCGAGCAATACAGCGAGAAAAATTGTTAACCGCGATGAGGTGCGGCCAATTCGGCTTGCCGCCGCGCCATCCGCAAACTCCTTTAGATCCCAATCAGTGTCCTTCATGGCGCATCTCTTTTGGCAGATCGCTCAAGCGCTTTGAGAACCTCAGCTTTCGGGCCATCCTGAATAACCTTCCCGTCATTCAGAAGTACCAACCGATCAACAAGCTCCAAAAGCCCCATGCGATGCGTCGAGACGATAAGCGTCATGGGGCGCTCTTTCATAGCTGCCGAAAGTCGTGTGATGAACTGCCGCTCATTCTGAACGTCCATCGCGCTTGTCGGTTCATCAAGGATCAGCACCCGAGGACGCGCAAGTAAGGCCCGCGCAAGCGCCACCATTTGCCGCTGCCCACCAGAGAGATTGCGGCCACGCTCTGATATCGGCATGGAGAACCCCATCGGGTGGCGCGCCGCGAGCTTGTCGACACCGGAAAGCCGCGCCACGTTCATGATATCCTTACCCGAAGCCGCAGGAACGCCGAATGCTATATTCTCTGCAAGCGTTCCAGAGAAAAGCACGGCCTCTTGTGGCAAGACCTGAACCGCGCTCCGCAACCTTGCAGGACTAAGCTGGTTCATGTTCAAACCATCCAGCAGGATCATTCCCTCATCTGGCGCATAAAGACCCGACAACAACCGCACGAGTGATGTTTTTCCCGCACCGACGGGGCCAATCACCCCAATTCGCTCCAAGCCTCGGATATCCATATTGATGCCCGAGAGTGCAGACAGATTGCTTTCGCCATAACTCAACCCAACATCGCTTAGTTGGAAGCGGCCTTCGTCAATTTCTGTGTTGAGTTGTTTGGAATTCGGCGCGCTGTCTGAGGGCATCTGCATGATCATGTTCAGACTCCGCAGTGTCGAAAAAGCAAAACTGCCTCTCACGAACAAGCTTGCAAGAGTGGCCGTCGGCGCCAAAGCGCGCCCTGAAAGGATCATTGCGGCAATGACAGCGCCCATAGTTATTGTACCTTCGAGCGCCAGATAGACCCCGATCACAACGATACCAACCGATGACAATTGCTGGAGTAACCCAGTGAAGGTTGTTGCAAAGGTTGCGAGGCCCTTGCTTCGGTCTTGGGACTTGGCGCTTTCCGCGACTTGCTGCTCCCATCTGCGCTGCATACGGCCCTGCCCCGAAATCGCTTTGAGCGTCTCAAGATCAGAGATCGCCTCGACGGCAACAGAGTTCTTCGCTCCTTGGGTTTCGCGCGCCTGCGAGGAAGCCTTGCGTAGCGGCACCAATATGATCAGCCCCATGATCAGCACCGCAGCGAGCGAAATCGCCGGAGGGATCGCCAAAGGGCCACCAATATAGGCGATGACCGCGATAAACAGGACAGCAAAACAAAGATCTGTCAGGGTCGCCAATGTTTGCGAGGAAAAGAAATCCCGCACCTGCTCATAATCCTTGAGCGTGTTCATCAGGTTTCCCGTTGGCATCGATTGACTGGCAAGTTTGATGTCTGAAATATGACGGAACAACCAAGCAGATACGGCGATATCAACCCTGCGTCCAACGCGGTCAATAATGCTCGTGCGCAACCACTTCAGAACTGCATCAAACACCAACGCAATTCCCACCCCCGCGACAAGCGACCAAAGAGTTGTAACCGCAGCGTTTGGAAATACGCGGTCATACACGTTCATTGTAAATATCGGCGTCACCAGCGCCAAAACGTTCACAAGCGCCGACGCGATGATTACCTGCGTGTAATCTGGCCAGAACCGAGCAAACACGCTCCAATACCAGTGTCGCCCTTGGGGCTTGGCGGCATCAGTTTGCTCTTTCTCTGACAAGGTTTCAGGTCGCAGCAAGAGCGCATGGCCTTTGTATTTCTGCGTCAGTTCTTGCCAGGAAATCTCGAGCTTATCGCTTGACCGCGTTGGCCAAATCACGATTGCTTGGTCACCTACCCGTTCACACAAGACACAAGCATCGCGCCCTTCCATAAACAAAACAGCAGGTAGAACGGCCTCTGGCAAACTGTCTAATTTGCGGCGCGTTAAATGCGCGCGAAACCCCTGAGCTTCAACAGCCGCAAGACCAAGTTGCGGTGTTAGGCGGCCGTCATCCGGAAGTGGAATGCCCGCAAGTATTGCTTCAAGCCCAACATCACGCCCCAACTCTCGCATGCAATCCGAGATGGCGGACGCCAAAGGGTCTCGCGAAGTTTCCGCAAACCCCCAATCGCTTTCCGGCACCTTTGCAACTTGAGATACGGTAACATTTGCCCGCGCGCTGACGCCCGCCGCCTGTCCTATAGTTTTGCTAGGGGCGCCCACTTCTAATCTCCCTTACTTATCGAGAGATTTTCGCCATTCCGTCAGAGATCTGGCGTCGCTCCGTCCTTCGACCTCCGAAATCTCGCTGTCAGGAATGTTTTTTGCTTCCTGTGCATAGACTTTGGAATCTTTGGGCGGTTCGATCTTAAGTGTTGGAAGCAGTACCCCCATTGTCGCCAACAGCTTAAACCCGATATAACGCTGCAATGAACGCTGGTTTACCAATCGCGCCTCTGCTTGGAACAGCGCGCTTTGCGTGTTGAGAATATCGAGGAGCGAGCGCACACCGACTTGATATTCCTCCTCGTATGTCGCCCGGAGTTCTCTGGAAAGGCGCGCTTGCTGAGAAACGGCTGCAACACGCTCTTGCAATGTCTCGAGGTTTCGCCATGCCTGACGAACTTCGCGCTCAACTCTCCTACTTTGACGCAGAAGATTTGAACGAGCCTCACTAACACGTCTTATTTGCTCTTGCTCTCGCGCGGATTTGCGGTTGCCTTGAAACTCATAGCGGAGCATCAAGCCAAGTCGCGCATCCTCGGTACGACCTTCGAAGCCGTTCAGGTTTTCACCATGGATCAGATCGGCTTCGAGGTTCAGTTTCGGCATCCGAGACGAGCGCGCAACTTGCGCCAATGACTCCGCCGCAGCAACATCGGCCTGCGAGAACTTGATTGTTGGATTCTTTTGTCGTGCGACAGAAAGTGCTTGGTCCAGACTTGAAGGCCGTGCGCCGGAATATGGGCCCATCGGCTGCAAGTTTGTTGGGGCAACACCCACAACTTCGATGAAAAACGCTTCGATATCGTTGGCGCCAAGCTCGAACTCAAACAATGTGTCTTCTGCTAGAAATACCCGTTCTTGCGCTTGCTGCAGGTCGCCAATCGGAACAACACCTGAAGCATGTGCATTTTCCAAACGGGCATAAACTTCGCGATGATAGTCAAGGTTTTCGCGAGCCAACCGAACCAATTCTTGGCTCCGCAATACATCAGCGTAAAGCCTGATTGCCTCAAGCGACAAAACCTCTGCCCGCTCCATTACACGAAGTGCGGCAGCATCAATACGCAGCGCTTGACGTGCAACTTCGGCACGGCGCTCGCCTCCATCCCACAGCGTCTGGGAAATGCGGCCCGTCACGCTGTATCCAGATAGAGCGGAGTCAGAAGACGTAATATCCGAAAGAGTTGTACCGTTATTCAGGCTTGACCCCGCCCATGCCTCAAGCTCGAAACGCGGATAGTAAAAACTCTCGGCCTGATCCAGCTCAAACTCAATCGCTTGTTTGTTGGCTTCGGCGGCGGTTATTTCGGGGTTGGTCTCAAGAACATAAAGAATTGTATCCTCAAGCGAGAGCGCGTGCGAAATCTGAGCAAATACTACGAAAGTCGCAGTCAATCCGAAGCTCGCCTTCAGTTTGTTAGGCATCGTGACTCCAATTGATTTAGCATTAACTATGTTAGTTCAAATTTGATCTAGGAAACCATAAAATTAAGCAAAAGTATACACTTCCTTATAGTTTCCAAGATCAAGTTGCCACGGTCGCATTTCGAATGCTAGCATTCTCCCATTCAAGTTCAAGGGGTATTATACAATGATTACGCGCTTTCGGTTCCTGATATTTTTGTTATTTGCGATCCTTCCACTCGCTGTTAAGGCCCAAGATATTGGAACGGTCAATTTTGAGTTCGACTCTTATACGCTCGACGCCAATTCACAGGCGCAGATCGCAGAGATTGCCGAAAAGCTGAAAGCACAACAGAGCTATAAACAAACCGTGGTTGTTGGATACACAGACGCTGTTGGGTCCAACTCCTACAACCAAAGCCTCGGCCAGAAACGCGCCACAGCAGTTGCGCAAGCTCTGGTCGCGCTTGGAGTGCCTGTTGCGCGGATCGGAAGCGTAAAAAGTCGCGGAGAAAACGATCTTGTTGTGAAAGTTGCAACGGCGGAGCGTGCAAACCGCCGCGTAACAGTGACCCTTGATGATATTCTGGCAGCATGCCGAAGCTATCGTTTGATCAATATTTCTCAGTCGTCGGTCGGCGATGAACTTCAAGCAGACCTAACCGCAAGGCTGCAGAAAGCTGCAGGTTATTTGAAGTCACTCGAGAAATCAGGGCGCAACGGATCTGCTTATCAGATGGCCGGAGCTGCCGGCGAAGACTGTAACGTTGCTGTTGGCCTTAAAGCGGATTCCGAGCGAAAAGTTGAATATGCAAAGCGCTGTTTCTGTAGCTCAGCACGAATGGAAGTCGCGCTTGGATTGATTTCAAACTAAGCAGCCAATGAGCACAAATGAGTAGCCGGAACTCAGAGAGGTTGCGTCGATGTGCAAGTGGATCATAAGAGGTTTCATCGCAGCCTATCTCGCTGCCGTATTCTTGATGCTTGTCGGGACATTTGGGTGGTTCGGGCAACCAACAGATCCCCTCTCCGGAGTCTTCGTTGTCATATTGGGGTTTCCATGGACCCTGCTTGTTGATTTGGCTCCGGAGCGTTTCTGGCCAATCCTTGCAGCGCTTACGCCAATTGCAAACATCTTGATCCTGCGCGGAATTTGCAGAGCAATCTCTAGAACCTGATCCCGCACTGTACGGCTGGCCGTTCGGCACACGATCTAGCGCTCTAGCACGCAAGTCCTTATCTTACTGCGGCCAGCGCTTCGACCGGCTCGAACTCAAAAGTGCCACCAAGACGCGTTATCGCCTTTAGTGAACCTAGTTATCCCTAAACTAGATTCCCTATTCGAGAATATCAGCAAGTCACAGGTCCCCCGAAAAATCTCGTATCAACCAGAAAAGGTTTATTGATGGGCAAAATGTGCCCTACAGTGAAAACAAGTTGTTCGAATGGGTGACCTAAACTCACTCCAATCAGAAATGACAATTAGATTCGAGATGGGCAGTCGCGACACAAACATGGATAGAAGAACCGCTCTGGTCGGCCTTGGGTCGCTATTGTTAACCGGCTGTGCCGCTGGTGAAGACTTTACTCCGCCAACGATGAAGTTATCAGATAGTTTCACTGGAAAATCGGCAGAGCCCATTCGAAAGAATGATGCCAAATGGTGGCAGGCATTCAACGACCCCGTTATCAATCGGCTCGTAGAACAGGGTCTTCAGCAAAACCTCGACGTAAAACGCTACGCAGCACGAATTCAGCAATCCCAAGGCGTCGTTGATGGTGCGGGCTTTCCTATTTCGGGAAATGCAAGAGTAGCAGAGTCCAGGATCGACGCCGGAGGAGGAAACCCTACTGTACGCACTGGTTTTGTAAGAACTGAAGCATCTTGGAAGATTGATTTATTTGGGAGATTGAAACGCGAGCGCGAGGCGGCATTCGCGCGTCTGGACGCTGCATATGCTGAACTTGATGTTTGGAAGCTCTTGTTCGTCGAAGAGGTTGTCGCTGCATATATCGACCTTCGCTATGCACAAGAGCTACTGCGCATACAAATTAGGGTCTTAGACACTCGCCAATCAACATTAGATACCACTTTGAAGCTTGCTAACGAAGGAAATGCAACTGACCTCGAAGTCGCGCAGTCAAGGTCTCTCGTGCTTTCGACCCAATCCAACATTCCTGAAGCACGAATTGAGTTCGTTAAGAGAATAAATCGAATTGTCGCACTGGTTGGAACGACTGAACTTGCGAACAGAGAAGACCTTGATGTCAAAGCCCCGCAGCCAGTCGCCAAATCGCATATTGTCTCGACGGGCGTCCCCGCGGACTTATTGCGTAATAGACCGGATATCGTTCGTGCGGAGCAGCGTTTAGCAGAATCTGTAGCGCTTCTTGGGTTAACGAAAGCAGACCTTTATCCGCAACTGGTACTGACCGGAAACGTCAATGTGAATGTCAGCGGTGCGGAAGTTTTGCCGGGCGCTGGCTTTTTACGGTTAGGGCTTGATCTTCCGATTTTCGACTTGCCTGTACGGAAGGCAAGAATTGAAACGGCCAAAGGTCTAATTGCGGAACGGCAGGCAGATTGGGAAAAGGAAGTCGTCCTTGCGGTCGAAGAAGTGCGAAATGCTATTTACGGCCTGTCACAACACCAAATCGCGGTAGAGGCATCCAGGGAAGCCGTCATTGCCTCCAGAGAAGTTCTCAGCATTGCCCAGAGACGATTTGCAGAGGGTTCGGTTTCGTTTCTTCAAGTGCTTGATGCCGAGCGTTCGCTTCTCAACAACGAGAACGCATACGCGCTTGATGTTCGAAATCAAGCGCGTGATTTTGTGAAGCTAAATGTTAGCCTTGGCGGAAGTTTTGCTCAGACTTAATTCCGCTTTCCAAAGTTATTTGGAAACGGCACTGCTCGCATAATGCAAACCATAAACCGCGCCAATTAAGTTAGACAGACTTAGCCAAGCAGCACGATTTCCGAATCCCCTGCACCACGACGAAGCTCGTGCACATGCGCCAATTCTGGATCTTCCGCCCACGCAATTGCTGCGTCTCGATCAGGAAAACTCAATAGGGCAGCGACATCGGGGAAATCTGGGTATCCATCAAGCTTGGTGAACTGATTTGCAGAGCTTTCAACCTTGCCACCATGTTTGGCAAGCGCCTCCCCTGCGAGATCGCGGTACTTCAAAAGCGACTCTTTGTTTGTGACCTTTAGGTTTGCATAAGCATAAATCATAACGAAATCCTTTCTATTGTGCGTTAAGATTACGCTTTGACCGGACACGAGAAAACGCGTGCCTATGCATGACATATATGCGAAAACGCATGCATGAGACTGAACTGGGACGATTATCAAACTGTATTAATGTTGGTGCGCCATCAGTCGCTTTCACGTACTGGGCAGGAACTCGGCGTGAACTACACAACCATTGCGCGGCGCATCAAGCGCATCGAAGAAACACTCGGCACACTTCTGTTTGAAAAAACGCCGGACGGCTACGTCCCTACGGCCGCAGCAGGGATCATTGCCGAAGGCGCAACGGAAATGGAACAGGTAAGCCATAAACTTCAACGCGATCTTCTCGGCGCCGATCCAAAGCTAAGCGGTCCGCTGACAATTACGGCACCGCAACTGCTGATTGCTCATTTCCTTGCACCAATGCTTGCCCAGTTTAGCGAAGCCTATCCTTTGATCGAGCTACGCATTCTGGCAACGAACAAGATTCTGGACATGACCCGGCTTGAAGCTGATCTCGCTATCCGCATTAGCGACAGCCCTGGCGACACGCTCAAAGGGCGCCGGCTTCTCACTCAACAAACGGCGAGCTTTGCCAGTAGAAAATGGGCCGAAAGAATCCAACAAGACCCAAGCGAAATGATCGACTGGATTGCCTATACCAAACACTCTGGGCTTCCGAACGACATTGAGCCAGAGTTCCCAAACAATCGAATAAAATTCCGCTTTAACGACATGGTCGCGATGGTCGGCGCGGCCCAGGCAGGATTGGGTGTCGTTCGACTGCCACTGTTCCTTGGGCGAGGAAGCGCGGAATTGGTACAAGTTCCGGTTCTGCCTCCGCGGCCCTACACTGATGTCTGGGTCGTCGGGCATGATGACGTTTGGAAAGCGCCAAAGCTGCGCGCGTTTCGGGATATGTTGGTCACCTATTGCAAAGAACATCGCGCTCTGTTCGTTGAGTAAAACGCGCGGCACTCAGAGCGTCAAAAAACTCGGCGAGATTAGCTGACTTTCAATCCAGCGGTAGTAGACCGGCTCCCATCTTTGGCACCACAACAGGGCGTGCAATCAAACCTTGTTCCGTTCAGGGAAAACCAAGCTCTCTTTCTCTCGCCACTAGGCCCAATTGTCATTTGCCGCATACTTGTGAAAGTCGTCAGCGTGGATTTCTCGCTATTCACAAAACACCGAATCCATGTGACTATTGGGTCAGATAATACGTATTTGAGCTGATATTTTTTGCCACCAACTCTTGTACTAGAACAATTGGGAGAACTTGAATTTGACCTACGAACAGATCGCATTATTCACTCTGTTCTTCTGTCTTTTCGGATTTCTCGTCTGGGGACGGTTTCGATACGATCTTGTTGCGTTCACCGCCCTTATGATCGCAGCAATAAGCGGGCTCGTGGAGCCATCGCATGCATTCGAGGGGTTTGGGCATCCCGCCGTTGTTATTGTTGCGCTTGTTCTGATCGTTTCGCGCGGCATGATCAATTCGGGCGCGGTGGAACTCATCGCCCGTTTGGTGATGAAACCTGACCGTTCTTTACCACAACATATTTCGATCATGGCGCTTGTGGGGGCGGTACTGTCTGCGGTCATCAACAACGTCGCTGCACTTGCGCTCCTTATGTCGCTCGACATTGATGCCGCGCGTAAGGCAAAGCGCGCTGTTTCGTTGAGTTTGATGCCCCTGTCCTTCGGCACAATCCTTGGCGGGATGATTACTCTGATCGGCACCCCGCCAAACATTGTGATCGCACAATACCGCGCCGACGCTCTAGGCGAAGCCTTTGGCATGTTTGATTTTACACCCGTTGGTCTTGTTGTTGCGATTGTCGGTATTGCCTATGTCGCGCTCATCGGTTGGCGTTTTATTCCTGAGCGTCCGGATGTGCTTTCGAAGCAAGGTGACGGCGGATTATACGTCGCAGAGGCACGCGTAAAAGAAGGTTCAAAATCAATCGGCTTAACCGTCGCGGAGCTTTATCCCAAAGCACAGGACAGTGATGTAACTATTCTCGGGCTTGTACGTGGGGGCAAGCGCTTGTCCGGCTTCTCAAGAACAAGGGAGCTTCGCAAAGGTGATTTCCTCGTAATTGAGGGCGATCCGAAGAAATTCGAGGCCTTTCTTGGTGCCGCTGACCTTGATGTCGTGGGCACCGAGAAGCACGTGGGCCTAAGCAGTGGTTCGCTAAGCCTTGTCGAAGCGATTGTGCCAGACGGGGCCAAGATTGTTGGGCGTAACACCATGGATCTCCGCCTCATGGGGCGGCAAGGCGTGACACTTGTCGGCGTTTCGCGCGAGGGGAAACGATTTCGCGATCGCGTACGGAAGCTGGAAATAAAAGCAGGCGATCTGCTTTTGCTGATTGGGCCGGATGAGCGACTAAACTCCGCGTGCAATTGGCTTGGTGTCCTTCCGCTTGAAAACCGCAAAACAGAAGTCATTCAGCGTTCAAAAGCAATCGCAGCAATTACCATATTCGGCTTGGCAATTGCGCTCTCTGTTTTTGGTGTCACGTCGCTCGCTGTCACGCTCGGCATTTGTGTGATTGCCTATATCGCCCTTGATCTTGTCGGGGGCGAGGATTTCTATGAATTGGTAGAGTGGAAAGTCATTGTGTTACTTGCCTCTCTCATCCCCTTAAGTGCCGCGTTAGAAGAGTCAGGCGGCAGCCAACTCATTGCCGATCAGATCGTCGGCCAGATGCAAGGCTTCCCGTCATGGGCTATTCTCGCCGTATTGATGATCGTAACAATGACCCTCTCCGACTTTCTGAATAACGTTGCAACCGCGTTGATCGCAGCCCCAATTGCGGTTTCTGTTGCGCAGTCTATAGGCGCAAGCCCAGACCCGTTCCTGATGGGGGTTGCGGTGGCCTCTTCCTGCGCATTCCTTACGCCGATCGGGCACAAGAACAACACGATTATTCTTGGACCTGGTAACTATAGGTTCGGTGATTACTGGCGGATGGGCTTGTTGCTTGAGGTAATCGTTATTCTCGTTGCGGTTCCGGCGATCATGTTCTTCTGGCCACTTTAGAAATTTGGCCCAAAGTTCATTGCGCCTTGCTTTCTAGATTACCGCACCGGTTCAAACGCAAAATTTCCCTCAAACTTACTTTCAATTTGCGCATTTGCCTTGACGGCCAAAATCCAATGAAATAGTTGATCACTTGTTACGCGGGCATTGTGTAATGGTAAGACCTCAGCCTTCCAAGCTGATGATGCGGGTTCGATTCCCGCTGCCCGCTCCAACCTCCCCATCCTGTAAATTTACTCTGTATTGCGCGCCGTTTGCACAACGTTGATTGCGCTGTAAGGTTACTGTTCGCGCCAAACTTATGACCGTGACGACATAGCGCTTGTTGCGCTTGCGCTGGCGGATTATGTGAGGGGAACGCCAGACTATCGGAGAACACGCATGGCTCAAGTTGAAGAAGAGCGCGCAAAGTCCAAAAAGATAAAGGCACTCACTGGCCTTTTGCCCTTTGTTCGCCCTTACTATGGGCTCGTAACGCTTGCCGCGCTTGCGCTTGTCCTTACTGCCGCAACCTCACTTGTTTTGCCAGCAGCAGTAGGACGCGTCATTGACGAGTTCGAACGAGACAACGGCGCACTCGTTGATAGCTACTTTGCGGCTGCTCTCGCAGTTGCGTGGATTCTCGCGATTGGTACGGGCTTGCGCTATTATCTCGTAACCCGCCTTGGCGAACGCATTGTGACCGACATTCGTAAAGCTGTTTTTGCGCGCGTGATTGGCATGAGCCCGCAGTTCTACGAGAAGATTATGACCGGCGAAGTCCTAAGCCGGATCACGACCGACACAACGCTTATTCTCTCGGTCATTGGCAGTTCGGTTTCTGTTGCCCTTCGGAACTTCCTGATCCTGATCGGCGGTATGGTCTTGATGATCCTTGCGAGCCCAAAGCTTGCCGGTTTTGTTTTGTTGAGCGTACCGCTCGTGATTGTTCCGATTGTTGTTCTCGGTCGGCGCCTTCGAACACTCAGCCGCGAGAACCAAGACTGGATCGCGAATTCCTCCGGTAACGCGAGCGAAGCGCTTTCATCGGTTCAAACAGTACAGGCCTTTACCCACGAGGCAATCTCTGCAAGGACCTTCGCCGATGTCTCAGAAAAATCCTATCTGGTCGCACTGAAGCGGATCAAAACCCGCGCGATCATGACGATTCTGGTGATCCTTTTGATCTTCTCCGGTGTTGTTGGGGTGCTTTGGGTTGGTGTCCAAAGTGTACGTTCCGAAGCGCTGACGCCTGGTGAACTTGTTGAATTTCTAATCTACGCGATCATGGTTGCCGGCGCCGTTGGCGCTCTGTCTGAAATTTGGGGAGAGCTGCAACGCGCAGCTGGTGCAACAGAACGACTCGTCGAATTGCTAAACGCCACCGATGCGATCGAAGACCCGAGCCAGCCCAAGCCCCTTCCCCGCCCTGTTCGCGGCGAGATCCTGTTTGACGACGTTACATTCCATTACCCTGCCCGCCCCGATATCGCAGCCCTAAAGGGGGCAAATCTATCCATCAACCCAGGCGAGACAGTTGCGCTGGTTGGGCCATCCGGCGCGGGTAAGTCAACCGTCATCCAGCTCTTGCAACGGTTCTATGATCCAACCAGCGGCACGGTTCAGATCGATGGGTACAACCTCAAAGATTTGCAACGTACAGACTTTCGCGAAGCTATCGCGCTTGTACCGCAGGACCCGATCATCTTTGGCACCACTGCACGCGAGAACATTCGTTTTGGACGCCCAGATGCAACCGATGCAGAAGTCGAAGCCGCGGCCAAAGCTGCAGCAGCGCATGAGTTTTTGTCAGCACTACCCGATGGGTACGACAGCCAAGTTGGCGAGCGTGGCGTGATGCTCTCTGGAGGCCAAAAGCAACGGATCGCCATTGCCCGCGCCATCCTTCGAGACGCACCGATTCTGCTGTTGGATGAAGCCACAAGCGCGCTCGATGCCGAGAGCGAACGACTTGTGCAGGCTGCTGTTGAAGACATGGCAAAGGGCCGAACCACTCTGATAGTTGCGCATCGCCTTGCGACTGTGAAAAAGGCAGATCGGATATTGGTATTTGATGGCGGCGAAATTGTTGCAGAAGGCACCCATGTCGCCCTTGTTGCACAGGGTGGCCTCTATGCACGTTTGGCACGCCTTCAATTCACTGACGGCGTTGCCGCAGAATAATCTTGGCGGTTTCGCAACGTAAAACTTGCGCATCCACCGCAGTATCCGCATGTTTTCTCAAAGGCTAAATCACGCTTTTGTCGAATTGGGAGGACAAGCATGAGCAAATTTGCGTCGCGCAAAGACATCGAAACCATCGAAGCGGAAGCGGAATGGGAAGATCGGGATGTCGCGAAGACCATGTATGAATTCGTTGCGGCGGCTGCAAACAAACATGGCGACCGCAACGCCTTTTCGTTTCAGCTCATGTCAGGCCCTCAAGACCCTGCAGAGACGCTCACGTGGAATGATCTGCGCGGAAAATCGGTACAAGCCGCAAATATGTTTCGCGCGCTTGGCGTCGGTGAAAACGACGTTGTAGCCTATCTAATGCCTAACGCAACCGAAACGGTTGTGACCCTGCTTGGCGGAATGATTGCTGGCATCTCCAACCCGATTAATCCGCTGCTTGAAGCGGAGCAAATCGGCTCCATCCTCCGCGAAACCAACGCGAAGGTTCTTGTTACGCTCAAATCTTTCCCCAAGACCGAAGTCGCACAAAAAGCGGCCGAAGCCGTTAAACTTGCGCCGAATGTTGAAACCGTTCTTGAAGTCGACTTGGCGCGGTATCTTACCCCACCCAAAAGCTGGCTCGCGCGGCTGGTACGCCCGAAAAATCCTGTGTCGCACAAAGCCCAAGTTTTGAATTTCAATACCGAACTAGCGAAACACCCGTCCGACAAACTCGCTTTTGAAGACAGCAAAGTAGACCGCGTTGCCGCCTATTTCCATACGGGTGGCACCACAGGTATGCCAAAGGTCGCGCAGCACAAATATTCCGGCATGATCTACAACGGCTGGCTTGGGGAACGGTTGCTGTTTACGCACGAGGATGTGGTGATTTGTCCGCTGCCTTTGTTCCATGTGTTCGCGGTGCATCCTATCTTAATGTCAACGATCGCCTCTGGTGCCCATGTTGTTTTCCCAACTCCTGCGGGATACCGCGGAGAAGGCGTATTCGACAATTTCTGGAAACTCGTAGAACGCTGGCAGGTCACATTTATGATCACCGTTCCAACCGCTATTTCAGCACTGATGCAGCGCCCAGTTGATGCGGACATCTCAACACTTCGGACGGCGTTTTCTGGCTCCGCCCCGCTTCCGGTCGAGCTCTACCGCCGATTTGAAGAGGCAAGCGGTGTTACTATCGTTGAGGGATATGGCCTTACAGAAGCGACCTGTCTGGTGTCGTGCAATCCACCATCCGGTGAAAAGAAAATCGGCTCGGTCGGCATTCCGTTCCCGCACACCGAGGTGAAAATCCTTCAGGCAACCCCAGACGGCCCTGTTGAGGCTCCGCAAGACGAAGTTGGCGAAATCTGCCTCTACAATCCTGGCGTCAACCCCGGCTCGACCTATACCGAAGCCGACAAAAACCACGACCTCTTCCATCACGATATCTATCTTCGCACAGGCGACCTTGGGCGATTGGATGAAGATGGTTACCTGTGGATCACGGGTCGTGCAAAAGACCTCATCATCCGTGGTGGTCACAATATCGACCCTGCCGAAATAGAGGAAGCACTGTCAGGTCACCCTGCTGTTGGGTTCGTGGGTGCAATTGGTCAGCCTGACGCGCACTCTGGCGAAATCCCCTGCGCCTACGTCGAGCTTGTCGAAGACGCTTCTGTATCGACCGAGGAACTTCTCGAATATTGCAAGACGCACGTACATGAGCGCGCTGCTTGGCCGAAATATATCGAGATCATCGACGAACTTCCCAAAACTGCCGTGGGCAAAGTGTTCAAACCCGACCTGCGCAAAATGGCGATCAAGCGCATCTATGACGCAGCCTTGTCTAAGGCCAAGGTTAACGCAGAGGTCGTCGAAGTTATTGAAAGCAAGAAGCGTGGGTTGGTCGCTCAGATCACATCAAAAACCGACGCAACAGAAGCCGACATCAGCAAAGCGCTATCGATGTACACACGCCCTTGGGAATGGTTCGTCGAAGACGAAAGCTGATCGTGGAAGCTTAGGCCCGATCATTACCGAGAAAATGATGGAGTGCTCCGAGTTGCTCGGAGCACTCCTGCCTTTTGAGCCTGTAAATGATGGATTTTCCGGACCTGCGGCATTGAACCAAGCCATCATTTCGAAGCCGCGAAAGCTGCTGCGATACCGCCGCCTGTCGCACTCCGAGTAGAGCTTCAAGTTCGCCCACGGTTTTCTCGCCCGAAGACAAGTGGCACAAAATCTGAAGCCGCCCTTCATGACTGATAGACTTGAGGAACCGCGAGATTGCAGGAATCTCGTTTTCAAAGCTAACCTGCCCATTAGCCTTTGTTTCTTCAACTTTCAGGTGCCGTTCGTGAGTGCCCATACGAAATATCCATTTTACAAGGATACTCTCATCTCAATTGCGCGAAGAACGGAAGGGTAGTCATTTACCGCACAGTGAAAGAACGGTTTTTCGCCCAAAACATCGCAGCGATGGGCAAAAAATGGCGCATGACCCAACGTTTAGTCCTCGATGGGTTCGATCAACTCAGGGCCGCTTGCTCTGTTTGAGTTTACTTTCGGGTCAACGCGGTGGGCTTGAAATCTGTCTTCTGGTGCAGGAACCATTAGCTGCGCAGCACCTTTACCGTCTTCACCGAGCCAAAGACCCCACTCGTTAGGTGCGAGAGAAACCGGCATCCGTTTGTGTATGTTTGACATCATTTCGTTGGCGCCTGTTGTAACAATCGCAACTGACCTTATTCGCTCGCCCTCTTTCTCCCAATCTTGCCAAATTCCGGCAAACACACAGGGTTCGCCATCCTTCGGCGTGATGTACCAAGGCAGCCGCGCGCCCTCTTCGGTTTTGGTCCATTCATAAAACCCTGTCGCTGGAATTAAGCAACGCCGCTCGCGACAGGCCGCTCGAAATGCTGGCTTCTCCGCAATGGTCTCGGCGCGAGCGTTGATTAATAGCGGGCCATCATTCAGCTTTTTGTACCAGTGAGGAAGGAAACCCCAGCGCATCGGCACAAGCTTTCGCCCTTCGCCCTCGTTAAATACCGCATGAATGTTCACGGTCGGACAGACATTAAAATTTGGAACAGCAGGAAGATTATTCGCAGGTGACGCGGCAAAGATTTGCGCCATTGCATCATTCGGCAAAGTAACAGCCAGCCGCCCACACATGTCGTATCCTCCGAAACTTAAATTGGCCCGAAACAGAAAGGGCGCTCCACCAAGGAAGCGCCCCATCTCATGTTTTGCAAATCGCTGCGCCAGAGACGCTTATTTTACTGTGATGCGACCGTCGAGATAAGGCTTATATGGCCCTGCCGCCGCAAGGTATTCTGCAACCACTTCGGCAAGGTCAGGCCCAAAGTCATAGGCGTTCATTGCGTCGCGGAACATGCTATAGCCATCTCCTCCGCTGCGAACAAAGTTGTTTGAAACGACGCCATAAGTTTTCTCAGGATCAAGCGGCTCAAAACCGGAGCCCATATCGATCATCACGTCACTAATCCGGTTCCCAGTTGATTCCGAACCAGTGATTGTGAATTTCATGCCCGACACCTGTGCAAACCGGCCGTCTTTGGACTCGTCGTCATATTGCAACACGGCATTTTCCAGAGCCTCTTTAAGCACAGCGCCAGTAACCTGGAATGTCGCTAGAGTATTCTGGAATGGAAGCACGGTATAAACCTCTCCCATTGTAACTTCACCGGCATCAATGCTGGCACGGAGACCACCACCGTTAGCAAGAGCAACCTGAATGCCTTGATCCTTCACGCGGGCAAGCATCGCATCGGCAACGAGATTACCCATCTGGCATTCCTGTGTTCGGCAGTTTTCACGCGCACCGTCAATCGCTTCTGCGGCTTCTGCAACGACCTTGTTGCGGATTTCATCAAGCGGTTTCGCCGCTTCCATGATCCGCGCAACAGTGTCGGAATCCTCAGATACGGATGCATCGTTCAACAGCGGCTCGCCCACTGCTTCAACAATCTCGCCAGCGTCGTTGAATGTCACGTTCAATTCGCCAAGGAACTTGCCGTAGGCATAAGCCGAGACGATTGCCGTATTGCCAACCATTGTCGGATATGGCCCTTCGGCGCGATCATTCGTATTGGACAGCAGCGTATTTGTGTGGCCACCAACAATCACGTCAACGCCAGTGGTTTCGGCGGCAACTTTTTGGTCAATGTTATAACCGGAGTGCGAGAGAACGATGATCTTGTTCACGCCCTCTTCGGTCAGCTTGTCAACTTCGCCCTGTACGGCGTCTACCGGATCGGTGAAAATCACGTTGTCACCGGGGCTTGAAAGCTCCGACGTATCAAGCGGCGTCAGGCCGATGAGGCCGATCTTCTCGCCATTTTTCTCGATCACAGTCGATTTCGGCAATTTACCGGCAAGTGCTGGTTCCTGAGAAACATCGGCGTTCGACATCAAAACAGGAAATTCCACAGCATCCATGAATCCGGCCAGAACTTCAGGGCCGTCGTCGAACTCATGGTTGCCGACTGTCATTGCGTCGTAACCGAGTTTGTTCATCATCTCGGCAGCGAGTTTCCCTTTATAATAGGTATAGAACAGCGTGCCTTGGAATTGGTCGCCGCCATCTACAAGGATGCTGTTGTCCGAACGTGCGCGTGCGTCATTTACGGCAGTTACCAGACGAGCAGAACCACCAAAACATTTTCCTTCGGTGTTATCCTCAGCGGAGCAGCCGGAATCATATTTGCTGATCGGCTCGAAACGCGCGTGGAAATCGTTGGTATGAAGAATTGTCAGTGAGTAATCCGCGATTGCTGCACCAGCAGACAAAGCCAGTACGGCGGCGGACGTGAAATATCGGGCAAACATCTAAACACTCCCATTGTTGTTTTATTAAAGCAGCTTGGAGAAATTCGACCAAAGAGTCAAAGGTTCCGCGCTCTGGAGATAGAGTTCATTTGTAATGCTCAAATGACGTGCGGGGCTTGACCATATCTTTGGCAGAGGGCAAACCCTTCGCTATGCTGATTTACAAAGTTTTCCGCGTTCGAGAATGGAACGCACTTGCCGGTACCGGCGAAACAGTGGGCGCGCCGATTGACCGCTCTGATGGGTTTATTCACTTCTCTACCGCCGAGCAGCTCCGCGAAACCGTGGCCAAGCATTTTGCCGATATCCCCGGCCTCGTCCTTGCGGCCGTGGACACTGAATCTTTAGGCGATGATCTGAAGTGGGAAGTGAGCCGGGGTGGAGACAAATTCCCCCATCTTTATCGTAAGCTGAAACTCTCTGAAGTCGTCCACCATGCGCCCTTAAAAGAGCTGGATGGCGTGCATCTTTTTCCGGATGAGATCCCATGAACATACTTGAGCGCGTCGGGCTTAAAGCCCTTCACTCCTTTGATCCCGAAACGGCCCATGGCCTTTCCATTACGGCGCTCAAAAAAGGACTGGTTCCACTTCCCGGTGCCCCCGTTGGCGGTACGCGCCTCGCAACAAATCTTTGCGGTATGGAAATGGCTAACCCGATTGGCCTCGCGGCGGGTTTTGATAAAAACGCTGAGGTAGTCAACGCGTTATCGAAGGCTGGCTTCGGTTTCATCGAAGTGGGCGCCGCCACCCCGCGCGCCCAAGCTGGCAATCCAAAGCCACGGCTGTTTCGGCTGACAGAACAGAAAGCGGTAATCAACCGCTTCGGCTTCAACAATCAAGGCCAAGATGCGATCGCTGAACGGCTTGCCGCAGCGCGTCCGATAACGCCGGTTGGCATCAACCTTGGTGCGAACAAAGACAGTGAAAACCGCGCGGATGATTTTGTGCAGGTGATGCGGTCATGTGGACCACATGTGGATTTTGCTACCGTGAACGTTTCTTCACCGAACACAGAGAAGTTGCGTGATCTTCAAGGGGCTGAGGCGCTGAATAGCCTTTTAAGCGGTGTCATTGCGGCGCGCGGCGAACATGCCCCGAATGCAAAAGTCCTGCTCAAAATTGCTCCTGACCTTAGTGAAAGCGAGCTCCCAGAAATTGCGGAGGTTGCGAAATCTGTTGGGATCGATGCTATCATCGCAACCAACACAACGCTGTCGCGCGACGGTATTCCAAGCAAGTGGCAGGATGAAGCCGGCGGATTATCTGGCGCGCCGCTGTTTGAAAAAAGCACACGTATTCTCGCTCAACTCTCCAAGATCACTAACGGTGAAATACCACTCGTTGGTGTTGGTGGGATATCGTCCGCTCAAGACGCTTTCGCAAAAATCCAAGCGGGCGGCTCGGCAGTGCAACTATACTCCGCGTTGGTTTATCAAGGGTTTTCGCTCGTATCCGATATCGCCAAGGGACTTGACCAACTTCTTGAACAGAACGGATTTGCGACCGTAGCGGAAGCAATTGGCAGCAATCGGGACGCTTGGCTTTAGGCGGCTTCTTCCGCTCCGCGCTCTAGAGCGGGATAGCGCGTGGCCAATGTAAGCGCGCGGGCAACAAAAGATATCAAGAGCGACATCCAGAGCCCGTGGTTCCCAAAGACTGGCACAAGGATCGCCGCGGCGAGCACATAAACAATCGCTGACTGAAACATCTTGTTGCGCATGTCGCGTGTACGGGTCGCGCCAATAAATACGCCATCCAAAATCCAAGACCCAAGGCCGGTTAGCGGCGCGAGGATCATATAGATCAGATAAACCCGCGCTTCGGCACGGACAGGTTCCGCCGTCGTCATTAGGTCGATGATTGTTGTCCCGAAAATGGCAAAGGCGAGTGTTAGAAGTACGCAAACCGCAAATGACCACCCCGAACATAAAACGACCGCACGACGCAAATTCGCGCGCGATTTGGCACCCAGCGCTTGCGCGACAAGCGCCTCTACCGCGAAGGCAAACCCGTCCAGCGCATAGGCTGTAACCATAAGAAACTGCATCAAGATTTGATTTGCGGCAAGCGGCACATCTCCGAGTCCGGCCGCGAAGAACATAAATGATAGAAACACCATTTGGAGGAGAACAGAACGGATCATGATATCTATATTGACGCTCATCATCCGCTTGAGTTTCTGCGGGTCGAATATATTGGATTTGGTGCGCCACGCCGTCCCTTTGAAGCCAGCGCGACAAAACCAAAGCGCAAGAGCACAACCGCTCCACTCCGCGATGAAGGTTGCGAAGGCTACGCCCTGAACTCCCCAGTCAAATCCAAGAACAAAAACGAAATCGAGCACAATATTCAGCCCGTTCATAACGACCTGAATGGCCAAGACCGCACGTGTGCGCTCTGCCGCAATCAGCCACCCGGTAAGCCCATAAAGAGCAATCATGGCTGGCGCCGAGAAAACCCGTATCTGCATATACTCCCGAGCGAGGCTTTCGACCTCGGGTGATGCAGGAGACACAAGGAACGCCCCCGCAAAAAGCGGCATCTGGAACAGGATAATCGCAACGCCCGCAGTCAAAGCGATAAGAAGCGCACGGATTAATATCGCGACTGTTTCCTCGGTGTCCTTTGCGCCCATAGCCTGTCCGGCCAAGCCGGTTGTTCCCATACGCAGGAACCCGAAAATCCAATAGATCGCCGTAAGGATAACTGCGCCGATCCCCACAGCACCGATCGGAGCGGCTTCGCCCATTTGGCCAACAACACCCGTATCGACGATGCCGAGCAACGGCACAGTGGCATTCGAGATAACAATCGGAATTGAAATATTCAGAACACGACGATGCGTGATCTCTGGAGAGGCTTCATTCATCGCGGGCTGGCATCAAAAAGTGTCCTGTAGCCTGAGCGAATAGTCGCGCGCGATTATCTTGCCATGCTTCGACATGAACACTCGCATATCGCCGCCCAGAGCGGTTAACCCGCGCCCGCGCGTAAGCATCGCGCGGCAATCCGGTGCGTAAGTAATCAACCGTGAAATCAATCGTTTTCGGCATACGTGGCAGGCGCTCGGGCGTTACCGTTGTAGGATCGATTTTACCACTTTCGATATCATCCCAGATGTAAGACCACGACAGACCAATAATCGCCGTTATTTCAAGAAATCCAGCTGTCGCCCCACCATGCAGCGCGGGCAGTAGCGGATTGCCAATCAATTTCTCGGAATAGGGCAGAATAGCCGTAAGTTCGTCTCCGCGCCGATCAAACTCGACGCCGAGAAATTGGATAAAGGGCAAACCTTTGACCAAAGCGCCAAGGGCTGCGTCACGCCGCTGTTTAACGACTTGTACTGGTTCTGGTGCAGGGCGTCTCATGATTTGCCCTCCTTCGCGCGCTCAACGGTAAAGGCGCCGGTTGCTGCCGCCACCGGATTGGATTCGTCATCGTCAAAAGCTGTTGCGCGAACAAATGCAACATTGCGTGTTACATGATAGCACTCCGCGCGCGTTTTGATCCGCTGTCCAGGTGTGGCGCTGCGCATATAGTCGATCCTGAGATCAATTGTTGCCGTCGCAATCGCCATAGTCGGATGCGACATCACTGCCGCCCCACTACATGTATCCATAAGCGCTGAAACCGCTCCCCCATGAATAACTCCAGTTGAGGGGTCGCCCACCATTCGCTCGTCATACGGCATCGAAATCACAGCGACACCGTCGTCAATCGATTCAAGACTCAAATCCAGCGCCTTTGCATATGGAATGGCCTCAATAAATTGGCGAGCGAGGTTTTGGCGATCTTGATCCATGGTGGTCCCTCTCTTGCATGACAGCAGGGTGCAGCAGGCGTTTTGATCAGCAAACATTTTTTTCGACGGCGTCACAACCCTTTGATTGAACCTATTCGCAGATATGCCTAAGCTCCAAATCAGGAGAACCAATATGTCAGAAACACGCCTCAGTTTTAAAGAGATGTGCGCGAAATTCGATGTCACGCCGCGAACCCTGCGGTATTACGAGTACATTGAATTGCTGCAGCCAGAAAAAGAGGGCCGCAGCCGTTTCTACACGCCACGCGAAGTTGCGCGGATGGTTCTTATTCTTCGTGGCCGTCGCTTTGGCTTCAGTCTTGAAGAAATCCGGCAATGGCTGCAGATCTACGAAGAAAAGGGCACACGCCCGCAGCTTGAAGCATGGATCGACATGGCAGATCGACAACTCGTTGAACTGCGCAAACAGATGAACGAACTGGCTGAGTCGATCGAAGATCTTGAAAAGCTCCGCGAGGACGCTGCCAAGATCATAAAGTAGCAGATTTCGCCGCGTCCACTGCCAGCGCTTACGCAAATTTCGCGAACTTTTATTGCGTATGACCTAGCGTCACCTTTCTTGACCTTTCGTCAACTTAGAAATGACGCAGCGTTCCGTTTACGTCAACGTCAACTTTCCTTGTAAAGTAGCAGGAAGGCAAACACACTCAATTCGTATTCAAAAAGGAGAGCACCACAATGTCTAAAGTGATGACCATCCGCGAAATGTGTGACGCCTTTGATGTGACCCCACGCACATTGCGATTCTACGAAGCCAAGGAACTGTTGTTTCCGATCCGAGAAGGGCAACGCCGCTTGTTCACCAAGCGTGATCGCGCCCGCCTCAAGCTGATATTGCAAGGCAAACGCTTTGGATTCAGCCTCGAAGACATCCGCCAGTTGCTTGATTTGTACGACATGGGGGATCAGCAATTTACCCAGCTAAACCGCACATACGAGCTCGCTCAGGAGCGCCTTGCTGACATGATCAGCCAACGCGACGAGCTTACCGGTGCAATCGAAGATTTACGGCAGCAACTAAAGTGGGGCGAAGAGCGCCTCGCAGAGCTTAAACGGCACGCCGCCGAATAAGGGAGACAACGAAATGCCCACATACACAGCCCCAATCCAGGATATGAACTTTGTCCTCCACGAAGTTCTCAAAGTCAGCGAAAGCAACATCCCGGGGTATGACGAGCTTGAATCAGACCTCACCAACGCCGTGCTTGAAGAAGCGGGCAAAATCGCAAGCGATGTGCTTGCACCGCTGAATGCAGTTGGTGACACTGAAGGCTGCCGTCTTGAAAACGGTGTTGTGTATACGCCGACCGGCTTCAAAGAAGCTTTCGAACAGCTCAAGGAAGGCGGCTGGACCGCGCTTGATTGCGACCCGGAATATGGCGGCCAAGGCATGCCTTATATCCTCGGCACAGCAGTGGGTGAAATCTTCGTTTCCTCGAACATGGCGTTTAACATGTACGCCGGCCTAACACACGGCGCATATTCTGCGATCCATGCGCACGGTACAGACGAGCAGAAACAAACATACTTGCCGAAAATGGTAAGCTGCGACTGGACCGGCACGATGAACCTGACAGAGCCGCATTGCGGCACCGATCTGGGTCTCATGCGCACCAAAGCAGAGCCACAGGACGACGGCAGCTACAAAATCACTGGCCAAAAGATCTTTATCTCGGCTGGTGACCACGACATGAGCGAGAACATCATTCATCTCGTTCTGGCCAAAATCCCTGGTGGCCCCGAAGGTGTTAAGGGCATCTCGCTCTTTATCGTACCGAAATTCATCGTGAACGAAGACGGCTCGCTTGGCGATCGTAACAGCCTCTCGGTTGGTAAGATCGAAGAAAAAATGGGCATCCACGGCAACTCGACTTGTGTGATGGATTACGACGGCGCAACCGGATACCTGCTTGGCGACATGCACAAAGGTATGCGCGCAATGTTCACCATGATGAACGAAGCACGACTTGGCGTTGGGCTTCAAGGCTATGCACAAGCCGCAGTCGCTTATGAAAACGCGCTTGCTTATGCGAAGGACCGTTTGCAAGGCCGCGACGTGACTGGAACGAAAAATCCGGATGGCCCTGCTGATCCGCTGATCGTACACCCAGACATCCGCCGCAACTTGATGGACCAGAAGTCTTTTGTTGAAGGCGCACGCGCATTTGTTCTTTGGGGTTCATCCCTCATCGACCAAGGGCACAAACTTAACGACAAAGACGCCGAAGGCCTCGTAAGCCTGATGATCCCTGTGATCAAAGGGTTCCTCACCGATAAGGGCTTTGAGAATGCTGTAAACGCACAACAAGTCTATGGCGGCCACGGCTATATCGAAGAATGGGGCATGTCGCAGTTTGCCCGCGACGCTCGGATCACCATGATCTACGAAGGTGCAAACGGCGTTCAGGCGCTCGACCTTGTAGGACGCAAACTCGCGACAGATGGCGGCAAGCATGTCATGGCCTTCTTTGAAATGGTGAAAGCTTTCCTTAAGGAAAACGCCGAGCACCCTGCCCTTAAGGATGATTTCATCCCGCAACTCAAGCAAGCGTCAAAAGACCTTCAGGCCGCTGGCATGTTCTTTATGCAAAACGGGATGAAGAACCCGAATGATGCGCTCTCGGGCTCTTATGACTTCATGCATATGTTCGGCCATGTTTGCCTCGGCCTGATGTGGGCGCGTATGGCAAAGGCTGCGCATGACGCACTTGAGGGTGGCGCTTCCAACAAAGAGTTCTACACTGCGAAAATCGCAACCGGTCGCTACTACATGGCGCGGCAACTGCCCGCCACTCGTCTGCACCTTGCCCGCATTGAAACCGGTGGAGCTCCGGTCATGGCTTTGGACGCAGAGGAGTTTTAGACCGAAATTTTCGGAGGATCTCATGCCCAAACGCTTTCGCCTGACACGTCGCTTTCCCTGCGCAATGACCGAGGATGGTTATCGCCGCCTCAAAAGGTTCGCAGCGGAGGCTGGATTAGACGAAGGCGAGGCACTGAGCTTCTTGTTCGAGAATTTCACCTCGGTCATCGACGAGGACAACCTGACGCATCGGTTGCGGCTGTTCAACTCGGAGCTTGACGCGCGGAAGCGTTAGGTTGCCTCGACGACATATGACTAAAGGATAAGAAAAAATGACCATCCAACTCTATTGTTTCGGTGAAAGCGGACACTCCTATAAAGCGGCACTCGCACTCGAGTTGTCTGGCCTAGAATGGGAGCCGAAATACGTTGATTTTTTCAACGGAGAGGCGCGCAGCCCAGAATACCTCAAAATCAATGCGATGGGGGAATGCCCCGCAATCGTGGATGGCGATCTCTCGCTTTCTCAATCCGGCGTCATCATTGATTATATAACAGAAAAAACAGGAAAATTCGGCGGCAAGACGCCCGAAGAAAAACGCGAAGTTCTCCGCTGGGTTCTATGGGACAACCATAAACTTAGTGCGCAGCTTGGCCCGCTGCGTTTCATGATGAACTTCCTACCAGAAGAGAAGCGCAACCCTGAGGTGATCGCGTTCCTAACCGGCCGTACCCAAGCCGCGTTGAAAACGTTGGAATCAGCCCTTGAAGGCAAAGACTGGCTGGTTGGCGACGAAATCACAGCTGCTGACTTGAGCTGCTGTAGCTATCTCTTCTATCCCGAGCCGTTCGGTTTTACCCGCTCGGATTGGCCAAACATTGACGCCTGGCTCGCTCGTATCGAGGCGCTGCCCGGCTACAAAATCCCTTACGATCTAATGCCCGGTTCGCCGGCAGATCGTGCCTAAGAAAAGGACAAACCCATGACCGAAGCATATATCTATGACGCAGTGCGATCGCCACGGGGCAAAGGCCGCAAGGACGGCTCTTTGCACGAGGTTACATCGGTGCGCCTTTCGGCTCAGATTCTGAACGCTGTCAAAGAGCGGAACGATCTTGATACGAAGGCCATTGAAGATGTGATCTGGGGCAACGTTACCCAAGTAAAAGAGCAAGGCGGCTGTCTTGCGCGGACTGCTGTCTTGGCAAGCGATTTTGACGAACAGGTTCCTGGCCTTTCGATCAACCGCTTCTGTGCTTCGGGCATGGAGGCCGTGAATCTCGCGGCCAACCAAATCAAAGGTGGCTCAGGCATGGCCTATGTCGCAGGTGGTGTGGAAATGATGGGCCGCGTTGCCATGGGCAGCGATGGCGCAGCGATTGCCGTTGATCCATCTGTTGCAATGAATACCTATTTTGTTCCGCAAGGCATTTCGGCGGACATCATCGCGACTGAATACGGCTTCACACGCGATCAGGCCGACGCGCTTGCCGTTGAAAGTCAGCGCCGCGCAGCAAAAGCGTGGGAAGACAAGCGCTTCGCAAAGTCGATCGTCGAGATCAAAGACCAGAATGGCCTAACCATTCTTGACCACGATGAATACATGCGCCCTGGTACCGATATGCAGGCTCTCGGCGCGCTCAACGCAAGTTTTCAGGCAATGGGCGAAGTGATGCCCGGCTTTGATAACGTCGCGCTGATGAAATACCCGCACCTTGAGCGGATCAACCACATCCACCACGCAGGGAACTCTTCTGGTATTGTGGATGGTGCAGCCGCTGTACTGATCGGCAACAAGGAATTTGGCGAGAAATACGGCCTCAAGCCGCGCGCGCGTATCCGTGCAACCGCAAAAATCGGCACTGATCCGACCATTATGCTCACCGGCCCAGTCCCTGTGACCGAGAAAATCCTTGCCGACAATGGCATGGACATCAGTGACATTGACCTCTTCGAAGTGAACGAAGCCTTTGCCTCTGTGGTTCTGCGCTTCATGCAACGGTTCGACGTTGACCCAGCCGTGGTAAACCCGAATGGCGGCTCAATCGCGATGGGTCACCCGCTCGGTGCAACCGGCGCGATTATCATCGGCACCCTACTCGACGAGCTTGAGCGTCAGGACAAAGAGGTTGGCCTTGCAACGCTCTGTATCGCCTCTGGTATGGGCGCGGCCACAATCATTGAGCGGATGTAAGCGGGAGCAAAGTCACAACAACGGGAGGGTACTATGAGCAAAATCGACCTTGATAACATTCCAGAGCGCACAGGCTCTATCTATCCCGGTCGGCATGCGGGCGAAATGAAGGGACGTTCCTCGCTGCGGATTGGCGCGGCGGGTGGCCTCACACAATTCGGCGCAAACCTCATTATCCTTCAACCGGGCGCGAAATCCTCGCTACGCCATTGGCATGTAAACGAGGATGAATTCGTAATGGTAACCGAAGGGGTGGTGCAGCTTGTCACGGACGAAGGCGAAACCGAGATGGGCGCAGGTGACTGTGCCGCATTTCCCGCCAACGTCCCAAATGGGCATTGCTTCATCAACCGCTCCGGCTCCGAAGCCCGCTTTCTTGTTGTTGGCACATCTGCCCCCGAAGAAACCGCCTTCTACGCGGATATCGACATGAAATACACGCGGAAGAACGGCCAAAACAGCTTCACCCGCAAAGACGGCAGCCCCCTGCCCGACGATATCTAACGCACGTAACACCGATCTACTCCACAGATTTGGGAGACTATAAATGACTGATTTCACATCAAAAACCGACAAGAACGGCGTTGCCGTCATCACATGGGACGTTCCTGAAAAATCCATGAACGTATTGAACCTTGAAGGGTTCAAAGAACTTGACGAGGCCGTAGACGCAGCCCTTGCTGATGACACCGTGAAAGGTATCGTTATCACTTCGGGCAAGCCAGACTTCGCAGGCGGCATGGACCTCAACGTGATCGCATCCATGAAGGACAACGCCGGCGACAATCCAGCCAAGGGCCTGTTTGACGGCCTAATGAACATGCACAAAGTGCTGCGCAAAATCGAGCGCGCCGGCATGGACCCGAAAACAAACAAAGGCGGCAAACCAATCGCTGCAGCCCTCCCCGGCACCGCACTTGGCATCGGTCTTGAACTACCTCTTTCGTGCCACCGCATTTTCGCGGCCGACAATTCAAAGGCCAAAATTGGCTTGCCGGAAATCATGGTCGGTATTTTTCCTGGTGCGGGCGGTACAACACGCCTTGCCCGCAAGCTCGGCGCGATGGCGGCAAGTCCTTTCCTCCTCGAAGGCAAGCTCTCTGATCCGCAGAAGGCCAAAGCAGGCGGAATTATCGACGAGGTTGTTCCTGCAGATGAATTGCTTGAGAAAGCCAAAGCGTGGGTTCTTTCGGCGACTGACGCCGATATTCTCAAACCATGGGATGCCAAGGGATACAAAATGCCAGGTGGCGCGCCCTACCACCCTGCGGGCTTTATGACGTTCGTTGGTGCATCCGCCATGGTAAACAGCAAAACCAAAGGCGTTTACCCAGCAGCCAAGGCTCTGCTCTCTGCTGTTTACGAAGGTGCATTGGTTCCGTTTGACACCGCCCTCAAGATCGAGGCTCGCTGGTTTACTTCGGTTCTGATGAACCCAAGCTCCAGCGCAATGATCCGCAGCCTTTTCGTCAACAAAGAAGCGCTCGAAAAAGGCGCGGTACGCCCTGCAGATGTGGCGGACCAGCGTGTGAAGAAAGTTGGCGTTCTTGGTGCTGGCATGATGGGCGCGGGTATTGCGCTTGTGTCCGCCAAAGCAGGGATCGAAGTTGTCTTGCTCGATCAGGACCAATCCGCTGCGGATCGTGGCAAAGCCTATTCCGAAACCTACATGGACAAAGGCATTTCCCGTCGCAAAGCCACAGAAGAGCAGAAAGAAGCCCTTCTATCGCGCATCACAGCAACCACGGACTACAACGCGCTTGCTGACTGTGATCTGATTATTGAAGCCGTTTTCGAGGACACAAAGGTTAAGGCCGATGTGACTGCAAAGGTCGAAGCTGTGATCTCTGAGGACTGCATCTTCGCAACCAACACGTCTACCCTGCCGATCACCGAATTGGCCAAAGCCAGCAAGGCGCAAGATCGCTTTATCGGCATCCACTTCTTCTCTCCAGTCGAGAAAATGCTGTTGGTTGAAATCATCAAAGGCGCAGAAACCGGTGATCGCGCAGTAGCGAAAGCGCTCGACTACACGCGTCAAATCCGCAAGACGCCAATTGTTGTGAATGACGCGCGGTTCTTCTATGCCAACCGTTGCATTATCCCTTACCTCAACGAAGGTATTCGGATGGTTTCGGAGGGTGTTGCTCCGGCGCTGGTTGAGAATGCCGCAAAGCTGGTTGGCATGCCACTTGGTCCGCTCCAACTTGCAGATGAAACATCGATCGACCTCGGCGTAAAAATTGCCAAGGCTACGATGGCAGCAATGGGTGACGACTATACCGACCACGCATCCTCAGACTTGCTGTTCTGGCTTGCTGACGAGGGCCGTCTTGGTCGCAAAGCCAAGGCTGGGTTCTACAACTACGACGAAAAAGGCAAACGCCAAGGATTCTGGGAAGGGCTTGCAGAGAAACACCCGCATGCGGAAACACAGCCGGAACTCACCGAAGTTCAGCATCGCCTTTTGATGACACAGGTGCTTGAGGCCGTTCGCGCGCTTGAGGAGAATGTGTTGATGGATATTCGCGAGGGTGACGTGGGCGCGATCCTCGGCTGGGGCTTTGCGCCTTGGTCCGGTGGTCCATTTAGCTGGCTCGATATCATCGGCGCTGAGCGCGCTGTTGAGATTTGTGATGCACTTACCGAAAAGCACGGCGATCGGTTCACAACACCAGCACTCCTGCGCGAAATGGCGAAAAACGGCGAAACATTCTATGGCCGTTTTGGCTCCCAGAAAGCCGCTTAAAAACGAAGAAACGGCGCGTTGCCCTGCATCAACGCGCCGTTCTTAAATAGATCAAATCGCTTTAGAGCGCTCAAGCGGCGAAACGGCCCCCATCAACCAGGTCCGCGGCGTCTTCCATAGCAATTGCACTTGCCAATTTCTTGGCTTCAGACATGGGCAGGGCCTCGTAGGCAGGCTGATCTGCACCTGCCACCTGAACGATGTCCACTTTTTGCCTTTTGGGGCAAAAAAACAATGCGCCGACATTGGCAAAAACCACTTCGTCACGCGCAAATTCCAAGGTTACCACTTCGGGGCAAAGCTCCGGAGCGGACCGTTCGATGCCACGAATGCCTTCGAGAGCCAAGGCGGGCAACAAAACGAACGGGTCGCCATACAGATTTTCGGCTGTATCGCTTTCGACCATCACATGTTGCGATGGCAGTAGAAAAATCTCTTCTCGGTTGCCTAGCGCCTCTGCCGGAACGCGCAACAAGAATGAGTTTTCATCAACGGAGAATTTCTGGCGGGTAATCGCAAGCACTTCCTGCAAACCACCATCAAACGTCAGAACCTTGTCACCAACAGTGATATTCTGAACTGGGCTCCATCCCCGGCTCGTCGCAACTTTGGTGCCTGACATGATCCCCGGATTGTTCACGGAACACAGATCAGCATCACTAGCGCCGGAAACTGCACCAGCAGCCTTCCTAACTCTGTTCATTACTGCGTTTCCAAGTCCGAGCATTCGGGTTCTCCGTTTTCATTACATCGGGCGTTGCTGCTGTGTGCGGGCAGCTTTTGCCGTCGACTTAACCAATTAGATTGATTCTTTCGTTCAGATCGCGTCGAGATTTGGGCAAAAATTTGTCAGAGTTTCCCGTGAGAAGACAAAAGGAGCAGACAGGAGTTATTGACTCCGAGAAATGGAAAAAATGCACATTTTTCGTTCATTTAGCGGGCTTTTTTGGGTGAAAATTTTGTGGAATTTCGTTCGTTATCCGTCCGGACATGTCCTTTTAGGCAGGTGCACTCTATCCGAAAGAGCCAATTTGGAGCGAATCTGTATGAGAAGACCTGTCCTTTTCGGTAGGTTGACCCAATTTTTTGACCAAATATGGCAAAACCCTACGTAGGGTAAACTTGAGGCAAAGTTGCGCGACCACAATTGCCGATTGGCGCATATGTGAACTGGTTCTTGTTGCGGAAGGGGCGCTCCGCTAATCTCACTCCATATTCATAAGAACCGAGCAGTAAATTAATGACCGCACTTTCCGAGTACGAACGGTTGGAAACAGAAGGGCTGTGGCGCGAAACGCCAGATGCCCAACTCAGGCGCGTCATTGTAAGCGTTGGGGACACCACGCTTGTACTAACTGGAAACGCAGACACACCATTGGCGCATTGGTCGCTTCCTGCAATTGTCAGACTGAATCCAGGTGAACACCCTGCTGTCTTTTCCCCGAGCGCCGATGGCGATGAAACGCTTGAGATCGACGAAGAGCTTGTTGTTACCGCAATTGAACGTGTGAAGCGCGCCATTGATCGCCGCCGCTCGCAGCCTGGGCGGTTGCGGTTAATTCTGACAGTCGCCTCACTTACCGCCGTCATTGCGCTCAGCGTGTTTTGGCTTCCGCAGGCGTTGGTCGGGTATGCTGCGCGCATAACGCCGGAAATCAAACGTGCAGAGATCGGAGAAAGCCTTCTCACGCAAATCCGTCGCGTTACAGGGCCTGTATGTTCGCAACCCGAAGCGAATCGGGCCTTGGCACAAATAGCAGCCCGTCTCGGAATAGAAACCGAACGACTTATTGTTGTGCGTTCCGGCGTCGCGACGACAAAGCACCTACCTGGCGGATTTATCCTCTTGAACAGCAGCCTTGTTGAAGACACCGAAGACCCGAACGTCGTCGCGGGATATATTATCGCGGAGCAACAGCGCGCCGCTCAAGACGATCCGCTCGTAGCGTTGTTTTCAGACGCTGGCGTCACGAGCACCGCGCGCTTCCTGACTTCCGGTCAGATACCCGTTGAAGCGCTCACAGATTACTCCGAGACGCTTCTGACACTTCCGATGGAAGAGCCGCACATCGAACCGTTGCTGGATCGGTTCCGTACAGCCAACATCCCAGCAACGCCCTATGCCTATGCGCTTGATATCTCTGGCGAAACAACCCTGCACCTGATTGAAGCGGACCCAGTCGCGATGACGGCTTATGTACCGATCCTAAGCGACGGAGAATGGGTCGCGCTACAGGAAATCTGTCAGGGTTAACGCTCTATTTAGTGCCGAACATCCGATCACCGGCATCCCCCAAGCCAGGAACGATATAGCCTTTATCGTTCAGGCGTTCGTCCAGAGACGCCGTAACAATCGGGACATCAGGATGCGCTTCTTTCATGCGCTCCACGCCCTCCGGCGCGGCCAGAAGACACAAGAAGCGGATATTTTTGGCGCCCGCTTTCTTTAGCAGATCAATCGCGGCTACCGAGGAATTACCAGTGGCGAGCATCGGATCTACGGCGATGACAAGTCGATCTTCAAGCTCTGTCGGAACCTTGAAATAATACTGAACCGGCTCGAGCGTTTCTTCATCACGATAGAGGCCAACAAACCCCACACGCGCAGATGGGATGAGTTCCAGAACCCCATCAAGCAATCCGTTGCCCGCACGCAAGATCGAAATAAGCGCCAGCTTCTTCCCGTCAAGAACTGGTGCCTCCATGTCTTGCATCGGCGTTGTGATCGTTTTGGTGGTCATCGCCAACCCGCTGGTCACCTCATAGGCAAGCAACTGGCTGATTTCGCGGAGCAACTGGCGGAAAACTGCGGTCGAGGTTTTCTCTTCGCGCATGAGCGTCAGCTTATGTTGCACGAGGGGGTGTTCGACGACTGTGAGATGCTGGCTCATGCGGCCTCCAATTTCTTTTCGATTTCACTTCGCGTTTCTTCGGAGCAGAACGCCGAGGAGATCGCGCTTTTGTTCAATTCACGGAATATGCTTTCGTCCCAACCGAATGTTTTGTTGAGCATATCATATTCATTTTTCATCGTTGTGTGAAAGAAGGGTGGATCATCGGTGGAAACAGAGACTTTGACACCTGATTTTCGCAACAGATCAATAGGATGCTTATCCCACGATGAATAGACGCCCAGCGCGACGTTAGAACCAGGGCAAACTTCAAGCGAAACCCCCTTGTCTTTTATCTCGCGGATCAGGTCTGCGTCCTCTATCGCTCTTACGCCATGACCAACTCGCTTGATGCCAAGATCGCGGATGGACGCGCGAACTTCGTCCGGTCCATTCCATTCGCCTGCGTGCGACGTGAGCTGCAACTTGGCTTCTCGAGCCATATCAAAGGCATAGGCATAATCCTTGGGCTCTCCGTATTTTTCGTCTCCGCCCATGCCAAAACCAACAACCCAATCGCCCGCGGTCTCTGCTGCGCAGAGTGCGGTTTTGCGGGATTGGTCGGCGCCAAAGTGCCGAACAGCGGTTACGATACCCCGCAGAGTTACCCCAAGATCGCGCTCGGCGGCATCCGCAGCTTCCTTAATTGCATGCAGATACTCTTTCCACGCGGCCACATCACCTCCACCGCAGAAGTCCGGCGCGAGGAATGTTTCGGCATAAACGACTCCGTTCGCGGCACACTCCTCGAGAACGGCGGTGGTAAGGCGCGCGAAATCCTGCGGTGTTTGCAGGCAGGCGGTTGCGGCTTCATAGACTTTCAGGAAATCCCAAAAATCCTTGTATTGGTAGTGGCCGTCGTCATCAAAAACGCCTTCAAGCGGCACGCCTTTTTCCTGTGCCAAGCCGCGTATAAATGTGGGGGGAGCTGCGCCCTCCAGATGAAGGTGAAGCTCGACTTTTGGTAGCTCTAGTATGCTCATAGCAAATTCTTTCCCGGCCCCTGCGAAGGCACGTCTAGATGTGCCGCGATTGTGGCGGCAACATCCGTAAATTGGCAAATCCCGATCTCACCTGTTCCAGCGCCCTTTATGAGAACTGGAACACGCTCACGCGTATGATCGGTTCCATGCCATGTGGGGTCATTGCCGTGATCAGCGGTGAAAATCACAAGATCATCTTCTTTGAGGTTCGCGTAGAATGCTGGGAGAGCAGAGTCAAACCATTCAAGCGCTCTGGCATACCCAGAGACATCGCGGCGGTGGCCATACAAGCTGTCAAATTCCACGAAGTTCGCAAAAATCAGGCTGCCGTCCTCTGCGCTTGCGGCATAATCTGCAAGGTGCTGCATCAACTTTTCATCCGCGCCTTTGCGGACCTCATCTATGCCACGCATAGAGAAAATGTCACCAATCTTGCCAACCGCATAGACCTTACGCCCTGCACTTTGAACCCAATCACACAGCGCGGGTGCTGGTGGCAGGATTGCATAGTCCTTGCGATTTGTTGTGCGCGTGAACCCGTCTGCCACGGTGCCTACAAAAGGCCGTGCAATCACACGTCCAACTTTCATTTCGTGAAGAATTGGCGCGAGCGTCTCACAAAGGTCGAGCAATTTTTGCAGCCCGAAGCTTTCTTCATGCGCGGCTATCTGAAACACGCTGTCTGCGGAGGTATAACAAATCGGCCACCCTGTTTTGACATGCTCTGCACCGTGCTTCTCGATGATTGCCGTTCCTGACGCATGGCAGTTTCCGAGTGTTCCGGAAACTTGCGCCGATTTACAAACCAGTTTCAGAAGGTCATCGCCAAAGGTGTTCTCCTCTGGAAAATAGTGCCAATCCCACGGCACCGGCAAACCAGACAATTCCCAATGGCCCGATGGCGTATCCTTCCCGATAGAGACTTCAGTTGCGGCCGCCCAGCGCCCCTCTCTTCCGCCTGTAAGGCCAGGGGCTTTCTTACCCGATGCTAAAGTAATCGCATCTGCAAGACCGAGCGCATCAAGGTTTGGCAATTTCAGTGGCCCGCTGCGCCCCTCCTCTGCATGACCCTCGGCACAAGCCTGCGCGATGTGAAGCAGCGTGTTTGCGCCTTCGTCGCCAAACTGAGCAGCATCAGGTGCGCCGCCGCATCCAACGGAATCCAGAACAACCAGAAATGCACGAGCCATCACGTCACCCTTTCTTTTACAAGTGGTCTTTGCTCTGGTGTAGCGCTGCCGATCTGGATTGCATCCGTGACCGACTTTACCGCAATCCGCGCATCAACCTCGTTGGCTGCATGAACACGCGCGATAACGTCACCCTGCTGAACCACAGCACCAAGGCGAATAACATGAGACAAACCAACAGAGGGATCAATCCGAGCGCCGCCAACCAGCCTTCCACCGCCAAGATGAACAACGGCCTGCCCCAAGGCTTGCCCGTCAATCGCAATCACGCGGCCATTCTCTCGCGCTGGAATATCAATGACAAAACGCGCCGCCGGCAGCCGATCGCGCCAGCGTTCAATGAAATCTTTTGGGCCGCCCATTCGGGCAATCATTTTGCCAAACCCTTCGGCCGCATACCCGCCCTCAATCGATTGGCGGATCATCGTTTGACCCTTCGCCTCTGTGCCGGCCTGCCCACTCAAAGCGAGAAGCGTTCCGCCCAATTCAACAGTAAGGTCTTGGAGCGGTGTTTGGTGTGGCTCCGTTAGGGCTTTCATGATCTCCATGATTTCAAGCGCGTTGCCGAGACTGCTTGCCAAAGGTTGATTCATATCGGTTATGAGGCCCGCAGTCTTGCAGCCCGCACCATTACCCGTATTCACCAAGGATTGCGCAAGCGCTCGGGCGTCTTCGACCGTTTCCATAAATGCGCCAGAGCCACATTTGATATCAAGAACCAACGCCTCGAGGCCGCTTGCAAGTTTCTTGGAAAGGATCGAAGCAGTTATGAGATCAACGCTTTCCACAGTTGCCGTTACATCCCGCACCGCATAGAGGCGTTTGTCTGCGGGTGCGATATCAGCGCTCGCACTTACAATGGCAAAGCCGATATCCTCGACAATCTCGCGAAACTCTTGTTTTCCAACCTCTGTGGACACACCCGGGATTGCCTCAAGCTTATCCAATGTGCCCCCTGTATGGCCAAGGCCACGGCCTGAAATCATCGGAACATAGACACCACAAGAGGCCAATGCCGGAGCGAGCAGTAATGAGACACAATCACCAACGCCACCGGTTGAATGCTTATCCACTACCGGGCCGGGCACATCCCAATTCAGTATTTCGCCGCTGTCGCGCATAGCTTCGGTGAGCGCAACCCGCCCTTCTTCGCCAAGTCCATTGAGACAAACCGCCATCGCGAATGCACCTGCCTGCGCGTCAGAAATATCTCCGCTAGCAAGCCCATTGGCAAAGTCGCGCAGGTCTTCGCGTGAAGGCGTTTCCCCCTGCCGCAACTCCGCAATGACGGCGCGCGCATCCATCAGGCGTTATCCATGTGCGCCTGCGTGAACACACCGGGCAACAGCTCTGCCAGCGTCATAGTTTGAGCGTTTCCTTCGAGCGTTGTCATCGTGACCTTGACGTCGCCTTTGCCAAACTCAGACAATTTTTGCCGGCACCCGCCACACGGGCTAACGGGCAAAGGCGAATCCGCGATCACGACGACCTCTTCGATTTCACTATCACCCGCAGCAATCATCGCTGCGATAGCGCCCGCCTCTGCGCAAGTTCCCTCAGGATAAGCGACGTTCTCGACATTGCAGCCCTGATACACATTGCCAGAGGTTGCTCGGATCGCGGCTCCTACTTTGAAATTTGAATAGGGCGCATATGCGCGCTCTCGGATTTCGGTTGCGGCATCTAGCAAAGACATATGAGCCCCCATTTTTTACCTATCGGTCAACTTTGCCTTGCCCTGCTGAATGATGCAAGTGTTACCAATCGGCAATAAAGTGTTTCTTGATAGCCCGTATTGACGCAACGCAAGGCAATGCGTTAGGCATGTCGCGAAATAGTTTAACGCTAAACTATACATGGAGGCCCACCATGAATGACACAGTAAACGACTCGAACCGCCAAGCTGCGCTATACTACCACGAGTACCCCAAACCGGGGAAACTTGAAGTGCGCGCAACCAAGCCTCTCGCTAACGGACGTGACCTTTCGCGCGCCTATAGCCCCGGTGTTGCCGAAGCCTGCTTAGAGATCAAAGCCGATGCCTCGACAGCCAGTCGATACACTTCACGCGGCAATCTCGTGGCGGTGGTCAGCAATGGTTCTGCTGTTCTTGGACTTGGCAACATCGGCGCGTTGGCCTCCAAACCTGTGATGGAAGGCAAAGCGGTTCTTTTCAAGAAATTCGCCAATATCGACTGCTTTGACATCGAAGTTGATGAAACAGACCCAGAAAAGCTTGCAGATATCGTTTGCGCACTTGGCCCGACGTTCGGAGCGATCAATCTTGAGGACATCAAAGCGCCAGACTGCTTTATCGTGGAGAAAATCTGTCGCGAACGGATGAATATCCCTGTGTTCCACGATGATCAGCACGGAACAGCGATTGTTGTGGGGGCCGCCGCAACAAACGCGCTTCGTGTGGCTGGCAAAAAATTCGAAGACATCAAAGTTGTCTCGACCGGTGGCGGAGCGGCGGGGATCGCGTGTTTGAACATGCTTCTCAAGCTTGGCATCAAACGCGAAAACGTTTGGCTCTGTGATATCGACGGCCTCGTCTACAAGGGCCGCGAGAGCGAAATGACTCCGCAGAAAGCGGAATTCGCCCAAGACAGCGATTTGCGAACTCTTGATGATGTCATCGATGGCGCAGACTTGTTCCTTGGCTTGTCAGGGCCAGGCGTTCTGAAGCCCGAAATGGTTTCCAAGATGGCGGAAAAGCCAATCATCTTCGCCCTTGCGAACCCGACACCAGAAATCCTGCCGGAATTGGTCCGAGAAGTGGCTCCCGATGCGATTATCGCCACCGGTCGCAGCGACTACCCTAATCAGGTGAACAATGTTCTCTGTTTCCCGTTTATCTTCCGAGGCGCGCTAGATGCTGGCGCAACAGAGATCAACGACGAGATGCAGCTTGCCTGTATCGAAGGGATCGCCGCCCTAGCCCGTGCAACCACGAGCGCAGAAGCCGCTGCCGCCTATAAAGGCGAGCAAATGACATTTGGCGCAGACTATCTCATCCCTAAACCGTTCGATCCGCGCCTTATGGGTGTTGTTGCCAGCGCAGTTGTAAAAGCTGCAATGAAAAGTGGCGTTGCCAAGCGCCCAATCGAAGACCTCAAGGCGTATAAGGCAAATCTTGATGGTTCGGTCTTTAAATCGGCGCTCATCATGCGCCCGGTTTTCGAAGCTGCGGCAACCGCCGAGCGCAAGATTGTATTTGCCGAGGGAGAAGACGAACGCGTTTTGCGCACCGCTAGCGCAATGCTTGAAGAAACAACGGACAAACCGATCCTGATCGGACGCCCCGAAGTTATCGAAATGCGGTGCGAACGCGCCGGTCTCTCTATTCGACCAGGCCGCGATTTCGATCTGGTAAACCCAGAAAACGACCCGCGCTATCGGGACTATTGGGGTACGTATCACCAGTTGATGGCCCGAAAAGGTGTTTCACCAGATCTTGCCAAAGCAATCATGCGTACGAACACCACAGCGATTGCTGCTGTGGCCGTTGCACGCGGGGATGCAGACAGCCTGATTTGCGGCACTTTTGGCCAGTACCTATGGCATCTGAACTATGTCCAAAACATCCTTGGGACAGGGCCACGCGAAGATGGCCGCGCAGGGCTGCACCCTGTTGGTGCACTCTCGATGATGATACTTGAGGACGGACCGCTATTTATTGCCGACACCCACGTTCACCCCGAACCCACTCCAGCACAAATAGCCGAGAGTGTTGTTGGAGCGGCCCGCCACGTGCGCCGCTTTGGTGTTGAGCCACGAATTGCGATTTGTAGCTACTCGCAGTTCGGCAACCTTGATTGCGATACAGGGCGCCGTTCCCGCGCTGCACTTGAGATACTCGACAGCGAGCCACGTGATTTCATCTACGAAGGCGAAATGCACATCGATTCCGCTCTCGATCCTGAACTTCGCTCGCGTATCTTCCCGGATTGCCGCCTTGAAGGCGCCGCGAATATCCTCGTGTTTGCCAATACCGACGCGGCCTCTGGCGTTCGCAACGTATTGAAAATGAAAGCAAATGGCCTAGAAGTTGGGCCTATCTTGATGGGTATGGGCAACCGCGCGCATATCGTCACGCCTTCCATTACAGCACGAGGCCTTCTGAACATGAGCGCGATCGCCGGGACGCCTGTTGAATACTACGGCTAGTAGGGCGGCAATCGGGCGCAGGCGTGCCTCTTGCCGCAATTCTCTTGCCCCGCTATGACTTACCTCACGAGAGCGCGATTCTGAGGAGGACGAACCATGGGTTATTCCCAGGTTTATGACGCGTGGAAACAAGACCCCGAAAAATTCTGGATGGACGCCGCACAGGGTATTGATTGGGTCACCCCCCCATCAAAGGCGCTGTTTGACGAACGCGCGCCTCTTTACGAATGGTTTAAAGACGGACAGGTCAACGCGTGCTACAATGCCGTTGATCGGCACGTCGAAAATGGCCGCGGCGAGCAGACCGCACTGATCTATGACAGCCCGATAACCCACACAAAACGCGAAATCAGCTATGTCGAGCTTCGCAATCGCGTTGCCAATCTTGCTGGCGCGCTACGGGCCAAAGGCGTTGAGAAAGGTGACCGTGTTGTCATCTATATGCCGATGATCCCTGAAGCAATAGAGGCCATGCTCGCCTGTGCGCGGCTTGGAGCCGTTCACTCGGTTGTTTTCGGCGGCTTCGCCTCAAATGAACTCGCAGTGCGGATTGACGACGCAAAGCCAAAAGCGATTATTGCAGCTTCGTGTGGATTGGAACCCGGACGTGTTGTGCATTACAAACCGCTGCTTGATGGCGCAATTGACCTCGCTACGCACAAGCCCGACTTCTGCGTTATCTTTCAGCGGGAACAAGAGGTTGCCGAGCTTGTTGAAGGGCGCGATTTTAACTGGCACGGATTTCAATACGGTGTTGAGCCTGCTGAATGCGTTCCGGTATCGGGCGATCACCCCGCGTATATCCTATATACATCAGGCACCACAGGCGCACCAAAAGGCGTAATCCGCTCTACTGGCGGGCATCTCGTTGCGCTGAATTGGAGCATGAAGAACGTCTATAACGTCGATCCCGGCGAGGTCTTTTGGGCGGCATCTGATGTTGGCTGGGTCGTTGGGCACAGCTATATTTGCTATGGGCCATTAATCCACGGCAATACCTCTATTGTGTTTGAAGGAAAGCCCATCGGCACACCCGATGCCGGCACATTCTGGCGCGTGATTTCGGAACATAATGTAAAGAGCTTCTTTACGGCGCCTACGGCGTTTCGCGCTGTAAAACGCGAGGATCCTAACGGAGATTTTGTCAAGAAATACGATATGTCTTCGCTCAAGGCGGTGTATCTCGCGGGAGAGCGCGCAGACCCAGACACGATTGTTTGGGCGCAAGAAAAGCTTAACGTTCCGGTGATCGACCACTGGTGGCAAACTGAAACGGGCTGGGCCATTGCTGCAAACCCGCTTGGCATTGAGGAACTGCCCGTCAAGCTCGGTTCGCCCTCCGTTGCCCTACCCGGTTATCAAGTCGAAGCACTAGATGAAGGCGGACATCCACTTCCCGCCGGAGAGCTCGGCGCAATTGCGATCAAACTACCCTTACCGCCAGGCACACTTCCCAACCTCTGGAATGCCGAGGAGCGATTTGTCAAAAGCTATCTCTCGCACTTCCCTGGTTACTACGAAACAGGCGATGCGGGTTACATCGATGAGGACGGATATGTCTACATCATGGCGCGCACCGATGACGTGATCAATGTGGCGGGCCATCGGCTTTCAACGGGCGCTATGGAAGAGGTTTTGGCAAGTCACCCCGATGTTGCAGAATGCGCGGTGATCGGGCCGAAAGACTCGCTCAAGGGGCAAGTTCCGCTCGGGTTTGTCTGTCTTAACGCAGGGCTTGAGCGGCCTCATGACGAGATCAAGGCCGAAATCGTCAAACTGGTGCGCGAAAAGATCGGCCCCGTTGCAGCCTTCAAACTGGTTCTTGTTGTAGATCGGCTCCCCAAAACGCGGTCAGGCAAAATCCTGCGTGGCACAATGGTCAAAATCGCGGACGGCGAGGATTTCAAAGCGCCCGCGACGATTGATGACCCTGCTATCCTTGATGAAATCCGAGAAGCTCTTGGCGAAATCGGGTTTCCTTCAGCAGCCTAAGCGTATTCAGGAAGGCAGTAGTTGCTGCCTTCCAACGCGCCCTAAACGAATTGTTCTCGGATTAGGCGCTCTTCCAACCCATGCCCTGGATCAAACAATATCCGGTGCGCGATGCTTGGCTCGCTTCGAATTTCAACAGACAGAACATTCTTTTCCGAACGGCTATCTGCGGCAACCATTACAGGGCGTTTTTCCGGCTCCAGCACATCAAAGCGAACTTTGGCCATTTTCGGCAGCAGCGCCCCGCGCCAGCGCCGTGGTCGGAACGCAGACATCGCCGTAAGCGCGAGTACATCCGCGCCAATCGGCAAGATCGGCCCATGCGCAGAATAGTTATAAGCTGTTGAACCTGCTGGCGTAGACAGAAGCGCGCCGTCGCAAAAAAGCTCTGGCATCCGGACTTTATCATCCACTGTGATCTGTAGCTTCGCGGCTTGCGGCCCCGCACGAAGCAGAGAGACCTCGTTAATGGCAAGCTCATCATGGGTGCTGCCGTCCGCGCTAACGGCGTGCATGGCGAGCGGGTTGAGGATTTCTTCTTCTGCCGCGTCGAGCCGCTCTTCAAGTTCCTCTTCCGAAAATTCGTTCATCAGGAAACCGATAGTGCCGCAATTCATGCCGTAGACGGGGGTATCAAGATGCTGCGTTCCGTGGAGCGTTTGCAGCATAAAGCCGTCCCCACCGAGCGCGACAATCACCTCGGCCAAATCGGCTTCGGCATTTCCGTGCAAATCCTCAAGCCGTTTCAGCGCAAATTGCGCAATCTCGCTATTGCTTGCCCTGAAGTGAAACCGCGCGGTCATAGCCTGCCTTATCCTTGCCTTTCCAACAGTTTGCCCGAGCCAATCGGAAACACAAGGCCCGATTGGAAATAAACCATAACGGAATTTCATGATCCATGCGCAAAAAGTCATGGAATGCAATCAAATCGGGCTTTTGCGAACGGCACGCTTTGGGTAAAAGGCCACATCATTTTTCGCGACAGGGAGACCCCGATGACCGCCACCACAAGCGATAACGGCTTTTTCACAGAAAGCCTTGAAAGCCGTGATCCGGAAATTTTTGCCGTTACACGGCAAGAGCTCGGACGCCAACGAGACGAGATCGAGCTGATCGCCAGCGAGAACATCGTTTCCGCCGCCGTTATGGAAGCGCAGGGCACTGTGCTGACCAACAAATACGCCGAAGGATATCCGGGCAAGCGCTACTATGGTGGCTGTCAGTATGTGGATATTGCCGAAGATCTCGCGATTTCCCGTGCGAAAGAGCTTTTTGGCTGTGAGTTCGCAAACGTTCAGCCCAACTCCGGCTCACAAGCGAACCAAGGTGCCTTTAACGCGCTCATCAAACCGGGCGACACAATTCTTGGCATGAACCTCGCATCCGGTGGCCACCTCACCCACGGTGCGGCGCCAAACCAATCGGGCAAATGGTTCAACGCCGTTCAATACGGGGTGCGCAAACAAGACAGCCAGATCGACTATGACGCAATCCAAGAGCTTGCAAACGAGCATAAGCCCAAGCTGATCATTGCCGGCGGTTCTGCAATCCCTCGTCAGATCGACTTTGCGAAGTTCCGTGAAATCGCCGATTCCGTGGGCGCTTACCTCATGGTCGATATGGCGCATTTTGCTGGTCTTGTTGCCGCTGGTGAACACCCATCGCCCTTCCCGCACGCCGATGTTGTGACAACAACAACCCACAAAACTCTGCGCGGACCGCGCGGCGGCATGATCCTCACCAACAACGAAGATATCGCCAAAAAGGTCAACTCTGCGATCTTCCCTGGTATTCAGGGCGGCCCGCTCATGCATGTGATCGCCGGCAAGGCCGTTGCATTTGGCGAAGCACTGCGTCCAGAGTTCAAAGCCTATCAAAAGCAGGTTCGAGCCAATGCAGTGGCTCTGGCTGATCAGCTGATGAAAGGTGGCCTTGATATCGTAACTGGCGGTACGGACACACACGTGATGCTCGTTGATTTGCGCCCCAAAGGCGTGAAGGGCAACGCGACTGAAAAAGCGCTCGGACGCGCAAACATCACGACGAACAAAAACGGTATTCCGTTTGACCCCGAAAAGCCGTTTGTGACATCCGGTATCCGCCTTGGTACCCCTGCGGGCACCACACGTGGATTTGGCGAAGAAGAGTTCCGCCAAATTGCCGATATGATTGTTGAGGTCGTTGACGGTCTTGCAACCAATGGCCCTGAAGGCAACGCGGAAGTTGAGGAAACAGTCAAGGCAAAGGTCGCTGACCTCTGTGCCAAGTTCCCGATCTATCCGAATCTTTAAGTTTAGGACAAAGTTTCATGGGGCTCCGCGTTGCGGGCCCCTTTTTCGTTGCTAAACCAGATCGCGCCAGACAAGAAACGCGATAAAAAGCGCGCCACTCACAAAGATAGCAAAGGCAACACTACCCAAGATCGACATGAACAGCCCTTTGCGGCGCTCGTTCGGATCGACCGATTTAAGATAGCTCACGCAGGTCTTGTGGGACTTTGCCAGCTTCTTCTCATCAAGCATGCGCGCAAGTTTCGGATGCTGTGAGAGCTTCTGGGATTCAGCGATGTACTGCGCGTCCTTGCGGACATAGCCCGGAAGCAACCGCCCGCTACGCTTAATCCTTTTCTCAAGTGACTTACCCTTAACAGAAAACTGTTTGGTAAGCAGTGCCGCGACGTCGTCGGCATAGCTATCTACTGAAACGATTTTCATAAAATACTCCGCGCGCCAAGATACGTCGCAAACAGATTCGGCTCAAGCGGGTGGAACACAAACTCTATACAGGTTACATGAGCAACATGCTTAGAGTTGTTTCCCAAGGTTCTCAGACGAACCTCCCGTCGTTGCTAATTGTTCATGGCTTGTTTGGCTCTGCTCGTAACTGGAATGTTGTAGCAAAGCGCATGTCGGCTACACGTATGGTTTATACGGTTGATATGCGCAATCACGGAGAAAGCCCACGCGCGGAAACCCAAAGCTATGCAGATATGGCGGATGACCTCGCGGAAGTGTTGCAAAGCATTCAAGGCAATGTCGACGTCGTCGGTCACTCCATGGGCGGGAAAGCCGCGATGGTTCTGGCATTGCAGCAGCCTGATTTGGTCAATCGCTTACTTGTCGCTGACATCGCGCCAGTTGGCTATTCACACACGCAAACACCGCTGGTTCACGCAATGAAGTCGCTCGACTTGTCAGCCATTGAGCGGCGTAGCGAAGCCGATAGGCAGCTTGTATCGCAAATCGAGGATGCGGGTGTTCGAGCGTTCCTGCTTCAGTCTCTCGATGTAAAGGAAAAGCGCTGGCGTTTGAATTTGGATGTTCTGGAGGCCGAAATGGAAAAGATTGTCGGCTTTCCCGATGTGACAGGTCAGTATGACAAGCCGACTCTTTTCCTCTCGGGCGCGAACTCTGATTATGTTCAGCCAGAGCATCGCCCAAAAATTAAATCGCTGTTCCCGAATGCAAAATTTGCGAAAATTCCAGGAGCGGCCCATTGGCTTCATGCAGAAAAACCGCGTGAATTTGAAGCCGCACTACAGACATTCTTCAATTAAATGCGTTTCATCGTTTCTTAACGAACTCTGTTAAGATCACGATCCTCTGCCCTTCTACACGGCCTTCAATCTGGCCCGCGTTGTCTTCGACGAGGGAAATGTTACGAACAGCAGTCCCGCGCTTCGCGGTAAAGCCCGCACCTTTTACTGGCAGGTCCTTCACAAGCGTCACAGCATCGCCAGCAACCAGAACAGTTCCGTTTGCGTCTTTGTGCTCGAGTTTGGGCACTGCGGCGCCGGCCTTGGCCCACTCCAGTTCATCCGCTTCAAGATAGAGCATATCAAATAGATCATGGGCCCATGCCTCGTCTTTCAGACGATCAAGTAAACGCCAGACCAAAACCTTTACGGGCGCATGTTCACTCCACATGGAAGATGTGAGACAGCGCCAATGGTGTGGATCAAGCTCGCCATCGATCTGCTCGATGCACTTCTGGCAAAGAAACGCAGACATATGCACCGTATTGTCGGCGTTTGGCCCGACATCATATTGCGCAAGATGGTCGCTTGAGCCGCAAAGCTCGCATTGATCGTTTGAGCGGGCGGACAGTGCGGAAAGAGGCATGGCGGACCTTTATGTTGAGCTTCGCATACACGAAGTCTACTCCCGCACCGAAACGATGCCAACCCGCGCAGATGGTCGCGCCTAGTCGTCCATCTTGAGCGCGTTGATAAAGGCCTGCTGTGGGATTTCCACCTTGCCGAATTGGCGCATCTTTTTCTTACCGGCCTTTTGTTTCTCCAAGAGTTTTTTCTTACGAGAAACATCGCCGCCGTAACATTTGGCAGTTACGTCTTTGCGCATGGCCGAAAGCGTTTCGCGCGCCACCACACGGCCACCAATAGCTGCCTGAATTGGAATCTTGAACATATGACGCGGAATAAGCTCCTTGAGCTTTTCAACGAGCGCGCGCCCGCGTTGCTCTGCGCGGTCACGGTGCACCATAGTCGAAAGCGCGTCGACAGGGTCTTCGTTCACGAGAACGGTCATTTTGACCAAGAAATCCTCGCGATAACCAGTAAGTTGATAGTCAAACGAGGCATAGCCCTTAGTCACCGACTTAAGGCGATCATAAAAGTCAAAGACGACCTCGTTGAGCGGCAAATCATAAACCACCATCGCCCGCGAACCCGCATAAGTCAGGTCAAGCTGGATGCCGCGGCGGTCTTGGCAAAGCTTAAGCACGTCACCGAGGTATTCATCCGGCACAAGGATTGTCGCTTTAATCCGCGGCTCTTCGATGTGGTCCACATGGGTCAGATCAGGCATGTCAGCGGGGTTGTGAAGCTCCAGCATTGTGCCGTCACGCATATGCACATGATAAATCACCGACGGCGCAGTTGTGATCAGCTCGATGTTGTATTCACGCTCAATCCGATCGCGGATCACCTCAAGGTGCAACAGCCCGAGGAAGCCACAGCGAAAGCCAAAACCAAGCGCTGCCGAGGTTTCCATTTCGTAAGAGAAGCTGGCGTCGTTCAGAGCGAGCTTCTCAATTGAATCGCGCAGGTCTTCGAACTCGGCATTATCAACGGGGAAGAGCCCACAGAACACAACTGGCTGTGCTGGTTTGAAGCCCGGCAGTGGCTCCGCGCAACCTTTCTTCTCGTGAGTGATCGTGTCACCAACACGGGTGTCTCGCACTTGTTTGATCGACGCTGTCAGAAAGCCGATCTCGCCCGGCCCAAGCTCATCAATCATGGTCATCTCTGGCTTAAACACGCCAATACGATCAACCGGATGAACAGAACCGTTCTGCATCATCTTAATGCGGTCACCCTTGCGAAGAACTCCGTCAATCACACGCACAAGAACAATCACACCGAGGTAGGCGTCATACCAGCTGTCAACAAGCATTGCCTTGAGCGGCGCATCACGATTGCCTTCGGGCGCGGGAAGCTCCTTCACAATCGCTTCAAGCGTTTCGTGGATGCCCTGCCCTGTTTTGGCCGACACTTGAATTGCACCGGTGGCGTCAATTCCGATCACGTCCTCGATCTGCTCTGCGACGCGATCGCAATCCGATGCAGGCAAATCAATCTTGTTGAGAACGGGCACGATCTCGTGGTTCGCCTCAATCGCGTGGTAAACGTTTGCCAGCGTCTGGGCCTCTACGCCTTGCGAGGAGTCCACGACAAGCAAGCTTCCCTCGACCGCACGCATACTGCGACTCACCTCATAGGCAAAGTCGACGTGGCCCGGCGTGTCGATCAGGTTCAGCACATACTGCTCGCCATCATCGGCAAGGTAATCAATACGCACCGTGTTGGCCTTGATCGTAATACCGCGCTCTCGCTCGATATCCATCGAGTCGAGCAATTGATCTTTCATCTCCCGCGTCTCAACGGTGCCGGTCTCTTGGATGAGACGGTCAGCGAGCGTGGATTTACCGTGGTCAATATGCGCCACGATGGAGAAGTTACGAATTTTGGCGAGATCTGTCATGGAATTGGATATGAGGTGGATTCGCGTGCTGGTCAAGCGGGGTTGACGCTTGGCATCGTCTCAATTGCGGGTTTTTGCAATAAAAATGGCGCAACCCATCGCCAGTGGCGCTCGGGGTGTATTTGAATTGCCTTTTCGCATCAGGAAAAGAGGAATTTTTATCAACAAATTGATTTTTTCCCTGATTTGAGTCATTCTCCGCTCAGGCAATTCGCACAGAGACTCGCAAAGAGCGCGTGCGAACATCGGTAGAATAGGTAGACATATGAAAACGACAGGCATCCTTATGCTGGCGATGGCGGCCAGCCTTTCTCTAACAGCCCCTCAACCTCTTAATGCAAGCGCGATCGAAAACGCCTGCAACAGCTCGGGTCGCAAAGCCGCAAACCGTGCGCTTTGCGGGTGCATTCAAGATGCAGCAGATATGATCCTGACGCGCAGCGACCAACGCAAAGCAGCGAAGTTCTTTAAAGATCCGCATCAAGCACAAGTTATTCGCCAATCCAGCAAGGCAAGTGATGAACGCTTCTGGCTTCGTTACAAAGAGTTTGGCCAAACAGCAGAAACATTCTGCTCTAGCTAAAACGCAAAAAGGCCGGAGAATTCTCCGGCCTTTCCTATTTAGTACGATAACGATTTAGTTCGATTTATCGTCATGCTTCATGTCGCCATGGTCCATTTTGGAATGATCCATGTCGCCGTGATCCATCTTGTGATCTGCGCCACGTTCAAGATCGACAGGAATGTCGACGGTAATGTCACCGGCGTTTTCAAATGTCAGGGTCACAGAAACTGTCTCGCCCTCTTTGAAGCCTTCGCTCAGGCCCATGAACATGACGTGATCGCCACCGCGCTCAAGCGCGTGCATACCACCCGCAGGAATGACAAAGCCCTCTTCGACTTCCATCATCTTCATTACGCCGTCACCCATGTCTTTATGAGTATGCAGCTCGGTACGAGGCGAAACGTCGGAAGAAACCGCCACAAGACGATCGTCCTGATCAGACTTATTCATGATGTGGAAGAACGCACCACCCGCTTTTGCGGTTGGTGTGGATGTACGGGCATATGCATCGTGGATTTCGATATCTGCGGCAAAAGCAGGCGCAGCAAGAGCGCCCATGAATACGGAAACGGCAAGGGATTTTACAAAAGACATTTCGAGTCCTTTCTTATGGTCATTGATTGTTAGTTAAGAGTTGGCGGAATCCGCCATAGGTTGCTTAGGCAACTGCAGGGGGCGCACGTGATGGCGGCGCAACCGCACTATTAACAGCGCGGCGGATTTCACCCTCGCTTTGGAATATTGCATCCGAATAAACGATCGAACTTGGGGCCGCATGTGTTTGCTGCGGCGCGCCCAAAGCAACCGTCGCCATACATTCGGGGCAAACTGTCTTCTGCTGAACCGGCTGGCCGTCGGCATCGACCTGAACGGTGATATGGCCATTGCCGACACATAGAACCATCTCGCCCGAAGCATCGGCGCGCATCTGTCCTACAGCCATTGCAACATTGGTCAGCCCAATCAAGGCAACCAACGCGAAGGCGAGCAACTTGCTCATTTCTGGAAAAATCCGGCGGTTCATGGCGCGACTATATGGCCGCCTGAAATGCTCCGCCAGTGACAAATTGTAGCTTCACTTGCGCGCTTCGAACCAACCGACGTAAACGAGAAAAGCCCCGCCGGTTAGGGCGAGGCCTTTAAGAAATCTGAATGCCGATTAAGCGGTTGCTTGGGCTTTCAGGATGTCTTTTTTGATTTTAAGCGCGTTTTCCGAAAGCTCAGCGTCTTTTGCTTTTGCAAGATACGCGTCCAGACCACCACGGTGATCTACAGAGCGTAGAGCAGCAGCAGAGATTTTGAGCTTGAATGTGCGGCCCAGTGTTTCGGACTGCAGGGAAACGTCATTCAGGTTCGGGAGGAACCGACGACGTGTACGGTTTTTCGCATGGCTGACATTGTTGCCAACCATAGGGCCTTTTCCGGTCAATTCGCAACGACGTGCCATGATGATCTTCCTTTGTCGTGGCCATGCAAGAGCGGATCCCTCACACAACTCGATAACATAAATGGGCGCCAACACAGTGACGCCCTGAATTCCGTTCGCGGTTATTACGTCCGATATGAGGGGACGTCAAGCGATTCATCCGGTGGTTTTTAACGCTTTCAGCAAGTTTTCCGCGGCAACCGAGGGGCTCACTGTGCCATCACTCACGTTGGAGCGGTAGTTTTGCATTAAATTCCGAATCGTTTCGCTTTCCGTGAGCCGCGCGAGCAGCCCCGCTTCGACCTCTTGTTGAAACCAGTCCGCTGCCTGATTTGCGCGGGCCTTATCCCAAACCCCGCTCTCTTTACGCCAATTGGCAAGAGTTTCAATTTCTGCCCAAACATCGGCAATCCCCTCCTCCTCTAGTGCAGAGGCAAGCATCGCCTTTGGAAACCCTTCCGGATCGCGCGCGCGCTTTCGAAGCAGTCGAAGCGCACCAGCATAATCTGCACAGGTTCGCGTGGCCGCCTGCTTGAGGTCCCCATCCGCTTTGTTCACAACGATGATATCGGCAATTTCCATAATGCCGCGTTTTACACCCTGAAGCTCGTCGCCTCCGGCTGGAGCCATAAGCAATAGAAAGATGTCGGAAACACCAGCTACCATGGTTTCGCTCTGCCCGACTCCCACGGTCTCGATCAGGATTACATCATATCCAGCCGCTTCACACAGGGTAACCGCCTCGCGCGTTCGCCGTGCAACGCCACCAAGGGTGTTGGAGCTTGGCGACGGACGAATGAACGCGTTGGGCGCGCGCGACAGTAAGCTCATGCGCGTTTTATCACCAAGGATAGAGCCGCCTGACCGCGCAGAACTTGGATCAACCGCAAGAACCGCAACGCGTAAGCCCTTATTGACGAGCATCATACCGAATGACTCGATAAATGTTGATTTCCCGACTCCCGGCGTGCCGGACAATCCAATCCGAAGCGCTTGTTTAGAGTTGCCACCAGTCTCCAGCCGGACCCGCGACAAAAGCTCGAGCGCATCTTTGCGATGGCTTGGCTTAACACTTTCGATAAGTGTGATCGCCCGCGCCAGGGCGCGTCGCTGCCCGCCAACCAATCCCTCAGCAAGATCGGCGACCTCAGATATTGGTTTTTCTGGTGCGCTCAATGGGCAGCCTTTCGCCTGATAGTGTCACGACTTTGCGCGTGATATTGGATAACATTGCCATTTCCACCAAGTATTTGCCATACCAAGAGCCGAATCCACACAGGAATCCTGTCTATATGTTCATATCCATTCTGCGCGTCGCTATCACCAGCATGGCCGCAACACTTTGTCTCGTAATTTCGACGCCGCTGTTGGCCGAAACACTCAAAGATCAAGGGCAATACAAACTGTATCTAAGCGGGATACCCGCGGGCGTACTTGCGTTCAATGCTGTGAACGACGGGAATACTTACCGCATCGGCGGGAAGCTTGCGAGCACAGGCCTCGTTGGTTCAGTGGTTAAAGTTAGCTATGACGCGCAATCCGCAGGACTTGTGCGCGGCGACAAGCTGATCCCAACGCGATACTCCGAACAGGCAAACACCGGCCGGCGCAAACAAAGTAGCTCGCTCAATTACAAGAATGGCGTACCGCAAGTCTTGGAAGTTAAGCCAAAACGCAAACCCAAGAAATACGATGCCGACCCATCAAAACAAAAGGGCACATTGGATACTCTCACATCGATGTACACGCTGCTGCGCAAGGTTGATCAGAAGGACGTATGTACACTCAATGTTCAAACATTTGATGGCCGCAGGCGAAGCGAAACGCGCCTGTCAAAGCCAATCGTGAACGGAAACGAAATCACTTGTAATGGCGTTTACCGGCGTATCGAAGGTTTTTCGCCTCGTGAGATGCGCGAGCGCGTTAATTTCGAGTTCAAGGTCGTTTACTCGAAATTGCCTACGGGGCAGTTTCATGTAACCAAAATCTTCACCGACACCCTTTTCGGACGCGCCAGCCTGATACGACAGTGAACCCAAACCAGTTTTCTCTTCCTATTGACGAAGTTGTCGGCACGTTCTGTGACGCGCTGCACCGGCATGGCCGCGTCGTATTGCAAGCGCCTCCAGGCGCAGGCAAAACAACACGTATCCCTCTAGCGATAAGAGAGAGCAGCAAGACCACTGGCCGCATTCTCATGCTTGAACCAAGACGGCTCGCGGCGCGCGCCGCCGCGGAGCGAATGGCCAGAACGCTTGGCGAAAACGTCGGCGAAACAGTTGGCTATCGAATTAAGGGCGAAGTCAAATCAGGCAAGAATACACGTATTGAGGTTGTAACCGAAGGTATCTTGACGCGAATGATCCAATCCGACCCCGAACTATCGGGCGTCGACACGATCATATTTGACGAATTCCACGAGCGAAGCCTCAATGCCGATTTGGGCTTGGCTCTCTGTTGGGAGATCAAGAGTGCGCTGCGTGACGATCTCCAGATTGTCGTAATGTCGGCAACACTTGATGCTGCTCCAGTTGCAGCCTTGCTTGATGATTGCCCAATTATAACATCAGAAGGCCGCAGCTTTCCGGTAGAGACCCGACACCTGCCAAAACCAATCGCAAGAACCGCCAAGAAACGCGGGTGGTTTGAAGACGCCGCCGCAAGCTTGATCGAAACAGCCGTGAACGAAACAGAGGGCGGCGTTTTGGTGTTTCTGCCTGGAGAGGGTGAAATCCGGCGCGTGGAAACGCGACTAAAAGGCCGCGTTCCCTCGGATTGTCATATCCACACACTTTTCGGCGCTATGAACTTCAAAAGTCAGCGCGCAGCGATTGCCCCCGCCAAGTCTGGCCGCAAGATCGTACTCGCCACCGCAATCGCAGAAACTTCTCTGACAATTGAGGACGTGCGCGTTGTTGTGGATTGCGGACGAGCGCGACGCGCACGTTTTGATCCATCATCAGGCATGTCGCGGCTCGTGACCGAACCGGTGTCCCGAGCAGAGGCAGAGCAGCGCCGCGGTCGCGCGGGCCGCGTTGCCGAAGGCACGTGTTATCGAATGTGGACAAAAGGAGAGGAAGGCGCACTTTCGGCCTTTCCTCCTGCTGAAATTGAATCAACTGATCTGGCATCTCTTGTTCTGGAGCTCGCGCTTTGGGGCGCAGTAAGCGCAGATGAACTCGCCTTTCTCACTCCACCAAGCAATGGTGCAATGATCGAGGCCCGTCGGCTATTGCAGTCTCTCGGTGCGCTCGACGATGAAGGGCGCATTTCCTCCCATGGCAAACAAATCGCGCGCCTTCCGCTGCATCCTAGATTGGCGCATATGCTGCTACAGGCTGGTGACAATGCTATTCCCCTCGCCGCGCTAATTAACGGTCGCGATCCAATTCGCGACCAAGGATGCGACATACGCAAGCGGCTCGAATTAATCCGCGCGCCTTCTCCAAAAAACTTTGGCGCAGAGCTTAACCACGCGGCATTTCACTCAATAAAAGATGAAATGAAGTCGCTCACAAAATCACTGAAAGGGATCAGGCCCCCCGAAGTTGACTATTCTGAGGCTGAAATGATTGCACTTGCCTATCCAGACAGGATTGCAATGCGACGTCCGGGCGGGCAGCCAAGGTATATTCTATCCGGCGGAAAAGGCGCCTTTTTGGCCGACGATGATCCCCTTGCTGGCGCGCGCATGCTTGTGGTCAGCGATCTCGACGGAGACGCGAAGGAAGCGCGAATTCGTCAAGCGGTTCAAATTGACCAAAGCAGTGTAGAACGCTTGTTTTCCGATCAACTCATTTGGGTAGAGTCCTGTGAATGGTCACGCCGAGAGCGCAAAGTTCTGGCGCGCAAACAGCAGAAACTTGGCGCGCTTACTCTAAGCGATACAAACTGGAAAGATGCGCCAGATGAATCCATTGCCAATGCAGCGCTTGACGGCTTCCGCGACATTGGCTTGCCAGTGTCTGCAGCAACGGCGCGCTTTCTGTCGCGCGTCGCACTGTTCCCAGACGACCTGCCTGATATGAGCATTGATAAGATACTCGACGATGCAGAGGAGTGGTTACTTCCTCATATCGCGGGCCTCAAAACTGAAAACCAATTGCGCGCCTTTGATCCACTCCCTGCTCTGAAGCAACGTCTTAACTGGGAGCAAACCAAACTATTGGACCAACTCGCACCGGCAAGTTTTGTTACGCCACTTGGTCATAAAACGCCGATTGATTATAGCGGAGAAGCTCCCGAAATTTCCGTAAGGCTACAGGAGATGTTCGGGGTTACAGAGCACCCAACAGTTGGAAAAAACAGGACTCCGCTGCGCATAACATTGCTGTCACCTGCTCGTCGGCCCTTGCAAACAACCGCCGACCTTCCCGGCTTCTGGGCCAATTCATATGCTGATGTTCGCAAAGATATGCGCGGGCAGTATCCAAAGCATCCATGGCCCGAAGACCCGACCAAAGAGGCGCCAACTCTGCGTGCAAAGCGGCGCCAATAGTCAACTATTTGTAAACTATTAAAAAATAGCCTATATTATACAAAACAAAGAAACGATGAGGCAAAACAATGGGCAATGCTCTTAAGAAAGCATGGGAAGATTACGTATCGCCCCTGATAAAGCGCCCTGCTCGCGTGCAGGTTGCAGCGCTTTGTTACAAAGGTAACGGAAGCGATAAAAAAGTTCTGCTGGTGACCAGTCGGGACACGGGCCGTTGGATTCTACCCAAGGGTTGGCCGATTGACGGCAAAGATGCTCCGAGTGCAGCCATGCAGGAAGCATGGGAAGAAGCCGGAGTCTCCGAGGGTGAAGTCTCCCGTAAAGCCATCGGCCAGTTTTCCTATGAAAAGAAGATGGACACAGGCGGCATTGAAATTTGCGAAACATCTATCTTTGCGGTCAACGTGAAAAAGCTCGAGGATTCATTTCCCGAAGCTGCGGAACGGGAACGCAAATGGGTGACTCCGACCGAAGCTGCAAACATGGTTCAAGAACCAGAGTTGCAGGCAATTCTCGAAGAATTGTAAAGGAAGTGCGACATTTTCCTTGATCGAAAGGGCCTCGCCCGTTAGCGATCACCAAAGCCGATTCCGGGGGATGAAATGTCAGACAAACCCAAGAGCAACCAGTGGCAGACACTGGACAAAGACCTCAACAAAATCAGCCAAATTGAATCAGCGACCGCGTATATCTCTCGGCCGCTGATTGCGCCGGGCATTGCGCTCGCCTTCATAGTGCTGACAGTTTTGATGGCTGCGATCTTTTTTGACGCGACGCCTACCAATTTTGTTGTTATCGCCGCAGCCGGTTTCGGCGCGTATATGGCGATCAACATCGGTGCAAACGACGTTGCGAACAACATGGGGCCCGCCGTCGGGGCGAATGCGCTTACGATGGGCGCGGCGATTGTCATTGCCGCCTTGTTCGAAAGCGCCGGAGCGCTCATCGCGGGGGGCGATGTGGTTTCGACCATCTCGAAGGGTATTGTTGATCCTGCCGGGTTCACCGAAACCCGTGTCTTTATCTGGGCTATGATGGCCGCGCTAATTAGTTCGGCGCTTTGGGTGAACCTTGCCACTTTTGTCGGTGCACCTGTTTCTACGACGCACTCTGTTGTTGGTGGTGTTATGGGCGCTGGCATCGCCGCCGCTGGCCTGACCGCTGTAAATTGGCCAACAATGGGCGCTATCGCCGCAAGTTGGGTGATATCGCCGGTTTTGGGTGGTGTGATCGCCGCCTTGTTCCTTGCCTTCATCAAGGCCAAAATCATCTATCAAGACGACAAGATTGCCGCCGCGAAGAAGTGGGTCCCTGTGCTGATCGGCATCATGGCTGGCGTATTCGCGACTTACCTCGCGATGAAGGGCCTCAAGAGAATTATGAAGATCGATATCGGAACTGCGCTTCTGATCGGTCTCGTAATCGGCGCAGTCTGCTACGTCGTCTCTGCGCCGCTGATCAACAAGAAGGCAGAAGGCCTAGAGAACCGCAACAAATCGCTAAAGATCCTGTTTGCCGCTCCGCTGGTCATTTCTGCTGCGCTTCTCTCGTTCGCACATGGTGCGAACGACGTTGCCAATGCCGTAGGACCATTGGCTGCGATTGTGCACGCCGCAGAGTTTGGTGATTTTGCTGCGAAAGTTTCTATTCCGTCGTGGGTCATGGTGATTGGCGCTTTGGGCATCTCGTTCGGTCTCGTACTATTCGGGCCAAAGCTTATCCGCATGGTCGGAAGCCAGATTACAAAACTCAACCCGATGCGTGCCTACTGTGTTTCGCTTTCTGCAGCGATTACGGTCATCGTGGCAAGCTGGCTCGGCCTACCTGTAAGCTCGACTCATATCGCTGTGGGCGGTGTGTTCGGCGTTGGATTTTACCGCGAATGGCATACTGAAAAGCGCCTGAAGCAAAGCCGCGCAAAACGCCCGCCCGAGCTTCGGATAGCACCCGAAGAGCGCCGCCGCAGAAAGCTTGTGCGTCGCTCGCACTTTATGACCATCATCGCAGCATGGGTGATCACAGTCCCCGCTGCAGCGATTATGTCAGCTGTGATCTTTATGATCCTGAACCTATTGGTTGGCTAATCCCAACAAAAAAGGGCCGCTCAATCAGCGGCCCTTTTATTTTCGTGCTCACGTAAGTTAACGCGATACGTTCATGTCTTCTGCGCTTAGCGCCCATGGACCGTGGAAGCCACCACCCTCTTGATCAACACGCTCAAATCCATGCGCTCCAAAGAAATCACGTTGCGCTTGCACAAGGTCCGTTGTTCCGCGCGCAGTACGCATTGTGTCAAAATAGGCGAGTGCGGCAGAGAATGCTGGTGTCGCTTGACCGTTCATTGCTGCGGAGGCAACAACGCGGCGCAAAGCCGCAGAGCCGTTCACAAGCCGCTTCGCGAACGCAGGCGCCAATATTAGGCGGCCTTTTGGCAACTCGCCACGGAACGCGGCCGAAATATCATCAAGAAGTGCAGACCGAATAATACAACCGGCACGCCAAATCTCGGCAACGCGGGCCATATCCAAATCCCAACCATAGGTCTCTGATGCCGCGGTCAGGATGTCAAAGCCCTGTGCATAGGCAAGGATACGGGCTGCAAGCAACGCATCGGCAAGGTCTTCTTCGGATACCTGAGGGCCACCCTCTGGCTGAACTGCCAATATCTCAGCGCCCGCTTCGCGAACGTCCTTAGCTGCAGACCAGCTTCGTGCACCGACCGCTGCTTCAATAGTTGATGCAGATTGACCAAGGCCAAGCGCTTCAATCACAGTCCAGCGGCCTGTGCCTTTTTGGCCAGCGCGATCAAGGATAATGTCTACAACCGGTTTGCCAGTCGCTTCATCCATCGCGCCAAGCGCTTTACCGGTTATCTCAACCAGATAGCTCTTAAGCTCGCCTTCGTTCCAACGGTCGAATAGAGCGCCCACTTCTGCGGCGGATTTCCCCTGCCCGTCACGAAGGATGCCCCAGACCTCGGCAATCAATTGCATATCGGCATATTCAATGCCGTTGTGAACCGTCTTAACGAAATGCCCAGCGCCATCAGGGCCAAGATGAGCAGCGCAAGGATCGCCTTCATACTTAGCAGCAATCGCATTGATGATTGGCTCAATCGGCATGAAGCTTTCTTCGGGGCCCCCAACCATGATGGACGGACCGAAACGCGCGCCTTCTTCACCACCAGATACGCCCATGCCAACAAACCGGAAACCATCCGCCGCGAGCTCTGCATCACGGCGTCGGGTATCGTGGAAATTCGTGTTTCCCGCGTCGATGAGCGTGTCACCCTCATCAAGATAAGGCTTTAGCGCTTCGATCTGGTCGTCAAACGGCTTCCCTGCGGGAACCATCACAATAATAGCGCGCGGAGTTTGCAGTGAAGCGACAAAGCTTTCGATATCATCGCAACCGATCAGATATTCAGACAACTCGCCCGCATCATTTATAAACTCGCTCACACGCGAAACAGTTCGGTTGGTCACAGCGATCTTGTAGCCATTGTCTGCAATGTTCAGCGCCAGTGCGCTCCCCATCGTTCCAAGGCCAATCAAGCCAATTGCGGCCTTATTCCCACTGTCACTCATATTCATCCCATCCTTGGTCCGTTAGCGTAAAACTTCGCGACAAATACGACCTTATAGGCCGAGACACCAGCGCATGATCGCTTTTTGTGCGTGAAGGCGATTTTCAGCCTCGTCAAACACAACCGACTGCGGCCCGTCCATTACCTGATTGGTCACCTCTTCTTCGCGATGCGCGGGGAGACAATGCATGAACAATGCGTCGGAGTTTGCCTGCTCCATCAAGGCTTGATTAACCTGATATGGATAGAGCAGATTGTGCCGCCGTTGACGCGCCGATTGCGGGTCGTGCATCGACACCCATGTATCAGCAACTACAAGGTCCGCGCCCTGTACCGCCTTGGCGGCATCGCGTTCTACTTCGACTTTCACGCCTTTGGCGCGGGCTTCGTCCATGAAGACATGCTCAGGATCAAACTCCTCTGGGCCAGCGAAGGTGAAATCAAAGCCAAATTGACCAGCAGCATGTACAAATGACGCTGCAACATTGTTACCATCACCGGTCCACACGACTTTCTTGCCCGCAATTGGTCCGTTGTGCTCTTCGAATGTCTGAATGTCCGCCATGATTTGGCACGGATGCGTTCTATTGGTCAGACCGTTAATTACGGGAACGGAGGCATATTCTGCCATCTCCAATAGAGTCGACTCTTCGAATGTGCGGATCATGATGAGATCAACGTACCGGCTCAGCACCCGAGCGGTATCGGCAATGCTTTCACCGTGACCAAGCTGCATGTCGCTGCCAGAAAGAACCATCGTTTCCCCGCCCATCTGGCGCACACCAACGTCAAAGGAAACGCGCGTCCGGGTTGAGGGTTTCTCAAAGATCAGCGCAACCATCCGCCCAGCGAGAGGCTGATCGTCGTCCTTCATACCTTTCGGCCGATCATTCCGCGCAGTTTTCATTGACTTCGAGAGTTCAATCATTGCCCGCAGATCATCAGGCGCGGTTTTGTTGATATCTAGGAAATGGTTCATGTTTTATCCGTTTCGGGTGTTTGTTGGGGCTTGGCAATGCTATCGCCGCCCTTGAATGTCATGATGTATACTGGGTCGCCCGTTTCACAGATGCGCCTCGGGCCTTGCTCGAACCCGGCGCCCTTGAACATGGCGATGCTTCGTGCGTTTCGGCATTCTGGGTCTGATACAACGCGTGCGGCGCCATTTGCCAACAGCAGCTCGGCATACTGCCGAACAAATGCTTTTGCATGGCCCTGCCCCAGAAACGCCGCGTCCCCCAGAAACACGTCAATAGCGCGCGTCCCTGTTGGCACATCATCCATATGCGGAATATCGACCGTTTCTGGACCCCAATCCTGAATGAACGCGAAGGGCTGGGCCGCCTCGCGCCCATCGGCAATGCCCCAAACGATATGCATATTGCAGTCGCCGCCATCGACTTCTTCTTCGATTAAGGCCAGTTCGCGATCCGGATCTCCCCAAAACTCGCGCACCGCGGCTTGCGAAAGCCATCCGTACAACAACGGGAAATCCTCCCGTGTTGCACGTTTGAATTGATACGTTTGTGGCATCACCCGCTCGCCTTTTTCGCAACAGCCTCGAGCCGCGCCAGCCCTTCGGCAATGTCATCGTCCGTGAGGTTTAGTGGCGGTAGCAAACGGATAACGTTATCAGCAGCGGGCACAGTGATCAGGCATTCGTCATAGCCCTTTGCAACGATATCCGCACAGGCCGGAACGCATTTCAGCCCCAACATCAGGCCGCTTCCACGCACCTCGGCGAATACATTCGGATATGTTGCAACCAATCCTTCTAGACCTTGGCGCAGCAGCGCAGATTTGCGCGAAACTTCAGCCAGAAACTCAGGGGTAGAGACTTCAGACATCACCGCGGAGCCTACAGCACAGGCCAGTGGGTTACCGCCATACGTAGAGCCATGCGTGCCCGCAGTCATTCCGCTTGCGGCCTCTTCTTTGGCAAGCACCGCACCGAGCGGGAAGCCACCGCCGATACCTTTGGCAACCATCATAATATCTGGCTCGATACCTGCGAATTCATATGCAAACAATTTACCTGTTCGGCCCATGCCACACTGCACTTCGTCCAGAATGAGCAGAGCGCCGCAGTCGTCGCATATTTCACGAAGGGCTTTGAGTGTGCTGTCAGGAAGTGCGCGAATACCGCCCTCACCCTGAATTGGCTCAATCATGATCGCGGCTGTCTTTTCGCTCGCGGCGGCCTTCACTGCGTCGAGGTCGTTGAATGGCAAGTGTGTGAACCCACCGACAATCGGGCCAAACCCTTTGACCATCTTTTCGCTACCCGCCGCCGCAATACCTGCCGCAGAACGCCCGTGGAATGAACCTTCAAACGTCAAGATTTCAACACGTTCGGGCTGGCCTTTTTCAAACCAGTATTTCCGCGCCATCTTAACGGCAAGTTCACAGGCCTCTGTACCGGAATTGGTAAAGAATACCGTGTCCGCGAATGTCGCATCGACGAGTTGATCCGCAAGTTTTTGTTGCTGTGGAATTTGATAGAGGTTGGAGACATGCCAGAGTTTCTCTGCCTGTTCTGTCAGCGCCTTTACCAATGCCGGATGCGCATGCCCGAGTGCCGAAACGGCTATCCCAGCACCAAGATCCAAAAATCGGCGGCCGTCTGCCTCTACAAGCCAAGCACCTTCACCTTTTTCAAAGGAAAGTGGAGCGCGGTTGTACGTCGGCAGAACGGTAGAAATCATGGGTATTGTCCTTATAAGAAGGGGCTTTGGTGCCGTAAGGGCAGCCGTGTGTCAAGATTTTGAGGAGTGTTGCGCAATATTGCGCGAAATCAATAGCGAATTGGCCGCAGCTATACTTAGCGTCGGCGTCGGAAAGATATGTTCGCAGCGTTGATCATGCGGCTCGTATAGACGGGAGCGGCCGGAGCTGACAAGCTTTTTATGGTTTGAGCCGATAGCCCTTGCGGAACCACGCCCAACATATTGCAATAATGCAACCGGTCGTCGCGACACAGATCAGCAACCCAAGCCATGGGCCTGTCTCCGCTCCTCCAAGCACTCCATAGCGCACACCATCAATCAGGTAGTAAATCGGATTGGCACGTGTGAGAGTTTGGATAAGTGGCGGCAGCGCATCTATGGAGTAAAAGGTTCCGGACAAGAACGCCAAAGGGGTCACGATGAAGTTGGTGATCGCCGCAACCTGATCGAACTTATTGGAATAGACGCCAGCAAGAATTCCAAGCCCCCCAAGCATCGCGCTGCCAAGAAACGCAAAGACCAGAGCCCAGATCGGATGATGAATCTCGATGCCCAAGATCAAGCTCATACCAAGGCCGATAACAACGGCAACAAGCATCCCGCGCCCTATCGCACCCGCTAGGTATCCGGCGACGAGTTCAATAGGGGAAAGCGGCGGCATCAATGTATCGACGATATTGCCCTGAACCTTCGCAACGGTGATGGAAGATGAAGTATTCGCAAACGCGTTCTGAATAACGGTCATCATTAGAATACCCGGCGCGATGAAATGCAGGAACGGCACCCCGTTTACGTCGCCACGGGTCGGCCCGATTGCAACGGTGAATATTGCAAGGAACAATGCAGCAGTAACCAACGGAGCCAGAAGCGTTTGCGTCCAGACGACGACGAAACGGCGTATCTCGCGTTGGGCGAGCGTATAGGTTCCAAGCCAGTTGATCCGGCCAAACTTGCGTTTCTGCTCCGAATATTCCGCCTGCATGCTCATACTTCCTCAACTAATTTCCCGGATTCAACCTGAATCGACTCCTGTGCCTTGTATCCCGTTGCGGGGTGATTAAAATAGGGGGTCAGTTGAATTCTTTCAGGTTGCGGCCTGCGAGACTGTTTTGTGCGGTCTTTATCCCGCGAACCGAACCAAAGGAAGTTATATGTCCTGGACAGATGAGCGCGTCGAAACCCTGAAAAAAATGTGGGGCGAAGGCCAGTCCGCGAGCCAGATTGCCAAGGAACTTGGCGGCGTTACCAGAAACGCCGTTATCGGCAAGGTGCACCGTCTTGGCCTTTCCAACCGCACGACCAGCAGCGCCAAGCCAAAAGCCAAAGAAAAGCCCGCAGCGGCAAAGCCAGCCGCGCGCGCTAAGCCGGCCACACCAAAGGCCGCTCCGGCAGCGGAAAAAGCTGCCGCCCCTGCGGAAGCCCCAGCACGCCCAGCGACACCTGCGCGCAAAGCGATCATTCCTGCGGGACAGCCATTGCCTCCACAACCCTCGGCCAATGAAATCAGCCCTGAAGCGCTGGCATCGGTTCGTGAAGTTGAAAAGACGGCCAAGAAGCTTTCACTGATGGAGTTGACCGAGCGCACATGCAAATGGCCTATTGGTGACCCCGCCACAGACGAATTCTGGTTTTGCGGCCTCAATGTTCAGACTGGAAAACCTTACTGCGAAGCGCATGTCGGCGTTGCATTCCAGCCAATGAGTAGCCGCCGGGACCGTCGCCGCTAAGGCTTCGAAACATTCAAACATTAAGGGCGCCTCATCGGGCGCCCTTTTTATTTCCGTCTAGTTGCCACCGCCCAGAATCTTCATAAGCTCCTTGGTCGCGGTCTCCTCAATCGTTCGGCGCGCGGCATCTTCCAAGCTCTCGCCCTTTTTCTGTTTGATCCCAAGCTTCTTGGCGATGTCGTTCTTTACTTTCTTCCTCGCCTTTTTCACCTTCTTTTCAAGATCTTCTTGATCAATATCCAAATCCTTGGCGTTTAGCGCCTCAACATCGAGGAAATAGCGCGGCCCCGCCCACGGGCCTTTGATCCGAACAGGAACCTTTACGCCGCCAGTACCGTCTTCTTTTACAAGCGCGGTCGGGACGACGCGGAAGTCAAGCATCTGCTCGCCGAGGTCGACTTCACCTGTACCAACAGCGGTCAGCCCATTTGCCCGAACATCAAGATCATCCGTACGCGCAATTCCATTCTCGATATCGAAAGATGCCGTCAGGCTGTCAAAAATCGTCCGCTTGCCATCACCTTGCTGATCCGGGTCTGTATTCGCAATCATCCGCTTCAGATCGACACCCTTAAGCGCGCCTTTGCGCATAGCAAGTTGAGCAGAACCAGAGAAGTTATGCATGATTTCATCAACGGATTCTCCGACGCCAAGGAACTCGATCGAAAAATCTCCCTTTCCGGAAAAACGTTCTAGATCAACAAGGTCGATGAGAAGCGGCTCCACATCAACGTTTGCTGCTGCAAGATTTCCGCCAACAGAAAGCCCACCTCGCCCATTCATAACAAACTGCCCCGAAAGCGCACCGTCATAGGCAGCGGTTTGTTCAAGCGCGAACACAGCCCTACCCGCTTCGACCCGCGTTAGAATCTGACTTTTGCCAAGCTTCAAACCGCCAAGAACAAGCTTGTTTGCCCGAAGGGAAACTTCAGCATCGGTCAGAAATAGAAAATCAGTGCTGATTTGATCTTTGGGCCAACCCGTTTGTGTTTTGGGTTTCTTTGGCCGAGCGGACTGCGGCTTGCCTTGTGAATTTCGCGATTTTGAAGTTTCGGAAAAGTCCAAGACGTCCGCCGTCAACGCTGCTTTCAATTTCGGCCGATCCTTTCCCGGAAGGAGGTCGACATCCCCGCGCACTTCATTTTCACCAATCGCGATGCGCCCAGAGCGTAAAAAGAGCGCGCCGTCGTCTGTACGTGTTGCTTTTCCTGAAAGCGCGAACGCACCGTCGAATACGCCCCCTGCGCCACCAAAACGCGCCGAGAAAGCCGGCAGGTCATTGGCATGTGCTGATAGTTGCCCGTCAAACTCGAAATTGCCGAGGCCCAGCTTACCATCGAAGCTCGCTTTAACACCGCCATATTCGGCCGAAATTTCAAGCGGTGTCACGAGCCCATCAATGAAGTTTCGAGCGTTGGTAACGGTCGCTCCCATTTTCACGACAGCGCCGGAATACTCACCCGATCCGACAACCTTAATCGCACCATCTGCATCTGGCATCCGAAGCGTGAAGTCCACATTTTGAAACCGCTCCTGCCGTCCATTCTGATGGTCAATGAAACGGATGTCCGCCCCCTTCACCGCAGCCTCGTCAACGCTGTAGGACCTTGAGGTTGCAACTTTTTCGCTGCCCCCTTCATTTGAGGATGGTGCCTTCACGACTTGAATGGTCTTCTCGTCAAATGACCAGTTTTCGCGGCCATCCTCAGTAATTTCGAGCAGAATTTTTGGTTGATTAAACTCAACCGTCTTGATCACGACATCGCCGCTCAGCAACGAAAAGAAGGAGACACCAACCTTCAAACCTTCAGCAGTGATCATCGGGCCAGATTCTGACCAATCTGCATTTGCCAGCTTAACAGGTCCGGTTGTAATCGACAGATGCGGAAACAAGCTTGTTGTTACATCGCCTTCTATCTGAACATCTCGTCCGGTTACAATTTTCAACCGCTCGCTCGCGAGGTCCGCGAGCTTTTGACCAGGAATAAGCGCGAGTGCGACAAGTGCAAGAAAGCCGAGGGTAAATAGGAATGCGACACCCCGATAAATCCAACGCATAGCTCACCTCAATTATTTTCTTTCCTGTGTAAGCGCCATTTCAACTGCCCACAATGGCCCTCACCTCAGTGTGACTTCGCTTATGTTTGTCTTTGCTCCGCATCAAACGCCAGTGTATAGCCACGCCATGAGCCAGAATCCGCCAGAACTCCGCCCCGACCTTGCACCACGCGCGCAAATCTCTGACCCCATTCGAGAGGGCCAGCCGAAAATCGGTATGGTGAGCCTTGGGTGCCCGAAAGCATTGGTGGATAGCGAGCGCATCCTTACACGTCTGCGCGCCGAAGGGTATGCTATCTCTCCGGACTATGGCGGAGCAGAGGCTGTGATCGTCAATACCTGCGGTTTTCTGGATAGTGCGAAGGCAGAGAGCCTTGAGGCGATTGGCGAAGCGATCAACGAAAACGGCCGCGTCATTGTAACGGGATGTTTGGGCGCAGAACCTGAATACATTACCGGCGCTCATCCAAGCGTTTTGGCTGTAACTGGCCCACACCAATACGAACAAGTGCTTGATGCGGTTCACCAAGCTGTGCCGCCAAGCCCCGATCCGTTTGTTGACCTTCTTCCCGCCCGTGGAGTTTCGCTTACGCCGCGCCACTTCAGCTATCTCAAAATTTCCGAGGGCTGTAACCACAAATGCAAGTTCTGCATTATCCCCGACATGCGCGGCAAACTTCAGTCGCGCCCTGCACACGCAGTTTTGCGCGAGGCTGAAAAGCTTGTTGATGCGGGCGTAAAGGAACTCTTGGTCATTTCCCAAGACACCAGCGCCTACGGCCTTGACCGCAAGTATGATGTAAACCCTTGGAAAGATGGCGAAGTGCGGAGCCATATCACTGATCTCGCTCGCGAACTGGGGAGTTTGGGCGCTTGGGTTCGGCTGCACTATGTTTATCCTTATCCCCATGTACGTGATCTCATTCCGTTGATGGCGGACGGACACATTCTCCCTTATCTCGACATCCCGTTTCAACACAGCCACCCAGATGTTCTGCGTCGTATGGCACGCCCCGCGGCTGGCGCCAAAACGCTGGACGAAATCAATGCGTGGCGCGAGATTTGCCCCGATATAACGCTGCGCAGCACTTTTATCGTCGGCTATCCTGGTGAAACCGAAGAAGAGTTTCAGCATCTGCTCGACTGGCTGCAAGAGGCGCAACTCGATCGCGTGGGCTGCTTCCAATACGAAAACGTCGAAGGCGCGCGAAGCAATGCCCTCCCCGATCACGTTCCTGCCGAAGTAAAAGAAGAGCGTTGGCACCGATTTATGGAAGTTTCACAATCCATCTCGGCCGCGAAACTTGAGCGCAAGGTCGGAACGCTTCAGGACGTCATTGTTGACGAGGTGGACGACGAAGCCGCCACATGCCGTACCAAAGCCGATGCGCCCGAAATCGACGGGAACCTGTTTATCGACGAAGGGTTTGAGACCCTGAAACCGGGCGATATGCTTACGGTTAAAGTAGATGAGGCAAGTGAATACGACCTTTGGGGCAAAGCCGTTTAGCGGCGAGATTTGAAGAAGCTTTTTAGCAGTTCTTCTGACTCTTGCGCCGAAATGCCATCATATACTTCAGGAACATGATGTGCCTGCGGGTGTGCGAAAATTCGCGGCCCCTGCGCAATACCGCCGGACTTCGGATCGGCCGCCCCATAATAAACACGCCGGATACGCGCCGCTGAAATGGCCATTGCACACATCGGACAAGGCTCTAGCGTGACGTAAAGATCGCAATCGGTAAGTCGCTCGGTCTGAAGCTTTGAACATGCTTCTCTTATGACAAGAACCTCTGCGTGCGCGGTGGGGTCATTAAGTTCACGTGTCCGATTGCCATTCTCCGCAAGCATTTCCCCAGCTCCAGAGACCAGCACCGCGCCGACAGGCACTTCCCCACGCTCTGCGGCGTCCTTTGCTTGGATAAGCGCATGTTTCATATAGCTGTTGAAGCGTGTCATGGCATCGTTTTGCCTCGTTCTGGGTTCTATGCCAAGCTGCTTTCTATTCTCCAAGAACTGCTATAGAGCGAGCCTATGGAAAAATCAGCCAATACACCGACCACAAAATCAGGCGACCGGATCGCCAAAGTTCTAGCCCGAGCGGGCGTTGCGTCGCGCCGCGAGGCCGAGCGGATGATTGAAGCCGGTCGGGTATCGGTCAATGGCAAGGTGATAGACAGCCCCGCTTTGAACGTTACTGAAAAGGACAAGATCGAAGTCGACGGGAAGCCGCTTGCCGAACCAGAGCACGCACGTATGTGGCTTTACTATAAGCCGCTCGGTCTCGTGACGACAGAAAGCGACGAAAAAGGCCGAGAGACAGTATTTGACGCCCTGCCAGAAGAGTTGGGGCGCGTTTTGAGCGTTGGCCGGCTGGACATCAATTCGGAGGGGCTCCTGCTTCTAACGAATGACGGCGGCATTAAACGCAAGCTTGAGTTGCCTTCTACCGGATGGCTGCGCCGCTATCGCGTTCGTGTGAATGGCCGCCCCGATGAAACAACCCTCGAACCGTTGCGCAAAGGGATCAGCGTGGATGGCGAGACATTCCAGCCCATGATCGTATCCTTGGATCGCCAACAAGGCGCAAACGCGTGGCTGACGGTCTCTATCCGCGAAGGCAAGAACCGCGAGATCCGGCGCGCAATGGCGGCGATTGGGCTAACTGTGAACCGCTTGTTGCGTGTATCTTATGGTCCTTTCAGGCTTGGCGAACTTAAGCCAGGTGAAGTCGAAGAAGTGAAGCAGCGCGTCCTACGCGACCAACTCGGCCTCGCGCAGGATGAAGGGAAACCTTCAAAGCCGATGCCAGTGCGAAAACGCAAAGAACCCGCAGCAAAAGGCAAGGCAGCAGGTTTCAAGGGAGCGGCGAAATCAGGCGCTTCCGGCGCAAGATCGGCGAAGAAACCACGCAAGACAACAAACGCCCGGCCACCGCATAAGCGCAATAAATCCTAGGCGATTTCGCGACTGTTAGCTTCTTGAACGAGAGGCAAAAATTTTATTCGCGCCAGCTTCGGATGCGGCGGCGCATCCAGTCGTGCTTCGCTCATCCGAAATTTCCCCCTTAAAAATTCGGGCCATGCGCTAGCATGAATCGGTGTACTGCCCTATATCTTAAAGTAATTTTAAAGCACCCGCATGGGGGAATTCATGGCTGGGACAGGTATTCAAAAACTTGCGTTCATTCTTTTGGTGGTATTGACGCTATATGTTTCAATCTCCGGAGGGGCATAATGGCCCAGCGTTTCGGAGGGAAATACAGCCCGAATGGCACAACAGAGGGGCAATCGCAGCCCCCTTCGCACCCGTTTCGCGGCAAGAAACCGGCGCGCGCGGCCGCGCGACTGAACATCCTTTTCTTTACTCCGCTGCCACTTGCCCTGCTCGCATTCTTTCGCGAGCCCGCTCAAATGGCTCTCTCTCTCCTCGCAGTTGCGCTGCTGTTGGCAGCAGCGTGGCTTACCCGTGAAGGTGTGCTTGCTCACGAAGCCTATGATGCAAGGCGCGTTGCCCGAAAACCCGCGTTTCCACGCAAGATATTCGGCTCAGTTCTAACTGGTTGTGGGCTTAGTGTTGCCGGACTTGCTGGCGGCGGCGGAGCTTTTGAAGCGGGCCTCTATTTTGTTTTGGGGTCCGCACTTCATTTGATTTCGTTCGGCCCCGATCCTTTGAAATCCAAAGGGACCGAAGGCGCTGACGAATTTCAACAAGATCGGGTTGCCCGCGCGGTTGCAGAAGCGGAAAAGCACCTTGAGTACATGTCAAAGGCGATCCGGCGTGCGGAAGACCGACAGCTTATCGCTCGCGTGGAACAATTCCAGACTGTTGCGCGCGATCTCTTTCGGACCGTTGAGGAAGATCCGCGCGACCTTTCCGCCGCGCGTCGCTACATGGGCGTCTACCTAATGGGTGCTCGAGACGCGACAACCAAATTTGCCGACATTTACAGCCGCACCCAGAACCAGCAAGCCAGACTAGATTACGAGAATTTACTTACTGACCTTGAAACAAATTTCGCAGCCCGCACGCGTTCACTTCTTGAGGCGGACAAAGGCGATCTTGATGTTGAAATCGAAGTCCTTCGAGAGCGCTTAGCGCGCGAAGGTGTATAGGGGGAATTATGGACGAAAACATTCGCAAACAAGCCGAGAAAGCAACCGAATTGGTTGAAGAGGTCGCAAAAGTAGAGCTTGCAGAGCCCACAAACAGCCTTGTCACACTCAAGGAAGCCGAACCGCCCATCGCGGAAGAAATCCAAAAACGTATGGATGAGTTAGATCTGACTGATACAGGATCAATTGTGAACTTCGGCTCATCCGCACAAGCAGAGTTGCAAACCATTTCGCAAGCTATGCTGAGCGATGTGAAGAATAAGGATGTCGGCCCTGCTGGTGACAGCCTGAGAAGCATTGTTTCGACGATACGCGGCTTTAGTGTTTCTGAGCTAGACGTTCGGCGGAAGCGCAGTTGGTGGGAACGCCTCACCGGACGCGCCGCTCCTTTTGCAAAATTTCTTGCAAAGTTCGAGGACGTTCAGGGGCAAATCGACAAGATTACTGACAGCCTCCTCACACATGAGCACAAGCTGCTGAAGGATATTAAGTCGCTTGATAACCTGTATGACAAGACCCTGAGCTTCTATGATGAACTCGGGCTGTACATCACAGCGGGCGAAGAAAAAATCGAAGAACTCGACACAAAGACCATTCCGGAGAAAGAGGCTGCAGTTAACAAAGCCGCCGAGAACGACGCTGTGATGGCGGCCCAAGAGCTTCGTGACATTCGCGCAGCACGTGATGATCTTGAGCGTCGCGTTCACGACCTAAAGCTTACACGGCAAGTTACAATGCAGAGCTTGCCGTCCATTCGTCTCGTACAAGAGAACGACAAATCTCTCGTTACGAAAATCAACTCTACTTTGGTCAACACCGTTCCGCTTTGGGAAACCCAATTGGCCCAAGCCGTCACAATTCAACGCAGCTCCGAAGCAGCACATGCCGTCAGAGATGCAAATGATTTGACAAACGAATTGCTAACGGCCAACGCCGATAACCTTCGCCAAGCCAACAAAGTTGTCAGAGAAGAAATGGAGCGTGGTGTATTCGATATTGAGGCCGTGAAAGCAGCGAATGAAACTCTGATCGGTACAATCAACGATAGCCTTGCCATCGCTGACGAAGGCAAACGCCGACGCGCCGAAGCAGAAGAAGAGCTTGTCCGTCTCGAGCACGAGCTTAAAGAAACTCTCGCATCAGCAAAGGCGCGCGGAGACAAGACCGGAAGTGAAATCGGGACGTCCGTGAACTAATGAGCACATTCCGGCGCGCATTAAAAACTGTTGGAGCGGCGAGCATTCTTTTGCTCGCTGCCTGTCAGAGCGCGCCGCCACCAATGCCGATGCCGAAACCGCGCCCAGAAGTCCCTGCGCCGACGCGCTCGGAACTGAGTGAGTTCTATATTCAGCATTTCGCTAGCCTCCAAGAAGACTATCTTGTTCGCGGTTTGCTGCGCACGGATGGAGGCGGCGTTGACGTTCCATTTGACGCAAACGACCTCACGCAGAATTTTATGAAAATCGCATTCTTTGCGGAGTTTTCGCCGCTTAACGACCGCCTCATCGCGCAGGAAATGGCAACGCCCCTACGTCGTTGGGAAAGACCCGTTGTTATCAGCGTCGAGTTCGGAGAGTCTGTTTCACCGGAAAGCCGCCGCAAAGATACATCCGAAGTCGAGAGATTTGCGCGCAGGCTGGCATCGGCAACAAAGCATCCTGTTTCAACTGGATCGGCTAGAAACGCTAATCTTCACGTACTGATTTTGAACGAGGATGAACGGCGCGAAATAGCACCTCTCTTGCAAGAGTACGTACCCGGCATTGCTCAAAGAGAAGTCAACGCACTGATAAACATCACGAAAAATGACCTGTGCATCACTCAATCCCACAGCGAAAGCGGCAACCCCAACGTCATAGGAAGCGCGGTTGTTATCATTCGAGAAGAGCATCCAGACTTGCTTCGCCAAAGCTGCATTCACGAAGAAATTGCGCAAAGCCTAGGACTATCAAACGACAGCGATGCCGCGCGACCATCGATTTTCAACGATGACGAGGAGTTCGCTTTGCTAACGACACATGACGAGCAACTGCTTCGAATTTTATATGACTCTCGGCTTTCCGCTGGAATGGATGCGAGTACGGCCCGCCCGATCGTCAATGAAATTGCCACAGAATTGATGGGTGGCGAAAAGATAGCCCAATCAGGGAGGTAGAAATGGGAATTTTTGATTTTCTTACCGGTGAGTTCATTGATGTCATTCATTGGACCGACGACACGCGCGATACCATGGTTTGGCGATTTGAGCGTGAAGGACACGAGATTAAATACGGTGCAAAGCTGACTGTCCGTGAAGGGCAGGCCGCAGTTTTCATCCACGAGGGGCAACTGGCGGATGTCTTCACGCCCGGACTCTACCTTCTTGAAACCAACAATATGCCCGTACTGACAACGCTGCAGCACTGGGACCATGGCTTCAAAAGCCCCTTCAAATCCGAAATTTATTTTGTGAACACCACTCGGTTCAACGACCTTAAGTGGGGGACGAAGAATCCGATCATTTGCCGCGATCCTGAGTTTGGTCCGGTGCGCTTACGGGCTTATGGCACCTATAGTGTGCGTGTGTCCGACCCGGCGGTTTTCCTGCGCGAGATTGTCGGGACCGATGGTGAATTCACGATGGATGAGATAAGCTTCCAGATACGAAATATCATCGTTCAAGAGTTTAGCCGTTCGATTGCCGGAAGCGGCATTCCAGTCTTGGACATGGCGGCAAACACCGCTGACTTGAGTAAACTCATAGCCAGTCAGATCAGCGCCCAAGTCGCAGAGTATGGACTGGTTTTACCTGAATTATACATCGAAAATATAAGCCTACCCCCAGCAGTAGAAGCAGCCCTCGACAAAAGGACATCGGTCGGAATTGTTGGCGACATGGCAACCTACACCCAGTTCTCCGCTGCTGAAGCCATGACAGCAGCTGCACAAAACCCAGCAGGCGGCGGAATGGCGGCGGGCATAGGCGCCGGAATGGGGCTTGCCATGGCGGGCCAACTCGCTGGACCGTGGGGACCAAGACCCGCCTCCCCTTCCAGCGCACCTCCGCCGCCACCGGTCGAAAAAGTATGGCACATCGCAAAAAATGGTAAAACAACAGGCCCATTCTCCAGGGCAACTATGGGGCAAATGGCGACCGACGGGCGCCTGACGCGCGAAAGCTTAGTTTGGACCGCTGGGCTCGATGGGTGGAAGAAAGCAGAAGACGTTTCAGACCTCGCAACCTTGTTTACGGTGCTACCTCCACCGCCCCCGCTACCTTAAGAACGAGCCTTTTGGGTATGGGATTTGAGGACATTCAGATATGAACAGCCCCCACGAGGAACACCGTTTCCCCTGTGAGCAATGTGGTGCGGATCTTAGGTTTTCGCCCGAAACCGGCGTCTTAACTTGCGATCATTGCGGGTATACCGAAACACCTGAGAACCCCACGTCCCCTGAAATTCTAGAGATGGATTTTCAAGACGCGTTAAGTAATTCGCTGTCCGAAGAACAGTTAGAAGAGCGAAGGGTAACCAATTGTACAAATTGCGGCGCTCAAATCACCTTCGATGAGCAGGTCCACGCGGACGAATGCCCATTTTGTGCCACACCGGTCGTGACTGATACCGGCTTGCATCGCGTGATAAAGCCGAAAGCGGTTCTCCCTTTTGCTATTCCTGAGCGAGAAGCGCACGATCATATGGAAAAATGGCTTGGCAGGCTTTGGTTCGCTCCAAACGGGCTTGCCGCTTACGCACGTAAAGGGCGCAAAATGCAAGGTGTGTACATTCCTTACTGGACGTATGACACCCAAACCAAAACCCGGTACACTGGCGGCAGAGGAACTGAATATACAACCACCAAAACAGTTGTCATTGATGGCAAGCGGCAAAAACGAACTGTTGTGAAAGTTCGGTGGGTTTCTGTCTCCGGTCGGGTATCGCGATTTTTTGATGACGTTTTGGTTATGGCAAGCCATTCGCTTCCTAAGAGTTACGCAGATGGCTTGCATCCGTGGGACCTCTCATCTCTTGAAACCTATCAGCCACGCTTTCTTGCCGGTTTTATGTCGGAGGGATACTCAGTTGGACTTGATGAAGGCTTCATTATTGCAAAAGACGTTATGGCCAACCGAATTCGCCGAGACATTCGTTTCGATATCGGGGGAGACCGTCAAAGAATTGATCGCGCCGAAACTCAGTACTCAGACATAACATTTAAGCACATTTTAGCTCCGATCTGGATGGCCGCTTACAAGTACAGAGGGAAGTCCTATCGCTTTGTTGTAAATGGCCAAACTGGGAAGGTTCAAGGGGAACGTCCTTATTCAATTTGGAAGATCTTGTTTGCGGTATTGTTTGCAGTGATAGCGCTTGCCGCAGGTATGTATTTCACGCAGTGACGCTTTTGGTATTGCATGGCGATTAACGCGCTTAGCCTCTCTCAAACATGCCCACCGAACTAAACCCGGTGGGCCATTACATTCAAAAATCTTCCCACCCGTCGTCGATTCTATCCGGAAGCGAACTTCCATTAACGACAGACTTTACCGCAACAGAATTCGCTCCAGGAGAAGGAGGCGAACTTATTGGAATTGGGCTCGAAACCTGTGGTGATAGGTTACCTGTGTTGAACTGAGCCATTGTGTTCGCCAAATTTTCAGCTTCACCGGTCAACGCGTGGCTTGCCGCAGTTGTTTCTTCAAACATAGCTGCGTTTTGTTGTGTAACTTGGTCGAGTTGATTGACCGCTGTATTGATCTCTGCGAGCCCTCGAGATTGTTCTTCCGCAGAGACTGCGATCTCCGCAACATGGCTCGAAATCTCTGATACGCGATCAAAAATTCCTTTCAATGCGTCACCAGTTTGGTCAACCAGATCTACCCCTCGCTTAACGTGGTTTTCACTCGTAGAGATCAACCCATTAATTTCGCGTGCTGCATCTGAAGAGCGCTGAGCTAAGTCACGTACCTCCGTAGCGACCACTGCAAACCCTCGGCCAGCGTCCCCCGCTCTGGCGGCTTCAACACCGGCGTTAAGTGCGAGTAGATTTGTTTGAAAGGCGATATCGTCGATGACGCCTGTAATCTTGGATATCTGTTGCGACGAACTTGCAATCTCGCTCATCGCTGTAACTGCTTCTCTAACGACATCGCCACTGGCCTCTGCATTGTCGCGCGCTTCTGTCACCATCTTCCGTGCAAGTGCTGCGCCATCAGCCGCGGAAGAAACCGAGGACGTCATTTCTTCAAGCGCGGCCGCGGTTTCTTCCAGAGTTGCGGCTTGGGTTTCTGTACGCCGTGAAAGGTCATCAGCCGCTTTACTAATTTCGCCGGTTTCGTTGCGGATCATGTTTGAGTTTTCGACCACGCTTGTCATGGCTAGGCAAAGCGCCTCGATCGCATGGTTAAAATCGTTGCGGAGTTGTTCATATTCTGGTGCAAAACTTTTTTCGATTTTTGCAGACAGATCGCCGTTTGAAAGCTTTTTCAGCCCAACGCGCAATCCGTCTACTACGGCACTTTGCTCGGCTTCCATTTTGGCTCGTGTTTCTTCTGCAGTTTGGAGCTCGAGCTGTGCAGTTGTTACATCATTCGCAATCATGACAATTCGACTAACATTGCCTTCTCGATCGACAACTGGACTGAAGCTGCCATCAAATATTGCTGTTTTTCCTGAACCATCGCGGTAATTGAAACGGCCGACCACAGATTGTCCGTTTGCGAGAGCGTTCCACATAGGCGTGTCATCTCTATTCGCTAGCTCATTTTGCGGAAGTAAATCCTGACCTTGCTTCCCAGACACTTCCCGCTCTGTCCTCTCGACTACAGAACAGAAATTATCATTTGCCTTAATAACTTTTCCGTCGGGCTGGAATTCCACACGTGCTTGGCTTGCATCAAGAGACGTTAGAATTGCTCTGTTCAGGCGCTCTTCTGTAACATCTTTCCATTCAATCACGCGGCCAATAGGCGCCCCACGCGCGTCATGTACGATATTGATCGACTGTGAAATTCGGACATCGTCCAGAACAATATCCGAGATATGAGGCAGATTATCCGTATCCGAAAGAATGCGCTCGATACTGTGATCACCTCCAAGTAATTCAGCATAGGGCTTGCCAATAATGTCATTGATCTCGGAGCTTCTGATTGCTTTGGGAAGAGCCGCTTCGTTATCTTTCAGAAGCGCAAAAAACGCAGAGTTCACGTAGTTTATTCTGAGCTCTTTATTGACCATCATCATCGCAGACGAAGAGGATTCAAACGCGGCTCCTTTAAATTGGCTCTCCCGCGCACTTTTCTCGGCATCTTGCAGCGTCTGGCGGAACTCTTCCAAGGATCGCGCGATGTCGCCGATCTCATCGTTGCGCTTCTGACTTGGGACCTCTGCTTCGTAGTTAGCCTTCGCGACGTCTTCCATCGCATGACGAACTTGGACGAGTGGTTTTGAAAGTAAAGCGCGCAGCACAAACATTACCGAGACCAAGGCAATCAGGAAAACCGCAGCCGCAATGAGCAACGTCTGGATCTGATCCTTTTTCATCTCTGCAAGCACCAGCTCAGGGGTCCAAGAGAAGGCAATTGCTCCAACGAGGTCATTACTCTTCCCAAAAAACGCAGGCATTGCGATTTGAAAACCGTCGGCAGAGGTTTGCGCCGCTCCGCTTGAAACTGCTTTTGCGGCTAGTTCATATAGTTCTGTTCCGCCTAGATCCTTATTCTCGTGACTATAAATGACCTCGCTTTTCAAGTTCAGAACGAGACTGTCTAGGGCGCTACCCTGTGAGGAGGAAACCGCTCCTTTGACAATTGAATCAAGAGCTTCCTTGTTGCCAAACCTGATCGCGCTCGCGCTTTGGCTTGCTGAAAATGTCGTTACTTTTTGAGCAAATGCTCGTGTGTTGTTTTCAGCGATGTCTTTGCTAGAGACATACGACATGTAAGCCATCGTGCCCGCGACAGCAGCGGTACAAACGGCCATGATGGCAGAGACACGAAAGAACACGGATCGAAACGAGCCGACGGACTTCCGCAATGAAGAGATCAGCGACATAAAAACTCCCTCAGAGTAAAAGGCGCATCCCGCTTGGGATACCAATCTACGGGACACAGCCCCACTTGCCCTGACGCTAGAGCGCGAATCTTTCGAACGGTTTAAGGCCGCGGCTCTCAAACGCGTGTTGTTCACAAACTTTGATTAAAAAGCCGCGAAACAAACTTGGGGGTGGCAGGCATGCTTCTGTAACTGTCAAATTCGGACAAACATCTTGCCAATCTCTGATTATCAATGGAAAATTGGCGTTAGATATCAGGTGACGCCATCAGAAAAAAAGTTGAGAAAAAGAAAGTGGCACGCATAAGCCCGCAACCTTTGTATCTTCCCGCGGAAGGAAAGCGCGGGATTCGAACGCAGTTTGGAGCTATTTGTTATCGCGTGGTAAATGCACGCGTTCAGGTTCTTCTGGTTACAACGCGGCGCTCTGGCCGATGGATTGTGCCAAAAGGGTGGCCGATGGATGGACAAACAGCTGGAGAAGCCGCCGCTATCGAAGCTTGGGAAGAAGCTGGCGCGAAAGGCAAAGTTAAAGAATTCTGTGTAGGCGTCTATTCCTATACGAAAGACCCAGACACAAAAGCAGCGCTTCCGTGTATTGTCGCGCTTTATCCAATCAAAGTTAAAAAGCTGGCCAAAGAATACCCGGAACGCAAATCCCGCAAACGCAAATGGGTAAGCCCGAAAAAGGCCGCCAAACTTGTGAAAGAGCCAGAATTGGCGGCAATACTTAAGCGGTTCAACCCCAAGATTTATTAAGTATTGCATGGCCGCTTGAATTGGCCTTAAACACGAGCCGCCGCTTACCTATATAAAGAGTGCACCCAAGATAGGACCCGCTAAATGATCCGCTTTGCCCTGAAATGCAGCAATGAACACAGCTTCGAGAGCTGGTTTCAATCTGGTGCTGCATTTGAAAAGGTTAATGCGTCTGGGATGGTCTCGTGTCCGGATTGCGGCGATACAGAGATCAGCAAAGCGGTTATGGCGCCACGTGTTCAATCGGGGATGGCCAAACGTGCCCCGGAAACCGACCCAATTGATGCGGCGACCTCTGCGCAGCCTGCTCCTCCAGCTGATATCGAAAAGCAAATTCGCGAGCTGAAAGCGCATATAGAAGCAACATCAGACTACGTTGGTGACAAGTTTAGCGACGAGGCCCGTGCGATCCATGATGGGGATGCGCCGGAGCGCCCTATCTACGGAGAAACTTCGCTGAAAGATGCGAAGTCTTTAATTGATGATGGCATTCCCGTTGCCCCTCTCCCGTTCGTACCGGCGCGAAAAACAAACTGACCGCAATTGTCACTCGAAACGCGCGTTGAATGACCGTTCTTTTGCGCTGTTTGCTCCTTCCCTTCTTGCTCTTGAGACCACTTACGCCTAAGACACACGCGGTTTAACCAAAAAGGAGCACCCATGCCGCTTTTGGTCATGAAATTCGGGGGCACTTCTGTTGCGACACTCGACCGTATTCGGCGCGCAGCCAAACGCGTCGGCGTAGAGGTTGCGAAGGGCTATGATGTAATCGTTATTGTCTCGGCGATGTCGGGCAAAACGAACGAGCTGGTCGGCTGGGTCAAGGAAACGTCACCGCTATTTGACGCGCGCGAGTACGACGCGGTGGTGAGTTCCGGCGAGCAGGTAACAGCAGGCCTCATGGCATTGACGCTTCAGGAGATGGACGTTCCTGCACGCAGCTGGCAAGGCTGGCAGGTTCCGGTGCAAACGACATCCGCACATAGCGCCGCGCGCATTGAAGACATCCAGACAGAAAACATCAACGGCAAGTTTGCCGAAGGGATGCGTGTTGCGGTTGTTGCTGGTTTCCAAGGTGTCAGCCCAGAGGGTCGGATTACAACTCTCGGTCGCGGCGGCTCCGACACAACGGCCGTTGCTTTTGCTGCCGCATTTGGCGCAGAGCGCTGCGACATCTATACTGATGTCGACGGTGTTTATACGACTGATCCGCGCATCAGCTCAAAAGCGCGCAAGCTTGACCGGATCGCATTTGAAGAGATGCTTGAACTCGCCAGTCTTGGCGCAAAGGTTCTGCAAACGCGCTCGGTAGAGCTTGCAATGCGCTATAAAGTGAAACTGCGCGTTCTTTCGTCTTTTGACGAACAAACAGATACATCCGGCACTCTAGTGTGCGACGAGGAGGAAATCATGGAAAGCAATGTAGTAGCTGGCGTCGCCTATTCTCGTGACGAAGCGAAGATGACACTTATCTCGGTTGCTGACCGCCCAGGCATTGCGGCCGCGATCTTTGGACCGCTTTCAGAATCAGGCGTAAATGTTGACATGATCGTGCAGAACATCTCCGAAGATGGCCGTACCGACATGACATTTTCGCTCCCGACAGATCAGGTCGCACGTGCTGAAAAAGCAATGGAAGATGCTAAAACATCGGGCAGCATCAATTATCATGACCTCGTCACAGATACAGATGTCGCCAAGGTGAGCGTTGTCGGAATTGGCATGAGAAGCCACACAGGTGTTGCCGCTAAGATGTTTGCAGCTCTCAACGCCGAGGGCATCAATATCAAGGTTATTACAACCTCAGAGATCAAAGTTTCTGTGCTTATAGACCGGAAATATATGGAACTTGCGGTCCAAGCCCTGCATGATGCCTTTGAATTGGAAAAAGTGGCTTAGTTCACAGGCATTACAAAAGGGGCCATATGGCCGACAGCACAGAAAGCGAAAGCCGGAAGCTCCTCGGGCGGCTCAGAGAGGCGTTGGCCGAAGATAGCGAAGGTCAGGAGCGCCTTGATCACATCACCCATCTGATCGCAGATTCGATGGCGACGGAGGTGTGTTCAATCTACCTCTTCCGTGATGACGAGACTCTAGAACTCTGTGCGACTGAAGGGTTGAAGGCCGAGGCGGTTCACCAAACGCGTATGCGACTTGGCGAAGGCCTCGTTGGTCGCGTGGCCAAGAGCGGCTCAGTTGTGAACTCTGCTGATGCGCCAAAAGAGCGTGGCTTCCGCTATATGCCGGAAACCGGCGAGGAAATGTACAGCAGTTTCCTTGGTGTCCCGATTCAGCGGCTTGGCGATGCGCTTGGGGTTCTTGTTGTTCAGTCCAGAACCGCCCGCGAATTCTCCGAAGATGAGGTCTATGCGCTCGAGGTCGTTGCGATGGTCCTTGCAGAAATGGCAGAGCTCGGTGCATTTATCGGTGAAGGGGCCGCTCTGTCTGCGCGTCATCAACACCCGGTTATGATACGCGGCGGCGTCGGACAAGAAGGGACAGCCGAAGGGCACGTCTTTCTCCATGAGCCACGTGTCGTTGTAACGAACCCGATCGCTGATGACCCTCACGCAGAGCGCGAGCGTTTGCACGAAGCCGTTGATACATTGCGAATGTCTGTCGATGAGATGCTCGCAGGCGCGATGACGGGCGACACCGAGCAGGTAAAGGTACTGGAAGCCTATCGCATGTTTGCCAATTCCAAGGGCTGGATGCGGCGCATGGAAGAAGACATTGCGCGCGGCCTTTCGGCAGAGGCCGCGGTCGAGAAAGAACAAAGCAAAGCGCGCGCGCGCATGAGTCAGGTGCCGGACGCCTATTTGCGCGAACGGCTCCATGATCTTGACGATCTTTCCAACCGCCTTCTGCGTATTTTGACCGGTCAGGGTAAAGACACTGGCGCCGAGATGCCCAGTGATCCCGTATTGGTTGCGCGCAACATTGGCCCCGGAGAGTTGCTCGAATATGGCCGCAGCCTCAAAGGTATAATCCTTGAAGAAGGGTCAGTCGGGAGCCATGCAGCGATTGTCGCTCGTGCGCTCGCAATACCTCTTGTTATCAACGCCGATCGGATTATCACCGAAGCCCTTAACGGTGATCACGTGCTCGTGGATGGCGAACAGGGCATCGTCCATCTTCGCCCCGAAGACAGCATTAAAACTGCTTTCCGCGACAAGATCGCAATGCAGACCACCGCTGCCGAGAAGTATTCCTCGATCCGCGAATTGCCTGCGATTACAAAAGACGGAACAGAGATCAGGCTTTCGATGAATGCCGGTTTGATGGCCGATTTGCCGTCGTTGGAATCATCCGGCGCAAATGGCGTAGGACTGTTTCGCACAGAGCTTCAGTTTCTGATCCGCAACCAAATGCCGAAACGCGGCGAATTGGTCGCCCTGTATCAGCGCGTTCTTGCGGCTGCTGACGGACAGAAAGTTGTTTTCCGCACGCTGGATATCGGCTCGGATAAAGTTCTGCCCTACATGAAGCCTCAAGAGGAGCCGAACCCAGCAATGGGCTGGCGTGCCATACGCCTCGGCCTCGACAAGCCGGGCGTTATGCGCATGCAGCTTCAGGCCTTTATCCGCGCCTGTGCCGGACGGCCATTGTCTGTGATGTTTCCCTTCGTGGCTCAGTTCGATGAATATCGTGTCGCGCGGGCGTTGTTGGAGAAAGAGCTCGAGAACGAAGCCCGCCTCGGTCATATCTTGCCCGAAAGCGTTGAAATTGGAGCAATGTTAGAGACCCCATCTCTCGCTTATGCCCCCACGCAATTCTTCGAGAGTTGTGATTTCATTTCGATTGGCGGTAACGACCTTAAACAATTTTTCTTTGCAGCAGACCGAGAAAACGAGCGCGTTCGCAAGCGATATGACTCACTAAATGTCAGCTTCCTCAGTTTTATTGAGCAAATTGTAGAACGCTGCGAGTCCACAAATACACCTGTGTCTTTCTGCGGCGAGGACGCTGGGCGCCCTCTCGAAGCACTTTGCTTTGCGGCGATGGGGCTGCGCACTCTTTCTATGCGGCCAGCATCAATCGGGCCAATCAAAAGCATGCTTAGAAGCATAAACCTTGCCGAAGCAAAATCTGTGATTGATGAGGCACGCAATAGCGGTGCCCAGTCCGTGCGTCCCGCGATCGAAGAGTGGCTGCGCGAGCGCGTTGACGCTGACTAATCAAAAACCGAGGCAAGAAATTGCGATTCGTGGTTAAGGGATTTCTAGTTGCTGTTATCGTTACAGTAGCAGCACTTGCGCTTGGCGTTGGTTGGAAATCCTCGTTTCTCCTATACATCGCAAGCGGTATCGCAATTACGTTAGCATTGGCTTTGTCAGACTTCGCGAGGTCAAAATAATCGTTTAAAACAAATAGCTTAAACGCCAGTTGCTGCGCAGCCGCGATTATCCCTTCTTATTGAAGAATAACGCCCTTCATACAAACCTGTCTGAAAATACTTTCCCCGTTAACCGGCCAGAAACGATTATTCGGTAGCTTCGATCACAGTTAAGAATTGCGTATCAGGAGGACGCTTGATGATCGGCTCTGTTGTGATGGGATTTTGTATTGGAAGCATTTCGGCAATTATGGCTCTGGACGCCGGATTTTCGCTGACACTTGCGCTTCTCGCCTACTCCGGTACCGGAACAATGACCTATTTGCTGCTTGCCGCGTGCATTTACTTGATTTCAAGACTACGCCGCCCTGCGAGAAACTGGCCCACCGCATCTGATACGGCTCCCAGAATTCAAACCGGCATTTTCTCTACAAGCCCTGCACATTCATCCCAAGCGCCAGCATGCAACGCAAGGCCAAGTACACGTTCTGGATTGGTTAATGGCGGCATGATCACCCCATTCAGTCGGGTAAATCCAAACCGTCCATAATACGGTTCGTCCCCCACAAGCATGACCCGCTCCCAGCTTTCATTTGTTGCTTTCTCAAGGCTGGAGCGGATCAGCAAGTCTCCCAAACCTTCGCCTTGCCTTGTCGGATGGACGGCAACTGGCCCCAACAACAACACCGGCTGATTATCAACTTGAACCGGCCAAAACCTGATGGCACCAGCCAGTATGCCCTCTTCATCACGCGCCACAAGTGACAACCCTTCAACGGGCGGCACCCCGTCACGAAACCGATATGAAGTAAGCGCCTCTCGACCCGGTGCAAAGCATAGGTCATAGAGCGCTTCCACCTCCCACCAGTCCGATTTTTCCTCGCGGTGCAATTGATACACGCGACTTTCTCCGTTTTTGCTGGCAACGCCCCTAACACGGCGTTACCTCTTGTTCAAATACAAGAAAGGCCTCGCATGTTCTATATCCCAAAAAACGGTCACGGCTTACCGCATAACCCTTTCAACGCGGTTGTAACCCCAAGACCGATTGCGTGGATCTCTACTAGAGATTCCGATGGAAATGAAAACCTTGCCCCGTATTCCTTCTTCAATGCCGTGGCATATGAACCGCCACAGATTATGTTTGCCTCGACAAGCGCCAAACAGGATCGCGATGGAACGAAGGACACAGTTAGCAACATTCGGGAAACAGAAGTCTTCTGCGTAAATATTGTCGCCTATGAAATGCGCGATATGATGAATAAGACTTCCGGCGCCTATCCAAAAGAGACCAATGAATTTGAAGTGGCCGGCGTTGAGAAAGCGGAATGCAGCGAGATCGATGCCCCACGCGTTGCAAACGCTCCCGCAAGCCTAGAATGCAAACTTACGCAAATTGTAAAGCTACCGGGCGAGGCAAATTTCACCGTATTCGGCGAGGTGGTAGGCGTTCATCTTCGCGACGATTGCATTAAAGACGGTGTCTTTGACGTCACAAGTTTCTCGCCGCTCGCACGGCTTGGATACCGTGATTATTCAAGAGTTGAAAACCTGTTTAGCTTAACGCGGCCGGAGGTTTAATCAATGACACGTGAAACAATGATCGGCGTAATTGGCGGTTCGGGTTTATACGAGATCGATGGCCTGCAAGATGCGAAATGGGTCGAACTTTCAACGCCATGGGGCGCACCAAGCGATGCTATTTTCAAAGGCACACTCAACGGTTTACCAATGGCGTTCTTGCCTAGACACGGCAGAGGCCACGTTCATTCGCCAAGTACCGTTCCCTACCGAGCAAATATCGATGCCTTAAAGCAACTCGGCGTGACTGATATCATTTCGGTGTCAGCTTGCGGTTCGTTTCGCGAAGAGATGGCACCCGGAGACTTTGTAGTTGTCGACCAATTTATCGACAGAACTTTCGCAAGGGAAAAGAGCTTCTTCGGAGAAGGGTGCGTCGCGCATGTTTCCGTTGCTCATCCAACCTGCAGTCGTTTGTCGGAAGCCTGTTTCGAAGCGGGCAAAGCGCAGGGTGTTAAAATGCATAATGGCGGAACCTATCTTGCAATGGAGGGGCCGCAATTTAGCACAATCGCAGAAAGCAAAATGTACCGCGAGAGCTGGGGCTGCGATGTGATTGGCATGACAAATATGCCGGAGGCCAAACTCGCGCGCGAAGCCGAGATATGCTATGCCTCGGTTGCGATGATCACCGATTACGACAGCTGGCATCCAGACCATGGCGAGGTCGACATCACTGATATTATCAAAACATTGATGGGCAACGCAAATAATGCGCGCGGCCTCGTTTCGCGCCTACCTGAAATTTTAGACGCAAAACAGAACGCATGCGGGCAAGGTTGCGACAGTGCTCTTGAGCATGCGATCCTGACCGCACCGGAAAAGCGCGACGCCGAACTCGTTGCTAAACTTAATACTGTCGCCGGCAGAGTTCTAAATCGATAACCCGATCACCTTGGCATACCGCCTAAGAAAGAACGGACCCAATATGAGCAAGAAAACAGTTAAAGACTACATTCGCACGATTGTAGATTTCCCCCACGAAGGCATTCTGTTCCGCGATGTTACAACGCTTTTTGCAGACCCGCGCGGTTTTCGCATGGCCGTCGACCAAATGCTGCACCCCTATGCTGGCCTTCAGATCGACAAGGTTGTTGGCCTCGAAGCTCGCGGCTTTATCCTTGGGGGAGCCATTGCGCACCAACTTTCGGTTGGTTTTGTCCCAGTTCGCAAGAAAGGCAAATTGCCTGGCCGGACAATCTCACAAGAATACACACTAGAATACGGTGAAGCCATTGTGGAACTCCACGAGGACGCCATACAGCCAGGGGAGAAAATCCTACTCGTTGACGACCTCCTTGCAACCGGCGGAACCGCCGAAGCTGGCATCAAACTCATTGAGCGTCTTGGCGGAGAAATTATCAGTTGTTCATTTGTTATCGATCTTCCTGACCTTGGCGGCCGGAAGCGGCTTGAGGCCATGGGGATGGAAGTATTGAGCTTGTGTGAATTCGAAGGGCTTTGATCGCCAACAAATTGGTAAAAAACAGTTCTATCAAGTACGCGCCAGTTATGAATTGGCATCTTTTTGCAAGAGCCAAAAGGGCGCCCCTCACCTCCGATGGGGCGCCCGTTTCTTTTAGCGCAGCACTGCACCCGGATTCATAATTCCATTAGAATCCAGCGAAGCTTTGATTGCACGCATTGCGGAAAGTTTCGCCGCGTCCCCATAGATTTCTAGGGTTTCGGCCTTTAGCCTCCCAACACCATGTTCTGCCGAGAATGACCCGCCCTTTGAAGCTACCAACTCATTCACGACCGTCTGGATTTCCTGCCGTAGATCTGCATATTCATCCCGGCTTTTTCCTTTCGCGGGAAATACATTGAAATGCAGGTTTCCATCACCAAGATGCCCGAAACAATTCAATCTGATATTGCCAAGGGCTTCGAGTTTTTGACGCCCTTCATCGATAAAGCTGGCGATTTCGCTTAACGGCAATGAAACGTCATTCGACACAATGGAACCAATGCGCTTGTTTGCCTGGGGAATGCGCTCTCGAACTGCCCAGAACTGCTCGCGCTGTGTGGCGTTTTGCGCAACGAGCCCATCCAGAACGACTCCCCGTTCCATGCCATCTTCAAAAATCTGCAGCAACAATTCGCTGCAATCCTGAGAACCGGTAACGCCCAAGTCTAACAAAACGAGCCATTCCGGCAGGTCGTTGAACGGCTGCCGGACCTCGGGGAGAGTTTCGCGCAAAAATTCCAGTCCAACGCGATGCATGAGTTCAAACGCAGACACATCATTGCCAGCAACACGCCGAGACAGGTTTAGCAACTCGAGTGCGGCATCAGGCGATGACACAGTAAATAGCGCAGTGCCGTAATTTTGCGGACGCGGGAACAGCTTCAGAGCGGCCGCCGTAATAACCCCAAGGCTGCCTTCGGAGCCGATAAGAAGGTTTCGCAAATCGTACCCTGTGTTATCTTTGCGCAGCCTCGTCAAACCATTCCAGATTTGACCGTCCGGCAGCACAGCTTCCAGCCCCAAGCAGAGATCACGCGTATTACCATATCTCAGAACGTTTAAGCCGCCCGCATTCGTTGCCAAATTTCCGCCGATGCAGCACGAGCCTTCTGAAGCAAGTGATAAAGGAAATAGCAGCCCCTTTTCCTCGGCGGCCTCTTGAACATTTTGCAAGATCGCCCCCGCTTCCGCGATGATGACGTTCTCCTCTGCATGGACGCCTCGGATTGCGTTCATGCGTTCAAGCGACAGGATTAGAGGAGCTGGCCCATCAGGACAAACCTGCCCGCCAACAAGCCCCGTTCCGCCCCCATATGGCACAACACCGACCCGTGCTTGGTTGCACGCAGTCACGATAATAGAAACTTCTTTGGTTGATTTCGGCTTTGCGACAAAACCAGGTTGTCCAAAGTACCTACCGCGTGGTTCTTCTAGATAGCGGCCATCGGCTGGCTGAATCGCCCCTTTTGGAAGCTGGCTTTCCAGCGTCTCAACAAATGCCGCATCCAAGGAATTCAACATGGTTTTGCTACCTAACGTCGGTTTTTCCACGCCTGTCGCGTCTCAGATTGGCGTAAAGAACATGATTTCGCCAGCGCCCGGAAATCTGCAGATAGCTTTGCGCGACTCCTTCATATTTGAAGCCTGATTTTTCAAGGACACCACGCGAAGCAGTATTTTCGGGCAGGCATGCGGCCTCAAGCCGTGAAATATCGAGAACTGTGAAGGCATAGTGCGTCACAGCTTGGATCGCTTCGCGCATGTAACCGTTGCGAGCGTGGCGCTCTCCGATCCAATACCCCAAGGTACCTGCCTGCGAAGGACCTCTTCGAATATTGTCTAGCGTTAGAGCACCAAGCAACTCACCGCTATGGCGCTCTGTTAGGAATAGTGGGAGCGCACTACCGCTCACAGTTGATCGCTGTGCCCAGTACACACGGTTAGTAAACGATTTGCGTGAGAGATGGTCACTCGACCAGAGCGGCTCCCACGGGATCAGAAAAGCGCGGCTTTCGTTTCGCAACGTTGACCAAGCCCGATAATCACTATGCAGCGGCAAGCGCAGTGTCATGCGCTCAGTTTCAATCAGAACCTTTTTCCGCCGCACAAACATCAGCCAACCAATCGCTCGCGCAACTCCTGAACCGAAACAGACGTTGCTTTTGGCCCGTATGTGGCCATTGAGATTTTGGCATCAGAGGACATTTTAGCGGCCATCTCGCGCACGCCCAAATGCGTAACGGCATCAACTTTCTCAACCGTTTCTTCTAACGACGGAACACGCCCCCAGATAGAAACCAAGCGCGCAAGCCGTTCGGCGCGGCTGCTCGGGCTTTCTAGCCCCATGAGCATGCCAGCTTTCATTTGAGCGCGAGCGCGAGCGACCTCTTTTTCTGACATGTCATCCGCTGCGCGTTTGACTTCGTCCACCGCAAGACACGCGAGCTCAGCCAATTGATCACCACTGGTGCCCGCATAGATCGTGGTCGTGCCGCCATCGGAAAACGCCCCTGCTTGGGCGAAGATTGTATAGCAAAGCCCACGCTTTTCGCGCACTTCCTGAAACAGCCGCGATGACATTCCACCGCCAAGTGCCGAAGCCAAAATCTGGCTCGTGTAAATGTCATCGTTGCGATATCCGGGGCCGTCAAAGCACATTGCAAAATGCGCTTGCTCCAACTGTTTCTCGACCCGATGCTCACCGCCAATGAAACTTGCTGGCGCCTCTGCTGGCCGCGCACCTTTTGCAAGACCGCCAAACAGAGCCTCGGCCGCCTTTACCAGCGCATCATGATCAACGTCACCCGCAGCAGATAATATCAAGTTCTCCGGACCGTAGTGCTCCGATACAAACTCAGAAAGGTCGCTGCTTTGAAAAGAGCTAACATTCTCTGCTGGGCCAAGGATTGTGCGCCCGATTGGCTGGTCGGGATAGGTTGCACCTTGTAGCCAATCAAAAACAACATCATCCGGCGTGTCGAGTGCTTGTCCGATTTCTTGAAGAATAACACCGCGCTCTGTTTCAAGCTCTGCAGCTTCAAAGGTCGGGTTGAGCAGGATATCCGAAATAACATCAAGTCCAAGCGGCACATCCTGGCCAAGGACGCGCACGTAATAGGCCGTCATCTCGCGGCTCGTGTAGGCATTGATATAGCCGCCAACATCTTCGATGGCTTCCGCGATCTGAAGCGCGCTACGCGACTTGGTTCCCTTGAACGCCATATGTTCAAGGAAATGCGCGATACCGTTTTGCTCAAGACGTTCGTGGCGTCCGCCGACAGCAACCCAAATTCCGACGCTTGCGGATTTCAGTCCCGGCATATTTTCGGAGACGATCCGAAACCCGTTATTCAGGGTCGTTACTTGGCTGGTCAACGTGCGCGCCTTTCGTGAACGAGCTTTTTCAGGGCATCGAGATCATTGGGAACGCGCGTGACGCGTTCGGGTTTGTCAGCCATCTCCGCCATATGTGGAGGCAGATCTGGATAATGCCCACAGGCGGCAATGACCGCATCCGGGAACTTTGCCGGATGCGCGGTAGAGAGAGTGATCATCGGAACGTCGCTTAGGTGCTCTTTGGCAACCTTAACGGCCACAGCGGTGTGCGGACATAGAATTTCGCCCGTTGTCCGCTCCATATCCCTGATCGTGTCTGCGCACTCCTCTTCCGAGGCGCGCCCCGACGTGAATGTTTCGCGAAGCTGCTCTAGCGCGCCTTGGGATATCTTGAAGCTGCCGGACTTCAATTCCTCCATCAGCTGCGCAATTGCGCCACCGTCACGGCCGTACATATCGAACAAGGCGCGCTCAAAGTTGCTGGACACTTGGATGTCCATACTTGGGCTCATGCTCGGGATTGTTTCGGCCTTTGCGTATTCTCCGGTTTCGAGTGTGCGATGCAGAATATCGTTCTGGTTGGTCGCGATCACCAATTCACGCACCGGAAGGCCCATCTTCTTTGCAATGTACCCAGCGAAAATATCGCCGAAGTTGCCAGTTGGAACTGTAAACGAGACCGCGCGATGCGGCGCACCGAGCGAAACGGCGGAGGAAAAATAATATACGACCTGAGCCAAGACGCGGGCCCAGTTGATGGAGTTCACACCTGCCAGTCCGACGCCATCTCGGAATTCGAAATCATTGAACATGTCCTTGAGGCGCGCCTGACAGTCGTCAAAGTCGCCATCCATCGCTAGGGCATGAACGTTTGCATCTTCCGGCGTTGTCATCTGTTTGCGCTGGATGTCGCTAACACGGCCGTGTGGAAACAAGATAAAGACATCCACGTTAGACAGGCCACGGAATGCTTCAATCGCCGCAGAACCGGTATCACCAGAGGTTGCGCCAACAATGGTTACGCGTTTGTTCGCGCGCTTAAGCGAGGCTTGAAACAACTGGCCAATAAGCTGCATCGCGAAATCTTTGAACGCCAATGTCGGGCCGTGAAACAGTTCCAGAAGGAAATGATTAGGGCCAAGCTGAACAAGCGGTGCTCTGGCCTCGTGGCGGAACCCTTCATAGGCGCGGGCAATGATTGCTTTGAATTCTTCATCGGTGAACGCATCGCCAATGAACGGCCGCATCACGATAAATGCAATCTCTTCGTATGACTTGCCTGCGAGATCAGCGATATCTTCTGGTGACATCACCGGAATCTCGGCGGGAACGTACAATCCTCCGTCGCGGGCCAGACCTGTCATCATGGCTTCTTCAAAACTCAAGCTGGGCGCTGTGCCCCGTGTCGATACATATTTCATAGTCTGCCTCTAAACGGTTCTCTGCCTGATACGCCACAGAAAGAACGCTGTCATCCCAAACCATACAATTGCCAACCCAAACCACGTTAAAACATATTCAAGGTGGCGATTTGGTATGCCCGAAGAATCAACAGGAAAGGGTGTGGTTACCAAGTTTGGCTCTGTGCTGCTGCGTTGGACAAGCAGAACGGGTTCGGTATCAAGTGCTTCTGCCATTGCCGGAATGTCCCTCCCGAACCAAACGCCAGCATCTAGGTCCGGAGGAGGCGTTGACGATTGCATCTCATCTGGCCAGAGCAGGTTGCCCGTGATTTCTGCTTTAACAACCGGTCGAGGCGCATCTTTGGCAGGAATAGCAACAAAGCCGCGATCAAGCAGGATGCGCCGCCCACTCTCTAGGGTGAATTCCGAGATGATGCGGTACCCTGCCCCGATCTTTTGCACCGATGCCAAAACAGTGATTTCGCGCGGTCCGACAGTTCCAGCGGCCTTAACTGGCAAGTACTGATCGCGATTTTCATTCGGCACCTCTGGAACTGAAACGGGATCGGCGAGAATTGTCGCGTCGATTTTGGCCAATTCCTCGGTTTTCTCGTCAAGTCGATCAAGCTGCCAAAAACCCAGCGAACATAAAATCAGGGTTCCGACAATTCCGAATATAAGCGGCAAGATATACTTGCGGTTCATAAAGCTCTTCTCTCCAAGTAAAAAAGGCGCGGAACAGCTCCCGCGCCTTTACTATTCTTTATCACACGACACAAAGCGCGTAGGTGCAAACGGCTCCTATTAGCCGCCCCAGACGTAAACAGCCGCAAACAGGAACAGCCAAACAACGTCAACAAAGTGCCAGTACCAAGCCGCAGCTTCTAGGCCCACGTGCGCTTCGGGTGTGAATGCGCCGCGCATCGCACGGATCAAACAAACTGCGAGGAAAATAGTTCCGATCACAACGTGGAAGCCGTGGAAGCCTGTCGCCATGAAGAAGTTGGCGCCATAGATGTTGCCGGAGAACCCGAATGCAGCGTGGCTGTATTCGTAGATCTGGAACATTGTGAAGAACACACCGAGAATGATCGAAATCGCAAGACCATTGATCAGGTCTTTGCGGTTGTTTTCATGAGCAATCGCGTGGTGTGCCCATGTACACGCAGCACCAGAGCAGAGCAGGATCAGCGTGTTGATTAGCGGCAGGTGCCATGGATCGAATGTTTCAATCCCTGCTGGCGGCCAAACGCCGTCAACGGCTGGAGATTCTGGCCCCATGGGATAGATGGCGTGTTTGAAGAAGCTCCAGAACCATGCTGCAAAGAACATGATTTCGGACATGATAAACATGATAACGCCATAGCGCAGACCGATTTTCACGACAGGTGTGTGATCACCTTCGTTCGCTTCGGTGATTACGTCGCTCCACCATTCAAACATCACATAGAGAACACCAGCAAGGCCGATCAGGAACATGAAGGGTGTGATACCCTGCATCCAGAGAACCGCGCCGAAGAGCATGATGAAGCCCGAAACGGCACCGGCCAGAGGCCAGATTGACGGCGGTAGAATGTGATAGTCGTGGTTTTTTGCGTGTGCCATATAGGATCCCCTGTTTGGGACTTAGTTAACATCAGCCTTTGGTGTGGTCGAGAGGCTCGCCACATCTTTAGGCAGTTCGGTTTCATAAAACGTATAGGATAGGGTTATGTGATGCACGTATTTTGCATCTCTATCCGAAACGATTTCGGGGTCGACGTAAAAACTCACCGGCATCATAACGGTTTCACCCGGTTCGAGCACTTGTTCGGTAAAGCAAAAACAGTCGATTTTCGTGAAAAAGCCACCCGCTTCATAGGGGGCAACATTGTAGGTCGCAGATCCAGCAACTCGGCGGTCTGTCGGGTTGTGCGCTTCGTAAAAGGCAAGACCGGTTTCGCCGATGTTGATCTCCATCTGGCGAACCACAGGCTTGAAGGTCCATGGCATATCGCGGTCTAGCGAAGCATCAAAACGAACTGTGATTGTTTGGTCGAGGACTTCGTCGGAACCAGCAGCTGACACAGAAGTTGTGCCGCCAAATCCAGTAACCCTACAGAACCAGTCATAGAATGGCACAGACGCCCAAGCGAGCGATCCCATCGTAAAGACGACGGCGAATGCCTGTAGCGCGGTTTTATGTGTCGATTTCATCGCCATCAGTTGCCAGAGTCCTGTGTTTCAAGGGAAGGGCGAGCGGTATGGTCAAACGCCTCTACTGGCTCACCGCGCTGAACTTTTGCAAGCGTCAGCCAAAAGACAATAGCAACGAAAGCAAAAAGCGAGAGGCCAAGGCCTACGTTCCGACCAAGTCGGCGATAGTGCATTTCATGCTCAACTTTGGGCGCCATCAGAAACCTCCCCAAGTCACGCCCAGAGCCGATTGCAAGAGCAGTGCCGTGAAATGCAGGAATAGGTAATAAAGCGATAGTTTAAAGAACTTACGCTCCGCCAGATACTTGTCAGCTTGGGCCTCATCTTCGTCACGGCGCCAGATTTTTATGGCTCCGCGGATGAACAGCAGATTCAAAACAAGTGAAACAGCGAAATAGATCGGCCCGCCGATAGATGTGAAGCTCGTCGCAAGCGCGACCGGCGCGAGTAAGAGCGTATAAACCAGAATGTGTTTACGCGTAGATTTGCGGCCATGCGTTACTGTGAGCATCGGCACTTCGGCTTTGGTGTAGTCGTCATTCATGAACAGCGCGAGCGCCCAAAAGTGCGGGGGCGTCCACATGAACGTAAGCGCAAACATCAGAATACTTTCAATCGAAACACCACCGGTCGCAACGGCCCATCCGATCATTGGAGGGAAAGCACCAGCGGCGCCACCAATCACAATGTTCTGTGGCGTCCAGCGCTTGAGCCACATGGTATAGATGACGACGTAGAAAAAGATCGTAAACGCCAGGAGCAGTCCGGCAACAATATTTGCAGCAAGCGCTAGCATGACAACCGAAATACCGGACAGCGCGATACCAAAGCCCAGCGCCTCGCCTTCGGCAATTTTACCTGCCGGAATGGGGCGCTTCTGCGTGCGCTTCATAATCCGGTCAATATCTGCGTCCCACCACATGTTGAGCGCGCCAGAGGCACCGCCACCAAGTGCGATAAACAAGATCGACGTAAACGCCACAAACGGATGAACTGGGTTAGGTGCAACCAGAATCCCGACCAAGGCCGTGAAAACCACAAGCGACATTACGCGCGGCTTCAAAAGCGCAACGAAATCGCGGAAACCTGCATCACCAGCAGGTGTGGTTACATTTGTCTGTAGGCTTGCGTCGCTCATGCTGGCCCTATCGAGGTCGGATCATCAAAAAAACGGACGTGGCCCCAATATTAGGAGCCACACCCTTCACAAAGAACTGCGGTTACTTGGATGCCAGTGTGAGTGGCGTATCCAGACCTGCATATTCCTCTTTGGCGTCAACCAGCCAGTTTTGGTAAGCTTCTTCGCTTACAACTTTGACTGTGATTGGCATGTAGCTGTGGTCCTTGCCGCAAAGCTCGGAACACTGACCAAAGTAAACGCCCTCTTTCTCGGCAGTGAACCAAAGTTCAGCCAGACGACCAGGTACGCCATCTTGCTTCACACCGAACGCCGGGATTGCCCAGCTGTGGATCACGTCAGCACCAGTAACTTGAATTACGATTGTTTTGCCAACCGGAATAACGAGAGCAGTGTCCGTCGCAAGAAGGAAGTCCTCACTTGCATAGCCATTACGCTCCAGAAGCGCGTCCATATCTGCGCTGCGAACGAATGGCTCCACACCATCATCGTCGTCGGTAAGTGTGGCAGGGTGACCAAGCATGTATGAATCAAAACCAAACTCATGGTCGACATACTCATAACCCCAGTACCATTGGTAACCAGTTGCCTTGATTGTTACGTCAGCCGTTGGAATTGTCTGTTGCTTGAACAGAACCGGCAGCGAGAACGCACCGATGAATACGAGAATCAAAATCGGGATCAGCGTCCAAGCAACTTCGAGCGGCGAGTTATGTGTGAACGTCGCAGGCTTCGGGTTTGTTTTGGAATTATAGCGAATCATAATCCAGATAATCAGCGCGGTCACAAAAATGACGATCGCGGTGATGATCACGAGGATCATGTTGTCTAGACCCTGAAGATCGCGGGCCAGCTCTGTTGCGGCAGGTTGGAAGCCAAGCGATTTTTCTGTGGGCTTACCGATAACCTCTAGGTTTCCCAACGAATCTTGCGCGTTTGCTGCGCCTGCTGCTGCCAGCGCAATCGCTGAAAGGCCTGAAATCTTGGTCAAAAATCGCATAGTCATTTCCTGTTCGCACAAAGCAGATTTGCTCTGCTCACATCTTACTCCCGCCCAAACGGTCGGAATCCCATTGTCTTTGCTGCGCCAAAAACCATATTAGACGCAACAGAACAAGCATCTTTCCACGTGGCTTTGAACCACCATGTCGCTTTTATGCGTCAATTACCGGAGTTTTTCTATGTCAAATGCGCGTTTTCGCCCTTTTGAAACCTCGTTGGACATCGACTCAACTCTGGGAATTCTCAAGGAAACTTGTGCAGGAGCGGATGATGGCGAACTTTTTCTCGAGCGAAAGAGTTCGGAGGCCATCGTATTTGATGATGGGCGGGTAAAAACTGCGAGTTATGACGCAAGCGAAGGATTTGGATTACGCGCAGTGCGTGGCGAGACATCCGGCTATGCGCATTCCACCGAAATGACCGAATCCGCAATTCGGAGAGCATCAGAGACAGCTCGCCTAGCTGTTGGTGACGGAGGTGGCGCTATGGCCCCTGCGCCAAAACACACCAACCGCAAACTTTATAGCGACGATGATCCCATCGCGCAGGCCGCTTTTCCTGTGAAAATTGATCTGCTCAAGGAAATCGATGCTTTCACTCGCGGGCTCGACAAGCGCGTTATTCAAGTTTCTGCAACCCTCGCCGCTTCCATGCAAGAAGTGGAGATTCTCCGCCCCGACGGACACCACGTGCGCGATGCTCGCCCGATGAGTCGCTTGAATATCAGCGTCATAGTCGAGGAAAACGGTCGTCGCGAAAGCGGAGGCATGGGCGGCGGTGGACGCGCTTCACTCTCTGGCCTTTTGGAAACCGAGCACTGGCAGTCTGTCGCTCGTGAAGCTTTGCGTATTGCGCTTGTTAACCTTCGTGCCGTCCCTGCCCCTGCTGGTGTTATGGACATTGTTCTTGGCTCTGGCTGGCCCGGGATCCTGCTGCATGAAGCTGTCGGGCACGGCCTCGAAGGAGACTTTAACCGCAAGGGAAGCTCCGCCTTTTCCGGCCTCGTGGGGCAGCAGGTCGCTGCGAAAGGTGTGACGGTCCTTGATGATGGAACTATTCCAGATCGGCGCGGCTCTATTACCTTCGATGATGAGGGCACGCCTAGCGGCAAAAACGTTCTGATCGAGGACGGCGTGCTGGTTGGCTATATGCAAGACCGACAAAACGCGCGGCTTATGGGCGTTCCAGAAACGGGCAATGGTCGTCGCGAAAGCTATGCTCACACGCCGATGCCGCGTATGACCAACACATATATGCTTGGCGGAGACAGCGCCCCAAGCGACATTGTCGCGGACCTAAAAGACGGAATTTACGCGGTCGGATTTGGCGGCGGACAGGTTGATATCACCTCAGGTAAGTTTGTTTTTTCCTGCACTGAGGCCTACCGCGTCAAAAACGGAGTGGTCGGTGAGCCCGTCAAAGGCGCAACACTCATTGGCGACGGCCCCACGGCCATGAAGAAAATCCGCGCGATTGGCAATGATATGAAGCTCGATCCGGGTATCGGGAATTGTGGGAAAGCCGGACAATGGGTGCCGGTTGGCGTCGGACAGCCAACGCTCATGATCGGCGGGATAACTGTGGGCGGCTCGGCGGCCTAGAAGGTATTTTTAGAATGCCTGCGGAAATGTTCACCATTCATTAACCATCGTGGTCCTAATGTCGGGATGCAAACCGACGGAGCCATGATGGACGAAGACAGCGTTTCCTCTTTGACACCCCTCACCCCACCCACTTCAGAGGATGCACGGTTGTCATGGCTCCGTCTTTTGCGTTCACGCAGGGTCGGCATTTCGACGTTCTATCGATTGATGCAGGAGAACGAGACAGCAGAGCGTGCGCTTGAGGTCTTGCCAGAGGTAGCGCGCGCTGCAGGAGTTACCGACTACGCAATTGCGCCACTGAAAGACATCGAGAACGAGTTTGCTGCGGCGCGCAAAGCCGGTGCGCGAATGATCTGCAGAGGAGAAGCCGACTATCCCAAGGAATTGGCAAACATCGCCGATGCTCCTCCACTATTCTGGGCAATTGGCGATATCTCTCTGCTTAAACGGCCCAAAATTGGCATTGTCGGCGCCCGAAATGCATCTTCGCTCGGAGAGCGCATGGCGCGAAAGCTGTCTGAAGGGCTTTCGCAGCAAGGGCTGATTGTTGTTTCCGGGCTTGCCCGCGGCATAGACGCCGTCTGTCATAAAGCGGCGCTCGAAGGCGGAACAATCGCGGTTCAGGCTGGTGGTGTGGATAAAATCTATCCCAAAGAAAACACCGAATTGTTCTGGGAGATTGGTGCAAAGGGCCTCCGCATATCAGAAGATCCGATTGGAGTAGCACCGCAAGCGAGGCATTTTCCGAAACGGAACCGCATAATCTCGGGGTTATCCATCGGGCTTGTTGTTGTAGAAGCGGCGGCGCGATCCGGAACTTTAATCACAGCTAGAAACGCTTTGGATCAAGGGCGCGAAGTTATGGCCGTTCCTGGACACCCCTTTGACGCGCGTGCCACAGGGAGCAATATGCTAATTCGCGATGGCGCAGCTCTTATCCGAAATGTCGATGATATACTTGAGCAAGTTGCTGATGCTTTGGAAGAGCCGAGGACTGTGGCAGATCAAGCCGAACCAGATGAAAAACCTTGCACACAAAGCACAATCGCGGAAAGCGCCGATCTCCACCGTCAAATTCTCGAGCGGCTCGGACCAAGCCCCCTTGCGGAAGATCAACTCATTCGCGACCTAGAGCAGCCAGCCCATCACGTCACGGCAGAACTCGTTTCGCTGGAGGTTGAGGGACGAATTGAGCGTGCTCCAGGGGGGTATTTGATGCGCGTGGGGTAATTCATACTTAACTGTGCATTGACAATTCACTCGAAGCACCCACATCTTGCGCCGCCATATGCTCCCTGTGAGTCGAGAGGAATTTTATGCCCGTCGTCGTTGTCGAATCTCCGGCTAAAGCCAAGACAATTAACAAATATCTAGGTGACGATTACACCGTACTCGCGAGCTATGGTCACGTAAGGGACCTCCCTCCAAAAGACGGTTCCGTTGATCCAGACTCCGATTTCGACATGAAATGGGAAGTTGGCTACGACAGTCGTAAACACGTCAAAGCAATCGCCGATGCGCTTGCCGACGATAACGAACTGATCCTCGCGACCGACCCTGATCGCGAGGGAGAAGCGATTTCTTGGCACCTTCAGGAAGCGTTGACCAAACGCAAAGCGATCAAGAAAACAACGCCCGTTAGCCGCGTTGTTTTTAACGCGATTACGAAGTCCGCCATCACCGAAGCAATGGAACATCCACGCCAAGTTGATGCGCCACTCGTCGAAGCCTATCTCGCTCGTCGTGCGTTGGATTACCTTGTAGGCTTTAATCTCTCGCCTGTGCTTTGGCGCAAACTGCCCGGCGCTAAATCGGCTGGGCGTGTTCAATCTGTCTGCTTGCGCCTAATCGTTGAGCGCGAACAGGAAATTGAGGCCTTCGATCCCCGCGAGTACTGGAGCGTTAAAGCAATGCTCGCCACGCCGCGCGGGCAAGAATTCGAAGCGCGCCTAACAGTTCTTGCTGGCAAGAAGCTCGACAAATTTGACCTCGCGAATGCAACGGCCGCGGAATTGGCAGTTCAGGCAGTTCATAGCCGTGCGCTTTCGGTTCAACGTGTTGAGGCAAAACCAACAAACCGCAGCCCCTCTGCGCCGTTTATGACATCGACTTTGCAGCAGGAAGCGAGCCGAAAGTTCGGATTTGGTGCACGCCAGACAATGAGCACAGCGCAACGCCTCTATGAAGCTGGTTACATCACATATATGCGTACCGACGGTATCGACATGGCGCCCGAAGCAGTCGCGGCGGCACGAGATGCAATCGTTGAACGCTATGGCGACAAATATATTCCGTCCGAGCCTCGCGTTTATAAGAACAAAGCGAAAAATGCGCAGGAAGCACACGAGTGTATCCGCCCGACCGATATGAAACTCGATGCCGGCCAACTTGCCAAGCTCGAAGCAGATCAGCGGAAACTCTATGATCTGATCTGGAAGCGGACACTCGCAAGCCAGATGGCCGGCGCTAAACTTGAACGCACGACTGTCGATATCGGGAGCGAGGACGAACAGGTCATGCTTCGTTCGACCGGACAAGTCGTCGTATTTGACGGCTTTATGAAGGTTTACACCGAAGGCCGTGATGACGTTGATGACGAAGACGAAAAGCGTCTGCCGCAAATCGCTGAGGGCGATGCAACCAAGCTCGTAAACGCGGGCCTCGAAACAGATTTTGCCAAAGGTGAGAAATCCGACAGCAAGATCACTGCACCAGCCGTTGAGGGCATGCGTCGCAACGCGGGGGCTATCCTAACAGACGATGGCGCAGTTCTGGGGCAGCAGCATTTCACCCAGCCTCCTCCCCGCTTCACAGAAGCGACGCTCGTGAAGCGTATGGAAGAGCTTGGCATCGGACGCCCGTCTACATATGCAAGCATCGTCACCACCATTCAGGACCGTGAGTATGTTCGCAAAGAGAAGAACCGGCTCATTCCGGAGGACAAAGGACGGATCGTTACGGTTTTCCTAACGAACTATTTCCGCAAATACGTTGGATACGATTTTACAGCTGGCCTTGAGGCCGAGCTAGACGATGTGTCTGCGGGCGATCGGGATTACAAAGAAGTTCTCCGTCAATTCTGGAAAGATTTCTCAGCCGCAATTGGCGAAACGAGCGAGCTGCGCATCTCCGAGGTGCTCGACACCCTCGACGATGTTCTTGCGCCAACCCTCTATCCGCCACGTGAGGATGGATCCGATCCGCGCACCTGCCCTCTTTGCGGCGAAGGTAAACTGCACCTGAAGACTTCGAAATCCGGCGGTTTTGTCGGCTGTGGTAACTATCCAGAGTGCCGTTACACGCGGCCAATCGGTGGCGAAGGCGACGCGAGCGGTGACCGTGTTCTTGGTATGGATGGCGAGGACGAGATCAGCCTGCGCTCTGGCCGTTTTGGTCCATATGTTCAGCGTGGCGAGGTTACCGAAGACAACAAAAAGCCACCGCGCGCGAGTCTACCGAAAACATGGGCGCCGGACGCGATGACGCTTGAAAAAGCGTTGATGCTGCTTTCGCTCCCTCGCGAGATTGGCCCTCATCCAGAAGACGGTGAGATGGTTGAATCCAGCATTGGACGGTATGGCCCCTATGTGAAGCACGGGCGGGTATACGCAAATATTCCCGATGTTGACGAAGTGTTCACGATTGGCATGAACCGCGCAGTTGAAGTTTTGGCGCAAAAAGCTGCAAAGACCGGCCGCGGTGCAGCAGCCAAACCGCTCAAGGAGCTTGGCGAGCATCCAGATGAAGGCGGTCCGGTAAACGTTATGGAAGGTCGATACGGCCCCTACGTGAAGTGGGCCAAAATCAACGCGACAATTCCAAAAGACGTAGAGCCAGCCGACGTCACGATGGAGCAAGCAGTTCAGTGGATCGCCGAAAAGGCCGCGAAAAAAGGTGGTCGCAAGAAGGCGGCGAAGAAACCTGCAGCCAAGAAAACGACAGCGAAAAAAGCGCCCGCGAAGAAAAAGCCGGCAGCGAAAAAGAAAACCAAAGACGATAGCGACAATTAATCGCTGTCACGCTTGAATTTTGATTGGGCCGCGTCAGGAAACTGGCGCGGCCTTTTTCTGCAATGCAGCAAAGTGATTGACACTGTGAAGGACTCCGTCAAATATCACGCGAGATAGCTTGCAGGAGGAAAACATGAAGAAGATTTACGGCTCAGCAGCGGAGGCCCTTGATGGCTTGCTGTTTGACGGGATGTTCATCGCAGCGGGCGGTTTTGGCCTTTGCGGCATTCCAGAACTTTTGCTCGGCGCGGTTCGCGACGCAGGAACCAAAGACCTTACCTTTGCGAGCAACAACGCGGGTGTAGATGATTTTGGCATTGGCATCCTCCTCCAAACGAAGCAGGTCAAAAAGATGATCAGCTCCTATGTGGGTGAAAACGCAGAATTCATGCGCCAGTATCTTTCTGGTGAGCTCGAGCTTGAGTTCAACCCACAGGGCACACTCGCAGAACGGATGCGCGCGGGTGGATGTGGAATCCCTGGCTTCTATACAAAAACGGGCGTTGGAACCGTGATTGCGGAAGGCAAAGAGCACAAAGAGTTCCGCGGCGAGACATATATCCTTGAAGAAGGCATTTTTGCTGATCTGGCCTTGGTGAAGGCATGGAAGGCCGACGAGACAGGCAACCTTGTCTTCCGGAAGACCGCGCGCAACTTCAACCCACCAGCTGCAATGTGCGGGAAAGTCTGTGTTGTTGAAGTGGAAGAGATCGTGCCAACGGGCAGCCTTGATCCGGATTCCATTCACTTGCCGGGTATCTACGTGCATCGCCTGATTCAGGGTGAACACGAAAAGCGTATTGAGCAACGTACAGTGCGGGAGGCCTAAACTATGTGGGATCGCAATCAAATGGCGGCACGCGCCGCACAAGAACTGCAAGACGGTTGGTATGTGAATCTCGGAATCGGTATCCCAACGCTCGTTTCAAACCACATTCCCGATGGGATTGAGGTAACGCTTCAGAGCGAGAACGGAATGCTTGGCATGGGCCCCTTCCCTATTGCAGGCGAAGAGGATGCAGACCTCATCAATGCTGGTAAGCAAACCATCACTGAACTTCCCCAAACAGCCTATTTCGACAGCGCACAGAGCTTCGGAATGATCCGAGGTGGAAAGATCGCAATGGCGATTCTCGGCGCCATGGAAGTCGCCGAAAACGGTGATCTTGCAAACTGGATGATCCCCGGAAAGCTTGTCAAAGGAATGGGCGGCGCGATGGACCTTGTTGCTGGCGTGGGCCGTGTTGTTGTTGTGATGGATCACACAAGCAAGCACGGCGACAGCAAGCTCTTAAAGGAATGCACCCTTCCGTTGACCGGTAAGAACGTGGTGGATCGCATCATCACAAACCTTGGCGTGTTTGACGTTGTCGAAGGTGGGCTAAAGCTTGTGGAACTTGCTGACGGCGTAACAGGAGAAGAGGTTCGCGCTTCGACTAAGGCAACTCTTGTCTGAAATCGAAATAAGACTTGAAACAACTGGAAACCGCGGCCGCTACGTGGTTTCCAGACCTGATGGTATTGCTGAACTAACGTTTTCTTTGCTGTCTGATGGCAAGATACTGGCTGACCATACCTTGGTCCCTGCCGAATGGCGCGGACAGGGCGTCGCGCTAAAGCTGGTCGAACGCCTGGTAGAAGATGCGCGCACTGACGGAAGAAAGATCATTCCACAGTGTTCCTATGTTGCCGCACAGGCCCAAAAACATCCCGAATGGGCGGATGTATTTGTGCAATAGTCGATCAAGTTTTCGGGCATCAACACTTTAGGATCACAATCCTGCCTGAATTTCATTTTACTCCGCCCGAATGATAGTGATGCGCACCAAAAGCGATTTTAAGACATTTGCAACCACTGTATTCACGTCCAAGTGGCGCGATCCGGTGATGTTTGCGGGTCTGTTGCTCTTGGTATTGATTGGTCTTATCGGCCTCGCTGCGGCGACAGGCTGGGAGGAAACTCTATCTCACCTCAAGAGTCTGTCGCTTTGGCAAATCTCGGTTTTATTACTGCTATCTCTCGCGAATTACGGATTGCGTGGCGTCCGATGGCACGTATTTGCTCGCCGATTGGATCTCCCGCTTACTCTGTTTCAATCCCTACGGCATTTCTTTGGTGGGTTCGCAATGAGTGTTACGCCAGCGCGTGTTGGTGAGTTGGTTCGAATACGCTGGATTGGGCGCGAAACGGGCGCGAGCCCCGAACGCACGGCACCGCTTGCACTTGTTGACCGCGCAAGCGATTTGTCCGCGATGGCGATATTGCTGGCGATTGCACTTGTCTTTGCTGCGGGCGGGCCCAAAGGGGCAATTGTGGTGGCAGCGTTCGCGATTATTGCGGCCATCATTGCAACCAACCCTCGTATTTTCAGCGCGTGCGTGACGAGATTCTATCGCATCACGGGTGTTTTCCCTCGATTTTTCGTTCGAGTGCGTCGGGCTTCGCAAACACTCGCGCAGTTTTCGCACTTTCCTACCGTCGCGATGACTTTGCTGTGCGGATTGGCTGGCTGGTTTGCTGAGGGTTATGCCTTTTTCATTTTGTTGCAATGGATGGGCGCAGACATAGGCCTAGCCACGTGCGTTGTAATTTTCGTTTTCTCAACACTTGCCGGCGGGCTAACCGGCGCGCCGGGCGGTATTGGTGGTGCAGAGGCGGCTATGATCGCGCTATTGAGCCTCGAAGGGGTTCCAATCTCCTTGAGCGTTCCTGCAACAGCAGTGATCCGATTGACCACGCTCTGGTTTGCCATTGCTCTTGGGCTGGCTATCTTCCCGCTCGCCGAACGTATTTCAAAAAGAGGGCCTTATGCGCTGGAAAAATGATACTATCCACGGCTGGGGGCGCGCGCAGTCAGCTACGTGCGAGATTGCACGCCCCGAAAAGTCCAGCGAACTCGCCGAAGTTTTGGCGGAGAGCGCGGTTCCTGCAATGGGCAATCGGCGCTCCTATGGTGATGCGGCGTTGAATGACGATGGTCGCGCGCTTGATATGACGCGCCTCGACAAGTTTCTCGCCTTTGACGATGAAACTGGAATTTTGAGTGTCGAGGCTGGAGTCGAGCTTGGCGAAATCACCCGTTTATTTGCACCGCGCGGTTGGCTGCCGCCTGTCTTGCCGGGAACCGGCTTTGCAACGGTCGGAGGAGCCATTGCAATGGATGTGCATGGCAAGAACCACCACCATATTGGCAGCTTTGGCCAGCACCTCGCCTCGATCACACTGCTAATCAATGGAAAATCACGCAAGATTAAACCGGACAGAGACGCAGGCTTGTTCAAGGCGACGGTCGGAGGCCTCGGGCAGACAGGGATCATTGTGGCGGCCGAAATTATCATGTTGCCCTGCAAAGGCGACGTGATGATGGTCACCGAAAGGCGTGTCGAAGGGTTTGACGAGTTTCTAACCCTGTTGGACGGCTCCGAAGCGACATATACCGTTGGTTGGATCGACGCGACGGCCAAGGGAAGCGCGCTTGGGCGCGGGATACTTGAAGAAGGCGAAACAGGTTCTGGCCTTGTTCCTTCTCCGGGCCGCTCGAAATCAGTTCCGTTCAATGCGCCCAAATTCGCGCTTTCTGCTCCGATCGTGAAACTATTCAACTGGCTATATTATCGAAGAGTTCCAGAACACGGGCGCACTTTGGTTAAGCCAATCTCTGATTTCTTCTTTCCGCTCGATAAAATTCACGGTTGGAACCGCCTCTATGGCAAGAACGGTTTTCACCAATTCCAATGCGTTGTTCCAATCAACAGTGCTGCTGTATTGCGCGAAATCCTTCAATTGATCGCAAATTCCGGCCTCGCAAGCCCGCTTGCAGTATTAAAGCGCATGGGTGAAGGACGCGGAGGATACCTGTCCTTCCCGATGGAGGGCTATACGCTCGCTGTGGATTTTCCGAATACAGAAGCCGCGCGCGTTCTCATTCCCCGCCTCGAGGCGATGGCTGTTGAAGCTGGAGGGCGAATTTACTTCGCGAAAGACTCGCTCTCCAAAGGCGACAAAATTGCAGACATGTACCCAGACTACTCAGATTGGCGCAAAGCAGTTGAAAAAGCCGATCCGGACAGAAACCTAGCTACAGACCTAGTTCGCCGTCTGAAACTGAGGAGCGCAGAATGAACGAAACATGGATTATACTCGGCGCGACCTCTGCGATGGCACGCGCATATGCCCGTAAAGTTAGTGAAACGGGAGCTGCTGTCATCCTCGCAGGTCGAAACACAAAGGAACTGGCTGCACTCGCTACTGATTGCGAGATTCGCGGTGCGCGCTTTGCCAATGCTGCGAAGCTTGATGTTCGTGATGAAAATACATTTGGTGCGATCATCAAGGACGCGATCAAAGAAGAGGGCACAATAAATGTCGCTTGTTTCGTTGGCTCAATGCCCGATCAATCCGCAATTGATGATGATCCAAGCCTAATAGATGGTGTTGTCATAGACAGCTTCACCGGTCCAGCAAAATTCTTGCAGACAATCGCACCCGAACTTGAAGCACGCGATGGAGGGACGGTTGTAGGCGTGGGATCTGTTGCTGGAGACCGTGGTCGCGTTGGAAACTACGTCTATGGCGCGGCCAAGGCAGGATTTCACACATATCTTTCCGGTTTGCGAAATCGGCTTACCAGAAGCGGCGGTCATGTTGTCACCGTGAAACCGGGTTTTGTGGATACGGCTATGACATGGGGCATCGAAGGAATGTTCCTTGTCGCGAAGCCAGAGGATATAGCAGACGCAATTCACAAGGCTGTAAAGAAGAAGCGCAACACAATCTATACGCCCTTCTTTTGGCGGTACATCATGCTCATCATTCGCTCGATCCCAGAGCCAATCTTCAAGAAAATGTCGATCTAGCCCGCCCAGACCTGGAACCAGCGCTGCCAAAGCCCCGCCGCATAGAACATCAGCGACAGCGTGAAAAACAGGATACCCAATCCGATTTTATCGGTAAGAGCAAAGACGATTGGATCGTAATCCTGTTTGCCTTGATACCCAAGAACCAGCATTCGGATCAGCCAAATCGCAATTGGCACAAGCGCAAGCCAGAGCAACCACTGGATCGGATAAAGGCTTAGGGCGTGGTCTGATATGCTATAGAAGAAGAACAACAAGAGTGCTCCGACAATTCCAAGGCTGCCTACATTAATCAAATCGCTTCGATCTTTGCGGCCGTAGCCTCGACCAGGTAGGCGCTCGTCGCCGGTCGCAAGCGTGAGTTCTGTAAGCCGTTTCACACAACCCAACGTTAGGAAAATCGGCAGGATGAACAAAAGCATATAGCCAGAGGCCTCGACTCCCGTAGCTGCTGCACCGGCGACAACACGCAAGGTATATAGAGTCGCCAAAACAGCGATATCAATCCACCGCATGCGCTTAAGCCGCATGGAATAAGCCAGCGACAGAGCAACATAAAGCAGTATCACGCCCAAGAACGCTGGACCAAGGGCCGCTCCAACGCCCAGCGCAATTCCCGCAAGCACAACAAAGCCAAGCATTCCATATTTTATCGGCACCAAACCTGCGGCGAACGGGCGTTTGCATTTCTTGACGTGAAGCCTGTCAGCTTCAAGATCGAGCAAATCATTCACCAGATAGATCGAAGATGCCGCGGCGCTGAATGCGACCATACCGAGCAGCACAAGCAACCAAGATTGCAAATCGAACTGATGTGCTGCGATTAGCGGAAGCACCATAAGAATGTTTTTGACCCACTGGTGCGGTCGCATAGTGCGGTAGATATCTTTGAGGCTAACGCTGTTCTCAACTTCGGTGACATTGTGACCCGCCTGTTGAAGCGTTTCGGCGATTTTGGGCTGCCCAACAACGATTGCGCCATCTGCTTTCTCCCAAATCGGAATATCCGCAGCTTCATTCCCAGCGTAGTGGAACCCTTTTTCGCCATAACGCGTGACCAGAGCATCGGCCTTCGCCGCGCCTTTCATGTTGGTTACGCCATCAGAAGCGATTACTTCGGCGCTAAACTCATGTTCCTCGGCCAGCTTTCTAACAAGTTGTTCATCAGAGGCTGACGCCAAAATAATGTCGCATCCATGTGATGCCGCAACTTTGGCCAGATCGTTGACCTCTGCGTTCACAGGAAGCAGTTCCGTACGCAGGCCGGCGATCTGCGCAAGCTCCTGTTTCAAACGCGCGCGGTCGCCAAAATTTTGTAGGCATGCTTGAAGGGTCTGGAAGGGCGCTTTGCCTAAGCCCGCCCAGAAACACTCGAACAGCATATCTGTTTTTAGAAACGTTCCGTCGACATCAAGAACCAGCGGTTTCTCATTAGCCATCTACTTTGTCCTCGGTCTTCTTCGCGCTCTTTACCGCAAACACACATCCGTCGGATACGAGTTGAGGTGGCGTTAAGCATAGTCCCCGTGCCACTGTCCACGCGCTAAGAACCTTTGGAACATAGGCACGCGTTTCTGCATACGGTGGGACGCCGCTATTATTTAAGACAGCGTTCTCACCTGCATTATATCCCGCCAGCACCAGAATCGGATCGTTATCAAACTTTTCCATTAGCCAGTTTAGATACGCCACACCGCCTTTAATGTTCTGCACCGCATCAGAAGTGTCTTTAACGCCAAACCGCTCTGCTGTAGCGGGCATAAGCTGCATGAGGCCATTCGCACCAGCGTGCGACGTGGCGTCTGTTCTGCCTCCCGACTCAACTGAGATTAGCGCGAGAACGAAAGCGGGCGACACGCGGGTACCGACAGTCGCCAGCAAAATATCAGTCCCATGTTTAGCCGCGATATCCTGAAGCGACTGTAGACGTGGCGGGACAACTTCCTTGCCAATAGGAGCTTTGGTCAGATGATTTACCGCTGAGGGCAACCGCCCTGGGCCGGATGCCGAAATGCTCGGCGAAACCTCCGCCCAGAACCAAGCCATCGTATCGGCGCCGCTTGGTTTCTTTGTTAGGGCTGGCTTTTCGGGATCTGCAGGAATGACCTCTTCGCCTTCAATATACTTTTCCGGCTTTAACTCTTCGCGCGCGCGAGGCGGCGTTAAACGGATCGGAACTTCGTCCGGATCAATTTGTACAGTAATCTTCGGCGGAGCACCCTTTTTGGGAACTGTAATCCGCTTAAAGGTAAAATCTTTCCCAATCGCGACATTCTCTGCCGACGACAGCGAGGCAAAAAACACCCCACAAACGAGAAATATGAAACCGAAGCTCCGCTTCATGCGGTTACTGCCCTGCCCGGATATGAATTTATTGTTTCCTTTGTCGCAAAAAAACGCCCTTCACACTAGTAAAAGGCGCAAAAAACTTGGGCAATGCGGCCACATTTATTAACAGGCTTCAGCAGTCGTCCAGTTGAATAGATTTTTTCTCATTTTTCTTTTGTTTAGAATCAACTGATTAGATGAAATCCCTGAGAATTTAACACTTTACCAACTTTTGTACGGTTAGCGCCAAATTACCGCCCCATTCCCCCACCTATATGTACTCATCCAAGGCGAACACGGGATCAAATCAGGCCGATCCACTCAACGTCGAGCCAGGGAAAACGAGCTAAACACATCTTGGAGAGACACAATGACTAAACTTTTTAATAACTTCGTAAAAGACGAATCCGGCGCTGTAACTGTTGACTGGGTTGTTCTGACTGCCGCCATCGTTGGCCTCGGCATCGCTGTTCTTGCTTCCGTTCGCGGCGGTGTAACAACACTGTCCGGCAACATCTCGACTGCTGTTGCGGGTGTAGCTGTAGACGGTTCCTAAGTTCGAGCGGGCCTGCGCTCGCTTTCCCTGCGCCTCCATCTTTCAAGAGGAGGAGGCGTATCAAGGCATCGCCCAGAAGTTCACAACTTCTTAAGATTGCCCAGCAACGTCCACTATGTTGCCACAATCAATGGGCAATTTAATCACAAGCACTGATTTTTCGGTGCATCATAACGACAAGATTACTAGGAGAGACACAATGACTAAACTTTTCAACAACTTCGTAAAAGACGAATCTGGCGCCGTAACAGTTGACTGGGTTGTTCTCACAGCTGCAATCGTTGGCCTCGGCATCGCCGTTCTCGCAACAGTTCGCGGTGGTGTTACAACACTGTCCGGCAACATCTCTACAGCAGTTGCAGGCGTAGCCGTAGACGGTTCCTAATACCGAACCAAACAAAGCGGATTTTTTCGCAGTGGCCGCGCTCCTTCCTGGGTCGCGGCCATTTTTGTAACTAGCCTAGCGGGTATTCAAACTAAAACCCCTTCACATCCAATTTGTCGCCACATTCGGAAGACAATGTTTGGGTGAACACAAAAACACTGCGAACAAAATCACCTTCAAACAAAAGGGAAACAGCAATGAAACGCCTTCTCAAGAATTTCTACGCAGATGAAACCGGCGCAATTACAGTTGATTGGGTTGTTTTGACTGCAGCGATCATCGGCATGGTCATCGCAATCTTTGCATTTTTTAATGGCCCTACTTCGAACATCGCAACAGCAATCGGTAATGCAATTGGCGCAATGACGGTTGGCGGCTAATACCACCAGTGGTCAAATAAGCACTGCGTCAAATTGATTGTTTACCAATGTCGAAAAATTCCTGTAATTGACCCTTACTTTTCACAGTATCGCCGCAATTCGTTGCGATGAACGTCTATCGAGTAATGCGTTCGACCGGCCCGAACTCACCGGACAACGCCCAAATAGAAAGGGCATATCATGAGATTAGTTTTTGGATTGGTCCTTATCCTGGGTTTGGGGCTTGCTGGCTTTGCTGTTTATACAGCCAAGGGATATATCGGAAACTATCAGGCAGAATTGCAGCGCGAACGGGCAGCAGCCAAAAAGATCGTCCCCACCAAAGATGTCTATGTTGTTACGCGCGTCGTTGAATACGGTGAGCGGCTTGCCCAAGAAGACATGAAAACAATCGCCTGGCCGGAGAATTCGATTCCCGAGGGCGCCTTCACATCCGAAGAAGACATGTTCCCCGAAGGCCCAGAAACACTGCGCACTGTTTTGCGGACAATGGAAATCGGTGAACCGGTTATGCAAGTCAAAGTGACAGAGCCCGGAGAGGATGCTGGTCTTACATCGCGTCTCAAAAAGGGGATGCGCGCGTTTGCCATTAAAGTTGACGTGACTTCCGGTGTTTCCGGCTTCCTGCGTCCAGGGGATCGCGTCGATGTGTATTGGTCCGGTTCTCTTGGTGGCGGCAACAATGTCACCAAGATCATTGAGGCTGGTATTCGTATTATTGCCGTTGACCAAACGGCAAACAAAGATCGGAACGGCGCAATCATCGCTCGGAACGTAACTGTTGAGGCAACACCGAAACAGGTTGCTGGACTTGCTCAGGCGCAAGCAACAGGTCGCCTTTCTCTCTCGCTTGTTGGCGCACAGGATGACACGATCGCCGATCTCGCGATCGAAGTTGACCAGAAACAACTCCTTGGCATCGAAGAGGCACAACGCGTGATCGAAGAGGTAGAAGAAGTCTGTACCGTTCGCACACGGAAAGGCGCAGAAGTGATTGAAATGCCAATCCCCTGCACCAACTAGAATTCTCTCAGCCTGAAAATTTCCAGAAGAGCGCACTCTATTTCGGAGTGCGCTTTTGTGTTTCCACTATATATGCCCCTCAAATGTGTATGTGTTGCGACATATCCACATCAATGCTTCCGTGGAAGGCATTGATTCTTGCAAAAAAATGACACCTGAGCCATGGTGATGGGCAAATGGGCAAAAAAGACCCAATTCCAGAGGCGTGGTCGGAGAGGCAGGATCACAATGATCATTAGAAATATCCTAAGTGCGGCTGCGTTAGGAGCAGCGTTAACCTTTGCGGTTGCCCCATCGGCGACACACGCAGAGACTCTTAAAGTATTGAGAGGCGCAACATCGACTGCGCTGAGTGTTCCGATGAATCGGGCTGTTGTGGTCGAAAGTGAAACACCGTTTGCCGAACTTTCAATTGCGAACCCCGGCATCGCGGATATCTCTACCCTATCGGACAGAACAATCTATGTTCTTGGTAAGGCTCCGGGACGTACGACGTTAACCTTGCTTGGCGCTGATGGCGGCTTGCTGACCAATGTTGAAGTCCACGTCACGCCAGACATCGCCGAATTCAAAGAGCGGCTGCGCCAGATTCTCCCGAACGAGAAAATCGAAGTTCGCACCGCAAATGACGGGATCGTCCTTTCCGGCACAATCTCCAGCATCGCACGCATGGATCGTGCGCTTGACCTGGCGCAGCGATATGCACCGGACCGTGTTTCAAACCTCATGGTCGTAGGCGGCAATCATCAAGTTCTTCTGAAAGTTAAGTTCGCAGAGATGCAGCGCTCCGTTCGCAAGAGCCTAAGCTCAAGCATCGGTGTTTCAAGCCTGTTGGGCGACCCGACTGTGGTTGGGGGCGCAGGAAACTATGCTGAGAGCGCCCTCCTGAACAACGCGCTGAACAACAACAGCACATTGTCCGCAAACGAACGAAATGGCGCCATGCTATTTGGTTTCAATGCAGGCGGTACGCAAGTCGCTATTATGCTTGAAGCCCTTGAATCTAAAGGCGCTGTCCGCACACTGGCAGAACCAAATCTTACCGCTCTTTCAGGCCAAGAAGCAAAATTCCTTGCCGGTGGCGAGTATCCCGTACCTGTGGCACAGAACAATAGCGGTGGCGGCACGACAACCACCGTTGAGTTTAAACCATTCGGTATCGAGCTGAACTTTATCCCTCGCGTTGTGGATGGCGATGTTATCAACCTCACACTTGATGCAGCTGTAAGTAGCCTTGATCCAACAAACGGTATTACCGCGAGCGGTTTCCAGATCGACGCCTTCCGTCGCCGCGAAACATCGACAACAGTTGAAATGCGAGACGGTGAAAGCTTTGCAATTGCCGGCCTGCTTCAAGATGACTTCCGTGATCTTAACAGTCAGGTTCCTTGGCTCGGCGATATCCCTGTTCTGGGTGCACTGTTCCGCAGTGCAGAGTACGAGCGTGAGCAAAGTGAGCTTGTGATCATTATCACACCGCATCTTGTAACACCTACTCGTGGCGAAGCGCTCGCCCTACCAACGGATCGCATTCGCCCACCGTCAGAAACCGAACTTTTCCTTTTTGGGAATGTGCTTGAAGACAAGAAGCCACAAGGCGTTGCTGGCGAAGTTGCCAAGCAAGACTTTGGCGGATCCTTCGGCTACGTGATGGAGTAAGACAATGCAAAGATCTAAAAAACAGACCTTGGCTATCAAATCGATTGCAGTAGCAAGTGTCCTCGCCATCGCGGGTTGTGACAGAGAAGCCGGCCGCGCCGTAGACGCATCCGCCTTCGGCACATCGACCGAGAACAACTATCTGGTTCAAACCGGACAACGCAGCTATGCGATCAGCTTGGCAAAACGCTTTGCCGAAGAGGTACCGTCAACAATTAACTTCGCGTTTGATTCTTATCAACTTGATCAAAACGCACGTGCGGCCCTCCGTGTTCAGGCAGACTGGATCAAGCAGTTCCCTGAGGTTACATTCAAGGTCTACGGTCACACTGACCTTGTTGGCTCAGCGGCGTATAACAAGAAGCTTGGCCTTCGCCGCGCCCAGGCTGCTGTGAACTATCTGATCTCACAAGGCATCAGCCGAGATCGCCTCGCAGCGGTTGTCTCATACGGCAAAACCCAGCCGCTCATCGTAACTCAAGGTCGCGAACGGAAGAATCGCCGCACAGTTACAGAAGTGTCGGGTTTCCTGAAGCGTCATCCAACTGTGCTTAACGGCAAATATGCGGAGATCATTTTCCGCGATTATGTTGCCTCTGCGGTTCCAGCAACCGAGCTCACAGGTATCACTGTTAGCGGCACCGGTTCGTCTGAATAATCGTCTTAAGAATTCGCACAATTACGGTTTTTTAGCCCCAATGTTGCCCAAATTGGCTGTCATTTAAAAGAATGGGAGCAATACGTGCGGATGAGTCGCGCGTTGGGCGACAACGGGGCGAACCGAAACCCTCGAAATTTTCGGCTCGCTGACTAGACCGTTTTCGTCCTTTAGCAAAAGGACGTAAGTCAGATGACGAGTAACGCGATGTTGCAGCCGGAACCGGCACCGATTTTAGCGTGTACAATTTCGCGCGATGTACAGAATTTCGATCTTCTGATTGAAGATATGGAAGCCGAGCTGGGCGAGAGCTGGGGGGATCTATCCTTCTCTGATGCTCTGGTTTTTCTTGAGCATGAAGACGCCAAGACATTGGAATTCGTGGCGATTGCCGTCGATGACCAAGACGAGACCGATCTTTCGATTATTTCCAACCTGATCACAGCGGCGAAGGCGGCCTCGGTTAAAGTCATCCTGATTGCGGATGATGTGAGTCCGATCGCTCTACACAAGCTGCTTCGGTTGGGCGCCGATGATTTCATCCCCTACCCGCTTCCTGAGAACGAGTTGCATGAGGCGATCGAGCGCCTTCGTCAGGAACCCGAAGTTCAGGCACCTGAAGTGGCTCCCACAACATTGAAGCCAACTGGCGATCGTAACGGCGTTGTTTTGCCTGTTCATGGCCTCGCTGGTGGCGTTGGTGCGACAACATTCGCGGTGAACCTTGCTTGGGAACTCGCGACAATTGACAAAAAGAACGCGCCACGCGTGTGTATCCTTGATTTCGACCTGCAGTTTGGCTCCGTTTCGACATTCCTGGATTTGCCGCGCCGCGATGCGGTTTACGAACTGCTTTCGGACACCGAAACAATGGACAGCGAAAGCTTCATGCAGGCGCTTTTGCCATTCAATGACAAGGTGCATGTCCTGACCGCCCCTGCGGAAATCTTGCCACTTGATATCGTTGAGCAATCGGACATCGAGCGGCTGATCGAAACAGCGCGCTCAAACTTCGACTATGTCATTATCGACATGCCAACCACCTTGGTTGCATGGACAGAAACTGTTCTACAACAATCACTTGTCTATTTTGGTATGTTTGAAATGGACATGCGGTCCGCACAAAATATGTTGCGTATGATCCGCGCGCTGAAAGCCGAACAGCTTCCAGTCGACAAGATGCGCTTCATCCTGAACCGTGCGCCGAAATTCACCGATATTGCCGGCAAATCGCGCGTTAAGCGGATGGCGGAAAGCCTCGACATCAGTGTCGAAGTTCAAATGCCAGACGGGGGCAAGCAGGTTCTTCAAGCGAACGACCACGGTCAGCCTCTTGGGATGAACGCCGCAAAAAGCCCATTGCGCAAAGAAATCAGCAAGCTCGCCGCCTCACTACACGAGCTTAACCAAGCCGCCGAAACAGGCTCATAAGAGGTAGATATGTTCTCACGCTATTCGAAGAAAGACGCGCCGCAGACCGCGCCAAAAGAGGTAGCGGCCCCAGCTCCGGCGGAAAATAAAGCCCCCGAAGCCGAGAAGAAAGTTCTGCGGAAGCTCGCAGCGGCTACAGCTGCGCCAGCAAACAAAGAGTTAAAGCGAAAGTCGCGTTTGGGCGAAATCAAAGTCGAGCTCCACAAGACTCTGCTTGATAACCTGAACCTTGCCGCGCTTGAGAATGCATCGGAAAAAGACCTGCGCAGCGAAATTGTAGAGATTTCGAGCGAAGCGCTTTCCGATATGCAGATTGTGCTAAACCGGGACGAGCGTAATCAGCTCAACCAAGAACTGTTTGACGAAGTCATGGGCCTCGGTCCTCTAGAACCGCTTCTGCAGGATCCTTCGGTAAACGATATTCTTGTGAACGGTCCTCAGCAAATTTTCGTTGAGCGCGAAGGTAAGCTTGAACTCACTGACATCACCTTCAACAACGAGAAACACCTTCTTCGGATTATCGACAAGATTGTTTCCGCGGTTGGCCGTCGTGTTGACGAAAGTAACCCTTATGTTGACGCCCGTCTTGCAGACGGTTCGCGTTTCAACGCTATGGTTTCGCCAATTGCGGTTGACGGTAGCCTTGTTTCCATTCGGAAATTTAAGAAAGACAAGCTTGGTATTGATGATCTGGTGAATTTCGGTGCCTTTACCGAAGAGATGGCTGCCTATCTACAGGCCGCTGTTGCTACCCGGCTAAACGTCATTGTTTCTGGCGGTACCGGTTCTGGTAAAACCACCACGCTCAACGCGCTGTCGTCCTTCATTGATAATAACGAACGCATCCTGACAATCGAGGATACAGCCGAACTTCAGCTCCAACAGACACACGTGGGACGCATGGAAAGCCGCCCTGCCAACGTTGAAGGCAAAGGCGAAGTTTCTCCACGCGACTGTTTGAAAAACGCCCTTCGGATGCGTCCGGATCGCATTATCGTTGGTGAGACGCGCGGCGAAGAAGTTATCGATATGCTTCAGGCCATGAACACAGGTCACGATGGCTCGATGACAACAATTCACGCCAACTCGGCTCGTGATGGTATTTCACGTCTCGAAAACATGATCGCGATGGCCGGTATCGAAATGCCGCTCAAAGCGGTGCGGAGCCAAATTTCAAGTGCGGTAAACTTGATCGTACAGGCCAGCCGACTTCAGGACGGTTCGCGCCGCATGACCTCAATCACCGAGATCACCGGTATGGAAGGCGAGGTTATTTCGATGCAGGAAATCTTCAAGTTCCAGCGCGTCGGCCTTACACCAGACAACAAAATCATCGGCCACTTCACCGCAACAGGCGTTCGGAGCCACTTCTCCGAGCGGTTCCGGATGTGGGGCTATGATCTGCCGGCAACATTGTTTGAGCCAACTAAAATGGCCGCGGAGTAACGCACATGATTATCAGCGCTGAGCCACTAATCTATGGCATGATCTTTATCGCCGTGTTGCTCTTGGTTGAGGGCATTTACCTTACAGTATTTGGTAAATCCATCAGCCTGAACAGCCGCGTAAACCGCCGTCTGGACATGCTGGAAAAAGGCGGAAATCGCGAGCAGGTTCTAGAGCAACTCCGCAAGGAAATGAGCCAACACCTCAAGTCTGATGGTATACCGCTCTATTCTCTCCTCGCGCAAAAAGCGCAAAAGGCCAACATCGCTTTTTCTCCGATGCAGCTTATCATGCTCATGGCAGTTCTTGGTTTGGTTGCCTTTGTTGGCCTGACTGTAGGAACCGCGGCTTCTACACCTATCCGCGTTGGTATTTCCGTTGTTATGGGCATTGGCGCCGTGTTCATGTGGGTCAACGGCAAGGCCAAAAAACGCCTTGCAATGATGGAAGAGCAGCTTCCAGACGCTGTTGAACTCATGGTTCGAAGCCTTCGCGTCGGGCACCCTTTCACGTCGGCAATCTCGATTGTTGCCAAGGAAATCGCTGATCCACTAGGCACCGAAATGGGCGTCATTGCCGACGAGGCCGCCTATGGTCGTGATATAGGTGAAGCACTCAAACACATGGCCGAACGTATGGACATGCAGGATTTGCGCTTCCTTGCGGTTGCCGTGACGATCCAACAGGTCTCGGGTGGTAACCTTGCCGAAATCCTTGAGGGCTTGTCCAAAGTTATCCGCGCTCGCTTCAAGCTTTTCCGCCGCGTTAAAGCGATCACGGCTGAGGCGAAATGGTCTGGTATGTTCCTGTCGGGCTTCCCGCTCGCAGCGCTTGTTACCATCAACGTTCTTAAGCCGGACTACTATGACGGCGTGAAAGAGACTGCTGTCTTTATTCCGGCCTGTCTTGTGGTTGCGGGTTTCCTCGGCGCAAACGTTCTGGTGATGCGCGCTCTTGTCGATATCAAGGTTTAGGAGGCAGCAATGGAATTTTTCAGTAGCATCAACACTATGCTGACCGACAATTTCGGGCCATTTGGCCCGTTGCTGGTCGCCGGTATCGTTGGCCTTTTCTTGATCCTCGGCACCCTTCCCGTGCTGCTGCGCAAGGAAGAAGATCCGCTTGATAAGCTCAAGAAGAGCATGAACAAGCAATCCGCGAGCAAAGGTAAAGCCGAAAACCTCCGTCAGGGTAAAAACGACAAACTCGAAAAATACTCCAACTTCCTCGAGCCGCAGACCGAGGAAGAATATTCCGCGATGCGTCTTAAGATGATGCAAGCGGGTTATCGCGATAAGAATGCCATCCGGACTTTTCATTTTGCCCAGTTTGCGCTCGGCATCGGCGGTCTTGCTCTTGGCGGACTTTATGTGCTGATCAATGCATCCTCGTCTGGACAGGAAGTCTCGATGCAGTCCTCTATTCTTACACTACTTATCCCTGGTGCAATCGGCTACATGGCACCTAAATACTGGGTCAGCCGCCGCCAACAGACGCGACAAGAAGCGATTATCAACGGCTTTCCGGATTCGCTCGATATGATGCTCGTCTGCGTTGAGGCGGGCCAGTCTATGGATCAATCAATCCTTCGCGTGAGCGAAGAGATCCGCGCCGGTTTTCCTGATCTCGCTGATGAGTTCGAGATTGTGTCGAACGAATCCAAAGCAGGTAAAGACAAAGTGGCCGTTTTGAACGACATGGCGGATCGTTGCGGCGTGCAAGACGTTCGCAGTTTCGTAACCGTGCTGAACCAGTCGCAAACCTTTGGTACTTCGATCGCTGGCGCCTTGCGCGTCTATGCCGAAGAAATGCGGGACAAACGCGTGATGCGCGCCGAAGAGAAGGCGAACAAGCTTCCGACCAAAATGACTTTGGCAACGATGATGCTGACAGTTCCGCCACTATTGATCATTCTTATCGGGCCATCGGTTTACGGTATTGCCACACAACTCGGAGGCATTAAGTTCTAATGCATGGCATTAGAGCGGTTTGCACCCTTTTTCATTTTGATACTTCTTGCTGCGTGTAACACAGCAGGCAATGTCGATCCTGAAGGCGATCCTTATGCGCCTGGTTTCAGCAAAGAAGAAGGGGTCGATGGCTTGCTTGTTGGGCACCGCCTCATGGAGGCTGGAGAATACGAGCTCGCGCTGAAAGCTTACTTACGAGCTGGCGCAAAATATGGGCTGAACGTTGATGTGCTTAGTGCATTGGGGTCAGCCAACCTCCGCCTTGGGCGGCTTGGGCAATCCGAAAAACTTCTCAGACAGGCAACAGAAGAAGACCCAACCTTCGTTCCAGCGTGGAACAACCTTGGTGTTGTCCTCATGGAAACCGACCAAATCGGTGAAGCAAGCCGCGTTTTCAAGACCGCATATGCTCTAGATAGTGGCGAAAGCGACTCAATTCGCGAAAATTTACGCCTCGCGCTCGCAAAAATTGAAAATCCGGGCTATGCTGAACAAAATAAAAATAAGTTTGAGTTGGTGAGGCGGGGCAGCAGCAGCTACTTGCTTCTTCAAACTCCAAATGAGAATTGAGCAGTAAAGGACGCAAAAATGCGCCATCCACTTTTACTATCCGTGTGCCTTGGCGGCACGCTTCTTCTTGCCGCGTGTGACCAGGACAAGCAGACAGCCGAAGAAGTTGCGCGCTCGATGAAAGACGTCAATGTCATCGACGAAAGCAACCTCAATGACATCATGCTTACCGTGGCCGACCCGAACGAGGCGGTTATCTATTTCAAGCGCGCCGTAGCCGACAATCCAAACCGGATTGATCTCAAACGCGGCCTCGCTAAATCCCAAGTTCGCGCCAAAGAAGCAACTGCATCGCTCCCCAACTGGGAAGCCGTGGTCGCCAGCGATCAGGCCACCAACACGGATCGCCTTGATTACGCCTCCGCACTCATCCGCGCAGGAAAGTGGGACAAAGCAGAGACCGTTCTCGACACGATCCCGCCAACTGTTGAGTCCTTTGAGCGTTACCGTTTGGAGGCCATGGTTGCTGATTCCGAGAAGAATTGGAAAAAGGCGGACAGCTTCTATTCAACTGCTGTTGACCTAACAACCAAGCCTGCTGGCATCCTCAACAACTGGGGCTATTCCAAACTTTCACGCGGTGATTACAAGGGCGCGGAAAAACTGTTCGCAGAGGCCGTTGCCTACGATCCAAAGCTTTTCACCGCCAAGAACAACCTCGTACTGGCTCGCGGCGCACAACGGAATTACGAAATTCCGATCGTTCCGATGAACCAGTCCGAACGCGCTATGCTGCTTCACACTATGGCTCTTACGGCCATTAAACAAAACGACGTTGCGACAGGGAAAGGGCTACTCAAAGAGTCCATCGAAACCCATCCGCAGCACTTCGAAGCAGCAGTACGCTCGCTCAATGCACTGGAAGAAGGCGTCTAAACTTGGACTTTGAGCTTGCGGCAAAGGCAGCGATGTGGTTCCTCCCCCTCTCGCTGCCTATTTGTTTCTGGGTCGCCTATAGCGACCTGAAATCGATGAAAATTCCCAACAAAGCGATGCTTGCTCTATTGGCGGTATACGCGATTGTTGGCCTTTTTGTTCTTCCAATGCCACTCTATCTTGCCGGATGGCTCAACTTTGTCGTCATGATTATTGCCGGCTTCATCATTAGTTCGCTTGGTGTTGTCGGAGCGGGTGATGCCAAGATATTGGCCGCAATGGCCCCCTTCATCGCGCGCGGAGATATCCCTGCATTTGCAATGCTCTTGGCGTTCTGTTGCATCGTCGCTTTTGCACTTCATCGTGCTGCAATGAATATCGCACCAATCCGCAACCTCGCACCTAATTGGCAAAGCTGGTCAGCGGGCAAAGATTTCCCTGCTGGACTAGGCCTTGCTTCGGCCTTCGCAATCTACCTAGTTGCTGCTGCTTTGGGCGGCTAAGCGGTTCAGCCGATAGACGGACGAAACCGCGCTATCCACCAATGGCTCCAATACCAAATCCTCGCGTTGCGCAATTGAGACTAGCATTGCGTTGCGAACGCTAAGCTGTGTCGCACATTTCGGGACGACGAGGATGTCTGCATTCTCAATACCCGGCAACCCACCATAAGCCCACGGCGCGCTGCCCTTCGTTGGCTGCATGTTGCTAAACATCCAAACCGAAGAGCTTACATCCGAGACATACAGCGCCTCTCCTTCGAAATTTACGAGGTCGCTTGCAATTGCGGAATTAAACGTCGAATTGCCTAGCCTTATTTGACAATCGGCAAAGGTGGTAGGGTCGAATTCGGCAAGATCGTTGTTGGTTGTGTTCGTTTCACTCAGCAATGGAACCATCGCGTTCACGTTATCCACACGAAGGTTGGCTATGTGGATGTCATCAGCAACGGGAAACCGAGTTGTTGGAATGACCCGCTGATATTGCCCCTCGTCCAAAAACAGGTGCCGCAAACCACTCGTTCCAAAATTCAGCAGAACAGGTGCAATTATCACGGTACCAGTAATCGAAACCACCGAGAGCGCAGTCCGAATGTCCCATCCGAATTCGTTCCGAAACTCCCCCTCTGGCCGCATCGCATAGACATAAACAACGACAAATCCGAGCCACAGCGGATCATTTCCGAAGTTCTGGTAGGTAATATAATACAGCCCAGGTAACGCAATGAGCAGCAACAGAGCCGCGCCATTTTGGGATGATTGGCGAAGAAAAATGACGCCCGCTGCCGCAACAATCAGTGTGGGAAGAAACGCGGGCGCGGAAATCAAATCTGCAAGGCTCGCACCGGGGAACGCTCGGTTTGCAGAGCTGGCGACAGTTAGAAGGTCCGCATAATACGCCTGCCAAGGCGCAAGCCCATACAAGAATGTGATAGCAGCAAACGCCGTGCATCCAGCCAGAAATGCGCCCGCGATTCCTCGGAAGTTTGCGGTCATCAACAACCCTACGAGCACAGGCAAAGCGATCCCGACCAAGTAAGTAACTTTCAAAAGTGCGAGCGCGACGAGACAGATGCCGATCACAATGCCCTCAAAGAAACCACCGCCGGTAAGGCCGCGCTTGCGGGGTAGCATTGAAAGGCCCAATGCAACGAATGCCAATGCCCATGCCCAGCGGTTGTAGTACATCGAAATGGACGACGAGACATCGGTTTGCCCATCCACAATCGCTGTCGCCGTGACGAGCGTTACTCCTCCAAAAAGCATTGCTGCCCCTGTGCTCAGGCGGCTAACGCCGATCCACCAAAGGGGAAGAACAAGCGCAAGGGCCAAAACAGCCTGCGTGGCAAGAAATGCCATGCCGAAGTTGAGGCCAAGCTGTGAAAACCAGATGATCGGCGCAAATGCGAGGGTTCCGATTGGCGTTGAAAAATCTGCGTGAATTCGAGCGCCATCTTCGAAGCGCAGCAGAATATCAATCAAATGCAGCGTATCGACCTCGTGTTTGCCGAGATATAGCCCACCCTTCGCCAGACCAATCGCGCCGCCCAATAGGGCAACTGCAAACAAAAACACCAACAAAATCGCGGAATTTGCCTGTTTCATCCGACCTCACTTTCGCATTTGAGCAACACTAGCCACAGAGAGAGCGCCAAGTAAAAGATCGAGGCGCTTTTTGTTGGTCATTCTGGCGCAGCGCGGTAGAATCAGCACAAAAAAGACCGTTCCGGCACAACTACAGGTACTCACCATGAATGCAGAACCCACTGGGGTTTTAGCCCCGCCCGCCCCGAAGCGCCTCGAGGAGATGAACCTCCCCATCGTTATGATGCGGGATATCCTTCTCAAAACGCTGTTCCGCCAGAACCTTGATATGGTTTCTGAAATTGCGAGGGCGATCTGTTTGCCAATACCGGTGACGCAAGAGCTTGTTGATATGGCGCGCGAGCAGCGGCTTTTGGAGGCGACTGGTACTCTGCATGCTAACTCTGGCAACGAAATGGGCTACCAGCTTACCGACCAAGGCAAGGCCCGCGCGCTCGATGCGTTGAGCCAATCGGAATACTACGGCGCTATGCCTGTGCCGCTGTCGATCTATCAGGAGCAGGTCAAACGCCAGTCCATCCGCAACATCCAGATTTCGCGCGATCAACTCACCGGTGCGATGGGTCACCTGATCCTGCCGCCGACGTTGCTTGACCAACTTGGCCCTGCGGTAAGTTCAGGCCGTTCGATCCTTATGTACGGTCCTCCGGGCAATGGTAAATCCTCTATCTCGAACGGTATCCGTGACGCACTTGGCGACAAGATCTACGTCCCGCGCGCGATTGAATACTCCGGTCAGGTGATTACCGTTTATGACCCAATCGTGCACTCCGCCGCCGAAGAACAGAAAGACGACCCAAACTCACTCCGCCGTACCGGCAACCGCTATGACACGCGCTATGTGCGTTGCGAACGACCAACAGTGATCACCGGTGGTGAATTGACGCTTTCGATGCTTGATCTTGTCTATAACCCGACAGCCCGAACCTATCAGGCGCCGTTGCAGCTCAAGTCGTCTGGTGGCGTCTTTATCGTGGACGACCTTGGCCGACAGGAAGAGCCACCACAGTCGCTTATCAACCGCTGGATTGTGCCTCTTGAAGAGGGCAAAGATATCCTCGCGCTGCAATCGGGCGAAAAATTCGAGGTGCCGTTCGACACGCTCGTTATCTTCTCAACCAACTTCCACCCGAACAAGATTTTTGACCGCGCCGCGTTGCGCCGGATTTTCTTCAAAATCAAAATCGATGGACCGGATCAGGAAGACTTCCTCAAAATCTTCGCGATGATGGCGCGTCGCCGCAAGATGCCGCTGGACGAGGCCGCGCTGGTGCATTTGCTTAAGAAGAAATACCCTGAAATCAACAACGAGTACGCCAACTATCAGCCGATCTTCTTGATTGATCAAATGATTTCGATCTGTGAGTTCGAGGGCATCCCATACCAAATGACGCCTGATCTCATTGACCGGGCTTGGGCGAATATGTTCGTAACTGAGGAAGACATCGTTCACTAATTCGGTGTTTTCGGCGGGCTCTAATTCGCATACCCTTTTGGGATGACCGCGCTTCCGCAGCACTTTGAAAACTGGTTTGATGCGAGGGGCTGGCAAGCTCATCCGCATCAACTCGAGATGCTCGCCAAAAAGGACGAGCCGGCGCAGCTCTTGATTGCGCCAACGGGTGGCGGCAAAACACTCGCCGGATTTCTTCCGACCCTCGTTGAACTCGGCAGCAGGCCACAATCCGGCCTGCACACGCTCTACATCTCCCCGCTCAAAGCGCTCGCCGCAGATATCCGACGAAACCTTGAAAAGCCAGTTGCCGAGATCGGGCTTGGTATTCGCATAGAGGACCGGACCGGAGACACGCCCGCGGCCCGCAAAAAACGACAAAGAGTTGATCCGCCACACATTCTGTTGACCACACCTGAAAGCCTCGCGCTTCTGCTCAGCTATGAAGATGCGCCACGCATGTTTGCAGGTGTGTCTCGTGTGATCGTGGACGAGATTCATGCACTGGCCGAAAGCAAACGCGGAGATCAATTGATGCTCGCGCTCTCTAGACTTCAGGCGCTTGCGCCAAATCTCCGTCGTGTGGGCCTCTCCGCTACGGTTGAAGACCCAGAGGCCATTGCAAAAACACTCGCATTTGGCTCACAACCCTGCAGCATCCTACATGCTCCAAGTGGTCCCACGCCTGATATTCAAATGCTAAAGACCACTGAAGCCCCGCCTTGGTCAGGTGGCGGCGCGGCCTACTCCATTCCTGCGGTTATGGAATTGGTCAAACAACACAAAACCACCCTGATCTTTCACAACACCCGCGCGCAGGCCGAGATTTATTTTCACAATCTTTGGCTCGCGAATGACGACGCGTTACCAATCGGAATTCACCATGGCTCTCTCGCCCGCGCTGCTCGCGAGAAAACAGAAGCCGCTATGGCCGAAGGGAAACTGCGCGCGATTGTCTGTACGGGTAGCCTCGATTTGGGGATCGACTGGGGTGATGTTGATCTTGTTATCCAGATTGGCGCACCCAAAAATGTGAAACGCCTTGTGCAGCGGATCGGCCGCGCCAACCACGTCTATAACGCTCCGTCAAGAGCTATTCTTGTTCCCGCAAATCGATTTGAGGTTGTCGAATGTATTGCGGCGCTCGAAGCCGTGCGCGAGATGGATCTTGATGGCGAACCACATGGTCGAGGCCCGCTTGATGTGCTGTGCCAGCACATACTTATTCGCGCCGCATCTGGCCCATTTCATGCTGACGCGTTGTTCGACGAATTCCGCTCAACAGGCGACTACGCAAGCCTAACGCGCGCCGAATTTGGCGACTGCCTCGATTTTGTCGCGACAGGTGGCTATGCCTTAAGAACCTATGACAGATGGCAGCGCCTCTTGCTCAAGGAAGACGGCATGTGGCATCTGCGCGACCCGCGCTCGACCCAACGCATCCGCATGAACCTCGGGACAATCCAAGACACCGACAAACTAAAAGTTCGAATGCGTGGTCGTGGTTCTGCTGCACCTTTGGGCGAAATCGAGGAGAGCTTTGCGGCGACACTGGAGCCTGGCGATACTTTTCTGATTGGTGGCGAGATCGTTCGCTTCGTTGGTCTCCGAGAGATGGACGTGATCGTGCGTAAAGACACTGCGAAGCGCCCGCGCATCGCAACCTTTATGGGAACAAAATTCGCCACCTCAACACAGCTTTCTCACAGAATTCTCGACTATTTTCAGCGATCCGACTGGAGCGAATTGCCAAACCACACCGCTGACTGGCTCATGCTTCAAAAGACGATATCGGCACTGCCAAACAAAGACGAACTGTTGATCGAAACCTTTCCCAACGACGGTTTAGAACATCTTTGCATTTACGGCTTCGCCGGACGTAACGCGTTACAAACACTTGGGTTATTGCTGACGCACAGGCTTGAAACCTTGGGTTTTCATCCTCTGGGATTTGTCGCCACGGATTACGCACTCATGATCTGGGGGCTTGATGAGGTCACGGATTTCGCGCCACTTTTTGAGCCTGCTAACCTACGGGACGGATTGGAAAACTGGCTTGTGGAAAGCGCGGTCATGAAGCGATCTTTCAAGACCTGCGCAACGATTGCCGGTTTGATTGATCGCAATGGCCCCCACCCCAAAAAGAGCGGCCGGCAAACAACATTCTCCTCTGACATTCTTTATAATACGCTTCTGAAATATGATCCCGACCACCTAATGCTCCGCATCACCAAGGAAGAAGCAATGCGTGGCCTCGTTGATTTCTCCCGCATCGAAGAAATGCTTGCACGGACAAACGGCAAGCTTGTGACCAAACGGCTTGAACGTGTCTCGCCGCTCGCGGCTCCTCTCTTGCTGGAAATTGGTAAGGTACCTGTAAGAGGCTCCGCACAAGAGCGTCTCCTTACCGAGGAAGCGGAGCGGATGCTTTCGGAGGTCGGCCTTGAATAGCGGCGTTTCAACACCCTTCGAGTTTCAGAGAAACAGCTTCCACCTCTTTGCATCAGGCGCGCTCTACTGGCCAGCAGAGCGCTTGCTGTGCGTCTCCGATCTCCATTTGGGCAAGTCCACTCGCTATGCCAAATCAGGCGGGGCATCGCTTCCGCCTTATGAGGTTCAGGAGACCCTCTCTCGAATGGAAGAAGCGATTGAAGCCACCCAACCGAATACTGTTGTGTGCCTCGGAGATAGTTTCGATGCTGTTGATAGTCAGGACGACATTCTTGAAAGTGACTACCTTCGCCTTACGGCAATGATGGCGGGTCGCTCTTGGGTGTGGATCGAAGGCAACCACGATCCCGGGCCTGTCGGGCTTGGCGGTCAGCACCTCAAGAGCCTGAATGTTCGTGGAATTACCTTTAGACATATTGCCGAAACAACAGATACGCCCGAAATATCAGGACATTACCATCCGAAAGCCCGCGTTCGGACACGGGCGCGTGGCCTTTCCTTTCGAGCGCTTCTTGTAGACCAAAAGCGGATCATCATGCCCGCATTCGGAACTTATACCGGCGGGCTTTGGAGCGATCACCAAGTCTTTAGCGCACTAATGGACGACAGTGCGCAGGCCTATCTCCTTCGCCAGCCGCCGCTGAAAATTCCAATGCCGCGATAAGCTGTCTACGCGGTCAGCCCTTCGGGTTCTTCAAGACCGTTTGCGCGGCAGGTCGCCGTCAGAGTATTCGCCAGAAGGCATGCGATTGTCATTGGGCCCACACCGCCAGGAACAGGCGTGATCGCACCGGCATTTTCCTTCGCCGTTGCAAAATCAACGTCTCCAACAAGCCGTGTCTTGCCTTCGCCCTTTTCTGGCGCGGGGATACGGTTGATGCCAACATCAATTACGGTCGCGCCTTTCTTGATCCAATCGCCCAATACCATCTCTGGCCGACCAACGGCCGCGACCACGATGTCCGCACGTCGCACGACATCGGGCAGGTCTTTGGTGCGACTATGCGCGATTGTAACTGTGCAGCTATCGCCTAGAAGCAAGTTGGCCATAGGTTTTCCAACGATATTCGAACGCCCGATAACAACCGCATCCAAACCAGAAAGCGATCCATGGTGCTCCCGCAACATCATCAAACATCCCAATGGAGTACACGGCACCATCGATTTCTGACCTGTGCCAAGCAAGCCCACGTTGGAAATATGAAAGCCGTCAACGTCTTTGGCCGGATCAATCGAGTTGATGACAAGGTCTTCGTTGAGGTGGCCAGGCAAAGGAAGTTGCACAAGAATACCGTTAACCCTTTCATCCTTGTTCAGCTTTTCGATGAGCGCGAGGAGATCCGTTTCTGAAGTGTCGGCGTCGAGTTTGTGCTCATAGGAGTTCATGCCCACTTCGACAGTCATCTTGCCCTTGGAGCGCACATAGACCTGACTTGCAGGGTCTTCGCCAACCAGCACAACCGCTAACCCTGGGGTAATGCCATGCTCAGATTTCAGTTTGGAAACATGCGAAGCAACCTTTTCGCGGACGGTTGCGGCAAATGCTTTGCCGTCGAGAAGTTTAGCGGTCATGGGTTACTCCTTTGTCGTATTCAGGTGCACTTCTTCGCGTGCGATCGACCAGCGAATAAGCTCGCGCCAAAGACTTTCGGCCAAGTCAGGTGAAAGCCCTTCGTCCTCTGCAAGTCGCCGGACATTCCCCACAACTTCTTCGACGCGAACTGGAATATTCGCGGCAAGCCCATCGCGTTTCTTGATCTCTGCCGCACGGTCGATATAGCTCGCACGAATGCGAAGGGTCTTAATCAATTCCGCGTCGAGCGTGTCGATCTCGGCGCGAAGCTGTTCCATGTTTTCGCAATCTTTGGGCTCACGCATATCCGCATTCCAATCGTTTCGCGGCCCCTCATACTCCGAGCAAGAAAGTTCTTCAACGCCCCCTAGAACAAACCTTCGATTTCGCCCGCGTCATTGAGCTTAATCTGCTCCGCAGACGGCACGCGCGGCAAACCCGGCATGGTCATGATCTCTCCGCAAATCGCGACGACAAACCCCGCGCCTGCTGATAGGCGGACTTCACGAATAGGAACGGAATGCCCCGTTGGTGCGCCGCGCAGGTTCGGATCGGTCGAAAAGCTATACTGTGTTTTCGCCATGCACACCGGTAGATCACCGTAGCCATCCTGCTCCCAAGCGCGAAGTTGATCGCGGATTTTCTTATCGGCCAGAACCTCATCCGCACGATAGATCGATTTCGCAATCCGCTCGATTTTCTCGAACAACGGCATGTTATCGCGATAAAGCGGGGCGAACTGTGAAACATCCGCATCTGCTATCTCTGCAACGCGCGTTGCGAGTTCTTGAATACCCGCAGAGCCTTTTTCCCAATGCTTGCACAGGATCGCCTCAGAACCTTGCGAGGCCACATAATCCATCACCGCTTGAACTTCCGCGTCTGTATCCGAGGTAAAGTGGTTAATCCCGACAACAACAGGTACGCCAAATGATTTCAAGTTGGCGATATGACGCCCGAGGTTGTCACAACCCTGCTTAACAGCTTCAACGTTTTCGGCACCAAGATCAGCTTTGGCGACCCCGCCATTCATCTTCATGGCCCGAACCGTCGCCACAAGCACAACGCAATCAGGCGCGATGCCCGCTTTGCGGCATTTGATGTTCATGAATTTCTCGGCCCCAAGGTCTGCGCCAAATCCCGCCTCGGTCACAACATAATCAGCAAGCTTCAACGCCGTTTTCGTCGCAATCACCGAATTACACCCATGCGCGATATTCGCAAACGGTCCGCCATGGACAAAGGCAGGATTGTTCTCAAGTGTCTGAACAAGATTTGGCTGCATCGCTTGCTGTAGGAGTACAGTCATTGCGCCATCGGCCTTGATGTCACGTGCATAAATCGGCGTTCTGTCCCGACGATAGGCGACGATAATATCACCGAGCCGTTTTTTAAGATCGTCCAGATCATTGGCAAGGCAAAGGATCGCCATAACTTCGGAGGCAACAGTTATGTCAAAGCCCGTCTGGCGCGGGAAGCCGTTTGCAACGCCACCAAGAGACGTCACCGTATCGCGGAGCGCACGGTCGTTCATGTCCATCACACGCCGCCATGTGACACGGCGCTCGTCTATCTCAAGCGCATTGCCCCAATAGATGTGGTTATCAATCATTGCCGAAAGCAGGTTGTGCGCTGAGGTGATCGCGTGGAAGTCGCCTGTGAAGTGCAGGTTCATATCCTCCATCGGGATGACCTGTGCGTAGCCGCCGCCAGCTGCGCCGCCTTTCATACCGAAACACGGACCAAGCGAGGCCTCGCGGATACAGATTGCCGCTTTCTTACCGATGCTGTTCAACCCATCGCCAAGCCCGACTGTGGTCGTTGTTTTGCCCTCACCCGCCGGCGTCGGGTTAATAGCAGTCACAAGAATAAGTTTACCGTCTTTCTTACCCTCAAGCGACTTGATGAACTCCGCGCTCACCTTTGCTTTGTCATGTCCAAAGGGCAGCAAATGTTCGCTTTGAATTCCCAACCGAGCGCCAACTTCTTGAATCGGCTTCTTTTGTCCTTCGCGTGCAATCTCGATATCGGTTTTGAACGTCATAACGGCCCCTGACTAAAATGCTAATGCTTCGGTTCTACAGACCACTGAACACAGTTACAGCGGTAAAACCGACATTTTTCGCAGATAAAGCGCCCAGCGATGTTTCACATCGGAAAAATCAGCGCCTTTCCGAATGCTTGGCGCCTATCATCCGTGCGGCCAAGGTCTTTGATTTGGAATGTGCAGCCGCAATTTATCTCCGCGCCGAAGCGTACCTTCGCGCTCGACCCAAGCCGTGACACCGCGCTTGCCTGCTGCTTTCGCGCGGAACGCCTTGCCCTCGCCTTCATGCTTCAGTCCAATTTCGCGCGTCACTAGGTTGCACGGCTGGTTCTCCATATCAATCGTAACTGTCGCGCCGTTTTCTGCCTGCAACCGCGAGGAAGGAGGTACAGCCGTAAAGTCTGGGATGCCTTTCACAACCATGTTCGCCCCCAACAACGCTGGATCAAGTTGCTCCAACTCAAGTGCCTTCGCGATCTCCTTGATCTCTTCGGCAGAGACGATTGTAAGTTGGCGTACGTTGCGAATTTCGGTTCCACGCGGATATTGCGTAATGACTCGCGAACAAGACGGTCGCGTTAGCCCTCCGTGATCCTCACGAAGGGGTCCGGAAAAGGTAAGCTCCATTTCATCCATTGGCGTCGCCAAGAGGCTTTCATTGCGGTCAAGAACGCATCCCAGCCAGACGATCTCACAGAAAAAATCCGTTGCTTTAAGTGCAGGCATAAGACCCCTGTTTTGAATGTTGCGATGACGAGTTTGCAATTTCCGCTGAGGGATAGTCAAAACAAAAACGCCGCATGCAGGTCCATGCGGCGCTATCTTTGTTTCGAACTATGCTGTCGGCTCCGGCTCCATGCCGCCGCCCGACTTGGGCTTTTTCGGCTTAGTTTTCGGAATCGCCGTGACACTTGGCGCGCTGCCCGTATCCGGCTTGTCCTCGTCATCGTCGATTTGGGGTGGCTCGCCGCGCATCACGCGCTCAATTTCCTCGCCCGTCAGAGTCTCATACTCAAGCAAACCCTGCGCAAGACGTTCAAACTCTTCCGATTTCTCAAGCAAGATTTTGCGCGCAGTTTTATATCCCTCGTCGATCAGGCGCTTCACCTCTTCCTCGACAAGTTCCTTGGTATGCGCGGAAATAGACAATCCGCCGCCGCCGTTGCCCATATATCCTTCATGGGCCTGCTGGTAATCAATATTGCCGACTTTATCGGACATACCCCAACGCATCACCATCGCCCGTGCGAGGCCACTGGCTTGCTGGATATCACCAGAAGGGCCGTTTGATACACGATCCGCGCCGAACTTGATGATTTCGGCAGCTTTACCGGCCATCGTCATCGCGATCTGCTGTTCGCACTGGTCTTTGTGATAGTTTAGCCGATCCATTTCAGGAAGACTCATCACCATACCAAGCGCACCACCACGCGGAATGATCGTAGCTTTGTAAACCGGATCACATTCCGGCAAGGTCACACCAACAACTGCGTGGCCAGCTTCGTGATAGGCTGTCATTTCTTTTTGCGCAGGTGTCATGACCATAGAGCGGCGCTCCGCCCCCATCATGACCTTGTCCTTCGCCATTTCGAAATCTTCCATCGTCACAACATTGCGCCCGATCCGTGCGGCCATCAGCGCGCTTTCGTTCACAAGGTTCGCGAGGTCCGCACCGGAAAATCCAGGTGTACCGCGCGCGATAATACGAAGATCAACATCCGGCCCGAGCGGAATTTTCGCTGCGTGGACGTTGAGGATTTTCTCACGGCCTTTGATGTCCGGATTCGGAACCTGCACCTGACGGTCAAATCGGCCTGGGCGTTTCAACGCCGGATCAAGAACATCAGCGCGGTTGGTCGCCGCAAGAAGGATCACGCCCTCGTTGCTCTCAAAACCGTCCATCTCAACAAGGAGTTGGTTCAGCGTCTGCTCGCGCTCATCATTACCACCGCCATAGCCGGCGCCACGATGGCGACCAACGGCGTCGATCTCATCAATAAACACGATACACGGGGCGTTTTTCTTGGCTTGCTCGAACATGTCGCGTACGCGGCTCGCACCAACACCTACGAACATTTCAACAAAATCAGAGCCCGAAATCGTAAAGAAAGGAACACCCGCTTCGCCGGCGATCGCACGCGCCAGAAGCGTTTTACCTGTACCTGGAGGACCGATCAGAAGCGCGCCTTTAGGAATCTTACCACCAAGTCGGCTAAACTTCTGCGGGTTACGCAGGAATTCAACAATTTCTTCAAGTTCTTCCTTGGCTTCATCAATACCGGCGACATCATCAAATGTAACACGGCCCTGCTTTTCGGTAAGCATCTTGGCTTTGGACTTGCCAAACCCCATCGCGCCACCTTTGCCGCCACCTTGCATGCGGTTCATCATGAAGAACCAAAAACCAATCAGAAGAGCAACCGGTCCAAAGAGCATGATAAAGCGGCCAAGCGCAGACTGCTCTTGCGAGTTCGCTTTAACTTCAATGCCTTTTTCAATCAGCGTAGACGAAATTTCAGCGTCTTCCGGCACGATCGCCCAGTGGCTTTGGCCATCAGAACCAACAAACTCCACCCGCTCGGCGTCCATCGTTACTTCGGTGACTTCACCGCTGTTCACAGCATTAACAAATTGTGAATAAGTGTACTCGCTGCTGTTCATCGTGCTGCGGTTACCGCTAAACACCTGAAACAGAGCGACAAATAGCAGACCCAAAACGATCCAGAATGCGAAACTTCGCGCGTTGCCCAAGGGACATCTCCTCAAGAATTTTGACAGCACATAAGAATCCGTGCGTCGTCACCCGTCTAAAATAAGGATCGAAGCGAATTCTTCAATGCGATAAAGCTGTTTGAAGGAAATCTTCCCAATGTTTTTGGGGCTCAGCCGTGATTGCATTCGCTTTGCCCACCAATGGAGCGGACACAAGTTCGCCGCTTACCCAAACTGACGGTGAAACAAGCAGCGCCGCACGTTTTCTGCCCGTTTCGCGCCAGTCAGGGCAAAGTTGTAACCCATCAGGCCCAAGCGCGCGGACCTCGGCGCCATCCGCAACACTGCCGCGCAGCAGCCAGCGGCCGTCCCAAACTTCGCCAACTGCAGCACTTAAGCCCTCAACTGCGGCAAACTCACGCGTGACCAAAACTCTGTCGCCAACACGCACAAACAAACAACCGCGCAACACGGTCTGCTCCTGCTCCTCGAGTTGCGCCAGAACGCGCTGCACAGACTTTCCGCGTGGCGCATATTCAGAAGGAGACATCCATTCGACAGCGCCCGAGATCAAACGACGCTGAATTTCTGCTGGGTGTTGTGTGAGCCGTGCGAGATCAAGCCAAAGATTGCAGTCTTCGATCGTCACCGCATCTTCGGCAGCGGCGCGCGTATAATGATCGAGCGCTTCCGAGACCCCACGCAAGTTCTCCGCAGATTTCGCGATACTCGAAACGCTTACACCGGCGCTTTCTAGATCAGGCAGCATCTTGCGAAGTCGAACGCGGTCAAATCGGTCATCTTTATTAGACGGATCTTCCACCCAAGCCGCGTCACGTTCCTGCAAGTATGCACGCAACTCGGAACGACGGAACGCCATCAACGGCCGAATGAATTCAATGCCAGAGACTTCTCTGCTTTCTGTCATTTTAGCGAGACCTGCCGCCCCCGCACCACGCCCAAGTCGCATCAGAAACGTCTCGGCCACGTCGTCCATGGTGTGGGCAAGCGCAACTCTTGTGACACCCGTGTCTTTTGCCCAATCAGCAAGCAGGCTGATCCTTGCCTTGCGCGCCATTGATTGCAGGTTTCCCGTGCCATCCCATCCGCGCCACTCCAATGTGGAATGCGGGAGCCCTAGAGTTCGGCAATGTTCTGCAACGAGCTTTGCTTCATCTTTCGCCTCAGCGCGCAGCCCGTGATCAACTGTCGCTACTTTAACCGTCACACCAGCTTCTGAAGCCCAATCGGCGATCAGATAGAGCATTGCAAGTGAATCCGAGCCTCCAGAAACCGCAAGTCCAAGCCCATCAATGGCAAAAGGCGCCAGCTTGGTAGCGAGCGCCTCTTGATGTTCGTGTGTCCAACTTGTGGGCGTCACAAGCAACCAAGCTCCTGACGTCGGGCGTTTGCCTCTGCAACTTCAGGAGCAGTCGGGAAACGGGCCTCGACCTCTCCAAGCGTCAGGCAGGCTTCGTTCTGTTGACCGAGCGTGCCGAGAGAAGAGCCGAGCTTAAACAAAGCGCGCGGCGCGAGCGGCCCATCAGGCGCTCCAGAGAAGCTTTCCAAAAATGCGCGCGCAGCGGGCTGCACATCGCCTGCACCTTCATAAGCAAGACCACTTAGGAACTGCGCCTCACTTGTCAGACGGCTCCCTTGATAGTCCCGCAAAAAGTTTTCGAATTTCTCAACCGCTTGCAGATAGTTTTGCGCGTCCAGCTCTGCTTTTGCTGCGGCGAAATCTGCCTCTTCGCCTACGGCAAGCTGACCACCTTGTTCGGTCGATGGCTGCGCAGGCGCAACTTCCGGAACTTCACCGCCAAGTGTGCTGCCAAACTCAATTGTCGAAATATCGCAATTTGGTTCAAGCTCGCAAATCCGAAACTCAAGATCGCCAATGCGCGTAGTGCCGTCTTTGACAACGCGGTTTAGTCGAAGCTCAATCTCTTCGGACCGTGCAGTCACGCTCTGTAGTTGGGCCTCGATGGTTTCGATCCGTTCAAGCAATGTACCTGCCTGATCTGTGCCGCCAGACAAACCCGTCGTAGACAGTTCGCGTTTGAGCTTCTGGATCTCTACATAAACGACCGAAAGCTCTTGCCTGAGGTCCGCCAGCGTCTGATCCTGCGCTTGCACTGGCACAGCAGCCCAAGATGCGCAGACCAGTGCTGCTGCGACCGTAGTTTGTCTTAGGAACGAAATCACACGCCTGCCCCTGCTGCAACAACCGTCACCGCGCGACGGTTCTTACGATAACAGCTTTCCTCGGAACAAATCTCAAGTGGACGTTCTTTGCCAAAGCTCACTGTTTGCAACCGGTTGCTCGCCACACCTTGCGATACAAGGAACTGATAGGCGGCATTCGCGCGGCGCTCGCCCAGCGCGAGGTTATACTCGCGTGTGCCTTGTTCGTCTGCGTGGCCTTCAATAATGGCAGTATACTCGCCGTTGTTCATGAGCCATACAGCCTGCCCTGCGAGGGTAGCTTTGCCTTCTTCAGTCAGCGTGCTTTGATCAACTTCGAACAGAACGCGATCGCCGATGGTGGTGTTGAAATAGGCGACGGAAGTTGGATCGTTCACATCGCCGTTCAATCCGCCGCTTCCAGAACCGGCACCACCACCAAATCCACCAGTTTTGTTGGAACAAGCCGCCAGACCAAGCGCCGCAACCACCAACGCAACCTTTGTAAACTGTTTCATATCACTTCCCACCTTTGTTCGTTTTTGCGCAACATCTTGCTCGTACGCGTGCGCTTTCAATAGCTATTACTTCAACAGCGGCGACCACGCGGGATCACTTGCTGCACCCTGCGTTTGAACCCGTTTGAGGCTTCGACCCGTCACGTCCACCGAATAGAGGGATGACGTGCTGCCAGAACCAAGCGTCTCACGCGTAAACATAATCACGCGCCCATTGGGGGACCATGTTGGCCCTTCGTCAAGGCGCGATGTGGTTAGAAGCCGCTCTTCGCTTCCATCTGTGCGCATTACGCCAATGTGGAAACGGCCATTGTGTTGCTTGGTAAAGGCGATCAAATCTCCGCGAGGGGACCAGACCGGCGTACCGTACCGGCCGGAGCCAGAGCTGATCCGACGCGCTTCGCCGCCATTTGCCGACATGATGTAAAGTTGCTGACCACCGCTTCGATCGCTTTCAAATACGATTTTGCTACCGTCGGGCGAATAGCTTGGCGCGGTTTCGATTGACGGTGTCTGGGTTAAGCGGCTCGACGCGCCCGTAGAAAGGTTGAGCGTGTAGATATCGGTATTCCCGCCCCGAGACAGCGAGTAAACCACCGTGTTCCCATCAGGAGAAAAGCGCGGAGCAAAGCTCATGGTACCTTCTTGTTGCTCAAGAATACGGCGGCCAACGGTTGCCACATCGAGCAGGTAAATCCGAGGAAACCCTGTTTCATAGGACGTATAAAGAACGCGGTCCCCTGTTGGCGAGAATCGCGGCGCAAGAACAAGAGACTCATCGCCTGTTAGATACTGAACATTCGCGCCATCGTAATCCATGACCGCAAGCCGCTTTTTGCGGGCGTTCTTGGGGCCAGTTTCCGCAACATAGACAACGCGGCTATCAAAGTAGCCTCCCTCGCCTGTGATCCGGCTGTAAACCGCATCCGCGACCTTGTGCGCCATGCGCCGCCAGCTTTGCGTGGTACCGCCAAACTGGAGCCCTTCCCCCATTGGCGCACCGGACACCACATCAAAAAGCCGGAACTTAACCGTCAACCGATCACCCGAAACACTCACCGCGCCGGTAATCAGCGCCTGCGTGTTGATCGCGCGCCAATCAGCGTATTGAATCGGGCTGGTGAAGCTTGTGATATTCGAGATGTATGCATTTTTCGGGATTTCGCGGAACAGGTCTGTACCGACGAGATCCGCAACGACAACGCGGCTGATCTGCGAAGCCATCTCGCTTGATCCTGCGGTTTCGGCCACGAAGTCGGGCACGGCGACCGGCATCGGCTCGATCACACCATCAGTCACGGTAATGCGCAAAGGTTCGGCCGTTGCCTTGTGGCCGACACCTGCAACGATGAGAGCAAGAACGAGGGCAATCAATCGGAACATAGCTATCTATTCCTCATTTTAACTGGATCAAAGGTTATCTCTATTTCTTTCCAATGATCGTATTTTTCAGCAGGAAGGTTAAAACCCTTGCTGCCACACATGATAATGGCTCGGCGCGCGGCTGCAAACGCTCTATCGGCGGCGTCTTTTGAACCGCCACTATAATCGATCATTCTAACCGAAGTGGCGTCAGGTACACCATCGCGGCCAACCGAGAGAGACGCAACCACTGTTGTCCGCAAGGCCTCGCCCGAGAGCGCACCAACGTTCCAGCATTGAGACACGGCAACGCGCAGCGACTCCTTCTCGCCAAAAGTGAGTGGCGGTCCGCTGGCTGGCTGCGGGGTTTCGCTTGGTGCGGGAGTTTCGTTTGCCTCGTTCAGCGCCGCAAGAATATCATCTTGCTGCTCTGGTTGGTCCGGTTCTTCTGGCTCTTCAGGCTGCTCGACGACGGGTTGAGGGCGTTCAGGGCGCGAAGGTGGCCGCGGCGAAGATTTCGGCGGCTCGATCGCTTCAGCAACGATCTTGTTTGAGGCTTCTTCCTGTACTGTTGTTTCCTCAACTGGCTCCTCTACAGGATCAGGCGGCGTATCCTCTGCGGTTTCTGCGGCCTCTTGGGTAACAACATCAATTGGTTGCTCTGGGGTATCATTGATCACTGGTTCTGGCGCAACACGGTCTGCAGGGCGCTCAACGGCCTCTGGCGCAACTGGTGCTAGCGGCACAATCTGTGGTTCATCCGGCACAACCGGATTTGGAGCCACTTCGGTTATCTCCGGCGCTTCGGTTGGCTCGGCAATGATCTGTTCCGGCTGCTCTGGAACTTCGGGCGCGGTTTCTTCCGGCTGCACGGTTTCAGGCTCCCCAGGCACGTCCGGCTCTGGCTGTGCAGGCGGTTCAACTTCGGTATCCACATCAGGTGCAACCGATGGCGTAGCGATTTGTGCGAACTCTTCGGGCGAGATCAGCGAGACTTGTGTCGTTTCGACTGAAACCGGTTCGCGCGCACGAAGAAACAGGCCCCCGAACAGAACCCACAGGATCAAGAGCGCGTGGCCAAATCCCGAGATATAGTAACCGGTGCGCACTGTAGACCGCTACCCGTCGCTGCCGCTGAGCGTGGGACCGCCGGTGTCGGTAACGAGGCCAATATCATTGAAACCGCCCGCGTTAAGCGCGCCCATGATCTGCACAACTTGCTCATAGGGGATTGCCCCATCGGCACGTAAAAACACTTTGTTGTCCGCCCGCTCCGCAGCAATCGCGCGCAGTTTGGGGATCAACTCTTCGGCGGCAATATCTGTGCTCATCAGAACAAGCCGTCCATCCGCCGTTAGCGAAAGTGTCAGCGGCTCCTCTTGCTCGCTCGGCAATGCTTTGGCCGCGGTTTTCGGCAATTCTACCGGAACTCCAACCGTCATGAGCGGCGCTGCGACCATGAAGATAATTAGCAAAACAAGCATCACGTCCACAAAGGGCGTGACGTTAATTTCCGACATAGGTTTGTTCTTGCCGCTCTGGCGACGGCGGCCTCGTCGGCCACCCCCTCCTCCACCTTGCATTACACCCGCGCCCATATCAGCTATCCAACTGACGGCTCAGGATGGTAGAGAACTCGTCGGCAAAAGCTTCGTGCCCCGCGATCAAACGGTCACTGTCCGCGGACAGTTTGTTATAGAAGATAACCGCCGGAATAGCCGCCAGAAGGCCAAGAGCCGTCGCCAACAGAGCCTCGGCAATACCGGGTGCAACAACGGCGAGGTTTGTACTTTGCTGAATGGCGATCTCTTCGAAGGCGTGTTTGATGCCCCAAACCGTACCGAACAAACCAACAAACGGTGCGGTCGCGCCAACAGTCGCGAGGAAAGGCAAGCCTTGCGTGAGTGACTCACTCTCTTTCGCGAGCGCCACATCCATGGAGCGATCAATCCGCGCCTGTGCGCCTGCAATCAATCCGCCATCGTGTCGATGACTGCGCCGCCATTCCAACATGCCTGCGGAGAATATCTTCTGCGATGCGCCCTGTGGATCGCCCGCAATTTGATCGAAAAGCCCATCCAGAGGCTCGCCAGACCAGAACGCGTGATCGAATTCGCTCGATTCACTACGGGCCCGTCGATAGTTCAGCGTCTTTTGAATAATAATCGCCCACGACCAAAACGATGCGACGATCAGCATGATCATCACGATTTTAACCGTGAAAGTTGCGCGCAAAAAAAGCGCCAAGAAGGAGAAATCAATCTCCTGCGCCACTGCAAGGGTTTCTGTTTCCATATGCCTGCTCGTTACTAAAGGCCGGTGTTCCGGCTCTGATTAACGCGGATTCTATCGCATTCACACGAGGATTGCTACGCAAAGCTCCTGAAAGCGACAAAATGTTTAATCACAAAGCAGTAACTGGCGAATATCCGCCGGTATTCGGGCTGGATTTCCCGTTTTCAGGTTAAGCGCCACCAAAGTCACATGCGCAGAGAACAAAACTGTCTCGCCGCGCTTCACCTGCTGCAGCATAACAAAACGTGCACCCGTTGCCGCTTCAACAGAGGTTTCCACTGTTAACACATCGTCGAAAATTGCTGGCTGAAAGTAATCAGCCTCCACCCGGCGAACCGCAAAAACAAGGCCAGTGTCGCGCTTGAGCGCCCCTTGATCGACGCCCAACTCCCGAACGTATTCCGTACGCGCCCGCTCGATAAACTTGAGGTAATTGGCATAGTAAACGATGCCTGCCAGATCGGTGTCTTCGTAATACACCCGAAGCGGGAAGATATGGGGCACGATTTACCTCGAACTTTTTCCAATGATGCGTAGTTTGCCGTGAAGGCCTCGCAAACGCAATTTAACCAACCGCAGAGATCCGAGCAAACAGGCGCAAAGCATGACTGGAATCCTGAGCCGTAGCGGGCAATACAGGATCATAAGCGGCCTGAATGACCTGTGCGATTTCAGGGCGCAAAACGGTTGCTTTCGTTTCTGGGTGAATGGCCAACGGCGAACGCTCGGCAAAGGCCTTCTCGCCCCACAGCAGCATAATCTGGACCATCTGCCCCAAGACAAGGACGTCGGCGGGGATGTCGGCAAGCGTGTCATCCATTCTTAGGAACACGAAACCAGCCTTAATCGCACCCTGCTCGTCAAAGCGGAAAAAGCGGTACTGGTTTGCTTTAGCTTCGTCCAAACGCGCAAGGAGAGGATCCATTTCGGGGATCAAGCGATCAATATCTGGAACGCCCTTCAGGTCACTCCATTCGCGGATAAAGAACACCATTAGGTTGCTGCCCAACTCGGGATCAGTTTCGGCCAACTCGTGCCGCGCCAAGGAACACAGCGCTTCGAGCGCACCCTTCACCACAGAGATAGTTTCTTCCTCAACACCAAACACAACGGGCGCAATAGGCCTCCCCCAGCGGGAAAATCCGTAAGCACCACCGCGCTCAAACAGGCTTTCGATCTCTTCTGGCGTTATAGAGGTCATGCGTCACCCTTTATCCATGTCATTGCAGGGGGACATAAAAATTTTGAGCCCTTCATGCAACCCGCCTACTTGCCAAACAGCTGAGGTTGATCGGGCGACTTGGGCGGTGCAATGCCAAGATGTGTCCATGCCTTTTGTGCCAACATCCGGCCGCGCGGTGTCCGTTGAATTAACCCTTGCTGAAGCAAATAGGGCTCGATCACTTCCTCTAGGCTATCGCGGCTTTCCGACAGCGCGGCCGACATGGTTTCGATGCCCACCGGCCCGCCACCATAATTCTCGGCCACCAAACGCAAGTATCGGCGATCCGCACCGTCGAGCCCGAGGTGATCAACACCAAGCCGCGTCAGCGCATGATCTGCAAGCTGCTGCGTGATAACGCCACTACCTTCGACCAATGCAAAATCCACAACACGGCGAAGCAGGCGCCCAGCAATTCGAGGTGTGCCGCGAGCTCGCTTGGCAATTTCCATGGCGCCATCGGGCTCAGACGGAACATTTAAAAGCCGCGCACCACGGGTGACAATTTCGTTGAGTTCATCGATTGAATAGAATTGCAACCGCGTAGGGATACCAAACCGGTCGCGTAATGGCGTCGTCAAAAGCCCCATCCGCGTTGTTGCCCCAACAAGCGTGAAGGGTTGGAGCTCGATCCGAACCGTCCTTGCCGCAGGGCCTTCGCCGATGACGAGATCAAGCTCGAAATCCTCAAGCGCAGGATACAGAACTTCTTCAACTGCAGGGTTCAGGCGGTGAATCTCGTCGATAAACAGCACATCCCGCGCCTCTAAGTTTGTCAGGATTGCTGCGAGATCACCCGCTTTTGCGAGCACAGGGCCACTTGTCATGCGAAAATTTACGCCCAACTCTCGAGCCATGATTTGCGCCAACGTGGTTTTACCAAGGCCAGGAGGTCCGTGAAACAAAACGTGGTCCATCGCCTCTTCACGCTGTTTTGCGCTTTCAATGAAAATCCGCAGGTTTGCACGCGCCTCGGCTTGGCCAATGAATTCTTCGAGCACCTGTGGCCGAAGAGCGCGGTCTGCGTCCTCGGGGCGGGCTTCAGGGCGAATGGTCGGGTCTGGCTGCGGACTATCGGGTGGATACACGGGCTAACCTTTCGGTGCCAGAAGCCGCAACGCGGCGCGAATTAGATCAGTCGTTTGCGCTTCGGGCGTATCACTAGCGGCCTGCGCCACAGCGCTTGCGGCTTCGCTCGGATTGTAACCAAGGTTGGTTAGTGCGGAAAGCGCTTCCGATTGTGCCGCCGCCGAAGACGGAGCCGACTTCTTCTTGGGCGCAGGCTCAACAACCTCAACAACATCCTCACTCGAAGGCGCTGCCGGCGTTATCCCTTCGGCATCTGCTAAAGTACCGCCAAGCGCCATGACATTGGGTGCCTTCTCTTTGAGTTCCAGAACAATACGCTGCGCTGTTTTCGGACCAACACCCTTCGCGGCCTTGACTGCATTCCAGTCTCCGAGAGAAATTGCGCGACCGACACCTTCTGCGCCAATGGTTCCTAAGATCGCCATCGACGCTTTAGCCCCGACCCCTTGAACCGATACAAGCAACCTGTGCCACTCTTTCTCGATCAAACTGGTGAAGCCAAAGAGTTGAAGATTATCCTCTCGCACCAATAACTCGGTATAGAGCGCCACTTGCTCGCCGATCTGCGGCAGGGCGGCCATTGTCCGTTCCGTTACATAAACGAGATACCCAACACCCCGCACATCGATCATGACGTGGTCTGTGCTTCGATATTCCAGCCGACCGGAAATTTTGCCAATCACATCGCCACTCGCTTTTCTGCTTGTTTCACGGCCTTTGCCAAATGCCCTGCGGACTGTGCATGATGGGCATGGCAGATCGCAATCGCCAAAGCGTCTGCGGCATCTGGCCCAGCAAGCACAACACCCGGGAGCTGCATTTTAACCATATGCGCAACTTGCCCTTTGTCGGCATGGCCAACGCCCACGACCGTTTTCTTGACCTTGTTCGGAGAATATTCGCCCACATCCAACCCCGCCTGCGCCGGAACGAGCATCGCAACGCCCCGCGCCTGTCCGAGCTTAAGCGTGCCCGCACCGTCCTTGTTTACAAAGGTCTGCTCAACCGCCGCACTATCGGGTGCATATGTTGCGAAAACAGAGGAAAGTTGCGTGTGAAGCGACAAAAGCCGTGAGGCGAGGTCTGCTTTTCCATCCGACGTACAGATGCCGTTGGCGACATGTGTGATCCGAACGCCCTGAACGTCAATGACGCCCCAACCAAGGTTTCTTAGCCCCGGATCAATCCCAACTACCCTCATAGAATGCCTACCTGCTCTGACTTTTTGGCTTTGCACCAATTGTTGTGCGCGAAAGTAGCACGAAACGCGAACATTTGCCAATCCTTAACTGAATCAGCAGGCATGTTGCACCCAGCGAATAGAACCGAGGAAGGCATGCAAGAATCGCATGATGGGTATGCGCGAACACCCTCTTGCGAGACTCGGTTTTGCGGCTTACCTGCCGCTCATCAGATAAACTAAATACCAAGACAAAGAAGGAGGCCTCGCATGGCTGTAACTACTGTTGATACCCGCTCATTCGCCAACGGCGCCTCTTTTGCAGGCCGCACACTTAACTATGTTGCTTCTGTACTTGCATCGCTCGCAGCTTGGAATGACGCACGCGTAACACGCGCAACGCTCAACAAACTGAGCGATCATGAACTGAATGACATCGGCCTTTGTCGTGCCGACATCGCTAAGTTCTAGCCCCGACTTCATTGAGATCAAAGGAGCCCGCGTGCGCATCGGCCTACGCGGGTTTTCTTTTGCGTGACATCACGCGTGTGCGCACACGACAATAGGCCACACCAATCGATGCGGCCTTCTATCTTGTTGCTTGAAATAGCGCTTAGCGGATGTAACTCCGGATGGTGTCCGCAGCGTATTGTGTGATGGGATCCGCGTGCATAGCCCAGCCGCCAACCTGCTCAAACACAGTTCCAGCTTTTAGCTTCTCGACACGGCTATCATAGGTGCCCTGACCGAGGTGCGCCAACAGGAGCCCCTTCAGCGCGAAGAAAACCAAGCACGATAGGAACAACCCACGCCATGGAAAACGAGGACCGTGGCGGCGAACCTTAGTCTCAATGAGACCATCTTTGTTCACGACATTTTCGACAACGCCGCGCGCCATCTTTGTGCGACGCTTGTTAATGCGCCCGACACGTTGTTCAAAACTTTGCATATTGGCATCAGCCATAGTGCGCTCCGTCCGTTAAACCCACCAACTCAATACTATACTTAAGAATATGAATTTTCTTAACAAAATGTGGCGAGAATGTGGCGGATGTGGCTATGGCGTGTCTTTCAAGGCTTTTACGAGGCTTTTCGCTGAATAAGTAGCGTCGTCCAGTCAACAATCCGCTGCTTTTCGATAAGATTGAAGCCATTTTGTGTATAAACTTCAATGACCTCATCGGCCTGCTCGTTCAAGATTCCAGACAGAATCGCGTATCCTTCTGGCGCAATGTTGGCCGCCATATCAGGACAAAGACCAACCAAAGGCCCCTTAAGGATATTCGCAAAAACAAGATCAAACGGCGCTTTCGCCTTTAGGGTTGGATGCTCGAAGCCCGCAGCTTCCACACACTCAACGCGCCCTTCTAGGTTATTGGCTTTCACGTTGTTTTCAGCAACTTCAACCGCAACCTCATCGATGTCACTCGCCAAAACGACACCTGGCCAGATCCGCGCAGCGGCCATAGCAAGAACCGCCGTGCCACATCCAATATCCGCCACGTTCTTGCCGACAAACCCTTCGGTTGCCAAACGATCAAGTGCCTGAAGGCATCCGAGCGTTGTTCCGTGATGACCTGTTCCAAATGCCATAGCCGCATCAATCAACAATGGCACCGCGTCGTCAGGAACGGTATCCGCATCGTGGCTGCCGTATACATAAAACCGCCCAGCAGGAACTGGCGCAAGCTCGCGCTTTACGTGGGCAACCCAGTCTACATCCGGCACTTCGGATACTACGAATGGTTTCGCCCCCGCCATGGCGGACAGTAGTGCCAATTCTCCCTCGTCCGGCGCCTCAAGGAAATAACCGCCAACTTCCCAAAGACCAGAGCCGTCCTCAACTTCGAAAACACCAACACCCGTTGGTTCAACGGTCATGTTTTCCATGGCTTCGCCGAGCTTGTTGGCCTCGGCCTTGCCTTGCAACGTTGTCAGTGCTGTGAATGTAGGCATTTGTACCTCTTGTTCAGATTGCGCGAGCGGCTATGTGCTCGGATTTCACTACGCGCCGCCCTTGAAGAGGTCAAGCGATCCTAAACCGCCAAGCCGATTGGACAGGTCACGCCTGTTCCGCCGATGCCGCAATAGCCTGTCGGGTTTTTCGCGAGATACTGCTGATGGTAGTCTTCGGCGAAATAGAATGGCCCAGCCGGTTCTATTTCCGTTGTTACCGCACCATAGCCCGCCCGCCGCAATCGGTGTGCGTAAAGCGCGCGGCTTGCCTCTGCGGCTTCTGTCTGGGCGTCGGAAAACGTGTAAATGCCAGATCGGTATTGTGTACCACGGTCGTTTCCTTGGCGCATACCCTGTGTTGGGTCATGCCCCTCCCAGAAATGCTGTAGCAACGTGTCATACGAAATTTTCGCCGGATCAAACACAACACGCACAACTTCATTGTGGCCTGTTTTGCCTGTGCAAACCTCTTCGTATGTCGGATTTGGAGTGAAGCCGCCAAGATACCCAACCATGGTGAGATACACACCGTCGAGTTGATAGAATAACCGCTCAACGCCCCAGAAACAGCCCATCCCGAAAATTGCAACCTCCATACCCTCTGGCACGCTCAGGTCCAGCGGACGGTTACTCAGGAAATGAACGTCTGCTGTTGGAATGTGTGTATCACGCCCCGGCAGAGCCTGTTCTTTGGTGATCATCGTATCTTTTGCGGAATGAAACATATTTTCTCCCATGAGTGTGGATTGAATATATGCTGCCTTCTTGCTGATTTCTACTCTGCAGGAACCGCGCCGCTCGAAAACCGCGTTTCGCGCCCTGGAGCGGGATGACGAGGCAATAGAAACGACAACGCAAGCGAGCCGCAGGCAATAACCGAAGCCGTGCCAAATACCATCGCCGGATCAACGATCCATAGCAGCCCAAGAAGTACAGGAAGGAATACCGCTGCGATGTGATTGATCGTGAACGTAACCGCTGCAGAAGTCGCAATATCGGCAGGGTTCGCAATTTTTTGGAAATAGGTTTTCAAAGCCATTCGCAGCGCAAAGAGCATGTGGTCCACAATATAGAGCGCCATCGCCAACCAAACGCCCCAGCCGTATACATACAGCCCAGCATAAGCAAAGAACACTAGCGCAAGCCCCGCGTATTCAAACACGAGCGCTGTCCGTTCGCCAAAGTGTGCGATTGCTTTCCCCGCCAACGGCGCCAGTACGATATTGGCAATCAAGTTCACAAGATAAAGCGCGGTTATTTCATGAACCGCAAATCCGTATTTCTCGACCATCATGAATCCGGCAAAGACCACAAAGATTTGGCGGCGCGCTCCGGCGAGAAACTCGAGCGCGTAATAAAGCCAGTACCGTCGGCGCAATACAATGCTTTTGCGTTGCACGACATCGGATTCAAACTGCGGAAACGCAAAGACACAATACAGCGCGATAACCGCCGCCACACCGCCGGAGATCAGGAAAACCTCGGTGTATTGCAGGCCAAAACGCTCCCACGTCATTACAATTGCGACGTAGGCAACAAGCGTAGCGACCGAACCAACAGCCGCCAGCCAACCAAGAATTTGCGGCGCCTTGTCTTTAGGCAGCCACTGCAACTGAAGCGAATGATTGACCGTTTCAAAATAGTGAAATCCAACCGAACTGATGAACGTCACCAAAAGGATGCCGCCAAGCGATGGGAAAAACCCCGTAACCGCGGTGGCCACAATAAGGAGCAACAGCGAGACCATCGCCAAAACTTGCTCGCGCATAATCAGCAGAACTGCAGCAACCCCAATTGCCAAAAATCCGGGAATTTCACGAATAGTATGCAGAAGCCCGATATCTGCCCCGTCAAATCCAGCAACCTCAATCACAAAGTTGTTCAACAGTGCGAGCCACGTTGAGAACGCAATCGGCACCGCAATGGACGCAAGAACCAAGAGCGCAACAGGCCGACGCCAAACTGGAAGCTGGTCGATGTCTTTGAGGGGAAACTTTGTCATACGGGCGCTTTACGCTTAAACGCCGACTGACAAAAGGCAGATTAGTAAAAATTCTGCGGATCAATATCGATGGAGAGTCGCAAGTTGGCTGGAATCTTGAACTGCACCGCCCATTCAGACAGGGCACGCTGAAGAGGCACAGACTTCTCTGCTTTAACCAACAGCCGAACCCGATGCCGTCCGCGAATGCGTGCGATTGGTGCGGGGGCCGGCCCGAAGACTTGCGCGCCAATCTTTCGTAGCGGCGCATCACGCCGTGCCATGTCCGCCCCTAGATCAAATACAGCCTGAACATCGGGCGAGGAAAGCACGATCCCGGCCATTCGCCCATAAGGCGGCACGCCAGCGGCTTGACGTTCATGCGCTTCGGCCTGCCAAAACGCTTCTTCATCGCCAGATAGGATTGCGCGAATAACGGGATGTTCGGGCTGATAGGTCTGCAACAGAGCAACGCCTTTTTTCTCCGACCTGCCCGCACGGCCAGAAACCTGCCGCATCAATTGAAAGCTCCGTTCTGCGGCACGGAGATCGCTGCCCTGCAAACCGAGATCCGCATCGATGACTCCCACGAGCGTAAGGTTCGGAAAGTTATGCCCTTTTGCCACAAGCTGCGTTCCGATGATGATATCTGCACCGCCTTCGGCAATGGATGTGATCTGCTCTTTCAACGCGCGCGCCGAGCCGAACAAATCACTCGACAAAACCGCCACGCGTGCATCGGGAAACAACTCGGCGACCTCCTCGGCAAGGCGTTCGACGCCGGGGCCGATGGGCGCGAGTTTGCCTTCGACTTCACAGCTCGGGCAGGCCGTTGGCATCGGTTTGGTCTCGCCGCATTGGTGGCAAACAAGCCGCTTAAGAAAACGATGTTCGACCATGCGGGCATCACATTGCTCACAACCGATCTGAACGCCGCACGCACGGCAAAGCGTCGTCGGGGCATATCCACGTCGGTTGATAAACAACAAGGCCTGTTCGCCTGCGTCGACTCTTGCCTTAACCGCTGCGGTAAGTGTCGGCGATATCCACCGCGCAGAGGGTAGCTGCTCGGACCGCATATCAATGGCTTTCAGATCAGGCAGCTGCGCCTCCCCGAACCGGCTTTCAAGATCAAGGCGCCGGTATTTTCCTGCCTCTGCATTGGCCCAAGTTTCCAAACTTGGCGTTGCAGAGGCAAGAATAACGGTTGCCCCACAATAGGTCGCGCGCAAGACGCTCATATCTCGCGCCGAATAGAGAACGCCATCGTCTTGCTTATAAGAGGTGTCGTGCTCCTCATCGACGACAATCAAACCCAAGTCTCGAAACGGCAAGTAAAGCGCCGAGCGGGCCCCAACAACAAGTTGCGCGTTACCCTCTCCGACCATGCGCCACACACGGCGGCGTTCGGTCATTGTTACGCCGGAATGCCATTCTGCAGGGCGCGCGCCGAACCTCTTTTCAACGCGCGACAGAAACTCTGCCGTAAGTGCAATCTCCGGCAATAGAACCAATGCCTGCCGACCTTTGCGCAAACACTCGGCGATGGCTTCCATGTAGACTTCTGTTTTGCCAGACCCCGTAACCCCTTTAAGCAAGAAGGACTCATAGTCCTCCGTCGCAACGCTTTTACGCAATTCCTCGGCGGCGCTGTATTGATCCTCAGTCAGATCAACCGCGCCAAACCCTGCTTGCAATGTTGGGAAAGGTCCATCTCGCGGCGTATCCAACTCAAGAACGGTTCCGAACTTAACAAGACCTTTTACAACGGATGTGGAGACACCAGCCAAGTTGGCAACTTCGCCAAGCGTGAAGCCAAGCCCGCCGTATTCTTGCAAGGTTTCGATCACACGCGTCCGCGCGGGGGTCATCCGGTCTGGTACACCGTCGCCCAACCGATAAATTTTCTGCATGGATGGCGGATCAGATAAGCCCGGTGCACGCGTTGCCAGTCGAAGCATCTGAGTTAATGGTGTGATCGTATATTCGGCGGCGCGTGACAGGAAATCCCGCATATCCTGCCCCATGGGCGCAACATCAAGGACGCGGCTTATCTTGCGGATCTTTGAAGGATCGAACTTTCCATCGCCCTTGTCCCAGACAACGCCCAAGGTTTTACGCGGCCCCAAAGGAACCTCGACAAAACTCCCGATAGAGCAGCCACCTTCTGGCGCTTTGTAATCAAGGAATCGATCAATCGGCTGTGTGGTGAGCACAGAAACAAGCGCGCCTTCTGGAAAATCATGGTCATTATCTAGACCTTCCGCACTCATCCCTGACTCCGGCGATCCGCCAAAGCTCAATTGCCCTGTCATATCAACACTCTGCCTTTTGGGGTTTCGACGGGGCATAACTTGAGGTAAACAGGCGCCGGATAGAGCCCAACCAAACTAGGAACACTCTCATGAAATTCTTTGTTGATACTGCGGATGTTGCCGCGATTGCCGAACTCAATGACCTCGGCATGGTGGACGGCGTAACAACCAACCCGTCCCTGATCATGAAATCCGGCCGCGACATTATCGAAGTCACAAAAGAAATCTGCGACCTCGTCGAAGGTCCTGTTTCCGCCGAAGTTGTTGCACTCGAAGCTGACGAAATGATCGCCGAGGGTCGTAAACTGGCAGAGATCGCTGAAAACATCTGTGTCAAAGTCCCTCTGACATGGGCGGGTTTGAAGACGTGTAAGACGCTTAGCGACGCAGGCACCAAAGTCAACGTAACTCTGTGTTTCTCTGCAAACCAAGCGCTTCTCGCGGCCAAAGCCGGCGCGACATTCATTTCGCCATTCATCGGCCGCTTGGACGACATCAATGTTGACGGTCTGGACCTGATTGCCGACATTCGCACCATCTATGACAATTACGCTTTCGAGACCGAAATTCTGGCTGCCTCGATCCGTTCCGTCAACCACATGAAAGATTGTGCGCTGATCGGTGCTGACGTCTGTACTGCACCTCCAGGCGTGATCAAAAAAATGGCTGATCACCCGCTTACCAAATCTGGCCTTGATGCATTCATGGCAGACTGGGCAAAAACAGGTCAGAAAATCCTCTGATCCGATTGCAAATCTGATTTCAAAGCCCGTCGGTGATCTTTCTCCGGCGGGCTTTTTTGCAACTGGCATTTGAGTACTCGCCCCTGCACATGGAGATTTTTGAGTGCATTGAACGCACCTGCATGTTAGAAAACTGCAAGTTGAGAGTAGTTTTCGCGCCAATTCAGACGGAAAAATCCGCGGTTTGGGCAATAAAGATGACGAGGCAGGCACGTTGAGCAGCGTAAAATTTCAAGAAGAACTTCGCGAGAAAATCATCTCTGATCCTGATGTTATTCTAGAGGATCAAGATCTTATGCGCGCCCTTGTTGCCGCAAACGAACGCTCACTCGGAGACAATATTGTTGATCTGCGCGGGATCGCAATGGAGCGGCTTGAAACTCGGCTTGATCGCCTTGAAGACACGCACCGATCCGTCATTGCTGCCGCCTATGAAAACCTCGCAGGAACCAATCAGGTCCATCGTGCTATTCTGCGTATGTTGGACCCTACAGATTTCGAGAGCTTCCTGAAAGAACTTGGCGGCGAAGTTGCACAAATCCTGCGTGTTGACAGCGTGCGCCTTGTTCTGGAAAGCACCGAAAACGGTGATGACCCGCTTGTGAAACGCCTTGGCGCAGTTCTGACAGTCGCGGACCCCGGTTTCGTTGACGGCTACTTGAGCCAAGGCAGGAATGTGCCTGTGCGCCCTGTTACTCTTCGTCAAATCCATCCGAACAATGACCACATCTATGGCGAAGCCGCCGGTTATATTCGATCCGAAGCGGCACTTAAGCTCGACCTTGGTCAAAATCGCCTTCCTGGCTTGCTACTCTTGGGAGCAGAAGACCCGCATATGTTCAAGGCGGACCAAGGAACGGATTTGCTTGGTTTCTTTGGCGGCGTATTTGAACGGATCATGCGCCGCTGGTTGTCGTGAGCGCAATTCCCCCAGCCGCCAGCGCACTGCTGGACGACTGGCTCGCAAACAAGCGCGCACTACAAGCCGTTGCTGACAATACGATTACCGCCTACCAAACCGATCTATTGGCGTTCCTCTCGTTCATGGCCTCGCGATTTGACGGCAGCCTTGGGACATCTGCGCTCAAGCGCCTGACCTTGCAAGATATGCGTGCGTGGCTTGCGCATGAACGCAGTCGCGGTATTTCGCCTAAGTCGCTTGCACGCGAACTCTCTGCGGTCAAAAGCTTCTATAATTGGTTTTCAGAACGAGAAGGTTTTGATGCGACTCCAGTTCTTTCGACACGTGCACCAAAATTTCACAAAAAACTTCCGCGCCCCGTCGACATTCCGGCAGCGCGCGCAATCATCGAATGCGTAGAGTTACAATCAACCAAGCAATGGGTTGGCCTGCGTGACGTTGCCTTGGTTACGTTACTTTACGGCTGCGGACTAAGGATATCGGAAGCTTTGGCGCTAACAGGCGATATGGCCGACATGCCCGCAACCTTACGCATTATCGGCAAGGGCAACAAAGAACGTATCGTGCCTGTGTTACCTACAACACAACATGCGATTGCGAATTACGCCAAAGCCTGTCCCTACGAGCTCTCTGCAAAAACACCGCTTTTCTATGCTGTCCGCGGCGGACCGCTCAAGGCCCGTACGGTTCAAGACACGATGGCGAAAACCCGCATGCAACTCGGCCTACCCTCTAGTGTAACGCCCCATGCGCTGCGCCATTCCTTTGCCACGCATCTTCTTTCGGCGGGTGGCGATCTACGCAGCATTCAAGAGCTGCTTGGGCATGCTTCTCTGTCCACAACCCAGAACTATACCGCCGTCGATACCGCTCGGCTCATGCAGGTCTATGAAAAAACTCATCCCCGCGCCTAAGCTGATTGCACTGAAGCACTAATTCAGCCATCAAAGCGTATGACCAAAGAACACAAAGCTTATTTCGTCCATCTCTTTACCGCGACCGGTGCAGTTTTTGCGATGCTCGCGCTTCTCTCGGCGGTAGAGCAGGCATGGAGCGTTATGTTCCTGTGGCTTGTCGTGGCGTTCTTCGTCGACGGTATCGACGGACCGCTCGCGCGTCACTTTGATGTAAAATCCAATGCGCCACAAATCGATGGTGTGTTGCTCGACCTGATAATCGACTATCTGACGTATGTGTTCATTCCGGCCTATGCGCTATTCAAGTCAGGCCTATTACCTGGTTGGACTGGATGGATTGCCATCATCGTGATCACCTTCGCCAGCGCGCTTTATTTTGCCGATACACGCATGAAAACAAAGGATAACTCCTTCCTAGGCTTCCCCGGATGCTGGAATATGGTTGTTATCGTATACTTCGCACTTCAGCCGAATTTCTGGATTATGCTGGTTGGGGTCGTCCTTCTTGCTCTTGCGATGTTTGCGCCGCTCAAGTTCATTCATCCTGTTCGCACAGAACGTTGGCGCACTCTCTCGCTGCCCATCGCACTTGCTTGGACCTTTTTTGCGGGCTGGGCCGCGTGGGTCGATTTCGACTCCCAGAGCTGGGCGCATTGGGGGCTTGGACTTACGACCCTGTACCTGCTGTTTGCAGGCATCGCGCAGCAAATCATACCCGTCCGCGCCAAATAAAAAGGGCGGCGCGAAGACCGCACCGCCCCAATTAAACCTCTTGCAGATAGCCTATTCGCTGAGCGCCTCATCACAACGGCCACAAACGCCTTCGTGTTTATGCTGCCCAACCTCTGGCAAAACCTTCCAGCACCGCTGACATTTCTCGCCCTCTGCGGGCTCAAATACAACGCCAATACCTTCGATTTCCGGCAGGCGGAACGCTTCTGCGGGGATCGGATCGCCCGAAAGCTGAACCGAAGATGTGATGCAGATGTCATCGAACGGCAGGGATTTGAGCGCAGCCAGAACCGCTTCGTCGCGCACATGCACAACCGGCCCTGCTTCAAGGCTCGCACCGATAACCTTTTCCTGACGCTGGATTTCAAGCGCAGCCGTCACGACACGACGCGCCTTGCGCACGCCTTCCCATTTCGCGGCCAGCGGCTCGTTAAGCCAATCCGCTGGCGTATCTGGGAAATCTGTCAGGTGAACGGAGCTATCGTCATCGCCGTATCGCTCAAGCCAAACTTCTTCCATTGTGAAAATCAGGATCGGGGCCAGCCACGTTGTTATCCGATGGTAAAGGATATCAAGCACTGTGCGCGCCGCACGGCGTTGGAGCGTATTACCGTCACAGTAGAGCGCATCTTTGCGAATATCGAAATAGAACGCTGACAGGTCCAAAGTCGCAAAGTTGAACACCGATTGGAACACACCTTGGAAATCAAAGGCGGCATAGCCTTTGCGCACAGTGTGATCCAGCTCTGCCAAACGATGCAGAACCAAGCGCTCAAGCTCTGGCATATCCTCGGGTGCAACACGGTCCGCTTCACTGAACTCTGCGAGCGAGCCAAGCATAAACCGCATTGTATTCCGCAAACGGCGGTAGCTATCTGCCACGCCTTTGAGGATTTCAGGGCCAATCCGCTGGTCAGATGTGTAATCCGTTTGGGCAACCCAAAGACGCAAGATATCAGCGCCGTATTGCTGGATAACCTTCTCTGGCACGATGGTGTTGCCGATGGACTTGGACATCTTCATGCCCTTCTCATCGAGCGTCATGCCATGGGTTACCACATTGCGATAGGGCGCGCGGCCATTGGTGCCACAGCTTTGTAGAAGCGAGCTATGGAACCAGCCGCGGTGCTGGTCGGTGCCTTCCATGTAGACATCGGCGATACCGTCGTCCGAGCCGTCTTCACGGTCGCGCAGAACAAAACTATGGGTCGAGCCAGAGTCAAACCACACGTCAAGAATATCGAAAACCTGCTCATAGTCCGCAGGGTCCACGATCCCGCTGAGGAAGCGCTCCTTTGCGCCCTCGGCATACCATGCATCCGCACCCTCAGCCTCAATCGCTTCAACGATCCGCGCGTTGACCTCTTCGTTGCGCAGAAGGAAGTCCGCATCGGTCGGCAATGCGCCAACTTTGGTAAAGCATGTTAGCGGAACGCCCCACGCACGCTGGCGCGACAAGACCCAATCCGGACGGCTTTCCATCATCGAATAAAGGCGGTTGCGGCCCGATTGCGGCGTCCACTTTACGTTGTCGATTTCGGTCAGCGCGCGCTCGCGGATGGTCTTGCCAAAGGTGTCTTTGCCATCACCAACTTCGCGGTCAATCGCGGCAAACCACTGTGGCGTGTTGCGGAAGATGATCGGCGCTTTGGACCGCCAAGAATGCGGGTAGCTGTGCGTTACACGGCCACGCGCGATGATGCCTCCGGCCTCAACCAGTTTGGCAATCACAGCGTTGTTGGCTTTGCCCTCTTTGCCCTTACGGTCAAAGACCTGAAGCCCGGCAAAGAACGGAACATGAGGCAAGAATTCGGATTCTTCGCCCACGTTGTGAGTCATCCGGTCTAGCCAGTTGCGCTTTACAAAGGCCTCGTAGTCGTCGGCACCATGGCTTGGCGCGGTGTGCACGAAACCGGTACCGGCGTCATCGGTTACGTGATCGCCATCGATGAGCGGCACTTCGTAATCCCAGAAACCGTCAGCATCGTCGAGACCCGCGAAGGGGTGCGCGCAAACTGCACCTTCGAGATCGGATGCGGCAACATCAGAAACGCGCGTAAACTCCGTTACACGGGATTTGCCGAGCGTATCTTCGGCGAGTGTATCCGCTAGAACGTAGAGATCACCTGGTGCAGTCCAGCTTTCTTCTTCAGTCGCCTCAACGCGGTAAAGGCCGTAGGAAATGCCATTGTTGTAAGCGACGGCCTTGTTCGACGGGATGGTCCACGGAGTCGTTGTCCAGATGACAACCCGCGCGCCCTTCAGCGCTTCAGAACCAGAAACAACCTTAAACGGCACCCAGATCGTGTGGCTCTTGTGATCGTGGTATTCGATCTCCGCTTCGGCCAGCGCGGTTTTTTCAACTGGCGACCACATCACAGGCTTGGAACCTTGGTACAGCGTGCCGTTCATCAAGAACTTCATGAAGTCCTCGGCGATCACACGCTCGGCGTGGAAATCCATCGTCAGGTACGGATTTTCCCAGTTGCCCGTTACGCCAATGCGCTTGAATTCCTCGCGCTGCACGTCGACCCAACCTTGGGCAAACTTACGGCACTCCGCGCGGAAGTCGTTGATTGGCACGTCGTCTTTGTTTTTACCCTTTTGGCGATATTTCTCTTCGATCTTCCATTCAATCGGAAGGCCGTGGCAATCCCACCCCGGAATGTAGCGGGCATCAAATCCCATCATCTGATGGCTGCGGACGATGATGTCTTTGATCGTTTTGTTCAGCGCGTGACCGATATGGAGGTGCCCGTTCGCATAGGGCGGGCCGTCATGCAGCGTGAATACCTTGCGCTCGGCATCAGTGCCTTTCTTAGCGGCGGCCTCTTCGCGAAGGCGGTCATAAACGCCGATCTTTGCCCAGCGGTCAAGCCAGCCGGGTTCGCGCTTAGGAAGCCCTGCCCGCATCGGAAAATCGGTTTTCGGCAGGTTCAGAGTGGATTTATAGTCGGGTGTTTCGGTCGTGTCGGCGCACATGGATGTGGTCCTTAAACGGTATTCATTTTCGGCGAAGGGCGGCGCGCATGGCTTACGCCTTTTCCCGGCGTCTCCTGCTTTAGAGCGCCGGGCAAATAATTCGAATAATGATCGAGTGATGTATCATCATAGGCGCGTTATAGAGCCGCCTTTCCCTATGGTCTAGCGAAACCCGTGCGCTCGGGGGCTTCTCTGTTGAAATTTCGCGCTGTTTCCTAGGCCTCTGCGTCAATTGGGCGTGTTTCACACGATGAGTGAACGGAATATTGAAGAGTGGAAAGGTAATATCATGTCCCATCCGCTCGCACGTTTTGACATTACACCCCAAGAGATCGACCGCGTGGTGGCGCAGTTTTACAAACGCATCCGTGCGCATGATGTACTTGGTCCGATCTTTATTGAGCGGCTTGGCAAAACGGCACAGGTATGGCGGCCACATGAGGCGAAGATTGCCGCATTCTGGCGCAACGCTATCCTTTTTGAACGCGAATATTCCGGCAATCCGATGCAGGTGCACATGCAGGTTCCCGCGATCACGCCCGAACATTTCGCGCTCTGGCTTGACCTCTTTGATGAGGTGCTCGCAGAAGAGCTGCGCCCCGAAACTGCACGCTCATTCTCTGCTTTGGCGCATCGCATTGGCCGCGGTTTACGGATGGGGATTGCTTCGGTCCGGCAGCCCAGAGATCAACCGCCCGTATTTTCCTAGCTAAACAGCCCCGTAAGCGCGCGCTGCACCAGTTTTGTCACGCCAGGGCGCTTTTTGGCAACGAATGGTAACGGTCGACATGTCTCCATTGCCGCAACCCCAACGCGCGCCGTCAACGCTCCATTGATCACGCCTTCGCCAAAGCGACGTGAGATTTTGCTCATTACCCCGCCACCCGCGATCGAACCAATCATATCGTCACCAACCGCCACAGCGCCTGTTGCGACAAGGTGCGCCATAACAACTTTGGTCAACCGCCAACTTCCAAGAAAGCCAGCGCGTCCACCGTATATTTCGGCAATGCGGCGGATCATTCTAAGATTCAAACTCAGTGCAGCGAACACATCGGCGAGCGCAATCGGAACAAACGCTGTAACAGTCGCAACTTGACGCGCGGTTGCTTCAATTTCTAGGCGCGCCATATCATCAAGTGGAGCGAGTATTTCGTTTTCGGCCAACGCCAGCAAAGCATCGGCATCCAGTTGCTCGTCTTTCCGGTCATTTAAACGCGCCTGCCCCCACTCGGTTTCTGGGCGGTTGGCGTAAAGCCGTTCAAGCCGCGAGACGACATCTTGTGCAGGCGTCAAATCAGCAGCGGCATAGGCATGCGCTGCTTCTTTCTGTAGTGAATCGATCCGCCCTAAACGCACAAATCCAGCAATTTCCTTGAGCGCCACGATGAGCAACACAATCAGGAAGATGCCCAGAAGTCCGGCAGCAACATACCCGAGCACTACATTCTGTTCGATCAGTCCGGTTACAAAATTCCATGCCGCAATCGAAAGGCCAAACCCCAAAAACGCCAACAAGCTGCCCCAAAACCATTTGGCCAGTCGCGATGTAGGCTTTGCCATATATCGCGCAGTTGATTGCAAAGCTGAGGACTCGCCAAGTTCAGGCACAGCGGGTGCTTCAGCAGGCGATTCTTCGGGGTCTGAAATCTCGATAAGGATCGGTTTATCTTTACTCATCGCAGCTTATCCCCAATCAGAAAATCAACGGCCTGATCCAACCGGATATGCGGCGGGCCTTCATCAGGTTTCAGGTTCAGGGCTGCAGGCAAAAATCGCTGGCTTTCAACCGAAAACCCTTTCCATTCGTCAGCACCATTTTGAAGCGCCGTTAGAACTTGAGAGGGATCTTTGGGCAATTGGCCCGCATAGAAAGCGACCTGCTTATCGCGCCCCTCGACCCTGCCGCGAACACAGTCAAGCGCACGGCCTTCGTGGGTTATCGTTGCTTCGGTTGTTGTGCGCAAAGCGGCGATGGCCATGGCCCGCGTTTGCGCTCCAGAGAAATCCGCGCGCGATTTGGCCTGCTCCAGCAAAGCTGACGTAATCGCGGCCAATTGTGGATGCTGTGTATGATGGAGATGATCAGCCTTGGTCGCGGCAAAGAGCATCCGTTCCACCCGTTTCCCGCCTAGCAGACTGGTTAACCAGCGCGACTTGCCCGGCCTAAAGCCCGCAAGAATATCACCCATCGTATTGCGCAAATCCTCGACAGCGGCAGGGCCACGATGCAGCGCTTTAAGCACATCAACCAACACGATTTGCCGATCAATCCGAGCAAAATGGTCGCGGAAAAACGGCTTCACGACTTGCGATTTATACGCCTCATAGCGCCGTTCCATCTCGCGTCCGAAAGAACCACGTGAAAAGCGCTCGGCCATAGGTAGCGGAACAAATGTCAGCACTGGAGAGCCCTCCAGTTCACCAGGAAGGATCACGCGCCCCGGTGCGCCGCTGCTCAATCCGTTCAGATGCGCCGCGCGAGAAAATTCGGTGTATAGCGCGGCCAGTTCCTGTGCGCGCGGTTCTTCGAATGGGGCAGAGCCATCAGCCTCCGAGAGCTTCTTCGTGAGGTCGGCACCACCCTCTTGAGCCTGAATCCGTGCCAACGCATTCTCTGACCATTCCGCATAGCTCTTGTCCATCAACGCAAGATCCAGAAGCCATTCCCCCGGGTAATCAACAATATCCAGATGAACGGTCCGCTCACCAGTTAGCCCCGCTATGAGCCCCTTGGATTTAACACGAAACGACAATCGAAGCTCACTCACGCTTCGGGTATTTTCGGGCCAAACTGGGTCTGGGCCGGTCAACTTGGCAAGATGTGTTTCATAGGGGAAGCGCGCAATAGTGTCGTCGGGTTGCGGCTGTAGATAAACCGAGCGCAGCGTGCCATCGGTTAGTGCCGTAAGCTGCGGCATCCGTCCGCGTTTAAGCAGGTTGGCCACCAGCGATGTGATGAAAACGCTTTTACCCGCACGGCTAAGACCCGTCACGCCAAGGCGCACGGTTGGCTCGAAAAGGGTTTCGTTTACGCTGGCCCCAAGGCTTTCAACCTGTCGGGTTACGCCATCTGCAATATCTGCCAAGCCCAAGAATTCGCCTCACAATCTGGTTCTCTCAATCTATGCACTCCGCTGCAATTTTCCTAGGGCAGTTGCCAAGGACGCGCGAAGAATGTATCGCGAAGTATGCCTCGTTATGCTCTCAAAATCGAATACAATGGTGCGCCATTTTCTGGATGGCAGCGTCAAAAAGAGCATCCGTCTGTTCAGCAGGCGATTGAGGAAGCACTGCAAAAACTTGACCGATCCGTCACCGGAATTGCCGCCGCAGGGCGCACTGATACTGGCGTTCATGCGACAGGTCAGGTTGCTCATGTAGATATGGCCGCGACATGGGAGCCGTTCCGTTTAGCCGAAGCGCTGAACTATCATCTCAAACCGAACCCCGTTGCGATTGTGAATGCAGCCGAGGTGGATGAGGAGTTTCACGCGCGGTTCTCGGCGATTGAGCGGCGCTATCTCTTCCGGCTGATTTCGCGTCGCGCCCCGATGACATTCGACAAAGGCACGGTCTGGCATGTGCGCCACGAGCTTGACGCCGACGCTATGCAAGAGGGCGCAAACTTCCTTCTCGGCCGGCATGATTTTACAACCTTCCGCTCAACTATTTGCCAGGCCCCTTCGCCGCTTCGCACGCTTGATGAGCTCCGCGTTGAGCGAATTGAATTACAAGATGCCACCGAATACCGCTTTCATGTGCGCGCGCGCGCGTTTCTGCATAATCAAGTGCGCAGCTTTGTTGGCACGCTCGAGCGCGTTGGTGCTGGAAGCTGGCAACCCGAAGACGTTGCCGCCGCCCTCGAAGCAAAAGACCGCGCCGCCTGTGGCCCCGTCTGTCCGCCCCATGGCCTTTACCTTGCCGAGGTGAAATACCCGCAAGACCCGTTCAAAGGCATGCGCGGCGGAGAACCCATCGACCACGAAGGAATTGAAGCATGAAACTCTTTGTTGGCCTCGGAAATCCCGGCGGGAAATACGCCCACAACCGCCACAATATCGGCTTTATGGCGCTAGACGAGATTGCTCATAGCCACAGCTTCAGCCCATGGAAGGGCAAGTTTCAAGGCGCGGTTGCCGAAGGACGGCTTGGCTCTGAGAAGGTCATCCTACTCAAGCCGGAAACCTTCATGAACCTGTCGGGTCAATCCGTCGGCGAAGCCATGAGATTTTACAAGCTCACACCGGCCGACGTTGTTGTTTTCCACGATGAGCTAGACCTCGCTCCTCGAAAGATTCGCGTAAAAAGTGGTGGCGGACATGCGGGGCACAACGGGCTTCGCTCAATCCACCAGCACATCGGAGAGGCCTATGATCGCGTGCGCATGGGGATTGGCCATCCAGGCCACAAGGATCGCGTTGCGGGATATGTTTTGCATGATTTCGCCAAGGCAGATCAGGAATGGCTAGACGATCTTCTGCGCGGCATCGCTGATGGCGTTCCGCATCTCGCCGAGGGCGATAACGGAAAATTCCTGAATGCAGTCGCGCTTCGGGTTGCGCCACCGCGCTCTTCGACGACGGTCAAAAAGGAAGCCTCGAAACAGAAAAAGGCCGAAACGCCCCCCGCCCCAGAGGCGCAGGATACCCGTTCCAGCCTTCAGAAACTCGCCGATAAATTTCGACGCTAGGCGTTATTCTTCGTCGCCCATATCAAAGCCGAGCGCGCGAGCGACGGTAAAGATATCCTTGTCGCCGCGGCCACACATGTTCATCACGATGATGTGGTCCTTTGGCAGTGTCGGCGCAATTTTCATGACGTGCGCAAGCGCGTGGCTTGGTTCAAGCGCGGGGATGATCCCTTCTTGCTGACAGCAATATTGGAACGCCTCAAGCGCCTCTTTGTCAGTGATCGAGACATATTTCGCACGGCCCGTATCATGCAGCCAGCTGTGCTCTGGCCCGATGCCCGGATAATCCAGACCCGCCGAAATCGAAAACCCTTCGAGAATCTGGCCGTCGTCATCCTGAAGCAGATAGGTCCGATTGCCATGGAGCACACCTGGGCGACCACCGGTAAGGCTCGCGCAATGCTCCATCTTGTCGTTCACGCCCTTGCCGCCCGCTTCAACACCGATGATGTTGACGCTTGGCTCGTCAAGGAACGGGTAGAACAGGCCAATCGCATTTGATCCGCCACCGATCGCTGCAATCAGCGTGTCAGGCAAGCGGCCTTCGCCTTCATGCTCTTGCAACTGTTCGCGCGTTTCCTTGCCGATAATCGACTGGAAATCACGCACCATTGCCGGATAGGGGTGCGGACCTGCTGCCGTGCCGATGCAATAGAAAGTATCGGCCACGTTGGTCACCCAGTCGCGCAGCGCATCGTTCATAGCGTCCTTAAGCGTTCCGCGCCCGGACGTCACCGGAACAACCTCGGCTCCCAAAAGCTTCATGCGGAACACGTTCGGTGCCTGACGTTCCACGTCGTGCGCGCCCATATAAACGACGCATTTCAATCCAAACCGCGCACATACTGTTGCTGTGGCAACTCCGTGCTGCCCCGCACCGGTTTCCGCAATAATTCGAGTCTTACCCATACGCTTGGCGAGCAGAATTTGACCCAACACATTGTTGATTTTATGCGCGCCGGTGTGATTCAACTCATCACGCTTGAGGTAAATCTTGGCGCCACCAAGGTCCTCCGTCATCCGCTCCGCAAAATAGAGCGGGCTGGGGCGGCCAACGTAATGCTTCCAGAGATCATCCATCTGCGCCCAGAATGTCTCATCTGTTTTCGCGCGCTCGTACTCTTCCTCAAGGCTGAGGATCAAGGGCATCAGTGTTTCCGAAACAAATCGCCCGCCAAACTTGCCAAAACGCCCGTTCTCATCGGGACCGGTCATAAAGCTGTTAAATAGATCATTCATGGCTGTGTTCTTTCCGAGCGGCGTTGATGAAATCTTGTATCATGCTTTCGTCCTTTATTCCCGGCGCAGATTCAACCCCGGAAGAGACATCGACCTGCCGCGCCCCTGTCAATTCGATGGCACGGCCAACATTTTCAGGCGTCAGGCCACCAGCAAGCATCCACGGACAAGCCCAGCGGCGGTTTGCGATGAGTTGCCAATCAAAGGCAATTCCGTTCCCGCCCGGTAAATCCGCATTGGGGTTTGGCTTGGCGTCGATCAAAATTTGATCCGCGACTGTGCTGTAACGTTCGATATCTGCAAGATCAGCTTCGGTTGCAACGCCGACAGCTTTCATGACCGGAAGACCGTAGCGCGCGCGAACCTCGGCAACCCGCTCCGGGCTTTCACCGCCGTGAAGCTGCAGCATATCGAGCGGAACCGTTTCGCAAAGCTGATCCAAAAATGCGTCGTCTGCGTTTACGGTAAGTGCAACCTTGGCCACGCCAAGCGGCACATCAACCGCCAAATCGCGGGCAAGCTCAATATTTACATTGCGAGGAGATTTCCCAAAAAAAACAAATCCCACGTATCCCGCTCCGGCGTCAGCAGCCGCAGCGACGCTCTCAGGTGTTTGTAATCCGCAGATTTTTACGCGAACGGGGCCGCTTTGGTCGGGTGTGTGAATACGAAACATAGACGCGGTTTAGCGAGTCGCGCCACTTTCCTCAAGCAGAGCGAGCACCTCGTCCTGATGTTCGCCAGCATTTCCACGAAGCCGAGACACTTCGCTTTTGAGTTCGCTTACTTCGCGTTTCACACGAGCAGCTTCAGCCCGTTGCTTATATTCACGAATCCATTCCCACACGAACCCAATCAACAGCCCGGCAACAATACCTGCGAAAATGATAACAAAAAGTGGGAGGTGAACGATGAAGCTCAGCCCGAAGAAGTCTGCAAGGTCAGCGGGCAGAAGCCGAAGCTCAACAACCGCACGATTTGCCAACGCCACGGTAATCAAAATGAGTCCGAGGGCGATAAGGAAGGCATAGCGAAAGTATCGCATTTGGGTGTTACTTTCCGTTCAGTCTGTCTCTTAAAAGCTTGCCAGTCTTGAAGAACGGCACATGCTTTTCTTCAACGGCCACACTCTCGCCGGTGCGCGGGTTACGGCCCGCACGTGCATTTCGTTTTTTCACAGAGAATGCGCCAAATCCACGAAGTTCGACACGGTCGCCGCGAGACATGGCCTCGATGATCTCTTCGAAAATGGTATTCACAATGCGCTCAACATCTCTTTGATAAAGATGTGGATTTTCATCGGCAATTTTTTGAATCAACTCCGAACGGATCATCCGTGGTTCCCCCCGATTAAATGGTTTTTGCGCTAAGTATTCTGAACACTTTAGTTTCAACGAGTATAGGGGGTATTTGATTTCTGAGAAAGAAATTCCAAGGGGTTAGCAGCAAAAAATCACGGTAGTTTGTACTGAATGGCGGGAATTTTTCCCGATTTCCCCAAGGCTTGCGCGACGGGAACCAATGCGCGCCAACATATCAGCATCCGCGAGGTTAACGATTCGGCAACGAAAAACGGCCCCGCAAATGCGAGGCCGTTTCATGATTTCATAACCCGGTTTGGGTTTTGGCTTTATTCGTCGCCCTTGAGCGCTGCGCCGAGAATATCGCCGAGGGAAGCACCGGAATCGGAGGAGCCATACTGCTCCACAGCTTCTTTTTCTTCCGCGATTTCGCGAGCTTTGATCGAGAGACCAAGACGACGTGTTTTTGCGTCAACGTTAGTTACGCGTACGTCCACTTTGTCACCAACACCGAAGCGCTCTGGGCGCTGCTCGGCACGGTCACGCGACAGGTCGGAGCGACGGATGAAGGATTTCGCGCCTTCATATTCCACTTCGATGCCACCGTCTTCGATCGCAGTCACTTCAACAGTGATGATGGAGCCGCGTTTCACGCCTTCAACTGCACCGGAGAAGCTATCGTCCAGAGCTTTAACGCTCAGGCTGATGCGCTCTTTTTCAACGTCAACTTCGGTTACAACGGCTTTCACCATGTCACCTTTTTGGAAGTCGCCGATTACGTCTTCGCCACGGCCTTCCCATGTCAGGTCAGACAGGTGAACCATGCCGTCGATGTCGCCGTCGAGGCCAATGAACAGACCGAATTCGGTGATGTTTTTGACTTCGCCTTCAACTTCGGTGCCAACTGGGTGGCTTTCAGCAAAGACTTCCCAAGGGTTGCGCATAGTCTGCTTGAGACCAAGGGATACACGACGTTTCGCGCTGTCGATTTCCAGAACCATGACTTCGACTTCTTGCGACGTAGACACGATTTTGCCTGGGTGGACGTTTTTCTTTGTCCAAGACATTTCGGAAACGTGAACGAGGCCTTCAACACCTGGCTCAAGCTCAACAAACGCACCGTAGTCAGTGATGTTTGTTACGCGGCCTTTATGTACGGACTCGAGTGGGTATTTACCCTCAACAAGGTTCCAAGGATCGTCCTGAAGCTGTTTCATGCCCAAGGAGATGCGGTGGGTGTCTTTGTTGATTTTGATAACCTGAACCTTGACGGTTTCGCCGATGTTCAGGATCTCGGATGGGTGGTTCACGCGGCGCCATGCCATGTCTGTGACGTGCAGCAGACCGTCAACACCGCCGAGATCAACGAATGCGCCGTATTCAGTGATGTTCTTAACAACACCGTCAACTGCATCGCCCTCAGCCAGCTTGCCGATAACTTCGGCGCGCTGTTCGGCGCGGGATTCTTCGAGGATTGCGCGGCGGGAAACAACGATGTTGCCACGACGACGGTCCATTTTCAGAATCTGGAATGGTTGCTTAAGACCCATCAATGGGCCTGCGTCACGTACGGGACGTACGTCAACTTGCGAACCAGGCAAGAAGGCCACGGCACCGCCGAGGTCAACTGTGAAGCCACCTTTAACACGGCTAAAGATTGCGCCTTCAACGCGCTCTTCTTGCTCGTAAGCTTTTTCGAGGCGATCCCATGCTTCTTCGCGGCGAGCTTTGTCGCGCGAGATAACAGCTTCGCCTTTGGCGTTTTCAACACGGTCGAGGAAAACCTCAACTTCGTCGCCAACAGCGATTTCAGGCTCTTCGCCTGGGTTCGCGAATTCTTTAAGTTCAACGCGGCCTTCCATTTTGTAGCCTACGTCGATGATGGCTTGGCCAGCTTCGATTGCGATGACTTTGCCTTTAACGACAGACCCTTCGTCGGGTGTGTCAATTTCAAAGCTCTCTGCAAGCAGGGCTTCGAATTCGTCCATAGAGTTTGTTTGAGCCATGTGGTCTCAGTTTCCTTTTCATACGTTTTTGCGGGCCGAGTGGTTGTTTCCACCGGTCTTTGGGTTTCAGTTGGTCACCTCCTTTATGGAGGGTTAGACGGACTAGAAAACACGTCCCATGAAATGGGAGGGCCAAACACAAAAACAGGCCGAAGGATACCCTCAGCCCTGCCCATGATCGTGTGTCCCAGCGATTCCGCCTTGTAGACAGGCGCTATATAGGAAGTTTTTCTTGATAGAGCAAGGGGGTGCAGTAGGAGCAACAGCGCCTATTTTCGGCAACATTCTGCTTGTACCGCACCCAAATCACGCCAGCCGCTTAGCTAACGAGTTTGGCCTCGATCGCCGACACAGCAGCGGACACCGCCTCCTTAATCGTAAGCTCACTTGTATCAATCACAACGGCATCGTCCGCGGCAACGAGTGGTGCTGCGTCGCGTGACGCATCCCGTTCATCGCGCGCTTTCACATCAGCTAGAACCTGTTCGAAATCGACGGAACTATCCTTCTCAGACAACTCCAGAAAACGGCGCGTTGCTCGCACTTCTGCACTTGCGGTAACAAACAACTTCACACTCGCATCAGGGCAGATCACAGTTCCAATATCGCGCCCGTCCAAAACCGCGCCGCCTTGGCGCTTTGCAAAACCGCGTTGGAATTCGATCAAGGCTGCGCGCACTTCCGGCATCGCGGCAGCTTTGCTTGCTGCCTCCGCAACTTCCGCCGTCCGTAGCTGAGAACCATCAATCTCTTTGGCGTTCAATGACTGTGCCGCTTCAATCGCGTCCGCGCCATCCAAAACACGAGCGCCGACGGCACGGTACAGCAAGCCAGTATCCAAATAGGCGAAGCCAAAGTGTGTCGCCACGGCCTTTGATACAGTACCTTTTCCCGCTGCTGCCGGACCATCGATTGCCACAGTAAATTGCATTCTTCTTCTGCCTCGTTTTGCAAAATGGGCCTAGGCCCGTTTCCGTTGCTTTTTCACATGTGTGTGCGTGGAACGCTATTCAATCACCTCAAACCATGATGCGCGGCAACCGGCGCTAGGCTCTTGGTATTACGCTTCATTTTTCCGCTTACCAGCAAAAAACTTGTTCCACGCCACACGAATGAGAAGAACAAGAAGCACCGAATACGCCAAAGTTCCGAAGGCGGATTTCAACTCGGTCATCATAGTTGCCCACCCTGCGATTTTCGGATCAAGCGCGGCGGGATCAGATTGTAGCATCATGCGCACAGCGATGTTCTCGAGATAATCAAACACCATTGCAGCAACGGCAAATACACCGGCAACCCACCGCAAAGTCCAATGACGCCCCTTTGTTGCCCAAAGGCTTGTCCAAATCACAAGCGCCGTCACCAATGCAGGAAAGGCAAGATCAAGAAGTTGCTGTGTCCACAGATAGTATTCGACCTGAGCATCGGTGAGCGCGGTCAGATAGGATTGCGCCTGTGAATAATCATACCCTCGGGGACGCAGATCAAATGGCAAGCTCCCATCAGGAACCCGCAATGCCGGAAGGCTCCACGCAACCATGAGGCCGTAAACGCCAAACGTTGCAACAAACAAAGCCCAGTAGGCAATCACACGCCGCATAGAATTCCTCCTTTAGTCAGGCAGGTTAGGCGACGCAGAATTTCAGGCAACCGAATTCCGCCGAAAGGTAAGATAGTGTGGCTTACGACCCTCACGAAATGCCTTTTGCTCATAACGTGTCGAAATCCAGTCGTCCCATTCCGTGTGCCAGCTTTCAGGGTCGGGATTAAGGTGCGTAAATCCCTGCTTTGGCACTTCCTGCAATGTCTGACGCACATAATCCGGAATATCGGTCGCTACGCGAAAAATCGCACCGGGCTTCATAACCCGAGCCAGAGGTGCAAGGTGCTCGGCGGTTACAAACCTACGCCGATGATGTCGCCGCTTTGGCCACGGATCAGGATAGAGAAGGAAGGCACGCGAAATTGAGGCCTCCGGCAGAACATCAAACATATGCCGCACATCGCCAGGGTGCACGGCAACATTCTTCACGCCAGCATCACGGATTTTGCCCAAGAGCATTGCCACACCGTTGATATAAGGCTCGCAGCCGATAATACCCTTATCAGGATTCTGTGCCGCCTGATGAACCATGTGTTCGCCGCCGCCAAACCCGATCTCAAGCCAGACTTCGCGCTCACCGAACAACCCCTCAAGATCAATGTTCTCGCGCTCTGGATTTTCTTCCCAAGTCACTTTTCCGGGTGAAAGCGCAGCGAGATCCTCGTTCAGGTACTCTTCTTGAGATTGGCGCAGGGTCTTACCTTTAAACCGACCATAGAAGTTCCGCCACGGCGCACCGGTTGGATGGGCGCCGTGATCTGCCTTGTTTTCAGGCGTCTCTGGGTTTTCGGACTGCGGTTTATCTTTATCGCTCATTGCAGGCTCTCAATAATGACTCGGCGCTGTTCCTAGCCAATTTCCGCCCGCGGTCAAGCAACGAGGCCGCTAAAGCGCGGCTTTTAGTGTCTCGACCAGATCGGTACGTTCCCAGCTAAACCCGCCATCCGCATCAGGAGCACGGCCAAAGTGACCATAGGCTGCCGTACGCTGGAAAATGGGTTTGTTCAGACCAAGATGCTCGCGAATGCCGCGCGGCGTCAGGTCCATTGCATCAGAGACAATGCGCTCGATTTTGGCGTCTGCAACCGTACCGGTGCCGTGTGTGTCGATATAGATCGATAGTGGACGTGCGACACCAATAGCATAAGCAAGCTGAAGCGTGCAGCGCTTGGCGAGCCCAGCCGCAACGACGTTTTTGGCAAGGTAGCGCGCTGCGTAAGCGGCAGAGCGGTCAACTTTGGTCGGGTCTTTACCAGAAAACGCCCCGCCCCCATGAGGAGCCGCACCGCCATAAGTATCGACGATAATCTTGCGCCCTGTTAGCCCTGCATCACCATCCGGCCCGCCGATCACGAACTTTCCAGTTGGGTTCACAAGCCATTCTGTTTCATCAGTGACCCACGCATCAGGGAGGGTTTCGCGAATAATCGGTTCAACGATTTCCCGCACGTCTTGGCTCGTGAGGCTTTCATCCAGATGCTGTGACGACAGAACAATCGAGGTGCTTTCAACCGGCACACCCTTTTCATATCGCAAAGAAAGCTGCGCCTTCATGTCCGGCCCAAGAATAGTTGCGGGGCCGCTCTCTGCTTTGCGGGCAGCAGCGAGTTTGCGCAAAATCTGGTGAGAATAGAAAATCGGAGCAGGCATCAATTCGGCTGTTTCATCAACGGCGTAACCGAACATGATCCCCTGATCGCCTGCACCCTCTTCCTTGTCTCCTGCGGCATCAACGCCTTGGGCAATGTCGGCAGACTGGGCGTGAAGAAGATTGGTCACTTCAAGTGTATCGGCGTGGAAACCGTTCTGTGTGTAGCCAATGTCGCGCACGCAGTCGCGCACAATTTGCTCTACAGAATCAATAACAGAGGACGGTCCGCGCACTTCACCACCCACAACAACGCGGTTCGTCGTTGCAAAGGTTTCACACGCAACACGAGAAAACGGATCTTGTGCAAGAAACGCATCAAGAATCGCATCAGAAATTCGATCGCAGACCTTATCTGGGTGTCCCTCTGAAACAGACTCAGAGGTAAACAGGAAATTTTGTCGTGTCATGAAGTGCTCCGTTGAAAGTAAACCGCCACGTCAGGAAGCCGTTGTGGCGCTTGTCTAGATGTCGGTACTCTTCTCGTTGGCGGTGGTCAATGCGATTTTTCGCGCCTTTTGAACCAAAAAACGCCTAATAGCCCCGCCAAGAGCAGAACGAGCACCGGTATTTCGCCAAATCGCGAATATGGTGTTGGCTTGAGTGGCTCGGGTAGCGCAACGTCAATCGCACCGGATACGCCCAGCGGGATGGATTGGATAACGTCGCCATTCGGGCCGATCATTGCCGTGATACCGGTATTCGCAGCACGCGCGACGGGCAATCCCTGCTCGATAGCTCTGAACCGAGCTTGAACATGATGCTGAAACGGGCCAGCGAAGTCACCAAACCAAGCGTCATTTGTAATGTGCAGAATCCAATCCGCTCGCTGGCCATTCACACGCAAGTCACGAGGGAACACGGCTTCATAGCAGATTAAGGGGAGAACTGCGCCACTACGGCCGAGGCTCAAGATTTCTGGCCCAGCGCCGGGGGCATAGCCGCTTCCGATTTGTTGCGCCAGTCCAGAGAGGCCGAACCTGCCGAGCAGACTTCCTCCGGGGATGTATTCTCCGAACGGAACGAGGTGATGTTTGTCGTAGATATCCTGAACCGCGCCATCTGGTCCGATCACCATCATTGAATTGTGAAAACCCTCGGGGCTGCGGCGTTGACCTCCTGCAATCACGACTGCACCCTGAGCTGCATCAGAGATAATTTCAGGAACTGTGCTCTCGTCATGAAACAAGTAGGGGATCGCTGTTTCAGGCCAAACAATAACGTCGGGCGATTTGCCATCTAATTCGCGATCTGCCGTCAGCGTCAGGTTTCGCTGCCAGAAAACTGGAATCATATCAGGCAACCATTTCTGGTCCTGCTGCGCGTTTGTCTGAACCAACCGAATGATAGGAGCATCAGCATTTGCAATCGGTTCAATCTTTTCATGCTGAACGCCGAACCACAGCAGCCCGATAGCCGCCAAAACAGAGATAACCCTCAACGGCTTCATCCCTCTATCGCCAGAACTGACAATCCCTGCAGCCAGCAAAAAAGACGCCAAAGTTAATCCATACGGGCCAACAAGTGCTGCCACCTGAGCGAGAGGCGTATCAATCCAGATATATCCGAACATGCCCCACGGAAAGCCCGTGAACAGGTAGCCACGCACCAGTTCCATTCCGCCCCAAAGAAGCGCAAGAGACCAATGCCACGCAGATGGGCGAAGCCGGAAAGCGAGCGCAAAGGCACCACCCCAAAGAAGCGCAAGGCCACCCGCCAAAAACACGAGCGCAAAAGGCGCCATCCAACCATGACGGGCTGCATCGACAAAGAAAGGCTCTATGATCCAATACATAGAGGCCGCAAAATAGCTGCTCCCAACAAGCCAACCGTAAACGGCAGCTTGTTTCCAGCTGCGAACATCTTTTGAGAACCAGAAGACCGCTAGTAGGCCAAGAACAGCGACATACCACAGAGAAAGCGGTGCTTGCCCTGTGGCCATCGCAATGCCGGAAAACACAGCAACAAACGCAAGGCGGCGGCTTGAAACGCGAACCGCCTGATCTTGCGTCGTGTCATCACTCACTGATTGGATCAACCTTGCGCACGCGCATCCGTTTGATGCGTCGTGGATCGGCGTCAACGATCTCGAATTCAACCCCCGCAGGATGCACGACAACTTCGCCACGGGTCGGCACGCGGCCGCAGAGAACGAAGGCCAAACCGCCAAGGGTATCTACTTCGTCATCCTCAGCAATTGCCTGAAGATCAACACCTAGCTCTTTCTCGAATTCATCAAGCGGCGTTCGGGCCTGCGCAAGATAGCTGCCAGATTTTTCTTTGATCCAGAGCGTGTCTTCTTCGATGTCATGCTCGTCTTCGATTTCGCCGATTACCTGTTCAATGAGGTCTTCGATGGTTACGAGCCCGTCTACGCCGCCGTATTCGTCAATGATCAACGCCATATGACGCCGCTCCGCTTGCATTTTCTGCAACAGCACACCAATCGGCATGGACGGCGGCGCAAATATGAGTGGGCGGATGAGTTTTTCGATTGAGAACTCTTTAGACTGATCGCCGTTAAATCCGTGGCGCAACGCCAGATCTTTGAGGTGTATAAGCCCGATCGGCGTATCAAGCGTTCCTTCAAACACAGGAAGACGCGTCAGGCCGCTTTCGCGGAACAGATGAACCAGCGCCTCTTTCTCAATATCCTTGGGAACAGCAACAATTTCGACTGTCGGGATCGCCACATCCTCGAGCTTGAGGTGGCGCAGATTGTGCATATTGCCGACAGGCACAGCCGGCGTGACCGGCGCGTTTACAATCTCAGGCGATTTCGGGGTGTCTTCTGTCGGGCTAAGCGCTCCGACAATGCGGCTGAAAAAGCCGCGCGATTCCGGTGGTATATCTTCGGGTTGCGCGCTGTGCGCTGCCCTAGAAGACCCGTCCGTGGTCTCCGCTACTTGATTTGTGTCGCCCATTGGCCCTTTCCATTTACGCGCCATTTTCGGCGGCGCGTCTCAATCAGTGATTCTATATGGGTCCGAAATCCCCAAGATTTCAAGTATCTCGCGCTCTAATCCCTCCATTAAAGCGGCATCTTTGTCATCTATGTGGTCAAACCCCAACAGGTGCAGCACCCCATGAACTATCAAATGGGTCACGTGATCGGTGGCTGAACGACCGAGCTCTTCGGCCTCGCGAACGCATGTTTCATAAGCGATAGCGATGTCACCAAGCTCTTCTGCGAAGGGGCCTCCCCCTGTCTGCGGAAGTTCCGGCATCCCTCCTCGCTGTTCACTCGCACGTTCCTCGCTTGGCCAGGACAGCACATTCGTCGCCTTATCCTTTTCGCGAAACTCGACATTCAGAGCGCGGATACGGGCATCATCACACCCCATTAGGCTCAGTTCGAACGCTTCTGGATCAAGCCGCAAATGGCGCAGGGTCGCGTCAACTGCGGCTTGCGATATCTCCTCGAGCCCGATGGTTTGCCAGCGCGGATCCTCGATCAAGAGATCAACCGTTTCGCGCATCGGCCTTGTCATATGCATGGATAATCTTGGCAACGAGCGGATGACGCACGACGTCTTGCGCGGTGAAATAATTGAAGCTGATCTTCTCGATTCCGCTCAGGATTTTTTCAGCCTCGCGAAGCCCCGACTGAACACCACGAGGAAGGTCGATCTGTGTGCGGTCGCCTGTGATTACCATACGGCTCCCCTGCCCCAAACGGGTAAGGAACATCTTCATCTGCATGGTCGATGCGTTTTGCGCCTCGTCAAGAACCACAAATGCGTTGGACAACGTCCGCCCACGCATGAACGCAAGCGGTGCAATCTCGATCTTCTTGTCTTCAATCAGCTTGGCAACCTGCTTGCTTGGCAAGAAATCGTTCAGCGCATCATAGAGCGGCTGCATATAAGGATCGACTTTATCCTTCATGTCGCCAGGCAAATATCCAAGCTTTTCACCTGCTTCAACCGCGGGCCGTGACAGGATAATTTTATCAACATGTCCACCAATGAACATGTTCACGCCGACCGCTACCGCAAGGTATGTTTTACCCGTACCAGCAGGACCGATCCCAAAGGCCAGCTCATTCTCGAAAAGCGATTGAACGTATGTTTTCTGTGCTTCGGTGCGCGGCTCTACCAGTTTCTTGCGTGTCTTGATTTCGACTTTGTCGCCGACCGAAAGCTCCAACTGATCGCCTGTCCGAACGCCCGTTCCGTTCTCTGACCCACCCATGCGGATCTCGCCATCGATGGCACCGGTCTCAACATCACCACCCGCTTCAAGCCGAAGATACAATGCTTCAAGAACGCCAACGGCTTTCTCGATCGAATCTGGCTCGCCCATGATCGCAAGCTGATTACCGCGGCGCACAATTTGCACAGCGAGGTCAGCTTCAATTTTGGCGAGATGGCTATCGTAGGGGCCGCATAAATCAATCAACAAACGATTGTCGGGAAATTCCAGATGCGTTTCTGTGACACTTTCGTCCTGTGCCAGAGGGGGGATTGTGCTGGTTACCAAACAGGTCTCCTGTGGCTGAATTACTTTGATCGTGCCAATATGCGCCGCTCTGCGCAAGAGCAGAGTCACAAGTTTCACGCCTCTGTCACAAAATGTGCTTCCGAGCGGCCCAAAATGACGCAGAAATCAGCGATTTGACAAAAACTGTTGCTTTCTAAATTAATTCGCCACCAAGCGAGTTGCGCTCAGTATTGACGATCCGCACCTTGCGAATGTCTCCACGGGCGGTATTTGGCGCAGTTACGTGAACGGCGTGAAGGTACTCGGATTTACCGACCATCTGCCCTTCAAGGCGTCCTTCCCGCTCAAACAAAACCGAAACTTCACGGCCAACCATCGAATCCTGAACAGCGTATTGCTGCTCGCTCAACAGCGCCTGAAGCCGTTGCAAACGCTCGTCTGCGACGGCGGCGTCGACCAAAGCCCGCTCTGCGGCCGGTGTTCCCGGACGAGACGAGTATTTGAAAGAATAGGCCTGTCCGTAATTCACTTCGCGCACCAAGGACATTGTATCCTCGAAGTCGGCATCCGATTCTTCGGGGAAACCAACGATGAAATCGCCGGACAACAAAATATCAGGCCGCGCTGCGCGGATACGTTCGATCAGGTGAATATACTCTTCGGCGGTGTGATTGCGGTTCATCCGTTTGAGGATATAGTCCGAGCCGCTCTGAACCGGAAGATGCAGGTATGGCATCAGCTTCTCACATTCGCCATGCGCTGCGATCAATGCATCAGTCATGTCATTTGGATGACTCGTTGTGAAGCGGATACGCTCGAGACCGTCCACATCGTTCAGCGCCCAGATCAACTGATCGAGGGTCATTGGGCCATCTTTGCCAAGACCGTGATAAGCATTCACGTTTTGACCAAGTAGCGTGATTTCTTTAACGCCACGTTCAACAAGATCGCGCGCTTCAGTCAGAATACGCTCAACCGGGCGGCTGACTTCGGCACCGCGGGTGTATGGCACAACACAGAAGGCACAGAACTTGTCGCACCCCTCCTGAACCGTCAGAAAAGCCGTTGGCCCGCGCGAGGCTTTGGGGCGGTTAGGCATATGCTCGAATTTGTCTTCCTCTGGAAAATCCGTATCGAGCGCCTTTTTGCCCTCTGTAACCTTCGCTTCCATTTCAGGAAGGCGATGATAACTCTGCGGCCCAACAACAAGGTCAACCATCGGCTGACGTTTCATGATCTCTTCGCCCTCAGCCTGCGCAACACATCCCGCAACTCCGATCTTCAAGTCCGGCTTTGCGGCTTTCAATCCCTTAAAGCGGCCAAGCTCGGAGTAAATCTTCTCGGCTGCTTTTTCACGGATGTGACACGTATTAAGCAGGATCATGTCGGCTTGATCCGCCGTTTCAACGGTTTCATACCCCGAGCCGCCAAGCGTTTCCGCCATGCGTTCGCTATCATAAACGTTCATCTGGCAACCGTAGGTTTTGATAAACAGTTTCTTGGCTTCAGACATCTTGCGCCTCGTAGGTTAAAGTCATGGCCCGCTCCCTACACAATCCACGCAGCGCCTGCAACGCTTGCAAAGCGGGCGGAATTGGGGAAATTTGATCGCAATCAAACAGGCGGACCACATGCGATATAAGAGCTTTCGGGATTTTTTACAGACAGACAAAGCCGCTCTCTCTAACGGACCGATTGCAATAATCCTCGTTGAAGACCTGATCGAAGTGGCTTCAACCATCGAACATCACCTCAATCTGGGCTTTCGCAACGTGCTTATTTTTGCACCTGACGCACTTGAGCTTTCAGACGAGTTGGAAAGCAAAATTCACCGAATCTCTGCTGCAATAACCACACCGCAAACCGCCGCAGACATTGTAAATTCCGTGATATCTGCCGCAAATGGCGCATGGCTCTACTACTGCTTTAATGCCGAATACCTGTTCTTTCCTTTCTGTGAAAGCCGAACGATAGGCGAGATGCTGGCGTGGCATAGCGAAGAGCGGCGGGATTCGGTTCTTACCTATGTCGTGGACTTATACGCGGCAGATCTATCCCAGCATCCCGACGCCGTTTCGAAAGAAGACGCGCATCTAGATAAATCGGGCTACTACGCGCTTGCCCGCAAAGATTCATTAAATCACGATCACCCAAAAGACCGGCAGTTGGATTTCTATGGCGGGCTGCGGTGGCGGTTTGAAGAGCATATCCCGCAGAAGCGCCGCAGAATCGATCGCATTTCGATTTTTCGCGCAAAACCCGGTTTGCTTTTGAACGAAGACCACACTTTCAACGACGAGGAATACAATACCTATTCCTGTGCATGGCATCATAACATCACAGCAGCCGTTTGCAGTTTTAAGACGGCCAAGGCACTCAAGCTCAACCCCGGTTCAACATTCGATATCGACACATTCAAATGGCACAACTCGGTGCCATTCACGTGGGAAAGCCAACAATTGCTTGATTTGGGCCTAATGGAACCAGGGCAGTGGTTCTAAACCAATCTAGTCCTTAGCGGTGCTCCGCAAACGGATAACCACATCGACCTTGGAAATTTCCGCACCATTTGGCGCCTTAGGAATCTTGGCAAGCACAAGCTCGTCATTTGGCGCATCAGTCAAACGCGAGTCGTCTTCCCAATAGAAATGCGGGTGATCGCTCATGTTGGTGTCGAAATAGCACTTGGAACCATCAACGATGATTTCGCGCAACAGACCCGCGGCACAGAATGCCTTGAGCGTGTTGTAGACCGTTGCAAGAGAAACCTTCTCGCCCGCATCGCGGCTTGCTTCGTAAAGGCTTTCAGCAGTTACGTGTTTGTCTTGCCCGTCACCGACAAGAAGTTCAGCGAGCGCCAAACGCTGCCGTGTTGGCCGCAATCCTGCGCCAGCAAGCCAGTTCGATCCAATTTCATTCGCGCTTAGTGCCATTTGGGTACCAGTCTGTTGTCTGCTGCGAATATAGCTTGGGGCAGTAGAGGTTTTCAAACAAGTTTTTAATGAAACCTATTTGCAACTGGCGTCTGAACGCTGCCCAACCCTTGCCAGCCTATCAACACGGGTGATAGAGGATGGGCAACAACGAAACCGATGATAAGGGGGCCCGTCAGTATGGCCGATTTTCCTAGCAGCTTCGACAAAGACGGGCTGATCAAATGCGCGAAAGGTGAACTGTTTGGCCCGGGTAACGCCCAGTTGCCAATGCCACCCATGCTTATGATGGACCGCATCACCGAGATTTCCGCTGACGGTGGCGAGTTCGGCAAGGGCCATGTTGTAGCTGAATTTGATATCAATCCTGACCTCTGGTTCTTTGAATGCCACTTCCCCGGCAATCCGGTTATGCCCGGCTGCCTTGGCCTTGACGGTTTGTGGCAGCTAACGGGGTTCAACCTCGGGTGGCGCGGCATGCAAGGGCAAGGGTTTGCGCTTGGTGTTGGTGAAGTAAAACTCAAAGGTATGGTTACACCTGAGAGAAAAATGATTAAATACTACGTCGATTTCACGAAAGTGATTGATCGCCGCCTCAAGATGGGTGTCGCCAATGGCCGCGTTGAAGCGGACGGAGAAGAGATTTATCTTGTGGAAAATATGAAGGTTGGTCTGGCTGCTGCCGACTAATCACAGAGGAAAAAGAAGGACAGCCCATGCGCAGAGTCGTCATCACAGGGATGGGCGTTGTTTCGTCTATCGGGAACAATGTCGAAGAAGTGACCAAAAGCCTGATCGAGAGCAAGTCAGGCATCGTTGCCGCTCCCGATTACAAAGAGCACGGATTCCGCAGCCAGATTCACGGCATGCCTCAAATCGATGTCAAAGAACACATCGACAAGCGTGATTTGCGATTCATGGGGATGGGCGCGGCCTATAACTTCATTGCAATGGAACAGGCCATCAAGGACTCTGGCCTCGAACCACATGAAGTTTCAAACGAGCGCACAGGCTTGGTGATGGGATCCGGCGGCCCGTCGACGATGAACTTCTTTCAAGCGCATAACATCGTGAAAGAAAAAGGGTCGCCAAAGCGGATGGGGCCATTCATGGTAACCCGCTGCATGAGTTCGACCAACTCTGCCTGCCTTGCGACTCCGTTCAAGATCAAAGGCGTGAACTATTCGATCACCTCCGCTTGCACGACCTCACTGCACTGCATCGGTAACGGTGTGGAGCAAATCCAGTTCGGCAAGCAAGACATTGTGTTCGCTGGCGGCGGTGAAGAGCTTGACTGGACGCTGTCATGTCTGTTCGACGCAATGGGCGCGATGAGCAGCAAATATAACGACACCCCCGAAACCGCATCCCGCGCGTTCGACGCAACACGCGACGGTTTTGTAATTTCCGGCGGTGGCGGTGTGTTGGTTCTCGAAGAGCTAGAGCATGCCTTGGCGCGTGGCGCGAAAATCTATGCCGAAGTTACTGGTTACGGCGCAACATCTGATGGCCACGATATGGTTGCGCCGTCGGGCGAAGGTGCAGAGCGCTCTATGAAGCTTGCAATCTCGACCATTGGCGACCGCAAAGTCGGTTACATCAACGCGCACGGCACCTCGACGCCGGCGGGCGATGTGACGGAAGTTAAAGCCGTTCGCAATGTCTTTGGCGAAGGGAACACGCCTCCGATCACCTCAACCAAATCGCTCACAGGCCACTGCCTCGGCGGTGCAGGTGTGCACGAGGCGATCTACTCGCTGATCATGCTCAACGGCGATTTTATCCCGCCATCAGCGAACATCACCGAGCTTGACCCAGAGATCAACGAAGGTGAGATCAATCAGACCTTCGTGAAAGATGCTGGTCTCGATACTGTTATTTCAAACAGCTTCGGCTTTGGTGGCACGAACGGCACCATCGCCATGAGCAAATATCACGGATAAGGCATTGCCATGGCAGATTTGATGAAGGGGAAGCGCGGGTTGGTCATGGGGGTTGCCAACGAGCGTTCGATCGCTTGGGGCATCGCCAAGGCCATGGCCGCAGAAGGCGCAGAGCTTGCGTTTACCTATCAAGGTGAAGCGTTTGGAAAGCGGGTTGAACCGCTGGCGGCGAGCCTCGGCAGCGATTTCTTGGTCGACGTCGATGTAACGGATGACGCGTCTCTTGATGCAGCATTCGCCAAGCTTGAGGAAGTTTGGGGAAAGATCGATTTCGTCGTTCACGCAATCGCCTACTCTGACAAGAACGAGCTTACTGGCCGCTTCGTCAATACGTCGCGCGAGAATTTCAAAAACTCGCTCGACATCAGCTGCTACTCACTTATCGAAGTGGCACGCCGCGCGGTTCCGCTGATGACAGATGGCGGTACGATCCTGACCCTCACGTATCAAGGCTCTAACCGCGTTACGCCGTTCTATAACGTTATGGGTGTAGCCAAAGCTGCTCTTGAGGCAACGGTACGCTACCTCGCGAATGATCTCGGGCCAGACGGTATCCGCGTCAATGCGGTATCTCCAGGTCCGATGAAAACACTCGCTGGTGCAGCCATCGGCGGTGCACGCAAAACGTTCCGCCAAACCGAAGCAAACGCTCCGCTTCGTTCAAACGCGACGCTGGAAGCGGTTGGCGGAACAGCTGTTTATCTTGCCTCTGATGCAGGAGCTTGCACCACAGGCGAGATTATCCGCGTGGACGGCGGCTATCATGTTCTTGGCATGCCTCAGCCGGAAAATCTCTGAAGCATCTGTAAAGCTAAGTACACAAAGGGGCCTGCGTGGCCCCTTTCTTATGTCATTGGACAGTCGTGCTACCCATCAGTCGCAGGTGTCATGATCCCCAATGCTGCGCCTCCGGGATCTTTGACGATCGCAATTTTTCCAATCCCAGGAACATCAAAGGGTGCACGCAATATCTCTCCGCCCTTATCCTCTGTGGTGTTGACGCCATCTTGCACGTCGTTGATCGCAATATAGGTAAACCAATGCGCAGGAACGTCTTTTAGATGCTCAAGCGGGGTCATATCCATAATCCCACCGGCAGGTTTGCCATGCGCCATACCAACGTAATACGTCCCACCTTCGGGCATTTCCATTTCGTCGAAGGTCCAGCCACATACTTCGCCGTAGTAAGCCAACGCCCCTTTGACATCTCGGGTCATCAACTCGCTCCAATGCACAGTGCCATGAATATCAGTCACTTTAGTTCTCCCCGTTAACAAAAATACAAATTACGAACAAAAGAAATGATACCACAGACCGCCCCTTCCCCCTATCACAATGCTGTGCCAAAGTCCGCTCAGACACTGCGCTTCGGAGACCAACATGCCCATCTCAACCTGTATTTTCGATGCCTATGGCACGCTTTTTGATGTGAACGCTGCCGCGCGAAGTGCGGCCTCCGAGCAAGGTCACGAGAGTTTTGCAGAGCATTGGCAAGACATCGCAATCAACTGGAGACAAAAGCAGCTTCAGTACACTTGGATCAGGGCGATAACCAATACCCACTGCGATTTTTGGCAAGTTACGAAGGACGCGCTTGATTGGGCCTTGGAAGCGAATGACTTAGCCGATCCACACCTCCGTGAGCGCTTGCTACAGCTGTATTGGGAGCTTTCTTCCTATCCGGAAGTCCCAACAATGCTCGCTGAATTGAAAGCGAAGGATTTCAGTACAGCCATACTCTCAAACGGTTCGCCCGACATGCTGCAAGGCGCGGTTAATTCAGCGCAACTTGGTGCATTACTTGATGACTGTCTGTCGGTTGAAACGGTCCAAACATTCAAACCTTTTGATGTTGTTTATGATCTCGTCGGGAAACGATTTGATTGCCCGCCGAACGAGGTGTTGTTTGTTTCGTCAAACGGATGGGATATCGCAGGCGCTGCGCAATATAGCTTCCACACAGCATGGGTCAATCGCGCATCAGAGCCGATAGATCGATTAGACGGCAAGCCCGAGCATGTATTGCCAGACCTGTCCAAAATACCCCAATTAGCTGCTACCCTATGACCAATTATTACAAGAGTTTCGATAATCTAGACCTCGCCTATCTTGACGAGGGCGAAGGGCTTCCGCTGCTTATGCTCGCGGGCCTAACGCGCAACGCCCACGATTTTGATCATGTTGTGCCGCATTTGCCTGGCGTCCGGATCATCCGCCCAGATTATCGAGGGCGTGGCCAATCGGCCTATGCCCCGCCCGAAACCTACACAATTCCAACCGAAACCAATGATATCCTTCGTCTGCTCGATCACCTCGAAATCGACCGTGCCGCCGTCCTTGGGACATCCCGCGGGGGACTGATTGGTATGAGTATGGCCGCAATCGCAAAAGACAGATTGCTGGGGCTTTGCCTAAACGACATTGGTCCGGAGATTGATCCAAGTGGGCTTGCCGCGATTGAGCAATATCTCGGACGCAAGCCAACTCAGAAATCATATGAAGACGCTGCAAAAGCGCGCGCTGCACTCCTCATCGATTTTCATAACGTGCCCTATTCACGATGGCTCGCCGAGGTACGCGCGCATTATCGCGAAACAGAGAACGGATTAGAGTTAAGATACGATCCCAAGCTCAGAGATGCTTTCCTCGCCGCGAGCGACGCACCGATGCCAGACCTTTGGCCGTTGTTTGATGCGCTTGAAGGGCTTCCTCTTGCTCTATTGCGCGGTGAAAATTCGAATATCCTCTCAAAAGAAACCGCCGAAAAAATGTACGCCAAGCGCCCAGACATGTCATATGCCGAAGTAACAGATCGCGGCCACGTCCCGTTTTTGGATGAGCCCGAAAGTTTGTCCGCGCTCCGAGTTTGGCTAAAGGAGCTCCAATGATTGAAGACGCCTACAAACGCCTACAAGGTCACGCGCGGAAAACTCCCCTTCTTAGTTCCCCATTCCTCGACGAGATTTCTGGCCGTCGCGTTTTTGTAAAAGCAGAGTGCTTGCAACATACCGGCTCATTCAAATTCCGCGGAGCATGGAATGCTATTTCCACTCTCACGGACGAGGAAAAAGCGCGTGAGGTATTAGCCCTATCAAGCGGAAACCATGCACAAGGAATAGCGGCGGCAGCAAAGGCTCACGGCGTAAAGGCGACCGTTCTCATGCCCTCTGATGCGCCCACGGTGAAAATCGAAAACACGCGTTTTCTGGGTGCGAATGTGGTGACATATGACCGTGCCACCCGAGATCGCGACGAAGTCGCCGCGAAGATGCTCGAGGAGAAGGGCTACACCTTGATCCATCCCTTTAACAATCCAAAAGTGATCGGTGGGCAAGGCACGGTTGGACTTGAGATCGCAGAGCAAGCTGATGAGTTTGGCATCAATGACGCCGAGATTCTGGTGCCCTGTGGCGGTGGCGGTTTGATGTCCGGTGTTGCGACAGCGCTTGAAGCACGCAAACCTAAATTCAAAGTGCGACCAGTGGAGCCAGAAGGGTTTGATGATGTGACACGCTCGCTAGCCACCGGCAAACTTTTGGCGAACGAAAAAACGTCGGGGTCGATATGCGATGCAATACTGACGCCGTGCGCAGGCGATCTAACCTTTCCGATCATACAAAAGCTCTGCGGCAGCGGCATCGTAGTAAGTGACGAAGACGCGCTTCACGCAATGGCGCTGGCCTTCAAGCGGCTTCGTATTGTCATAGAGCCCGGCGGCGCCGTAGCCCTAGCCGCTGCGCTGTTCCACGCGAATAAGATCAACTCGGAGACCGTTATTTGCGTTGCCTCTGGTGGAAACACAGACCCAGATGTTTTCCAGCGTGCGCTCGCCCTTGATCAATCATCAATGGGGTAAACAGTGCCGATATTCGATCATCAGGGCCTTGAGGTTCATTGGCAAGAGGACGGTTCGCCAACCGGTGAACCCATAGTATTTGCGCACGCTTTAGGCACCAATCTGCGGGTTTGGGACGCAGTTTTCGCCGCCTGCCCCGAACTCAGCGCCTATCGTCTGATCCGCTATGACATCCGAGGGCACGGAAAAAGCTCCACTCCGCCACCGCCCTACACGATGGGGGCTTTGATCGGCGAGGCCGAAGCGCTTATCGAGCACCTCGGAATAAAAGATTGTGTATTTGTAGGCGCGCATCTTGGAGGGCAAATTGCTCAGGGCCTTGCTGTAAAACGCCTCGACCAGATCCGCGCTTTGGTTCTTGTCAACACGGCTGCCAAGATCGGCATTAAAACCAAGTGGGATGCTCAACTTGAAGCGCTCCAGAAAAACGGAATGCAAGCAGCAGAGAGTGCGGCCAAACGTTGGTTTAGCCGCGCCAATCAAAACCCACCTGAAGCGGAGCATTGGCGAACAGTATTGCTCCAGAACTCGCTCGATGGATACATCGGTTGCTGCCATGCAATGAGTGGCACAGATTTCTTCACACCAGTATCTGGGCTTCGACTTTCTACGCTTGGGCTATCGGCCTACAACGACACGCTCATTCCGCCCGACCTTATGCGCGATACTGTTGAACTCATTCACGGTGCGGATTTTCAGATCATGCCACGTGCAGCCCATCTGTCCATGATTGAACAACCCGTGGATTTCGGGGAACGACTTACTGACTTTCTTAAAAAGATAGGGCACGGTAGCTGCTCCTGCGACGATGATTGCACGGGCCACTAAAAACAACGCATTTCAGAAAGTACGCTCACAGTGAAATCCAGATTGCCGATCTTTTTTATTCTGGTCACGCTCGTGATCGACGCGATCGGCTTTGGGTTGATCATGCCAATGATGCCCGCGTTGATCCGCGACGTAAGTGGCGCCGATCTTGCCCATGCTGCGATTTGGGGCGGCGTGCTGGCCACGGTTTTTGGCCTTATGCAATTCTTGTTCTCCCCGCTTTTAGGGAACCTTTCTGACAGGTTCGGGCGCAAAGTTGTGTTGCTCACATCGCTTGCGATCCTCGCTGTCGATTACCTCATTATGGCGGTCGCGGGCAGCATCTGGCTCTTGTTTCTTGGTCGAATAATCGGAGGGATCACATCGGCCTCGCATTCCACGGCCAATGCCTATGTCGCCGATATATCCGCGCCGGAAGACAAGGCCGCAAACTTCGGCATGGTTGGCGCAGCATTCGGGTTTGGGTTTGTGTTTGGCCCATCTTTGGGTGGGTTGCTTTCAACCTTTGGCCCTCGCGTGCCGTTCTACGTTGCCGCCGCACTTGCAGGGGCTAACTTTTTCTTTGGCCTGTTTGTATTGCCAGAAACGGTTACAGACAAAATCCGCCGTCCGTTCGAATGGCGTCGCGCAAACCCTCTGGGTGCCTTCAAGGCAATCGGGAAGTTACCAGGCCTGCAAGGGCTCATGGTAGTGTTTTTGATCTATGAAATTTCCTTCTTCGTTTACCCTTCCATCTGGGCGTATTTCACCCTTGAGAAGTTCGCATGGGATGAGCGCATGGTCGGCCTTTCTCTGACGGTTTTCGGCCTGTCTATGGCGTTCATGCAGGGCGTAGCGATCCGCCCCATTCTTAGGAAACTCGGCGAAGCGAAAACGACAATGCTAGGCATGGGGCTTAATGTTTTGTCGTTCCTTCTTCTCGCAATAGCGCCAAGCGGGTGGATGATAATTGCCCTGACGCCACTCTCTTCGCTCGGCATTATCGCAAGTCCCGCAATCATGGGGATCATGAGCCGCGCCGCATCAGACGATCAACAAGGCGAGCTCCAAGGTCTGACCACCTCACTCGCTGCACTTGGTATGCTCATGTCACCGATTGTCATGACGCAGACATTTTTCTTTTTCAGTCACGAAGGTGCATCGCCATATTTTCCCGGCGCACCTTTTCTTTTCGCGGCCGTTCTGATGGCCGCAGCGATGATTTTGTTCGCCGCGACACAGCCAAAAACGAGCGTCGCGGCAGAATAACGATCAGTTCTGGCAGCGGTATTATTTCATTAACGTCGAAAATTCGCCTAAAAGGGTAGATAGAAATTCATTAGTTTATCTTTTTAGCAGGCTGTGATGACCGCAGATTTTCAAAACTCGGTTCGTGAACGGATCGCCCAGAAGAAGTCGGATATTTGTAATCGATGGCTTCTGACCGCGGCATTCCTTACGGTCATTGTGTCACCCATCATTATTTACAGAGACGTTACGGTTACCGATGGGCTACGAACCTCTACTCTCCTGACGGTTTGCGCATTGGCTCTTATGCTTGGGATAACGTTTTTCCGAAGCAAACTACCACTTTGGGTACGGGCTGTTGCTCCGATTATGCTGCTTGTTCCGCTATCGGCCTATGGGGTTTCCTATTTCGGCATGACGGCAGCTGGCTTTTATTTTCTGTTGATTGCGCCGACATTGCTGTTGGTGTGCTACGGTTTCTGGTCGGCTCTCGTTCTTCTTGTCTTAACCAGTAGTTTCGTGATCGGGTTCGCAATTTTTACCGTGAAGACGGGATTGATCCGATTTGGCGATCCTGCGGCCTATATCGTGGAGCCGGCAAGCTGGGCGAACTACGTTGCGATATTCATCGCTTCGTCCTCAGCAATGCTTGCCACTGTCCATGTATTGAATAAGTTCTTCACTGAAGCGCTAGAACAACAGGCTGCTGAATCCGAGAAAGTAGCCAATTCCGAGCGTGAAACCCGTTCGATACTCGACCAACTTGTCGAACCCTTTTTTCGCGTTGATACACGCGGCGTGTTGGTTAAGGTTTCTCCGTCAATCGAGAAACTTCTTAACATTCCGCCTCAACAAATAATCGGACAACCACTCGGAAACTTTTCTCCTGATCCTGACGGGATTGGCCAATTTCTCCAGTCGGTATTGGACACCGTTGGTAAGTCGGAAATGGAGATTACACTTCGCCGAAATGACGACACGCTCCGAACGATTGTAATGCGTGCGCAGCCTTGGCGCGGGCCAAACGAGCAGACGCTGGGAGTTGAAGGCGTTCTCGTTGATATTACGGAACGCCGCGCCGCTCAGAAAGCGATTTACCATAGTCGAAAGGTTGCGGCGTCAGGGCTGATGGCGGCAGGAATTTCACATGATTTTAACAACAATCTCGGTGTGATTTCAGGATGCTTGTCATCAATGGAACCCTATGTCGAAGACAACAAAGACCTCAAGAACCTCGTCGATCTCGCGCAACGCGCAAGCGCCAAAGCGTCACAACTCTCCACACGCCTTCACCAGATTTCCATCAAAACCACCTATGATACAGAACCGCACGACATCGATGTTATTATCCAAGAGTTCGCGCCGATTTTGTTCCGTGTTTTGCCAACCGATATCAAACTGAACACTAAGATCGGAGAAGGCCAAAAACTCGCCGAGATCAACCGCTCCGAGCTTGAAGACGTTATCTTTAATCTTGTCGGCAATGCGCGGGACGCTGTGGTCGGTGGTGGTGAAATTACAATCGAGACCCAGATTGTTACCCTCGATCCTGACACCCTTGAAAACTTACCCGGCCACCTCAATGCAGGGCAATATCTCCGCATTGTTGTCGAAGACACGGGCAAAGGTGTGTCACTCAAGGATGCCGCGCGTATGTTTGATCCATTTTATTCAACAAAGCCCGAAGGCCACGGAAGCGGCCTTGGGTTAAGCATGGTTCGAAGTTTCGCCGAGCGCGCGGGTGGTGCAATTATCCTTGCGAACCCTGGCGAGGAAGGAGCGCGGCTGGAATTATATCTCCCCGCGCTATCTTCTGCTTAGGATTTTCGTTGAAACGCAATCATAGTCAGCGCCAAGAGGCTTGAGCCAAGCATAAGCAAAAGCGACACCGCGTTGAGCACCGGAGTGGAGCCCTCTTTCAACCGATCAAACATCTCGATCGTGAGCGGCGCGTCAGAACCGACAAGCATCAGGGTCGTGTTAAAGTTTTCAAAGCTCATCAAAAACGCGACCAATACAGCACCCAAAATCGCTGGACGAAGATAGGGCAGCGTGATTGTCCGCACCGCTGTAAGCCTTGTTGCCCCAAGATTTAGCGCGGCCTCTTCGAGAGACGTGTCAAACTTCTTGAGCCGCGCGGCAATCACCAGTGTTGCAATCGTTGTGATGAAACTGAACTGCCCGAGTATCACCAGCACCAAGCCGGGCCGAAGCGCTTCGATATCATAGTTCAGGCTATCCTCGACGCCGTTTGCGACGGTCGAGGAGAATACCAAGATCGAGATACCCAGAACGATGCCAGGTATAACCAGCGGCAATAGCATCAGAACATAGAGCACCGATTTGAACTGGAATTCATAACGGTTGAACAGGAACGCATTGCAGGTTCCAACGCCGACGGAGAGCGCAGCAACCGACACCGCAACGAGTGCAGACGTGCCGATAGATTCGAGGATCGACTTTTCATAGAAAACTCCGCGCTGCGGTTGTTCAGGCGAAAAGAACCAATCGAGAGTGAAACCATTCCACGGCAAAGAGGGGAACAAGCTGTCATTGAACGCAAAAAGCGACACAACAAGCAGCGGCAGCGCGAGATAAACGAAAAACAGCGCAACATAGGCGCCGTAAATCAGCGAGAATGCGCGGGGTTGTTTGATTGTTGGTATCATCGTTTACCCCATCGTCTTTTCAAGCGTCTGGCCGGAGAGCTTGAGAGCGCCCCAGACAATCAGAGATGAAAGCCCTAGAAGCAGGAAGCCAAAGGCCGCCCCCAGCTCCCAATTAAAGCGGACGATAAACTGGCTATAGATCATTTCAGTGAACCAAAGGCTATCTTTGCCCCCAAGCATAATCGGCGTCAGGTAATTCCCAAGCGAGAGCATGAAGACCACGATAGAGCCGGAAACAATTCCGGGCATTGCGTGAGGTATTATGATTTCGCGCAGGACGTTATAGCCGTTTCCGCCAAGGTCATAGCCCGCTTCTATCATGGAATCGTCGAGACTTTCGAGCGTCGTCACAAGCGGAACAACCATGAACAGCATGGACGTATAAATCAATCCGACCATCATCGCCGCATCATTGTAAAGGAACTCAACAGGCCCGCTTACAATCCCCGACCATTGAAGGAAGTTTGAAAATATCCCCGTTTCGCGCAGCAAGATCATCCACCCGAAGGTCCGCACCAGTTCCGAAACCCAGAACGGCACCAAACACATCAGGAACAGAACAGACTGAAGCCGCCCACGCGCGATTTTTGCGATGTAATAGCTGATCGGGAATGCGATCAATAGCGTCAATACCGTTGCAACGATCGACATGAATGCCGTCCGTAGGAAAGTGCGCAAATAGAGAGGTTCGCTAAAGAACGTCATGTAATTGGCGAAGCTGGTTTGATACTGACGCACGCCAATTTTTTCCTGAAGTGACAGGATAAAGAGATCAATATGCGGGATGATGATCAGCAAGCTTAGCCAAAGCACAAGCGGACTCGCCAGAAGGATAAACCCGAGTTTTCCGTGCGCGCCCATCAGTTTGCCTCAAAGCACAAGGATTGGGATGCGCCCCAGCCGATAGCAAGCGCATCGCCCCGCTGAAGCCCGTTGAACTCTCCTGACTGCGGCAAGGCAACGTCAATCGTTCCACCGCCCTCGACTCTGAGAAGCACGCGAGAGTTCGCACCATTGAACAGCACGTTTTCAACATTTCCGACGAAGCTGTTTGCGTGTTCACCAATGCCATTTACCGAGTGCGCCACCCGAATTGCCTCTGGTCGCACGAATGCCTCGACTGTGGCGCCGCTTTGTACGGTGCCCCTAGCGGTGCCGATGATCGAAACGCCTGTTTCCGTTACCAGTTTAACCTGATCGCCGGACACGCTCTCGACCCGACCCTTCCATCGGTTGCTATCCCCAACAAACCCAGCAACGAACGGCGTTTGTGGCGCGTAATAGAGATTTGCGGCGGTGTCGAGTTGCTCGAAACGGCCTGCATTCATCACTGCCACCTGATCACTCATTACAAGGGCTTCGGACTGGTCATGGGTGATGTAAACGAATGTCGTATCAAACGCGGCCTGAAGCGACTTGAGTTCAACTTTCATATGCTCCCGCAGCTTGAGATCAAGCGCACCTAGCGGCTCATCCAGCAAAAGAACGTCCGGCTCCAGCACCATACACCGCGCAATTGCCACACGTTGCTTCTGCCCACCAGAAAGCTGCTCCACACGGCGATTCCCAATACCCGGGAGCCCGACACGTTCCAACGCATCGGCAACCTTTGCATCGATCAGTTTTTTGTCCAACCCTTGCCGCCGCAATCCATACCCGATGTTGTCGGCGATGTTCATCATTGGGAACAACGCAAGATGTTGGAACACCATATTTACAGGTCGTTTGTTCGGCACGGTATCCAAAACAGATTTGCCTTTGATCTGGATGTCACCGGATGTGGGATCAAGGAAGCCGGCGATCATCCGCATGATCGTGGTTTTGCCGCATCCCGATGGGCCGAGGATCGAAAAGAACGACCCTCGCGGCACCGAGAATGAAACATCATCCACAGCAAGAGTCTCATCAAAACGCTTCGTGAGGTTGATGCAATCAAGGTCGTTTACAGCAGTCATTCGAATATTCCAGAAAAGAGAAAACGGCGCGCAGGATTACCCTGCGCGCCGCAATATTATTTGCGATTAGTTAGATGCTTTTACGCGATCAAGCGCGGCGCCTTCCATTTCTTCAAGACCAGCCGGCACTGTTGGATACCAGTTGATGTTGTCGATGGCTTCTGGTGGGAAGCTGGCTTGGAAACGCGCTTTAAGAGCGTCGTCTGCGTAGGCGTCCGCACCGAGAGAAGCTGTAAAGTTGCCCGCTTCGGCAGTAATCATCGCAGCGATTTCCGGCTGCATCACAAAGTTGATCCACTTGTAGGCCGCATCCTCGGCTTTGGTCTTGCGTGGAAGGGCGAATGTATCAATCCAGCCCAGCGCACCGGATGTTGGCGCAACAAAAGTGATGTTCTCGTCTTCGGAGTTCAGCTTCCATCCGCCTGTATCCCAAGCCATAGACGCCACAACCTCGCCAGAGCGCAGAAGCCCCATCAACTCGTCGCCACCGCTCCAATACGCTTTGACGTTGCCCTTACAAGAGATCAGCTTCTCTTCGACGGCGTCGATGATTTTCTTGTATTCTTCTGCGTCGCTATAAGCAGCAAACGGGTCAAGGCCCATGGAGAACGCAAATCCAATCAGTGTTGGACGTTTCAGACGGTAAGATACCTTGCCCGCGTAAGCTTCGTTACACAGATCAGTGTAATCCTTCACGTCGCCTGCCATTGCGGTATTCACGACAAGGCCCGATGTACCCCATACATGCGGCACGCCATAAACATCTTCGCCAAGCATTGTGTTGGATTTAGTCGCTTCAAGCATGGACGTAATAAAGAGCGACGTGTCAATCTTGGACAAATCGATTGGCTTATAAATTTCGAATTCTTCCTGAGCACCGGCGATCCGGTCCTGCGAAGGTTGTGCGAGGTCAAAACCGCCGCCGCCTGTTGCGCGGAGCTTTGCGACCATTTCTTCGTTATTGGATTTCGTGACTTCAACTTCGATGCCAGTTTCAGCGGTGAACTTTTCCACCACAGCGTCTGGTGCGTATCCGCCCCAAGTCAAAAGGCGCAGCGTTTCGGCATTTGCTACCGTTGTTGATGCTGCAATCAAAGTAATCGCAGCGATTCCTTTAGTGATTGTCATTTTGTTCTCTCCTTGTCGGTTGTGAATCGAGCCTAGGCTATTTTAGACCATTCAGTAAAGAATGGATTTGTTCAGAATGAACGGCCTCGGAAAAAAGCTTTCAGAAGGCTTGCCCCGCTCATGCTTGGCAATTGTAACAGGCGGATGTCATTCAACGGTTTAATCAAAAAATTTGTCGGCAAATTGCGCAACGCAGCGAGCATTGCGAGGGCCATATCGGCAAAGACGCTTGGACGGGATAACTTTACCGTGCTAGGCAAACCCAATACCAATCCGGAAGCCATTTTATGCAGCCCTATCTTCAGAAACTGGTCCTCGCTTTCCTCTTCACATTGATGGTGTTTACGACGGTACCAAAGCTTGATCTCTGGGCAACCGGATTATTCTACGTCGAAGGCGTCGGATTTCCTGCTGCGCAAAACGAGTTTGTTGTTCAACTCCGCTTTCTCATGATGCGCTTTATGCTTTTACTCCCGATTATCGCGCTCGTGATGCTGGTTGTGAACATCTGGAAGCGTGGGTTTGGCGGCATTCCGGCAATCGTTTGGGGTAAAATCCTAACGCTCTTTCTATTAGGGCCGGGCCTTTTGGTTAATGGTATACTCAAAGAATATTGGGGGCGTGCCCGTCCAGAGAAAACGCAGTTTTTCGGTGGCAGCGCCGAGTTCACGCCGCCTTTTCAGATAACTGATCAATGCAGCCACAACTGTTCATTCGTTTCTGGCGAGGCATCAGGTGCAACAGCGGTTGCGATTTCGCTGTTCGCGCTGTCTTACTGCTTCAAAAATGAAATTCTCGCCAAAGCTACGCGTGTTTTTGCGATTGCATTTGCGGTCGTCGCGTCAAGCTTTCGCGTCATCATGGGCAGGCATTTTCTATCAGACACGATCTTCGCGATATTGATGGTCCTGTTGATCTCTTACGCGATCAACGCGGTGTTTAGTCGTATCTGGCCGCCCAAAGCTTCTGGCGCTAGCTCGGCGCGACAACACCTTTCTTAAGTATTAGATTCCCATAAATCCGAAGCTCGCCCGTTTGGACGATTGCGTAAGCTTTCTTGGCTTCCTCATAAAAGGCAAACCGCTCTACACTTTCTATCTGGGCCGGGAAGTCTGCTGTCTTATTGATGATCTCTTGATACTCCTGAACCACAGGCGGAATCTCATCTGGCTTGCCCACAATTTGCATGGAGCGCGCTGGATCATCAACGAAATTATCAAGAGGCATAATGCTCAAGACAGCCTCGACGACATCCGGCGCCGCAACGCCATCAAGTCGCACAAGCCGATCAGTGCTGGAGTCACTTGGAAAGTTGGCATCAGCGATCACAATTTCATCGCCGTGGCCCATACTGGCCAAGATATACAACAGATCGGGCGAGAGGATCGGATTTAGATTTCTGAGCATTTGCGAACCTTTGCTATGATTTACCCTACGGTAATCAGAGCCACTCGCAAGTCCAGCAAAATTACTTTGTTAGGATCAGTTTTCCCGCGCGCGTAATCCGCAAATGGTAAACCGCTCCATCAAGAACGAGGTTAGCCTGCCCGTGTGTACGCGTGAGGCTGCGAACATCGTAAGCAGGTATATCAAGTTCAACTTTTGTGGCTTCAATATTTTGATCAATTTCAACTCTGGCGTTCATATCAATTCTCCTGATGCTCCTCATTTCTTAGTTTTTTAGTCAGGATTCGTCAACAGCTTTATCCCTTGCGCCTGAACCAAACATAGAAGTATGTTTTATTGGCAAAATTGAGCGGTAGTTTGCAATTTAAGGGGCTTGCAACCTCCCGCGTGATTTTAATCCAAAAAACTGTCGGAAACGACCTCGTTCAAACGCAGGAACACACATGAAACTTCGCTCACAAAAATGGTTTGATAACCCGGAAAATCCCGGAATGACCGCCCTTTACATCGAACGTTATCTAAACTTCGGGATCACTCGAGAAGAACTCCAATCCGGCAAGCCGATCATCGGTATTGCGCAAACCGGTAGCGATCTTTCGCCGTGCAACCGTCATCATGTTGAGCTTGCGAAACGCGTGCGCGACGGAATTGTAAGCCAAGGCGGAATTTGCTTCGAATTTCCCGTGCACCCGATTCAGGAAACCGGACGCCGCCCGACTGCGGCGCTTGATCGCAACCTCGCCTATCTCGGACTCGTAGAGGTTCTGCACGGCTATCCGCTTGATGGTGTTGTCCTGACAATCGGCTGTGACAAAACCACGCCTGCGCTTCTTATGGCCGCGGCAACGGTGAATATTCCTTCGATCGCACTTTCAGTTGGCCCGATGCTCAACGGTTGGCACAAGGGCAATCGCGCCGGTTCCGGTACAGTGATTTGGGATGCGCGGCAAGACCTCGCCACTGGCGAGATTGATTATAAAGAATTCATGGATATCGCCTCGGCCTCCGCCCCGTCGGTTGGCTATTGCAACACCATGGGTACGGCCAGCACCATGAACTCTCTTGCTGAGGCATTAGGTATGCAGCTTCCTGGTTCGGCAGCAATTCCGGCGCCTTATCGTGAGCGCGGTCAGATTTCTTATGAAACCGGCAAGCGCATCGTGGATCTCGTACGCGATGATGTGAAGCCCAGCGATATTATGACTCGCGAAGCGTTTGAGAACGCAATAGTCGTGAACTCGGCCATCGGCGGATCAACCAACGCCCCGATCCACCTCAACGCAGTTGCGGCCCATCTTGGCATCGAACTCACCAACGCGGACTGGCAGAAGCATGGTCATTCAACGCCACTGCTTTGTAACGTCCAGCCTGCGGGCAAATACTTGGGCGAAGACTTCCATCGCGCCGGTGGTGTTCCTGGCGTTTTCTCGGAGTTGCTTAAAGCAGGTGTCCTGCCTCATCCTGATGCACGCTCCGTTGGTGGCACAACCGTGGGCGAAGCATACGCCAACTCCGAAGTTAGCAATCATGATGTGATCTATCCTTACGACAAACCACTCAAGCCAGCGGCTGGTTTTGTTGAGCTTTCGGGTAATCTCTTTGACAGCGCGATTATGAAAACAAGTGTAATTTCCGAGCATTTCCGTGAGCGGTATCTGTCAAACCCAGATGACATGAATGCCTTTGAAGGGCGCGCCATCGTGTTTGACGGACCGGAGGATTACCACGACCGTCTCGACGATCCGGCGCTGAAGATCGACGATAGCTGCATTCTTGTGATCCGCGGCGCGGGGCCAATCGGCCATCCAGGTGGTGCGGAAGTTGTGAACATGCAGCCGCCTACCGCGCTCATCAAGCAAGGCGTGAGTGAGCTGCCTTGCATCGGCGACGGGCGGCAATCGGGCACTTCCGGCTCGCCGTCGATCTTGAACGCGGCCCCAGAAGCGGCGGCTATGGGTGGGCTTGCTCTTGTTCAAACCGGAGACATGTTGCGCATCGACCTGAACAAAGGTTCGGCAGACATCCTGATCAGCGAAGAAGAACTCGCGACCCGACGCTCAGACCTAGAGGCTAAGGGCGGATACCCCTACCCCGCGCACCAAACACCGTGGCAGGAAATTCAGCGAGGCATGGTTGACCAGTTCGACAAAGGTATGGTGCTTAAACCGGCCACCAAATACCGGAACGTGGGTGACATCGACAAGCTCGCCCGCGACAACCACTAATCACAATAAGAAACGCCCCCAAGAAACCTTGGGGGCGCTTTCGTTTTAGAGGCTCTCAACCGTTTGTTTCTGCGAGCCGAGGTTCTCGATACCAAGCTCAACAGTATCGCCAACTTTCAGGTACTTCGGCGGGTTCATCCCCATGCCAACACCTGGAGGCGTACCTGTACAAATCAGGTCTCCTTCTTCGAGCTTCATAAAGCTGCTCATGTAGGAAACGATTGTTTTCACATCGAAAATCATTGTGGAGGTTGTGCCGGTTTGCATCCGCTCGCCATTCACATCAAGCCACATATCAAGATTCTGGACTTCAAGCTCATCAAGCGTCACAAGCCATGGACCTGTTGGGCAGAAGTTCGGGAAGCTTTTACCCTTCATCCACTGGCCGCCACGGTCAATCTGCCACGAACGCTCTGAAACGTCGTTCACAACTGTAACACCGGCTACGTAGTCAAGCGCGTCTTCCGGGGCCACGCCAAAAGCAGTCTTGCCGATAACGATGCCAAGCTCGACTTCCCAATCAAGCTTGGTCATGTGATCCGCATAATAGAGCGGCGCGTTTGGGCCACAGAATGTAGACGCGGATTTGTTGAACAGGATGGGTTCTTCCGGAACAGGCAACCCAGATTCTTTTGCGTGATCTGTATAGTTCAAGCCAACGCAGTAGATGTTTTTTGGCTGACTGATCGGGGTCCCGATACGCTGATCACCTTCGTAAAGTGGGAACTCAGCCAGATCGAGACCTTTCAGGGTATCGGCGACACCTTCAAGTGTTTGCGGGCCAAAATCCTTCACAACAGACGATACATCGCGCGCTTTTCCGTCCGCATCCAATACACAAGGTGTCTCCGACCCTTCGGCTCCCATTCTAAGTAGTTTCATGCAATTTCCCTCTTAACTGTTATCTTCATTTCCCCTACCGAATCCTATTGCGGCTCGGCGCTCGGCCATCTAATATGTTAGTCTGCGAGAAGTCACAAGCCTGGATGTTATGGACAACCACCGAACAGCCTCCGTTACCGAAACGATCTATGATGCGCTTTATCGGCAAATCATTGAGTTGGAACTCAAGCCCGGACACAAAATGTCTGAAGCGGAGATCGCGCGCCAGTATGATGTGAGCCGTCAGCCGGTTCGAGATGCCTTTTATCGACTGTCCAAGCAAGGTCTCCTGCTGGTGCGGCCACAGCGCGCAACCGTTGTCACGCATATCTCGGTCAGCGACATCAAGAGCGTGCAGTTCATTCGAACCGCGCTTGAGAAAGAAACCGTTCGCGCCGCTGCTGCGAAGATTGATGATATTCAAGCTGATCTATTGGAACTTATGATCACGCGGCAGGTTCAGGCGCTCTCGCGCAAGAACCTCAGCGAATTCTATCAGTGGGACGAAAACTTCCACGCGCGCATATGCGAAATTGCAGAGCGACCAGAAGTCTGGGACCTTATCACCGACGTCAAAGCACAGGCCGATCGCATCCGTTTTCTTAGCCTGAACTTCGATGCCGGAGACGCCCTCACCGACCACAACGAAATCGTAACGGCCCTACGCGCGCATGACGGTGAAGCTGCGGCGGCGGTGATCACCAATCATCTAACACGAACAGAATCCTCCCTCCCCCGCATCCTCGCAGAGCACGCGAGTTACTTTAAGGATATCACCTGAACATGACGAACAAGACTTTCCTTTCTATTGGCGAAGCAATGATCGAAATGGCCGTTGTCGGCCCAGACACCTATCGCCGCGGGTTTGCCGGAGACACGTTCAACACAGCTTGGTACCTCGCCAAACTTCTCCCCGCTGACTGGAGTGTGAAGTATTTCTCGGGTCTTGGTGTAGATGCTGCTAGCAGTGAGATGCGCGAATTCGCCAAGTCTTCGGGGATCGATATGGCGCCCGCACGCGAGGTCGCCGAAAAGACAGTGGGCCTTTACATGATCCACCTTGACGGCGGCGAACGCAGCTTTTCTTACTGGCGTTCGGATTCCGCGGCTCGGCAAATGGCGGGCGATGTGGATTACATGACCGAGAGATTCATGGAAGCGGATGTATTGTTCTTCTCAGGCATTTCTCTCGCCGTTGTGTTGCCCGAACACCGCGCAGCATTCCTTGAAGCAATTGGCAAGGCGCGCGCTGCTGGAAAAACGACAATCTTCGACCCGAACCAGCGCCTGCGCCTTTGGAAAGACCAAACAGAGATGTCAGACGCCATTTCGGATGCGGCGAAGGTTTCGGAGATCATCCTTCCGTCCTTTGACGAAGAGCAGCAGTTCTATGGTGATACTTCGCCGGAGGCGACAATCGAGCGCTATTTCGCCGCTGGTGTGAACACTGTGATCGTCAAAAATGGGCCGGGTCTTGTAACAGCGCAAACCAAGGGCGAAGCACCGATTACCGTGCAGCCGAACATCGTTGAAAACGTCGTAGACACAACTGCCGCCGGAGATAGCTTCAATGCAGGTTTCTGCGCCGCGCTCCTTCAAGGTGCAGATCTTGCGGGCGCGATTGCCAGCGGCGCAGAGCTTGCGGGAAAAGTTGTCACAAGCCACGGCGCATTGGTAAACGACGCCGTATAAACGAAAACGGGGGCAAAACTGCCCCCGTTCTTTGTTTCGTTTCTAGGGTCTTAGGCCAGCTTGACCCAAGCCGCGTTACGCGCCGACGAGCGCACGCAAGCGTCAATGAATTGCACGCCTTTAAGACCATCCTGAACAGTTGGATAGACAACCTCAGCTGGCACATCTTTCCCTTCACGGCGCGCCTGAATCGCTTCGGCCGCTTCGGAATAGATCGTTGCAAAGCCTTCAAGATACCCTTCAGGATGTCCGGGAGGGATACGGCTCACACGGCCAGCGGCCTCACCCGAACCCGCTCCGCCGCGCGTAATCAAACGCTTCGGCTCACCGAATGGAGTGTACCAGAGATAGTTCGGGTCTTCCTGACACCATTCGAGGCCACCTTTTTCACCGTAGATGCGCAACCGCAGGCCATTCTCATTGCCGACAGCAACTTGACTGCACCAAAGTGTGCCGCGCGCACCACCTTCGTAACGCATCATCACATGAGCGTTGTCATCAACCAATCGACCGGGAACAAACGCTTGAAGGTCCGCCGAAAGTGTATCGACCTCGAGGCCGGAAACGAAGCTGGCAAGGTTGAACGCATGCGTGCCAATATCACCGGTTGAACCACCCGCGCCGGATTTCTCCGGGTCTGTACGCCATGCGGCTTGCTTGTTGTCGGCGTCCGCCTCTTCGGCGAGCCAGTCTTGAACATACTCAACCTGCACCAAACGGAGTTTTCCAAGTTCACCATTCGCGATCATCTCACGCGCTTGGCGGATCATCGGATAACCCGTGTAGTTATGTGTCAGGATAAAGAGTGCATCCGATGACTCCGCCGCCTTCACCAATTTTTTAGCGTCTGGCAATGTCGAGGTCAGAGGCTTGTCACAGATCACGTGAATTCCGCGCTTTAGAAACTCGCGCGCCGCATCAAGGTGAACGTGATTTGGCGTTACGATTGCCACTGCCTCGATCCCGTTTTTCAATCGGGCCTCGCGGATCGCCATTTCCTTATAGCTGGAGTAGATACGATCCTCCGCCAACCCAAGCGCGCGACCGGACTCCAGAGCGCGTTCAGGCGTGCTCGAAAGTGCACCTGCGATCAATTCAAACTTGCCATCAATGCGCGATGCGATCCGGTGAACACCACCGATAAAGGCGTCTTTGCCACCGCCAACCATACCCAACCGGATTGGTCCGGACAGGGCTTCGTTGCGTCCTGTAATCGCCATGATTAAACCTCCAGACCAAGCATTTTGCGGTTGGCGACCTCATCGGTTCCACCATCGGCAAAGTCATCAAATGCGCGCTCGGTTACGCGAATAATGTGGTCTTTAACGAACTGCGCGCCTTCGCGTGCACCGTCCTCTGGGTGTTTCAGCGCACATTCCCACTCGACAACAGCCCAGCCATCAAAATCATTCGCGGCCATCTTCGAGAACACCGCTCCGAAATCAACCTGACCGTCGCCAAGACTGCGGAATCGGCCTGCGCGATCGACCCAGCTTTGATAACCACTGTAAACGCCTTGGCGTCCGGTTGGGTTAAACTCGGCATCCTTGACATGGAACATTTTAATCCGGTCTTTGTAGATGTCGATATTGTCGAGGTAATCAAGGCACTGAAGCACATAGTGGCTTGGATCATAGAGCATGTTACAGCGGGCGTGATTGTTTACGCGCTCAAGGAACATCTCAAATGTAACGCCATCATGCAGGTCTTCGCCTGGGTGGATTTCATAGCAAACGTCAACGCCGCACTCATCCGCATGATCAAGAATCGGCTTCCAACGCTTTGCCAACTCATCAAATGCTGTTTCAACGAGCCCTGCTGGACGCTGAGGCCAAGGGTAAACATATGGCCATGCGAGCGCACCAGAGAAGGTCGCATGTGCACCGATTCCAAGATTCTTACTCGCGGAAAGCGCCATTTTAACCTGCTCGACCGCCCATTCCTGACGCGCCTTTGGGTTACCTTGAACGTGAGGTGCTGCAAAGCCATCGAATGACGTATCGTATGCGGGATGAACTGCAACGAGCTGCCCTTGAAGGTGTGTCGAAAGTTCGGTGATCTCTACGCCGTTCTCACGGGCTTCGCCAGCAAGCGTGTCACAGTAATCTTTTGAAGTTGCAGCTTTTTCCAGATCAATGAAGCGCGCATCCCAGCTCGGAAGCTGAACACCTTTGTAGCCACAATCTGCTGCCCATTTTGTGATTGCAGACCAGGAATTGAACGGAGCGTCGTCTCCTGCGAACTGCGCGAGGAAAAGGCCGGGGCCCTTTAATGTTTTCATGAATCCCTCCCAGAATCTCAATTAGGGCGAGAAACAATACGCGCCCGAGAGGCACCGTAATCGATTACAAATGCAGAAATCAAGCAATGTAAACGGTTACTGTCTCAATTTTCGTGAGATTTGGGGGTTCGACCTATTGCGCAGCCGCAATTCTGATGTGGATACGCGCCACGTCGATGGCAGATTTTTCGGAAAGGAACCGTAGTTCAGGACTGTGTATTAACGAGCCAACCGCCTGGACCTGCGATTGTGTCTGGCAGTGCGAGCACCATAATTTCACGTACAATGTAGCACGCCATAAAGCTCAGAAGGATTTGGTCAATTGTAATGGCACTCAGGAATGACATAATAAACTCGTCCGTTTTAGCCTCGTTAAGCGGTCCGAACATTAGGACCAAGGGAAATGTCGCCCGAGAAAAAGGCAACAAAATGGCGCAATTCGACGAGCAATATGGCCATTCAGCGTTGTTTTCTTGCGGTGTGCCCTCCGCGCAAACAACGAATGCCGGATCTTCCTAATTATTTCTGCGGCAACGGACCTGTGCTTTCGCGCCCAACCAATTCCACGGGGACGATATGTTGAAAATGTTCCCAATCCTTGTTCGGGTTCTGGATTCTTTCCAACAGCGCTTTTGCGGCAATCCGACCGATTTCAACACGGTTTTGTCGAATGGTTGTGAGCGAAGGGTGCATGTAAGCCGCAATCGCTACGTCATCAAATCCGATCAAAGCAATTTCTTCCGGAATCTTGATACCAGCCGCCAAGAGACCTTTCATAAATCCAAGCGCCATCATGTCTGAAGCACTGAATATTCCAGTCGGACGCTGATCCATGGCAAGGATTGTCTCCGCCGCCGCTGCACCAGAGGCGAGACGGAAATCTCCAGGCAAAATCCACTCGTCCCGAACTTCCATGCCGAGCGCGCGCGCCTCTTTTACAAATTCATCTCTGCGCGTAGGCGTCAGGATATTGTCCTTTGGGCCGCATATGTGCCCGACTCGTTTATGGCCACACTCCGCAAGATGCCGCGCCGCGAGTCGCGCACCTTCGGCGTTATCAGATCTTATAGAAGGAAGGCCGACGCTCTCCGCCCATTCACAGGCATAGACCACCAGATTTTCCGACCCTGTGGCTCGCACAGAATCAATGGATTCTGGCTCCATGAACCCATCAAGGATAATAACCCCATCCGCAATTCCATCAGTGAAAACGTCAGCGACATGAATTTTAGGGGTCGATTGATTTTCCGTATCCGCAACAAGAATTGAATATCCAGCTTGGCTCGCTACTTGCTCGATGCCGGAAATGACCTGCGAGAAAAATGGATTAGACAGATTCGGAATAAGCGCCAGAATTGCGCCCGTTTTCTGGGTTCTCAGGTTCCGCGCTGCGCGGTTGGCGCGATAGCCAGTCTGTTCTACAGCCTTAAGAACAGCCTCGCGCGTCTCATCCGAAACTTGCGACGGATTACTTAACGCACGACTGACACTGGCGGTCGAAACGCCTGCCGCTCTCGCAACGTCGAGAATCCGCGCTCTCTGATTCGGTGACTTCATTCCTCCTCCTACGAGATTTTCCCTGCCTGCACCAAAAGTTTGACGGAAGGGCTTGACAGAATCTCAATTAGAATGTCCCATACTGTAATCGATTACAGCATCTCTAACGTAACGATGCGTGAAATTGCAATCGATTACAAGGGCGTCGTGGGATGACGCTTACATAAAGGGAGGAATCTATGAATTTCCGTAATGCACTTGTTGCAACTAGTGCGCTTTGCGCGGCTTCCGCAGTTTCTGCGGCCGATCTAGAGGTAACACACTGGTGGACATCAGGCGGTGAAGCTGCTGCTGTTGCCGAATTTGCAAAAGCTTTCAACGAGACAGAAGGCAACAACTGGGTTGATGGCGCGATCGCTGGCGGCGGCGGCGTTGCACGCGGCGTAATCGTAAGCCGTATTCTTGGCGGCGATCCAATGCACGCCACTCAGCTTAACCACGGACGTCAAGCCGAAGAGCTTGTTGAAGCTGGCCTGATGCTTGACCTTACAGACATCGCAGAAGAAGGCGGCTGGCGCGACATCGTCCACCCTGTTTCGCTTCTTGATAGCTGTACAGTAGACGGCAAAGTTTACTGTGTTCCTGTGAACATCCACTCTTGGCAGTGGCTCTGGCTCTCGCACAAAGCATATGCTGACGCAGGCGTAGACGTTCCTTCCAACTGGGATGAATTTGTTTCTTCCGCTCCTGCTCTCGAAGCGGCTGGCAAAGTACCACTCGCAATGGGTCAGCAAAGCTGGCAGTCCTCAGGCGCATTTGGCGTGATGCTTGTTGCACTCGGTGGCCCTGAGCTCTGGACAAAAGTATACGCAGAGAAAGACGCAGAAGCAGCTGCAAGCGCTGAAATGGCCGCTGTATTTGAAGCTGCTGCAGCCGCACGTGAGCTTTCCGCAGGATCAAACGTGTCCGATTGGAACCTCGCAACAGCTATGGTCATCAACGGCGAAGCCGGTGGTCAGATCATGGGTGACTGGGCGCAAGGTGAATTCGCGGTTGCCGAGCAGGTTGCCGGTGAAGACTACACATGTCTGCCAGGTTTGGGCGTGAACGAAATCATCTCTACTGGTGGTGACGCGTTCTATTTCCCGAAACAGGACGATCCAGAAGTCGAAGCCGCTCAAAAAGAGCTGGCTAAATTGCTTCTGTCCAAGGAAGTACAAGTTAACTTCAACCTGAAGAAAGGCTCGCTGCCTGTTCGTGGTGATGTTGACCTTGCCGCAGCGAACGACTGCATGAAGAAAGGTCTCGAGATCCTCGCTTCTGGCAACATCCTTCCTGATGGCAACCAAGTTCTTTCCGCTGACACCACAGGCCAGCTTGAAGACCTGATGGTTGAATTCTGGAACGACACTTCGATTACGGCTGAAGACGCGCATAAGCGTTACGCCGACATCATTGCAAGCGCGGACTGATCCTCTCTGTTTGTAAGCCGCTCCCGAGTGTTCGCACTCGGGAGCAACCTGAATACCCTGATGTGCGGCACGGCTAACCCGTCGCACACCCTCAGCTAAATCCAACAGCGAGAAATTCCATGGCGGATGCAAAAAGGCCCAACCAGCTTTTGCGCAATCTGAACGCCAAGGTTGCCGCGATCCCAATGGTCGCTACTGCCCTTGTCGTTTTCGTAGGTTGCACAATATGGACGATTGTCCACTCCTTTACTAAATCAAAACTTCTTCCAAAAACCGATTTTGTTGGTCTCGACCAATACGAGCGACTTTGGAAGACCAACAAATGGCTGATTTCCATTGAGAACTTGGCAATCTACGGGATTTGCTCCCTTGTATTGTCGATTTGCATTGGGTTCTTCCTTGCTACCTTGTTGGATCAGAAAATCCGCTTTGAAAATACAATCCGGACGATCATCCTTTATCCGTTTGCGCTGTCATTTGTTGTGACTGGCCTTACATGGCAGTGGATTTTGAACCCTGACTTCGGAGTACAGAAGATCGTGCGTTCCCTTGGCTGGGAAAGCTTCGCCTTTGATCCTCTCTATAATCAGGACATCGTGATCTACGGCATTCTGATTGCCGCAATCTGGCAAGGGTCTGGTCTGATCATGGTCATCATGCTCGCTGGTCTCCGAGGCATTGATCAGGAGATCTGGAAAGCCGCGCGCGTCGACGGAATTCCAAAGTGGAAAACATACATCTTTATCGTGATCCCGATGATGCGCCCTGTTTTTGTAACGGCGCTCGTGCTCATCACTGCCGGCATCGTTAAGGTCTATGACCTTGTCGTCGCACAAACCAATGGCGGACCGGGCATCGCTTCTGAAGTACCGGCCAAGTACGTTATTGAATCCATGTTCAAGAACCAAAACCTCGGACAGGCATTTGCCGCCTCTACCATGATGTTGGTGACGGTGCTGATAATCCTCGTTCCCTACGCTTATCTCGAATACGGAGGGAAACGCCGTGCAAAATAAGTACAATCTCGAAGGCCCGCAGGGCACCAAACCCCGCAAGCGCCTCTCCGGCACAAACATCATGCTCTATGGCACGCTGCTGGTCGTTGCGTTCTACTATCTCCTACCTCTTTATGTGATGGTTACGACGTCGCTTAAAGGCATGCCAGAGATCCGCGCAGGTAACATCTTTGATCTGCCGGTAGACATTACGTTCGAGCCATGGGTGAAGGCGTGGTCCACCGCATGTACCGGCCTGAACTGTGACGGCCTTAGCCGCGGTTTCTGGAATTCGGTTTCCATCCTTGTTCCTTCGGTGGCGCTTTCTATCGCGATCGCTTCTGTAAACGGCTATGCACTGGCAAACTGGAAGTTCAAAGGGTCCGAAGTATTCTTCACCATCCTAATCTTTGGTGCATTCATTCCCTATCAGGTGATGCTCTATCCGATTGTGATCCTGCTCCGCGAAGTTGGCCTCATGGGGTCGCTCTGGGGGCTGGTTGTGGTGCACACGATCTTTGGTATGCCAATCCTGACGCTGTTGTTCCGCAATTACTTCACTTCACTGCCTGATGAACTGTTCAAAGCTGCTCGGGTTGATGGGGCCGGTTTCTGGGGGATTTATTTCCAGGTGATGCTACCCATGAGTCTTCCGATCTTTGTTGTGGCGATGATCATTCAGGTCACAGGTATCTGGAACGACTTCCTCTTTGGGGTGATCTATACAAAGCCGGACATCTATCCGATGACTGTTCAGCTCAACAACATCGTGAACTCGGTACAAGGCGTGAAAGAGTACAACGTCAACATGGCGGCTACTCTTCTGACCGGCCTCGTTCCTCTCATTATCTACTTTGCCTCTGGCAAGCTCTTCGTGCGCGGCATTGCTGCCGGTGCGGTGAAAGGCTAAATCATGACAAGCACATCAAGCGTATCCATCAAACACCTCGATCTCAGCTTTGGCGCGGTCGAAGTGCTCAAAGACCTCAACCTCGAAATTGCCAACGGCGAATTCCTCGTGCTTCTCGGTGCGTCCGGCTGTGGCAAGTCAACGCTCTTGAACTGCATCGCCGGACTGCTGGACGTAACAGGCGGCCAGATCCACATCAAAGGCGAGAACGTCACATGGGCAGAGCCAAGCGAGCGCGGCATCGGCATGGTGTTCCAGAGCTATGCGCTCTATCCACAAATGAGCGTTGAGGGGAACCTTTCCTTCGGCCTCAAGAACGCCAAACTGCCGAAAGACGAGATCAAGAAACGCGTTCAGCGCGCAGCAGAAGTCCTGCAAATGGAGGACCTACTGAAGCGTAAACCGGCAGCATTGTCTGGCGGTCAACGCCAGCGCGTTGCTATTGGCCGCGCCCTAGTTCGCGATGTGGACGTGTTCCTCTTTGACGAGCCATTGTCCAACCTTGACGCCAAGCTTCGTGCGGACCTGCGTGTTGAAATCAAACGTCTGCACCAGCAGCTTCACAACACGATGATCTATGTGACACACGATCAGGTGGAAGCCATGACCCTCGCGGATCGCATCGCGATCATGAAAGACGGCCTGATCCAGCAACTCGCCAGCCCAAGTGAAATCTACAACAAGCCGGCGAACAAATACGTGGCCGACTTCATCGGGTCGCCCTCAATGAACTTCTTCCTCGGCGCAGTTAACACAGATGGCGCGCCGACCTTTGAAACCGCAGGGCAGACCATTCCGCTCACGGGGTATGAGTTTGTTTCGTCCCCCGCCGCGGGCAACGCATGGATGGGTATTCGCCCGGAACATATTGTTGTTGGCGAGGCCGCCGAAGCATCTGACTTCAAAATCGACACAAGTGTCGAAATCGTCGAGCCAATGGGCAGCGATACCGTAGTTTGGTGCGAGGTAATGGGTGAACGCATTCGCATCCGCATCGACGGCCAATCTTCTGTTGAGCCCGGAGACACATTGCGGATTGGATTTGGCGCCGCACGCCTCTCACTCTTTGAAAAAACCACCGAAAGCAGGATCTAAATCATGAGCGCTTCCTTTCAACTTTATAGTGCCAGAGACTTCACCCCATGGGACTACGTGTTCAAAACTCTGTCCGAACTTGGCTACACGGGCGTGGAGGGCTATGGCGCCCTTTATGGCGACACCGACAAGGTTCGTGCCGCGATGGATGCAACGGGCCTGTCGATGCCAACTGCGCATGTCGGAATTGATGACCTAGAAAGCAATCTTGATAAGGTCGTCGAAATCGCAGGCGCTCTTGGTATCAAAACCATTTATGCACCCTACCTGATGGACGATCAGCGCCCGACAGACAAAGCAGGCTGGGAAGCCTTTGCCGCGCGTCTCGCCGCGGCTCAAGAGGCACTCGCGGCGCATGGCATCGGCTTTGGCTGGCACAACCACGACTTCGAATTTGTCGCAACAGCCGATGGCGCCGTGCCAATGGAAGTAATCCTTGAAGCCGCGCCGAAAATCGAATGGGAAGCAGACATCGCGTGGATCGTGCGCGGCGGCGGTGACCCAATCGCATGGATCACCAAATACGCCGACCGCATCTCTGCGATCCACGTCAAAGATATCGCCCCAGAAGGCGAATGCACGGACGAGGATGGCTGGGCAGATGTTGGCGAGGGCACCATGGATTGGGCGGGCATCCTTGATGCTGTTCGCACCAAGACCAAGGCAGCGCACTTCGTACTGGAACATGACAACCCAAACGATTTCAAACGGTTCGCGACCCGTTCGATCAACAACTACAAAGCTCTTTAGGAGTTCGAAATGACTAATAAACTTGGCGTCGGCATCATTGGTGCCGGCAATATCTCAGCGGCGTATCTCCGACTTGGCCCTATGTTCAAAGGCATCGAGCTTCGGGCTGTGGCTGATTTGAATATGGATGCCGCGAACGAGCGCGCCAAAGAATTCGGCGTTCGAGCTGAAACTGTCGATAGCCTGCTTGCTTCGGATGACATTGATATCGTTGTTAACTTGACGATCCCTGCTGCGCACTTCGAAGTTTCAAAGAACGTGCTGCTTGCCGGTAAGCATGTGTATTCGGAGAAGCCGTTCGTTCTGACCTTGGAAGAAGGTGCCGAGCTTAAAGCACTGGCCGAAGAAAAAGGGCTCCGTGTTGGCTCCGCTCCAGACACATTCATGGGCGGTGCTCATCAGCGTGTTCGCAACATAATTGATAGCGGCGAGGTTGGAAAAATCACGTCTGGGACGGCTTTTGTGATGGGACACGGGATGGAGCATTGGCATCCAAACCCTGACTTCTTCTATCAGCCAGGCGCAGGCCCTGTTCTAGACATCGGCCCTTACTATGTCACCAATCTGGTACAGTTACTTGGTCCTGTTGCGCGGGTTGCCGCCCTCACGTCTACGCCAGCTCCAGAGCGCCTCATCACGTCTCAACCTCGCAATGGCGAGAAAATTCCTGTTGGCACACCGACAACAATTCACGCGTTGCTTGAGTTTGAATCCGGCGCAGTAATCACAATGGTAACAAGCTGGGATGTCTGGCAGCACGGTCATTCAAACATGGAGCTTTATGGCGAAGAAGGAACGCTTCACGTGCCTGATCCAAACTTCTTTGGCGGCGAGATCAAGCAAACGAAGCGCGAAGCTGACGTTGAGCTTTCTGGTGAATGGGAGCACCCATTCTCTATTCCTAACGACGGAGACAACGCAAATTACCGCTGTGCAGGTTTGGCCGATATGGCGATCGCCATTCAAGAAGGCCGCCCTCACCGCTGCTCCGATGCGCTAGCATTGCACGCTGTCGAGGTCATGACATCGATCCTCGCCGCTGGCGAAAAACGTGGTTTCGTCGAGATGACAACAACCTGCGAGCGCCCTGCCCCGCTCACTCCGGATGCTGCGCGCGAACTGCTCGCTTAAGTTTGGAACATTAAGAAATTCGGGCGGGCCAAACGGCTCGCCCTTTTTTGTTGATACTACGCTTTGAGCCGATCAAGCCGCCATACATAGCCACTCTCGCCGAATTCATCGAACCGATCCGTAACCAGCGGATCGTGTCCTGGAATAACTCGCGAAGCGCTTCCCCCGGCTAGGGCCTGAATCTTGTCAAACCCCTGCACCATGTCTTCCATATCAACGACAATCGGAAACGGTTTTCGCTCCTGAAAGTTCTCGTAGTAATGCGCGGCATCGCTTGCGAGACACAATGGTCCATTCTCTGTTTCAACACGAACGGCCTGAAGACCGCGTGAATGGCCTCCGATCCTATGAACAGTGACGCCCGGCGCAACTTCGCCGTCCCCCTTGTAAAACACCACACGCCCAGCGAAGACATGCCGCACCATTTCACAAACATGGTCGGCCGTGTAAGGCATCTGTAATGTCGGGTCACACATGCAAGGCCCCGTCGCAAAGCCCATTTCGACTTCCTGAAGGTGGAACTTCGCGTTTGGATACCGATCTAGCCCCCCCGCGTGGTCATAGTGGAGATGCGTTACGATTACTGTATCAATAAGCAGTGGATTTACATCCAATGCAGCCAGAGCTTGTGCTGGATCGCGCAAGATTGGTCGCGCACGCCTTTGGCCTTCGGCCTCGTCATAGCCCGTATCCACAAGAATATTCCGTGTGCCGTCGGTAAGAAGCCAAACAAAATAGTCCATTCCATGTTGCGCCGCAGGGTGATCGTCAAAGATGAAGCTGTCTTTCCGCGTTCGCGTATTCCGCTCCGCATATTTAACCGCATAGACCTGCCATTTGGTTGTCATTTGGCCTCCTCCCCGCTTATCGCTCTTTTTAGGTGTATTTTTGATCATTTCAGATTGCAAACTGTCGTTGCGTGCATTAATGAGTTTTTTAATGCATTTATTAAGGTATCCGCAATCCTTGATAAGAGCAAAGGCTTAAACAAGGTGAAACATGACACGGACGCCCAAGATTTCACTCATAAAGGGTGACGGAATCGGTATTGACGTTGCAGAGGCCGCACTTGCGGTAACAACGGCTGCGCTGAAACACTCTGGAGCCGTGGCACCGAACATTCAAGAGATCAAAGCCGGAGCGGGATACTATGCCGAGACTGGCATGGATATCGAACCGGACGGCGAAGAGCGCGCTGGCGAAGCGGATGCCATTTTCCTCGGCGCGATTGGCCTTCCTGCTATTCGTCATAAAGATGGTACAGAAATCTCTCCGCATCTGCGCTTGCGCGACCGGTATCAACTTTATGCAGGCATTCGCCCCGTCAAGGCTTACCCCAACGCACCGCAGCGCCTTGCTGATCCTCGGGCCGAAGGTATCGACATGATAATCCTTCGCGAAAGTACCGAAGGGCTATTCTACACCGCCGCTGTCCACAATCGCGCAGAAATCGTGCCCAATGTTGAAGTTCGCGACATCATGCGCATTTCGCGCGCCACAACGGAAAAACTCCACGAGTTTGCGTTCCAATTGGCCGAAAAACGCAAGGAGCGCGGAAAATCCGGTCGCCTTACCTGTGTGGACAAAGCCAACGTATTCACCAGCCAAGCCTTCTTTCGCCAAATCTTTGACGAGGTGAAAGCCGCGCATCCAACCGTCGAAACGTCTTACAATTATGTGGACGCCATGGCGCTTGACCTTGTGCGCAAGCCTTGGGAGTTTGATGTCATGGTTATGGAAAACATGTTTGGCGACATCCTGTCTGATCTCTGCGGCGGCCTTGTCGGCGGGATGGGCATGGCGGCCTGTGGCGAAATCGGTGACACCATCGGCCTATTCCAGCCCGCCCACGGAAGCGCACCGGATATCATGGGCCAAGACAAAGCCAACCCGCTTGCAGCTATCCTGTCCGGCGGTTTGATGCTTGACTACATCGGCGAAAAAGCAGGCGCAGGCGGTTATGAAAATGCAGGAGCGCTCATCGACAAGGCGGTTGACCTTGGTTTTGAACGCAACGCGCTCCGGCCGATGGAGTTCGGTGGCGATATGGGCACCAAAGCCGTAACCCAAACCGTAATTGAGCTGCTCGAAGAGGTCTCCTAATGGCGGCGCCGTACAAGGTTGCGGTTATTGGTCTGGGTTATTTCAGCCAATTCCACCTGGATGCTTGGCGGGACATTGCAGATACCGAACTTTGCGGCGTATTTGACCTCGACGAAGTGCGCACGCAGGGAATCGCGGCCGAATACAGAACCAAAGCTTTTCGATCCGTCGAAGACATTGCCTGCGAACAACTTGATATCGTCGACATTGTTGCACCGCCGCCAGCGCACAAAGCACTGATTGAAACCTTTGCCAGCGATGGTCGGGTTATAATCTGCCAGAAGCCTTTCTGTACGTCCCTCAAAGAAGCTGAAGCCGTTGCAGCACTTGCGAAAGAACGCGGCTGCACGCTCATTATTCACGAGAACTTTCGCTTTCAGCCGTGGTATCGGGAGATCAAATCGGTGCTCGAAAGCGGAAAGCTCGGTCATGTTTATCAAGCCCGTTTCGCGCTTCGGCCCGGTGATGGACGTGGCGAAGATGCCTACTTGTCGCGGCAACCGGCTTTCCGAGCTATGGAACGTTTGTTGATACATGAAACCGGCGTTCACTTTGTCGATCTGTTCCAATTCCTCTTCGGTGACATTCAAAGCGTCTATGCAGATATTGAGAAGCTAAACCCTGTGTTGGCGGGGGAAGACTCGGGCGTGATGCTGATGCAGCACACGACGGGCACCCGCACAATGCTCGACGGCAACAGGCTTCTAGATCACGCCGCAGAGAACACCCGCCATACGATGGGCGAAATGGAGATCGAAGCCGAGAACGGCACTTTGCGTCTTGATGGGTTTGGCAAGATCACAATGCGCAAGTTCGGAGAGCTGAACTGGAGCGAACTTCCCGTTTCTGAGCCTATCGACGATACACGGTTCGGCGGTGGCTGTGTCGAAACGCTGAACCGCCATGTTGTTGCTGCTCTGAACGGTACAACGAAATTTGAGAACACCGCGGCCGAGTATCTATCCGTAATTCGCGTGACCGATGCAGCTTACATTTCCGCCGAAACCGCAACCAAACAAACACTTTAGGAGCAGCTATGTTCGCCGTTTGCGTCACATTCATCATTGAGCCATCTAAGGCCGAGGCTTTCCACGCGCACATCAACGCAAACGCGAAAGCATCCGTAGAGATGGAAGCGGGATGCCAACTTTTTGATGTCTGCACAGACCCGAGCGACACTGCCAAATTCTTCCTCTATGAAATTTACGACAGCGCCGCCGCGTTTGATGAGCACCTTGAAAGCGCGCATTTCAAGTCATTTTGCTCCGACATCGAGGGAATGGTCATAGACAAGAGGGTCGAGAGTTTTGAAAACGTAACGGCGGCACGCAAATAGCGCACCGCCGTTCGTTTAGGCCCTAAAGAAAAATCGCTTATGCGTCTTCTTTATTTTCATGCGGATGCTTGCCGAGAATAATCATCCCGAGCAAATCATCATCCGTAACCTCATCAACATTCACAGTGCCAACAAGCTTACCGTTCTTCATAACAGAAGCGCGGTCGCAGAGGTCCATAACATCGTGAATGTCGTGGCTGATGAGGAAGATACCAATCCCTTCAGACTTGAGCTGCTGAATGAGCTCCGAAACCATCTGGGTTTCGTGCGGCCCAAGCGCGGCTGTTGGTTCGTCCATGATCAGGATTTTGGCGTTGAAGTATACCGCACGTGCAATCGCAACAGATTGGCGCTGGCCGCCGGATAGCGCTGAAACAGGGCTGCTGAACTTTTCAAAGTTCGGGTTCAGACGGCCCATGATCTTCCGCGTTTCCGCTTCCATCGCGTCATCATCAACCGTACCAACGTTGGTTACAATTTCGCGACCAAGGAACAGGTTTGACGCAGCATCGAGATTATCCGCCAAAGCAAGTGTCTGGTAGATCGTCTCAATGTTGTAGTTCCGCGCGTCACGTGGGTTTGTGATATGCGCCTTTTCGCCGCTGATATAAATCTCGCCCGCGTTTGCGTGATACGCGCCGGAGAGGATTTTGATCAGCGTGGATTTACCCGCACCGTTGTGACCCAGAAGGCCCACAACTTCACCTTCGTGCAGATCAACCGACACGTCATCCACAGCCTTCACACCGCCAAAGGCGATCGAAATGTTCTTCATCTCGACGAGAGGGGTTTTCGTAGTCATTCTCATATCCTCCCTTAAACGCCGACTTTACGGCGATAAACGATGTCGATCCAAACCGCGACAACCAGCACGAAGCCCACGACCATGTTTTGCAACGGTGCGTCAACGCCAACAGAGGCCATACCAGATTGCAAAGTTTGCATGATCGCAGCACCAATCACAGCGCCATAGATCGTGCCAAAGCCCCCAGCGAGTGCGGTTCCACCAATAACAGCAGCCGCAATCACGCGAAGCTCGTCGAGCGTTCCGAGACCAACGTCAACCGAACCAAGCCGCGCCGAGGCGACAACAGCAGAGATACCTGTAAGCGCGCCCATGAGCGCAAATACCTTGACCGTCAGCATACGCGTATTAATGCCTGAAAGCTCTGCGGCTTCTGGGTTGCCACCTGTTGCATAGATATAGCGGCCAAAACGCGTGCGCTTAGACACAATCGTCATGGCAACGGTCACCAAGAGCAGGATCACAACTGGAATTGCCACACCATGGTTCAGAGACAATGTATCGGTAAGCTCAAGCCCCCGCGCCTCTGCAACACGTGCGCGCGCGCCTTTGGCGATTGGATAGGAATTGAGCGTCCAAACGAAGCCCATAATCAACCCTACAGCCAAAGCGATAAGAACACCCTCTGCCCAAACAGGCTTCACAACAAAACCGTGGTTCGCTTTACGGCGACGAGACAGAATGATCAGGACAACAGCAGCAAAAGACGCAAACAAACCGAAGGCCCAACTCAGCGTTTCACCGAGTGTTCCCTCTGCACCGCCTCCAAGTAGCTTGAAGTTCGGATCAAGTGGAGAAACAGTTTGCCCCTCTGTGACCCACCACATAGCACCGCGATAGATCAAAAGCCCGCCAAGCGTAACGATAAAGGCCGGAACGGTCAGATAACCAATCACCCACCCCTGCGCGGCGCCGATAACAAGCCCCATCAGAACCGCCGCAACTGAAGCGATGATCCAGATCGACCAATGCCCGAGCCCGACGATATCCGGCAAGACATGCACCTGAAGCGCCGCAACACTCATGCCGATAAAGCCCAATAGCGAACCGACCGACAGATCAATGTGCCGCGTCACAATCACAAACACCATTCCGGTTGCCATAATCGCAACGGATGAAGTCTGTACCGATATATTGAACAGGTTGCGCGGCGTCAGAAAGCGCCCACCGGTCCAGAGATCAAAAACCACCCAAAGAACGACAAGTGCGCCGATCATCCCGAGCAGCCTTGGATCAATGCCCACATTGGACACGAATTTTTTAGCTGAATCTTTCATGTGTTGCCCTCTCCCAAGCGGCAAAGCTTAGATACGCGTTTTGATACGTTCCTCTCTTTCTCGAGGACGCAGTACCAGAAATCACGTTTTTTGGAAAATTGTAAGGAGCAGAGCCCCCAGCTCAAGGCTGAGGGCTCGTTGTTTGGTTTACTTACAGACGTCGAGTGTCGAACCGGCGCAAAGCGCTTCTTTCGAAATCCAGCCCGCGTCGAGAACAACGTTGAGGTTGTCTGCAGTTACAGGAACCGGCTCAAGGAACTTCGCCATCAGCGTTGTACCAGAAGGCGATGTCCACTCAGCAGCACCGTCGATTGTCGCGTTTGGATCTTCCGCGAGGGCAACAGCAATCTCACCAGCGGCTTTACCAAGCTCACGAGCGTCTTTCCAAACCGAAACGGTTTGTGTGCCGATCGCAACGCGGTTCAGAGCAGCGTGATCGCCGTCTTGGCCGGATACTGGAATACCTTCCATACCCTGAGCAGTAAGAGCAGCAACAACACCACCAGCAGTACCGTCGTTGGACGCAACAACAGCATCAACATTGTTGTCGTTGGCTGTCAGGATTTGCTCCATGTTGCGCTGTGCGTTCGCAGGAACCCAGCCGTCAGTGTAAGCTTCGTCAACGATGGTGATGTCACCCGCGTCGATTGCAGCTTGAAGCACTTCTTGCTGACCGCCGCGCAGGAAGTCTGCGTTTGGATCAGTTGGCGAGCCTTTGATCATCACGTAGTTGCCTTTTGGCTGTGCAGCCAAAACAGCACGTGCCTGCATACGGCCAACTTCAACGTTGTCGAATGTCAGGTAGAATGCACGCTCGTCTTCGATCAGACGGTCATAAGCAATTACAGGAATGCCTTCGTCAGCAGCAGCCTGAACAGCAGGGCCAACAGCAGATGTGTCTTGTGCCAGAACGATCAGCGCATTTGCACCCTGAGCAATCAGAGATTCAATGTCAGAAAGCTGCTTGGCAGAAGAAGATTGTGCGTCAGCGGAGATGTAAGATGCGCCAGCGGCATCCAGAGCTGCAACAATAGCAGCCTCGTCAGTTTTCCAGCGTTCTTCCTGGAAGTTCGACCAGCTCACACCAACGACAACACCGTCAGCAAGAGCAGTTGTTCCCAGAACAGCAGCCATAGCGACCGCAGCGAAACCAGTTACTTTTTTCATTTGATCCTCCCTTTCAAGATCGTACGCACCCCATAATACAGTTTGGAATCGGGGTGTGCCCAAAATTGATAGCACCATTAAATTCAGAGGTCTAATTAAATCCGCGCACCTCTTCTCACGAAATTGAAAATGATTGAAAAACCAAGAAAAAACTGGTTTGAATACAATATGCTCGAGATATCCAGGCAATGGATTCTTCTGCGAGCAAGCATTTGGGGAGGAATGATTTCTTGGTGAAGAACGACAAAATTTCATCGTCATCCGACCAGCGCGAATCAGGGCGTCAGCAGGTGATTAGCGCGATTCGTAAGGCTGAACAGATCGCCCGAATCGACATTGCTTCGCAGACGGGCTTTAGCCCAGCAACGGTAACATCCATCACAAGCGAACTCCTCAACGCGGGCTTAATCGAAGAGGTTGCGGCATCCGAGCAGCGCGACACAAAACGAGGCCGCCCAAGGGTTGCGCTCAAAATCCGTGGGGATTCTCACTTTGTTGCTGGCATAAAAGTCGCCAACACCTCTGCTACTGTTGCCCTTATGAATTTTGAGGGGCAGACCATTGCGGAGTCCGAAATTCCTCTACCGAGCAGCCAGCTTTCGGGCCCTGAGATGGTCAACTTCATTCGCACGGCTCTTGAAGACACTTTGGAGGACACCGAGCTTTCAATAGAAAAACTCTCGGGCCTTGGCCTTGGCGTTGCAGGTATCATCGATGCACCGCGTGGCTTTGTATATTGGTCGCCCTCCATGACCGAAAGAAACGTGCCGCTACGTGATCTGATCGAGGCCGATATCCCTCTTCCGGTATTCATCGACAACGACGCAAACCTTGTCGCCAAAGCCGAGCAGCTTTTTGGCATGGGCAAGTCATACAGCGACTTCATCGTCGTCACCATTGAACACGGCGTCGGTATGGGCATCGTGATCGACGGCCAAATTTACCGCGGTACGCGAGGCTGCGGCGCCGAGTTCGGGCACACAAAGGTTCACTTGAATGGCGCACTTTGCCGATGCGGGCAACGCGGGTGCCTTGAAGCCTATGTCGCCGACTATGCGCTCATGCGCGAAGCCGAGATCATGGGCTCCGGTGGGAACGAAGAGCTCTCAGAAAACCGCCTCGCCCAACTCTTCACAGACGCGAAATCCGGTGACTCTCTCGCCCAATCCATTTTTCATCGCGCAGGTACCATGTTTGCTATGGGGCTTGCCAATATCGTCAACATTTTCGACCCAGAGCTTATCATCCTCTCTGGTGAACGGATGCAGTTCGATTACCTCTATGCCGACGATGTAATTGAAACGATGAAGAAATCAGTCGTTCAGATTGACGCCCCACTCCCGCAGGTCAAAATCCACAAATGGGGCGATTTGATGTGGGCCAAAGGGGCCGCCGCCTTTGCGATGGAAGGTGTGACAGAACTTGCCATACGAGAGATTACCCACAATGCGGTTTAGCACGGCCCTCCTAACCACACTCCTTGCCACACCGATTTTCGCAAACCCAAGCTTCGAACCGATCTCAATTGAGGCGCATGAGTACATTGGCGGCTGGGAGTTCTATGTCGGCGGCGGGCTTGCTTCGTTTGACTGCAACGGTGATGACCTGCCCGAACTTTACGCCGCCGGTGGCGAGGCTCCCGCTGCGCTGTTTGTGAACACAAGTACCAAAACGGCGTTGGACTTCCGCAAAGAAACGCCAGAGGCACTGGCAATTCAAGGCATGACTGGCGCTTACCCAATCGATATCGACAGCGATGGCATTACCGATCTTGCCATCTTGAGGGTCGGTGAAAATATGTTGCTGAAAGGCGAAGGCAATTGCGCGTTTCGCCCGTTCGACACGCTCGAATTCTCAAGTAACAGCCATTGGACAACATCATTTTCAGCAACGTGGGAAGCCAACAACTCATTGCCAACTCTCGCCTTTGGCAACTATGTCGACCGAGAAGATCCGAACGGTCCTTTTGAGACCTGCGACGTCAACACGCTCTACCGCCCAAATGGCAAAAGTTACGCCACCCCGTTCGAACTATCGCCGGGATATTGTACGCTGTCGATGCTCTTTTCCGATTGGGGGCGCAACGGGCGCGCTGATCTGCGGGTGTCAAATGACCGACACTACTATGTGAAGGGCGGCGAAGAGCAGATGTGGGCGATGGAGGAAACACCCCGTCTGTACACGCAGGTAGATGGTTGGGAATCCTTCTCGATTTGGGGCATGGGCATCGCAAGCCGTGACCTGACTGGGGATGGGCTTGCCGAAATCGCGCTCACTTCGATGGGTGACCAAAAAATCCAGTCTCCTATCGACCGAACTGCGCCACGATTTACCGACTACACGTTCGAGCGTGGAACGACAGCGCATCGCCCCTATACCGGCGGTGACGGACGCCCCTCAACTGGTTGGCATGTTGCGTTCGGTGATATCCAGAACAACGGCAGAGACGACATCTTCATCGCGAAAGGCAATGTCGAGCGCATGCCCGGCGCAGCGATGAAAGACCCAAACAACCTGCTCATTCAAGGTGAGGATGGGAACTTTACCGAGTTCGGTGATGTTGCTGGCATTGCTTCGCTTGTGCGGAGCCGCGGTGCGGTGCTTGCTGATTTAAACAATGATGGGCTTTTGGATCTCGCTGTGAACAACCGCAAAGCGCCACTAGAAGTATATCAAAATACTTCAACAGAAACCGGAAATTGGCTTGCGGTGCAGCTATCGCAGAACAGCACCAACACTGACGCGATCGGCAGTGTTATTGAGGTCAAAACCCAGTCTGGAATTCAAACCCGAGAAGTTACCATCGGGGGCGGCCATGCAGGCGGCAGTTTGGGAGCGCAGCACTTTGGTCTTGGCGATCATACTGATGGAGAACTGCGCGTGATTTGGCCGGACGGAACAGAAGGTGCTTGGCAGTCATTTAAGGCTGGTCAAAAGATCACCGTTCGGAACGACACCTAAGCCCCACGCACGATCACTGCGTAACCGCATCGAGCGGCAACCCACTCGGAACAGACTCCGGCACGCCGAGGCGCCCTCGTCCGTCATTATCGTCCTTGAGCGCTGCTAAAAAGGCAAGAATGTCATCCACTTCAGCATCGCTGAGGCCGGAATTTGGTGCGAGTGAATTCGCATCGGCAATGGCATTCACTTCCGCTTCATTCTCGACAATATGCCAATCCTCTGCCTCAGCGAACTCAGGTAGAGCTGCGCGATCTGTGGAATAGGCCCGAAGAGATGCGACCGGATCAAGATGGTGCTCCACCACATCGCGCAGGTCAGCATACGCACCCGAATGGCCATAAGGCGCAGTCACTGTAACGTTGCGAAGGCTCGGTGTACGGAAGGCATAAGCATCCGCTTCCGCTCCGGTCACAAGCATTCGGCCTGTATCGCGAAAGTGGCTTTCAAAGGGTGCAGATTTGCCAGGGCCGATCTGGGGCATCGCAATGGCATGAAAATCATGGTCTGTTTGGAACTGGCCGCTATGGCAACTGTCGCATTCCGCCTTGCCATAAAAAAGTTCCATGCCGCGCAGTGCTCCGCCACTAAGGCTGGCTTCGCCTTTGATGTGCCGGTCAAACGGGCTGTCATCCGAGCGCCACTCAAACGCAATAAAATCTGCAAGGGCATTCGCGATATCAACATAGCCTATCGGTTGATCCGCCCCGATTATCGCGTCAAAGCGCTCCCGATATTCTGGAATGCTCGCAACGCGCGTTGCGATGATATCCCAAACTCCGCCTTCCTGACTGTTTTGCCCAAGCCTTGCAGCTTTGGAAATATCGCTCTCGGAGTAGTGACCTGCCATTTCATCGCCTGATAGCACAGGGAACATGGCTTGAACCGCTAGTATATTTTTGGCGCCAGCCAACATCTCTTCGCCAAGCGGAGTGCGCACGCCGTTTGGCTCCGCTGGATCGAGCTCTACACGCCCGTCATGGAACATCCGCGTAAATTCGGTAGCGCCCAAATTCCACAATGCTGGCGCATTGCGCGGAATTCTTTCTTCCGGCGGGTTTTCTGGGTCAAACATCCGATGCAACCCAAGACCAAACCCGCCCTCTCCAATCCCTAGCGACACCCCATCAGACGTGCCGAGAGTTGGGTGGTGACAGGTTCCACAAGAAATATTCTTGTTACCGCTCAAAATCGGGTCATAGAACAGAAGCTGCCCGAGCTCTGCGCTTTCAAATGAAACCTCTGGGAACACTGCATTCGCATCTGGGAGCGGGCCGGCGAGCGCCGGTACTCCGATGGTAATTGCAAGCATCCCTGCCAATCTCATTCGCGACCCTCGTCGATTGTAACGGTAAGCTTCTGTTTGTAAGGCTCATCCGGCGTAGCAAACCTTGCTTCGAAGCCTGCTTGGTTCAGCGCATTTGGAAAGGTTTGCGGCTCAAGGCAGATGCCACCATGCTTCACATGCTCCCTGCCATTTAACCCAGCAACGCTATTGTCCAGATAGGCACCAGTGTAAACCTGAAGCCCCGGCTGTTCTGTTTCAAGCGTGAGCGAAAGACCGTTTGGCGCGTTTAGGACGGCGGCGGGGGAGCTGTCTTCCAGTACAAAGTTATGATCAATCCCGAGCTTTTCGGAATCTGCATCTTTGATCAATGTTGGCTGTCGAAAATCAAATCGCGAATTTGCAACGCCAAGAATTTCGCCCGTTGGGATCAGGGCATCATCAACAGGGGTATATCGATTGGCCGCGAGGTGCAGCTTATGATCCCAAATCGTACCTTCCCCCATCAGGTTATAGTAGTTGTGCTGCGCCATGTTAATCGGCGTCACCTGATCGGATCGCGCTTCCATCTCGTAGGTAAGCGCGGCACCATTCAGTGAAACCGTAACTGTAAAATCAACTGCGCCAGGGAACCCTTCTTCGCCATCTGCGGAGTGGTAAGTAAACCGCGCAGCGTTGTTCGCAGTATCAAGCTCAACAGCCCAAAGCCTACGGGCGAGGCCCAACGCTCCGCCATGGAGCATGTTCTCGCCTTCGTTCTGTGTGCATTGGTAGCTCTTGCCATCCAGAGTGAAACGGCCACCTGCGGTACGATTTGCCACGCGCCCCGCGATTGCGCCGAAATAGGACGGGTTTTCAAGATAAACCGCGGGATCGTCATAAGACAGAACAACGGGAATTTCGCGACCAATGTGACTGACGCGCCAATCCCGTGTCGCAGCACCCGCCGTAAGAAACGAGACCGAGGCGACATTGCTTTCCAATGTCACCTCGTCAATGCTCGCACCATCAGAAGTGCGAGCAACTGTTTTAAGCAAAGCCATGTAACGCTTTCCTATAGGCTGTGTTGCAACCTAAACGAAGCGGTTAACAACATTCTCCAGATACTCTTGTTTTCCAGAACGCGGTTCCGGATTTACATCCTCAGCTTCAACGTATTTCTGAATATCTTCAAGCGTATAGTCGCCCTTGAGCATCTTTTGCGCTTGGTCGCTTTCCCAGCCCGCATAGCGATCGGCAAGCTCTTTATCGAGCGTTCCGTCTTCGATCATCGCTGCCGCCGCTTTGAGTCCGCGTGCACAGATATCCATTCCGCCGATGTGACCGTGCAACAGGTCCGCAGGATCGACCGACTGACGACGGATCTTCGCGTCAAAGTTCGTTCCACCTGTCTTTAGGCCGCCATCTTTGAGGATGTGGTAATAGGCGAGCGCAACTTCAGGAACATTGTTCGGGAATTGGTCTGTATCCCAACCGGATTGATAATCGTTCCGGTTCATATCGATGGACCCAAGGATTCCGAGTGCTGCAGCAGTTGCGATCTCATGTTCAAAGCTGTGGCCGGCGAGGATTGCGTGGCCTTGCTCAAGGTTGAGCTTTACTTCGTTCTCAAGTCCGTGGCGCTTAAGGAAGCCATAACACGTCGCAGTATCGTAATCATACTGGTGCTTGCTAGGTTCCTGTGGCTTAGGCTCTACAAGGATTTCGCCCTTAAAGCCGATCTTGTGCTTGTATTCGACAACCATATTGAGCATCCGGCCCATTTGCTCGTCTTCCTTGCGCAAGTCGGTGTTCAGCAGCGTTTCATAGCCCTCACGACCGCCCCAAAGCACATAGTTCTCACCACCCAGACGCATCGTTGCATCCATACAGGTTTTGATAGTTGCCGCAGAATAGGCAAACACATCAGGATCAGGGTTCGTGGACGCACCAGACATAAAGCGCGCTTGGCTAAAGAGGTTCGCCGTACCCCAAAGAAGTTTAACGCCAGTTTCGGCTTGTTTTTGCTCGAAGAGATCAACGATTGCGTTGAGGTTCGCAGTGTTCTCGGCAAAGTTCTTCCCTTCTGGGCGAACGTCGGCGTCGTGGAAACAGTAGTACGGCACGCCGAGTGCTGTGAACATTTCAAACGCAATGTCGACCTTCTTCTTGGCGAGGTCCATGTTGTCTTGTGGGTACCACGGGCGGTCAAATGTTCGGCCACCGAAGGGGTCTCCGCCTTCCCACGCAAAGGAGTGCCAATAGGCCGCAGCAAAACGCAAGTGGTCTTCCATACGTTTGCCCAAAACGATCTCGTCAGGGTTATAGTGACGGAAAGCCAGCGGGTTTGTGCTGTCTGGGCCTTCGTATTTGATCTTGTCTACGGGGAAAAATCCGGTGCTCATTTTGTGATCGCCTTTATTGCTGGATAGAGTGCGCGATAGGTTTCGTAGGCCTCGTTATAGGCCGCCGAAAGCTCTTTGCGCGGATTTACGGTTTTGGCCACGTTCGGGCCGGTCATTATATCTTTTGGGGCTGCGCCGGTGTCTCCGACAATGGCAAGCCGCGCCGCTCCGAGGGCCGCGCCGAAATCGCCCGCTTCGGGCAGATCGATTGGCATATCCAAAACGGTCGCCAACATCTCGACCCAATAAGCGCTCGCGCTGCCGCCGCCGATAGCCAGAACGCGCTTTAGATCGGTTCCGGTTGATTTAAGCGCCTCAAGATTGTCGCGCAGTGCGAAGGCCACCCCCTCCATAACGGCTTGCGTCAGGTCGGCATGGGTTGTGCCAACACTCAGGCCAATGAAGGACGCACGAATTGTGCTGTCGTTATGAGGCGTGCGTTCGCCTGATAGATAAGGCAAGAACTGGATCGAACCCGGGCCTGAGATCGTGTCTCCAAGCTGTGCGGAAAGTTCCGCCGGTTTTGAGCCGAGTGTTTTTGCGAGCCAGTTCATGCAATCGGTCGCCGCAAGGATAACACCCATCTGATACCAAGTGTCGGGAATGGCATGACAGAATGTGTGAACGGCGCTTTCGGGCTTAGGCGAGAAACTCTCTTTCGCCGCCAAGAGCACTCCAGACGTTCCGAGAGAGACAAAACCGTCCCCTTCAGAGAAACACCCGACGCCACAGGCCGCAACAGCGTTATCACCACCGCCCCCAACGCAAACAACCGGTCCCTCTATTCCCCAATCGCTAGCCAAAGCCGCGCGCAACATTCCTGCGGGCGCGCTTCCTTCAACGAGGTCGGGCATCTGGTCGCGACGCATTCCTGATTTCGCCAGCAACTCGTCCGACCAATCGCGCGCACCAACGTCAAACCAACTTGTTCCGGCCGCATCTGACATATCGCCAAAATACTCGCCCGTTAGCCAATAGCGGAGGTAATCTTTCGGCAGAAGAACCTTGTGAATTTTGGCAAATACTTCAGGCTCATTGTTGGCGACCCAAGCAACTTTTGGCGCTGTAAATCCTGGAAACACAATGTTGCCAGAAATTTCGCGGAACCCTTTGGTTGCGTCAAATTCAGCCGCCTCTTTCGCGCTACGCGTGTCGTTCCAGAGCATGCAAGGCCGCAAGACTTCGCCGCTGGCGTCAACAAGCGTTGCACCGTGCATATGGCCAGAGATACCGATCCCTTTTAGCGCAGCAAGTTCTTTTGGGTGAGACTTCCGCAATGCGGTAATGGTCTTTTCGCAGGCAGTGATCCATTCCTGCGGGTCTTGCTCGCTCCAACCTGAATGCAAATGAGACACATCATAATGCGCCTCTTCAGAGGCCAAGATTTGCCCTGAAGCATCAGCAAGAACAGTGCGAAGCCCCGATGTTCCGAGGTCCAGCCCAAGATACATATTACCCCTCCCAGAGACTGAGCCAATCGCGACTCAGTTTTAATTTAGCGATTAAAATATATTCACGGGAAGTTCGGTCTTGTCAACGGCGGCAAGAGGAAACTGGCACAAAAATCTTACCAATCCGGCGCATTCCCTCAATGAGCGCAACAAAAAAGGGCCGGCAAGTGCCAGCCCTATTTAGAAAATTTCGCGTTTCTTAGCGAATGCGCGCTTCTGACGATTTGTCAAAGAACATCGGCGTACCATCAGAGATTTTAACGCCAACCTTCGCACCCGCGCGAACCGGCTCGTCTTCGCGCGCTTCTACGATCAACCGCTCGCCGTTGTCCGCGGTCAGGTAAACATAGGAAATACCGCCAAGCGACTCGGTAATGTCAACAGTGTGGGTTGCAGCGTCCTTATCAATCTCAAGATGGTTCGGACGCACGCCAACAATCACCTCGCCGCTCGCTAGCAATTTGACATCGGCCTCAAGCGTGAGGCCCAGTCCCGCTGCGTTAACCTTGCCCGAGGCCACAGTTCCGTCGACAAAGTTCATGGCAGGACTGCCAATGAAACCCGCAACGAATTTATTGTCAGGGTCACGGTATAGTTCGAGCGGCGCACCCACCTGCTCGATCCGCCCATCGCGCAACACAACGATCTTGTCGGCAAGCGTCATCGCCTCGACCTGATCGTGTGTCACATAGATCATGGTTGCGCCGATCTCTTTGTGAAGCCGCGCAATCTCGACCCGCATCTCAACACGCAGTTCAGCGTCAAGGTTGGAGAGCGGCTCGTCAAACAAGAAGACTTCGGGCCCACGAACGATTGCACGCCCAATTGCAACCCGCTGCCGCTGACCGCCAGAGAGCGCCTTTGGCTTACGGCCCAGATAATCATCCAGCTTGAGGATTTTGGACGCTTCGCTGACCTTCTCCTTGATCTCGGATTTGTTGTGGCCCGTCATTTTCAGACCAAAGCCCATATTTTCCTCGACCGTCATATGCGGATAGAGCGCATATGTCTGAAAGACCATCGCAACGCCACGATCCGCAGGATCAACATGGGTTACATCTCGCGTGCCAATTTCAATATTGCCACCAGTCGTTTCTTCAAGGCCAGCAACCATCCGCAAAAGTGTGGACTTACCGCAGCCAGACGGCCCCACAAACACGCAAAACTCACCATCATCAACCGTCAAATCAACGCCATGGACGACTTGGACATCACCATATTTCTTGATTACATTCTTGAGAGTTACACCTGACATATGCGCTATTCCAATCGTTATTTGGTGAATGTTTGATCAGGGAAACGCCAATTTTGGACCTCTTCCTGAATGTCACGGGCCGCTTCTCGCATGCGAGGAACGAAGCTTGCCAGACCGTTGAGATCGGTCTTGTTTGTTGTACTTGTCACGGAAATCCCCCCGAGAACGCGCCCGCTACTCGACAGGAGCGGCAGAGCAACACAGATGATTTCCGGTTCGTGTTCCTCGTCGTCAAAACCATATCCACGATCTCTGATCGCTTGAAGTTCCGCTTTGAGGCTTTCTGCATCGGCCAAGGTTTTTGGCGTGAACCGATGAAATGATTGTTGTGAAACGATCTCATCAAGCTCATCCTTCGGCAGGAAAGCCATCATCGTTTTTCCGACGCCCGTACAATAGGCGGGCCCGACCTTTCCAGCTTGAGAATACATCGGAATGGTCTCGCCGGCATTTCTTTTGTCGATGTACAGCACCTGCGCGTTATCGAGCTGCGCAAGGTGAACCACCTCGCCAAGATCACGCGACAGAGCGTCGATATGCGGCCGAACAACAGGCGCGATAGAACTGCTCGCCCAAGCGACATGCGCCAATTTCACCAGCCGAATGCCAAGGCGGTAATACTGGCTTTCAGGATCGTAAGACAGCATGCGTTGATTGGTGAGCGTTTGAACGAGTCGGTAGAGAGTCGCCTTTGGATAAGGGCTCGCCTCAAGAAGCTCGGAGAATCGAATTGGCCGCTCGAACGACGCAACCATATCAAGCACTTCAAGCGCCTTTCCTACGGTACCATCTCCGCTATTCGAGCTTTTCAAGCCGTATTTCCTCCACTTAGTCTTCGCCATTCTCAGACGAAACTATTGCATTCATACCCTAAAACCCAGTATAGTTTCAATATATGAAATTTAGTTCCAAATATTGGGACCAAAAATATCTCACGGGAAGAACAATGACAACACAACCTGTCTACCCTGACCTCAAAGGGAAATCCGTATTCATTACTGGCGGCGGTTCGGGCATCGGCGCCGAACTTACCAAGGCGTTCTTGCTGCAAGGGGCAAAGGTTGCATTCGTGCAGCGCTCCGACGCGACGGCTTTCTGCGACGAGATGGAAAAGGAAACAGGCAACCGTCCGCTTTTTATCCCAACTGACATCACCGACATTGCGGCGCTGAAATCATCGATTGCAAAAGCATCAGACGCCCATGGCCCAGTGACGGTTCTGGTTAACAATGCCGCCAACGACCAACGTCATGCAACTCTCGAAACAGACGAGGAGTTTTGGGATTGGTCGCAATCGATCAACCTCAAGCCCTACTTCTTCGCGTGTCAGGCCGTCATTCCAGGCATGCAAGAGGCTGGCGGCGGCAGCATCATCAACTTCTCATCCATCTCCTACATGATGGGAGCCGGGGGCTTTCCGGCCTACACAACCGCAAACTCGGGAATCAACGGCCTCTCGCGCAGCCTCGCTCGCGAATTCGGGCCAGACCGTATTCGTGTAAACGCCTTGGCTCCAGGCTGGGTCTTCACCCAAAAACAACTGGACAAATGGGCAACGCCAGAAGGCGTGGCAAAACACCTTGAGTTGCAGTGCCTCAAAGACAAACTGGTTCCCGAAGATATCTCTGGCGGCATTTTGTTCTTGGCCTCTGACAGCAGCAAAATGATGACTGGCCAGATGATGGTGATTGACGGCGGCGTGGTGGTGACAGGTTAATCATGACTTCTGAACAACCAGACTGGATCGCCGTTGATTGGGGCACCTCGCACGTTCGCGCTTGGGCCATGACTAATGCAGGCAAAATCATAGCAGAGAACGGCTCTGCCAAAGGCATGGGATCGCTTGCAAAAGATGAGTTTGAACCCGCGCTTCTTGAATTGGTAGAACCGTGGCTTTCAGCGCAAACAACGGTTGTAGCCTGCGGCATGGTCGGCGCACGGCAAGGCTGGAAAGAAGCGCCTTATGCCGAGGTTCCCTGCCTTCCTTTTGATGGCAAAACGACGAAAGTCGAGACACATGATAGCAGATTGGACGTTCACCTGCTTTCGGGTTTAAGCCAGATGAAGCCCGCTGACGTTATGCGCGGCGAAGAAACCCAAATCGCTGGCTTCATCGCCGCAGAGCCAGATTTCGACGGCGTGGTCTGTTTACCTGGCACGCATACCAAATGGGCTCGGATATCTGCAAAGGAGGTCGTGAGTTTTCAGACCTTTATGTCGGGTGAACTCTTTGCTTGCCTAAGCAATCACTCCGTTTTGCGCCACTCGGTCGCGGGCAAGGCGTGGAACGACGAAACATTTGAAACCGCAATCAATGACGCTATCTCGCATCCTGAGAAACTCGCTGGCCGACTATTTTCCCTGCGTGCGGACTCTCTTTTGCACGATCTTGGAAATGCAGAAGCTCGCGCGCGCTTGTCGGGCTTGTTGATCGGCGCAGAAATCGCAGCAGCCCGCCCCTATTGGCTCGGCATGGATATCGCGATTATAGGGGCTGACACGCTGTCTGGCCTTTATTCTCGCGCATTGGAGCTACAAGGGTGCGCGCCGCGCTGTCCGGATGCCGAGAACCTTACGCTCGCTGGCTTGGCCGCCGCCTACCTTACCCTAAAGGAGACCTCTTCATGAGCCGTCCTATCATCGCCATCATCCGTGGCGTCAAACCAGACGAAGCAACCGACATAACAGCAGCACTCATCGAAGGCGGGATTGACCGTATCGAAGTGCCGCTGAACTCGCCCTCGCCGTTTGATAGCATCAGTGCAATGGCAAAGAAGTTTGGCGACAAAGCTCTAATCGGCGCAGGAACTGTGCTCACTGTTGATGACGTAAACGCTGTTGCCGATGCTGGCGGTAAGCTCATCGTATCGCCGAACATGGATGTCGATGTAATTCGCGCATCCAAAGCGCGCGGCCTCCAGAGTTTCCCTGGTGTACTCACACCAACAGAATGTTTCGCCGCACTACAAGCTGGCTCTGATGGCCTTAAGATCTTCCCATCGTTCTTGCTTGGCAGCGCAGGATTGAAAGCCATCCGCGCCGTTCTCCCTGCCGAGACGCCGATTTATATGGTCGGCGGTGTTGGGCCCGCGAACTTTGCCGAGATGCTCGCTGCGGGCGCCCAAGGGTTCGGGATGGGAACAAAACTATATCAACCCGGCTATACCGCCGAGGAAGTCTATAAACGCGCTGTCGAAACCGCCGAAGGGTACGACAAAGCGCTTGAGGAGGTAAGCAAATGACACACGCAACGCTTTTTGATGATCGTCAATGCACGCTTGGCGAAGGGCCGCTTTGGCATCCAAAGCGCGAGCAATTCTTCTGGTTCGACATTCTTGAAAAGAAGCTCTACTCCAAAGATGAGACTGGCCCCCTCGAGTGGGAGTTTGACGAATGCGTCTCTGCTGCTGGCTGGGTTGACCACTCCACTCTCCTAATCGCAAGCGAAACCTCGCTCTTCCTCTTTGATGTCGACAAAGGCGAAAAGGGTGAAACACTCGCACAGATCGAAGCCGACAACGAAATCACACGATCCAATGATGGCCGCGCTGATCCGTTCGGTGGCTTTTGGATTGGCACGATGGGCTATGACGCAGAGCCGAATGCGGGCGCAATCTATCGCTACTACAAAGGCGAAGTGCGCTGTATCTTCCCAGAGATCACCATCAGCAACGCGATCTGTTTCTCTCCAGACGGTAAGTTTGCCTATTTCTGCGACACCGCCGAAAAGGTTATCCGCCGCCAGAAGCTTAACCAAGAAAACGGCTGGCCAACGGGCCCAAGCGAAGTATGGCTCGATTTCACCAATGAAGATTTTGGCGCTGACGGCGCTGTCGTCGACTCTCGCGGTTGCCTTTGGAATGCACAATGGGGCGCGAACCGCGTTGCGTGTTACAGCCCTGAAGGCGTTTTGCTCGAAACCATCGCGGTTCCTGATGCGAGCCAGACCTCCTGCCCTGCATTCGGCGGGAAAGACCTGACAGACTTGTTGGTCACAACAGCTCGTGTCTTGCTGTCAGATGAAGCACTTGCAAAAGAGCCACTGGCAGGCTCGACCTTCATTTCGCGCAATGCCGGCAAGGGCCAAGCGGAGCACCAAGTTAAACTTCCGTAGATAGCGCCAAACCCGATTCCATAGGCTCGAGGCATTCATTGCTTCGGGCCTTTTTTGTTGGCGCGCTATTCTTTTGCGCGCAAGACCTGAGCGGGCCGCGCAGAAAGTGGCCGCCACGCAAAGAGCAACCCTGCAAGAAGCGTGATCAGTGCACCGCCAAAGACAATCCCGAGAGCAGATGGGATATCAAAACTAAAGTCGGTCTCCATTACGAACGTCATCACGGCCCAACCTGCAATGCCTCCCGCAAGAATGGCAACTCCGCCAGCAGCAGCACCAAGAACAGCAGAACGCAGCGCAAAACTTGTCAGAACCGTTGCCCGTGAAGCGCCAAGAGTTCGTAAAACCGCAGCTTCAAACACGCGAGCAGACTCCCCTGCTGCGGCGGCACCGATCAAGACCACAAATCCTGTTATCAGCGTCGCAGCGGCACCGAGGGATGTTGCCGTCGCGATCGAGCCAAGCGCCTCTGACACACGATCAATGGCATCTCGAACACGAATGGCCGTTACATTTGGGAACTCTTTAGAAATCTCCCGCACCAATCCTGCCTCTGCGGATTCCTCAGCATAAACGGTTGCGATATGACTGTGGGGTGCGCCTGCGAGTGCAGTTGGGTTGAAAATCATGATGAAGTTCATGCTTATGTCGGAGAAATCGACCGCACGGAAACTGGCAATCTCGACCGTTAGATCGCGGCCAAGAATATTGACCGTCAGCGTATCTCCTAGCTTCAGCCCCATTTCTTCGCCCTCGACTTGAGAGAAGCTTACAAGGGGCGGCCCCGAATAGTTTTCCGACCACCAATCCCCCTTAACAATTGCTGAGTTCTCTGGTGGGGCGTCCGCATATGTGACGCCGCGATCTCCGCGGAGCACCCAATGTTCACCGGCCACATCTCGCGCGGGTTGGCCATTAATTTTGGTGATAATACCGCGCAGCATCGGTGCGGTTTGAATGTTGTCTACGCCAGTCGTACTAAGCGTTTGGTCTCGGAAAGGGTCGATCTGGTCGGGTTGGATATCTACAAAGAAATAGCTCGGCGCGATCTCTGGAAGGTCCCGTGCGATTGCATCTCTCAGGTTCGCGTCGATTTGGCCGACCGACGCCAAAACAGACAAGCCAAGTCCGAGCGAAAGGACCACGGATGTCGCTGACCCACCCGGCGCACCGATGGCAGAAAGCGCGAGCCGCAGCGCGCTTCTCCCATGAGCAAACCTCGCAGAATGACGGGCAAATACCCGCACTCCTGCTGCGCAAATAGCTAAAAGGACCAACGCCCCAGTCACGCCAACAGCCGCCCAAATCGCCAGTTTCGGAACACCTGAAAAATATGCAGCTGCACCGATCAGAGCAGCAAGGATACCTGCTGTGATGACGATATAAACGGGCCTCGGCCATCCACTCGGGCCGCCAGAAACTTCGCGGAACAAAGCAGCCGCACGGATTTTCTCGGACCGCGCCAATGGCCAGAGCGTGAACAAGCTTGCGGCCAGCACGCCATAGATCGCCGCCTCTGCAAGCGCACCCCAATGCACCTGTACAACTGCCGGAATTGGCAAGCGGGCTTCCAGTATTGGTGCAACAGCAAGCGGCAGCACAGCGCCAAGAACAAGGCCGATCAAAACACCAACGATAGACAGTATCCCGATCTGAATGACATAGGCTCCGAAGATCACGCGCCGCTCAGCGCCGAGCGTTTTCAGGATAGCGATAACTTCTGTCTTTTTCTCAAGATAGGCGCGCACCGCAGCAGAGACCCCCACACCGCCGACTGCAAGACCAGCGATCCCGACCAGCACAAGAAAGGCTCCGATCCGATCAACGAACCGCGAAATTCCCGGCGCGCCGTTTCGCATGTCGCGCCACCTTGCGCCGTTATCACCGAAAAGGTCGAGCGCCTCCTTCTTCAGGGCCTCAAGGTCAGAACCCTCTGGAAGTTTTAGTCGGTATTTCGTTTCAAAAAGCGTTCCCGGTGCAAGCAAACCGCTTTCGGAAAGGTCTTCTTTCAACACAATCGTACGCGGCCCTAACCCAAATCCCATACCCGCGCTGTCTGGTTCTTTCTCAAGGATCGCACCGAGCCGAAACTCCTGAAGGCCAAGTGAAAAACTGTCTCCTAACGCAAGCCCCAGCCGATCGGCCAAAATTTGATCCATTGCCGCGCCAGGTGTTCCGTTTTCATCAGAGAAGGCGTCTGACAATGTTATACCAGACAACCCCACATCTCCGTATAACGGATAGAGCCCATCAACCGCCTTTATCTGCGTCAAGCCACGCTCTGCGTCATCTCCACTGCCTTTAACGGCCATGGAGCGGAAATCTGCAATCTCCGACACTGCCAGCGCCGTGTCTTCCATCCATGCACGCTCTGCATCATCTGCAAATCTGTATGTAAAGGTCAGCTCCGCATCGCCACCTAGAATAGCTGCGCCCTCGTTTTCCAGTCCTTGCTGAAGCGCCTCGCGCACAGAGCCAACGGCCGCAATCGCGGCAACCCCAAGCGCAAGGCACAGGAGAAAGACCCGAAAACCCGCGATACCACCACGCAATTCGCGGCGAGCAATGCGGGCGGATTGCGTCAGTTGGCTCCACAGTTTCACTGGGCCGCCTCGGCAAGTTCGGCCAAACGCCCATCAACCAATCGTACCACACGATCACATTTCGCCGCCAAAGTGTTGGAATGCGTGACCATCACGAGCGTCGCGCCGTGCCGATCGCGCAGCCCCATCAGCAAGTCCATAATCGCAGCACCGTTCTCTCCATCAAGGTTTCCGGTTGGTTCATCCGCGAGTAAAATCTCTGGTCTCGGTGCCGCGGCGCGGGCAAGTGCAACGCGCTGTTGTTCCCCGCCAGAGAGTTGCGCCGGATAGTGACCAACACGCGCCCCAAGCCCAACCTGTTCCAATTCGGCACGTGCCTTGTCAAACGCGTCTCGATCTCCGGCGAGTTCAAGCGGCGTGGCGACGTTTTCAAGCGCGGTCATTGTCGGAATGAGGTGGAAAGACTGAAACACGACGCCCATATGATGCCTGCGGAACCGCGCAAGGGCATCTTCATTCATGACTGAGAGGTCTTGCCCCAATGCAAGGACACGCCCCGAACTGGCCTGCTCAAGGCCACCCATGACCATAAGCAACGAGGACTTCCCCGAACCCGACGGCCCAACCAATGCCAAAGTCTCAGAACGGGTGACATCAAGAGAAATCCCCTTCAGAATATCCACTACTCCGACGTTCCCCGAAAGCGAGAGCGTTACATCAGAAAGCGAGAGTACCGTGTCGGCCATTAATCTTTTCCCTGTTCAAGGCGTATCAATTCTATATGGGGCGGCATTGTCGGCTCGCAACGTCTTATTCGGCATAACATTTTCGTTGGTTGCAACTGTGCAATCAGTTTCAGCGCAAACCGTCACAATCGCCGCCCTCGGAGATAGCCTAACGCATGGATATGGCCTCCCCGCTGAAGAGGGGCTGGTATCCCAGCTTCAACGCGAGTTGGACGATGCAAACGCGGATGTGGTCCTTATCAACGCGGGCGTTTCCGGAGATACAACAGCAGGTGGACTTTCGCGAATCGACTGGACAATGACGCCCGAAACCGACGCCATGATTGTTGCGCTTGGTGGCAATGATCTCATGCGCGGGATCGACCCGAAACAGAGCCGCGAGAACCTTCTTCAAATCATCGAACGGGTTCAGGCCAAAGGGTTACCGCTGCTTCTTGTCGGCATCGAGAGCAGCAACAACTTCGGCCCGGAATTTAAGGCAGAATTTGACGCGATATATCCCGAACTTGCTCAGGAAACAGGCGTGCTGCTATATCCGGATATCTTCGCGGCGTTCCGAGATGAGTTAACCGACCCAGCTGCGCTTCGCAAATATATGCAAGGTGACGCGATCCACCCGAACAAGGACGGCGTTGCACTCATCGCCGAGGAACTTGCGCCGAAAATCATCGAGCTTGCGGAACAGGTACGAACAGGCGAATAGATGTTTAATCCCGCCTGTCTTGGCGCTACATTCTGAAAACGCTGTAAGAGGAAGATCACGTGTTGTTGCGCCTATATCTCGGGTTTGCTGCGCTGAATGCGCCTCTCTGGCGCATGATCCTCCGCAAGCGGCTGAAAATGGGGAAAGAAGACCCCGCCCGCATGACCGAGAAATTGGGCGATAACCTCGCTACGCGACCTGCTGGCCCTGTCGTCTGGGTTCATGGCGTAAGTGTCGGCGAAAGCTTGTCATTGCTTACTCTCCTCAAAGAGCTCGGTAAAGCGCGGCCAGACGTTAGCTTTGTGTTAACAACGAACACACGAACCTCCGCGGATATGCTTGCCAAGATCGATCTGCCGCCGCGCGTCATCCATCAATATCAACCAGCAGATACTACTTCTGCGGTTAGAAAATTCTTGGCGCATTGGCAGCCTGATCTTGCCGTGTTCTCGGAATTGGATATGTGGCCCTGCCTACTCTGGGAAACGCATAAATCGAGCGTATCCATGTTCCTCATTAACGCGCGCATGAGTGATCGAAGCATTCACAAGCGCCGTTTTGGCCGAGGTCTATATCGCACTTTGGTTTCGATGTTCGACATGATCCTTTGTCAGGAGGAAGTCTCGCGCGCGAACTTTATTACTCTTGGTTCCGCACCGGAGAAAACAATCGTCACAGGACCGCTAAAGGTAGCTTCCGAACCACTGCCGGACAACGAGCAGGAACGCCAGAAGCTGGGAGAAGCAATTGGCAACCGGCCATATTGGCTCGCGGCATCAACACATCACAGCGAAGAAGATCGTATTTTTGAAGCGCACCAAATTGCGCGGGAAACCCTTCCGGATTTACTTTTGGTGATCGCGCCTCGTCATCCGAAAGACAGTGAACAAACCCGCGCAAAGTGCCTTGGTTATTTCTCTCGCATCGCGCAGCGAAGCAAGGGCGAAGCAATTCAGCCTGATACAGAAGTCTATATCGCCGACACGCTCGGCGAACTCGGGTTATTCTTCCGCCTATCACCGGTAAGTTTCATCGGCCATTCGTTACCTTCTGTTGGCGCGCCATTGCCGGGGAAAAACCCTTATGAAGCGATCACACTCGGCTCTGTGGTCATTCACGGGCCGGAGTATAGCGACTTCACTTATATTTACGACACGCTTCACGGAAACGGCGCAACAATCAAAATCGAAACAGAGCGAGAGTTGGCTTCAGCCGTGATCAACGCGCAGGACCCAACGTGGCGCGCGCCCTACCAATCCGCTGGTGAAATGGCGATGACGAACGCCAAGTCCGCCCTAACCGTCCCGCGTGATCATATTCTTTCTGCCTTGCCAGTTGCTTGATTGACCAGTATCTCAATTGCCCAACCTACAACGCGCGCTCCAACATCAAAGAAACAGCTCCATGCAAGAAGAACACCGTACAATCGCACGTGAATCACTTTTGCTTTCGAGCATCCCTGATGATCTGGCAAACGAGATTCTGAGCGAAACAAAGACCCGCCGCTTTAAACACGGGCAAATGATTTTCTCGCATGGCGATGTTGCGTCGAGCATTTTCGTTGTGATCGAAGGCTGGGTAAAGCTCTTCCGCGTCACGCCAAACGGTTCAGAGGCCGTTGTGGGCGTGTTTACGCAAGGAAGCAGCTTTGGAGAGGCCGTTGCGTTCAAGGGCGATCAATATCCGGTTAGCGCAGAGGCCGTGACGGATGCTGTTGTTGTTCAGGTGAGCGCCAGCAAGCTTCTAGAATTGATGCAAGCGCGGCCCGAGGTTTGCACGGCTATTTTGGCAGCGACCTTTGCGCATCTGCATGGGCTGGTTTCGCAGATCGAACAACTCAAAGCCCAAACCGGCGCACAGCGGGTTGCCGAGTTTCTATTGACCCTTTGCCCGAAAGATCACATCGGGGAATGTTCGGTCACGCTCCCTTACGACAAGGCACTCATTGCGGGGCGCCTCGGAATGAAGCCCGAAAGCTTGTCACGAGCCTTCGCAAAGCTTCGCGCCATCGGCGTCACCATTCAGCGGAACCATGCTGTAATTGCCGATACCGAAGACCTTGCCGAATATGCCGAACGCGACCCAGCAGAGGCTTGGAGCAAATAAAAAGGCCCCGCACTTACGCACGGAGCCTTTGGTAATTTCGTTTAAAGCGGCCTACATCTTACATTCAGCAGCATAAGCATCAGCGTGATCGCTTAGGCCGACACCGATGATCTTGTTTGTGAACACGTCGTCTTCCTGAACAACTTCACGCACATAGATATCCTGAATCGGGTGGTGGTTTGGCCCGAAAGCAAAGTCACCACGTACCGATGCAAAATCGGCTTCTTTCAAAGCAGCGCGGAACGCGTCCTGGTCCGCTACATCGGCCTTGGCCGCAGCACTGATCAGAAGATTTGCAGTATCAAACCCTTGGCTAGCATAGAGAGACGGCAGACGGCCGTACTCTTCTTGGAAACTTGCGACAAATGCCGCGTTGGCTTCGTTGTCGATATCTTTGCTCCACTGAGATGTGTTGGTCACACCCAATGCCGCAGGGCCAACCGCTTGCAAAATCCCTTGGTCGAAGCTGAACGCAGGGCCGATTACAGGAATATCAACGCCGGAATCCGCGTACTGTTTGAGGAAGGAAATCCCCATACCACCAGGCAGGAAGAAATAGACGTTCTCGGCTCCGGAGGCGCGGATTTGCGCGATCTCTGCGGCGTAATCTGTTTGGCCAAGCTTGGTGTAAAGCTCGTCGGTGACATCACCTTCGAAGAACCGCTTGTAACCAGTAAGCGCGTCTTTGCCCGCAGGATAATTTGGCGCGAGAATAAAGCTGCTCTTGTAGCCTGCTTCATTCGCAGCAGCCCCCGCAGCTTCATGCAGGTTGTCGTTCTGCCATGCCACGTTGAAATAGTTCTTGTGACAGCCTTTGCCAGCAAGCGCGGAAGGGCCCGCGTTGGGCGACAGATAGAATTTGTCCTGCGCAACAGCGCTCGGCACAACCGCCATAGCGAGGTTAGACCAAATGATGCCAGTCAGAACATCTACCTTCTCGGATTGGATCATCTTATCGGCAAGCTGAACGGCCACATCAGGTTTGCGCTGGTCGTCCTCGATCACAACTTCCATGTCGGAGCCGGCCTGTTTTACCGCCAGCATGAACCCATCTCGCACATCAAGCCCGAGTCCAGCACCACCGCCGGAAAGTGTGGTAATCATCCCAACTTTAAGTGGCTCGGCATTTGCCGTTGCTCCAATTGCCAGCGCGCCCAGCGCGACGGCACAGTTCTTCAGAATCCCCATTGTAGTCTCCCTCGTTTGTTTTTCTTAGAATGCTTTGAAAGTCAGCGTCGTTAGCGAGCGCTCGATCCCCTCAATATTGAGGAGATTATCATTGATGAACTTACCCACGTCCTGCCCTTCTGGAATGTAAAGCTTCATCAGAAGGTCATAGTCCCCGCTCGTGGAATAAAGCTCGGAATGGATTTCGCGCAGTGTGATTTCATTTGCGACAGTATAGGTTGTTCCCGGCTTGCAGCGGATCTGAACAAATACGCAGGTCATATCGGCACCCCCAAGTTGTGCAATATCAGTGGTTCAGACCGCACTATGCGCAACGGTCAGAATTTTATCCACCCCCAAACGCAAAACGCGAGGCCAAGGCCCCGCGTTTCGTAAATCATACAGTAGAAAGAGAAGATTACTCTTCTGTTGCTGCTGCTTCTTCTGTGGCTTCTGCCTCTTCGCCTTCTGTCTCCTCTTCTTCATTGTCGGAAGAACGGAGGCTCGATGGAGCAGAGATGTTTGCAATAACGAAGTCACGGTCGATTGTCGGCTTCGCACCTTCTGGAAGCTTGATGTCGTTGATTGTGACAGTGTCACCAACTTCAAGACCAGTAAGATCAACTGTGATGCTTTCAGGAATATCGCCAGCAGTAACAGTCAGCTCGACTTCAGGACGAACTGCGTTCAGAACGCCGCCGTGCTTGAGGCCTGGGCACTCTTCTTCGTTGATGAATTCAACGTGGATAAAGAGCGCGATCTTGCTGGTACGCTTGAGGCGCATCAGGTCGAGGTGCGTTGGAAGGTCTTTCACTGTGTGACGCTGAACGTTCCGGCAGATAACGCGGACGTCCTCTTGGCCTTCAACTTTCAGGTTGAACAGTGTCGAAAGAAAGCGACCTTCTTTCAGCTTTTTATAAAGTACGTTGTAAGGAACGTTGATGGGTTGCGGATCTTCGCCACCGCCGTAAACGATACCTGGAACGAGTCCATCACGGCGTGCTTGACGAGCGGCCCCCTTGCCTGTCCCCGTACGAACCGTAACTTCTAGGTCTGGAATTTGGCCAGCCATATTGATTCTCCTAAGTTAGAGAGCCTTCCTCCAAGGGTGTAAGGCTCGATGAAGTCGCGCGTATATGTGAGAATCTCGCAATTGAAAAGTCTTTTTTGACGCTCTCTGTCTTTGGGACTTGCGTTGCCAATTTTTCCATGCGAACGCGATGCATATGAACTGGACCCATTCTCTCTATCTTTCCCGACATACCGCGCTTGGCTTTATGGCACAGGGTATCGTTTGGGGCAGCTTTGCCGCCTACGCCCCCGCGATCAAAGCTCAGATTGGCGCAACTGATGCAACCTTTGGAACTGTCCTGCTCTTCGGAGCCATTGGTGCAGTAACCGCCATGTGGCTTGCGCCAAGGTTTGATCGGGCGTCTGGAAGGTTTGGGCTTCCGATTGCTGCGCTCTTTCTGGCGTTGGCCTATCAGATTCCCGTACGCCTCGAATCTCCCCAAGCCTTTGCGGCAGCGCTTTTCTTCGTGGGTGCCGCGTCTGGGTTGCTTGATGTGGTCATGAACGCGCGTCTTTCAAACATTGAGAACCGTAACAACACATCGCTCATGAATCTCAACCACGGGCTTTTCTCTGTGGCCTATGCAACCGCGGCCATTAGCGCGGGGTTGCTTCGGGATTCAGGGACCGGAATCTCGACGACCAGTTTGATTGCATTCGCGGTCATAGGCACCTCTTGCCTATTCATGAGTGAGCCGCGTGAAGATTTTGGCGTAGAAAACGTCAGTACCCCAACGGGAAAACCTGCGCTCGGCGGGGCAGTCTTCTGGGGCGGTCTGATTGTATTTGCGGCATTTCTTTCCGAGAACGCAGTCGAAGGGTGGTCCGCACTACACATCGAACGCAGTCTTGGCGGCGGCGCGGCAGAGGGCGCGCTTGGCCCTGCGATGCTTGGCATCACCATGGCAATTGGCCGTCTCTCTGGGCAAGCGCTCGTTCAATGGTTCAGAGAAGCAACGGTCGTATTTTGGTCTTCGCTGCTGGCAGCATCCGGCGCACTCATTGCGGCCGCAGCCCCTACCCCGATGGTTGCTTATGTCGGCTTTGGCGCGCTGGGGCTAGGTGTTTCGGTGATCGGGCCAATGGTCTTTGCACTTGTTGGCCGACGTGTACCGGATGACATCCGCTCGCTTGCTATCTCGCGCGTTGCAGTCATCGGCTATCTTGGTTTCTTTGTCGGGCCGCCCGTTGTCGGCTTCCTTGCCGAACTCATTGGGCTACCCGCCTCATTTGTATTCGTGGCGCTCGTTCTCGCGGCCGTGCCGGTGCTTCTTATGCTGCTCCGGCGCGACCCACGAATTGACTGAGGCTATTCCCACTCGCCGCCAAAGTTTTTCGGTACAAGCAGGATGTCGCGATCAACGTTGTTGATATCGCGGTGGCCACAGAGCGCCATTGTGTAGTCCAACTCTTTGTGGATCACTTCGAGCGACTTAGTCACGCCCTCTTCGCCCATCGCACCAAGCCCATAAATATAGGCGCGACCGATGAAAGTGCCCTTTGCTCCCATAGCGATTGCTTTCAGGACGTCTTGACCCGAGCGGATACCACTATCAAGATGCACCTCAACCTTATCACCAACAGCATCGAGAATTGCCGGAAGCATCCGGATTGAAGACAGCGCGCCGTCAAGCTGACGGCCTCCGTGGTTTGACACAACGATCGCATCAGCACCCACTTCAAGCGCCATACGTGCGTCGTCTGCATCCAAAATGCCCTTGAGGATCAGTTTGCCGCCCCATTCGTCCTTAAGGCGTTTGACCCAATCCCAGTTCATACGCGGATCAAATTGCTCATCCGCCCAGCGCGACAGCGAACCGAGATTCTCCACACCTTTGGCATGGCCGACGATATTGCGGAACGTGCGGCGCTTTGTTCCCATCATCTCAAGGCCCCACTTCCAACGGCGCGATAGATCAAGCGCTGTTTGCGGTGTAAACTTGGGCGGCGCTGTGAGGCCGTTTTTCAGGTCTTTGTGTCGCTGCCCCAAAAGCTGGAGGTCGAGCGTCAACACAAGTGCTGAGCAGTTTGCCGCTTTCGCCCGTGCGATAAGACCAGACACAAACTCTGCATCCCGCATCACATATAGCTGGAACCAGAAAGGCGTGCTCGTTGCTTCGGCCACATCCTCAATCGAACAAATCGACATAGTAGATAGAGTGTATGGAACCCCGAATTTCTCTGCGGCGCGAGCGGCTTTGATTTCGCCATCTGCGCGCTGCATCCCAGTTGAGCCAACTGGCGCCAGAGCCACCGGCATTGCAACATCCTGCCCAATCATCTGGGTCTTGGTCGTACGCCCTTCCATATTGACCGCAACACGCTGCCGCAGACGGATTTTCTCGAAATCACTCGTGTTCTCGCGGAATGTCTGCTCGGTCCAGCTTCCGCTTTCACAATAGTCATAGAACATTTTAGGCGAGTGCCGTTTGTGCAGGCGCTTCAGATCATCGATGCAGGTAATAACGGGCATTTCAGAGCACTTTCGTCAATATTGGTAACTTTCGTTTACCAATATCGCCATTTCCGAGCATTGCAACATGAATCTGTACCGCAGGGCGAACAGGCGCGTTTCAGCAAACAAAAAAGGCGGCCCCAACCGGAGCCGCCCTCAAATTCTACAGTTTGAAAGTTTTCAGGCGCGGTGCGCGCCCTCCGCCAACTTGGCCACAAACTCAAGAACGTCATCCGCAGATTTACCCGCGCCGATTTGGCCTACAATCGCGGAACCAACGACACACCCATCTGCTGTCTTGGCAATATTCTCGGCCTTCTCTGGTGTGTTGATACCGAAACCAACGATCACAGGAAGTTCGGTTTGCGATTTAATCCGCGCCACTTCCGGCCCCACGTCACCCGCCTCTGCTTCGGCGGCACCCGTCGTTCCGGTAACCGAAACATAGTAAACAAATCCGGAGGTATTCTGGAGCACTTTGGGAAGGCGCTTATCATCGGTTGTTGGTGTTGCCAGACGAATAAAATTCATCCCTGCATTTTGCGCGGGAATACAAAGCTCTGTATCCTCTTCTGGCGGAAGGTCGACAACAATCATCCCGTCTATACCTGCTGCCTTAGCGTCCTCAAGAAACGCATCCACGCCCCGGCTATAGATCGGGTTATAATACCCCATCAGTACAATCGGCGTTGTTGTATCTGTCTTGCGAAACTCCGCAGCCAACTCAAGCGTTTTCGCCAGTGTCATGCCGCCATCCAACGCGCGCTGTCCTGCAAGTTGAATTGTAGAGCCATCCGCCATCGGATCTGTAAAAGGCAGCCCAAGCTCGATCACGTCAACGCCTGCTTTTGGCAAGCCCTTAACAATCTCAAGAGACGTTTCGTAATCTGGGTCACCCGCCATAACATAGGCCACAAACGCCTTTTTATTCGCCGCACGCAGCTCTGAAAACTTGGCATCAATTCTTGTCATGGTCATTCCTTCGCGCGGGCCATAGTGCGGCACAGTATTTCCCAAGCGTTTTGCGCGAAAACAGGCCGGAAATCAATGCCCCGCTTGACCTTGCCCCCTCTGCGCCACTACATGCGTCCAATCAACTGCCACCGGAGAGTTTCATGGGTTTCAAAATGGGTATCGTCGGTTTGCCGAATGTAGGCAAATCCACTCTGTTCAACGCACTTACCAAAACCGCTGCTGCACAGGCCGCAAACTTTCCGTTCTGCACCATTGAACCGAACGTCGGCGAAGTCGCCGTACCGGATGCGCGCCTTGACAAGCTCGCGGCAATTGCTGGCTCAAAACAGATCATCCCCACACGTATGACATTCGTCGACATCGCTGGCCTCGTAAAGGGTGCAAGCAAGGGCGAAGGGCTCGGCAATCAGTTCCTTGCCAACATCCGTGAATGCGATGCGATTGCCCATGTTCTTCGCTGCTTCGAAGATGGAGACATCACGCACGTTGACGGCCGCGTTGACCCCGTTGAGGACGCAGAAACCATCGAAACCGAACTCATGCTTGCCGATATGGAAAGCATCGAGAAACGTCTTCAGGGCCTATCGCGCAAAGTTCGCGGCGGCGACAAAGAAGCCGTTCAGCAGGAAAGACTGCTTAAAGCTGCCCTCGAAGCGCTCGAAAATGGTAAGCCTGCGCGCACGGTTGAAGTTGACGAAGAAGACGCTCGCGCATGGTCGCTCCTTCAACTACTGACCTCTAAGCCGATCCTTTATGTCTGCAACGTCGAAGAATCCGCAGCAGCAGAAGGTAATGCTTTTTCTGCCAAAGTCGCTGAAATGGCTGATGCGCAGGGCGCCGCGCACGTGATCATTTCCGCCGCGATCGAAGAAGAAATCAGCCAGCTCGAGGACGAAGAAGCCGAAATGTTCCTCTCCGAAATGGGCCTCGACGAAGCTGGCTTGGATCGCCTCATTCGCGCTGGCTACACTCTTCTTGATCTCAAGACCTACTTCACCGTCGGCCCCAAAGAAGCCCGCGCATGGACTTTTCCTGCCGGAGCGCTTGCTCCGAAAGCCGCAGGAGTAATCCACGGTGACTTTGAAAAGGGCTTCATCCGCGCCGAAACAATCGCTTATGAAGACTATGTCGAACTCGGCGGCGAGGCCGGTGCAAAAGAAGCAGGCAAGATGCGAGCAGAAGGAAAATCCTACGCCGTAAAGGACGGCGATGTGATGCATTTCCTCTTCAATACCTGACATCCCCAACAAGCGCAAAAAAATGCCCGCAAACGCGTTTTTGCGCTTGTTTCCCCCTATGCGCCGCTGATAGACGGGTCAGCGGAGACGTGGCCGAGTGGTCGAAGGCGCTCCCCTGCTAAGGGAGTAGGCCCGGAAGGGTCTCGAGGGTTCGAATCCCTTCGTCTCCGCCACTATACACTGATTTTATTGCAAAAAATGTGGCTCCAATGATCTTGCCCGCCTAAAAACCCGCCAAGAAAATTGTGATTGGTTGCGATTGAATACTAGCGGTTACGACAACCCTGAAGTGCAGTCCCAATCCAGCCTTCAATACGGCAAACGTCACATTTAGCGAACCAGCCAATTTTCAAGACCGATTTTTTACACGCTTCCGATGCCCTCATCAAATTTGGATATAAGATCGAGCAATTTTTGAGTAATACGCTCCACGATTTTCTTGCGTTCCAGAATCTTAGGCTTTTCTTCCAAGGCGTCCACTATTGTACCCTGCAAGGGCTGCTTACCGGAGAAATGGTATTGCTCAATCATTTTTCTGAAAGCTTCTGACTCTATACCCTCCTGAGCACATACCTCAGATATCGCTTTGTTTTTCTCTTCATCCCAAAAATCATTGAATGTCTCGTTGAGCGGTTTTTCGGAAGTCCCCGTCATATGCTGTTCAATGAATTTTTCAATGAGTTCACGCTTGCTACGAAGGTGCCTTTCCGATCCAAGCAAGTCCATTGCCATTTTCCTTTTGGCAACGGATGCATCGCGGGTTTTAGGGTCGAGGCTGTCTTGATCAGCGAGAGCTTCGGCCAGCAACCCTAGAATATAGGCAACGTTAATTTCATCGCGCTGGATAAGCTCCAATTCAAAGTCAACCTCATCGACAATGGAAACGGAATCCCCACCTGTATCCGACTTTGTCTTTTCAAAAATATCTAGATACTTGCTCTTAAAATCCTCGAAAGTCTGAGGATCTATATTCAAATCATTTGCGTCATATTCCGTAAAACTCAGCAGCACATTTCGTAGCCGCATCAAATCGCGAAAGGCTCGTACGAACAGCAGCTGGTCATCTTCGCTAATTAACCCATCTACCGAAGCTGGTTCTGAGGCGATCCTGAGAAGCACCTTAACGGCCGTGTTGAACTGATCAACGTAGTCTTCATAAGGGGCCATCAAGATCGTCTCGACGGCCTCTTTGTTGGAGAACAGAGTAATAGCCTGATCGGTGTTGGGCTTGAGATTCCTGAAACACACGATGTTCCCTTGTGACTTCAATTGTCCCAGTGTTCGGTTCGTGCGAGAAAAAGCTTGAATCAACCCGTGATACTTAAGGTTCTTGTCGACGTAGAGCGTGTTGAGTTTTTTAGCGTCGAACCCCGTTAGGAACATATTGACGACTAGCAGAATGTCGAGACGATCTTTGTCCAGTGCATCTTTGCGATCGCGATCCTTCAACCTTTTGCTGAGGTGGTTGTAATACGTATAGAACCCCGCGCTATCCTTAACGGATTCCTTTGTTTGATACATTGCGTTGTAGTCAGCCACAAAGGTTTCAAGCTTGTCCCGTTTATGCACATCCACTGGGAGATCTGCGACGTTTAGGTTTGGATCGCCAATCAAACCGTCGGCATCTGGATCGGCCTCGTTCGGGCCATAGGTAAAAATCGTCGCGACCCTAAGGTGATGCTCCCCCGCTTCTTTCTTTCGCTTAAAAGCCTCATAATAGGCTATCAATGCGTCTACAGAGCTCACACAAAGCATAGCGCTGAACTGTTTGTTGTGGGTCTTACGATCGTGGTTCTGGATTATCCAATCTACGACCCCATCGATCCGATCTGGGTTGTCAAAGAACTCTTTGACGTTGATGGCGGGCACCTCTTGATCGATCAGCCCTCCATCCTTGCGCTTTAGCTTCCCCCAATACTCCACAGAGAACCGCAGCACATTTTCGTCGCTGATCGCGTCAGTGATTACATACTTATGCAAACACTCGGCGAACAAATCCTTGGTTGTCCGTTTGCCAACAGCGTTGTCCGCAAAAATCGGTGTTCCGGTGAAGCCAAACATTTGTGCTTTGCTAAAGAACTTAACAATCCGTTTGTGTGTATCTCCAAATTGTGACCGGTGGCATTCGTCAAAGATAAACACGACCCGCTGATCTTTGACAGCTTCAAGCGAACCTTCATAACGATCGCGAGAAATAGCTGTGTTCAGTTTCTGGATCGTGGTGACGATCAGCTTCCTGTCGCCGCCTAGCTGGCCCACAAGTGCCTTGGTGTTGTCGGTGCCATCAACCGAGCCGTCGGAGAAGTGATTAAACTCTTTCGCGGTCTGGTAATCCAGATCGGCGCGATCGACGACAAACACCACCTTATCGACCTTGGGGTTCTCGATTAGAACCTGTGCCGCCTTAAAGCTCGTGAGTGTCTTCCCCGATCCAGTAGTGTGCCAGATATAGCCATTCTTGCGGCCCGCCTTCACTCGTGCGTCGATCGCCTCGACCGCGTAATACTGATAGGGGCGCAATACCATTAAGACTTTGTCGCTTTCATGCAGTACGATGTACTTGCTGATCATCTTACTGACGTGGCATTTCTCCAAGAATGCATCCGCGAACGCGTCGAGCTGCGTCACCAGCGTGTTATCTTCCTTGGCCCAAAAGAACGTCTGCTTGAAGTCCTGATTACGGTTGTTGGCATAGTACTTGGTATTGACGCCATTGCTGATCACAAACAACTGAACATATTGGAACAGTGCATTTTCGGACCAATAGCTGTTGCGCTGATAGCGGTTGATCTGGTTGAACGCTTCTTTCAACTCCACCCCGCGACGCTTCAACTCTATCTGCACAAGCGGCAACCCATTGACCAGCAATGTCACATCAAAGCGGGTCTTGTGGTGGCCGGTAACAGTGACTTGCGTTGTGACTTGATACTGGTTCTGGCACCATTCTTGCGTGTTGAGAAACTGCAGATACAACGGTGTTCCGTCATCGCGTGTCAACTGCATCCGCCCGCGCAACGTCTTTGCCTTCTCAAACACATTGCCTTTGTCGAGGTGATTAAGCACCTTTGCGAATTCGGCGTCTGATAGTGTGACGCCGTTATGCTTACCCAATTGCGCCCGCAGGTTTGCACGCATCGCATCCATATCTGGTAAGGAGACAGAGGCATATCCTAGCCCCGTCAGCCGCGTAACAAGTTCAGCTTCTAACTGTGCTTCGGACTGGTAGCCTGCCAAAGAACCTATTCCTCTTCCATTATGATTTGTATTCCGTCACCGAACCAGTCTTCTGATTTTTGACCAAGATTCTCAGAGGACCATTTATGTAACTCATGTAGCTCTTGCTCAAACGAGCTATCGGGATCTTTTAAGGCTTCAAGCAGCGCTAATAACTGAGGTGCCAGATTTATCTGAAATCCCAGCGGTTCTCTTCGCCGAAGAGTAGGTTCTTGCTGCAATTTGTAGAGAGAATACGCAGCCGCATAGTAGTTAGTCCAAATATCGCGATTGCTTTTCAAATTCCTCGGGCTTTGCTCGTCAGGAGGCGGGTCTTCCCAAGCAAATTTAAGTTGCTTAGCTGAGTTTCGATAAAGCTGGGTCCCCACATAAAGTTCACACGCCTGCCCATCAACAGTAGTCAGGTTGTTTGCTTGGCCTTTAGCCTTTTCCATAAGGTCTTGAGAGTACCCACTGGCCCTACCCTTAGCTTCAAAAACGCTCCACTTTCTTGACTTAGGAGAATAACCAAGAAGATCTGGTGATGACTTTCCTTTAGTTAAAGGAACTGAATAATCTTGGGTCATTAATTGATAGTGAACTAACCAAGGTATCTCTAGTAGATCTTGAGCTGCAATTTTGGCGAAAATCATTCCAAGGTAAAAATTTATTCCTCCTTTTTCGGTCGGATCAAGGGCATTGAATAAATCTGAATTACGAAATTGCCTGCTTGTGCCACGCATATCTAATGCTGCTTGCACCATATTCCATCGAAACAATGCCTCATGGGTGGAATATTTACCGAAGGAGCGGACTGATGTTTTGTTAGGGCGACCGATCGTAATTGCGGCCCAACAAAGTTTTGCCGATGAGATAGAGATTGATCCTGAAGAATCCGGCGGAGCCGACGGAAAATTTTTACTCTTGTAAGTTAAGATATTCATCCGGCACCTTCACACAAACATCTGCTGAAGCAGACCTTTTTTGAAATCTTCCATCTTCGCCACCTGCCTCGCCAAAGCCGCGATTTTGGCGTCCATCGCTTGGAGGGCGCCAGCGATTTTTTGTTGTTCGTCTGGGTGGGGTAGAAAAATGGGAAACCCCATAAAGACGTTCTCTTGGATTCGCCTTGCCTTCCGACTACCATCAGCGGTTGACCCATATTTTTCGTAAAAACTTCTGCGAATAATGTAATTCAACAAAAAGTAAGGGTTAGCCTTCGGCGAAATATCAAAGGCGGGCAAGTCCACTGTGCTTTCCAACCCGTCGAATTCATCTGGGATGATAGCAAACGCGCAATTCAGAAAATCGAGTTTGCTGTAAATAAACTGGCCTGACTTGCGGACATAATACTGAGTTGAGATGCTGCCTGCACGGCCGCTCTCCCGAACACCTCGTGCCCAGAGTTGCACTGAAATTTTTCGCGCTTTATCACCACGAGAGCCTTTGACGCTACTTGGAGACAAGATATCACCCACCAACTTCTCTTCCCAATCAGGAAAGGCGGTGCCGTCTGGTCTGGTGAAGCGGAGGCGTTGGCTGAAGAGGGCTTGCATCAATCCGCGTTTATAGCGTTCCAGCCCCTCTTGCCGCGCTTTCAACCCCGCGATTTTCGAATCCACCACCCCCAAGAATTCCGCGATTTTCTTTTGTTCTTCTCGTTTAGGAAGCGTGACTTTGAGCTTCAGAAACTCCTGTTGCCCTAATGTTTTGTTTCGACCAGCGCCCCCTGGTGATGCCAATTCAAGGAGTTGCTTACCCCGTTTTCTAAGAAACATTTCTCTAATGAATGGAAGAAACGACAATTCGTCTTTCTCAAGATACATTGGGAAGCGATGCGACGCTATGAAGCCTTTTTCGGCATCCGTGGTAAGGGCAACTGCTTGCTCCCAAGCAAAAACAATGTTCACTACTAATGAATTTGGAACAACATGAAACACGCGTTTCCCTCCCAAATCCGCGCCAGTCACCGCATCTTTGTGAAAGAGACCGCGTCCATGTGAGCGAACGCCAATTTGCCGGTAGAGTTCATCGGGGTTCACTTCAACGGGATCGCCTTCCCTGCGAAGTACATCGTCTACGGTATACTTGCCCCACTCCCCTTCAAACTCAGGAAACCTCAGCGCTGGAACGCGCTTCGCCCCACTCGCGGTATCCGTGATACTCATAGCGGCGCCTCAATCCCTAGCTCGTCACAAAACCCTTTGATCTGCGCGTCCAGATCGGCCATGCCTGCGGCGTTTGTCTTGAGTTCCGCAGCGACTGCGGCCAGATCAATCGGCTCTTCTTCTTCAAAGGTATCCACATAGCGCGGGATGTTGAGGTTATAGTCGTTTTCTGCGATCTCACTTAACGGTGCGCGGCGGGAAAATTTATCCTCCTTGACCCGACCACGATAAGTATCGACAATTTTGTTGATATCTTTGGGGCGCAAGAAATTCTGGTTCTTAGCTTTTTCGAAACAAGTAGAGGCATCTACGAACAAGATATCCTCTGGATGTTCGCGGCATTTTTTGAACACCAGAATACAAGTGGGGATCGGCGTTCCGTAGAAAATATTCGCAGGTAGGCCAATCACCGCATCGAGCCAATTGCGTTCCTTGATAATATATTCTCGGATATGCCCTTCAGCCGCGCGTCGAAACAACACGCCATGGGGCAGGATCACAGCCATTGTGCCGTTTTCGTCCAATTGGTGCAGCATGTGTTGGACAAAAGCAAAGTCCGCCTTAGATGCGGGCGCCAGTCGTCCGTACTGGCTATAGCGGTCATCATTCAGCAGGAGCGGGTTAGCCGACCATTTGGCGCTGAACGGCGGGTTGGCGACCACAGCCTCGAAGCGTTTCTCAACGTGTTGGGGATGTTCCAACGTGTCTTCTTGCTTGAGGTCAAAGTTACGATAATGCACGCCGTGCAAGATCATATTCATGCGCGCGAGGTTGTAAGTGGTCCGGTTCAACTCTTGGCCATTGAAGTCCTCGACCTCCGCTTCTTTCGCCACCCGAAGAAGCAACGAACCTGAACCGCAAGCCGGATCATAGACATTCTTGATCCGTGTTTTTCCGGTGGTAACGATGCGAGCAAGTACCGTGCTGACCTGTTGAGGTGTATAGAACTCACCCGCCTTTTTCCCCGCCCCACTAGCGAACTGTCCGATCAGGTATTCATAGGCGTCTCCCAGAACATCGCTGTCGGCCTTCTCAAGTTCAAAGTCAATTTCATCAAGGTGAGTGAGGACGCGGGCAATCAGCGTATTCTTAGCCTCCTCGGTGCGGCCAAGCTTGTTGGAGGTCAGGTCCATATCAGAGAAGAGGTCGTCAAAGTCGTCTTCGGATTCCGTTCCCATGGTGGAGCGCTCGATATTGTTGAGGATACGAGCGAGATCTTCGATGATGAAGTTCCCTGCCTTACTACCCCGCTTGGCGATCGCGCTAAATAATTCGGAAGGTTTGAGGAAATACCCTAGTTCATCGATCGATGCCTCTGCGACAGCATCAAGGTAAGCTCTACCTTCGTCAGTGTTCTCATCAATATCGGCGAAGTTGATTTCGTCAGCCTCAAGAATTGAATTGGCATATAGGTAAAGGCGCTCGGACAGATACTTGTAGAAAATGAAACCGAGGATGTAATCGCGAAACTCATCCGCATTCATTTTGCCGCGCAGTGTGTTGGCAATGTCCCAGAGCTTTTGCTTTAGCTTCTTCTTTTGTTCATCGGTCATGGAGCGCCCTCTTGTGTTTTATGACATTCATGCAGATAGCGCAGCGTCAACGGAAGTCCTTTTCAAACTTTCTAGCGAATTGGGGCGTGCAAACCACTTTCTCGAAAATCAAAGTGATTTTGCTGTTGATTGGAGGTGCACAAATCTAGCTTAAAAAACTTCAGGACCACTTATCCGCGCCATTTAACGCCCAGCAGTTAGAGCCGGCTGATTATGCATTCCGCACCTTCTAAATTTAATTCGGATTGTCCAGTTGATCTGACCGGCTACACCCGCTTGCTCACGTCGGGTTGCGCGGGCGCTGGTGGAACGCTCGTACCATCGGTCTAAAAGATGCATGTGACTTCCGCTTGGCGCTTAGTTTTCCATGTCGGAAGAAAAATGAACGCGGCCATCGCTGTCGATGCAGAGCTCACCCGTAGTGAACGGATTCTCTTCCTCATCATCCTCTGATTCAATTGCCTCCAATCGTTCTAGTTCACCTATGATGAAAGGAGAGTAAGATTCTTCTAGATCTGAAAACATGACAATGAACGTCTGTTGAACGTTTCGGATGAACGCCTTAAATTTTTTCTTGTCAGAAATGGCCCGATTGTACTCGCTCCAACTCAGCGCATAAGGTAAGTGGCGCATATCGTAGTCTGTGACTTGATCCGAGCTTTTCGGGGGGGCTCGGTATACTCTATGATCCTGAAATAAGAAATTAACTTTAAAGAGATCGACATTTACTGCTGCTACAGAGGCGTCCATCAAAACCCAATTTGGTTGCGCTTTGCAGGTGAAAGCATCGTCGCGCTTCCAGAGTGGAATGAAGGGATTGTTATTAGTTTCCCGTTCGAAGACATGTAGCTGAAACTGAAGCTCGTATTCCATCAACTTCGCTCGATAATCGGGAAGGAATTGATCAAGAAAAGCTTTCATAGCGCTTTCTCGATTTCTGGCTATGCCCTTGAGAAGGATTTCGGGAACATCAAAAGCTCCTTCTACGTATACATTTTGAAATTCACCTCCGTCGTAGGACTCCAGATACGACACTTTTACTTGATGCTTCGTGTGGTCGTCATCATCATTGTCCGGAATTGCTTCGAACGCGGGTAATTCCATTCCAGCCATCTCTTCCAAAGCCGGTGCGGCGGCACCCAAGATGCATTCATAGATTGTGTCGTTGGTGAGATCGAGTAGCTGGTCAGTCATGCTTTGCTCTTGTGTAGACGGCGAGATGGAGAAATTTGTGCTTACCCAATGAGATGCGCCTATTTTAACGGGATTGTGCCATGCTTCAAGGGAGCAGCTTTTGTCCATCGCATGCAGTCATTTTTTATGCAACGTTGCCCATATGTTTACTGGATGTTTGATCAGTCGTTCCTAAGCCGACACACGCTTGGTTAATGCGTTTTCAAAGCCTCAACCTTGCCTCGATAGATGCACGTTGCCCAAGAATTTTTTAACTATTCTCCACTATTTCCTTTTGATTGCGACCGTTGAGCGCTACAATAACCTCGCGGAGACAGCGTCTCCCTACCAATCGTGAAGAGCACATCGGGCACATTACCGTATGTCACCAACCGAATTCTAAATCGGTGGTTTTGCGTTAGCACACGAGCCCAGTTGGGAAGCATAGGAAACTTGAACACTTCATGGCTAGGAAATGATCCGACTTCTCGAGTTCGAGAAGTTGAACCAAACTCGCGCGGATAAGTCTATGTGTTTAGTTCTTCAAGGAAAGGAATTGAATGAGATACGATATAATACCAGATATCCATGGGCAGGCAGACAAACTGAAATTCGCACTCGATCAACTTGGCTACCGACAACGAGGCGCAACATGGAAGCATTCAGACCCGTCGCGAATGTGTGTATTTCTAGGCGACTTCATTGATCGTGGCCCAAGCAACAAGGAAGTGATTTCGATCGTGCGTGACATGATGGAGGCAGGTCGGGCTGTAGCAGTTATGGGGAACCATGAACTAAACGCCATTCACTTCCACACGCGAGACCCAGAAAACGGAAAATATCTACGAGCGCGATCCGATAAAAACACTAAGCAACACCAGAGTTTTCTGAAAGAGTTTCCGATTGGTGAGGTAAACACACACAGTGCTTTGGAATGGATGAAGACGCTACCACTATATCTAGAGTTGGATGGGTTTCGGGCTGTGCACGCCTGTTGGAGTGATGGCAAGATTGCATCGCTGAATGCATGCACACAAAATGGCGTACTGTCGGAGGAGCAATTTATTGAGGCAGGTCGCAAAGACAGCGAATTGTTCCCATTGGTAGATATCACGACCAAAGGGCCAGAAATCGACCTTCCCGAGGGTTACGCCTTCACAGACAAAAATGGAGCGGTTCGAACTAAAGTTCGTGCAAAATGGTGGGCGAAGGGAAACAAGAACTGGGGCGACATTGCAATTTCCGTTCCAGATCTAGAAGCTCTACCGAAGAGCGAAGTACCGGTTGGCACACCAATCGAATTCTATTGTGAAGCTGCTACGCCCGTGTTCTTTGGCCACTACTGGTTGGATGGAGACCCTACACGTCAAGCACACAATGCACTCTGCTTGGATTACTCAGCCGGTACGACTGGACCGCTTGCAACTTACCTGTTTGAAAGCGGAGAGGAAAACCTACAACTGAGCCGTATTAAGTTGTTTTCACGATAGAGGCGTATTCGAGTGACGAACATTGTTGACGGGCCATGGGATTACCCAAATCAACAACCACGCGAAGATGCGGAGGAGGATGCTGCATGGCTGCAGCGCGTGACGCACCACCTCAGCCATGCCTACCTCGGCGCACGTCCTTCTGACGCGGCTCAGAGGGTCTCTCAAGCTCTTGTGGGTGGCCTTGGCACGGTTGAGCTTTATTTTAAGAAATCTTATTTCGGCGGCGTCTCCATCGTTCTTTCTGCGCTTCAGAGATCCTCTTTCTACCCTCGGTAGTTTTCGGTCCAGTGCTTTTACCTCCATGTAAGCTGCATCGCTGGCGACCAACCTCGCTCTTACGTTTGCAAGGAGTGCCTGTTCGGGTTTTTGCGCCGCAAATCACACGTTGACGCAAAAGGCGGGCTTTTCGTTTTTCGTCCAAATCTTGGAGATGGAATACAACTGCCCGTTCCATAGCCTCATTTCGAAGTTCCATGGAATTCTGGGTACGCGACTGCGAATTTGATCGGAAACAAACTCGAAGATACAGTGCATTCAGAATACGTTTTGGCCCCCAGCCCTCAACGTCTACCAATTGTTTCCTTTCCCAGTATTGAACTGTGTCGCGGGAAACACCTGACCTCTTTGCTAGCTCCGCCTGAGATTGACCAGTTCTTTTTCGGTGACGGCGAAGTTCCGCACCGGAGAATGGTGGGTGGATGATGATTGTCCTAAACGTCATGAACAATTGCCGATATTTGTAACACCCCATGATGTCGCGCGCGCGATACCGGTCCCGAAATCCAGCAAGCAAGTTTCCTTCGAACCACTAAGCAGGTGATCACCCCAATGGTAAATAAGGATGTCTCGGGATTGATGACGTCAACACTCCCATAACCGTTATAAACGTCACTAGATTTATGACTGCCTGTCTTCATTAGGATGACGCACATTTAGAACGCGTATTCAATTTAATGACGTCATTGTCTTCACTTTGAGAAAGGATTTTTCTCTTTCCATTCGCACCATGCGGGTTATTTGCGCGAGATTTTTGAACTGGAAAATCGTTACCTTTACGCCATTGTTTGTAGAGCTTCCTACCAGCAGGTTGTTGTCCGTAAGGCAAAGTAATTTCGGTCAACTCGTACTTCGGCGATTTGGCAAAGCCCGAGTGTCCTAGTGTCCCTATTTCCGTAATAACTATGAAACCTTTTCTCTGTAAATCATGGAAACCACGTGAAGCAGTATTAACACTAACGCCCAAGCGTTGTGCTGCCTGTCTAACGCTGAAATTTATCTTGCCATTGTTGTTGTTTCTTGGGCCGTGCCATTCAAACTTTAGCCATGGGTAAAGTGCCTGTGCGACTGGGGAGAGCGCCTGCCACGCGGGCTCCTCCATTGTGTTGCGAACCATCTTTGTCCAATGTTCTGAGTTTGTTTTTCGATGAGATTTAGACATTACCAAACTCCACGATTGAGAACTCGTTTGAGGGATGTTGTGTAATTGCCCACATGTTTTTTCTAAAGGCGACAAACATTATGATGCCTCCCGCTTTTGAGTTTCCCAAGCTTCAATGTCTGTTAACCGCCAGCGTGTGCAACCATTGGTCAACTGAATGGGGCGCGGAAAGCTCGGGTCCGTCTGGACCCAACGCCAAGGTGTGGCGCGGTGTACGCTATAGCGTTTCGCAATCTCAACTACTGATAAGAAATTCTGTGACATTGTCACCTCCGTCATGCGTCGTAATATTACGCAATTTGAAGAAAACAACCGCGATCGGGGAGTGGCGTTAATTGAGGCTATTTTGTTAAGAACGTTACTTCTCGGTAGGTTTTCCGTGGCGCCCTTACCATCAACATCACAAACACATTCAATTCTTTGATCGAAAGGAGGGCTGCCTATGCCCTCATTTTTTCCGCGTAACTGACGTTGGGCTAATCTGAGTCGAGGGCGGAGCTAGATCCGTAGCCCCCTTCAGTAGGTATCGGAGCTGGTCGCTGAGCCTGAATAAAAAATATTTGACGCGAGAGCGACCGAGACCTCCGAAGATCAGTTTACCGCATCGCTCCAACGCCATACTTCGACCTAATCTCGGCTCCCTTGGATCAAAGGTTAAACCACCTCGTTCCAAGATCCATTTTGCTGACTGATGGCCGTCCCACGGTAGTGAGCCAGCATTTTCTCGTTGGCGCCGTGCTTCTCTTGGGGCGTGCATCTCCCAGAACCATCCCGCACAATCTCATAGTTTTTCGACAAACGTCGCTACGCTTCGTATCGAGCATGCCAGTTGGCCTAATCCGCAGCTTCATCAAGTGCATATCGAACTCAGCGAACTATTTCGTGGTTCTTAAGAACGGAGAATGCCGAGCTAGAGGCTTGACCTAGAATACTCGTAGCTTCCTAATAGCAAAGATTATTTTTGCGAAATGCACGTCCAATTCGTATAAGGTGTTGAGAGATGAAATGGTCCATTCTTTCGGTTGTAAGCTTTGTTTTCCTGTGTTTACCGTTGAGAGGTCCAGTGAATGCCGAAATGAGCGTGGCGTTTAGTCCGATTATCGTAGACACTAGCGATACATCGAAGTTGTATTTATTCGGTGAAATTACATCTCGTATGCCGCTAAATCTTGACCGAGCATTAGAGAAATACCCAGAAGCTAAAACACTGGTTCTCGATAGTCACGGTGGGGATGTGCATGCCGCTTTAGAGGGTGCACGTAAAATCAGACGCAACCAGCTCACAACGATCGTACCAATCAATTCTAGCTGCTATTCAGCATGTTCATTTTTGTTTTTCGCTGGGACTGTGAGATACGCACTTGGAAACTTGGGAGTTCATCAGATTAGCTCCGAAGCAGAAAGCAACCATGGTTCTCAAGTGGGTGTATCCGATATTATCGATGTTCTGGATGATTTCGATATAGATCCTGAGATCTACGTCGTCATGTTCCGCACACCTCCTGAGGATATGTATGTGTTTACTGAGGAAGAAAAAGCGCAGTTCTCACTAAATGGCAGAGCTCAAAATGCTCCAACGACGGCAGCACCTAAAGTAACTACCCACTTTGAAATGACACATAGTGTTTCTGGGCTGGACCCAAACGGAGACGGCTTCCTAGCACTAAGGACTAGACCAAACGCGCAAATTGGCTCGCGAATAACCAAAATGACAGAAGGTACTGGGCTTCGCGTATTGAAACAACAAGGTGCTTGGCTAAATGTTATCACTGAAACAGGGCAAGAAGGTTGGGCACATTCTAACTGGGTTCGTGAAATCAAATCAGCCAGCGTCACGGCACCCCGAAGTTGTGACGATCTATGGTTTGAACGAAACTCTATCTTTGCCAAATACGGTTATTGCTTCAAAAGCGAACGTGGACGACAAACTTTCTCTAATGAGAATTGCAAGCAAGGAGTTGAAGCTGGCAATATTATGATGCCTCCGCGTGAACGCGAATTAGTAGAAAGCATACTTGCTAAAGAAATTGCTATTGGTTGCCGCTGACCCGCCTCAGCTACTGGAGTGGATCCGGTTGGGGTTTTTGATTTTGCAGCAGGGTTACGGAAGCTCTGCTAATCAAAACAAACCAATGACCTGAAAACTCGGCTAGATTCATTAAGAAAAAACATTGTCACAAGGCTTCACGAAACAGCCATTTATGCTATTCCCAGCGTGGAACATCAATAAACAGACCATAAGGGCGAACATGCTTAAATGAAGTTACTTACTATTATCGGAGGAGCACTCTTTTTCGCGCTTCCAGTTCATGCGCAGAGCAGTTTTTCTTGCCCATATGGAACGCAACCTTCTTGCCTAGACTACGGAGATAAAGTCTGCTCTAGCACTGGAATGTGTGTAGACAGTAGTGCTGCTTGCTTTGATTCATACCAATGTAATTATGAGGGATTTACCTGCAAATCCAATTTGACCGATGCCGTAGATGAGTACAATGAACTGGTTAGAGAGTACAACAGCCTACTGGAAGACAATCGAGATTTGGTTAATAGTTACAACAGCTTACTATCAGAGCACGACGATCTGGTTCGTAAATACAATAATCTTCTGGACTGACAACTCACCAGCATACGATTGTATGAGCTAGTTGAATCTTGTGAGTGACTTACGGCCTTGTTCAATCGAGATCACTTCAACTACTCTCAACAAGATTTCTTAACAACTTAGTAATTCAGGCCCGTATGCTGGATTAGAAAACCAATAATGAATCAAAGGATTTTTTGACTAATTTTCGCTTATCTCATTCGGATCAAAAGTAAGCAAGACAGTCCTTCGTTCGCTGATTTTGTCTAAAGGTAAGTTAAGCTTTTGCCCTCTACAGCGGATAAAAGCACGCCTTACAGATGATAAGGTCTGTTTTGCTGCTTGCTCTGAACCTCCCTCGAAGTCTCTCAGGCTTAATGATTCAATATTAACAGTAGAATCTGCGTTTATCTCTACTTCAACGGTAATTCTTGTATTCCTAGCTTCAGGAAACAGCTCTTCTACGTCCCAACAACTTGAAACTGACCCCTTAACGACATTTGCTGATCTTGCATTCAATTTCTGAATAAGATCGCTATTTAGCAAACGAAGTTGGTCAATTTCTCGTTGCCTTGAATTTGCAGTCCGTCTCAGTTTATCGAGATCAATTTTTGCCTTTTCAAGATCGTTTTCAAGCAACGACATACTTTCCGATAATTCCTGTTCCAGAGAAGCTATCTGCTCCGACGGAGCAACTTCCGATTTCTGAACCTCTACCTCAATTAAGGGAAGTATTTCTTCGATGGCATCAGAAATATTCTCACATTCAAACTGCATATCATCACTTGGAAAACCGCCGTTTAGTGACCAGCCGCCGTTCCTCTCCCTCTCTAAGAAGGTGTACTCTTCAATCGGGACTCCACCTCTCTCAGTTTCATCTCTAAAAATGAAACCCAAGTCTGAACGGAGAATTTCCATTCCGATATCGGGAACCATGTAGGGTTTCTGACCCTCCACCTCAAATACGAACAGGCCACCAATTTCATCGCATGAGAAAGCCGAAATTGTGAATGGATACCTACTGTCTGCCATTGCGACGCAAGCTGCTTAAGACATGACTATTGCTAAAACTAAACGTCTCATATTGGCCCCAGTAATCGCTAAGTTTTCGAAAGTTAACCGAAGTCTATTTTCGAATGTCGTGTGAGTTTTTAGTCAATTTGATTGAAAGGTTTATCGATGTCCATGAAACAATAGTGGCGTAACATTTAGTGGGGGGGATGAACACCATAGCGTTCTGCAAATTGCGCTGCAGATAAGAAACTATAAGATTTTTGGGATCTCCATTTTTGCTTAGTTATGACAGGCAATCTGGAGAAATCGGGCACAGTTGATAAGTGGCGCCAATTCAGACTTATTATTGGGAAGAGGTGTCATAACTAGTTAAGATAGTTTGTCCTCTCGCTCGTGTCTCATCGAGCCATTTTTGCATTTTTCTCTCATTGTTGTATTTTGCACGCAAACGTTTCCGATGTCGTTCGTCGATGTGATAATCCGCATTTAACCGTAATCTTATTTGTTCTGCAGTATGCCGTTTGGGCCCTCGCCTACTCGAGCGAGCCAGTCTCGCTTTGCTCGCAAGAGCCAACACTTGCGGCGGAGGAAGCAGAAAGATTGAACTCATTCTCGAAGCGACGATCATACTATCGACGGCAGAAGTTAAACTAGAAGCCTCGCTCTTGAAGAGAACCAATAATAAATTTTTACTACTCCTTTTTCTTCTGGCGCTTTTTTCCAGACGGTCCAACATCGAACGAAAATGTTCCTCTCCTACACTTCTCTTTTCTGAAGAAATAACAGATTTAGGAACTCGTTTCATGAGTGGGATGTAATAGGACCGAAGCCAATAGACAGTCTGGGTAACCTGAAAAACGTTGGAACGAATAAGGATCTGATTGGCTTTTCGTGTCATAGGAACTTGCCCCAACTTCCAATTTTTAGTTCGTCATCCAAATCACATCAACGGACATCGCTTGATAAGAAGGACGCCCAATCTTTCATCATTTCTCTGCGCCGCTCAATCATGTCTCCTCGACGATACGACGCCTCGACAGCATTGCTAATCTTATGAGCCAAAGCTATCTCGGCCATCTCGTTTGGGTAGTTCGTTTTTTCCGCCACCCAGTCTCTAAACGTCGAGCGCAGCCCGTGGGGGACCGCAGCTCGCTTGTTTTGGGGGTCAAAAAAGCCTGAATAGCCAGATTTCAAATCTGAAAGATGAAGGCGCTTCATTGTGGCCGAAAGTGTCATGTCAGAAAGCTGTCCGCCCCTTGGCGCTGGGAATATGAGTGGATTGTCCGCAGATCGAGGCAACGCCTTAAGAAGCACAAAAGCGGGTTCGGGTAGTGGAACCCGATGCTCACGGTACATTTTCATCCGATCCTTTTTGACGATCCAAATACCCTTGTTGAAATCAATTTCGTCCCAAACAGCTCCTCTGACTTCGCCGGAGCGAGCTGCTGTGATAGCAAGGAATTCGAGCGCACGACTTCCAACCCCTTCGAGAGATCTTAAAGCGCCTATCCAACGTGGCATGTCCTCCAAGCGAATGGCAGGATGGTGTTGTTTGTTGGCCACCTTCTCTGGGTTGGGAAGCAATTCTTTGAGGTTACCTGACCACCGCGCGGGGTTGTCACCGACGCGGTGACCCGCGACAGTTGCCCAAGTAAGAACGGCCTCAATCCTTCCGCGCAACCTTTTGGCGGTTTCTGTCTTTGATTGCCAAATTGGCTCTAGGACACGGAGGATATCTTGCACTTGTATTCGATCAACACTCATCGCGCCTATTACAGGAACAGCATAATTATTTAGAGTGCTTCGCCATTGTTTCCGGTGCTTGTCATTCCTGAACCCGTCACTCCTCGCAGCAACACATCGCTCAACTGCTTCGGCGAAAGTGAGCGTGCGTGCTTGAGCAATAGCCAGTTTTTCTCTCATGGCTCTTCGCTCTTCGACTGGATCTACACCAGAATAAATTTTTTCTTTGACATTTTGCGCTCGCACTCGAGCTTCAGCCAAGGAAACCTCTGGATATCCGCCAAGGCCAATTTCTCGCCGTTTATGGCCGACTGTCGTCCTAAGTAGCCAACTCCTACTTCCGCTCGGAGAAATTTGGAGCAGCAAGCCTGAGACCCCACCTACAGAAAAAGTCACTTTTCCGCCTATTTGAGGGTGTTGAAGACGCTTCACCTCTAGCGCTGAAAGTTCTTTCGCTACACGCGGCATATTTACCCATCATTATACCCGCCTAAAAATATGCCATTCCCTGCGATTGATTGCAACACAATACGGCCTTGAAAAATCAAAATGCATTTAATTACATGTAGTTACACTACAGATTGCGACAGGACGCGACCACTCAATGGCGGACTTCGTCTCCGCCACTACATCTAAGTTATTGATAATGTGAAGGTTTTCGCGTGATGTCCAAGAGTGTGTTGTCCAGAATGGACCACAAAAAGGACACCAGAGAAGACATGAAATATCTCAAGCAGCCACGCGGCCCCGGCAAAAGCTGGGTATTTAGGATGATGACCCCTCGCGAGCTGGTGGGTGTTCCTAACCCCTGGGACGGCAGACCACTACCTATAGAGATCAAGAAGGGGCTTGGGACACGGCATCTCCCAGAGGCTCGTAAGCTTCGAGACATCGCGCTGGGCGACATCCGAAGGCTACAGGACGAGTTGAGTGATAACGCGGCGTTCTCGCTGAGGTCAGCCGTTGAGTGGCGGGAGGATATAGGTACCGCTCGTGAGAGTGCTGACGATCCGTACAACGTCGGGGCCGAGTTGGTTCTGATTAACAAGCTGGAAGACGCCGAAGCACGTGGTATCGCTCGCGACCAACTCGAGCGGTTCGCTCGTGTGGCCACAGGGAAAGGCTTCCCTCTTGACCTCGCCTACGCCAAGAATGTTGAAGCCCGCCGCCCCGGCAACCCATACGGCTATGAGCCTCTCAAGCAAGCAACGGTCGCCAACCTCGACACTGCGATGAAGCATCTCCGCACCTTCCTCAACGATGACGCCAAAACTGCCTGCTTAGAGGATGTGACGCCCGAGTTGGCACAGAGCTTCCGTGACGAATTCCTCCCCTCCGTCAGAAATCACCGCTCCCCTGATGGTCTTTCCGCACAGACCGTCGCCAAAAACGTCAACCTCTTGAAGCAGGTCTGGGTGTGGGCCATTGGCGAGGGACATCTCGGGAAGAAGACGAAGAACCCATGGGAGTTCCGCAAGGGTCTCAGGCGTACCATCAACAAGCGTGAACGGGTCCGAGAGGATTATCAGCCCCACGAGTTCAGCGCCCTACTGAAGGCCACGACACGCGGCACCAAGGAAGGAGACATCCTCCGCCTCGCTATCGCATCAGGGTGTCGTGCCGACGAACTCGCCACCCTCTCCACCGATGATATCCGCCCAGACGGGTCTGGCTTCACGCTGGCACAGGGCAAGACCGACAACGCCAAGCGGTTTATTCCGCTTGTAGAGGACGCCAGAGAGCTGCTGACAGCCCGCCGCGCTAGAGTGGATGAAGCCACGATCAACGACCTTGGAGGATGGGCTGGCCCTCGCGCCTCAAACTCCGCCTATGATCACGGTTTGCTAGAGGAACAGCTTGAAGAGGCACAGCAGCAGGTCTGGGATGAACTGAAACGCGCTGGTTATCTCGAAGGGTTCTGATAGTAACTTGAAGTTGACAACTACCTCACGCGCACCGTTCCTACGTCGACGACAGAACGCAACCTCAAAGAGACGGGAAGCCTGGACCACCGAGACGCTCAACGGGCTTGACCCTGACCTGAAACTCATCTCTTCGCTCCTAACTTCGATTGCAGCCCGTATACTTCAGGTATCCGACAAGAAAGCATCCGTGGCACTTGGTGCGGCGACAAACGCTCTTGCGGGTTCGGCCTTCGTTGCTGCGGTGACCGGAGCGGTGGGTTCTGTGGGGACGGCAGGGACCGGAGCGGCCATCGCAGGCCTGTTTGGTGCCGCTAAGACCTCAGCCACCCTTGCGTGGATTGGTGGGGTCGTCGGAGGCGGAGTGGCGGCTGGGACCATGGTTCTTGGAGCAGGGGCGCTAGGCGTTGGTTTGTATGGCTCTGTTAAGGTGCGTCGAGTCCTCTTGGGGTATGCTCGGAGAAGCGAGGCGATCTCCCCCCGTGAGCAGAAAATCCTCCATGCGATTCAGTCCCTCACGGCTTCTATTGCCAAATCGCGGGAGAGTAGCAAGACGACGACGGCAGAGTTGAAGCTGTTCTCCCATATCGGTTTGTCACCGCTGGTCGCGGAGATAGAGCAAGCTCTCGCTGATGGCTGCTTTGCCGATCTGACGACCTATCAACGAACGCGGCTGCGGGGACATGTCATCAACCTCAAAAAGCTGCAGAAGAGACTGGAGAACGAATGATCCGTCGTAGCGTCGCGGTGACGATTGCAGTCACCTTCCAGCAACTCATTGAGGGTAGCATCAGCAGTTGGTCCTTCGATCAGCAACTCGTGATTGAGGCGCTCAGGCGATCTTCTGGTGATATTTCAGACGCCAGCGAAGCAGAACTCGGCGAGTACCTTCGGGGCTTTGATCGAGCAGGCCTACAGGGCGTCACAAGCAATGTGAAGGGCATCTATCACGAGCTACTCGTGGAGCATCTCGAGAACACCGATGGCGACGATATGTTCGCCCAGATATTCGAGCAAACGAACCATCCCGGTGCGGACATCGAGTTCCTAATCGACAGCGAGGTTGTGCATCAGGTGCAACTTAAGGCGGTCCAAGATCCGGCTTCGATCATTGAGCATTTCTCGAAGTATCCCGACATCGACGTTCGGGCTACAACCGAGGTGTTCGAGGTTCTCCAAGAGAAGTTCGGGGATCGGCTCGGAACATCTGGGATCAGCAACGAGGAACTCTCACAAGCGACCCGCGATACTCTCGAGCATCTCGCGGGAGAGAACTTGGGCGACGTGCTGCAAGATGGTGTAGTTACATCGCTGTTAGTTGGAGGGGCGCTGCAAGCCAAAGCCATTCTTGAGGGGCAGGCGATTGATGCACGTGAGGTTCGGTCCACACTTGAGATTATGGGGGTCGCGGCAGGAACAGCGTTTACCGTTGACGCATTGCTGGGCTTAGTTTGAAACAGGGTGAAAAGCTGTCAGTGCTTCAAGAAGAGCAAGCTCTCGTGGTCAGCACAAATGGAAAAGCGAGGGAGGCGGGATTCGACTTCATTATAAATAACTTAAACAATTTTAATATATTACATGCCAAATGCGGTACGCCACGTCACGTAACTGATGACGTGCCACAAAAAAGCCTACTTGGGTTGTAAGCCGGAACCTTCAGTGCTTCTATCTAGGAATCAAAATTGATTGGGCTAATGCAGAATGCAAAACGGGCTTACTGGACAATGGTTGGGGTGATTTAACGGGACCAATCAAGGTCGCGTAATATTGGACTTAGATCAATTTGAAAATGGCTTGCGAGGTAGTGCGTACGCCTTTGATAGCAATTCGGACAATTTCAGTTCATTCATCCCGCTCTAGATAAAGGACGGCGAACGCTTCGAGACTCAATCAAATATTCTACTAATTCACCCGAACCTACCTCAACTCGTTGATCGGGCGATGTTAGAGGAAGAGGAGTTAGCTCAAAGCGTCCAAATAACGGCGCAAAAAGTTAAAGAAAAGCTCCACGTGTCTTCGATTACGGACTTGGGAACGAAAGGGAATGCAGAACTCTTTCGAAGCAGAGCAGACAGGGCTTCTGAAATTACACCCGAATCAGAAGCGAGCACGTGGAGCGACTTTCAAGAATATGTTGAACAATGCTACTCTCAGCCACGGCGATATATTTTTAGAGGCCAATCTGCTCCGTGGCTACTTAGAACTGCTTTTCACCGCACATCACGCAAAGACACTCAGCGATATTTGCAAGAAGATATTACACGTATTCGTAACGCTGTAATAGGGAAGACGCCCCATCACTTTCGACTGGAGAAACCTGAAGAAAACGGGGCATTTCTTCACCTCTTGCAGCACCATGGATTGTCTTGGCCCCAAAAACAGTGCCACTATTTGTTGACGAAGTGAGTTCCAAAGAATGGCACGGCAACGGTATTCAGATGAAAATGCGCTTAAGATATTGCGCGAGATTGATGTCCATTTACACGATGGGCTTGATGTTGTCAGCGCGTGTCGCAAAGCGGGTATTTCCGATAAGACTTATTACTATTGGCGCAAGAAGTTCGGCGGCCTGGGGCGCCCGCAGCCTTCCGAAATGAAAGCACTCAAGAAGGAACACGAGCGGCTGAAGAAAATTGTTGCGGATCTTCCGCTGGACAAGTTGATGCTGAAGGAGAGCCTTGATCATTTAAAGCCGAATGCCTGACGATTGATGGGGTGAGTCAGGCCGTGATCCACACCCGTCAAAGGTTGAACATTTCAGAGCGTCGAACCTGCGCCGTTCTGGGCAGGTCACGATCCAGTCTACACTATCAAACCAAGGTTCGTGATGATGAAGCGCTGCGCTTGGCTGTGATCCGTTTGGCAAAGCAGTATGGGCGATATGGGTATCATAAAATCACTATGTTGCTGTGGGTCGAAGGCTGGCGGGTCAATCACAAGAAAGTTGAGCGTTTGTGGCGTGAAGAGGAGCTCAAGCTGCCTGAGCGACATAAGATGCGACGCCGGCTTTACCACAAAGACAGGTCAATCATTCGCCTACGCCCCATAAATTCAAATCACGTCTGGGCAATCGATGCTCGCCATTGTCGCTCGGACCAATGGCGCTCCCAATGTCTCGATCCACGACAAGCTGAGCAACGGGCGGAGTTCTAAAATATTGACTGTCTTGGACAAGCATACCTGCCAAGCGCTTTGTGTTGAGGTGAAAGAAAGAATGGGGTCCGACGATGTTTTGGAAGTGTTGCATCGCCTGCTAGTGAAATACGGAAAATCCGATTCTATCCGTTCTGAAAAAGGCGGGGAGTTCATTACTCAAAATCTTCAAGACTGGCTTAGGAAGATTTGGGTTAAGCCGATCCAAACCTACCCCGGGAGAACGGATATAACGAACGGTTCAACGGTACTCTGCGCCGAGAAGCCTTAAACGCTGAATGGTTCCACAGCATCAAACAGGCTCGGGTCGCGATCACCCGTGCCAGAAACCTTATTAGAGAAACCCAAAATTAGAGGCCCTGAAATTGGGAGCCAGACAGATCGCTCCGCTACGCTTCTCAAAACCCTTCGACAACAATCGCCTCTGATCCTCCCCCACTGAAGTGGTCCTCCGCTATGTTTAGGAAAACGGAGAAAACACATGTCAAACAAGCGACCGAAGCCCGAAGAGACTGTCACAAAGGTATGGCAGGTTGAGGTTCTGACGGTGCAAGGAATGCCGCGTCTGGATGCGATCCGCCAGATCGGAGTGACTGAACAAACCTATTATCGCTGGAAGAAGAAATACGGTGGAATGGGCAAAGATCAATTGAAGGAACTGAAGCGCCTTCAGAAAGCGAATGCGCGGCTGCGCAGGGCTGTTTCTGATCTTAAGCTGGACAAGCTGATCTTGGCCGAGGCAGCAAAGGGAAACTTCTAAGCCCCGCTAGCCGTCGTGCCTGCATTAAATCGTGTTAGTGCTAAACTGAATGTCTCAGAACGCCGAGCGTGTCGCGTTCTGAAGCAACACTGGTCAACACAGAACAAGGTGCCAGTTGGTCGTCCAGACGAAGAGCAGTTGGTGGCCGATATGGTCGATACGGCTACCGTCGGATCGCAGCGCTGCTGAGAGATGCTGGCTGTCATGTGAACGAAAAACGGGTCGAAAGGCTGTGGCGACGAGAGGGGCTGAAAGTGCCAATGAAACAAACAAAGAAGTGGCGGCTTTGGCTGAGCCCCTTTCATGGTTTGCTCTGCAAACCGCTGTGGGGCAATGGATGGATCGTGCGTCAGCACTTCGCCCCGATTATCGCAACCATGTCGAGTCCTATGACCTCGTGCATTGTCGCACAGACGATGGAAAGGCATTCCGCACACTCAACATTATTGATGAATACAGCAGAGAGTGCATGGCCATCCGTGTGGACCGGAAGCGCAATTCTGGCAATGTCATCGATGTCCTGAGTGACTTGTTAATCCTGCGTGGCATCCCGTCGTTCATTTTTCAGAGTTGCCAATTGAGGGCACCATTGATTCGAGCCCAATGGGCGACGGTCCAAAGTTCGTTGCTCAGGCTGTGCAGGATTGGATCAAAGCTGTTGGCGCAAAGGCGGCTTACATCGAACCAGGGTCCTCTTGGGAAAATGGATACTGCGAAAGCTTCAATGCAAGGTTCTGCGATGAGTTCCTCAACGGCGAAATCTTCTACAACCTACGCGAAGCCCAAATCCTGATCGAAGAATGGAGAAAACACTATAATACTAAACGACCACACAGTGCTCTTGGCTACCACCCACCGGCACCCGAAACCATCGTCCAGATAGACCAAAGGCCAATCATATACTAACAATCTAATTGGACCACTCAATTGGGGCTGATCAGGGGCACGCCAGATTTTTGTGGTATCAATATACCTTGCCGCTGTCGTTCCACGCCCGCTTCACCAGCTTGATCCGTCGCTGATCTTCAAGCGCACGCTGGCTTAACGGTTCCTTAACCCGAGCATAGAAACCACTTAGATGAACGCTCAGCATTTTGCAGAGAACGCGAACGGGGTGCTGCTGTCAATTCGCGTCAATAAACGCGCACCTCACTTTGCATCCATGGCGAAGTACGCGGTGGGCTTTATTAAGATTTCGCGCTCCTCGGTCACACGAGCAAGTTCGCTGTTGAGACGCCTGACCTCGGCCTCCTGATCAGTCTGTCTCTGCGGCTTCGTGAATTGCGCCATCCACCTGTATAGCGACTTGGCGCTGATCCCGAGCCGCTCAGCCAACTCTTTAAATGAATACCCTCGCTCCGGACCTGCGCCACGGCGTCAATCTTAAACTCATCCGAATAGCTTATTTGCCCTGACATTTGCATCGTCCTTTGCTTCCGAAATTACTAAGCAAAGCGTCTAATAATCTAGGGGTACCTCAGACAATTCAATTGATTCTATGGGGTAAAACGTCGATCGACCTAAGTATTCCTTCAATACGTTCGCAGCACCGCCCGTCACGAAACTCAAAGAAATTAAGTGCTCGCTCAGCATAAATTTCTGGGGTACCGTTAATCAAGATATCGCAACATGATCGGATTGCGTCATTAACATTTGATTTTACTGGACCAAAGCCATCTAATTCATAATCAAAATAGCCCTTCTGGTACACATGATCACCGCTAAAGAACTTGTTAGCGTCAAATTGAAAGTAGACCACTGGTCTCTGGATGTAGGCCACTTCCATGGCGAGGGATGAGTAGTCCGATACCATAAGCGCACACTTGGATAGAATTTTCTGATAGTTAGCGCCCTTTCTTACATCCACTACTTCTACCCAATCAGGAACACAAAAATCGCTCAAATACATCGCCATATTTGGATGTGGGGCAAAAACTATTTTCTTGTCAAATTTTGTTGCAGCGTCTCGTAACTCTTGGCTCGATAAGAACGTAGTCCATTGCTTTGCAAAGTCGCTTTCGAGGAATGAAGAGATACGACCTCTGGTGTTTCCAATTCGATCAGTTTCATCTGTAAGATAGCGGCGCCAGGTAGGCATTATGACTATATATTCCGGTTCGGATACTCTTGCAGAATCCAACAACGCGTCGTGACGTGGCAAACCAGTCAAGAACACTTCAGATTCGGTATATGCATATCGACTTTCACAAGATGTTATTGATTCATATTCGGCTCTAGCAGATGTAATAAATATATCAAAGGCCTTTGAGTTTAACCATTCGCTAAGATCGTCTTTAATGACTCCATGCTGTAGAAACACCGTCCGCCACTTTGCCAGATCACTAAATAACTTTCTCTTTACAGGCCATTTAACGTATTCGTCTGCGTGGGAAGAGATGAGAAGCGAAGAATTAAATTGCGCCGCAATGTGATCATCTGATCTAACGTCAATTAGCTGGAAACCTTCCTTTTCAAGTCTCTGCCAATCCGCTGATTGGCGATCCAGAATGAAATAAGCGTCCTTGTGAGCGTCTTTTTTCATCAGGTGACGATAAAGATGTTCAGCGTTGTCATCAGCGCGCGTATCAGCATCCATTAATATCCAACACCCGCCATATTTTTCTTTGGAATCAGAAGATGTTATCAGCTCACGCAACCGTTGTGTTTCCGGATCTTGTTCCATGTCATTAATCGCGGGGGCCGGAGATAGGAGAGCTTCGAGATCATCAAAGAATATCGTGTTACCATAAACATTGTTCCCAATCTTGATCTCGACTGCTCTCCCATCGGCCAGCCATTCAATTCGATCGCCATTTTTCAGCTTCAAATCCATGTAAATTTCATTGAAAAAGTCTTCGCCAAGAAACTTGGCCTTCCGCGCACCAGCAATAGCCACTTCCGCAGGACGACCGTTAATTATGGCGGTTGGCGTGATCTGCTCGATCTCACCCGAATAAAATGAGAAACGGGTTATTCCGGCCCTTGAGTTAAGCGCTTTGAGATAGATCCTAAACTTTTCACGTGATTTTCTTTTGAATAAGCTTAGTAAGCCTACCTTGTGTTCTTCATAGCAGCGCGCAAGGTTGAAATTGGATATAGTTTCGACATCAATCCCATCAAAGATATTCTTAAAAATCTCTTTGCTTCTTTGATACTCAGAACTAGAAAGCACCTCCCTAAGCTTCTTCGGCGCACTCAATTCTGCGTGAATTCGCCACATCATTTCATAAAGCACAGTACGTTGAATAAAAAGGGGAACGTTTCCGTGCAATTCTCGGCTCTTTTTTATGAGATCAAGATAACCATCTTCCATCTGTGACAACCAAAACGACTTTTTCTCTTTTGCTGTGTCAACCAGTGAAGTGCCATTTTGTCGCTTGCGATAGTAGTAACGCGCATTTGCAACGAAGCTTACTCTCTTATCATTTTCGAGCATAAATAATCTATTGATAAAATGGGCATCTTCGAAACTGGCCCACCCATGCCCATCAAAGGTAATCCCGTGCTTTTCAATATCCTTCCTGCGAAGCCAGACGGTATTTGCGGCAAGGTGAATGTGTTTCTTCATATCGCTTGTATTGCGATGAGTTATCGGCTTCTTGAAACGCCAAGTCAGTGGGTGTCTATCTGATACTTCATCAGTATCTTCTAAGTAGTAGATTAATTTAGCGCACACTGCGAGAAGAGGCGTCCTGTGAAAGGTTCCAAGCGCTTTTCTGATGTTTAGTATATAAGTTTCATCTAGGTAATCATCTGGGTCTGGAAAACTGACCCAAGCCCCTTTCGCCGCAGCGAGGCCCGCGTTCCGTGCCGCCGACAATCCGCCGTTTTCCTGCGAAATAATTCGGATCACATCGGGTCGCTTCGATGCCCAATACTCTAGTTTCTCAAGCGTATCATCTGTGGCCCCGTCGTTAACACAAATAACTTCCAAGTTTTTCAACCCGCCACGCTGAGCGAAAAGACTTTCGAAAAAATCGTCGAGATACAATGAAACATTATAGCAAGGCACGACCATTGAGAGTAGCTGACGGTTTTTTAGGTATGGTCGAGGAATATTTCCAAATTTGATTTTTTTTCGGGGACGCGTTGCGGTAGTATCCCTTGTATCAATAAGATTGTTTTTTTTCATGCTCGACAATTTGCCATCTTGAATTAGGTGAAATAGAGTCCTGAAATAAGTTTGTAGATTAAACCGAGCAGCATTACCAGACCAGTCCAACCAGCGTTACGACAGGGGGGTTGGGTAGCAGAGCAACCGATTCTATGTGTCCACGGGTTTCTTAACGCAAACGTCCTCATACTCTATTCAAACATTAAACGCCAAAAGCGTCACATTGATACTATCAGAATAAATAATTGGTATAAAACTTTTACAGGGGATAATTTAGAGACGCTGCCTTTATGTCCGACCTCATCGGGCTAATTACTCGATTCTTTGGAATCTCCGACTGCATACCCCAGACTTTGAAGATCAAAATCGAGCAATTTCGAAAGCCTTACATTATCTTCTTTTATTTCAGGGAGAATTCGTTTCTCAATAAATTTCAAATCTCGCTCAATGATTTTACGTTGTTTTTGTTGAGAAATTGTCGCAATTGCCGTTCTCAGCAATAGCTGGCGAATCTTTTTATGTTCAGTTCCCGTGTACCCGTTAGCAGGAACACATCTGCCAAATTTGTTAATCCACGGGGCCACCCTAAGAGCGCAATACTCCGCATAATCACGTTGGTTCTTGGTTTTGACAGGCCTTGGAAGAAAACTTTCAACCTCTAAAAAGTTACTTATACGACCAAAAAAATCATTTTCATCTATTTTTAGCAGTTCAAAGGGAATTGCGAGAACTTGATTAGTGCCGAACTGCTTCTGATACCAGCTGATAATTCGACTATAAGCAAACACAGTGTGATGAAAACCTGGAGATTGCAGCCAAAATCTGGGAACTAAGAACCTCTCTAAGCTTAGACGCGCATTTCCTTCAGTTAAAAAATGCGCGTAATGAGAAAGTACCATCTTTCTTTGTTCGCGAACTATGATAAGGATTTTGGCATTAGGTAATGTAGCATGAATTCGCCTTCCGAATTGCTCACCTAATGCTCCACCACTAAAAGGATGCCCTACGTAGTCTTCATTTGATATCGCCGTTATTTTGCGTGTATGTTTAAGACGTGAATAAATTTTGCTCGCTTCTTTCTCAGCGTCGAACTCAAATGGAAACAGCGCCTGAGCCTGTCGCGATCGCTTCCCATTCAGGTCAACGAAGCGGTCGGTGAACGCGCCTGTTTTGTGTGGCTGCCATGCCGCATTCGACAATTGCTGATCATTTTTATCAAGCAAGCCGATTTCGGGATGAGCTCCTGAGAAAATAGTAGATTGAAGATAGGTGCTTGCAGCTTTCGAAAACCCGATATGAACAACACAATCCAAAATAAAGTCCCTCTTTAATTGGAGCATCAACGGTAGCTGATAGCGACCTGTTTAGCGGTACCGAACAATAGCTCGCCGTTATTCGCACGCAACCCAATATTTCCACTGGATCGGGATTTGGTTTATGGTGCTTGAACATTGTTTTGGGTAGTGCCTATTGAATCTAGCGCTTCGACCTTCGACTGAGCAGTTCGAGTTGAGCGCTAGTGCATGACAGGTCTCGGGAATGACTAGCCACGGGATTTTTCCTTCCGCCCTCGATTAGAATCCGATCCAACTTGAGGACGGACAATGAAACGAACGAGATTTACTGACGAACAGATGCTAGAACTCATCGCGATGAAAGAGCTGGTTTCAAAAAGTGGTGACGCCTGCCGTGAAACGCTAGGCCATCGCGCATCTGAAGGCCCGGCTTGAGCTGTCGGAGCGGCGGCGGTGCCGGATTGCTGGAGCGGATCGCAAGATGGTGCGCAAGCGGCGGGCACCGCGCAAAGCCGTGAGACCACGTGACCCGATCCTGGTCGAGGCCCATCCCAATGCGCGCGGGTCACTGGATTTCGTTCATGATCAATTTGCGAATAGCCAGAACATTCGGGTGTTCAACGTAGTCGGCGACGTCACCCGTGAGTGCCTCACCGCGATCCTGAACACCTCGATCGCCCGCCCCGCTGCGCGAATTGAAAGCTCAGCGCGTCGGCCAGTTGCTCAAACCACGCCACACGGCGTAATCAACCACCGGGCTCCGGTCGAGGCTGAATGAAAATTCAGTGGCAGATCAGCATTGAATATCGCGCTCGTTGTTTGTCATGAATTATTCCTCCGTCCCAAATCAGGGAATTTAAAGGAATTGTGCCGAGGATCCGCACACGTTTACAATATCATCTAGTTCTTATGCCCATGAAGCCGGACTTTCGAACAGTTACCAAATTCTCGTACTCTTTTTGGTATCGATTAATTAACATGACTCTAAGTTCTTCACTCAATAGGTTTGGTCTTGGTTCATCTCTGTTAGAAAAATTTTCTTGTAAGAACTTACGAACCTTCCCAACTTCACTCCAGCCGGGTTTAAGAAGTGGATTAATACGCAGAGCTAGTTGTAGCCCTCTGTCAGAGATCGACGCATTATGCACTTTAGGGTCTACTTTCGCTATTTTAACCTTTTTTGAAACGCTTTTATGAACGATTTTCTCAATGAACTGACGCTGTCCATTTCGGACTTCTCTAAAATCAACGATATCTACCTGGTTCTTGCCAAAATCTTTACGAAGCTGTTCGACAAGTGGGACCCATGAAATCTCATTTAGGTTTATCCCTTCGATAAATTGATTGAATGTCAAGAAGTAGCCTTCATGAACTTTTTGAAGGTAAAAAGACTCTAGAAACTCCCACTGGGGACGAACCACGTAGACAACGCGCGTATCAAATTCAGAAAGCGCATCTGCCAAAATTGGAGATCCGTCAAATGCTTGACCGTATAAGCTATTTTCGACGGAAAAAGGTTTCCCGAACATATCTTCAAAACAAAAGAATAGTTTCTGACAATCAGATTCTTGAAGCCGAGCATTTATCGCATTCGCAAGTTTATGGGATTGTTCTTTTATCCCTCCCCCGCCAACACACTCGCTAACTTCATCTCGCGTCAATGACGCAAGTCCACAATTTATATAATGTTCGCTACGCCACTTGAAATGATGCTGAAGCAGGGAGGATGCTGTCTTGTGGGCTCCCACACTTGCGATAACCTTAGTCAATTTACACGCGCTCGTTATAGTTTCGATAATAATTTCGATATTAGTTTAGAGTGCGTCTCAATTAAAGCCTAACTCTGCACTGGAACATATTTTTTTAAACCATTTGTTAGAGCTTTTCACCCTTTTGGAACTCACCCAATTTTTGGTCTGGGCTACGTACGACCTTTTTCGGGCAGTAGGTCACGAGTATCCGCACCCTGCATTGGGGATAAGATAATTTAATGGATAAGGCTGCACCCGTTCCTACATCTAGATTTTTGACGCGCAAAGAATGATTCAAAACTCATTTCTAGGCTCAAGAGTGTCTCGGTGATACGATCTCTACAATATTCACCTCGTCGGCTGCTAGGTCGCAAATGTCCGAAGATTACTACATTTCCTTGCACAAGAGCCGGAATTTCATTTGCGAAAAGCAGCAGCACCTGCTGTGGTCTATTGGCAGAGAATTGAAACGACCAAACCCGATCAGCAGGCTCAAAGAGTAGCTTAATTTACGCCAGATACTGTCCGACAAATGGGGAGTAGCTCAAATCCTTCGGCAGCGTTTCTGCTTGTGGCATCAACTTCGCTCTATGTGATTATGTAGGGTCCTCAAACACTTCTTGTAAATGCACTGATTTGGGGTGTCGGGCCGCCTATTAGCTCACGACTCCAAGGCTTTCGTTCTCCGAAGGTGCGGCAAAATAAGCTGCTGAACAACGTAATTGCAACTATTGGGTCTTTCCGCTTCGAGAAATTTATCCACAATGATCCTGTTCATTTTTGTTGCGTAATTCGGCTCTCTCAAACATTTCACCGATGCTGCCAGCAAGCCATCAAAATCGGAGTGTGTAACGTCTGCGACCTCTTCGGGCATATTCACATATAGGCCACGTTGTTTTTCGTATTCGTTATAATCGGGAGTATAAAAAAGCGCGGGGCGACCGGTTGTCGCAAAATCGAAGGCAATGGATGAGTAGTCAGTAATTAGCATATCCGCCGCGGCACAAAGATGCTGAGAGTCCGGATAATCTGTTGCATCTATTATTTTGTGGTCACTGCGTGAAATTTTCTGAGCCATATGGTGGCCGCGATAGAGCACGATCGCATCCTCATTCACGGCATCGCAAATACGGTTGAGTTGGGTCTTGGAGAGATAGGCGTCAGTAGAACCCGCGCGCCAAGTTGGCGCATACAAAACAATCTTACATGAGGGCGCGAGATCAAATTCATCACGAATCTTAAGTCGCCATTCGTGTTGAAACTGTTTGTCTTGCAGGCAGTCCGTCCGTGGCGACCCCACTTCATGAAATGCTGCTTTGGTCTGGAAAGCAGCTCGCAAAGTCTCAGTATGATGCGCGCCAGCTGTAATAACATCATCCCATAAAGCACAACGCTCAGCTAGAGCGGCGTAATCTGTGTCCTGGTCTGCTGATTTTCCACAAAGATCAATTCCAACTTTCTTGAGCGGAATTCCATGAAATGTTTGTATGAATTTTTGCTTACTGCTCTTTTTCTTGGCAAAAATGTAGTTGTTATTGTTAATCCATACCTTTGCCGCCAGCATAGCAACTCTATGATCATAGGAGTTGCGCCTTACGCGATCGCTTGCTGGCAAAGCTGCATCCACGTCCCTATTCAAGGCATACACGCACTTAATATCAGGATGATGCTTTTGGATATATTCATAAATGTACTTTGGGCTATCTGAGAACTGAGTGCCCCAATAACTCTCAAATACGACGTCGCCCCTCGGAACAGGGTGAACCAGCTTGTCAAAAATTAATGGGTGCTTACTGTGGAGGATAGTTACTTTCTCTTTTATTTGCTTCGATGTACCCTCCAGCTTCACTACAATCTTTCGTATAAATTTGGATTTCCGAAGGCGAAAACTAAAATAACTCCCTTTCCGCAAGATACGATCGTACCTCTTACTTCTACGCATCCCTAATTTTGGCTCGTGAACGCCGCATGCCTCTCGAAGCATAAGCTGTGCTTCGTAAAAAAAAGCCTTTCTTCTACTATTACGAATTCGTCTTGAAATCGCTAGAACGGAGTAAATAGCATGGAGAGCGTAGGAATAAGTAGTATCGAAAAACTCTTGCTTATTGTTTTCGCGTAAATATTCGAATACGCGTTGATATTGACGGATTACATCAAAGTGTTTGTCGCCTTTTGATGCCAAAATAGAACCCGGTCTTGCTATCCGATAATAGTAAAGTGGTTCATCGACGATAGAAACGCGGGTAGCTGTTGTCATCACCCTGAATGTCCAGTCGACATCTTCGTAGATTACTCCACAGCGAAAAGAAAAATCGTTCTCGGTAAGAAATGCTTTTTGATAGAGCTTAGTCTGGGCGAGATTGAACAACATAAGCACCGATTGGTCTTCTCGAGGATCAATGAAATCGAACTTTGCACTTCTGTATGGTTCGCGATTTTTTGCTTGACTTGTCTTGCCAAATTCCCATCGACAGAAATCAACAACAACAACTTGAGATTGGCCAATCTCTGCTTTTGCGACGGCTTTCTCGATTGTCGTAGGGTCCAGCCAGTCATCGCTGTCCAGAAAGAAAATATACTTCCCTTGCGCGGCTTTCATTCCGATGTTACGGGCGTTCCCCAACCCGCCGTTCTCTGTCAAATTGATTATATTAGGCTGCGGCACCCCGCCTAAACTGCGCTCAACAGCGACCATACTTTCGTCAGGCGAAGCGTCATTAACAATAATGGTTTCAATATTTCCGTATGTTTGACCAGCAACTGATTGAAGACATTTCCTTACGAAAGGGGCAACCTTATAAATTGGAATGATAACAGAAACCAAAGGAAAACGGCTTACACCATTATTCTCAATTGTTGGGTTTTGCGTCATCTGATGCAGATTCCGATTCTTCTGATGTGTTGAAAACGAAAGAACTATTAATCTCTAGCACTTAACAGCACGCAAATTTGGCGTCAATTACGGGTGGCCTTAGTTTTCCAACCAGTTTGCAGTTATCGATTGAGCTAAACGTCGACAAGAAACGTAAGACCGAAACAGTCTTGAGACCAAACAACTAGGGAGCTACTCTCAATAAATTCGGGTTGAGATAAGTCGGCACGGATCGTTCACATATTCCTGGTGACGGATTATTCGTTGACTTGTCCACGATGCTCCATCTTACTTATGTGTTGGAGCCTCCAATAAAACAGGCATGATTCAAATCCAGCGTAGCTCACATACTTTATAAAACATCATTTGAAAATCATTATTAATTGTAGCTCGCTTGAGTTGTTGAGTATCGTAAATATGCTACAAACGCCCCACCTATTCACTCCCCCCAAAAACAAATGAGATCTAATCTATGCCTAAACTATGGCGACCGCGAGTTCTACCGGTGCAGAAACGGGACTTAAGCCAGAAATCGTGGGCTTTGCTCAAGTCTTGTGACGAGGATTTGCTCAACCGAAAGCTGGTTGAAAAAAGCACGGTAAAATCCTTGCGAAAGACAATCAACAAAGTACCAAGAGCAGAGCGCGGCGTGGATTGGGTCGAACGTGTAGTCAGCATCTATGCTGTTAAACAAGCAAAGCGCAAGAGATGGTTAGCTCTGGTGACTTCAATTGAGCGCGCTCGCGCCGCCACAGGCGAGCAGCATAAGTTCCAAGAGTTCAAAAACCGCCTTAAATCTCAACTCCGCATGGTAGATACAAAGAAAACGTTCAATTTGGTCTTCGAGCTCAGCGATCATGCGTCTGCATTGGAGCAGCTCAGGACTTTGTTCGACCGGTTGCATACAGAGGGGTATGCGGCCTTTATCAATTCCGGAACCCTGCTGGGGGCGGTACGTGAACAGGATTTCATCGCGCATGATTGCGACGCAGATCTCGCAGTGCTGCTAGAAGGGCAAACTGATTCCGAACTAGTCGACAGCTTCAATCGGTTATTCTACGATTTACACAAACACTACGGAACCGAATTACGCCCTAGAGCAGAGTGCAAACAGCCGCATGTGAAGGTTAAGACCAAGAGCGGATTGGCCATTGATGTATTTCCAGCCTGGCAGCGCAATGGTAAGATCTATATCTGGCCCCATACATTCGGCGAACTTAAGATGAGTGATATCCTGCCTGTGAAGGAATGTATCATCAAAGGAGAGAAGTTTCCGGCACCTGCAAACCCCGAAAAGATGCTGGCGCTAAACTACGGAGATGCCTGGAACACACCGGACTCGAAGTTTAAATTCCCTTGGGAAGAGGCCGAGATCAAGTTCTCTGACTTTCTTGACGCGTTTTGCGAGGATACGCAAAAACATATCAATGCTACTAGAAAACAGCGGCTTTCAAGGTTTTTTAAATGGAAGACTTGAACTGTAGAACATCCGGTAGCGTGATAAAGCTTAGAAATCGCGCGGGATTGTTCTCACCAAGGCCGACGGCATACTTCTGGATTGAGGGCTGGTTTTCGGAAAAAAGCGTGACGTCAGAGCAAACTGACGAGCAAAGATGTGAGGTTCCTTTGTCATGTAAGCGCCTGCAGTTGCCGCTCAATACCTCATTAAGACTTTTGAGAAAGGTCACATTTAATTAATAAGCGGATACACGATTTATAGCCGCCCACACCAAGAAGAAGAGCTTCTGCGGCACGCGATTATTTGCTACACATTTTGCAACTCAAATTGCATCACACAATTTAGTCTGATCGAATTCAAGAGGGTATTTTATGGACTTAGTTGTCGTCGGCACTGGGGGTCTCGCGAGAGAGTTTTCAGCTTTCTTTTCTGAAGAAGTAAACATCATTGGCTACTCCTCGACCAACCCACAAGAATTCGAAGAGTTCGCCCTACCTGGGCAGTATTTCGGTAGCGACATTTCTCCAGACAGTGTTGGAACCAAACATGCGGTTCTAGCAATAGGAAGCCCTGCTACAAAGAGAGCGGTTTCAGACAAGCTCCAAAAGTTAGGGTTCGTATTTCCTAACTTAGTGCATTCATCAGCCGTTACGGCAACAAACGTAGTTGAGGCTGATTGCGAAGGGGTAATCATCTCTCCGAACTGTGTTGTCGGCACTAACGTCCATTTTGGAAACCATGTTTACATTAACTTTATGGTCGGGGTCGGTCACGACGCTACATTCGATAACTTCGTTCAAGTGAACCCGGGAGCGCAAATTGGTGGCGCCGTTTCAATCGGCGAAGAGGTCGTGATCGGTTCAGGCTCCACCGTTTTACAAGGGCAGAAGATTAACAAGTCCTCAACCGTCGGCTCAGGGGCCGTTGTATTCTCAACTGTTGCTGAAGATTCTACAGTTATCGGAAACCCCGCAATGCGCTTAAAACTTCCGCGGCGCGAAGAGTAGTTAACGCGTCGAATGCTGTGTACAACAGAACAATTGGGAACTCCCGAATACTGCCTCCGACCATAGCTAGTTCCACGAAATGGAAGCGCATTTAAGAAGGCAGCCACTTCTCAGCTGCCCGAAAAAACCCTTTGACTCAAAGCACTGGGCGTGTACGGTCAAAAATCATTTGCGGGCGTCGACTATTTGTCGGCCTATGTAAGCGAGACAATGGACCTACCTTCGGGAACATTTAAGTAATTTTGTTCAATCGTTCTGGGAAGCCCCAGATCAATTTTGTGAGTATCTATTTGAAGGAATAGCGGGATTGATATTTACAGATCCAATATTTTTGTTTGTTTTCTTACCGACGGCATTGGTTGCATTTTATTCTATCTCTCATTTTTTGGGAAAAAGCGCTGCTCTTGCTGTTTTATTCATTTTTTCAATTATTTTTTATGTACCTCACGGCATCAATTCGGTCATTTTATTGCTTTTGGCGTTAACGATTAATTTTACCGCCGCAATCTCTATTTCTTCTTTAGATGATGACAATAAGAATAGAAGACGTATCTATTTGGCTGGGCAAGCCTACAACATCATTTCTCTCTGTTATTTTAAATACAAGATTGTGATGCTTTTGTTTGGGCCCGACGCGGGTTTGATGGTTGATCTCGCCGGTATCGCAATTCCTGCAGGAATATCATTCTATACATTCCACCAAGCTGCCTTCTTGGCTGATGCCTATCGACGTGAAGACAACGTCATGGAGTTCCTGGGTAAACTTGGTTCGGTAAAATCAATAGTCGCGGCTTTCTTCCGTTATGGCGCGTTTGTCAGCTTCTTTCCGCAGCTCATCATCGGGCCGATTACATATTTCAGCGAATTCAATCCGCAAGTGCAGTCTAAACGTTTCCTCAGAATAAACCCGATCGACTTTGCCGTCGGTTTGAGTTTCATATCGATTGGAATGTTCAAAAAAGTCGTTGTTGCCGACAATCTTGCTCCGACCGTGGATGTAGTATTTAGCGCAGCGCAGGTTGGGGGGGAGATACATCCACTTCAAGCTTGGATCGGAGCGCTGGCCTACATGGGGCAGCTTTACTTCGATTTTTCAGGTTATTCTGATATGGCGATCGGTCTCGCGCGAATGTTCGGGTTACGATATCCGATAAATTTTTTCTCACCTTTTAAAGCGAACGGAATAATAGACTATTATCGGCGCTGGCATATGACACTTACGCGAGTGATCGCCAGATTCCTTTACACCCCACTATCCGTGGCAGGGACGCGCTACAGTATGTTCAACCGGCTTGCCCCGCTACCTGCGCATTTGCTCAGTTTGTGGCTGCCCATGTTGATTAACTTTCAAATCATCGGACTATGGCACGGTGCGTTATGGACGTTCTGTGTGTTTGGGCTGATGCATGGTTTCTGGTATGCGCTTGAGACCGAAGTTCGTTCAACGAAGTGGTATAAATCAATCAGCAAAACAGCAAACCCGTACATCCTTGGTTTTATTGAGCGCGCGATATTCTTCATGCCGCTATGCCTTAGCCTGGCAATGTTCCGTTCAGAAAGCGTTTTTGGTGGGTTCCATTTGTTCTCGCAAATGTTCGGTACATCGTTTGATGCGCGTTCTCTCTTTGATATGCGTGAACCTGTCTTGATGCTCGCTGGCGCCTTTTTCATCATCTATTGCTGTCCGAATAGTGTTGAGCTTATGCGACGTTACCGTCCCGCAATCATGACCTATGACAATAAGAGCTACGGACCGTCTTTCTTGCGCGGACTATGGCGTCCTGGATGGGTTCAGGCGAGTTACTTTTCCATTTTGGTGATCGCCTCACTTTACTACGTCTCGCGGCAACCACCCTTCCTCTATCAGGGGTTCTAACGATATGAAGTATGCCGACAAATCAGCCTCTTCTCCCGCGGTTTGCCAACCACACGGCAAGCTTGCTGCAATTCGCTGGCGTGCGGCGAAGCCCATGTTGATTGCTGCGGGTCTCATATCGTGTATTTACCTTTCACTGGCTATACTGGTTATCGCCGTTGACCCCTATAACATTTACAAATGGGGTACAGAGCCGCGGATCCAAGCGGGTGATACGCCCAGAGACCTCGTCATCGATTGGATAGATGTTGCCGTCAAGGATCCTACATACAATACGTTCCTTGTAGGGAGCTCAGTGACAGCGATGTACACGCCTGAATTCCTAGATGATTTGCTCGGATCAGACGCGCGGGCGATGAACCTTAGTTATGGCGGCCCGAGGCCACGGGATCGTGATATGATCCTTGACCGGCTTGCCGAACATCCTGACATCAAGAATGTTATCCTTACGTTCGATTGGACATATATCCGCAACCCAGACATTACAAATCGCAGCTTTCCGACATTCCTTTACGATGCTGATATCACCAACGATTTGCGCATGGTTAACTTACCGACGATCCTACAGACATTTAAGATTTTGAGGGGCGAACTTACATACAGCAACCCAGACGATGAAATCTATTCAAAGTTTGTTCAGCGGATGTATGATAATTTCCAAACTCCCGCTGAGATGGAAAAGATCGAGCGACTTGTGGAGCTTTATCAGGCGGGAATTGGTGCCTCAAGCGGTAGAGACTGTGAAAGCTTTCAAGCTATAAACGAACAACTTGTTCCTTCGGTGAGAACGCTTTCCGAACGTGGTGTCAAAGTAGACATTCTAGTACCTATCAATTCTTATGCCTTCTATTATGTCCGGCGGCACGATATCAGCGCGACTTTGCTTGATGAAATGATGGTTGCCCGTCGCTGCTTGGTAAATGCAGCGAGTGATATTCCCAATGTGAGCATCTACGCATTTGATGACGACCCCGCCATTGCCAGTGATCTAGCTAACTTTCGCGAGGTAGGACACGTATTTGACCCCGCAGTTTTGCACAGGTTTATCTCTGCGGTCAAAACCGGCAGCGATCGCCTAACCAAAGAAAACTTCCCTAGCCATGAGAATAAAATTCGGTTGGCTGTGGAACAATATCGCCCCACAAACAGCTTATTAATGCCCGAAACAGCGTTAAATGATAAATAGAGCGGTCACTCTCAAATTTTAGACTGCTCGTATTCTCGGACAAGAAGGATTCAAATTATGGCAGATTCACAAGTCATTCTCGACAAAGTGACAGAGATTATCAGAGACTTATTCGATGAATATGACGGTCCTGTCACAATGACTACGACAGCAGATGATGTCCCTCAGTGGGATAGTCTTTCACACGTCCGATTGATGATCATGATCGAGATGGAACTCGGCGTTCAATTCAGCACATCTGAAATGCAAGGGTTCCAAAATCTAGGGGATCTGGTTGAAGCAGCGGCAAAGCAAAGCACATGACAAACTGCAACTTCCCCTGGCGGCCACCTCTGGCCAAAGACTGGGCTGAGCGTTTGACTGAAATCGAGGCAACTCTCGCCGATGGCCGGGTGCCAGACTATACAACGGTGAAAACGCTCGCCAATCAGCAATTGGGCCGACGCGAGCAGCTTCTGGTAGAGCGCTTAGCAAAAAAGCTCAAGAAAGCGACCCAATTAGACGATGCGTTTGCGCCCATAACCATCGGGTTACTTGGCAATCGTACGCTAAGCTATCTTCCTGACCCTTTGGCGGCAGCTGGGTTGGCGCGAGGCCTCTCTATATCTTCTATAGAAGCGCCCTACGACAGCGTGGCGAGTTTTGCCTTCTCGCCTGCCAACTGTTTTGCCCAATCTCTGGATGCGGTCTTGGTTGTGCTGGATGAAAGTGCTTTTGCGAGCAAGCGGCCTCTGCTTGATGTTTCGGCCGAGAATGAAGCTCTTGCCGATGCCGAAGAGCTATTTGCCGCACTGGCATCAGCAGCAAAGCAAAAAACGGGCTGCCCCGCGATTTTTGCGACGCTCCCCACCGCGCTTCAGGTCTCATCTGCGGAGTTAGCGACGCCCGGTTCAAGTGCGCGGTTTAGGCAACGCATTAATCTCTTGCTCGCAGAAGGTGCTATTGAAGGCAAATGGTTGTTGTGGGATCAGGCGGCGCTGGCAAGCAGGGTTGGGCTTGAGAATTGGCTAGACCCAGTTCGGTACCATGCTGCAAAAATACCCTTCAGCCTAGAAATGTGCCCATTGGCGGCGGACAACATAGCAAGCATACTAGCGGCGATGAAGGGCAAGTCCGCGCGCGGACTTATTCTAGATCTCGACAACACATTGTGGGGCGGTGTCATTGGTGACGACGGGCTAGGAGGAATCAAGCTTGGCCAGAATTCGCCTGAAGGTGAAGCCTTCGTCGCATTTCAGAACTTCGTATTGGGCTTGCGTGAGCGAGGTGTTGTACTCGCTGTTTGCTCCAAGAATACCGATGAAATCGCCCGCGAGCCGTTCCGTGAACATTCCGAGATGGTTATTAAGGAAGACCATATCGCTGTGTTTCAGGCCAACTGGAGCGACAAAGCGACAAACATCAAGTCCATCGCCGAAACGCTTAGCTTGGGCCTCGAAACTTTCGTGTTCATCGATGACAATGCGGCAGAGCGCGAGCGCGTTAGACAGGAGCTGCCTCTAGTCTCGACAATCGAAGTCGGTGAGGACCCATCCTTTTATATTGAGCGGATCGCCCAGTCTGGCCAGTTTGATCATTTACCTTTGAATACTGAAGATATTTCACGGGCTGAAAGTTATGGTGGGCGCGCCGCAGCGGCTGAAATTAGAGCCAAGATCGGAAATTACGACGATTACCTGACCACCCTCGAAATGCGTATGACGATCTCGCCCTTCGATGACGTTGGGCGTGCGCGCATAACTCAGTTGATCAACAAATCGAACCAATTCAACCTGACAACGCGGCGCTATGGAGAAGAAGATGTCAGGGCAATTGAGAACGACCCCAATCAACTAGGTTGGCAAGTTCGTCTGGACGACAAATTTGCTCAGCACGGAATGATCGGTGTCGTGATTGTGCGGCAAGATAACAAAGAATGGTCGATCGATACTTGGCTGCAGTCCTGTCGTGTTTTGGAACGGGGCGTAGAGCAGCGCGTTATGAACAGCCTGTTTGAAGAAGCCGCGAAGGCAGGCGTTGAGAAAATTGTCGCGCAGTATATTCCGACAGACCGTAACAAAATGGTATCCAGCTTCTATTCGGACATGGGATTCAACGTTGTATCAGAAAACGATGATGGCTCGGTAGATTATTCTTGTAGCGTAAAAGACTATGAACCGCATCGAACCTTTATTGATGTTAGCCTAGAGCAATGAGAACGCCTGGATGATCAAATCGAGCGTTTCCCTCTTTTTGGGTGGCGCTGACTTAAGTGGCAGGAACATGGTCAACGGGCCGTCGACAGGATTTGAAATGCGTAATACTCGCAGACACTCCCTGCTAACGTTTTAGCTCAATTTGGCGCTTAGAACCGTTCAATGCTCGCACTGCGTGTAGAACCGATTTGCTGGCGATCTGGCTTTTCATTCAGGAACGTTTAGAAACCAACCAATCCCGACTGAAAATGCGTTCAAACCATTAGAATTTTCATAGTGGTATGTACTTCATGCACGATTTCTCAAAACATCTCGGATAAATTAGTACATCCGCAACCGTTGTTTAAGTTTAGAACGTGGTTCCCAATATTGCTAATCGAGCAACTGACAGTGGTTATGCAATGTGACACTTAATGATTGCAAAGCCAAGTAGAGCTTAGATTTCATAAACATTTCTATTTATGTCTCAATCTATTTACTAACGCCGTTAATCGTCGTTCAAGAAGATGAGGTCTCTGTATTTTCACCCGCTGCAGATTCAAATTGTTGATCAACCAAAGCTCGAAACGGTCCGTTTTGATTGAGGAGATCGCTTGGTCGACCCGCCTCGATGACCTCGCCCTGATCTAGAACATAGATCATATCTGCATTCATAACGGTACTTAAACGATGCGCTACAACGATTGTTGTACGATCAGCAATATTACTTTGCAGAGCGGACTTTACTCGGGTTTCGGAGTTTGCATCCAGAGCACTCGTCGCCTCGTCTAAGATAAGAATCTTACTGTTTCTAAGCAAAGCTCGTGCGATTGCGAGACGTTGCTTTTGTCCTCCAGACAAAAACGCACCGTTTTCACCTACTGGAGTTTTGTAACCCTTGTGAAGGTCCTTAATAAAATCTTCTGCGCTCGCTGCGCGTGCTGCGGCGTAAACTTCTTCATCGGTTGCATCAGGGCGGCTACATTTAATGTTCTCGAAAACTGTTGAGGAAAACAAAAATGTATCCTGATCTACGAAGGAAATTTCTCTATGAATCGACGCCATGGTTGCATCACGCAGGTCCATATTGTTGATTTTAACGGAACCGTCGCTTGGATCGTATAGACGCATAATCAAGTTCAGAATAGACGATTTCCCTCCGCCGGAAGACCCTACCAGCGCAGTCATCTTACCCGCCTCAAAGGTTAGATTAATGTGATTAAGAATTGGCTTATTCTTACGGTAACCAAAACTCACATCTTCAAATCGAACCTCTCCATCGCCCTCGGGCAATGGCTTCGCGTTCGGTCGATCCTCAATCAATAATGGAGCATCAATTAGCTCAAACAATTGACGTGTGATAACCAGTTTGGTCTCGATTGATACTCGCATGCGAGACAGACGCTTGGCAGGCTCGTAGGCCATCATCAGCGCTGTCACGAAAGACATAAGCTCTCCCGCTGACAACGGCTGTGCATTAAATGACTTTAGTGTACTAACGATCAGAATGCCCGCTATTGCAAAGCCCGCCAAGGTTTCCATCAATGGGCCGGTTATTGCTTGTAAGCGCACGATTTTATTCGCTCGATTTTCTACATCAGAAACAGCTTGGCGCATTTGGCCACGCATCTCACCTTCGAGGTCGAAAACCTTGATAACACGTGCGCCTTGCATCGATTCTTGGGCAAGTTTGATAATCTTGGCGTGCGCCGCCATTTCATTCGACATCACGTCGCGAACAGCCGAAATAAGTTTGCGTACGCCAAGGACTGCAACTGGTCCGAAAATCAATGTTACAAGTGAGAGTACGGGTTGCTGATAGTACATCACAGCAACCAATCCAATAAGCGACAGCAAATCCCTTACATAAGAAACGACAATCGTCTCGACCAGCGATCGAGCCGCACGAACGCTTTTTGTTAGCCGGTTAAGGATGCCAGAAGACTCGTTCGTATTGTAATACGCTGCCCCTTGTTGAAGCATTTTCTCGAACAGCTCATTTTGCTTGCGTGCAACAATTCGATTACCCGCACGCTGCATGAAAACTGTCTGAATATATGTGGCAACTCCTTTTAACGAGAATATGCCGACAATCATCAGCGCTACTGAATAGACGTGACCACTACCCTCGCTTTCGGTGAGCGCATTCACGATCCCTTCCATTGACCATGCTGTGAGCGCGGTGGTGATTGCGACTACAACCATAGCAACCATGGCGATCCCGTATTGGCGCCATTCCAATGCCATGCTTTCTTTAAGCAAACGCTTAATGATCGGATCTCGTAGCGGAACGAGAGCGCCGAATAATTTTTTAAGCTTTGTTTTCATTTTGTATTGTTTTACCGATCATAATCGCAATTCGTTATTCAAACGAGACATGCATTAGTTTTTGGGGACTGTATAGTTTTTGATAACTTCTTGCCGCAACATCGTAGTCGAAACTCCGTCCGTCCTCGGTAGATATACGACGTCTACGATATCCTTGAGGTCGTCAAACTTCCCTTCCCAATCAGATCCCATACCAAAGATATCAGCTTTTTCTCGTATAATATCCTCACGCTTCTGATCCCAGCTTTGCTCTGGGAACACCGCGTCAACATATCTGCAGGATCTTAGAATTTCCACGCGCTGCTCATAGGACATAATACATTTCTTACCCTTCAAGGCGTTAAACTCATCGGTCGAGCAACCAATAACAAGTTGCCCCCCAAGGCTCTTCAAACGACGCAACAAGCGCACATGCCCCAGATGAAACAAATCAAACGTGCCATAACTAATCACAGTTTTCATCTTTTCTTCCTGCCTAGTAATATCATCTGCGTACCCATTGAAGCGACCAAACCAGCATCAATTGGGTTGAATTGCCCCATAGTGATCGCCCATCCCTTCAAGCACTCAAAAGTACTTCTGTTCAAGGCGCAAACTTAAGATCGATCAGAGGGAAAAGCACTCACTTTTCATCGGAAAGTCCAATCTGTGCCACTATGCACTCACCCAACCTTCAAGACCCAAGCTTTCTAGCCGAACATAGAGCTCGTCACTCTAGAACCGATTCACGCGCCCTATCTCAAAGGCATGTGCGGGTGGATAGGCACGCTAAACGCTGCAACAAAAAGTTCGGCTTTCTACCAATGCGATTTCTTCTGCTTCTCTAGAACCGCCTTTCTAAACGTCAGTTCAAAATAGGCATTGATTTTCGCAGTTCAATAAAACGGAGCAATCTTCTCAGCGGAGATTACATATCCGACATCAGCGATCTGAAGGGAGGACGCACTCGCTCCGAACATCCCTGTTACGTTCACAGCCTCAAACAACCCTTCGGATTCATAGGGTTCGTTGGTTTGGACAAGTACAAGTTGATTGGCCGGTGGAGGCGGAACATGTACGCAGGCACCGATAAATGGCACCAGCAAAAATGCCGTTACCCCTGTGCCTTCATACTCAATGGGCACCATGTACCCCGGTAGTCGCACAATCTTTCCGTTCCAATCAGAACGGAAACCTGTGGCTTCAGGTTGCTGGCTTGCAAGCGCAGATTGGTCATGCTGAACGACCCCCTGAAGAGATTGCGCGAGGCCGGTTTGCCCCTCGGGCAAGAGGTCATCCCAATTCAAATCCACAACTTCTTCGGCCGTACCCAGCTTTGGCATCACTACGGCCCCTGCGGCAATAGCAAGCGCTTGTCTGCGGCTAAAGGTGCTTATTCCCATTCATACAGCTCCATATGGTCAGCAACCAAGCTATAGCCTGTATCTGCGACCTCGGTCGATAGGGACTCCGTACTCATTCGGCCGCTAACCCAAACCGCAGCCCAAAGATCGGTATCTGGCCAAGGTTCTTTGCTATGTACGAAAACAAGTTGGTTTGCTGGCGGTGGAGGCGTGTGAATGCACGCGCCGACGTAGGGAACAAGCACAAACTCTGTTACGCCTTCCGATGTCATCTCAAGCGGAATAATATAACCCGGCATGCGGATATAGGCGCCATCTAACAGGTCGTTTACTTTGGCGCCGTTGTCATCATAAATCGGGCGCCAATAGTCACTTGCTTCATCAAGCTCACCCTCGCCAATGATTTCGGCGTAGGGAACACCTGGCGGGATCAAATCTTCCCACATAATCTCTGTCGCTCTCTCAGAAAGAGAGATCGATGGGAAAGACACAGCGGCGATTGTCGTTGCGAGTAAGTCGCGTCGGTTCAGTTGGCTCATGATTTCACGATCATACCATCAGCGAGTGAAAGGCGGAAAGCACGGATTGCAGGAACCATGCTCACAATCGCGCCAGCACAGACAACAGTAATAATCACCCAAAGCTCGCTCGTTCCAGGAGGTGTTATTGGTAAGTACAGACCGAATGCCTGATCAACGATCGGCTGCGCAACAAACAAGCCCACGTAGAGAATGCCGAGCCCTAACACAGCGCCACAAAACGCCGTCAGCGCAGACTCCAACACAAGCAGTCCTAGTATTGTGAAAGGGCTAGCTCCCATTGCTCGCAATATAGCCATCTCACGCCGCCGCTCGTTCAAGCTCGACAAGATTGTGGCCATCATTCCAAGCAGCGCAGTCACAACCACCATAACTGAAACGGCCAGCAGCGCCGTTTCGGCGATTCCGACAATCGCCCAAAGTTCCTGCAGTGCAACACCCGGCAATATCGCCAGTAGCGGCTCTTCGGAATACTCATTGATGGCGCGCTGGAGCGCGAAGGTTTGAATGGGGCTATTCACGCCCACCAACGCGGCAGTGATTGAACTTGGGCTGAGGTCCATCTGCCGAATGACCTCTTCCGGCGTCGACTGTCCGGTAACGCGCGCGCCGCTCTTCCAGTCAACATGGATCGCCTCAATCGCCTCAAGCGAAACGATCACCGTTCGATCAACGGGCGTTCCTGTCTTTTCTAGAATTCCTGATACACGAAATGGCTGATCTTTGTGCTCGGAGAAAGATGCAATGCCATGCGCCACAACAATTGGGTCACCCGTATTATAGCCAAGCGCCTGCGCGACATCCGCCCCAATCACGGCATCAAACAAATCGCCCATAAGCTCGCCCTGCTGAATGGCTAGGCTTCTTCCGTTTCGGTATTTGTAATGCTCAAAAAACGCCTCCGTGGTCCCCATAACGCGGAACTGACGGTGGCTATCCCCAAGCGAGATCGGCACGATCCAATCAACCTCTGAACGCGACGCGATATCTTGGTAGCTTTCCCAAGTCACGTTATTCGTTGCGTTCCCAATTCGGAACACCGAATAGAGCAACAATTGCACAGACCCCGACCGCGCACCGACAATCAAATCTGTACCCGAAATCGTATCAGCGAAACTTGCCTTTGCCCCTGTACGAACCTTCTCCACCCCCAGAAACAACGCAACCGAGAGCGCAATCGCCAGTATGGTCATGCCTACAGTGAGTGCACGCGCCAAGAGCGAACCGAAAGCAAGCCGCAAGATCATGCCTGCCTACCCTCTACGCTCACAACGTCTTTCATATGGACAACCCGATCAAACCGAGACGCAAGCCTTGGGTCGTGACTTACCATAAGCAGCGTCGATTTTTGCGCTGCAACTTGAGCGAACAACAAGTCGAGAAAATTTTCCTGACTGGTTTCATCAAGCGAAGATGTCGGCTCATCAGCAATCAGAATTGGTGGCTCACCGATAAGCGCACGAACAACAGCAACGCGCTGTTGCTGACCAACACTTAGGTTCGCCGCCTTCGACTTCTCAACACCTTCAGGCAATCCAAGCATTTTGCACATCTCAACAGCTTTTGCCGCTGCATCCGGACAGCGCGCGCGGCGCTTTGGCGCAAACTTTAGCGGCAGCAGAATATTGTCGAGTACGGTTCCAAAGGGAAGAAGATTAAACTGCTGAAATATGATGCCGATTTGCTCGGCTCTGAATCTGTCTCTAGCCCATCCCGACAGCGAATTCAGGTTGGTTCCACCGACATTGATCTCGCCGCTGTCGGCAAGGACCGTCCCACACATCAAAGACAATAGGGTCGATTTTCCCGATCCACTTTCCCCAAGAAGCAGAACAGTCTCGCCCTGTTCGATTTGCAACTCTGGAACGGAAATCGCGAATGATGATCGGGACGACCACCGAAAGCGGACATCCCGCAATTCTATTACAGGGAATTGAGACAAGCTTATTATAGTCCGCTCAGGTCAAGTTCAGGATTTGCGCGTTCGACCTCGAAGGCTTGTGCTCCGTTTGGACCAATAGCCTGCACCTCGAGTTCGAGTGCGTTCTCGAAAGTTTCAAAATAGTCAAATGTGATCTTAGTCAGAGCTTCAGGGTTTTCGCAAGTAAAGCTGTACTCGGCATGAAATTCGGAGTGAGCCGCACCATGTTCGTGGTCATCGTCGTGCTCATCATGTTCGTTGTGTTCGTCATGCTCGTCATCGTGTTCGTCGTCGTGGCCGTGCTCTTCACCGTCTTTGTCGTGATCATCATCATGATCGTGCGCTTCATCATGCTCTGAATGGTCGTCGTCATGATGATCCTCTTCTTCTAGACCTGCATGAACATCAACTACTGCGCAGCCCGCCGCATCTGGGAGAACAAACAAACTCTGCGGCTGTTTCAGAACTGCGACCGCAGCCTCGACCTTTGCCTTATCTTCGGCGCTTTCCGCCATATATTCAAACCCAACAATATCCGCACCAGGCGCATGTAACTCCATCGCAAGCGTGCTGCCATCGATTGCAAGATTGAGCTCACCAACGCCATGCTCATGGCTATCAAGTTCACGGGTTTCGTCGGCAAATACGGCTGTCGGGACAAGTGCCAAAAGGCAGACAATCGGTCGATACATATCAAACTTCCAAATTGATTTCGCAATGGCTGCACAATGGCCGATCCATCTGGAACTTTCAATCGTTATGTTATTACATTCCAATCATCGCAGATGACCGAACAAAATCAAACCTGTTATCTGTAAAGAACTAGCTTTTGACCACCGCCAATGCACCATTTTGAAGCAAACCTTCATAAGCCTCGGTCACGCGTGCGACGAAGTCTGGATTGCTGGAAAGAGACGGATCAAACACCTCTTTCATGGACAGAACCGTCTGAACTTTAGCCGCAGGGGTGTTTGCTCCATCAATCGCCGCCTTAAGCTTGTCTGCGAGCGGATCTTTGACCTCAATCGGGTCTCCGTTCTCATCGACGCCACCCACATATCTGATCCAGCCAGCAACAGCCAATGCAAGACAAGTGTAGTCGCGGCCAGCTTGAATATTGTCAGCAATCGTACCCAGAAGACGCTGCGGCAGCTTCTGTGACCCGTCCATCGCGATTTGCCACGTGCGGTGTCGAATGCTTGGATTTTGGTATCGTTCAAGCAAAGCATCACAATACGCCTCAAGATCCTCGCCCTCTGGTTTTGGAACCGTTGGGATAATCTCGTTGCGCCATATCCGTTTACAGAGTTCGGCAAATGCTGGCTCTGCAACTGTCTCCGCGATCGTTTCAAACCCTGCAAGGTATCCGAGATATGCGAGCGTCGAATGGGTTCCATTCAAACACCGAAGCTTCATCAACTCATGCGCATCCACATCTGCAACGAATTGCGCGCCACCGGTCTCCCATTGCGGGCGCTCTCCGTTCACAAAATTGTCTTCAATCACCCATTGACGAAACGGCTCATGCTGAACACACGCTGGGTCATGATACCCCTGAGCCTCCTCAAGGCTTTTCACATCGGCCGGCGTTGTTGCCGGTGTAATCCGATCAACCATGGTCGAGGGAAATGCGCAATTCTCCTCTATCCACGCCGCAAGTGCGCTCTCACGTTCCTTGGCAAATGCCAGTACCATGCCTTTTGCGAGCTTCCCGTTTGAAGGGATGTTGTCACATGGCATGACTGTAAAGGGCGCAACGCCCGCGGCGCGGCGGCGCGCGAGGGCCTCAACGATAAACCCGATTGCAGACTTCGGAGCCTCCGGATTTGCAAGGTCATGCGAGATATCCGGATGGTCAAGTTGGAGTTCACCTGTTGCGGGCTCGTGGCAATATCCCTTTTCGGTGATCGTCAGCGAGACAATCTTGACGGCGGGATCAGCCATTTTCGAAAGAACAGCCTCAGGGTCTTCGGGCGCAACAAGTACTCCGCTGATCGAGTTGATTACTCGGTACTCCGTATGCCCAGCGCCAAGCGTGACCGAGGTAAACGCCCCATCCTGCAGGTCAAGCTGATCTTTCGCAGTCGGGCTTCGAAGCGACACCGCGAGGATTCCCCAATCCTTGTCGCCCTGTTTCATGGCATCATCGGTATAGACTGCATTGAATGCGCGAAAAAACGCACCAGGCCCAAGATGAACAATGCCGACGTTCGGCTTTGATCCGGTTCGTTTTAGCCGTGGCACGCTCATATCAGTCTCCAGTCTATTCGGTGATCTAAATTCGCAAACAAATCGCGCAGGACACACGAATGCCTCCTGCGCTTGTCTTTCCAAATGAGCGACTAGCGAAGCTCGCTTGGCTGGACAAAGTCCATATCGGTATAGTCGACATTGTCGCCAGCCATCGCCCAGATAAAGGTATAAGATCCGATACCAGCGCCAGAATGGATCGACCATGGCGGCGAAATTGTCGCCTCTTCGTTGCCAACAACAAGGTGGCGCGTTTCTTGTGGCTCACCCATAAAGTGCATCACGCGGGACGCCTCATCCATACCCCAATAGAGATAGGCTTCCATCCGGCGGTCATGCACATGCGAAGGCATCGTATTCCAAACCGAACCATCCAGAAGCTGGGTATAACCAAGCACAAGCTGGCAGCTTTCCATTACCAACGGATGGATAAATTGATAAATCACGCGTTTGTTCGAAGTTTCGGCCTCGCCCATTTCGACCTTGGCCGCATCCTCGAGTTTCACGAGCTTGTTTGGGTGTGTCTCATGAGCCGGCGCAGACGTGATATAGAAGCGTCCCTGCCCGCCAAATGTAACCGCTCCTGCGCCTTTACCGAGATAAAGCACATCACCGCGGTCTAGCGTCCATGTCTCGCCCGCTGCGGATACGGTTCCTGTTTCGCCGATGTTCACAATGCCCATCTCGCGGCGCTCTAGAAACGTTGCTGTGCGTGTTTCCTCGACCTTGTCGAGTACGAGTTCCGCACCATTTGGAACGGCGCCGCCAAGCACAAAACGATCATAGTGCGTATATACAAGGCGAATTTCGCCATCCTTAAACATACCCTCTGCAAGGAAGTTCTTACGCAGATTGTCTGTGTCCATGGTTTTTGCATGGTCTTGGTGAATGGCATGGCGGGTTTCTACTGTGAGCATTGTGGTTCCTTACAAAAAGTCTTCACGGCGTGGCGTGAAATTATCGATCAAGCGGCCTGCCTCAAGACAGACGCACCCGTGCGTTGCGTTTGATGGAATAACGAAAGAGTCACCGGCTTTGACGGTGAACTCCCTGTCTTCGATCGTGAAACGGAATTCTCCGCTTTCAACATAGGTTGATTGGACATGTGGATGGTTATGAAGGTCACCCTTCCCGCCCTTTTTGAACGAAAAGCTGACAACCATCAGATCTGCGGAGTCCGAAAGAACTTCGCGCGTTACAAAGTCATCCACTTGGACAGTGGGAAATTTTTTCAAGTCAGACATAATTCCTCGTTTAGACTGGTGCGTTGTTCGGTTTGCAAAGAGTGTTTCTTGATCTGGTTTGCCCGATCACTAAAGTCGGTACGCTTCTTTCGCGAGGCGGTAAGTAAGATCATGAGCCACCTCGAATGCATCACTTTCGCCAAGGCGGCCTGTCGCAACCAGCGTCGCCAAATAAGCGCAATCTGATCGCCGCGACACATCATGCCGCGCTGGAATGGAACAAAACGCCCGCGTATCGTCATTAAAGCCGGCGGTGTTGTAAAAACCTGCGGTCTCTGTGGTTTGCTCGCGGAATCGCATGATGCCTTCGTAGCTGTCAAAGAACCACCAAGGTGGCCCAAGACGCAGCGCCGGATATGCGCCAGCAAGTGGCGCAAGCTCGCGTCCATAAACCGTCTCGTCCAAAGTAAACAGAATGATATTGAGGTCACGCTCCATGCCGACTTCGCTAAGAAGTGGCCGAAGCGCATGCACGTAATCAGTACGAGACGGGATATCAAAGCCCTTGTCCCGCCCATGACTGGCCAACACTTTCGAGGAGTGGTTGCGCACCGAACCGGCGTGGATTTGAAGCGTCAAACCATCATCAAGGCTCATGCGCGCCATTTCCGTTAGCATCTGCCCTCGGAATGCATCGGCTTCTTCCTTGCTGCATTTTCCTGCAATTGCTTTTTGAAACAGGGCTTCCGCGTCTTGACGTGACAATGACTCGGTCCGCGCCGTCGCGTGACCGTGATCACTCGCAGTCGCACCATGCTCCTTAAAGAACGCGCGACGCAGACGGTGCGCGTTTAGATACCCACTCCACGTAGCTGTATCCTCGCCTGTGAGCGCTCCGAATTTCTCAACATTTTCGGCAAACCCTTCAAACTCAGGATCAACAACGGCATCGGGACGATAGGTCGTAATGACTCGCCCGTTCCAATCGCTATCGCGGATTTGAGCGTGCCACTTCAGATCGTCAAGCGCACCTTCGGTTGTTGCTAGGCATTCGATGCCAAAACTCTCGAACAATGCACGCGGGCGGAACGCATCTTCGGCGAGCTTTGCTTCAATATGATCGTAATACGCGTCAGCTGTGTCCGTGTTAAACGGGATATCCAACCCAAATACATGCTCGAATGAATGGTTGAGCCACAAAGAAGAGGGTGTACCTCTGAACAGGTGGAAATGCTCTGCAAAGATGCGCCAAATCTTGCGCGGATCCGCCTCCCCAACACTACCGTCAGCGCGAGGAACGCCTAGGTCATCCATCGAGACACCTTGGCTGACCAGCATCCGGAACACATAATGATCCGGCGTTACAAAGAGTTCCGACGGGTTGGGGAATCGCTCATTCTCGGCAAACCATTGCGGATCACAGTGCCCATGCGGGCTAATAATCGGGAGATCAGCTACTGTTTCATAGAGCGCGCGGGCGATTTGCCGTGGCTTGTCTTCTACAGGGAAAAGTCTGTCTTGATCTAAAAGCGCCACTAGTTCATCCATCTGATTTCGAGCTTCGATATTCTAATACGCTACTATACCAGTTGTGTCAAAACGGCTTTTGATCTAAGAAAGTCATGTCAGAAAACGCGGATGAAATATGAACGACCTCGGCATAAGTCTCGACGCAAATAGGCGCAGCACAACAACCACCGATCTAGTGTTTGACGCGGTTCACCAAGCTATTATCACATTTCAACTGCCGCCGGGCACCAAAGTCTCCGAGGCGGAGGTCGCCAAACAGCTTGATGTTTCTCGGCAACCGGTGCGCGACGTGTTTTTCCGTCTGTCTAAGCTCGGCTTCATCGCAATTCGCCCGCAACGCGCAACATTGGTCACCAAGATATCTGAACAAAGCGTGCTCGAAGCGGCATTTATCCGCAAGGCCATCGAGTTATCATGCCTCGCCGAAGCTATAGAGCTTGGAACTGACGAAGACATCCACGAGCTTAGAGCCTTGATCCAACAACAAGAAGCTTCGGTTGAGGCCAATGACCTCCAAGGTTTTCACGCTCTGGATGACATGTTTCACAAAGCAATATGCGCAACCGCAGGGCACGCCCACGCATGGCCCCTCATCGAAGAGCAGAAAGCCCACATAGATCGGGTACGCTTTCTTTCGCTTCCATCTGGCCTCCCAACCGCGTTTGAGCAACACAAACGGATCATGGACGCGATCGAAGAGCGGAACACCCCGCGCGCTTCCAAACTTCTGGAAGAACATCTCGCGCGCATCAAAGACATCCTTCAACAAGTCCGCGCACAACACCCTGAGTACTTCGAAAGCCCTTAGCCGCAGATAATCGAGCACCTATCCCTCACGCTTGAAATCAGGCGCAGCCCCATATAACCCGTTCATAGGTTTGGGGGCAGTATGAACAGATACGTAGTTTCTTCGCAGCGCAGCGGCTTTAACTGGCTTCGGTTTTGTATCGAAACCTTTTACGGCAAACGCACCCCCGGTCAAAAATCCGTGTTGAGCAAAGAAGAATGTCCTGAACTGGCCTTCCGTCGCTCGCATGATGCGCTCAATCTGTCGCCACGGTCGCGACGTGGCAAAACCAGCTCTTGGGCGAAGTTTGACCCTGAGAAAATGGACAATGCGAAAGTTTTGCTCATCGTCCGCGACCCGCTTGAATCTTTTGTTCGAATGGCAGAATTCCATTATCCGAAATATGCCTCGTATGTTTCGAACATTAAATTCTATGAGCAAGCGAAGAAGGCCGACCGTAAGATCGCTTATTACGAGGACATCGTGGCATCGCCTGCCGCAATGTACGAGGCCATGGAATTCCTTGAGATCAAGCCCGCTGCGGGCTACGCGCAGCCAACCGCGCAAGACGTTGAAAACCGCTGGGACGAGCTCGGCCAGCTTAGCAGAAGCAACTATGACGCCAAGCAAAGCGGCACCGGCGGCGCGCACACCAAAGACAATCCAACAGACTTCAGGTATCATCAAAGAAAGCTAAACCCGAAAGAAGCTGCACGCGTGTGGCGATATCTGAATTCGAGGCTGACTGAGGCCGAGATGGAGTTATTAGCGCGTTATAGGCCTGAAGGCGCAATCGCACCACTTACCATCTGGGATCGCTTCAAGTTCCTAAGAGCCTGATCCAGGCTATTCAGGGCCACGTCCCGCAAGTTGATCGGCATTTTCGCCGAGATAGGCCGCCAAACGGTCCGCAACGGCTCTAATACGTGGAACGATACGCATATCCGCGTGAGAAGCGACCCAAACAGGAACGGACGCAATGTCCTCTTCAACGGGTACAAGACGCAGTTGCGGCTCCGCATCTCCTAAGAATCTCGGCAAAACAACTTTACCTAACCCCGATACCGCCATTTCGCGAAGAACGAGGAATGAATCCGCCCCGATCGTAATATGCTCTGGTGCGATATGCGTTGCCATCCACCTTGCTGGAACCGCTCGCGCCAATTCACCAGTTAGGCCAAGCCACGTCTCCGGTGCATCCTTAGCTGCATAAGCTCCAAACCCTAGGTCGCAAGCAATTTCGCCCCGCATATCATCTGGCAAAGTTGGCGTAGGCCTAACAGAAATATCCGCCTGCATCCGCGCGAAATCGAGGTGACTGTTGTTGCTGAGAAGGTCAATCGTCAACTCGGAAGATTCTGAATGTAGGCGCGCAACGAACTTTGGCAACAGAATCTGACAGAACGAATCCGTCGAGGAAACACGCACAACACCCCTCAGTGGTGCGACCGCACTCTGCATCGTGCGCTCGACAGCAAACATCGCATTTTCAACTTCTCGCGCCGCCTCAATGACTCGCCATCTATCCGGCAAAACGCGATATCCGCTATGGCTTCGCGCAAAAATCGGGCCGCCGTGGTCATCCTCAAATGCCGCGACACGTCGGATCACCGTTGCGTGGTTCACGCCCAACAGTTTCGCCGCCGCGCTCACAGACCCCTGATCCACCACGGTCAGGACGAAACGTAGATCATCCCAATTCCGCTTGTGCATAAATTAACAAACCTTCTGCAATATTTACCAATATACCTGCTTTTATTCACATGTATACTCGAAGGATATGACCAACTTATTGGAGGCCCGCGATGAATTTTAAACTTACCCTTTTGGCCGGAGCCGTTGCACTCGGAACACTTGGTTCTGCTGCGATTGGCGATTCCCACGATGAAAAAGCCTTGATGGCAGCGGTTGAAGCCCGCCAGGCCGTAATGAAGCTCTATGCATTCAATGTCGGACAACTTGCGGCGATGGCGAAAGGCGAAGTCGAGTATGACGCCGACGCTGCTACAGCGGCCGCGTCCAACCTCGCCGCACTTTCCGCTCTTGATCAATCCAAACTCTGGCCTCCAGGTTCGGATACAGAAGCGCTCGGAGACAAAACCGCTGCACTTCCGGCAATCTGGCAAGCTGACAGCATGGCGATGAAGCACGGTATGGATCTTGCCAATGCATCTGCTGCACTGGCCGAATCTGCCGGTGATGGGCTTGATGCGATGCGCGCAGCGTTCGGTGAAGCAGGCAAAACCTGCAACGCATGTCACAAAAACTATCGCCAGCGCCGCAACTAGGCTGAATATTCAGGACAAATTATCGGGGCGGAACATGGTTCTGCCCCTTTAATGCGTGGAGGGAAGGTTATGAAGTTCTTACGGTTTCTGCTGCTTCTTGGCGTCATTGGCCTTGCCTTGGCATGGTTTCTAACGCGGCCGCAAACCCTCCCAGAAGACTACCTCGCAGGACTTAAACCCAACACAGAACACGGCGAAACGGTGTTCTGGGCCGCTGGTTGTGCTTCCTGTCATGCTGCGCCCAAATCAACAGGGGACGACAAGCTTGTCCTAAGTGGAGGGTACAGAATCGAGAGTGATTTTGGCACATTTGTTGCGCCCAATATCTCGCCAAGCGATGCCGGTATCGCCGGTTGGTCCGCACTCGACTTGGCCAACGCACTCAAGGAAGGCGTCTCTCCTGACGGCAAGCATCTCTATCCATCATTCCCCTATACAACCTACGTCAACATGACTCCGCAGGACATCGTTGACCTAAAGTCGTTCCTCGATACGCTGCCGCCGTCTGATGAGGAAAGTGCGCCGCACGAACTCGGCTTTCCATTCAACATGCGCCGTGGGCTCGGCCTATGGAAAATGGTGAACCTCAAAGAAGGTTGGGTACTTGAAAACGCCGAAACCCCACAAATCGAGCGTGGGCGCTATCTGGTCGAAGCGCTTGGCCATTGCGCTGAATGCCATACACCCCGCGACATTACGGGCGGATTGGATCATGCAAACTGGATGGGGGGCGCGCCGAACCCGTCTGGCAAAGGCAACATTCCGGCCATAGCGCCTGACAAGCTCGACTGGAGCGCACCCGATATCGCCTATTACCTAGAGACAGGCTTCACGCCGGAGTTCGATAGCGCAGGCGGTGCGATGGCAAGTGTCGTCGAAGGTCTTGCAAAAATCTCGCCAGAAGACAGGGAAGCAATTGCCGCTTATCTAAAAGCTCTACCATAACTTTTAGCGGCAACTGAAAAGCAGGCCTACCCGAGCAGTGCGGTAAGGCTGCTTCCCGTAAACTTCAAGCCAAGCACAACGGTGGCGATGCCAACCACCGCGCGAATGCCGTTAAATGAAATGCTGCTGCGTTCTTTCACTGCATGAAGCGGGAAGGAAATCACCTTAGAGATCAGCATCATCCCAGCAATCGAACCAACACCGAAGCAGAAAACATAGGGCACAATAGCCCATTTTTGTTCCACTACCTCCTGCGCATAAATCAACAACGCCGCGGAGCCAGCAAGCCCGTGCATCAGCCCGATACCCAACGCCCGAGGCGAAACACCGGCCTTATGAGCGTGATTGTGATCGGAATGCGAATGCTCAACAGCATCGTCTTTATGCGAATGAAAATGTGCGTGGCGCTCGCCGTCTTCGTGGCTGTGTACATGCATATGCACCTTTTCCTTGCGGAGGCGATATACAAGGGAGCCACCGAGATAACACAGCATCAAGCCGACGATACCTTCAAGCGCAGCCTCGGTTGTATGGCTGATGTTTCCACCAAATAGAAACACTGGCACAACCACCAGAAACAGAGTCACAGTATGGCCCATGCCCCAGCTATAGGCCTGCTTCAACGTATCCTTAAGCGACCGCTTCCGAACCGAAAAACTGGCAACCGCCGCGAGGTGATCCGCCTCAAGGGCGTGGGTCATGCCAATGAAAAAGCCAAGGAGGAGAGTAAAGGTCACGAAAACACCGCCACATAGAATGGAATACCCCTACGGGCATTTCTGCGGGTGGTAGCACTGGTCTTCACAAAACTCAAGAACCGATTGCTCATGAACCCCGTTCCCTCGCCGAGAGTTTAAGAGTGATCACTTTGCAATCGGCCATGTCGTAAATTTCATCAGAACGGAGTATCGTGAGGTACGAAGCAAAGGATACGAACATGCCGACAGACCTCATGAGCCGCGACACCTCATTCCTCGTTGTGGTTGACCTGCAAGAGCGGCTCGCACCAGCAATCGCGGAATTTGATCGCGTTCTCGCCTCGGCCATGGCGTTGGTTCAGGCGGCCGAAGTTATGGGCGTACCTGTGATTTTTACCGAGCATTGCGCCGCTAAGGTCGGCCCAACGGTTCCAACACTGCTAGAGGCGGCCCCCAATGCACCCGTTCTTCACAAAACGCATTTCGGTACACTTGAAGAAGCGGAACACCAGAAAACCTTTGCGGAATTTAGCGGCCGGCGACCCATAGTCTGCGGCACGGAAACTCATGTTTGTGTTCTGCAAACGCTTTTCGGCTTTCTACAGCACGGGTTTTCACCACTTTTGGCCACAGATGCCTGCGGTTCGCGGCGCGAAGCCGATAAGGCAACAGGTATTGCGCGCATGGTAAACGCAGGAGCAGAAGCTGTTACCACAGAGATGGTCATCTTCGAGTGGCTGCGCCGAGCAGACAACGACCTATTCCGTAAAGTACATCCGATCATCAAGGCGCTATAACCCGCTCCCAAAAACAAAAAACCCGACCACTTGGGCCGGGTTCTTTAGCCTGAATGAACAGGAATTTAGTGTAGCTTTGCGCCAACTTCCTTGATCGCATCTTCGATCAGGGCGTTACCTTCAGCAGCGGTTGTGCTCTTGGCAATCACGTCGCGGGCAGCGCCCACAGCAACAACAATCGCCGTATCGCGAACCTCTTTGACAGCAGCCGCTTCCGCAGAAGCGATCTGGTCTTTGGCACCGGCAAGGCGGCGCTCGATCGAGGCTTTGATGTCGGCTTTTGCAAGCTCGGCAGCTTCTTCCGCTTCAACCTTGGCCGCAGCCACGATCTTGTCGGCCTGAGCCTGAACTTCTTTGTGCTTGCGCTCGTAGTCCGCGAGGATTGTCTGAGCATCTTCACGCAGTGCGCGGGCTTCGTCCAGATCAGCTTTGATGCCTTCTGCGCGGGCGTCCAACTGGCCGCCGAGCATGGCAGGAACGCCAAACTTCAGCAGAACCGCGATGAATACCAGAAACGCGATGAGAACAACAAAGTTCGTATTGCCAAGCGACAGGAACGGGCCGTCAGCCGCAAGGGCCGGGCTCGCCAAAAGGGCAAATGCAACGGAAAGTTTTTTCATCGTCTTACCCTTTCATCCGCTCGGAAACGGCCGCGGTGATCGTTTTCGCATCGGCTTTACCGCCCATGGCTGCAACGATTTCCTTGGCTGCGTCTTTTGCGACCTTTTTCACGCTGTCCATCGCACCTTCACGAATTGCCGCAATGGCTTTTTCGCTTTCGGCGGATTGGGCGGCAATCTCTGCGTCGGCCTTGGCCATTGCTTTATCAAGATCGGCCTGAATATCGGCCTTTGCCTGAGCAACAATCGTCTGAGCCTCTGCGCGTGCGTCTGCGAGTGCCTTCTTATAGGCCTCTTCCGCTTCAGCCGCTTTTTGCTTCAGCTCTTCAGCAGCAGCAATGTCGTTGGTGATCGTGCCCTGACGTTCGGCCAAAACGGCTGCAATGCGTGGCAACGCAACCTTGGACAGAACGAGGTAAATCACAACGAGGGTTACGGCCAACCAGAAGATCTGGTTTGGAAACGACGAGAAGTCGAGCTGTGGCATACCTGCGGCGGCTTCTGCTTCATGCAGATCGTGCAGGTCTACTGTTTTATGTGCGTCATCCGCCATATCGTCCTCCAGGAACCTAGTTTACAACAGGTGGGCGCCACAACTGGCACCCACCCGCACGTAAGGATGGTCCGTCAGACTTAAACAGCGAACATCAGCAGAAGTGCAACGAGGAACGAGAAGATCCCCAGAGCTTCCGCAAAGGCGATGCCGATGAAGAGAGTAGCTGTTTGTGCCGCTGCGGCGGATGGGTTGCGAAGGGCGCCTGCGAGGAAGTTACCTGCGACGTGGCCCACACCGATGGCTGCTGCGCCGGAGCCGATGGCTGCGAGGCCTGCGCCGATGAATTTGCCGAGAGCTGCTGCTGCTACGAGTTCCATTGTATTTCTCCTTACGATGGTAATTTGGAATGTCAGTTAGTGATTGTTCAGACCTGATCCGTTTAGTGCGATGGATGCAGCGCGTCTTTCAGGTACACGCAGGTCAGAATGGTGAACACGTAAGCCTGAATGAAGGCCACGAGAACTTCGAGGGCGTAAACGGCGGTGATGGCGAGGATCGGCAGGAAGGCAAACAGCCCCAGCGCACCCGCAAAACCGGCGAATACTTTGATAACAGCGTGGCCCGCCATGACGTTACCCGCCAAACGAATGGAGTGGCTAACGGGGCGCACGAAATAAGAGATAAGCTCGATGATCGCGAGGATCGGGCGCAGCGCCAGAGGCGCCGACGAGACCCAGAACAGGCCGAGGAAACCCGCGCCGTTCTTAACAAAGCCAACAACCGTTACTGTCACAAACACCAGAAGCGCCAGTACAGCAGTAACCGCGATGTGCGATGTTGTTGTGAAGCTCATCGGCAGAAGGCCGAGGAAGTTCGCGAACATGATGAAGAGGAAGAGCGTCATGATGTATGGGAAGAACTTCACAGCGTCTTTGCCTGCAACGTCCTCGACCATTTTATAGATGAACCCATAGAGCATCTCGCCAACGCTCTGTGTGCGGCTTGGCACCATGGCGCGTTTGCTTGTGCCGAATACCAGCAACAGAACGATTGCAACAACGGCCAGACCCATCCAGAGGGTCACGTTTGTTGGTGTGTACCAGTGGATTTCGCCGTGACCGTCACCGAAGAGAGGTGCCACTTTGAATTGGTCCATTGGGTGAATTGCAAGGCCAGCATGCTCCGGCTGAAGGAATACGCTTGCGGCAATCATCAATGCGATTGCTGCCCAGAACGCGATCTTTCCAAAAGAAGAGCCCTGTTTTGCTTCCTGCTGTGCGGCCATGTTCAGTCCTTCGAATTCTCTGCGGCATGTGCCGCTGTTGTCTCTGTCGAGTCGGCGTCTGCCTTCTCTTTTTCCGATTGAAGCTCGCTCGCGGTGCGGATCATTGTTTTGACCCCTGCGGCAAACCCCAGCAATGTAAACAGCACCATGAATATCGGCAGCGTTCCAAACAGAACATCCAGCCCGTATCCGATGCCAAAGCCGATCCCAAGACCGACTACCAGCTCGATCACCATACGCCATGCCTGATTGGCCAACGAATAATGCTCGTCCTTTGGCGGCGCGGGTTCATGGCTTTTCTTGAGCTTGTCAATCTTGTCTTCCAGCCTCTTTAGCTGGTCGTGATTGTGCTCTTTTGCCATGACGGAACGGCCCCCAAGGTTTCGCCGCAACCTATGAAGGGTCGCGTTCAGAGTCAATAAAACAAACGCGGGATTTCTTGCTGGCTAACTTATTGTAAACAAACAACAATAATTGGAGCAAGGATTCCCACATCCCGCCTCAGTATCCCTGCTTCGGGTAAAACCGCTCAAATCTCTTATTCAACCAACAGGTTAAACTTGAGGAAACCGCGGCCACCCAAAGCCGAACACTTAACCAAACAGTTGACCAATTCGCGCCCTCTCCCTACACAAATCTCATGGACCTAGACACGACATTCGCCGCCCTAAGCGATCCGACACGGCGGCACATTCTTTCTATGCTGCTGGAGGATGACATGGCCGTCACCGATGTGGCGGAGCCGTTTGATATGTCTTTGGCTGCCATTTCCAAACATCTCACCATTCTGACCCGCGCGGGCTTGATCTCGCAGGAGAAGCGCGGGCGGGTGAAATGGTGCAAGCTGGAGCCTGATGCCCTCAAGGACGCGTCAGTCTGGATGCAAAGTTTCGGCCAATTCGAAGCCATCAATCTTGACGCCTTCGAAACCTTCCTGACCGAAAACAAACTTACGGGCGAAAACAGCTAGTCCTGCCGCAACAGCATCAACAGCGCTGCAATCGTGATGCCAACTCCGATAAACACGACGCCCGCTGGCGCGCCATGGCCCAGCGCCAATTCCCAAAGGATCACCCAGCTCGGGATTACATAGGTATATGCCATGACCTTCGCCCCCGGCAGCCGCATCGACGCAATCTGCAATAGGGTAAAACTCCCCGCCGTGGCAAAAATCGCGGTATAGAGGATCGTGATCCAGACAATCGCAGGCAAGCTGCCCCAATCCGTTGCCAATATCGCAGGCGCGCCGAGAGTCAGCAGCAAGACAGACCCCGCAACAAGGTTTGCAAAAGAGATCATGACCGCGCTCTCGCCGCGATTCCATTTTCGCAAAAGCGGGATGTGCAGCGCATAAGCCGCGCACCCGACGAAAAAGATCGCCTCGCCGCGCCCGATCTCGAATTGCACAAGCGCCGCCAAATCGGCCCGAAAGATAACCCAAAGCGCTCCAACACCGCCCAGAGCAATCGCCAGCGCCACACGCTTTGGCAACACCTGCCCAAGGATCAAATAAGAGAACCCCGCCGTAATAAGCGGAGAGAGCGTAAACACAGCTGCCGTAGAAACCGGAGTCGCAGTTTTTAGCCCCTCAAACATCAAGACCATATAGATCGCGATGAGCGTGCCATTGATACAATGCCGCCAAGGGGCCTGCGCCGCCTGTTGGAACGCCGCCTTTGGCGCGGGCTCCCGCACCAGAACAATCACCAGTACAATTGCCCCCGCAATCAGAAACCGAACCGCATTGAGCGCGGCGGGCGCCACCTCATTCGCGACCAGCCCCCCAAGGCTAAACGATCCCGCAACCAAGCAGGAAAAGCCGAGCATCGCCGCATGGCCCACCCATTCGCGCCGTCTGGCGTCATGAAGGGGCTGCGCGCGCCCGACTGTCTCAACCATATCCTTGCGCACGGGCGCGCTCCTTCAAGAACTTCAAAAAGGCCTGAACCTTGGGCGTGCGATGCAAATCAACATGGGTCACAATCCAGCTTGCAGCTTCCCATTCTTTGCGCGGCGCGGCAATCTCGACCAGATTTGGATGCGAACGCGCCATAACCTCGCTCATAAACCCGATTCCCGCCCCTGCTATAATCGCTCGCTCGCCATCTTCCTGATCAGAGCAGCGGAACAGTACCCGATCCTGCGGAATGGTCTCTTTCATCCATTGAAAGAACGGAGCGCGGCTGCTCTCATCATCCGGCCCTACAAAATCATGCGTTGCCAGTTCCTCGTCTGTCTTGGGCATGCCATTGCGCGCGACGTAGTCTTTATCTGCGTAAAGCCCGATCTGAACGGTACTGAACGGCTGTACAACATTGTCCGGCTCTTGGGGCGGCTTGCCGGCGCGGATCGCCACATGCGCTTCGCCGTACTCCAGCCTGAACACGCGAGCACCCGTCAGGAACCGAACCCGCAACCCCGGGTGCATACGCTGAAAGTCCACCAAGATCGGCGCAAGAAGTTCCCCAACAGGGCGCAAACTCGTCACCACAAGGTCGCCTGAGATTTCCGCGCCCTGCCCCTTCAACCGCCCGACCATTTGGGTGAACTGATCATCGGTCACCTTCGCAACCTGCAACAGGTCCTGCCCTGCTTCCGTTGGCGTGTAACCGCGAGCGTGCCGTTGAAAGAGCTTGGTCTTAAGCTCGGCTTCAAGTGCATCAATATGCCGGATCACCGTTGCATGGTGAACACCCAACACCTCCGCCGCGCCGCTAACAGTTCCGACCCGCGCAACTTGAAAGGCCGTTTTCACCTCATCCCAGTTCATATCTTAGGCTCCTTGGTTCCGTCGCAGACGCCAATTCTGCACTGTTGTGCATTTTCACACACATGCTGTTGCTTTTCCCAGATTGCGTTCGAAAACGCAATTCCCCATTTCTATGTCAACGCAAATTCAAAGGAACAGATCAATGACAACCAAAGTCCTCCGGATCGACGCATCCGCCCGCACCCAGAACTCCGTCAGCCGCGATCTTGCAGATCACGCTGTGTCGCTCATCCCTGATGCAGAGGTTACCTCCCGCGATATCGGGCAGGGCCTACCCCACATCAACGAAACATGGGTTGGCGCAACATTCACCCCGCCGGAAAGCCGCACAGAAGCGCAGTCCGAAGCCCTCGCGCTGTCTGATGAGATCCTTCAGGAAGTTCAGGACGCTGACACCATCGTGATCTCTACGCCGATCTATAATTTCAACATCCCCTCAACGCTGAAAGCATGGATCGACCAGATCGGCCGCGCTGGCGTTGCCTTTAAATATACAGAGAACGGCCCCGTCGGCCTGCTCGAAGACAAGCGCGTGGTGATCGCCCTTGCCTCCGGCGGAACAGACATCGGCTCGAACGTGGATTTCGCAACGGATTACCTGCGTTTCATCTTCGGGTTTGTTGGCATCAAAGATGTACATTTCGTACTGGCCAAAGGCGACGATAACGCAGAAGCCCATGAAACACTCGCCACGCTCCTCGGCGACCGCATCGCAGCATAAGGAACCTCGACATGTCAAAATACAGCAATATTGCGTTTCTTGTGATCCGCGCGCTCCTGACGGTCGCATTCCTCGCTGCGGGGAGTGCGAAGCTGCTCGGAGCAGAGATGATGGTCGGCACATTCGAGGCCGTCGGCGTCGGGCAATGGTTCCGCTATGTGACTGGCTTGATCGAAGTTGGCGGCGCAATCCTGCTTTGGGTGCCGGGCTTGCAACTACTTGGCGCGGCAGCACTGACCGTTACCATGATCGGAGCGGTCCTTGCCCACCTCTTTATCCTCGGACCATCCGCACTCCCCGCGCTCGTCCTCGGCGCATTGGCGGCTGCAACCGCCTATCGCTTCCGCGGCCAAATCCCCGCATAAATCAAAAGGCGCCCGTAGTCCCCCGCGGGCGCCTTATACTATTCCCCGCCGATAGCCCCCCAATTCCCCACATCGCTTGACTCTCCGGCCCACAGCGCCTAAACGCACCCCATATCCCGAGGGTTCCACGCCTTCGGTCCTTCATTGTGAAGGATCGCCATCCGTCAGCGCGTTGCGCCCACGGGTGCTTTTGTGGTTTGGCAATTCGTTGCCTTAACAATTCGCGCACCGTCCCTATCTTTAGGGGCATAACAAACGGCCAAGGAGCCTTGAGAATGTTTGAAAATCTATCCGAACGCCTCTCCGGTGTCTTTGACCGCCTGACAAAACAGGGTGCGCTCTCTGAGGATGATGTCAAAACCGCCCTGCGCGAGGTGCGCGTCGCCCTGCTTGAGGCCGACGTTTCCCTCCCCGTGGCGCGTGATTTCGTTAAGGCGGTTCAGGAAAAAGCAACCGGACAGGCCGTTACCAAATCCATCACCCCCGGTCAGCAAGTTGTTAAAATCGTCCACGACGAACTTGTTCACGTCCTGAAGGGCGACGGCGAACCTGACGATCTCAAGATCGACAACGCCCCTGCCCCGATCCTGATGGTTGGTCTGCAAGGTTCCGGTAAAACCACAACAACCGGTAAGCTCGCCAAACGCCTCAAGGAAAAGGCCGGCAAAAAAGTCCTGATGGCCTCGCTCGACATCTACCGCCCAGCGGCGATGCAACAGCTTGCCGTCCTCGGCACCCAAATCGGTGTTGATACCCTGCCCATCGTGGCCGGTGAATCCGCCGTACAGATCGCCAAGCGCGCCAAACAGCAGGCAACTCTTGGCGGCTATGACGTTTACATGCTCGACACCGCGGGCCGCCTGCACATCGACGAGTCCCTGATGCAAGAGGTCGAGGATGTGCGCAACGCGGTCAACCCGCGCGAAACGCTCCTCGTTGTTGACGGCCTCACAGGTCAGGTTGCTGTGGAAGTCGCCGAAGAGTTCGACGGCAAAATCGGCATCTCCGGCGTGGTCCTTACCCGTATGGACGGTGACGGCCGCGGCGGTGCGGCGCTCTCCATGCGCGCAGTGACCGGCAAACCGATCAAATTCGTCGGCCTAGGCGAAAAGATGGACGCGCTCGAAGCGTTCGAACCTGATCGCATCGCAGGCCGCATCCTTGGCATGGGCGATATCGTTGCCCTCGTTGAGAAAGCCCAAGAAACCATCGAGGCCGAACAGGCCGAACGCATGATGAAGCGGTTCCAAAAGGGCCAATTCAACATGAACGACCTGCGCATGCAGCTTGAACAGATGATCAAGATGGGTGGCATGGAAGGAATCATGGGCATGATGCCGGGCATGGGCAAAATGGCCAAACAAGTTCAGGACGCTGGCTTTGACGATAAAATCCTGCGTCACCAGATCGCCCTCATCCAATCCATGACCAAACGCGAACGCGCCAACCCCGGCCTGCTCCAAGCCTCGCGCAAAAAGCGGATCGCAGCGGGCGCTGGCCTTCAGGTGTCTGACCTAAACAAGCTTCTCAAGATGCACCGCCAGATGAGCGACATGATGAAGAAGATGGGCAAGGGCGGCATGCTCAAACAGGCCATGAAAGGCATGTTTGGCAAAGGCGGCGGCATGCCCGCCGGTATGGACCCCTCGCAAATGGACCCGAAAGCCCTTGAAGCAGCAGCCAAGCAAATGGGCAAAATGCCCGGTGGCGGCCTTCCCGGTCTTGGCGGCGGCGGTCTGCCCCCCGGTCTGTCCGGCTTCGGGAAAAAGAAGTAAATGAGCCTTATCCCCACCATAGAAACCGAGCGCCTGATCCTGCGCGCGCCGCAAATGTCGGATTTCGATCCGCTTGCCGCGCATTGGGAACTTGAGCGCACGGAATATATTGGCGGGCCTCTCGACCGCAAAGAAGCATGGAGCGCCTTCAGTGCAGATGCTGGTCAATGGATTCTGCGCGGCTATGGCATGTGGATCGTCGAAGACAAAGCAAGCGGCAAAACCGCAGGCTGGATCGGTTTCTACGAGCCCGAGCGCTATGACGAGCCGGAAATTGGCTGGATTCTTCTTGAGGAATTCGAAGGCAAAGGCATTGCCTACGAGGCCGTTGTTGCGGCCCGCGCCTATGGCGGCGAGCATTTCGGAATCACCAAGCCGTGCAGCTTTATCGCGGCTGAAAACCTGCGCTCTATCGCCTTGGCCGAGCGCCTCGGTGCCACGCGCGAAGATACCCGCGAAGGCCCGCGTGGCGCGTATCATGTCTATCGCCACCCCGAATACAACGGGGCAGCCGCATGACCGTAGAACTCATCAATTCACCCGTGCTCGAAACCGAGCGCCTGACCCTGCGCCTGCCGCGCCTTGAGGACCTCGACATCGTGACGGAGTTCATCAACTCCGACCGCTCGCGCTTCGTGCGTCCTGCCGAAGTCGACAAGGGCATGCCCTTCCGCGTGCTTTCGATGTTTGTCGGCATGTGGGCGCTGCGTGGTTACGGCTTGTTCGCGCTCTGCCCCAAAGGCAGCGACAAGATGATCGGCGCGGTTGGTCCATGGCACCCGACCCATTGGCCAGAGCCGGAGCTGGGTTGGTCCATTTACGATCCCGCTTATGAAGGCAAAGGTCTTGCGCGCGAGGCCGCGCTTGCAACCCGTGACTATGCCTTTGATGTGCTCGGCTGGGAAACTGCCGTCAGCTACATTCACAAAGAGAACGTAGCGTCGATCAAGCTGGCAGAAGCACTTGGCTGCACCCTCGACCCAGAGGCCGACAACATGGATGACGACAACACGCTCGTCTATCGCCACCCCGCCCCGTCCCCTGATGACGACGACGGATCGCAGGAGGCCTACGCATGAGTCCGATTTCGCGCATATGCAAAACATATGGAAATCATATGCAAATAACATCGCCATTTTGGCCCCTGAACAGGAGCACGACATGACCGACGCCGTAGAACGCGCAGCCACCCTGCTCAAGTCTCACCGCGAGAGCATCGACCGCCTCGACGCGATCCTTGTCTATACCCTTGGCGAGCGTTTCAAGCATACTCAAGCCGTGGGCCAACTAAAGGCCGAGCACGACCTGCCGCCCTCCGATCCAACCCGTGAGGCAGCACAGATCGCGCGCCTCGAAGACCTCGCCCAGCGCGCAGATCTAGACCCCGAATTCGCAAAGAATTTCCTGAATTTCATTATTCAGGAAGTGATCCAGCATCACAACAAACACAAAGAAAACTGAAACAATGATCAACGTAAGGCGTTGATTATAATTGATAACCTAGGAGACTACTACAATGGCTATGAAAATTCGTCTTGCCCGCGGCGGCAGCAAAAAGCGCCCTTTCTATCGTGTTGTTGCGGCTGACAGCCGTATGCCGCGCGACGGTCGTTTCATCGAGAAACTGGGCACATACAACCCACTTCTCCCGAAAGACAGCGAAGAGCGCGTAAAGCTCGACCTCGACCGCGTTAAGTACTGGCTCGACCAAGGCGCGCAGCCTTCGGATCGTGTATCCCGCTTCCTCGAAGCAGCTGGCGTTCTCGAAGCGAAAACACGCAACAACCCTGAGAAAGCCAAGCCAGGCAAAAAAGCGCAAGAGCGCGCTGAAGAGAAAGCCGCTAAAGCAGCAGAAGCCGCCGAAGCAGCAGCCGCACCAGCGGAAGAAAACGCAGAAGAATAAAGCATTTAGGCTCAGATCATGGATGAATTTACTGAACAGTTTCACCGCGATCTGGGCCAGCTTTTCCGGTGGCGGCGCGACGTGCGCCGCTTCCGCACCGATCCGGTTCCGGCCGATCTTCTCCAGAAATGTCTGGACAGTTTTTCCCTCGCCCCATCGGTCGGCCTGTCCGAACCCTGGCGCATTATTTCGGTCGAAAGCGATAAAGCCCGCGCGGCGGCGCTCTCCAACTTTGAAACCGAAAATACCAAAGCCCTTTCCGGCCATTCCGGCGCCCGTGCAGAACTTTATGCTGGCCTCAAGCTCAGCGGTATGCGCGAAGCTCCTGTGCAGCTTGCAATCTTCTGTGATGAAGAAACCTCCAAAGGCGCAAACCTTGGCGCTGCGACGATGCCCGAAACCCGCCGCTACTCTGTTGTGGCCGCAATCACCCAGATGTGGCTCCTTGCCCGTGCATACGGGCTGGGCTTAGGCTGGGTATCGATCCTTGACGCTCCCAAACTTGCGCGCGATCTTGATGTGCCCGAAAGTTGGACACTCGTTGCTTATCTCTGTCTCGGCTGGCCCGAAGAAACCGCCGAAACACCCGAACTTGAACAAGCCGGATGGGAGCGCAGAGACCAAGCCCCATTGGTTGAAATCCGTTAGGAGACCCCATGACTGAACCCCGCATTTGTGTTGGCGCATTCGCAGGCTCTTACGGAGTGCGCGGAGAAGTCCGCCTCAAGAGTTACTGTGCTGATCCGGCCGCAATCGAGACCTATGGCTTGCTCTATACCGAAGATGGCGAGAAGAGCTTCATCGTAGGCATCACCCGCGCAATCAAGAATGGATTTGCAGCGCGTGTAGAGGGCATCCAGACCAAAGAACAGGCCGACGCACTCAACAACACGCAGCTTTTCGTGAGCCGCGATGTCCTGCCCAGCTTGCCCGATGACGAGTATTATCACAGCGACCTGATCGGTCTCACCGTACTTGATACCGGCGGAACAGAGATCGGCACGGTCCAAAGCGTTCAGAACCACGGCGCAAGTGACCTATTGGAGATCGCAGGCCCTTCGCTCAAGGCCTCGGTGCTTTACCCGTTTACTGTTGCGGCCGTTCCGACAGTTGATCTGGCCGCAGGCCGCATCATCGTTGACCCGCCAGAGGGAATATTCTCTGAACCGAGTGACACCGAAGCCTAGGCGGGAAGCAACATGACAAAGCCAAACAAATCCCACGGACGCCTCTCTATCGGTGCAACACTGCGCCCACGCGAGTTGATGACCGACACGCCACGTCTCGCCAAGACATGGACGGCGAAAATCGTAACCCTGTTTCCCGATGCTTTTCCCGGTGTTCTCGGCCATAGCCTTATCGGGAAAGCCCTGAAAGACGGGCTTTGGGCGCTTGAAACTGTTGATCTTAGGATGTTCGGCGAAGGCAAGCACAAGAACGTTGACGATACGCCGTCCGGTGGTGGCGCCGGAATGGTGTTGCGCGCGGATGTCGTGGGCAATGCTCTCGCATTTGCCAGTCACGACGCGCCAAAGGATCGCGCGCGTTGGCCTGTCATCTATATGTCGCCGCGCGGCAAACCGATGACTCAGGATATGGCACGTCGCTTTGCTGACGCAGACGGGATGACAATCCTTTGCGGCCGATTTGAAGGCGTAGACGAACGGGTACTGGAGCATTTCGAGGTTGAGGAAGTCAGCCTTGGTGACTTCGTTCTGACCGGTGGAGAGATCGCGGCACAGGCGCTGATTGATGCAACCGTGCGCCTTCGCCCCGAAGTTCTTGGGAACGAAGCTTCGACCGAAGAGGAGAGCTTTTCCAACGGGCTTCTGGAGCACCCGCAGTACACCCGCCCCGCAGTATGGGAAGGCCGCGAAATCCCAGAAGTTCTAACGTCGGGCCATCACGGCAAAATTGCGGAATGGCGGCAAGAGATGTCGGAAGAGCTGACCAAAGAGCGCCGCCCAGATCTCTGGGAGGCCCACGAGAAACAGCAAAAATCCAAATAATCTGCCTACTTCCAGAAACTTGACAGGTGCCGGACTTTGCTTGTCTGGTAGTTCTACCAAGTTTTTTTTGGGTTGGAGGTAGAAGAATGACTGCAGTTTCAGACTATTCAACGGCCATAATCTCACTTTTGGTTTTCGTCCTAATCGTGCTTTTTCAAGCTGCGCTTGTTGGCGCTGGGAAAGCCAAACAAGGGTTAACTCCCGGAAGTATGCCTTCCGAAGACTACGAAAACGGCCTCTATCGACTTAATCGTTCCCACCAAAACGGCGTCGAGAACATGGCCGCCGCGGCGATCGCGCTGTTTACATGCATTCTGGTTGGCGTATCGGCGTGGTGGGTCAACTTGCTCATGTTGCTCTTTCTGATTGACCGCATTTTGTATGTGTTGGTCTACGCAAGAAGCATCGGCAACCCTACGCAAGGCGTGCGGACCTTTGTGTATGTTTTTGGCTGGGGTGTCCTGGTTGTTATGTGCGTGATGGCGGGCTGGGCCGTACTTTAGGAAATAGCCACAATCACTGGCTCGATGGGCGCCGAATTCCCGCCCAAAACCAAACGCAATCGCCCTTGCGCTGACCCTTGATTGGGCCTATACCGCGCCCACTCAGGCATTGATAGCCATAGGGAGTGATTCTCTGTGGCCGTTTTTGTTTTGGGTTAAAGGGTCTGCAAACATGTGGGCGTATCAAACCGATCATTCTTCTGATCGGGTGTTATATGCACCAACCACAGAGGAGCAGCCTGAAAGCAACGATGACGTGATCTCTGGCGGGCTGATTTTCGGGACCCGGTGCAAGACCAAGAGCTCTCATGGCGCGCAAACTACGCGGAATAACCGCGAGCATTATGGAGTAGATCAGATGAACCTGATTGCAGAATTGGAAGCAGAACAAGTCGCCGCACTTGGTCATGACATTCCGGATTTTAAAGCGGGCGACACCATCCGCGTAGGCTACAAAGTAACCGAGGGCAGCCGCTCCCGTGTTCAGAACTACGAAGGTGTTTGCATCGCACGTCAAAACGGTAACGGCATCGCCGGTTCGTTCACCGTTCGCAAAATTTCCTTTGGCGAAGGTGTAGAGCGCGTATTCCCTCTGCACTCCACCAACATCGACAGCATCACTGTGGTTCGCCGCGGTAAAGTACGTCGCGCCAAACTGTACTATCTTCGTGACCGTCGCGGTAAGTCCGCACGTATCGCCGAAGTTACCAACTACAAACCCAAAAAAGACGCGTAAGGAGCCGGGACATGAAAAAAGATATTCACCCCGATTACCACTTCATCAACGTCAAGATGACAGACGGTTCCGTTGTAACCATGCGTTCGACATACGGCAAAGAAGGCGACCAGCTTGCTCTGGAAATCGACCCTTCCGCGCACCCAGCATGGACTGGCGGCAACTCCCGTCTCATGGACACTGGTGGCCGTGTATCCAAGTTCAAAAAGAAATACGAAGGTCTTGGCTTCTAAGCCAACACTCTTTCCGATTTTCTGGAAACCCGGTTGCCATGCAGCCGGGTTTTCTTTTGGCTAACGCCTAGAGCTGCGCTTCTAGCAACGCGGCCTCTTCTTCAAAGGGAATTTCAGGGGATCGCTGGTTCCCGCGCCGATCCCAATACGCGGCATTGCCGAGATCGCCTTCGATCCTGTGGCATAACGCGTGAATACGATCATGAATCTGTTCGCCCTCGTGGTCTTGGCAAAGCGCATGCGCATGCTCCCATTCAGCCCCAAGGGAATACCCGCCCGCTTTCAAATGCGCGAGCGCTTGTTTGGCGTCTTCAATGACTTTTGACATATCCTGTGTCCTCCTGTTTTGCGCAGCCTAAGACACCTCGGAACCACAGTGAAGATTTTTCGGGCAACATGTATCAACTTCGCGTTGCGTGGCGCTTCCCATCGTTTGCGACCCAACATATAGTGGCGGAAAAACAGCGGCCATGTGCCGTATGAATTGAAGGGACAGAGCTGTGGCGCACATTATTGTCGTGGGGAACGAAAAAGGCGGTTCAGGCAAATCAACAACCTCGATGCATATCGCAACCGCATTGGTGCGTATGGGGCATTCGGTTGGCGCGCTTGATCTTGATTTGCGGCAAAAGAGCTTTGGCCGCTATGTCGAGAACCGCAAATCTTATGTTGAGAAACACGGGGTCGACCTTGCGTGTCCCGACTATCACGACCTTCCCGAGATCGACAGCAAGAGCCTGCAACCGGGTGAAAACGTTTATGATCACCGCCTATCCGCTGCGGTTGCGACGCTTGAGCCAGACAGTGATTTCATCCTGATCGACTGCCCTGGCAGCCACACGCGCCTGTCACAGGTTGCGCATTCGCTCGCCGATACGCTGGTCACACCGCTGAACGACAGTTTCGTCGATTTTGACCTTCTGGCGCGGGTTGATCCGGAAACCAACAAAATCCTTGGCCCTTCCGTCTATTCCGAAATGGTGTGGAATGCGCGGCAGTTGCGCGCTCAAGCGGGCCTACCGCCAATCGATTGGGTTGTTGTTCGCAACCGGCTTGCCGCACAGAACATGCACAACAAACAGAAAATGGGCGAAGCGCTTGAGTCTCTCTCAAAGCGGATCGGCTTCCGCGTTGCCCCCGGCTTTGGTGAGCGTGTGATTTTCCGCGAGCTCTTCCCGCGTGGCCTTACGCTGCTTGATTTGCGCGATATCGGCGTTAAGGGCCAGATGAATATCTCTAACGTCGCCGCCCGTCAGGAGCTGCGCGAGTTGGTCAAATCGCTTAACCTTCCCGGCGTTGAGGTCGATTTCTAAGCTACCTAACTACGTGAACTTGCGGAAGAAACGGGTGCGGTCGAACATATCTTCGAGCGCCTCCATTCTTGGGCGCGTGGTTTCCCACGTCCGCTCTTGAACGGCAGCAACTACGGTTTCAAGCAACAACATCGGTGCAATCGAGCTGTCCCACGCAGAGGGGACAACGATGCGGCAACTGAACGTGTGTGTTGCGAGTTTGGCGATTGGCGATTGCCATTGATCGGTGAACAAAACGATCTCCGCACCCTTCTCCGCCGCCATTTCCGCCAACTTGAGCGTTGAGTTTTCATACCGCCGGACATCGAAAATCACGACGACATCGCCCTTTTTCACCTCCAACAGATAATGTGGCCAAGCATTGGAGATTGACTGGATATGCGTCACATCCGGCCGCAGCACTTGCATGTGCAAGAAAAAATAATCCGCCAAAGCGCGGGTAATCCGACCACCAACAACGTAAACTGATCGCTCCATGTCCGCGAGAAGATCGCAAGTTGCATCAAAACTTGCGGTCTCGATATGCGCCAAAGTCTGGCTGATGTTACCGATTACAGACTCGGTAAACCGATTGAGAATATGCGCATCAGGGGCGCCTTCAGCCCAAGTTTCGCGTTTGGCAATCGGATCGGAAATACGCGCTTGAAGCTCCCCCCTCAACGCGCGCTGAAACTCCGGAAACCCTTTGAAACCAAGCTTTTGCACCATGCGCACGACGGTGGGGGTAGAGACATCCGCCTCTTGGGCAACAGCCGTAATCGACCCGAGGCCAGACATCGGGTAGTTGGCAAGTAGCGAGTCGGCAAGTTGGCGTTCAGCCCGCGTGAACTTCTCAAAACTATCTCTAAGAATTTCGGCAATACTATCCGTTGATGAAGTCACGATCCGCCCCTTTTTTAAGCGCATACCACAAGTTTCAGTATGAACCATAAATAGTTTTAGTAAAAGAGTTGACAGCTGCACACAATCTGAAACAATATTTTCAGAACGCGCAAACAGGGTGGTGGCAAGTGCTCCGAGACAAGAACATCGACGGTGATCCGGTGACCGTTCTAAACGCAGGGGGAACTTCTCCTGCGCTTATCGTTTGCGAGCATGCATCCTGTTTCATTCCGGGCGAGTTTGACGGGCTTGGCCTTGCAAAGGCCGCGCGGGAAAGCCACGCGGCATGGGATCCTGGCGCGCTGAATGTAGCTTCCCGAATGGCAGAGCGCCTCAATGCTCGGCTAGTTGCATCTGGAATTTCGCGGCTTGTTTATGATTGCAACCGCCCGCCCGAAGCGCCAAGCGCTATGCCAGCAAAGAGCGAACTGATCGAAGTTCCGGGCAATGTCGGGCTAAGCCAAGCCGACCGCGCCAAACGCACCGATGCCTTTTACGAGCCTTTTCGCAAAACGCTGGCTGACGAAGTCAGAAAAGGCACAAAAGCAATTATCACAATCCACAGCTTTACTCCCGTCTACCACGGTGCGTTGCGCGAGGTGGAATTGGGGATTTTGCATGATGTGGATACCCGAATTGCAGACGCTATGCTCGCGCATGCACCAGACCACACCACGCTTAACACCCAACGCAACGCACCGTATGGGCCCGATGATGGCGTGACGCATACGCTCAAGCTCCATGGTGTCGAAAACGGAATCGCGAATGTCATGATAGAGATTCGCAATGACCTACTGAAAACCGAGGCCGATCAAATGAAGATAGCCGACAGTCTGGCCGAACTTACCTTGGCCGCCCTCGACACCGCCGGAATAGAGGGGGCAACTCTTTCATGATTGGGTTTATGCGCGCCTTTGTCCGAATTGTTGATCCGATCAACCGAAAGCTCGGGCGGATTACGATGTACGGAATCTTTGTGATGATGGGCATTCTGATGTGGTCGTCGATCTCAAAGGTTGCCTTTATGCCCTCGCTCTGGACGCTTGAAGTCGCGCAGTTTGCGATGGTCGCCTATTACATGCTCGGTGGGCCCTATGCGATCCAAGAAGGCGCGAACGTGCGGATGGACCTGTTCTATGGCGAATGGTCAACGCGGCGCAAAGCTTGGTTTGATGCGTTTACCGTTCTGTTTCTTATCTTCTATCTCGGTGTGCTGCTCTATGGCGCGATCGAATCCACAGCCTATTCACTGGAGTATGGCGAGCGCTCCCCGACCGCGTGGCGCCCCTATATCTGGCCAATCAAAATCACCATGTGCGTCGGAATATTCCTGATGCTCCTGCAAGCAATCTCTGAGCTGTTCAAAGACATTGCGACACTCAAAGGAAAGACGCTCTGATGTCCTATGAAATGATCGCAATTTTCATGTTTGCAAGCATGATGCTGATGTTGATGACGGGCCAGCGTGTGTTTGGCGCAATTGGTGGCGTTGCCGCAGTTGCGGCGCTTACGCTTTGGGGAACTGGCGGCAGCGATATTCCGTTCTCCAGCGCGATGAAGCTGATGAAATGGTATCCGCTACTGACGCTCCCGATGTTTATTTTCATGGGCTACGTGCTTTCGGAAAGTAAAATCGCCGACGACCTCTATAAGATGTTCCACGTTTGGATGGGCCCGCTTAATGGCGGGCTCGCAATCGGGACAATCGGCTTAATGGTGCTTGTCTCGGCGATGAACGGTCTTTCAGTTGCCGGTATGGCAATCGGCGCGACGATTGCGCTGCCCGAATTGCTACGCCGTGGCTATGACAAGAAGATGGTGACGGGGGTCATACAGGCGGGATCGTCGCTTGGCATTCTGGTGCCGCCATCGGTTGTTTTGGTTCTTTATGCGATGATCGCGCGGCAGCCCGTAGGGCAGCTTTGGCTGGCGGGTGTGGTGCCGGGATTGATGATGGCAGCGATGTTCATCATTTACATCGTTATCCGCTGTAAACTGAATCCTGCGCTCGGCCCTGCTCTCCCTGTTGAGGAGCGCAATCATTCCATGAGCGAGAAGCTCGCGCTCCTGCGTGCCGGATTGCTGCCGATTGTGATCTTCTTTGCGATGATGATCCCTTTTGTGAACGGCTGGACAAGCCTTGTTGAAAGCTCCGCAATTGGTGCGCTAACGGCATTCCTTGCGGCGGTGGTAAAACGGCGCATGACACGCGAAGTGTTTGAGAATTCGGTGCGCAACACGTTGCTGATTTCCTGCATGTTCATGTGGATTATCCTCGCGGCACTCGGCTTTGGCGCGGTGTTTGACGGTCTGGGCGCTGTGCGTGCAATCGACAACCTGTTCACCGAGCAGCTTGGCCTTGATCCCTGGATGATCCTTATCCTCATGCAGCTTTCGTTCCTCATCATGGGCACGTTCCTTGATGACACAGCGATGCTTGTGATTGTTGCGCCACTGTATGTGCCGCTGGTCAAGATGCTCGGCTTTGATCTGATCTGGTATGGCGTGCTTTACACAATCACCACGCAGATCGCCTATATGACGCCACCTTTCGGCTATAACCTCTTCCTGATGCGGGCGATGGCGCCAAAGGAAATTACGCTCAAAGATATCTACGGCTCTATCCTGCCGTTTGTATTGGTGATGATCCTTGCACTTGCGCTCATCATGATCTTCCCGCAGATCGCACTTTGGCTGCCGGAGTATGTCTATGCCCGATAGCCGCCTGCAACAGCTCGGACCTGATATCTGGCTCGTGGACGGGCCGGTTATCAAGCTCTATGCGATACCGTTCCCGACGCGAATGACGGTAATTCGGCTGGCGAATGGTGATCTATTCCTTCACTCGCCGATCGAATACAGCGAGGAACTGGCCGTAGAGTTGCAAACGCTTGGAAAAATCAAACATCTGGTTTCGCCAAACTGGATTCACTACGCCTATATCCAACAGTGGGCTGATGCATGTAACGACACTATTGCGTGGGCCTCGCCGAATGTGCGCAAACGGGCCGCGCAACAGAAAATCCACGTCGTATTTGATCGCGACCTTGCCGATACTCCTGCACCCGAGTGGCAGGCAGAGATCGATCAAATCATCGCGCGCGGAAGTAAAATCCACCAAGAGGTTGTGTTCTTTCACAAGGCGTCACGCGTCTTGATCCTGACCGATCTCATCGAAAATATGCACCGCGAAAAAATGCCGCTTTGGCTCCGACCGTTCGCGCGCATGGCCGGGATTCTGGCGCCAAATGGCAAGATGCCCCTCGATATGTGGCTCAGCTTTTCCAAAGGCCGCAAGCAACTCGCTGCCGCGCTGCAACAGATGCTTGACTGGAACCCGAAAACCGTCGTGCTCGCGCATGGCGACATCCTTCAAGAGAACGTGCCGCAAAGGCTCCGCGAAGGCTTCAGGGGGCTAACCCCTCAACACTGAAACGATCATTGAAACCAACCACAACAGAGAGGACGATAAAATGACAACAAGACGTAAGTTTTTGACCACCGCAGGCGTCGGCGCCGTTGGCGCTTCGCTTGCCGCTCCAGCAATTGCGCAAAGCAAAATCAAATGGCGCATGCAGACATATGCGGGTGCTGCACTGGCCGAGCATGTGATCACTCCAGCGATCAACAGCTTTAACAAGATCGCGGGCGACGAGATGGAGATCGAACTGTTCTTCGCCGATCAGCTTGTTCCAACAGGCGAGCTTTTCCGCGCTATGCAAAAAGGCACAATCGACGCGGTACAGTCTGACGACGACTCCATGGCTTCGCCAACTGAAGTCACAGTGTTCGGCGGCTACTTCCCGTTTGCGAGCCGCTATTCGCTCGACGTTCCCGTGCTGTTCAACCAATACGGCCTGAACGAAATCTGGGACGAAGAATATTCCAAAGTCGGCGTAAAGCACATTTCGGCTGGCGCATGGGATCCGTGCCACTTCGCCACCAAAGACCCGATCACCTCGCTTGAAGATCTCAAGGGTAAACGCGTCTTTACGTTCCCAACAGCGGGACGTTTCCTAAGCCAGTTCGGCGTTATTCCTGTAACACTGCCATGGGAAGACATCGAAGTTGCGATGCAAACCGGCGAGCTTGACGGCATCGCATGGTCCGGCATCACCGAGGATTACACTGTTGGCTGGGCCGACGTGACGAACTACTTCCTCACCAACAACATCTCTGGCGCTTGGGCTGGCAGCTTCTTTGCCAATATGGACCGTTACAACGAACTTCCCGAGCACCTCAAAGAATTGCTCAAAGTTTGTATGGACCAGTCGCATTACTATCGTCAGTGGTGGTATTGGGGCGGCGAAGCAAGCCTGCGTGTCAACGGTCCGAAAATGGAGCTGACATCCATTCCAGACGAAGAGTGGAAAACCGTCGAAGACGCCGCCGTTAAGTTCTGGGACGAGATCGCCGCAGAAAGCGAAACAAAGGCCAAGGTTGTGAACATCATCAAGCAGTATAATGCTGATATGGTTAAAGCAGGCCGTCCGTACCGCTACGGCTAAATACGACTGGCGCGCCCTGATCGCGGGGCGCGCCGCACAAATCAAAGGAAGACCCCATGCTAAGTTTTGACGATCTGAAAAACGCCGTTGCCGATGGTTCGGTCGATACAGTTCTCGCCTGTCTTGTTGATATGCAAGGCCGTTTGATGGGGAAACGCTTCCTTGCGCAGCATTTCGTGCAGTCCGCATTTGAGGAGACCCACTGCTGTAACTATCTCTTGGCAACCGATCTCGAGATGGCAACGCCCGATGGCTATGCCGCCACAAGTTGGCAGTCCGGTTACGGCGATTACATGATGAAGCCCGACCTTTCCACCATCCGCCCCATGCCTTGGCTTGAGGGAACTGTAATGGTGATGTGTGACGTTCTTGATCACCACGAACACCCTATCGCCCACTCCCCCCGCGCCATACTTAAGAAACAGGTCGCGCGGCTAGAAGAGATGGGCTACTCGGCGATGATGGCAACAGAGCTCGAGTTCTTCCTGTTTGAGAAGAGCTTCGAGGAAATTGCCAAATCCGGATTCCGCGACCTAACACCGATTTCTGGTTACAACGAAGATTACCACATTCTTCAGACCACCAAGGAAGAGCATGTGATGCGGCCAATCCGCAACCATCTCTATGCTGCGGGCCTACCGATTGAAAACACCAAGGGCGAAGCGGAAGCGGGCCAAGAAGAGCTAAACATCAAATATTCCGCTGCTCTTGATTGCGCCGAGTATCACACAATCGCCAAACATGCCGTGAAGGAAATCGCATGGCAGCAAGGCCACGCCGCAAGCTTCCTGCCGAAATGGTCCGCTGATCGGGTTGGTTCATCAAGCCACGTACACCAATCGCTTTGGAAAGACGGCTCGAACGTGTTTTTTGATCCGAGCGACGAGTTGGGCATGTCGGATGTCATGAAATCCTACATGGCTGGCCTCATCAAGTACGCGCCCGATGTAACCTATTTCCTTGCGCCGTATATCAACAGCTATAAGCGGTTCCAAAAGGGGACTTTCGCACCGACAAAATCGGTCTGGAGCATAGACAACCGCACCGCCGGTTTCCGCCTCTGCGGCGCAGGAACCAAAGGTGTGCGCGTAGAGTGCCGGATTGGCGGCAGCGACCTGAACCCTTACCTCGCTCTGGCAACACAACTTGCGGCAGGGATCAAAGGGATCGAAGAGGGGCTTAGCCTCGCGCCTGCAACTCAAGGTGATGTTTACGACGATCAGGGTGCTGCCGAAATTCCGCAGACCCTGCGTGACGCAGCGAAAACCCTAAGCGGCTCCGAAATGCTGCGCGAAGCCCTTGGCGACGACGTTATTGACCACTACACCCGCGCCGCGACATGGGAAATCGAAGAGTTTGACCGCATCGTGACCGATTACGAAATCGCACGTGGATTTGAGAAAGCCTAAGACATGAGCAAAACTGTTAAATGTATCTCGCCCATCGACGGGTCGCTTTATGCCGAGCGTCCGGTACTTTCGCCGGAAGAGGCTAAAGCCGCCGTTGCCCGCGCCCGTACCGCACAGGCGGAATGGGCCAAGCGCCCGCTTAAAGAGCGCGTTGAGTTGGTAATGGCTGGCGTTAAAGCTGTTGGCGACATGAACGAAGAAATCGTTCCGGAAATCGCGCACCAAATGGGCCGCCCAGTACGCTATGGTGGCGAATTTGGCGGCTTCAATGAGCGCGCGAGCCATATGGCCGCCATTGCCGAAGAGGGTCTGGCCGATATCGAAGTTGGCGAAGACGAACAATTCAAGCGCTACATCAAGCGTGTTCCTCACGGCGTTGTGCTTGTCGTTGCGCCTTGGAACTACCCTTATATGACGGCAATCAACACCGTCGCTCCCGCTCTTATCGCTGGCAATACTGTACTTCTGAAACACGCGAGCCAGACCCTTTTGGTGGGCGAGCGCATGGCCAAGGCATTCCACAGTGTTGGCGTGCCCGAGGACGTATTCCAGAATGTGTTCCTTGATCACGACACCACAAGCGACCTGATCGCGGCCAAGAGCTTTGGCTTTGTGAATTTCACTGGGTCCGTCGGCGGCGGCAAAGCAATGGAGCACGCTGCAGCAGGAACATTCACCGGCATCGGCCTTGAGCTTGGCGGCAAAGACCCTGGTTATGTGCGCGCAGACGCGAACCTCGATGCCGCGGTAGATACGCTTATTGACGGCGCAATGTTCAACTCTGGTCAATGCTGCTGCGGGATCGAGCGGATTTACGTGCACGAAAGCCTGTTTGACGCCTTTGTCGAAAAGGCTGTGGCGATTGTTTCTGACTACAAGCTCGGCAACCCACTTGATGAAGCAACCACGCTTGGCCCTATGGCCCATGCCCGTTTCGCTGCCGAGGTCCGCGCGCAAACTGAGGAAGCTATCGCCGCTGGCGCAACTCCGCTAATTGATCCGGCGCTTTTCCCCGAAGATGACGGCGGCGCTTACCTCATGCCGCAAATCCTCACTAACGTGACCCACGACATGCACGTGATGCGCGACGAGAGTTTCGGTCCCGTTGTTGGCATTATGCCCGTGAAAGACGACGCCGAAGCCATTGCGCTCATGAACGACAGCGATTTCGGCCTCACCGCAAGCATCTGGACCCAAGACATCGACGCCGCACAAACCATCGGCGATCAGCTCGAAACCGGCACCGTTTTCATGAACCGCGCCGATTACCTTGATCCCGGCCTCTGTTGGACAGGGTGCAAAGACACGGGCCGTGGCGGCGGCCTTTCCGTGATTGGATATCACAACCTCACCCGCCCGAAATCTTACCACCTGAAGAAGGCATAAGCCCATGGAACTCATCGGCAACTGGTCTTATCCGACCACAATCAAATTCGGCGCAGGCCGCATCTCCGAATTGGCAGAGGCATGTTTGGCAACGGGGATCACCAAGCCTCTGTTGGTGACAGATAAAGGCCTCGCAAGCCTTCCGATCACCACGGCTGCGCTTGACCTGCTCGAAGGCGCGGGACTTGGCCGCGGGCTTTTCTCTGAAGTAGACCCGAACCCTACAGAAAAGAACGCCGAAGCCGGCCTCAAAGTTTATCGCGAAGGCGGCTATGACGGTGTGATCGCATTCGGCGGCGGCTCTGGTCTTGATCTGGGCAAAGTCATTGCATTCATGTCCGGCCAAAGCCGTCCGATTTGGGATTTTGAAGATATCGGTGATTGGTGGACCCGCGCCGATCCTGACGGTATCGCCCCTATTATCGCGGTTCCGACAACTGCAGGTACAGGTTCCGAAGTGGGCCGCGCAAGCGTCATTACCAATTCCGAAACCCACGAGAAAAAGATCATCTTCCATCCGAAAATTCTTCCAGCGGTCGTGATCTGCGATCCAGAACTGACCGTTGGAATGCCCGGCTTCATCACGGCCGGAACGGGGATGGATGCCTTTGCCCATTGCTTGGAAGCCTATTCCTCGCCGCACTACCACCCGATGAGCCAAGGTATAGCGCTTGAAGGGTTGCGGTTGGTTAAGGAGAACCTTCCCGTTGCCTTCAAAGACGGCACCAACATCGAGGCGCGCGCGCATATGATGTCGGCGGCAATGATGGGGGCTACGGCGTTTCAAAAGGGCCTCGGCGCGATACACGCCCTGAGCCACCCGATTGGCGCGATGTACAACACCCACCACGGCACAACAAACGCCGTTGTCATGCAGCCGGTTTTGCAGATGAACCGCCCCGCTATCGAAGATCGTATCGAGGCAGCAGCACGGTATCTTGGCATCGAGGGCGGCTTTGACGGGTTCTATGGCTTTGTCGGCGAATTAAATGATACGCTCGGCATTCCCAAAAACCTGACCGAGCTGGGCATTTCCGACCCCGATCTTGATACTCTAGTTAAGGGCGCGTTGATTGATCCATCGACAGGTGGCAATCCAATTGAAATGACCGAATCCAATACTCGCGCCCTGTTTGAGGCTTGCTTCTAGGCATTTCGCCGCCGCCCTTGTTTGTTGGGCGGCGGCATTTCAGCAAAGACGCTACGTAACTTTGTGCTTATCCAGTCCAAAAACTAGGTAATTCTTCCCGAATTCATACCCTGAATCGGAATTTGATCTTCACAATCTGCGGCATTTTGCCTTAATTGGACTCCCAAAGCGCGAGTCCTGAATGAGCAAGCAGCCCAACATCGACACCTCTCCTCCCGTTTCAGACGAAATCCGTAAAACGACATGTTATATGTGTGCCTGTCGCTGCGGAATTAATGTCCATATGAAGGGCGGAAAAGTTGCCTATATCGAAGGCAACCGCGATCACCCGATCAACAAAGGTGTGCTTTGCGCCAAGGGCTCTGCGGGTATTATGCAAGTCAATGCACCCTCGCGCTTAAGATCACCAATGAAGCGGGTCGGGCCACGCGGTTCCGGCGAGTTTGAGGAGATAAGCTGGGACGAAGCGCTATCTCTTGCAACGAGCAGGCTCGCCAAAATCCGCAAGGAGGCGCCTGAAAAGCTCGCCTTTTTCACGGGCCGCGACCAGTCGCAGAGCTTTACATCACTTTGGGCGCAAAGTTTTGGCACTCCGAATTACGCCGCCCATGGCGGGTTCTGTTCGGTTAATATGGCTGCTGCGGGCATATACACGATGGGCGGCGCGTTCTGGGAATTTGGGCAGCCGGATTGGGAGCACACCAAGCTCTTGATGCTATTTGGCGTTGCAGAAGACCACGACTCCAATCCGATCAAAATGGGCCTTGGGAAGCTGAAGCAACGCGGGGCGAAGGTCATTGGCGTTAATCCGGTGCGGTCGGGTTATAATGCCATTGCCGATGAATGGGTGGGCATTACGCCTGGGGCTGATGGCCTGTTCATCACATCATTGATCCACGAATTGCTCCGCGCGGGGAAAATCGATCTAGACTACCTCGCGCGCTACACCAATGCACCAGCTCTGCTCAATTCAGATCCGAATGATGCCGAGTTTGGCCTCTTCTTACGAGACGACGATGGCAAAATGCTTGTTATCGACCGCAACTCGGGGAAACCGACCGCCTTTGACAAAAAGGGCGTCCAGCCGGACTTGAGGGGCACACTTCGTCGTGCAGGGGTGACGCATAAAGCAGCTTTCCATTCGATTGCCGAGACCTATCTCGCTCCCGAGTTTGCACCCGAAGCCGTTGCCGAACGCTGTGGAATTGAGCCGCAAACCATCCGACGGATTGCCGCCGAACTGGCACGTGTCGCCTTTGACGAGGCAATTTCATTGCCCATAGAGTGGACCGACTTCAGAGGCGAAACCCACAGCGAGATGATCGGCCGCCCTGTTTCTTTCCATGCAATGCGCGGGATTTCGGCTCATGCAAACGGGTTTCAAACCTGCCGCGCGCTTCATATCCTTCAAATCCTACTTGGCTCTGTTGAGGTTCCGGGCGGGTTTCGTTTCAAGCCGCCCTACCCTAAACCGGTTGAGGCCCACCCGACCCCGCATTGCCAATCCAATCCGATGGCTCCGCTTGATGGTCCTCACCTTGGGTTTGTGCGCGGGCCAGAGCACCTTGCTCTGAAGCCAGACGGCTCGGCCGCTCGGATCGACAAAGCGTTCACTTGGGAAAACCCAATGTCGAGTCACGGCTTGATGCATATGGTCATCTCGAACGCGCACGCAGGCGATCCCTACAAGATCGATACGTTGTTCCTCTATATGGCAAACATGGCGTGGAACTCGTCGATGAACACCAAGTCAGTGATCGATATGCTCACCGACCGCGATGACAACGGCGAATATGTCATCCCGAACATCATATACTCCGACGCCTATTCGTCGGAGATGGTGGCCTATGCCGATCTAATCCTTCCTGACTCCACGTATCTTGAGCGCCACGATTGCATCTCGCTGCTCGACCGCCCTATCTGCGAGGCCGATGCCGCTGCGGATGCAATCCGTTGGCCGGTCATCGAGCCGGATCGAGATGTACGAGGGTTTCAATCTGTTCTTTGTGACCTTGGCGCTCGGCTTGGTTTGCCGAATTTCACCAACCCTGACGGCAGCGCGAAGTACAAGGATTATGCGGACTACATTGTTAATCACGAGCGCAAGCCCGGGATTGGCCCACTCTCCGCGTTTCGCGGCGATGGCACTGAAACAGGGCGGGGTAGTGTGAATTCCGAACAACTAGACCGCTATATCGAAAACGGGGGATTTGCCGTTACGCATATTCCGGATAGCGCGCGTTACTACAAGCCGTGGAATATGGAGTATCAGGAGTGGGCCGTTGGCATGGGGCTGTTTGACACGCCGCAGCCTTACCTATTCTCGATCTATTCCGAACCAATGCGGAAATTCCAACTCGCCGCCGAAGGCCATGGAGAGCGCCAACCCCCAGATCACCTGAGAAAGCAGGTTCATGACGCCATGCGCCCACTCCCTGTTTGGGAAGAAGCAACCGACGATGAGGGGGGTGAATATCCGCTTCACGCGCTAACACAGCGGCCAATGGCCATGTATCACAGTTGGGGCAGTCAGAACGCGTGGCTGCGCCAAATTCACGGACGCAACCCGCTTTATGTCCCGACCAAAGTTTGGGAAGCACACGGGTTTCAGGACGGAGACTGGGCGCGTGTCACGTCCCGCAGCGGCGAAATTGTAGTGCCTGTCGCCCATCAGGCCGCGCTTAATTCCAATACCGTTTGGACGTGGAATGCGATCGGCAAGCGCAAGGGGGCATGGGCACTCGACCAAAATGCGCCAGAAGCGACAAAAGGATTCCTACTTAATCATCTGATAGATGAGCTACTCCCCCCAAAAGGTGATGGCCTACGATATTCAAATTCCGATCCGGTAACCGGACAAGCCGCGTGGTTTGACCTACGTGTTAAAATTGAAAAATGCGCCGCACCCGATGAGCCGCAACCCGCGTTCTCATCGCTCCGCTCGCCTGTCGGGAAGGGCCCAAAAAACCTAGCTTGGAAAGTCGGATCATGACGGAGCTTCCAACATCTACAGACCGCAAGCTCGGGCTTGTTATTGACCTTGATACCTGTGTTGGCTGCCATGCATGCGTTGTGTCGTGCAAAGGCTGGAACACCGAGAACTATGGCGCTCCGCTGTCGGATCAGGATGCTTACGGTGCAGCTCCGCAAGGCACATTCCTCAATCGCGTGCATACCTATGAGGTGCAGCCGCCCGAAGGCGCGGCGCAAACGGTACATTTCCCGAAATCCTGCTTGCATTGCGACGACGCTCCCTGTGTTACCGTTTGCCCAACAGGCGCAAGCTATAAGCGCAGCGAGGATGGCATCGTATTGGTGAACGAGAACGACTGCATCGGTTGCGGGCTATGCGCTTGGGCCTGCCCTTATGGCGCGCGAGAGTTGGATCAAGCCGCAGGCGTCATGAAGAAATGCACCCTTTGCGTTGACCGTATCTACAACGAAAATCTTCCTGAAGAGGACCGCGTCCCAGCCTGCGTACGCACTTGCCCTGCGGGGGCGCGTCATTTCGGTGATTTCGCCGATCCGGAAAGCAATGTATCGCAGCTTAGTAGAGAGCGCGGCGGGATGGACTTGATGCCGGAACTAGGCACAAATCCGGTTAACAAATACTTGCCCCCTCGCCCCAAACAAACCGAAGAAATTGATATCTTGGCCCCCTTCCTCACACCCGTTGCCGAGGAGCCGAAAGGCTTCTTGAGATGGCTCGATAAAGCACTTGGAGGGGACTGATGCATCCAGCACCTTCTGTCATCTTCTTTACCGTTTTCTCCGGCATGGGGTTCGGGCTTCTGGCGTTCCTTGGGCTTGGGTTTCCGGCGGTTACAGGGCTATTGGCATTCGCAATGTACACCATCGGGTTCGGCTTTGCTGTCGGAGGTTTGCTGGCCTCGACGTTCCACCTTGGCAATCCGAAAAACGCGCTTAAGGCGTTCTCGCAGTGGCGGACAAGCTGGCTCTCGCGCGAGGCTGTTTTATCGGTTGCAGCGCTCCTCATGATGGCAGTGCTTGCAATTGGCGCAATATTCGCGGGGGTGCATTTCACGATTGTCGGTATCATGGGGGCTGCACTCTGTATTGCGACTGTGTTCTCCACTTCGATGATCTATGCGCAACTCAAAACAGTGCCGCGCTGGAACCACGTCACAACGCCTTTGCTGTTTCTCGTTCTGTCAGTGACGGGTGGCGCGCTTCTGGCGGGTCAGGTTAGCTTTGCACTGCCGATGCTCATTGCAACGGGCGCGGTTCAGGCCCTGACGTGGTATCTTGGTGATAGTCGCTTTGCACAGCGGGGTAGCACAATCGAAACCGCAACTGGCCTTGGTATGATAGGTAAGACGCGCCAATTTGAGCCGCCTCATACCGGCGGGAACTACCTGCTTAACGAAATGGTTTATGTCATTGGGCGAAAGCATTCGATGCGACTTCGGGTGATTGCCATCACGTTGATGTCGCCCGTACCATTCGCGCTATTGCTCTTGCCACACAATCATATTTGGGCCGCGTTGGCAGTTCTTTCGCATATCGTTGGTGTCGTCGCGTCGCGCTGGTTGTTCTTTGCAGAGGCCGAACATGTTGTCGGTCTTTACTACGACAAGCGCTAACAAAAACGCCGCCATCTCTGGCGGCGTTTTAAGTTTTCTGTCCGGTTACTCGGGCTTCGGTTTGCCCGTTATGTAAAGCCAGAAGAAGCCGCAAAGCCCTGCGATCAACGATGCGAACAGAATGCCTGTTTTGGCCATCAGCAAGAGCTCCGGTGACTCGGCAAAGGCCAACTGCGCCACAAAGATCGACATCGTAAAGCCGATACCAGCAAGCAGCGAAGCGCCAGCAAGTTGGGTAAACCGTGTATCTTTCGGCAGTTCAGCAATGCCAAGTTTGATCACCAACCAGCTTGCCCCGGTGATGCCGACGAATTTCCCGACGATCAGGCCGAGCGATACACCCATCATCACCGGATGCGCCAGCATATCGCCGAAGGTGGACAGCTCTATCGGAACACCAGCGTTTGCCAGCGCGAAGATCGGAATAACGAGGAAGGCCGATGGCAGATGCCAAATATGCTCAAGCCGCTGCAGCGGGGTTTCGACCGCAAGAACACTGTTCTCAAGCGCCTGAACTTCGGTGCGTAGCGCAACGTTGGTCATGATGCTTTGGCCCGGCTCATGGCTCTCGTCAAATCGCTGCATGATACCCTTAACATGAGAGCTGAAACGATCAGGGTCATATTTCGGGATGGCCGGAACGGACATCGCGCCAAGAACACCCGCAATCGTAGCGTGCACGCCAGAAAGCAACATTGCGTACCACATAAGGACAGCAACAAGGAAATAAGGGATCGGGTTGCGCACGCCAAAGCGGTTCAATGCAATCAGCATCGCAAAGAACACGCCAACCATAGCAAGCGGCCCCATAGCAATTTCGCTGGTATAGAACAGCGCAATAACCGTTACCGCACCAAGGTCATCCACAATGGCAAGCGCCACAAGGAATGTCACCAGCGCCTTGGGAACACGTGACCCGAGGAGCGCCATAACACCAACGGCGAATGCGATATCGGTCGCCATCGGGATACCCCAGCCTGCTGCTGCAGGGCCAGTTGGGTTCAAGGCGAAGTAAAACAGCGCAGGAACAACCATACCACCAATAGCTGCAACAATCGGTAGGATGGCGTTGCGGGGTTCGGCAAGTTCGCCAACAAGGAATTCGCGTTTAAGCTCTAGCCCGACAACGAAAAAGAAGATCGCCATCAGCGCGTCGTTGATGAAATGAGCAAGGGACAGTTTAAGTTCCCATTCGCCAAATCCGACTTTCAAATACGTGTGCAGAAAGTCGTCATACGCCTCGGCGAACGGTCCGTTTGCGATGATAAGCGCAACAACGGCCATAACCATGAGCAACAAGCCGGATGAGGTTTGTCGATGAAGAAACTCTTCAAAAGGAGAGTAGACCTTTGCCAAACTCCGCTCCCACGGGGCAACATTCACGCCTTCGCCTTCAAGTTTCTGTTTATGATTTGCCATATCCCGCCTTCTGTTGTTCTGGTGATTGAGTTTCGAGCCCGTTCAACTCGTTCTCATGATGTCAGGTATTCCCAATTATCTAGAAAGTAATTGGCCATTTTCAATGTTTAACATCTAAATAGGCGTCGCGTCGAAATCTTTGAATTTTGCCATGAGCGCCTCCGTGTCCTCCGCGGTCCAATTATCTGGATTAAGGACGGAAATCCAGCCTCGGATATAATCATCCGGGCCAAAGGTATGGCCGAAGCCCGCAGGGACAGTTGTGGCCATTGGGATGTCGAAAGCGATCTGGATAAAGGTCACAATCGGCACCCATCGCAAATACGACGAAACATCATAACCGCGCTCGCCAAGGAGCCACTCTGGTCTGGCGAAGGCCAAACTTGGAGCAAAAAAGCTCATTGGGTCGCTCGGATGCTGGATATATACGATGCGGAGCGGGCCCCAAGGCGTATCATCTCCTACAGAAAACCCCTTGTGGGTCATGAACCGGATGTAGGACGAATCCCGGAAGATCGGCTGCCATGCTGGTGATCCCGGCTCTCTTGTGCGCGTGACCTGCGGCCAAGTGTGGCTCGCAAATGGTGGCCCCGCCCAAAGCGCACCATCAATAGGGTCCGCAAGCATTGAAATCAGATCGACCGCATCTTCAGACCCGAGGGCACCGAGCGATAGGCCAAACAGAAACAGCTCCGGTCTGTTGTCTTTTGGCATTTTGGTCCAATGCGTATAGACCTTCTCGAAAAGAGCAACAGCAGATTCACGTGCTAGGTCTGGCTCAACCAGCAGCGTCATCCAACTCGGTGTGTAGGAATACTGCATCGACACAACCGCCACGTCCCCATGCAAAATATAGGGCATAGTCGACATTGCGGAAGGGTCAAGCCAGCCAGTCCCAGTCGGGGTTGCGACGATAAGTGTCTTGCGATTAAACCCACCTGTGCGGATCAACTCATCAAGAGCAATCTGCGCCCGTTCCTCTAGGGTTTCTCCGGTATTGTAGCCTGCATAAACGCGGATAGGCTGCTTAGCAGGAAGGCCCGTAAATGCCTCAATCTCCGCTCGGTCCGGTCCGGACGTCAGAAACAGCTTTCCGTTCCGGCCAATGTCATCCCACTCGATAAGGGATGCAGTTGTACCGTCTATGCCCTTGATGAGCGGCTCTTGAAGGCCGGAATCCTGAGTTTCATTTATTGCCGCAAAGACCTCGTCCATCATCCTGATGCCTGTCCGCAGGAGCAGGCCGTTGATCGATGTATAAAGAATGAACAGCACAACCAGCGATCCCACAAAAACCGACAACCGCTGCGGGAACGCCCTATTGATCCAACGCGCCGCAAGCGCACAAAGTGTAATGACAAGACGCGTTAGCCCAATGACAATCAGGGCGGTTACAATAGCAATCGCGGTAACTGTAAATGGATAGCCTGAATCCACAGGCTCCATCTCCATCAACTCTCGAACCGAATTTTGCCAGACAGCCATTTGGCGCAAGGTCCACGCAGTCACGCCAACAAGAACTGCTAGCGCGACCCGAGACAACATAGTTGCGGCTTTTCCCGTGATCTCTTTGATCTCAAGAAAGCGCCAGAGCATAGTCAACGCAATACCGCCAACATACCCAACTGCGAAGGCGATCCCGCCCAATACGCCTTGAACCATATGGTCACGCGGCAAGAGCGACGGTGTGAGAGATGCGCAAAAAAATAACAGCCCCACAATAAGGCCGGTTGTCGGGAAAGATCTGGCAATCCGAAACAGCATTCTTGCCCTCGGTTTAAGGCTCAATTGGAAGTGCGGCTGCTGCGCACATTACCAACCCAGCTTGAGTGTGCCAGCCAAATCTGCTGTCGAAGCTCCAGAAAAACTTGACGCGAAGCCCGCAAACAGACTCCGCGCCCGCTCCAGGCCCATTGGAGCGTTAACCCAAATGTTCTTTGTCAGTAGGTGGCGCGACCGCCGGAAAGGTCAAACACAGCGCCTGTGGAATAGGAGCATTCCTCGCTACACATCCAACCAACCATGCTTGAGATTTCATCTACGGTTCCCATGCGCCCCATTGGGATTTTGGCAAGCATGTATCCGATCTGCTCCTCAGTTACGTCAGCGAGCATCTCTGTCTTGATCACCGCAGGGCACACGACATTGACGCGGATATTGCTTGTCGCGAGTTCTTTGCCAAGGCTCTTGGTCAGCCCGATCACCCCCGCTTTGGACACCGAATAAGCAGAGGCGTTTGGATTGCCGTCTTTGCCTGCCATAGACGCAATATTGACGATGCGGCCATAGTCACCCTTTTGCATAACTGGCACCACCGCCTTGCAGGTGTGGAAGATACCGTTGAGGTTAACGTTAATTACAGCGTTCCATGTCTCAACCGGATAGTCGGCAAGCGGCGTGTTCACACCCGCTATGCCAGCCGCGTTGACCAGAAGATCGATACCGCCAAGTTCGGCCGCTGCGGCGGCGGTCGCGGTTTCGACGCTTGCAAAATCAGATACATCCACACACTGATACGTGACGGCTCCCAATTCATCCAGCGCGGATTTTGCCTGCTTTAGAGCCTCTTCGTTCAAGTCCCAAAGCGATACCGAAGCACCGCTTTCAAGGAACCTTTTTGCGATGGCAAACCCCATCCCACGTGCACCGCCAGTGATAACGGCGCGGCGGTTTTTCAGGTCGAGTGTGTTCATGGTGTCTCCGATTGTTGGCTGCTGAGCAGAATTGTTAGATGGTTATGCCGCCGTCGACCTGCAGGCATTGGCCCGTGATGAATGACGCGTCATCGGTCGCGAGAAAGGCGCAAATGCCCGCAATTTCTTCTGGCGTGCCAAGCCGGCCAGAGGGCTGACGATCAAGGAAGAACTTCCACGCCTCTTCTTCGCTGCCCATGCTTTCGGCCAGTTCTTGGACCCGATCACGTAGGCTCGGGCTGTCGACTGTCCCGGGGCAGACGGCGTTGCACCGCAGCTTATTGGGCAGGTAATCCGCCGCCATCGCTTTGGTCAGCCCGATCACACCACCCTTTGCGGCACCATAGGCCGCGCGTCGCGGGAAACCCTTGAGCGAACTTGCCACCGAGGCAATAGTTGTGAGGCTACCGCCGTGTTCCTTCATTGAAGGTACAGCAGCTTTCAGCACGTTATAGGCACTGTCCAGTGTAATTGATGTCGAACGCTGCCAATCTGCGGGGCTGCATTCTTCAATGGTTCCTTGATGCACGTAGCCCACGCAATGAACGAGCGTGTCGATGCGATCAAACTGCGAGAAATACGCCTCGACAGCCTCGATATCGGTTGCATCAAGCTGCGCTGTCTCTACGCCTGAGAGAGTTTTTAGCGGTTCAGGATTCAGGTCGCTTGCAAAAACTTGCGCCCCTTCGTCGCGCATGCGTTCGGCAACTGCGCGGCCAATTCCAAGCCCCGCCGCTGTTACAACCGCAATTTTGCCCTTTAGGCGCTTTGATTTTGGCTCTGCCATGTCATGCTCCAATAGATAAATCGCCTAAAGCGCCACAACTGTCTGTGATTGCTCGCCCAGGCCATCGATCCCGAGCGAAACCTTGTCACCAATGTTCAGCCACACAGGAGGATTCATCCCTGCGCCGACTCCCGGAGGAGTACCGGTGCAAATCAGATCACCAGGCTCAAGCTGCGTAAATTCCGACATGTAGCTCACGATTGTCGCTACATCGAAGATCATTTTGTCGGTGTTACCGGTTTGCATCCGCTTGCCGTTCACGTCGAGCCACATGTTAAGGTTTTGAACGTCGCCGATTTCATCAACCGTGGTCAAATATGGGCCGGTCGGGCAGAAGTTGGGGAAGGATTTGCCCTTTACCCATTGCCCCGAACGCTCAAGTTGCCAAGCACGTTCGGAAACGTCGTTCACCAGAACAAATCCCGCTACATGATCCAGTGCTTCTTCCTTGGAGATATTGAGCGTTGGTTTGCCGATAACGATGCCCAACTCTACTTCCCAATCGAGTTTGGTCATTTTCGGGGAATAGAGAATGTTATCGTTGGGCCCACAATAGGTAACCGTCGATTTGTTAAAGAGGATCGGCTCTGCAGGAATCTCCATTCCCGCTTCCTCGGCGTGATCAGAGTAGTTCAGGCCAACGCACCAGATATTGAATGGTTGGGCCAATGGCGGTGCGAGGCGCTTACCTTCGATATCGGCGACAGGAAGGCTCTTGGGGTCTGTCGCACGTAGCTTATCAAGCAGTTCAGGAGACAGTGTGCGCGGGCCAAAATCCGCAACGATAGAGGAGGCATCGCGAGGAGTTCCGTCGGCATCGATGATGCACGGGGTTTTGGAACCGTAGCGGTCTCCGTAACGGGAAAGTTTCATGCTGCTGTGTCCTTCTTGTTCTGTTTGCCCCACCAAGTGTCGGCAAGTGGCGCGCCACGCACAAATGCGTCTGCGCCGAGTTCATCCTGAATGCGAAGGCATTCGTTCCATTTCACCATCCGTTCAGATCGCGTAAACGACCCGACCTTTAGCTGACCGCCGCCAAGCCCCGTTGAGAGATGGCTGATTGATACATCTTCGGTTTCACCGGAACGTGCCGAAACAATCGCGCCCCAGCCCGCTTTGCGCGCTGCTCGGAATGTGTCGATGGATTCACTAACGGTTCCGGCCTGATTGACCTTCACCAAAACGGCGTTACAGGCCTTCTCGGCCACGGCCTCTTCGACCAATTTGGCGTTCGTGACGAGGTAATCGTCTCCGATAATCTGAACTTGATCACCGAAGCGGCGGGTAAACTCACGCATCCCCTCGACATCATCCTCGCCAAGCGGGTCTTCGATCGAGGCGATCGGATAGGCATCAAGCCAGCGGCCAAGCATGTCGATCATTTCGCCCTGATCAAGCTCGCGGTCTTCAAGCGCCAAGCGATAGCGCCCATCCTTGCCAAACTCTGACGCGGCGATATCAAGCGAGATAATCACGCGATCCCCTGGTTTTTCTCCAGCAAGCTCAATAGCCTTCACCAGCGTTTCAAGCGCTTCCTCGTTGCTGTCGAACATCGGCCACCAGCCGCCCTCATCTGCCACACCGGCGAGTTTGCCGCGCTGTTCCATGATGTCACCCGCGGCGAAGTAGACCTCATTGGTAACTTCCATCACCTCATCAAAGCTGCGCGCACCAGGAACCATGATCATGAAATCCTGAATGTCCACTCGGCGCCCTGCGTGCGCACCTCCGCCAAAGATTTGAATTTCTGGGAGCGGCAGCGATGGCGTGCAATCATATGTGCTTGCCACGTGTTTCCATAGCGGCAGCCCTGCATCCGCAACTGCGGCATGAAGAACCGCCAGTGATGTTGCGACTGTGGCATTTCCACCAAGGCTTTCCTTCAGCGGCGACGCATCTAGTGCAAGGATAGCCTGATCAACAGCCACCTGATCCCGCACGTCCATCCCCTTAAGCGCCGCGGCAATCGGCCCGTTCACGCTCGCAAGAGCGTTATCAACGCCCTTACCGCGCAAAGCTTTTCCGCCGTCTCGCAAATCAATCGCCTCACGCGTTCCGCGCGACGCTCCAGCAGGCGCAATCGCACGTCCGACCGCACCGCTTTCCAGCGTAATATCAACTTCCACAGTTGGATTACCGCGCGAGTCCCAAACTCTGCGCCCTTTGACACCGGCAATGATTGTCATGAATTCGTGTCCTTTATGAGGATTTCGAGCCGCTCAACAAACTCCGCCAATGTCGTGGCGGGCTGGCTTACAAGCTCTTTTGCAATTGCGCGCACCAATGTGCGCTCGTCTTCGCTAAAGTATTCTACGGGTGATTTCCCATCGACGCGTCCAAGCATCAGCGCGGGCAACAGTTGGCAAACGCGCGCCTCAAGATCGACGGCTGGCTCCCAATCGATATGTGCCGCGTAGGTGCGCCAAAACACACCGATTTCCTGCAACAATTCCGAACGCAAACTCGGAAGATGAACGGCCTTGAGGACAAGATGATTGAGACAGAAAGACGGGTCAAAGCTGGCGTCACCCATGGTGGCACATTCCGCATCCAGAAGAACTGGGCCGCCTTTGCGTATCAGGATATTCTTTGGGCTAACGTCACCATGCACCAAAACTTGGTCGCTGTTATAAAGCATTTCGGCCAGAGCATTGAGGGGCTCTGCTAGATCAGGATGTTGCTGCGCAGTGAACAGAAGGTAGGGTTCAATCCGAATAGCCCGAAAGTCATCGCGGTTATTGAAAGCAGAGCGGTCAAATTCCGGTTTTGCCGATGCCGCATGTATCTGTCCGACCATTTCTGCGACCTGACGCGCTTCACCTCGGAGAGGCTGCTCCGAAAGCATTGCCTCTTTCCAGAGATAGACATCTGCTCCAGTCACAAACTCCATCGCAAAGCCATGCGCGGCTTCGGAACGTCCGTAAAGCTGTACCGCCGAGTTCGGGCAAACCTCTGCTGCTACTTTAAGCCACGCGTATTCGGCAGCATTCCTATGAACAGGCGCGCTCCAATCCGCAGCCACCTTGAGCTTTGGCAGGGCGAACTTGATACACATCTTGCGCCCCTTCACAGAAAGCGACGCGATATCTGAGGCAACTCCACCCGTGAGCGGCGTTACATTGGCAACATCCGACGCCTGCCCGAGCCCTAACTCCTCGACAAGCGCAACGCATCGCTCTGACAGTTCATTTGCCATCTGGCCCTCAAAACACTGTTCTTTGATCTGGAATGGGCGTATCATGTTCACGTGAACAATTGCAAGACGCCTTTGGAATTATTTCAAGACAACAGGTAGCATGAATGCTAGAAACGCCTAAATTTCAATGAGGTTCAAGTGGCAGGCCGTGTAACAATCAAGTCTATCGCAAAAGATCTCGGGATCTCGCACATGACGGTTTCCCGCGCGCTTTCGAATCATCCGAACGTTCTCAAAGAAACGCGCGAGGCCGTTCAGAAGCGTGCGCAAGAGCTTGGATACGTCAAAAGCGCGGCGGCGATGGCTATGCGCGGCGGCGGAACAAAAATTGTCGGGCTATTGCTGCCAAACATCGTGAATGAGTTCTATGCACGCTTTGCCAACACAATGGCGCTGGCATGCGAAGAACACTCCTATCAATTGCTCATTCACCTGACGAATGATGATCTGAAGGCAGAATCACTCGCTCTGGAGGGATTGCGAGAGATTCAGGCCGAAGCAGTTGTAATGGTGCCCGCTCCGGGCGGTACAGAATCAACGAGCACGCATCTTGATGGAATGCGAGTCATTCAGCTTATCCGCCAACGAAAAGAGAAGGACCCGGCCTCTGCGATCCTTGTTGATGACGCTCCCGCGATCCGTGAGGCTGTGCAGCATCTGGCTGACAAGGGCCATCGACGCATTGCCTATATCGGGGCGGATTCTGCACTTTCGTCTGGGCGTAGTCGTCTAGCCTCTTTTCGACAGGGACTTGCGCAAGCCAAGCTGCCTGAAGAGACTAACCTCATCCAAACGGGCGTACCCTCCTTTGAGATGGGACGAGAGTACACTGCCGAAATACTTCAACAAAAACAGGCAACTGCGCTTGTCTGCGGCGGCTTTGAGATATCCAACGGCGCATTAAATGCCTTTATGGACGCGTCGGAACAAAGCGCGCCTCAAATGTCATTTGTTGGCTATGGCGATCCGTCTTTTTATTCTTGGATCAATGGCGGAATCTCCACCATTCGGGTTCCTGTAGACCGCCTTGCGCGTAAGGCTGTTGATATCTTGGTCGCCAGTCAAACAAACGGCCCGAGCAATCCTCTGACGTTTGAAGCGCAACTGGTCGTCCGCAAATAGCAATATTGGCTTTCGCCGCGAACGATTGGCGGCCGATGCCATCACAGACTGCAATAGACCCAAACCAGCACAAAGACAGCCAAACTGCGCACGACAGAGATTGATCAACTGCTTGTATTCAGTGTGGGAGGAAATGGCGCGCTGGGGAGGATTCGAACCCCCGACCCCTTGATTCGTAGTCAAGTACTCTATCCAGCTGAGCTACCAGCGCGCGGTGTGTCGTCGATTTAGAGCCCGTAGCTGACCTTTGCAAGGGCAAAACGTGCGAATTCCAAGGAAAAATAAATTTCGTTGGGTTTTACAGCGTTTTAAAGATCAATCGTCTCTGCCGCGCCGCCGATCCGCGGCAAATAAATTGCGAATTCTGTACCGGATTCATCGCTGCGCGCCAAATCGAGTCGCCCGCCATGGCCGCGAACAAGCTCCGCAGCGATGGCGAGGCCAAGTCCCGTCCCGCCTTTGCGAATCCCTCCTTGGAAAGCTGTAAACAAAAGTTCACGCGCTTTCGGCGGTAGGCCCGGCCCAGTATCAATCACCGATATCACCCAGTTTTCGGTATCTTGCACCGCTCGTATGGTAATTTCGCCTTCATTGCCCGTTCCTGCGATCGCCTGACGTGCGTTACGGGCAAGGTTAGAGAGAACACGATAAAGCTGCTCGGGATCGGCGCGGATCACCATCGCTTCGGGAATATCAACCTTGAACTCAACTTTTGCTTCTCCGGCAGCCAATCTCTCGTTCTCGACCACATCCTCGGCGAGGCTATGGAGCGAAATCTCTTGAATCGTAGGCGGAGCCTCCTCTGCTTTGCCGTAGGCCAGTGTTGTTTCGCAGAGATTAACGGCGCGACGGATTGAGTTCTCCAGCTTTGGCGCGGCACGTTTTACACGCGGGTCATCCGACATCTCCATACTGTCAGCAAAGAGCTGCGCAGTTGTGAGGATATTGCGCAGGTCGTGACTGATTTTTGCAACCGCGCTGCCAAGTTGTGCGAGTCTGTCTTTCTGTTTCAGGGCTTGTGTCAGCTGTGTTTGCATCGTTTTCAGCGCTTCCTCGGCTTCGCGAAGTTCGGTCACTCCAGCGCTCGGCACGATAATCTGGCGCGCATCCTCTGGGGCTGTAGCGTAGGAAATCATATGCCTGACAACACGTTTGATCGGCGCCACAAGAAATCCGCGGACCGCAAGAAACAAGAGAAATGCCGTAAATACAGAGATCGCAGCGGAGAGAACCAGAATGTTAAACCCATAGGCGAGCATTTCGTCCCGTATGGGTTTGGTCTCCATGGTGACTTCAATAAGAATTCCGGCATCGCGCACCGGCTCACCCATTACGCGGATAACGCGATTCTCCGAATCCCAGAGCCGCACCATCGCATCCCGTACCAATACAAACGGCGAGGCATAGCGAAGGTCATAGGTTTCATAGATCGGACCGGGGATCGGCGAGGAGAGCATAAGCTGGCGCACCTCGTTCCGGCGTAGAACAACGTTAAACACGCCGGCGTTTTCGAGTAGTTCAGCCTCAAGCTCGCGGTCGATCATATCGTCGGCAAGAAGCGCAAGAGACGCAATCTGTGCTTTCTCTAGTTTGAGCAAAAGCAGGTCTTCGCGGAAACGAGCAACCGACGGCACAAAAATCAACACTTCGGCCAGCATGACAAACAAAGCCGTCAGGATAAGAAATCGACCGGAGAGGGAATTCAGCAATATTTCGGTCCCTTAAAGGCGGTTACGGCAAAAATCGTTGCACCCATTTGACAACACGCTTCAATAATGCGCTTTCAAATATCATAGGGCTAAAATAGTTGCCTGCCACCCGTTTGTTAATCTCGCCCAATGTTGGATAGGGAAGAACTGTGGATGTAACGGCACTCATCTTGAGTTTATTGGCGATGGCGAGCGCCCAAATCCCGATCAAATCGCTTGCATGTGGCCCAACAATCGACGCGCCGACTGGGCGCCCCCCAACGACCATAACCTTGATGAACCCGCTCGTGTCATCTTGTGCAATGGCGCGGTCTTGGCTGGAAAATTCGGCCCGCGCGACTTTCAGTTTATCTTTGTATTTCTCTCGCGCTTGCGCTTCGGTCAGGCCGACCTGCGCAATTTCCGGGCTTGTATAGGTTGCCCAAGGGATGTGATCGGTGCGAGCTTTGCTCGGCAATCCAAGTACTGCAGAACGCACCACAATACCCGCCTGATAACCAGCGGCATGGGTGAACTGCATCCCGCCCGTAACATCGCCAATCGCATACACGCGCCGATTGGACGTTTTTAATGCGCTGTCTACAACAATGCCCTTTTCGGAATGAGTCACGTTTGCAGCGTCGAGGCTGAGCTTATCGATATTGGGTTTCCGCCCCACAGCAACGAGCAGATCAGAACCTTCAAATTCTCGGCCATCTTTTGTTTTGACCGTTACGGCGCCGCTTTTGCCAGAGACTTCCGAAACCAGCGCCCTCTCCTCAATAACAACACCTTCCTTGCGAATTGCGTCTAAAGCGACCTTTGCGATGTCTGGATCATCAGCAGAAAGAGCGGTGGCACCTTCAAGCACAGTAACATCACTTCCGAGGCGCCTGTGGGCTTGTGCCATTTCAATGCCGATCGGCCCACCACCGATCACAATCAAATGCTGAGGGCGTTTTCTTAGGTCAAACAGGCTCTCATTGGTCAAAAAAGGCACGCTCTCAAGCCCGGGTATCGGCGGGACAAACGGCGAAGACCCCGTCGCGATGACGAACCTCCGTGCACGGATACGATGGCCGTTAACTTTGACTTCTTCAGGCGAAACAAACTTCGCATACCCTTGCCGAACATCCACACCCAGCCCTTCGAACCGCTCAACCGAGTCATGCGGGGCAATGGTTTCGATAACGCGGCCAACGTGCTCCATCGCACCTTGATAGCTAACGTCTGGCGTTGTTGGCGTAACACCAAATGCGTTCGGTTGTTGCGGCGCGTGGGCTGCATTTGCGGCGGCGATCAAGGCTTTTGATGGAACGCAGCCATAGTTCAGACAGTCGCCTCCCATCTTGTGCCCTTCTATTAACACAACGCGCGCGCCCATCTGCACCGCACCCGCCGCAACAGAAAGGCCGCCGGAGCCGCCACCGATCACACATAAGTCCGTTTCTGTGACGCTCACACGTTGGTCCTCTTCTTGAAAAACTTGACGACCATCGGCAGCGCAGCCAATGCAGCAAGGCCCAGAATCGGCAATAGAATGTGGGGTTCGAAAATTATCCCGAGATTCGGCGTTTCGCCTTGGGCAAGAACTTCACCAAGCCCAGCCCCCACAGACGTATAAACGACCGCGCCGGGAATAATTCCAAAGAAGGTTGAAATAACGAAGCGGTGAAGCGGAACGCCTACCGATGCCAATCCAAGGTTCAAGACAAAGAAAGGAAATATCGGAATCAACCGCACTACAAACAGGAAGGACCACTGGTTTTCGTCGATACCCGCTTTAATCCGCTTTAGCGCACCATCGCTCGCTTCCATCCTGCTGGTAAGCGTATCGCCAAGACCCCAACGCGCAGCAAGAAACACAAAACTCGCACCAAGTGTTGCTGCGGCCATATTCAGGAGCGTTCCTGGAAACATAGAGAACAGATATCCGCCAGTGATCGACGCAATGGCGGCACCGGGCAAAGAGAATGTTACGATCAAAGTATAAATCGCAACGAATCCCAAGACAGCGAGCCCATAGTGCGCCTCGCGATAAGCCAGCAACGCTTCGCTGTTTCTTTGGAGTGCCTCAAAACTCAAACTGTCTTTCAGCAAAAAGAAACCGGCAATTGCCCCCGCCAGCACCACGAGAAGCGGAACATAGCGCAGGGCTTGGCTTGAATTGTCTCGATCTGTCATATCCATCCTGTAACCGGTATCTCCGAAGTCTTTATCCTGTAAGGGTTTACGTACAATGATCTGAAATGCGCCGCGGCGAAAGTGCCCTCACGCGGCGGTGAACATGGGTGACGGAAAGAGAGCGATTTCGTAGTGTTTCCTTGATGTCTGTAACACTTCCTGAAACAAACTCGCTTAATCGCGCCGAGATGTTGCAAAAACATGCGCTAGCGAATTGACTTATCGGCGATGACCCCCTAAAGACCGAGCTTCGAGATTACAGAGCGCCCGAATCCGCCACATAACGGCTTTGAGATTCGCGTGCTAAACAATGGAGACGGGCGATGAAACGCACATTTCAACCTTCGAACCTCGTTCGCAAACACCGCCACGGTTTTCGCGCACGTATGGCCACCAAAGCTGGCCGCAAAATTCTGAACGCACGTCGCGCACGCGGCCGCAAGTCGCTGAGCGCATAAGCGCAGCGTTTGGAATGGCTCGATTCGTCGGGCTGCAAAAAGTTTGAACCGCCGGAGCTTCGGGCTCCCGGCGGTTTTCGTTTGCGCATTTTCCATTTGCGCTCTTCCAAACATGCGCTTCGACGCTTAAATATCTGCAATGACCAAAGACGCAGCCACTTTGACAACGCTTAAAAAGCGTTCCGACTTCATTCTCGCTTCTAAAGCGAAGCGAAAAGCTGTGACTGGTTTCATTCTTCAAGCTCGCGAGCGCGCTGCCGACGAACTCTCTGACAATCAGGAGCAGATCCGCGTCGGCTATACGTGTTCAAAAAAGGTTGGCAACGCTGTCATGCGCAATCGCGCCAAACGTCGGCTTCGTGAAATTGCCAGAGCTGGTTTGCAGCAATATGGCCTTGCCGGTTGGGACTATGTCCTGATCGGGCGCAACACGGTGACGGGTACACGGGACTTCAGCAAACTTGAAGGTGACCTTGCCTACGCTCTGCGCAAACTGCACGGTGGCAGCTAATGGGGCCCATTGCGTTCGTCATATCCTTACCGATTAGAGCCTACCGAACTGTATTTTCGCCATGGGTCGGCTTTAATTGTCGGTATCAACCCACCTGTTCGGCCTATGCCATGGAAGCGCTCGAGAAACACGGCGCTTTCAAGGGCAGCTATCTGGCGGCACGTCGAATTTGGCGTTGCCATCCCTTCGGAAAATCGGGATATGACCCCGTGCCCGACAACGACAAGAAGCAACCGCCATGCTAGACGACAACGACGATATTCATCCGCTGTTCTACGGCGCTCCAAAGACCGCCGAATTCAAGAAGCTGCGGAAGCGGATTGTGCGCTATACCCGTGAGGCTATTGAACAATACGGTATGATTGAGCGCAACGCGCGCTGGCTCGTTTGCTTGTCAGGTGGCAAAGACAGTTACACGCTCCTCGCGGTTCTACACGAGCTTAAGTGGCGCGGGCTGCTCCCCGTTGAACTACTCGCATGCAACCTTGATCAAGGCCAACCCGGCTTTCCTGCTACGGTCTTGCCCGAGTTCCTTGAGAAAATGGGTGTCGAGCATCGGATCGAGTATCAAGACACCTACTCTGTCGTTGTCGATAAAGTTCCAGAGGGCCGGACGTTTTGCGCTCTCTGTTCCCGCCTTCGTCGCGGCAACCTGTACCGGATTGCCCGTGAAGAAGGGTGCTCGGCAGTTGTGCTCGGGCACCATCGGGACGACATCCTTGAAACATTTTTCATGAATCTCTTTCACGGGGGGCGGCTTGCAACCATGCCGCCAAAACTGCTGAACGAAGAAGGCGACCTGTTCGTCTATCGCCCCCTTGCTCATGTCGCAGAAGCAGATTGCGAAAAATTCGCTCGAGATATGAATTACCCGATCATTCCCTGCGATTTATGCGGAAGTCAGGATGGCCTACAGCGCCAACAGGTCAAACAGATTTTGGATGGCTGGGAAAAGAACTCTCCCGGCCGTCGTCAAGTCATGTTCCGCTCGCTAATGAATGCGCGTCCAAGCCACCTCCTCGACCCAAAGCTTTTTGATTTCAACGCACTATCACGCAATCAGACAGAGAGCGATGAAGGTATAGCTACAAGTTTAGGCAGTTTACCCGAGATCCCAAAACTCCGTTAAGGATACGCTAGGAACCACCAACTAGGCTTTGTCTTGAACGAGATTAGCCAAATTTGTGGGGCCACAAAATGCAACTGCCAAACGCGGCGCCACAATGGCGCACGATGCTCAAGAATCCATCTACGCTCGCTGTTTTTCTGGCACTTACACCCACGGTTTCTGCCGTTTCTTACTGGATTGGCGGCGAAGCCGCTCTTCTTGTAACTGCAATTCTCACTCCGATTTTGGTCTTGCTAACTCTAGGGATAACAAAAAGCACATCGCGCGCGCCCTACCCGCGCGACGGCCTCACGGGGCTTCATCTACGTGAAGATATTGAGAATGCGCTAGATGAGTTTACGGCGGCCGGAAAGGCACAAGGGAAATCCACCGTAAGCATGCGGATTGAGCTCGATGATTTCCACACGATTTTAGATCGCTATGGGCACAGGTTTGCTGACGATTTAGTCCTTCAAGCCAGCAAGAGATTGCAAAGCATTCTTCGGCACGACGATATCCTTGCGCGACTGGATGGTGGGAGCTTTGCTATTGCCTTCGCTCCGGTTCACCGAGCGGGCCTAGAGACAATGATCCAAATCAGCGGGAGGATTCAGTCCGCTCTCGCTCAGGCCTATCACATTGATTCTACGAGCGTCTATCTAACGGCCTCAATCGGGTTCTGTTTGGAGCACAGCGTAACTGCGCCATGCGGCACGACCCTGCTCAAAGCAGCAGAAGACGCCCTTCTAGAAGCAAATAGACAATCGCCAGCTGGCTTGCGCGCATATTCTCCCTCATCAAAAACAAACCAGATCGCGAGATCACTGTTTCTCAATGAAATTGAAGGAGCGCTGGAGACGGGCCAGATTAGAGCATGGTTCCAGCCGCAACTCTCCACCGACACCGGAAATGTCGTCGGCTTCGAAGCTTTAGCAAGATGGGTGCACCCAGAGCGTGGCGTTGTAGCACCTAACGAATTCTTACCTATAGTAGAGCAGGCTGGGTTTTCAGAGCGACTTAGCGAACTCATGCTCTTTCAATCGCTTTCTGCGCTAAGAGATTGGGACGCGGCGGGATTTCATGTTGAAACCATCGGGGTCAACTTCTCTATGGCGGAGCTGCGCAATCCACACCTGCTTGAAAAAATAGTTTGGGAACTAGACCGGTTTGATCTCCCCGCCAGCCGCCTTTCTATCGAAGTTCTCGAGAACGTCGTTGCGGACTCGTCGGACGACATGATTACGCGAAACATTAATGGGCTTTCCAACCTCGGATGCAAAGTCGATCTTGATGACTTTGGAACCGGTCACGCTTCGATATCAAATATCCGTCGTTTCTCTGTAAACCGCATTAAAATCGATCGGTCCTTCATTACAAAATTGGACAAGGATCCTGAGCAACATCAGATGGTTTCTGCGATTCTCACGATGGCGGAACGCCTTGGAATGAAGACGCTTGCCGAGGGTGTCGAAACAAAGGGCGAGCACACGGCGTTGGCCCAACTCGGGTGTGATCATGTCCAAGGGTTTTCCATATCCAAGCCGATGCCACTCGACGAAACTCTAGGCTGGCTGGAGCGTCACCACGCCAAGTTGCGCAAAACAGCGGAGATTAGCCGAAAACTTGGATAGAATCGGTCAATTCCCTGCATTTTCTATTGGAAACAGCTTGACCTTTTAGGCGCTGACAGGTTGAACCTCTCTGTGTTTTCTCTGGAATATGGCGGGTTCAATGGACGATCAGAATAAAAACCTAATTCTAGCAATTGCCTTGAGTCTTCTCGTGCTGCTCGGCTGGTCTTTCTTCGTTCCACAGCCTGAGCCAATTGTTGACCCTAACGCAAATGCGGTTGCGGAAAACGATGGCGGCCTGACGCCTCCTGTTGCAGACGCTGATGGATCAAGCGCACCGGCGACGGTGACAGAGGTTGAACCAGCGTCCAAAGCTATCGAGATTCCGATTGAAACAGATCGGGTCATCGGTTCGCTTTCTACGCTCGGCGGCCGTATCGACAACTTGAGTCTCAAGGACTACCGCGAAACAATCGAGCCAGACTCAGCACTCGTAACCCTTCTCTCACCGGAAGACTCCGACGCGCCTTATTACGCTCTGTATGGCTGGGGGCCCGCTGGTGGTCTTGACCCATCTCTCGTTCCGGGACGTGCAACAATTTGGTCCGTTGAAGAAGGCGAAAAGCTTTCCGTAGACACGCCAGTCACCCTTGTTTGGGACAATGGCGCAGGCCTCATTTTTAAACGCAAGATCTCGATTGACGCGGACTATATGTTCTCGATCGAGCAATCCGTGACAAACACAACAGACTCAGCCAAACGCTTGTACCCCTACGGGATGATCACACAGCATGGCGAGCCGGAAACAATCGGATTCTTCATTCTTCACGAGGGCGTCGTACGGATGTCTGACGAGAAGCTTGAAGAAATCAAATACAAGAATATTCCCGATATGGATTATTCGGAGCGCGAAAATGCGCGTGTCGAGCCGATCGACGTAACCGAAAACGGATGGGTTGGCTTTACAGGCAAGTACTGGATGACAACGCTCATCCCAGGACGCGAGCAACCCTTCACCTCGGTCGCAAAATATGTGGATAGTCACAAGGTCTACACAACAGAGTCCCGCCTTCCTGTGATGGACGTCACTGCCGGCGGTACGATTGCGGTCTCGACCCAGTTGTTTGCCGGGGCAAAAGAATGGAACCTGATCCGCGATTACCAGAACGAGGGCGGCGTATCTGGTTTCCTCGACTCGATCGACTGGGGCATGTTCTTCTTCCTCACAAAACCAATGTTCTGGCTGCTTCACACTTTGAACGGCTTCATCGGCAATATGGGCTGGTCGATCATTGCGCTCACGATCATCATCAAGGCACTTCTCTTGCCGCTGGCGTACAAGTCCTACGTCTCTATGGCTAAGATGAAAAAGCTGCAGCCAGAGATGGAGAAAATCAAAGAGCGCGCGGGGGACGACCGTCAGAAACTCCAAACAGAGATGATGGCGCTCTACAAGCGCGAGAAAGCAAATCCGGCCTCCGGCTGTTTGCCAATTCTTCTTCAGATCCCGATCTTCTTCTCGCTCTACAAGGTGATTTTCGTAACCATCGAATTGCGTCACGCACCTTGGATCGGCTGGATTCGCGACCTTTCGGCTCCAGATCCAAGCTCGATTCTGAACCTGTTTGGTTTGCTACCCTTTGATGCGCCCGACCCTTCTAGTCTTCTGGCGATTATCTCGCTGGGTGTACTGCCGATCATTCTCGGTATCTCCATGTGGCTCCAACAGAAGCTTAATCCCGCCCCCACCGAACCGACACAGGCGATGGTTATGGCTTGGATGCCATGGGTCTTCATGTTCATGCTTGGAAACTTTGCGTCGGGTCTCGTGCTCTACTGGATTGCGAACAACACGATCACATTCATCCAGCAGTACGCGATTATGCGCAGCCAAGGCATCAAGCCGAATGTTTTTGAAAACATTACGTCTGGCATGAAGAAGTTCCGCCGGAACGCAAAATGACAACGGCAAGCCCGTCACTTGCCCAAATCTGGCGCCACCCAATTAAGGCGCACGGTGCAGAGGCGCTTGAAACAGTAAATCTCACGGCGGGGGAAACCTTGCCGTGGGATCGCGTTTGGGCCGTACCTCATGAGGCCGCGAAAACTGATGGGACAAATTGGGTTTCCTGCCGCAACTTTTCTCGCGGTGCGGGTGTTCCAAAGTTAATGGCCATCGACGCCACGCTTGATGCCGCCAAACAGGTCATCACGCTGACACATCCGGATCTTTCACCAATTTCATTTTCGCCAGACCAACAGGCAGCTGAGTTTTTGAATTGGGTTAGTTCCTTGACGCCGGAAGGTAGACCCAGACCCACAGGTATTATTCGCGCATCAGGCCAAGGCATAACCGACCAGTCCAAGCCATGGCTTTCCATCCTAAATCTGGCATCCTTACGCGATCTCTCTGAAAAGCTTGGGCAACCTCTTGATCCGCGCCGGTTCCGTGGGAACCTCTGGATCGACGGTATTCCTGCGTGGGGCGAACGTGGCCTCCTTGGCAAGTCCATCCGCATTGGTGACGTTGAGCTTAACGTTACCGAGCACATCGGCAGATGCCGTGCAACCGAAGCGAACCCAGATACAGGTGACCGTGACCTAGACACATTGGGCGCTCTCAAGCAAAACTGGGGTCACACCGATTTTGGTGTTTTTGCCGAAGTCACCAAGGGTGGTACAATTTCAGTTTCCGATAAGGTTGAAATCCAATGATGACACCGAGTTTTCCAATTGCTGAAGAGCCGGACGCTTTCGCCAAAGAGAAAGGCCGCATGCTTTTTGCCGGCGAGACCGAATTCTTGAAAGGTGTCGTCGCGATGGACGGCATGCCTCCTGGCGATAGATGCGAAGTTTGTTTTGCGGGGCGATCAAATGTCGGAAAATCAACCCTTATCAATGCAGTAACTGGTCGAAAGGCGCTGGCACGCGCTTCAAACACGCCGGGACGCACCCAAGAAATAAACTTCTTCACGGCTGCCGATTCGCACTACCTCGTTGACCTTCCTGGGTATGGCTTTGCCAACGCGCCTGTTGCGGTTGTGGCGAAATGGCAAAAGCTTCTCAAAGCTTATCTGTCTGGCCGTGCGAACCTGCGACGCGCCTTCGTCCTCGTAGATTCCCGTCACGGGATCAAGCCGGTGGATGAGGAGATCATGAGTCTGCTTGATAGCTCTGCTGTGACGTTCCAGTGCGTTTTAACAAAGACAGACAAGCCCAAAAAAGGCGAGCTGGACAAAACTCTGGAGCAAGTACGTGGTGCGCTTGCAAAGCATCCTGCGGCCTATCCGGAAATTGTGCTGACAAGCTCTGACAAAGGCATCGGGATCGAAACCTTGCGGACACTCATCGCAACGCTCTCTTAAACCAGACGCAAGCCTTGGAATAATCTAGCAAAACCAGTACCAAGGGCTACAGCCCGAGGGATTCAAAAATGAAGAAACAAGACGCTATGAACCGTGACTGGATTGCCACCGCCCGAACATTGTCTCAGGCTCTGCCGTATCTGCAGCGCTACGAAGGCGCGACAGTCGTAATCAAGTTCGGCGGACACGCAATGGGCTCGGACGAGGCGATGGAAACATTTGCGCGAGACATCGTGTTGATGCAGCAGGTCGGCGTGAATCCCGTTATCGTTCACGGCGGCGGGCCAATGATTAACGAAATGCTCGACAAGCTCGAGATTAAATCCGATTTCGTGAACGGCAAGCGTGTTACCGACGCAGCGACAATGGAAGTTGTCGAGATGGTTCTGTCCGGACGCGTAAACAAGCGGATTGTTCAGGCCATCAACGAACAAGGCGGCCGTGCGGTTGGCCTGTCGGGCAAAGACGCGAACCTCATGGTTTGTGAAGAAACCAATCCCGATCTTGGTTTCGTCGGAACACCTGTCAAAATGCACACAGGCGTTCTCGAAACTTTGTTCAAAGCAGACATGATCCCAGTCATCGCACCGCTCGGCGCAGGAATGAACGGCGAAACCTTCAACGTAAATGGCGACACGGCGGCAGGCGCTATCGCTGGCGCTTTGAAGGCAGATCGCCTGTTGCTTCTAACCGACGTCGCTGGCGTCAAGAACGCAGACGGAGAAGTTGTTACCGAACTCACAGCATCCCACGTCCACGAGCTCACCGAAGCAGGCGTAATCGCAGGCGGTATGATTCCGAAAACCGAAACTGCTCTGAACGCGCTAAACCAAGGTGTTCGGGCGGCTGTTATTCTGGATGGGCGCGCGCCAAACGCTTGTTTGCTTGAGCTTTTCACCGAGCATGGCGCTGGCTCAATTATCCGTCAAGGATAGCGCTCGGGATTGCATCTATGCTAAATCCTCGGCACTCTGAGGTATGAATTCCGAAACAACACTTCGCCTCGCTGTCTTTCTCGGGCTCTTCGCTTGCTTTGCTGCGATCGAGGTCTTCTGGCCACGGCGCAAGGGTGGGCAAAAACGCAAACAGCGGTGGTTTGTAAACTGGTCCATTGTCCTACTCGACACAGTCACGCTGCGGCTTATGTCGGTAATTGTTCCGCTTTTAGCCGTTGGAGCAGCGATTGACGCACAAGCGCGTGGCGTTGGGCTCCTTAACTCCACTGAATGGCCCGCGGCGATAGAGTTTATCGTGGCGATACTTGTTTTTGATCTGGCGATCTGGTTCCAACACCTGCTCATGCATCGCGTCCCAATCTTGTGGCGCCTACATCAAGTTCACCACGTTGACGAAGAAATGGACGTTACAACCGCTATTCGGTTCCATCCCATCGAAATCGCTCTGTCTATGCTGCTCAAAATTGGATTGGTTTATCTGCTCGGCCCATCGGCGATTGCTGTTGTTGCGTTTGAAGTTCTGTTGAATGGCACGGCGCTTTTCAATCACGCAAATATCAAACTACCTGCTGGCGTCGACAGGATCGTCCGCCTCGTTCTGGTAACGCCGGACATGCACCGCGTGCACCACTCAATTCATCCAAAAGAACATCACCGAAATTTCGGGTTCGCATTGTCGATCTGGGACAAGGTTTTCGGCACCTACCTTGCCCAGCCCGCCGAACCACATGAAACCATGCCCATTGGGCTTTCCTATGACCAGCAGACGCCCAAAACGCTTGGCGCGGCGCTTTCGATGCCATTTAGGGAACCGAAGCCATGAGACTCATTCTGATGCGCCATGCGAAATCCGATTGGGATGGTATGTGCTCCGACCATGAGCGCCCGCTCAGCCAGCGCGGCAAACGCGCCGCACCAAAGATTGGGACATACCTCAAAGAGCTCGGCTACATTCCGGAACAGGCCATAATTTCAGACTCAACTCGCACCCGCGAAACAAATGCGTTGGTTGCCGAGGCTTGGCCCGATGTAGTTCCAGTCAGGCTTGAAGCAAAGCTCTATCACGCATCTGCAGCCATGATGTTTGAGGTTCTAAAATCAGCAACAGCGCAAACAGTGCTCGTTGTCGGGCACAACCCGGGAATCGCAGCGTTTGCAGAGGCAATGGTGAGTCAGCCGCCAGAACACGGGCGCTTTTTCGATTATCCAACTTGTGCAACGACTGTCGTTGATTTTGATATATCTGACTGGCGTGAGCTCGAAATAGGCACTGGTCAGGTTTTGGATTTTATTATTCCACGCGAGCTTTAAACAGAAAAAGCCGACGCAAGGCGCCGGCTTTCTTTGTTGTATATCGAGGTCTTTAGTGGCCGAGAATTTGGCTGAGGAACAACTTTGTTCGCTCGGACTTCGGATTGTTAAAGAACTCTTCAGGCTCGTTCTGCTCAACGATCTGACCCGCATCCATAAAGATAACGCGGTTCGCCACCTGACGGGCAAAACCCATCTCGTGCGTCACGCAGAGCATTGTCATGCCCTCTTCGGCGAGCTCGATCATTGTGTCGAGAACTTCCTTGATCATCTCGGGGTCAAGCGCGGATGTCGGCTCGTCAAAGAGCATGATCCGCGGCTTCATGCAGAGCGAACGCGCAATCGCCACACGCTGCTGCTGACCGCCGGAAAGTTGGCCGGGGTACTTGTTGGCCTGCTCCGGAATTTTGACCTTCTCAAGGAAGTGCATCGCTGTTTCCTCGGCCTCTTTTCGAGGGGTCTTACGAACCCAAATCGGCGCGAGAGTACAGTTTTCAAGGATCGTAAGATGCGGGAACAAGTTGAAGTGCTGGAAACACATCCCCACTTCGCGACGGATCTTGTCGATGTTTTTAAGGTCCGATGTTAGCTCGGTACCGTCAACAATGATGTCGCCCTGCTGGTGCTCCTCAAGACGGTTGATACAGCGGATTAGCGTCGACTTACCGGAACCCGAAGGCCCCGCAATAACGATCCGCTCGCCCTGATTAACTGTCAGGTTGATATCGCGCAGAACGTGGAACGTCCCGTACCACTTGTTCATGTTGTTGATCTGGATCGCGACCTCATCAGAGACCTTCATTTTGGAGCGATCGATTTCGCGGGCTGTAGCAAGTTCAGACATAGTGTGAACTCCTTATTTATGGCCAGTCTGAAGCTTGCGCTCCAGGAACATGGAATAACGTGACATTGAGAAGCAAACGACGAAGAAGAGAAGCGCGATGAAAGCGTAGAGCTCCCACACAATCCCGTTCCATTCCTGGTTTGCCCGGATCGCATTGGATAGTCCGATGGGGTCCATGAGGCTGATGATCGACACAAGCGTTGTATCTTTGAACACGCCGATAAAGGTACTCACGATGCCCGGAATGGAGATCTTGAGTGCCTGTGGCATGATGATCAAACGTTGCGCCTTCCAGTAATCAAGGCCAAGCGCATCTGCCGCTTCGTACTGCCCTTTGGGAAGAGCTGCGAGGCCACCTCGAACAACTTCAGCCATATAGGCCGCTGCAAAGAGCGTCACCATGATCATAACCCTGAGGATCACGTCAAAGTTTGTGCCAGGGGGCATGAAGATGTTGAGCAGGTTATTCGCAACAAACAGCAGCGTAATCAGCGGCACACCTCGGATGAACTCGATAAAGCCAACACAGAGCGCCTTTACGATGAACAGGTCCGATTGACGGCCAAGCGCGAGAACAATCCCAAGCGGTAGCGAACCAAGGATCGCCACAACACCGATGGAAATTGACAGGAAGAACCCGCCAAACTGACGGCTTGAAACAGGCTCCAACGTCAGATCAATCGGGCTGCCGGCAAAAATTGACGCCGCACTTCCTGAAAGGAACAACCACCAAATGATCGGAACCACGGCGGACATGATGACCGCAATCAACGTTCCGGCGATAGGCGCTAGGATTTTGAACGCAAAGTACCCGAGTACAAACCCCACGAAAGCCATTGCAGGCCCCCAAATCGAACCACCCCACATCAACCAAACGTCGATGAATGGGAAAAGAACGGTCACGATCAGCAGTTTACGCGGCGCACGCTCAATCAGGACGGGGGCCAAACCAACGAACATCAGGATGATCGCGAGGTTCAGTCTCCAGTATCCGAGAATCATAACGATTGGTGTCGCGACGTGAGCACGTGGATCGGCGAGGATTTCCGCCGCGCTTGCGCCCGAAACCGCCGACAACAGGTTCGCATCAAGAGGATAGAACCCATAAAGAAGTTGCAACCATCGGTCGTTAATTACGCCCCAGCATGCACCGCTATGGCCGGTGTAACCGGTCGCTGCGATGATCTCGCGGCATTCCGACAAGGACTTTGCATTCCATGTCGGCTGGATGCCCCAGCCAAGAAGGCTAAGGACGGTCCAGACGATCGCCAAGACAAACAGAACCGTAATGATCGAGTTCCAGATGCCATTGAACAGGTTTTCACGCATCCAGCCGATCGGGCCCACCGTGCTTGCGGGAGGCTCCTTCTCGGGGAGCATTTCTGTGCGGACAAATTCGATATTTGACATATTACCGCTCCACCAATTTGACTGAGTTGTTGTACCAGTTCATGACCGCCGAAATACTCAACGAGATCGTGAGATAGATCAGCATAAGCAAGAGAATACTCTCAAGCTCGCGGCCGGTTTGGTTCATGGTGATACCACCGAGCGTGCCGGTAATGTCCATGTAACCCACGGCAATCGCCAGCGAGGAGTTCTTGGTCAGGTTCAGGTAGTTTGAAATCATCGGTGGAATAATCACGCGAAGCGCCTGTGGCAAAATCACGAGGTTCATTGTCCGGCGAGAGCTTAGGCCGAGCGCGGAAGCCGCCTCGGATTGTCCCTTGGACACCGACATAATCCCGGCACGCACAATCTCTGCAATAAACGCCGCAGTATAGACCGACAGTGCCAACCACAAAGCAATCAGCGAGTTCCGCAGGTGAGTACCACCTGAGAAGTTGAAGCCCTTAAGTTCAGGGTAGCCGAGGTGATATCCCAAAATCCAAAGCACAAGCAGTGTTGGAATACAGATAACACCAAGCCGTTTGTACCATGTGACAGGACGATCGCCCGTTGCGGCCTGAATAACATTCGCGCGGCGGGTGATAAGCTTGGAAATCAAAATCCCCGCAATCAGAACAGCGCCAATTGCGATCAGATCAAGACTCACATTGAAAAATCCGAAGAAATCGACATTGCCAAGGCTTCGACTAAAGAGGATTTCAGGGATATAAACACCGCGGTTCGTAATCGCGACCGAATCGCCGAGAAGCATAGAGGCTTCAGGGTTATCTCCCCTAAAGGCACGTGGTGCCGGCAAGGTTTCGATCAGGATCGCCATTGTAAACACGATCCACAGCAGAACCGGTACGTTACGGAACATCTCGACATAAACGGTCATGATCTTTGCCACGAGCCAGTTGTTCGAGAGCCTTAGCACGCCGATAACCACGCCGAGGATGGTCGCTGTGATACAGCCAAGAACCGCAACGAGAAGCGTGTTTAGCAGGCCAACACCAGCGGCGCGCCAATGAGAATCGCGCGACGTGTATTCGATTAGCCGTTGGTTAATATCATAGCTTGCAGGCTCATTCAGAAAGGCAAAAGAAGGCTCTTTTCCGAGGTCTGCAAGATTGTTGGCGGTGTTTGACACCAGCCATGCGGCCAAAGCCATAAATCCGATCAGCGCAACCACTTGGATGGTCAACGACCGATAGCGGGTATCGTAAATCAGCATAGATAGCCGAAACGACTCCCTAGGTGGGTCGGTTAGTGTTGTCATGAAGACATCCCCGTCAGCTCATGGCTTGCCGGTGCATTTCCTGCACTCATATCGCCAGAGTGTTTTCTATTTGATCTTGTTTTTATTGGTGAAAGGGCGCGGAAAACCGCGCCCTTTGCTTTTAGGATCCTACCGGAATGGAGGCGAGTAGATCAGGCCGCCATCTGTCCACTGTGCGTTAAGACCACGCGCAATGCCGATTGGTGTGCTGAGACCGATGTTCTTTTCAAAGATCTCGCCATAGTTACCTTCAACCATGATCGCACGTTTTGCCCAGTCGGCGTCGAGGCCGAGCATCTCGCCAAGGTTACCCTCTGTACCAAGCAGACGGTTGATCTCAGGGTTATTTGTGCCGTTTGCCATCTCACCGATGTTAGCAGATGTAACACCAAGCTCTTCAGCAGTGATCAGAGCGTTGAGAGTCCAGCGTGCGATATCACCCCATTCGTTGTCGCCGTGGCGAACAAGCGGGCCAAGTGGCTCTTTGGAGATGATTTCTGGCAGAACCATGTGTGCGTCTGGTGCTTCGAAAGTTGCACGTGTAGCAGCGAGCGCGGAAGCGTCAGTTGTGTAAACGTCGCAAGCGCCAGCAAGGTACTGCTGCTGAGCTTCAGCGTTTGTTTCGATTGGCACTGGCTCATAGGAGATGTTGTTGGCACGGAAGAAATCGGCCAAGTTCAGCTCTGTTGTTGTACCGGTTTGGATACAAACAGTTGCGCCATCGAGTTCTTTCGCGGAGGAAACACCAAGCTCAACCGGAACCATGAAGCCCTGGCCGTCGTAGTAGTTTACGCCAACAAAGTCGAACTTCAGGTCGACGTCGCGGCTGAATGTCCATGTGGTGTTACGAGCCAACAGATCGATCTCGCCGGAAGCGAGCGCTGTGAAGCGTGTTTTACCAGTTGTCGGGATGAATTCTACAGCTGTGCCATCGCCCAGAACGGCGGCCGCTACGGCGCGACATACAGCAACATCAAATCCAGCCCAGTTGCCGTTTGCATCTGGCGCAGCGAAGCCAGGAACACCGGTTGTCACACCACAGTTCAGCTTACCACGTGCTTTGACGTCATCAACTGTACCGGCAGTTGCTGCACCAGCAGCCAGTCCGGCGACAGTGATAGCGCCTAGAATTACGGATTTTTTCATTTTTACCTCTTCCTGAATTTCCGCCCTTTTTGGACGGTTGGAGTGGCGATTGCTCGCCAAGTACGAAACATTGAAAACAGGTCTCCCCAGTTTCAGCGCAATCAGTTTGGGCAATTTCCTTCCAAAAGGTCAAGGGGCGCAAAGGAAAAACGCTTGAATAACAGGCATTGACACGAAACAAATCGCACACTTTTCGGACAGTTGGCCTAATTTGGTTCTATTTTGTGAGCCCAATGAAAGAACCGATGTGCTGCCTCGAAACTTTCGCGTTTGGCTGCTGCGTTGGCCGCTGCTTCGTCATCAACGCCCCATTGAGCTTCTTGCCAGTCTTCATCGACTCGCGCTGCGGCCCAAATTTCGCTTACTGGACGCAGGTTTTGAGTGGCCGCGAGTCCAAGCACAAGTGAGCCAGATATGGTCACCAAGTCATGAAAGCCAACGAGCTCGAAGGGCGACATTTCAAAGACAACACGCGAGAGATTCGCTGTGCTTTTTTCAGATTGCGCAACATGCATCACGCCCGCGCCGGTGTTTAGCGGCGCATCGAATTCTTGCCTCGCCCAGTCTAGATACGGGTCCCACACTTCCGCCTGCTTTTGCGCCAGTTCTTTTGGCGATGGCGCACGGTAACAGAGAAGGTCTGTCCCGCCGTATTCCGCAAGCATCGCTGCCACGTCGTCAAACTGCGGGATCACCTTATCAATTGCCGAGTTCGCCGCGCGTGTGACAGGCATTGTCGACGGGTCGACCTTTTCTTCCTGCGCTTGCCACTCTGCCGCTATCGCCTCTGCCATCGGTTTTGACGGCACGACCAGTTCGGCCTTGAACGGCGTGCGGAGTTTTCGCGAATCTAAAAGTACTCGATATCCACCTTCGCAGGTTTCAATATCTGCGTTCTGCCAGAAACGTTTTGCTGCCCACTCGCTCATGCTGTCCTCCACATTCGGTCAAGTGCGGGAATGAGCTGCTAATAGCCTTCCAGCACCAGTTCGGCTCCGGCATCTACCAACTCATCGCGGGAATGATACCCCCAGTCCACACCGATGCGACGAATTCCACCTGCCGCACCCATTTTCATATCAAAGCTGGTGTCGCCAATGATTACCGCGTTCTCAGGTTCAACACCCGTTTCAAACAATGCGCGCTGAACCATAGACGGGTGTGGCTTACTCGGATGATCATCCGCGACTTGCTGGGTGATAAAGAGCGTAGAAAACCCATGCCCTTCAAGAATGTGGTCAAGTCCGCGCCGGCTTTTGCCCGTCGCAACGCCAAGAATATTTTCATCAACCGCGTGTAACGCGCGGATCGCCTCCTCGGCACCCGGATACAGCGGAGACGTTGCGGCCGTACCCAAATCCGCTCGCTGCTGCACGAATGCGTCTTTGTAAGCTTCGACCATCTGATCGCGTTGCGCAGCGCCGGCGTTCGGCATCAACTTCTCGACCGCGACAGAGAGCGAAAGCCCAACGATAGAGAGGACCTCTTCTCGTGATGGTGGCGTCAATTCAACGCGCGCACATGCCGCGCACATCGCATCAAAGATATGATGCTGACTATCGACAAGCGTACCATCGACATCAAACAAGATCAGTTTGAGGGGCGCAGACATTCCGACCTTAAAACTCTTCGTTGAATGGATCAGCAGGCACATCTTCGGGTGCCCATGCCAAAGTATCCCACGTGTGGCTCATATGTTTGGGAAGCGGCGCAGTAAATGCGAGTTTTGCACCTGTAAATGGATGTGTCATCGTAAGAGACCGCGCATGAAGGTGCAGCTTTTTCGAAAGATCACCACCCAATTGTGCGCCCCAACCGTCGCCAAGGTTTTCCTGACCCGACCCGCCATATTTGCCATCGCCGATGATCGGATGCCCAAGTTCGGCCATATGAGCGCGCAGCTGGTGGGTTCGCCCGGTGATCGGCACAAGCGCAACCCACGTCACGCGTCCGCCAAGAGCGGAGAGAACCGCGTAATCGGTTGTTGCGCGCTTTGCGCCCTCTGTCGTGTCGATATCGCGAGGATGCACGCAATACATCCGCTCGTAATCACCGCCAGCCTTCACCAGTCCGAAGCGAACTGTTCCCATATTTGGCTTTGGTTGCCCTGCAACCGCGGCCCAGTAAATCTTGCGGGTTTCGCGATCGCGAAATGCTTTGGTGAGCGCGGCTGCCGATGCACGTGTGCGGGCAAGCAACAAGATGCCAGAGGTGTCTTTATCGAGGCGGTGAACAAGGCGAGGTTTTTCGTCCAAACCAAAGCGCAACGCATCGGCCAATCCATCAACATGACGCGTCTGGTTGGTTCCGCCTTGTGTTGGCAGACCGGGCGGCTTGTTGATCGCGATTAGATAGTCATCTTTGTAAATCACCGACTTCTGCATCATCTCTGCATCTTCAGCAGACATCGGTGCGGGCGGCTTTGGCATTGCCGTAATCTGCCCCGCGGTCGGAAGTGGCGGCACGCGAACCACCTGCCCTGTTTCAAGGCGTGTTGAGGCCTTCACACGGCCTTTGTTGACGCGAATGTCGCCCTTTCGGCACAGCTTCTCGATGCGACCTTGGCTAACTTGCGGAAAGTTCCGACGGAACCACCGATCAAGCCGTTGATCGTTATCTTCCTCGGTAATTGTAATGTGCTGAACACCGCTCATCCGGCCAAACCTCTCGCAATGAAAACCCCTAGCGCTACGCCTGCCAATGATAGAACTACCGACAATACAACATACAACGCCGCCGTTCCGACCTGCCCACTTGAATAAAGCTTGAGCGCCTCAAGGGAGAAGGACGAAAATGTAGTAAACCCGCCGAGCACACCTATCATCAAGAGCGGCACCCATGGTTCACGACCAGCAAGCACCACAAACGCAATGCCCATCAAGAAGGACCCAACGACGTTGATAGGCAATGTAGCAAGAAGATAACTCTCGCCAAATGCGCGCACCGACGTGTACCCAAAAAGGAATCGTGCAACAGCGCCAATCGCTCCACCAACGGCAACATATATCAGGGTTAGTAACATCGGTGGGGTTTTGCGCTTAACGCAGCCATTGTCAACCGTTCTGCCGTTTTGCTCGCAGTTTCGCGAAGTATTCCTGCCGCTTTTTAAGCTCTCGCTCGAATCCGCGCTCTACAGGCTCATAGAGTGATGGGCGATCCATCGTTTCGGGGAAATAGTTCTGACCCGAAAAGCCATCTTCGGCGTCATGGTCATAGGCATAACCGGCGCCATATCCCTGCTCTTCCATCAAACTCGTAGGAGCATTGAGAATATGCTTGGGCGGCGGTTCAGAGCCGGTCTTGGCCGCTGCCGCCATTGCCTTTTTGTACCCTGCGTAAGCAGCATTACTCTTTGGGGCCAGCGCGAGGTACGCCACGGCCTGCGCCAGCGCCAACTCCCCTTCGGGACTGCCAAGCCGCTCATAAACCTGCCATGCATGCAAGCAATGCGCCTGTGCGGCTGGATCGGCCAAGCCGATGTCTTCGACAGCCATGCGCGTTATACGGCGGGCAAGGTATCGCGGGTCTTCCCCACCCTTTAGCATCCGTGCAAACCAGTACAGCGCCGCATCAGGATCAGAGCCTCGCACCGACTTATGAAGCGCGGAAATTAGATTGTAATGCTCGTCGCCACCTTTGTCATAGACCGCTGCGCGCCGCATAAGCCGCTGCGCAAGTGCTTTGCTATCCAGCGGTGCATCCGTTTTCCATGCAGCGACTTGTTCGATCAAATTCAATAGCGCCCGACCGTCGCCATCCGCCATTTCAAGCAGGGCATCTCGCGCACTCTCATCAAGAGGTAATTCGTATCCCAGTTCCCGCTCGGCCCGTTCCATCAAGCGCTCTAGATCCTCTTTGGACAATCGCGTCAGAACCATAACTTGCGCTCGGCTAAGCACCGCGGCGTTCAATTCAAAACTGGGGTTTTCTGTGGTGGCCCCAACGAGAAGGATTGTGCCGTCTTCCATATGGGGCAGGAAGCCGTCTTGCTGTGCCTTGTTGAACCGATGAATCTCGTCAACAAACAACAAAGTGCCCCGACCATTCTTGCGGCGAAGCTTCGCGGACTCAAACACTTTTCGGAGTTCGGGCATGCCGGTGAAGATCGCGCTGATCTGGACGAACTCCAACTCGGTTTCATCCGCCAACAAACGGGCAATCGTCGTCTTGCCAACACCTGGCGGGCCCCAAAAAATGATCGATCCCAAGCTGTTTGAGGCAAGCATAACGCCCAACGGGCTCTCGCTTCCGAGAACCTGTTCCTGTCCGATTACATCTTTAAGTGTGGATGGTCGCAACCGATCCGCCAAAGGGCGCGGTGCGTTTTTCGAAGCGTCTGCGGCTTCTGGAGAATCAAATAAATCAGACATGAGCCAAACCTATGCCCCCGCCTGAGAATTGGAAACGAAAAAGGGGAGCCTTGCAAAGCGCAAGGTTCCCTCTTTCTGGGGTCTTCTAACCTGTCTCCGGCAACGCCTAGTGGAGTTTTGGTGTCAGGTCGATCTTGACGCACTGGAAGTCGCCATCGCCGATAAACATCGAACGACCAGCAGCTTCAGCATCCAAACCGCAACGCCCAAACCAGCGCGGCCAGTTTGCAGCGGTGAGTGCGATCAAGTTGGTTGCCCCCAACTCACGCGCAGACTTCAGCATCGCCATAACCATGTAGGCATGAACGCGACGGCGAATCCGTTGTGGCGTGTTGTGCGATACGAAAACTCGCGTGCTTTCCCACGTATTTTCATCCACAGGCGCTTCATCATAAAGCAAGTCCTGCGGAATCGTTCCGAGAAGGCCGCGCTGCGCGTCCCGAATCATGTAACTATAGATACCGCAGCGCGCGGTAGTTGGTGTCAGACGAATACCGGCGTAAACCTCGCCGTACTCGTGAATGGCAATCCAGCGACTCGCCGGAGTGTCATATTGGTCGTACTCCATTCCAAGGGCCTCAGGGAGGTCCCAATTCTTCTGCACAATGAACGACTGTTTGCGAGCTCTAAACAGATTTGCGAATAGTTCGCCGTGATTGTGCATGTTTTCGAAAGATAGTGTAGTCGTCTGCATGGTTAATATCCCCCAGCTTGATTTAGTACCAAGCCCCATGATCAAACGACGACCGTCTTTGCTATAGCAGCCTATAATCCTTTGCGCGTTGAATTGCCTCTGCGGTGGTCCGGGCGAGCAATTTTTGCCGGGCCGCAGTTAATCGTGCCTTGAGGGCACTCTCCGAGATATTCAATTTTGCAGCTGCCGCCGCATGCCGATCGCCATCTGCTATATATCGCAGGGCTTCGATTTGAGCCTTGGTTAGGCTCTCCGGCGGCTCCGTTAGTGCGTGAAGCCGTCGTACGATTAGCTCGATCTCTTCGATCTCGCTATCTGTGAACTCGCGGTCAGAGTGTGCAAAACTCGCAATCGTCCGAGAACTGATCGGACCGCAAGAAACTGTTAACCCATAGTTCAGGCCGTATTCTTTTGCCTGCTCCAGGATTCCGAACGGGTCGGGAAAGCCGAAATCGCGCCACCTACTAGCGCCTTCCGTACTAAAGCCCCATGCGATTGTGGGGTCCCTCAGAGCATAGCCTTGCTCTGTGTAATAATCAGTCCACCGCTTATCGTATGTCTGGAACGACATAAGCGGAGAGGCGAACCTAATATGCAGCCCTACGAAGTAACCCGCTGGCGCGAGCAACCCTAAGGTATGTAGTTCTAAATCGAGGCCTATCTTACTGGACATGTCTTTTTAGACAAGTTGCAGAAATCTCAGTCAACCTTAAAGTGTACCTACGATCAATATTTTGATTTGCGCCAACATCATGATTTCAAAGGTTAACAATGCCCTTGTTTGATTGATGTCCCTGCCGGAAGGCGCTGATCACGGCCAATATTCCTCTTGGGTGCAATTGCACCGTGTCTAGAAAATGTTGGCTTGTTATTGAGCGGAGTAAACGAGTCATTCTTTCCAATAGGGAATGAAAGCCTCAAGCCTGTAAATTAATAAGTTTTGCTTGTTCGTGAGTAATAGTTGGTACAGTAGTTAGTTCAACATTGTGTGTTGAAAAGCGAAAGCCCCGTATTTTTACGGGGCTTTCGTGACTCTACAGGCAAGAAAAACAAAAGCCGCGTGAGGTTGATCACGCGGCTCTGAATTTTAGAAAAGCTTACTCTGCTGCGGCTTCTTCTGCTGCAACGCGCTCTTTGTCGCCTTTGCCTTTTGCTTCAACATCGCGGTCAACAAACTCGATGATTGCCATCGGTGCCATGTCGCCATAACGGAAGCCAGCTTTCAGAACGCGAACGTATCCGCCCTGACGATCTTTGTAGCGTGGACCAAGCACGTCGAACAATTTTGCAACATATGCATCCTGCTTCAAACGGGCTGCTGCCTGGCGGCGAGCGTGCAAATCACCACGTTTACCTAGCGTCACCAGCTTCTCGATGATTCGCTTAAGTTCTTTGGCTTTTGGAAGTGTTGTTTTGATCTGCTCATGTTCAATGAGCGAGCCAGCCATGTTCGCAAAGAGCGCCTTACGGTGCTCGTGTGTACGGTTCAGGCGGCGGTAACCTCTAGCGTGACGCATTGTGTATCTCCTTTAGCGTTTTACTTTGTCTGGCAGCCGATGCGTGTCAGCCACTCTCCTTGGGGCATATGCCCTGATGTTCCCCGCATAGGCGGGCATTCGGACCGAGGGGCAGGCTTTTGCCCACCCCCCGATATTCTTAAAACTGGTCTTCGAATTTCTTGGCCAGATCTTCGATGTTATCCGGTGGCCAATCCTCGACATCCATACCTAGGTGCAGACCCATGCCGGAAAGAACTTCTTTGATCTCGTTCAAAGATTTCCGGCCGAAGTTTGGTGTACGGAGCATTTCTGCTTCGGTTTTCTGGATCAGATCGCCGATATAAACGATGTTGTCGTTCTTGAGGCAGTTTGCCGAACGTACAGACAGTTCCAGCTCGTCCACTTTCTTGAGCAGAAGCGGGTTGAACTCGAGACCATCGTCTTCTTCCTGACGGCTTGCAGATTCTGGCTCGTCGAAGTTGACGAAGGTTGCAAGCTGGTCCTGAAGAATACGCGCAGCGAATGCTACAGCGTCCTCTGGAGGGATCGAACCGTCTGTTTCAAGCTTCAGTGTGAGCTTGTCATAGTCGAGAACCTGACCTTCGCGTGTAGGCTGCACGTCATAGGAAACGCGCTTTACTGGCGAGAAGATCGCGTCGATAGGCATAAGGCCGATCGGAGCATCTTCTGGGCGGTTCTTGTCTGCGGAAACATAGCCTTTGCCGGTTTCAACAGTCAGTTCCATGAACAGGTCTGCGCCATCGTCGAGGTGACAAATAACGTGATCCTTGTTCAGAACCTCGATGCCTGCGCTCTCGGAAATATCGCCAGCTGTTACGATTTGTGGGCCTTTAGCCGAGATCGAAACGCGCTTCGGACCTTCGACTTCCATACGGATCGCTACACCTTTGAGGTTCAGAACCACATCGGTGACGTCTTCGCGAACGCCGGAGATCGAGGAGAATTCATGCAGGACGTTGTCAATCTGCACGCTTGTGATAGCTGCGCCCTGAAGCGAGCTCATCAAAACGCGGCGCAGAGCGTTACCCAATGTGAGACCAAAGCCGCGCTCAAGCGGTTCGGCAATCACAGTGGCTTGACGTGCTGGCTCATTGCCCGGCTTAACGTCAAGTTGCGTTGGTTTAATCAGTTCCTGCCAGTTCTTGTGGATCATGCTGTCGCCTCCATTCTTGTTTCTAGCCCATGTCCCTAAGCTGGAAACACCCGAGGATCAAAATGACGAACTCGGGCCTGTCCGTTCAGACAAGCCCGAGCAAGTTTGAAATTATACGCGGCGGCGCTTTGGTGGGCGGCAGCCGTTGTGTGCCATCGGCGTCACGTCACGAATAGACGTGATGTTAAAGCCAATCGCGGCCAGAGCGCGCAGGGCGCTTTCGCGTCCGCCACCTGGGCCTTGCACTTCAACCTCAAGCGTTTTCACGCCGTGTTCTTGTGCTTTCTTACCTGCGTCCTCAGCAGCCATCTGAGCAGCGTAAGGAGTCGATTTACGCGACCCTTTGAAACCCATAGTACCAGCGGACGACCAGGAAATGGCGTTGCCTTGTACGTCGGAGATGAGGATCTTGGTGTTGTTGAACGAGCTGTTCACATGGGCAACACCAGATGCAATGTTCTTGCGCTCTTTTTTCTTCGCGCGAACCTTTTCACGTGCCATTAGATCAACCCTCCCTTATTTCTTCTTACCGGCAATGGCCTTTGCAGGGCCTTTGCGTGTACGAGCGTTTGTGTGTGTACGCTGACCGCGCACAGGAAGGTTGCGGCGATGACGCAGACCGCGGTAGCAGCCAAGGTCCATCAGACGCTTGATGTTCATCTGAGTCTCACGACGCAGGTCACCTTCGACGTTGTAGTTTGCGTCGATGTGCTCGCGGATGTTCAGAACTTCGCTGTCCGAAAGCTCGTTTACGCGGCGGGAGGCGTCGATGCCAACTGCTTCGCAAATTTCTTTGGCGGAAGTGTTACCGATTCCGGTGATATAAGTGAGGGCGATCGGGACCCGCTTGTGGGTCGGGATGTTTACGCCGGCGATACGTGCCACGTTGTATATTCCTTTTCGTTGCGGTTCCGTAACTCCAGAACCTTTTTTCACAACATAAGCCCGAAGGCATGATGCCTGCGGGCTACGCTGAATCTCTGATTAGACAATTCAATGCTGCGGGGTCGCGTTCCCCAAGGCAAAAACTGATTCTTGTCTAGGAAGGCTCGACTTAAGCTCTTTTCCCAATAAGGTCAAGCGGCCTTTGTCTGCTTGAGAACGCCACGGATTGCATCCGCTACTTCGTCGATCTCGCCGAGGCCATTTACCGGTGCCAAATCACCTTTGGCATAGTAATAGCCGATGAGCGGAGAGGTATCGCGATAATAGGCCATAAGCCGTGTTTTCAGCGATTCCTCGTTGTCATCAGCACGGCGCTTCATCTCGGTTCCGCCACAGTTATCGCAGACGCCTTCAACCTTCGGCTTCTTCAGTTCGTCATGGAACCCTTCGCCGCAGTTTGCACATGTGTAGCGCCCAGTGATCCGAGCAACGAGCGCGTCGTCATCTACACGCATCTCAACAACTGCACCAAGTGTCTGACCAAGGCGCTCGAGCAATTGGCTAAGCGCATCAGCTTGGGCCAATGTGCGCGGGAAGCCATCAAAGATGAACCCCCCCTTGCTTTCGGTCGAGGTAAGTTGCTCTTCGATCAGGCCGATAACGATCTCGTCGGTGACGAGGTTGCCTGCATCCATAACAGCCGCAACCTTCTTACCCATTTCAGTTCCAGAGGTACGGGCGGCGCGGAGCATATCGCCGGTTGAGAGCTGAACCATGTCGCGCTCTTCAACCAGAATTCTTGCTTGCGTTCCTTTCCCGGCACCGGGTGGTCCCAACAGGATAATGTTCATCGTCTCGCCGTCCCTTTTCTCCCGCCACGCTTTTTGCCGCGCAACCGTGATTTCTCGATCAAGCCCTCATACTGGTGGGCCAGCATATGAGATTGAACCTGCTGGATCGTATCCATTGTTACAGAAACAACGATCAGAACCGAGGTGCCCCCAAAATAGAACGGGATCGACAATTGTGAACGCAAAATCTCAGGCAAGAGACAAACTGCCGCAAGGTAGGCCGAACCGATAACCAGCAAACGGGTCACGATATAGTCGAGATACTCTTCTGTTTTCTTACCCGGGCGAATCGCTGGAATGTAACCACCTTGGTTTTTCAGGTTCTCAGCAACTTCTTCGGTCTTGAAGGCAACGTTGCGTGTATAGAAATACGCAAAGAAGACGATCATCGAAACGAAGAACAGCAAGTAAAGTGGCTGCCCCGGCCCGAAGTAGGCGAGGATCGTCGACATGACCGGACCAGTTGTGCCGCCGGAGAACGTTGCGAGAGTTGTCGGCAACAGAAGAAGTGCCGAAGCAAAGATCGCAGGGATAACACCAGCTGGGTTAACTTTGATTGGAAGGTGGCTATTGCTGCCTTCGTACATTTTCATACCAACCTGACGGCGTGGGTACTGAATATGTACTTTGCGCAACGCGCGCTCCATGAACACGACAAAGGCAATCACCGCAACGATCATCACCATAACGCCGATAATAACCACTGGGCTAATCGACCCGGAACGACCCTGAGCAAGGAACTGGGCCACAGCCGCAGGCACCTCAGCCACAATGCCGACGAAGATAATAAGGGAAATACCGTTACCGATGCCGCGTGCGGTGATCTGCTCACCGAGCCACATCAGGAACATTGTACCGCCAACCAGTGTTACAACGCAGGAAATACGGAAGAACCAACCCGGATCGGTTACAAGACCGCCACTCTCAAGGCTGGCTGCAATGCCAAAGGCTTGGAAGGTCGCGAGGAGCACCGTGCCGTAGCGTGTATATTGGTTGATCTTCTTGCGGCCAGCATCGCCTTCTTTCTTAAGCTGCTGGAGCGGAGCCCACTGCGCGGCCAGAAGTTGTACAATGATCGATGCCGAGATGTACGGCATGATGCCGAGGGCAAAAATACCCATCCGTGCGAGCGCACCACCGGTAAACATCGACAGAATGCCGCCGATACCCGAAGCGGCGCCCTCCATGAAGTTCCGAAGCTCCGATCCGTCGATTCCCGGAACAGGGATATATGTCCCAATCCGGTAGACGATCAAAAGTCCGATAGTGAAAAGAATGCGTTGACGAAGCTCGGTTGCCTTACCAAAGGCGCCCCAGCTCATGTTCGCCGCCATTTGCTCTGCTGCAGATGCCATTCGGCCTCTCCCTGTCACGAAAAGCGCCGCCAGACCATTTTCCGGTCGGCGGCGCTGGAAAACTTATGTTTATGTAAGCGGCCAGAGAGCCGCTCACAAGCGCTTATTCAGCCGCTGCCTTCGGAGTTGCTGTAACTGTGAGCTTTCCGCCAGCTTTTTCAACAGCCTGGGTTGCTCCAGCTGACGCACCTGTGACCTCAAGTGTCACTTTGGAAGTGATCTCGCCTTTGGCAAGAACACGAACGCCGTCAAGCTTACGACGAACAACGCCGGACTCAACCAGAACATCTTCGGTGATCGCAGATTTAGTATCGAGCTTCTTCGCGTCGATAAATTTCTGAATCAGGCCGAGGTTCACAACCGCGAACTTCTTGCGGTTTGGCTTGTTGAAACCACGCTTTGGAAGGCGTTGGTACAATGGCATTTGGCCGCCCTCGTAACCATTGATGGCTACACCCGAGCGAGACTTTTGACCTTTGATACCACGGCCACCAGTTTTACCAGTGCCGGAACCAGGACCACGGCCAATACGTTTGCGTGGCTTTGTTGCGCCTGGGTTATCGTGAAGTTCGTGCAATTTCATGTCGCTTCTCCTTTTGCCGGAACTGCCCCCCAGCGACGGATTGGGGCAAACGCGGCGTTGCAATTAAAACTCTTCCGCTCAATAGAACGGCATTGGCTGACCCCTTGCAGGATCAGCCGATAAGGCACTTAGCCTTTTTCTTCGATGATCTCAACCATGTGGGAGATCTTTGCGACCATGCCACGTACGGCTGGAGTGTCTTCCAGCTCGCGGGTTTTGTGCATCTTGTTGAGGCCCAGACCGATCAGCGTTTCGCGCTGCTTGGAGGGGCGACGGATTGGCGAACCAATCTGCTTAACAACGATAGTTTTAGCCATGTCGTATCTCCTTAAGCTTCAGCAGCTTCAGTTGCTTCGGCAGCAGGCTCAGCGGCAGCAGGAGCGGCCTCTTTACCCAGAATGTCAGCAACTTTCTTACCACGACGCTGTGCAACCATACGAGGGGAAGCCTCTTTGGTCAGACCGTCGATAGTCGCGCGGATCATGTTGTAAGGGTTTTGCGAACCGATAGATTTCGCAACAACGTCTTGAACACCGAGCATTTCGAAAACAGCACGCATTGGACCACCGGCGATGATACCAGTACCTTGTGGTGCTGTGCGCATCACAACTTTACCTGCGCCGTGACGACCTTCGACGTCGTGGTGCAGTGTACGGCCTTCGCGCAGAGGTACGCGGACCAGCTGACGTTTGGCTTGCTCTGTCGCCTTGCGGATAGCTTCAGGAACTTCTTTTGCTTTCCCTTTGCCAAAGCCCACACGGCCTTTTTGGTCACCAACAACTACGAGAGCGGCGAAGCCAAAACGCTTACCACCTTTAACAGTCTTGGAAACACGGTTAATCGCAACGAGGCGATCTGCAAATTCAGGTGTCTCTTCGCGGTCGCGACGAGGTCCCCGACGATTTTCACGTTCTGCCATGAGGCATTCCTTTCATAAGGCGCAGTGCGCCAGAAAAACTCAATCCAAGTGAAGCCGCCGAAACGGCCCCCCGGATCATCGGGGCGGCGAGAACGCCGCCCGCAAGTCTTAGAACTTCAAGCCACCTTCACGCGCAGCATCGGCCAGAGCCTTTACTTTGCCGTGAAAGAGGAAGCCGCCACGATCGAAGTAGCAGTCTTCTACACCAGCTTTCTTGCCACGCTCCGCAATTGCGGCGCCGACTTTTGTTGCTGCGTCGATGTTGTTCTTGCCAACCACGCCCAGATCCTTCTCGAGAGTAGAAGCTGAGGCGAGAGTTACGCCGTTTACATCGTCGATCAACTGAACACTGATGTTCTTGTTGGAGCGGTGCACCGAAAGACGAACGCGACCAGCGTTCACCTTGCGGAGCTTGTTCCGAACGCGCAGGCGGCGTTTCAGAAACAGATTTCTTTTGCTGTTTGCCATGTCCTGGGTCCTTACTTCTTCTTACCTTCCTTGCGGAAGATATACTCGTCTTTGTACTTGATGCCCTTGCCTTTGTATGGCTCGGGTTTACGCCATTCGCGAATGTTTGCCGCGACTTGGCCAACAAGCTGACTGTCGATACCTTCAACAAGAACTTGAGTGGGCTTAGGGGCTGTGACTGTTACGCCAGCAGGCACCTCGAAGTTCACTTCATGCGACAGGCCGAGGTTCAACTTAAGAACATTGCCAGTCATCTGAGCACGATAACCAACACCGTTGATTTCGAGCTCTTTCTTGAAGCCTTCTGTTACGCCAGTCACCAGATTCTGGATCACTGTGCGCGACATACCCCACTGCTGACGTGCACGCTTGGATTTCGAGCGTGGTTCAACAGTTACGGCGTCATCGGCAACAACCAACGTCACTTCGTCAGTTGCTGTGAAGTCGAGTGTCCCTTTCGGGCCCTTTACTTCGATTTTTTGGCCGGAGACCGCGGCAGTTACGCCTGCGGGTAGGGCCACTGGTTTTTTACCAATACGAGACATCCTGATGACCTCCTAGAATACGGTGCAAAGCACTTCGCCGCCAACATTGGCTGCGCGTGCATTTGCGTCCGACATCACACCCTTAGGTGTGGAGACAACGGAAATCCCGAGGCCCTGACGGACAACTGGAATGTCTTTGACGCTTGCATAAACGCGACGACCAGGCGTGGAAACACGCTTGAGGTCACGGATTACAGGAGTACCGTCAAAGTACTTCAGGCTGATTTCGATGGCCGGGTGGCCGTCTTTGCCAGTGGTTTTTTCGTAACCGCGGATGTAGCCTTCAGACTGAAGAACATCCAGAACCCATGCACGGAGCTTCGACGCAGGTGTTTCCACTGTCGATTTGCCGCGCATTTGAGCGTTACGGATACGAGTGAGCATATCACCGATAGGATCGTTCATATCGTATCTCCCTTACCAGCTTGACTTGACCATACCGGGGATCTGGCCTGTGGAGCCCAGTTCCCGCAGCGCGATCCGGCTGACTTTGAGCTTACGGTAGTAAGCGTGGGGACGACCCGTCAGCTGGCAACGGTTGTGAAGCCGTGTAGCGGACGAATTGCGTGGAAGTTTCGCAAGCTTGAGGCGAGCAGTAAAACGCTCTTCCATCGACTTGCTTTCGTCGTTTGCGATCTCTTTAAGAGCAGCACGTTTGGCGGCGTATTTCTCCACCAGCTTAGCGCGCTTCTTTTCGCGTTCGATCATTGCTTTTTTAGCCATGTCTAACCTTTCCTTCCGCGATCAGCTATTAAAGGGCATGTTGAAATGCTTCAACAGCGCCTTTGCTTCCGCGTCAGTAGCTGCGGTGGTGGCGATTACGATATCCATACCCCAAATCTCGTCGACCTTGTCGTACTCGATTTCAGGGAAAACGATGTGCTCTTTCAGACCCATGGCGTAGTTGCCACGGCCGTCAAAGCTCTTGCCCGAAATACCGCGGAAGTCACGGATACGAGGCATCGCGATGGTGATCAGACGATCGAGGAATTCGTACATCTTATCGCCGCGCAGTGTCACTTTAACACCAAGAGGCATATCTTCACGAACCCGGAAACCCGCGATGGATTTCTTGGCTTTCGTGATGAGAACCTTTTGACCAGCAATCGCAGTGAGGTCAGCCTCAGCGGATTTGATCTTTTTGGTGTCGCGTGTGGTCTCGCCGATACCCATGTTCAACACGATCTTGTCGAGCTTCGGGATCTGCATCTCGTTTTTGTAGCCGAACTCTTCTTTAAGAGCGGCACGGATGCTGTCTTTGTAGACCGTCTTCAGGCGGGGTGTGTAGTTTGCAGTATCAAGCATTATACAGTCTCCCCAGTGGTCTTGGCGAAACGCACTTTTTTGCCGTCTTCTTCACGGAAACCAACGCGTGTTGGTTTGCCTTTGGAATCAAGCAGCGCGAGGTTGGACAGTTGGATAGGCATAGCCTGTGGTACACGACCACCTTGGCTGTTTTGCGACGCACGTGTGTGGCGGATCGCAACGTTTACACCTTCAACAACAGCTTTACCGGTTTTGGGGTCTACAGAGGAGATAACACCCTCTTTACCTTTGTCCTTACCGGCAAGAACGACAATTTTGTCGCCTTTTTTCAACTTAGCAGCCATCTTACAGCACCTCCGGGGCGAGCGAGATGATTTTCATGAAGTTCTTGGCACGCAGCTCACGAACAACTGGCCCAAAGATACGAGTACCGATTGGCTCGTTGGCGTTGTTGAGGATTACTGCTGCGTTGCGATCAAAACGGATCGCTGTGCCGTCTTCACGACGTACTTCTTTGGCTGTGCGAACAACAACGGCCTTACGGACGTCGCCTTTTTTCACACGGCCACGTGGGATGGCTTCTTTAACCGAAACGACAATGATGTCGCCTACGGAAGCGTATTTACGCTTGGAACCACCCAGGACCTTGATGCACTGAACTCGGCGTGCGCCGGAGTTGTCAGCAACATCCAGATTGGTCTGCATCTGGATCATGTGGTTTCTCCCGACCTTTGGGGACCTACTATTAGGCTTTTCCCCAGGGTTTCGTTAAACCGGTCAGCTCTGACTTAAGACAGAACTTCCCAGCGTTTCGTTTTCGACTTAGGTGCACATTCTTGAATGCGAACTTTATCACCTACGTTGAAAGCGTTCTTCTCATCGTGAGCCCGGTATTTCTTGGACTTACGGATGGTTTTCTTCAGAACGGGGTGCGTGAACCGGCGCTCAACGGAAACAGTTACTGTTTGCGCGTTTTGGTTGCTGGTTACGGTGCCTGTGAGAATACGTTTGGGCATACCTAAGGCTCCTATTCGCCAGCCGCTTGCGCGGCCTTTTCGTTCAGAATTGTTTTAACACGTGCAGCTTCGCGACGAGCGGCGCGTACACGGGCAGTGTTCTCGAGTTGACCGGTCGCTTGTTGGAAACGCAGGTTAAACGATTCCTTTTTCAGCGCGTCCAGCTCTTCTTGGAGCTGATCCGGTGTCTTATCACGTAGTTCATTGGCGTTCATCGCCTATTCCTTTCTCAAAACACCAGCCGGCCCCTGACACTCTTTCAGGGTCACCTAAGACCTGGTGGATGAATAGCAAACACACGAATCCCGGAAACCCGGAATCCGCGAGATGTGCGTCTATAAGGGGGTGAGGGTTTGAGGGCAAGCAAAAACTTCAGGAGATTGCCGCAGTAGCAAACAACAGCCAGCCCCCTTTTTTCAAAGGTTATAGCGGCATTTTCATATGAATGAAGCGCGCGTCGTCGCCACCAACCGCATCGGCATCATGATAACGCACGAATCCCACACTCTCATACAGCGGCAGCGCTTCAACATGCCTGTGCAACGCATCGAGTCGAAGTGTCTTAAATCCCAAATCTTTAGCACCGTTGATCGCGGCAACGCATAACTTACGGCCAACGCCCAAACCGCGCACGTTTTTGCGCACATACATACGATTCATCTCCGCTGAACCGTCTTTCAAATCTTTGAGCATAACAATACCGGCAGGTTGGCCATCCGCGCGAGCGAGAAAGCACTCTCCAACGGGCGGCGAGAACCAGGTCAGAAAGTCATCTAAACTCTCTGCAACATTTTGGTCTTTTATATAGGCATCTATGTCATTGATCATTTCGGGATAGCGATGGCGCAAAACGTCAAAGAACTCCCAAACAAGCTCTTGTGCATGTTCTACGTCCTCTGCACTTCGGACCTTTAGCAATTCAACAGCCATACGTTCTCCGTGTGCGAATCTCATACCCGTCAGTGATTTGATCGCGGCACTATAGCACATCCTCTGGTCCAAAACGCAGCGCCCCGCTATCTATGGGGTATGTCAAACATAGAATCTCTCTTCGTGACCCGCCTCTACCGTGCCCGCTTGAATGAATTCGGCGATAATCTCAGCGCGGACGAATTTGAAACCTCCTGCATTACAATCGCCGAAGACGACGAAGCAGGCCAAATCTGGTGCGAGGAGAACGACTACGCCGGTTATACGAGCTACGCTTCTCTCACTGATCTCGGATGGCGCTTTCCGATTTTCGAAGACCTTGTAAAAATCCTCGACAAACACGTCGCGGAGTTTGTGAAAGACCTTGAATTTGACTTGGACGGACGCAAGCTCGAGCTCGACAACATCTGGATTAACATCCTGCCCGAAGGCGGCATTCACACATCACATATTCACCCACATTCCGTGATCAGCGGCACGACCTATGTTTCAGTCCCGAAGGGTGCAAGCGCGATAAAGTACGAAGACCCGCGTTCCTCTATGATGATGGCCGCGCCAACCCGCGTTAAAGACGCACGCCGCGAACAACAGAGTTTCGTCTATGTTGCGCCAGAGGCTGGAGATGTATTGCTCTGGGAAAGCTGGCTCCGCCACGAAGTCCCGATGAATATGGCCGAGGATGATAGGATCTCTGTGAGCTTTAACTACGCTTGGCGATAGCCTTGCGGCGGTTGGGGAGATGGGTGCTCGTGTTTGGGATTTTGGTTGCCTTGGCGGTATATCTAGTGCCCGACCAAACCAAGCATGCGATTGGCAGCCTCCTCCGCCCGCACGAAAACTGGCCTGATATACGAGAACGCATTGACCTGCCCTTGCAAGAGCAGCTTGCCAATGCCGGTTTCGACGCAGGCATGCCCGTCCATATTCGCATTTTCAAAGAGGACCGGCAGCTCGAAGTCTGGTTGAAACCCGACGATACGTTCAAACTTTTCAAATCTTATGAAATCTGCAATTTCTCAGGTGACCTCGGCCCCAAGCTTAAGGAAGGTGATCGACAATCACCGGAAGGGTTTTATCGTGTCGATCGATCAGCCTTAAACCCAAACAGCCGTTATCATTTGTCGTTTAATCTGGGATTCCCCAATCGCTTTGATCAATCCTTGGGCCGTACCGGTAGCTATTTAATGGTGCACGGTAGCTGTGTTTCGATCGGGTGCTACGCGATGACAGATGCAGGAATTGAGGAAATTTATTTTCTGGTCGAGTCTGCGCTCAAGAATGGTCAGCATTTCGTTTCGGTCAATGCTTACCCGTTTCGCATGACGCCCGAACGATTGGAGCAGGAAAGCACGCATCAGTGGTACGCGTTCTGGCAAAACCTGAAATCGGGCTACGACATATTTGAAGCTACCCGTAATCCAGCCGCGGTCACCACTTTGGCGGGCGAGTATCACTTTACGTCGGCAGATTAGGGGGTAAGGCCTCTCTGAAACCGACCAAAACTGGTATCGCTTTGATCGGGGGCGAGATCAGTGATTGAAGTCGCATTGTGGTTTCGCCTGATGTCTCGCCCAGTATTCATCGCTCTAAAGCAAAACCCCCGCCGATTTCTCGACGGGGGTTTTTGTTTTTCCTTTGGTTGGTGGCCCGCCGGTTTTCTTTGAAAACCCGCTACACCACCTCGTTCAATGCGCGGGGCGCTTTGAACGGTTTACCAATCTTCGCGGACCACTGTGCGGGTTTTGACCGGCAGTTTCATCGCTGCAAGGCGAAGAGCCTCACGCGCTGTTACTTCGTCAACACCGTCGATCTCAAAGAGAATACGACCAGGCTTAACTTTCGCAGCCCAAAAATCGACAGAACCTTTACCTTTACCCATCCGAACTTCGGTTGGCTTCGAGGTAACTGGCAGATCCGGGAATACACGGATCCAAACACGGCCCTGACGTTTCATGTGACGTGTCATTGCACGACGCGCGGCTTCGATTTGACGCGCTGTGATACGCTCGGGCTGTGTGGATTTGAGGCCATACGTCCCGAATGTCAGTGTGCTTCCGCCTTTTGCCTCACCGTGGATACGGCCTTTGTGCATTTTGCGGAATTTTGTGCGCTTTGGTTGAAGCATCTAATTTCTCCTTAACGACGGCCGCCGGCACCGCGGGGTGCTGGGCCTTCTTGGAGTTCCTGTTGCTTACGCTCATGCGCCGAAGGATCGTGCTCCATGATCTCGCCTTTGAAGATCCAGACCTTGATGCCGATGATGCCATAAGCAGTCATCGCTTCGGAATGTGCGTAGTCGATGTCGGCACGCAGAGTGTGCAGAGGCACGCGGCCTTCGCGGTACCATTCAGTACGCGCGATTTCCGCACCGCCAAGACGACCGGCAACGTTGATACGAATACCAAGCGCGCCCATACGCATTGCGTTCTGTACCGCACGCTTCATAGCGCGACGGAAAGAAACACGGCGCTCAAGCTGCTGTGCGATATTCTCACCAACGAGAGCCGCATCCATCTCTGGCTTGCGAACTTCAACGATGTTGAGGTGCAGTTCGGACTCTGTCAGCGCTGCGAGCTTCTTGCGAAGACCTTCGATGTCAGCACCTTTTTTACCGATGATCACACCAGGACGCGCTGTGTGGATCGTCACACGGCACTTACGGTGTGGACGCTCGATGATCACGCGGGAAACGCCAGCCTGACGGCACTCTTCCTTGATGAACTCACGAATACGGATGTCTTCCAGAAGAAGATCGCCGAAATCTTTCGTATCAGCGTACCAGCGGCTGTCCCAAGTCCGGTTGACCTGAAGGCGCATGCCAATTGGATTTACTTTATTACCCATTATGCTTGCTCCTCATTCTGGCGCACCAAGATTGTCAGCTCGGAAAACGGCTTCAAAATCTTGCCAAACCGGCCACGGGCGCGAGGGCGTCCGCGTTTCAGGGTCAGGTTCTTGCCAACATAGGCCTCGGCTACGATCAGCTCGTCAACATCCAGGTTGTGGTTGTTTTCGGCGTTCGCAATCGCGGACTGAAGACATTTTTTAACGTCGGCAGCAATCCGTTTGTTGGAGAAAGTCAGATCGGTCAGAGCGCGATCAACTTTCTTGCCACGGATCATTGCAGCAACGAGGTTAAGTTTTTGTGGCGAAGTACGGAGCATTTTGACCTTGGCCATTGCTTCGTTATCAGCCACGCGACGTGCGTTTTTCACTTTTCCCATGGCTCTACTTCCGCTTCGCTTTTTTGTCAGCAGCGTGACCGTAATAGGTACGAGTTGGTGAATACTCACCAAACTTCTGACCAATCATGTCTTCAGTGACGTTGACGGGGATGTGCTTGTGGCCGTTGTAAACACCAAATGTCAGACCCACGAACTGGGGCAGAATGGTGCTACGACGCGACCAGATTTTGATAACTTCATTGCGGCCAGATTCACGGCTCTTCTCGGCTTTCTTAAGCACGTAAGAGTCGACAAAAGGGCCTTTCCATACAGAACGAGACATAGATTAACGCCCCTTCTTCTTGGCGTGCCGCGAGCGAATGATAAGCTTGCTGGACGCTTTGTTCTTGTTGCGAGTGCGCGCACCCTTGGTTGGCTTACCCCATGGTGTCACTGGGTGACGACCACCGGAGGTACGACCTTCACCACCGCCATGTGGGTGATCGATCGGGTTCATAACCACACCACGAACACTTGGGCGGATGCCCTTGTGACGGTTGCGGCCAGCTTTACCGAGGTTTTGGTTGCTGTTGTCAGGGTTAGACACGGCACCGATTGTGGCCATGCATTCCTGACGCACGAGGCGAAGTTCACCCGAGGAGAGGCGGATCTGTGCATAAGCACCGTCGCGACCCACGAACTGAGCGTATGTACCAGCAGCACGGGCGATCTGACCGCCTTTGCCAGGTTTGAGCTCAATGTTGTGAACGATTGTACCAATAGGCATGCCGGAGAATGGCATTGCGTTACCGGGCTTGATGTCGGCCTTGGCCGAAGCAACGATAGTGTCACCAACTGCGAGACGCTGTGGTGCCAATACGTATGCTTGTTCGCCATCTTCGTATTTGATGAGCGCGATAAATGCCGTCCGGTTCGGGTCATATTCGATCCGCTCTACGGTGGCAGGAACGTCAAACTTGTTACGCTTGAAGTCCACGATACGGTAAAGGCGCTTTGCACCCCCACCAATGCGACGCATTGTAATCCGCCCGGTGTTGTTCCGGCCGCCCGATTTTGTCATACCCTCTGTGAGGGCCTTGACTGGACGTCCTTTCCAAAGCTCCGAACGGTCGATCAGAACCAGCCCACGCTGGCCTGGCGTCGTCGGTTTATACGACTTTAGTGCCATGCTTTCTGTCTTCCGTTTAGCTATGCGAACCAATCCAATTGAAAAGATCCGCGGTGTGAGCCCCCCGAAGGTGGCCAATATTGCAAGGTCCGAAAACCTCTATTCCAAAAGGTAAAGAGCCCCAGAACGAATCTGGGGCCATCACCACCCGCGCGGAGTATCAGAGATGTTAGGGGGTGTCTATGGCCGGGGGAATGTTTTTTGCGGAGCCCGCAAGATAGTGCGCAACGCGTGAAAATATAATTCTTTTGGCCTGCTCAGAGATTGTGAGTTCGACTGATTCGCTTGCCTCTATCGAAAAAGCGACTGACGCCACCCGGAAGTCAAAGCCGTTTGAAGAGCACTGCGCCACCCACAGAAACCTGCTGGTGGTAAAAAAATCCGAGCTTATGCAGATCATCAAAGACCTTGACGACCCCCCTACTTCCGATCACACGCGTGTGGAGCTCAAGAAAGACATAGTTCACACTGGCTAACTCTGCTTTACTAAACAGATCGACCTCGCCCCCTTCAATATCGCAAACCAACACCGTTGGTTCATATTTGGCGATGGTCTTGCTAAGTTTATAGACGGGAACCTCTATCTTCTTATAGGATTTGGTCGACGGTTTTGTGAGGGAAGAAGACCAAAAAGGCTCAGTTACAAAAAATGGCACCGTATCAGACGTTGGGACCGCCGCATCATCAGGAAACATCACTCCAGTTAGAACGCCGGCGTTAGTGACCCCGTTTAACGTATGTAGCTCTGAAATATAGTCGCAAAGAACGGGGTTTGCTTCAACACATACAACTTCAGAAACCTTCAAACTCTTGACCAAAAAAGTCGATACGTACCCTATTCCCGCACCCAGTTCGAGGACCGTATCAGACGGCCTGACAAATTTTGATAAGCCTGTAATCTCAGGAGTCTCGTAGAAGTCTAGTTCTAGTTTTTTCTTCACTCTTGAAGTTATGACACCTTCTCTCAGTGGTATTCTGATCCCTCTACTAGTTAAACCTAGTTCATCATCACTCACGAAAATGCCCCTCAGAAATATTTCTCGAGCACTAAATCAACGAACTTCCAGGTTGGCAACGCAAATCGATCATAGGAAAGTTTTGGTGCGGCCAAGTAGTACACAACCTGTAATGAAAGGTGTTGCGCGAACAACGAAAAAGACCCTCGCATCGCTGCGAGGGCCTCTCTTTACTTACGAAAGCTAATCTTAGAGTCCTGTGGACACGTCGATTGTGTTGCCTTCTTCAAGAGTAACGTAAGCCTTTTTAACGTCTTTCCGTTTACCTGGCTGGCCACGGAAGCGTTTGACTTTACCCTTTGTGATCGTCGTGTTGACGGCCTTAACCTTTACACCAAACAGGCTTTCAACGGCCTCTTTGATCTGTGGTTTGTTGGCGTCGATCGCCACTTCGAAAACAACGGCACCATTTTCAGAAGCCATAGTTGCTTTTTCGGTGATGACCGGCTTGCGGATCACATCGTATTGTTCTGCTTTGGTGCTCATTTCAAACGTGCCTCCAATGCTTCGACACCTGCTTTTGTGATAACAAGTGTATCACGCTTCAGGATGTCATATACGTTTGCACCCATTGTTGGCAGGATATCCAAGCCTTCAATGTTACGTGCTGCGCGGGCAAAACCCTCGTTTACGTCGGCACCGTCAATCACCAGAGTACGCTTCCAACCCAGTTCCTTAACAGCTTTCGCCAGAACCGAAGTTTTTGCGTCTTTGACGTCTGTTGTGTCGAGCACAACCAACTCACCCGCAGTCGCTTTCGCAGACAGCGCGTGACGCAGACCAAGCTTGCGGAATTTCTTCGTCAGCTCGTGGCCGTGGCTACGTGGGGTTGGACCCTTGTAAACACCACCTTTGCGGAAGATCGGCGCGTTACGGTCACCGTGGCGCGCGCCACCGGTACCTTTTTGGCGATAGATCTTCTTGGTCGAGTAGGAGGTTTCGGAACGTGTCTTAACCTTGTGTGTACCAGCTTGCGCGTTGTTGCGCTGCCAGCGAACCACACGGTGCAGAATGTCTGCACGTGGCTCAAGGCCGAAAAGGGCCTCGTCAAGGTCAACAGTACCGGCTTTGCCACCGTCGAGTTTGATTACATCAGCCTTCATTCTTCTGCTCCTTCAGCGGGAGCCTCGGCAGGCGCTTCTACAACTGCGCTTTTCAGCGCTGCTGGGAAGGGCACACCCTCAGGCAGTTTCTTTTTGACAGCGTCCTTAACAGTCACCCAGCCACCTTTAGAGCCCGGAACAGCGCCTTTGACCATGATCAAGCCACGGTCGGCATCTGTACGAACAACTTCGAGGTTTTGGGTTGTTACACGGGCAGCACCCATGTGACCGGCCATTTTCTTACCTTTGAAAACACGGCCGGGTTCCTGACACTGACCGGTGGAGCCGTGCGAACGGTGGCTGATCGACACACCGTGAGTGGCGCGAAGACCACCGAAGTTGTGACGCTTCATAGCACCGGCAAAGCCTTTACCGATCGACGTGCCGGACACGTCAACTTTTTGACCTTCTACGTAATGCTCAGCAGAGATCTCTTCGCCAACGGCAATGAGGTTCTCTTCGGAAACGCGGAATTCCGCGATTTTCCGCTTTGGCGCAACGTTAGCCTTGGCAAAGTGACCACGCATAGCTTGCGAAGTATTCTTTGCTTTGGCTGTGCCTGCACCAAGCTGAACAGCAGTGTAGCCGTCACGGTCAGCAGTACGCTGATCGACGACCTGAAGGTTTTCGAGCTGGAGTACGGTTACAGGAATCTGTTTGCCGTCTTCCATGAAAAGGCGGGTCATACCGACCTTTTTCGCAATTACACCAGAGCGCATCTAGATACCCTCCTTAAACCTTGATCTCGACGTCAACACCGGCAGCAAGGTCGAGCTTCATCAGCGCGTCTACTGTTTGTGGTGTTGGATCGACGATATCCAGCAGGCGTTTGTGCGTGCGGATTTCGAACTGATCGCGGGATTTCTTGTTCACGTGTGGACCACGTAGAACGGTGAATTTCTCGATTTTGTTCGGCAGCGGGATAGGACCACGGACTGTGGCACCTGTGCGCTTGGCCGTAGAAACGATTTCCTGTGTGCTGGCGTCCAGTACACGGAAGTCGAAGGCCTTGAGCCGAATGCGAATGTTTTGCGACTGCATGTCGTTGCCTTTCGCGGCTTAAAAGTTGAGAGGTGGAAACACGCGGGATTGCGCCCCCCACATCGAACCTATTCGTAGTTCAATGAAAGTGGCGCCCCATTGCAGGGCGCCAAATCTGGTTCGAGAAGCTTATCGCTTACTCTTTGATGGAGGACACAACGCCGGAGCCGACTGTGCGGCCGCCTTCGCGGATCGCGAAGCGGAGGCCTTCTTCCATCGCGATCGGTGCGATCAGTTCAACACCGAACTTCAGGTTGTCGCCTGGCATAACCATCTCTGTACCTGCTGGCAGTTCAACTGTGCCGGTCACGTCTGTGGTCCGGAAGTAGAACTGTGGGCGGTAGTTCGCGAAGAATGGTGTATGACGGCCACCTTCTTCTTTGGTCAGAATGTAAACTTCTGCTTCAAACTTGGTGTGCGGCTTAACCGAACCAGGCTTACAGAGAATCTGACCACGCTCAACGCCATCACGATCGATACCACGCAGAAGCGCACCGATGTTGTCGCCAGCTTCACCGCGGTCAAGCAGCTTGCGGAACATTTCAACACCTGTACAGGTTGTCTTCTGTGTATCTTTGATACCAACGATTTCGATCTCGTCGCCAACGTTCACAGCGCCACGCTCAACACGGCCAGTCACAACTGTACCACGACCAGAGATCGAGAATACGTCCTCGATTGGCATCAGGAATGGCTCATCAACAGCACGTGGTGGCTGTGGGATGTATGTGTCAACAGCTGTCATCAGCTCAGCAATCTTGTCTTTGCCGATCGCGTCGTCGCGGTCTTCAAGAGCAGCAAGAGCAGAACCTGCAATCACAGGAATGTCGTCGCCTGGGTAGCCGTACTCGTTCAGAAGCTCACGAACTTCCATTTCAACGAGCTCCAGAAGCTCTTCGTCGTCAACCTGGTCGACTTTGTTCATGAAGACAACCATGGCTGGGATACCAACCTGACGGCCGAGCAGGATGTGCTCACGTGTCTGTGGCATAGGGCCATCAGCCGCGTTCACAACGAGGATCGCGCCGTCCATTTGCGCCGCACCAGTGATCATGTTCTTCACGTAGTCAGCGTGACCTGGGCAGTCAACGTGCGCATAGTGACGATCAGCTGTCTCGTACTCAACGTGAGCTGTCGAGATGGTGATACCACGTGCTTTCTCTTCGGGCGCGCCGTCAATCTCGTCATACGCGCGGAAGTCACCAAACTGCTTGGTGATTGCAGCTGTCAATGTAGTCTTACCGTGGTCAACGTGGCCAATCGTGCCGATGTTGCAATGCGGTTTCGTACGCTCAAACTTTTCCTTAGCCATGATGGCCTCCTTTTATGTAATGAGCGGGGGCCACCAAGGCAGCACCCGCATTTTCGTTTAGGCGAATTTCGCCTGAATTTCGTCCGAGATGTTCTGTGGAACTGGCTCGTAGTGGTCGAACTGCATCGTAAAGTTTGCGCGGCCCGAAGACATGGAGCGCAAGTTGTTGATGTAGCCGAACATGTTGGCCAGTGGAACAAAGGCGTCGATCGCAATTGCGTTGCCGCGTGCGTCTTGACCCTGAACCTGCCCACGACGGGATGTCAGATCGCCGATGATGTTACCTGTGTAATCCTCAGGAGTAACAACCTCTACGCTCATGATTGGCTCGAGCAGTTTCGCGCCAGCTTTGCGCATACCTTCACGCATACACATACGGGCAGCGATTTCGAAGGCGAGGATGCTGGAGTCAACATCGTGGAACTTACCGTCGAGAAGAACAACCTTGAAGTCGATTACTGGGAAGCCGGCGAGAGGGCCGCTGTCCATAACCGATTTGATGCCTTTTTCAACACCAGGGATGTATTCTTTTGGAACAGCACCACCAACGATCTTGCTCTCGAAGGAGTAACCTTCGCCAGGCTCGGTCGGGATGATCTGAAGTTTAACTTCAGCATACTGACCGGAACCACCAGACTGCTTCTTGTGCGTGTAAGTGTGCTCAACCTCGTGACCGATAGTCTCGCGATAAGCAACCTGTGGCGCACCGATGTTCGCCTCAACCTTGAATTCACGCTTCAGGCGGTCAACAAGGATGTCGAGGTGAAGTTCGCCCATGCCTTTCATGATGGTCTGGCCGCTTTCGAGGTCAGTTTCCACACGGAAGGAAGGATCTTCAGCAGCCAAACGGCCAAGACCAGCAGACATTTTCTCTTGGTCGGCTTTGGTTTTTGGCTCAACAGCAATCTCGATCACAGGATCAGGGAATGTCATTGTTTCGAGAACCACAGGATCGTTCACAGCACAGAGGGTATCCCCTGTTGTTGTGTCCTTGAGGCCGGCCAGCGCGATGATGTCGCCAGCAAATGCTTCTTGAATCTCTTCACGGTCGTTCGAGTGCATCATCATCATACGACCAACGCGCTCTTTGCGGTTTTTCGTAGAGTTCAGCAGGCTGTCGCCTTTGTTCAGTACGCCGGAATAGATCCGTGTGAATGTCAGTGTACCAACAAACGGGTCGTTCATGATTTTAAACGCAAGCGCCGAGAACGCCATGTCATCGTCCGCGCGGCGGGGAATGTCACGTGTCTCTGTTTCGTCGCCTGGCTTAAAGCCCATGTAATCAACAACGTCGAGCGGGCTCGGCAGATAGTCGATCACAGCGTTGAGCAGAGGCTGAACGCCTTTGTTCTTAAACGCGGAGCCGCAAAGTACAGGGATGAATTTGATTTCAAGCGTACCTTTACGGATCAGACGGCGCAGTGTTGGCACGTCTGGCTCTTCGCCTTCGAGGTAAGCCTCCATCACGTCGTCGTCCATCTCGACCGCAGTCTCGATGAGCTTCGAACGCCACTCGTTCGCTGTGTCCTGAAGTTCGGCACGGATTGGGCGTTTTTCCCAAGATGCGCCGAGGTCTTCACCGGCCCAAACCCACTCTTCCATAGTGACAAGGTCAACCATGCCTTCGAGTTCTGTTTCAGAACCGATTGGGATTTGGATCGGTGCAGGTGTTGCACCGGTACGGTCTTGGATCATGTGAACGCAGTTAAAGAAGTCCGCGCCGATTTTGTCCATTTTGTTAACAAAAACGATACGTGGAACTTTGTAACGGTCAGCCTGACGCCAAACAGTCTCTGTCTGAGGCTCAACACCAGCGTTCGCATCAAGAACAGCAACCGCACCATCAAGAACCGCAAGCGAACGCTCAACTTCGATTGTGAAGTCAACGTGGCCCGGTGTGTCGATGATGTTCATCCGGTGCTTTTCAGTTTCGGCTGTTTGGCCGTCTTCTGTGCGCTCCCAGAATGTTGTTGTCGCAGCGGAGGTAATTGTAATACCGCGCTCTTGCTCTTGCTCCATCCAGTCCATGGTGGCCGCACCATCGTGCACCTCACCAATGTTGTGAGACTTGCCTGTGTAGTACAGGATGCGCTCGGAACAGGTTGTTTTACCTGCATCGATGTGCGCCATGATGCCAAAGTTGCGGTATCTTTCGAGTGGGTATTCGCGTGCCATGGTGTTGGTCCTAAGCCCTAAGGGTTACCAGCGGTAATGGCTGAAGGCTTTGTTCGCCTCGGCCATCTTGTGCGTATCTTCGCGCTTCTTGACGGCTGTGCCGCGGTTGTTGACCGCATCCAGCAGCTCGCCGGCGAGACGCTCTTCCATTGTGTTTTCGTTGCGGTTGCGCGCAGACGAAATCAACCAGCGGATGGCAAGTGCTTCACGACGCTCAGGACGCACATCAACAGGCACCTGGTATGTCGCACCACCCACGCGGCGCGAACGCACTTCGAGGGACGGTTTGATGTTTTCGAGTGCTTCGTGGAACACTTCTACAGGTGCGCGCTTGATCTTGTCTTCAACGCGGTCGAATGCGTTGTAAACAATACGCTCAGCGGCGGATTTTTTACCATCAATCATGAGGTTGTTCATGAATTTAGTCAGAACGCGGTCACCAAACTTTGCGTCTGGAAGGACTTCGCGTTTTTCTGCGGCGTGACGACGGGACATCTCGGCCTCTCCTTATTTAGGACGCTTGGCGCCGTATTTCGAACGACGTTGTTTACGGTCTTTAACACCTTGGGTATCCAGCACACCGCGAAGAACGTGGTAGCGAACACCCGGAAGGTCTTTCACACGGCCGCCGCGGATCAGAACAACAGAGTGCTCCTGAAGGTTGTGACCTTCACCCGGGATGTAGCTAATGACCTCAAAGCCATTTGTCAGGCGCACCTTGGCGACTCGACGCATAGCGGAGTTAGGTTTCTTTGGTGTCGTTGTATAGACACGTGTGCAGACACCACGCTTCTGAGGACAAGCCTGCAGGTGCATGGACTTCTGGCGTTTGACTTTCGGCTGGCGCGGCTTGCGGATCAGCTGTTGTATCGTTGGCATTCCGGTTATTTCCCCGTGTTGCAACACAAAATTATCAAAAACGAGGCGAAACCCCGCAGGCGAGTAGGCGTTTCCCGTTTACACAACGCAAAAAACCACATCCATTCCCCTTTCTCGGGAACGACGCGGCGGGCATTCAGAGGATCGGAGCTGTTAGGCCCGGATCGTGACCACTTCGGTTCTGACAACGGCAAATGGGAATACACCCGTGCCAAGTGGCCGCTGTTTATGAGGAGTCGCGGTGGTTGTCAACACGACTATGGCCGCAAATACATCAACTCTTGCGAAGCAGGCAAAAAATAGCGCGTATCATTGAAAACTGCCTGTCTACTTTGAGTTTCGAGCGCCAAACCCAAGCTAAATCCGTGTCACGCGGGAATCAATCTTCCGACGCAACATGACCTGCTCGCGGTATAGCGTAACCAAACCAGACCCGACGACAATAATGATTCCTATGATGGTCAGCGTATCGGGCCAGTCGCCAAATACCACGACGCCCAAGATAATCGCCCAGAGGATTCCCGTATATCGGAAAGGCGTCACAACAGCCAAAGTTCCGGTGCGCATCGAACTCACGCTAAACACATAGGCACCGATCAGACAGAGGGTCGCTCCTGCCAGTAATCCAAATGATGATGCAGATACCGGCTCCCACGGCTCAAACAGACTTCCGACCAAACCAAAAAGCGTAACCGAGATGGCAGCGAAGACCGAGACCGTCCAAGTCGATATATGCCCAGGTAGACGCCGAGAGGACAAATCCCTCAAGGTCACACAGGCGACCGCCCCCAGCGCATAGAGGGCGTAGACGTCAAAGTCCGCGCCAGGACGGACAATGAGCAGAACCCCCATAAACCCAGCTACAATTGCTGAAAAGCGTCGCCAGCCCAATGGTTCCTTCATGAACACCGCCCCTGCCAAGGTGACAGTCAAGGGGAGCGATTGCAAAACAGCCGTCACATTCGCAATTGGCATGTGAATAAGTGCGGTGATGAAGAAATAGGTCGCGCCGACCTCGCCCACACACCGCCAAAGCACGAGCTTCCCATCGCGCCGAGACAGGCGAAAATCCAGCTTCCGTAGGTACAGCCCGATCAGCACCAACATAAACGTAACCGCAAGCCCGCGAAGCACAATGGCTTGGTAGAACGGCACGTTTTCGAGCACGAGCTTCATGAACGCATCATTTATAGCGAAACCCGCCATAGAAGCCGTCATCATACCTACACCTTGTAAGTTCTCGCGTTGGGGCGTTTCGACGGTCATAGGGATTTCAATTCTGCTAAATCAAAGGGAAAGCTTGCTGCGATTTCCTCGGCGATTGTCTGGGGCGACATCATGTTCGAAAGCCCCACAATAGACGGTTTGCTATCGTTATCAGCATGGATCGTCCGAATGAAATTAGGGGCACCTACGTCGGAATACAGATTAAAGAACTGACCAAGAAAACGATGATTGCGTGCATAGATATTCTGCGGCTCGCTCACTTCAGCGAATAACGCCGAGCCAACCGAAACGGGCGTTCGTTCGTTTGCGTCGATAACAGTATTCTCACCCTCTTGAACCTCAACATAGAAGCCGCGGTTAAACGCGATCGCAACGGGGCGTTCGGGCCGACACATTGGTTTCAAGTCTCGCGCAGTCCGTTTGAGCCGCTCAATGTAAGAACAAGACAGCGCGTCATCGTCATCTAAACGAAAACTCGTGCGATGGGTAAAGCCGACCGCGCCAACTTCGTCGAATGCCTTGCATACCGCACCATAGTTATGACCGCTTTGTCGTTGAATGATGCGCGCATCTTTAAGCGGAGCGATCAACCTCGCAAGGCGAGCGACAGCAGTTGGCGGCATCCGCTCTCCGATCAGAAACAAAATTGTAAAATCCGGATCGGTTTGCGCCAACAGAGACGGCAAGCACAGCTTTTCAAACAGGTAGAATCGCCGCTCCAAACGTGCCGGATCAAAGAGGAATGCCTCGCGCTCGGCAATATCTTGTCCACCTTTCCCGAACCCCGAAAGCGCAGGAAAGGAGAAGCGAACAAGACCTATTATTTGGTTGTTGAAATCCGACGGCATGCAAACACTCGCGGTTGTTTCGCTCAACCTAGTCGCGGGAAAGCAGATTTCCCAGACAAGAAATCACTGTCCCAAAAAGAAAGGCCCCCTCACCTTTCAGCGAGGGGGCCAATTTCAACGAGTGCTAAAGACTTTTAGTCTTCGCGGCTCTCTGGGATGTCGCTCTTGAACACATCACCACCGATGATCTCGTCTTCGGTTGGAACAGGTGCGGCCAACGCAGCGGCCTGCTCTGCTTCTTCACGACGCGTTTCAATCACGGCGTTATCGCGTTTCACAGCAACCGCACGGATTTGCTGGGTTGCCCCACCAGTACCCGCAGGGATCAAGCGACCCACGATGACGTTTTCCTTGAGGCCAACCAGTTTGTCGCGCTTACCTTGAACGGAGGCCTCGGTAAGTACGCGGGTTGTCTCTTGGAACGACGCCGCCGAGATGAACGAACGCGTTTGCAGCGATGCTTTGGTAATACCGAGAAGGATTGGCTCACCCGAAGCAAGGCGGCGACCAGCGGCCTCTGCCTTTGCGTTGGCGGCGTCAAACTCGGCCTTATCAACATGCTCACCCTTGAGAAGCGTTGTTTCACCGCTATCAAGGATTTCCCATTTTTGCAGCATCTGGCGCACGATCACTTCGATATGCTTATCGTTGATCTTCACACCTTGCAGACGGTACACATCCTGAACCTCGTCGACCATGTAGTTGGCCAGAGCTTCAACACCCATAACCGCAAGAATATCGTGCGGAGCCGGGTTACCGTCCATGATGTAATCGCCCTTCTGAACGAAATCACCTTCGGCAACTGGGATGTGCTTACCCTTTGGCACCATGTATTCGACTGGCTCCAGACTCTCATCTGCAGGCTCGATCGAAATGCGACGCTTGTTCTTGTAGTCGCGGCCAAAGCGAACATAACCGTCAACTTCTGCGATGATCGCGTGATCTTTGGGGCGACGTGCCTCAAAGAGTTCCGCAACCCGTGGCAGACCACCGGTAATATCCTTGGTTTTGGACCCTTCGCGCGGGATACGCGCAACCACGTCACCAGCCTGAACTTTGGTGCCTTCTTCAACAGAAAGAACCGCATCCACAGACATCGGATAGGACACTGGGTTGCCTGCGTCGTTGCGCAGAGGCTCGCCATCGTCACCGATGATGAAGATTTCAGGTTTCAGCTCGTTACCCTTCGGCGCAGCGCGCCAATCGGTCACGATCTTCTGGGTCATGCCGGTTGCGTCATCGGTATCGTCACGAACCGAAATACCGCTGATCAGGTCAACCAGTTTCGCTGTACCGGCCTTCTCCGCGATGATTGGAAGCGTGTATGGATCCCATTCGTAGAGCTTATCGCCACGCGATACTTTCTGACCGGCTTTGACGTGAAGCTTGGAACCATAAGTCACCTTGTGGCTGCCGCGCTCTTCGCCATCGTCGCCGATGATTGCAAGCTGCATGTTACGACCCATCACAACGAGCTCACCAGCCGCGTTTTCGAGAAGCGCGTCGTTCGAGAAGGCGATTGTGCCTTCATGACTTGCTTCTTGGAACGACTGCTGACCACCCTGCGCAACACCACCAATGTGGAAGGTCCGCATTGTAAGCTGTGTACCCGGCTCACCGATGGACTGCGCCGCGATGATACCGACGGCTTCGCCTTGGTTCACCAAAGTACCGCGCGCAAGGTCACGGCCGTAGCACATGGCGCAAACGCCTTCTTCAGCTTCACAGGTTAGCGGGCTGCGAACGCGGATCGTTGTCAGGCCAGCGGCCTCGATCTGGTCTGCTTTACGCTCGTCGATCAGCTCGTTCTTCGAAACGATAACTTCGTCCGTGCCAGGGTTAACTACGTCTTCACCAGCAACGCGACCAAGAACACGTTCGCCAAGGCTTGCAACAACTTCGCCATCCTTAACCGCGATATCTGCAGTAATGGAAGTCTCGGTGCCACAATCATGCTCGCGCACGATACAGTCTTGGGCAACGTCAACCAGACGACGTGTCAGATAACCGGAGTTCGCTGTTTTCAGCGCGGTATCAGACAGACCCTTACGGGCACCGTGTGTCGAGTTGAAGTACTCAAGAACGCTTAGACCTTCTTTAAAGTTCGAGATGATCGGTGTCTCGATGATGTCGCCGTTCGGCTTGGCCATCAGGCCGCGCATCCCGCCGAGCTGTTTCATCTGAGTAACCGAGCCACGCGCACCGGAGTGAGCCATCATGTAAACCGAGTTCGGCTCCATTTCCGCGCCATTCTCATCGGTACGAGTTGCCGAAATAGTCGACATCATCGCATCGGTGACTTTGTCGTTACACTTCGACCAAGCATCAACAACTTTGTTGTACTTCTCGCCCTGAGTAATCAGACCGTCCATGTACTGTTGTTCGAAGTCTTTAACCTGATCGCGTGTTTCATCAACGATGGGCCACTTGGAGTCAGGGATAACCATGTCGTCCTTGCCGAAGGAAATACCGGCTTTAAACGCTTCACGGAAACCCATGGTCATGATCTGGTCACAGAAGATAACCGACTCTTTCTGACCGCAGTAACGGTAAACAGTGTCGATCACGTTCTGAACGTCTTTCTTCCGAAGAAGGTTGTTCACCAGATCAAACGGCGCTTTCGCGTTCTTTGGCAGCAGTGCGCCAAGGCGAACACGGCCAGGAGTGGTCTCATAGCGAACCATGATCTCGTTGCCTTCCTCATCAATCTGAGGAATACGCGCTTGGATCTTGGCGTGCAGATGAACCTCACCCGCATCAAGAGCAGCCTGAACTTCGTCAACATCAGCAAAGACCATGCCCTCGCCCTTCATACCTTCGCGCATCAGCGAGATATAATAGAGGCCAAGGATCATATCCTGCGACGGAACGATGATCGGCGAACCGTTTGCTGGCGACAGAACGTTGTTTGTCGACATCATCAGAACACGCGCTTCAAGCTGGGCTTCAAGGCTCAGCGGAACGTGAACCGCCATTTGGTCACCGTCAAAGTCAGCGTTAAACGCAGAACATACGAGCGGGTGAAGCTGGATCGCTTTGCCTTCGATCAGCGTTGGTTCAAACGCCTGAATACCAAGACGGTGCAACGTTGGCGCACGGTTCAGCATCACTGGGTGCTCGCGGATCACCTCGTCAAGAATGTCCCATACTTCTGGACGCTCTTTTTCAACGAGTTTCTTCGCTTGCTTAACGGTTGAAGACAGGCCCTTGGCTTCCAAGCGGCTGTAGATGAACGGCTTGAAAAGTTCGAGCGCCATCTTCTTGGGCAAACCACATTGATGCAGCTTCAACTCTGGACCAGTCACAATCACAGAACGGCCAGAGAAGTCGACGCGCTTACCCAAAAGGTTTTGACGGAAACGGCCTTGCTTACCCTTAAGCATGTCAGAGAGCGATTTCAGCGGACGCTTGTTCGCACCTGTAATCACACGACCGCGGCGGCCGTTGTCAAACAGCGCATCGACCGACTCTTGCAGCATCCGTTTTTCGTTACGCACGATGATATCAGGCGCACGAAGCTCAATAAGACGCTTCAGACGGTTGTTCCGGTTGATAACCCGACGATAAAGATCGTTGAGGTCAGACGTCGCAAAACGCCCACCATCCAACGGCACGAGCGGACGAAGCTCTGGCGGGATCACAGGGATCACGGTCATCACCATCCACTCAGGGCGGTTGCCGGACTCAAGGAAGCTTTCAACAATCTTGAGACGCTTGATGATCTTCTTGGGCTTGAGCTCGCCAGTTGCTTCGGCCAGATCGGCGCGGAGCGTTTCGGCTTCGGACTCAAGATCGATCATCGAGAGCATCTCGCGGATTGCTTCCGCACCGATACCCGCAGTGAAGGCGTCCATACCGAACGCATCTTGAGCGTCCATATACTCTTCTTCGCTCATGAGCTGACCGTATGTCAGGTCGGTCAGACCCGGCTCGATCACCACATAGTTTTCAAAGTAGAGAATGCGCTCAAGATCACGGAGCGTCATATCAAGCATCAGGCCGATCCGGCTTGGGAGCGACTTGAGGAACCAGATATGCGCAACAGGTGCTGCGAGTTCGATGTGGCCCATGCGCTCACGGCGCACTTTTTGAAGCGTAACCTCAACACCACATTTCTCGCAGACAACGCCGCGATACTTCATGCGCTTATACTTGCCACAAAGACATTCGTAGTCTTTGATTGGCCCGAAAATACGCGCACAGAAAAGGCCGTCACGCTCTGGCTTGAACGTACGGTAGTTGATTGTTTCCGGTTTTTTGATTTCACCGAAAGACCACGACAAGATCCGCTCTGGCGAAGCAAGCGACACTTTGATTTCATCAAAGGTCTTTTGCGGAGCAAGAGGGTTAAACGGGTTGTTTGTCAGTTCCTGGTTCATTTTGCGTTCCTTTTAATCAGGGGAAGGGGAGACGAGAGAGCGGGTGCTCTACTCGTCATCCTCCGCATCCAGGAGTTCCATATTGAGGCCGAGGCCACGGACTTCTTTCACAAGCACGTTGAAGCTTTCCGGTACGCCAGCTTCGAAATTGTCGTCGCCTTTGACGATGCTTTCGTAAACCTTGGTCCGGCCTGCAACGTCGTCCGACTTCACTGTCAGCATCTCTTGCAGGGTATAGGCAGCGCCATAAGCTTCGAGCGCCCAGACTTCCATCTCCCCGAAACGCTGGCCACCGAACTGAGCCTTACCGCCCAGAGGTTGCTGCGTAACAAGGCTGTAAGGCCCGGTTGAACGTGCGTGGATTTTGTCGTCCACGAGGTGGTGCAGTTTGAGAAGATACTTCACACCGACCGTAACTGGGCGGGCAAATTGCTCACCGGTACGGCCATCATAAAGGATCGACTGGCCAGAAACATCGAAGCCAGCGCGGTTCAGCGCGTCGTTCACGTCTGCTTCTTTGGCACCATCAAACACAGGTGTCGCGATCGGAACACCACGGGTTACGTTGCCCGCAGCTTCGATCAACCGATCCTCGTCCATCTCTGCGATACCTTCGTCATAGACGGCATCACCATAGGCGACCTTCATGGCGTCACGAACAGGTGTCATATCGCCAGAGCGGCGGTATTCCTGAAGCGCGTCGTCAATCTGGATACCAAGGCCACGGCTGGCCCAACCCATGTGAGTTTCAAGGATCTGACCAACGTTCATACGCGAAGGCACACCAAGAGGGTTCAGACAGAAGTCAACCGGCGTACCATCGGCGAGGAACGGCATATCTTCCATTGGTACAACCTTGGAAATAACACCTTTGTTCCCGTGGCGACCGGCCATCTTATCACCCGGCTGAAGCTTGCGCTTCACAGCGACAAAGACTTTGACCATCTTCATCACGCCAGGAGGCAGATCATCGCCGCGGCGAACCTTCTCAACCTTGTCTTCGAAGCGTGCTTCCATCGCCTTTTTCTGCACTTCGTACTGAGCGTGCAGAGCTTCAACGATTTTCGCCGCGTCTTCGTCCTCAAGCGCAAGCTGCCACCACAGACCCTTGGAAAGTGTTTCCAAAAGCTCTTCGGTCACTTCGGAGCCGGATTTGACACCCTTTGGACCTTTGGCAACAGTTTTACCCAGAACCATAGACTTCAGGCGGGCATAGATGTTGCGGTCAAGGATTGTCAGCTCGTCATCACGGTCACGTGCAAGACGTTCGACTTCTTCACGCTCGATCTGAAGGGCACGCTCATCTTTTTCCACGCCGTGGCGGTTAAAGACGCGAACTTCCACAACGGTCCCGAAATCACCCGGTTTCACGCGGAGCGATGTATCGCGAACATCCGAAGCCTTCTCACCAAAGATAGCACGCAGAAGCTTTTCTTCCGGTGTCATCGGGCTTTCGCCTTTTGGTGTGATCTTACCAACGAGGATGTCACCAGGCTGAACTTCAGCACCGATGTAAACGATACCCGCTTCGTCGAGGTTGCGCAGGGCTTCCTCACCAACGTTTGGAATATCGCGAGTGATTTCCTCTGGGCCGAGTTTTGTATCACGCGCCGCAACTTCGAATTCTTCGATGTGAACCGAAGTAAAGACGTCGTCACGAACGATACGCTCGGAGATCAGAATGGAGTCTTCGTAGTTGTAACCATTCCAAGGCATAAACGCGACGATCACGTTTTTACCAAGCGCGAGTTCACCGATATCCGTAGACGGACCGTCAGCGATAACCTCGTTCTTGCCTACCTTGTCGCCTACTTTCACCAGCGGGCGCTGGTTGATGCATGTGTTTTGGTTGGAACGCTGGAACTTGCGGAGACGATAGATGTCTACACCCGGATCACCCGGCTCAAGATCAGCAGTCGCACGCACAACGATACGCTGCGCATCAACTTGGTCGATGATACCAGCACGTTTCGCCATGATGGCCGCGCCAGAGTCACGAGCCACAACCTCTTCGATACCTGTACCAACAAGCGGTGCTTCTGCTTGGAGCAGCGGCACAGCCTGACGCATCATGTTCGAGCCCATAAGAGCGCGGTTGGCGTCGTCGTTTTCAAGGAACGGAATAAGCGAAGCAGCTACCGAGACGAGCTGTTTTGGCGAAACGTCGATCAAATCAACATTGCCAGCAGGGCTCAGAGTGTATTCGCCGGACTGACGAGTCGACACAAGATCGTTTTGGAACTTGCCGTTTTCATCAAGATGAGCGTTCGCCTGCGCAACAGTGTGGCGCATTTCTTCAGTTGCGGACATGTAGTGAACCTCATCGGTCACTGTAGAGTCCACAACCTTGCGGTATGGCGTTTCGATAAAGCCGTATTTGTTCACACGCGCGAATGTCGCGAGCGAGTTGATCAGACCAATGTTCGGCCCTTCCGGCGTTTCAATCGGACACATGCGGCCATAGTGCGTTGGATGCACGTCGCGCACCTCAAAGCCCGCACGCTCACGTGTCAGACCACCTGGCCCAAGCGCGGAGAGACGACGCTTGTGTGTCACCTCTGAAAGCGGGTTGGTTTGGTCCATGAACTGCGACAGCTGGCTCGACCCGAAGAATTCGCGAACAGCAGCAGCAGCCGGTTTCGCGTTGATCAGGTCTTGCGGCATGACTGTGTCGATTTCAACCGAAGACATACGCTCTTTGATCGCGCGCTCCATACGCAACAGACCAACGCGGTACTGGTTCTCCATGAGTTCGCCAACAGAGCGCACACGACGGTTACCGAGGTGGTCGATATCGTCCACATCGCCGTGCCCGTCACGAAGCTGCACCAGCGCTTTCACACAGGCGATAATGTCTTCTTTGCGAAGGGTCCGCTGTGTGTCTTCTGCATCAAGATCAAGACGCATGTTCATCTTAACGCGACCAACCGCAGAAAGGTCGTAACGCTCGCTGTCAAAGAACAACGTGTCAAACAGCGCGGACGCAGAATCAACGGTGGGCGGCTCGCCCGGACGCATGACGCGATAGATATCCATAAGCGCGGATTCGCGGCTCATGTTCTTATCGGCGGCCATTGTGTTGCGGATGTAAGGACCAACGTTGATGTTGTCGATGTCGAGAACCGGAATATCAGTGATACCCGCATCAAGCAGTTCTTTGAGCGAACCACCGATGATCTCGCCAGCCTTGTCGTACTCGTAGGTCAGCTCATCACCAGCTTCGACATAAATCGCACCGGTTTCTTCGTTGATGATGTCACGTGCAACAAACTTGCCGAGGATATTGTCAAACGGAACCAGAAGCTCTGTGACTTTACCTTCTTCGATCAGTTTCTTAACGGCGCGTGGAGTGATTTTCTTGCCTGCTTCGGCAATGACTTCACCTGTTTTCGCGTCAACAAGATCAAACGTCGGACGTGTACCGCGCACACGCTCAGGGAAGAACTTGGTTGCCCAACCTTTGTTCTTCTTGAGCTTGTAATCAACGGTATCATAATACGCATCGCAGATGCCTTCCTGGTCAAGACCAAGCGCATAAAGCAGCGTGGTAACAGGAAGTTTGCGGCGACGGTCGATACGAGCGTAAACGATATCTTTGGCGTCGAATTCGAAATCGAGCCAAGAGCCACGGTAAGGAATAATCCGACATGCGAACAGAAGCTTACCCGAAGAGTGGGTTTTGCCTTTGTCGTGGTCAAAGAAAACGCCGGGCGAACGGTGCATCTGGGAAACGATGACGCGCTCTGTGCCGTTTACAACAAACGTGCCGTTTGGTGTCATCAGGGGCATATCGCCCATGAACACGTCTTGTTCTTTGATGTCTTTAACCGATTTCGCGCCGGTGTCTTCATCAATATCAAACACGATCAGGCGCAGCGTCACCTTGAGAGGTGCGCTGTAGGTCATGTCGCGTTGCTGACATTCCTCAACGTCGTATTTCGGTTCTTCAAGCTCGTAGCTTACGAACTCAAGAATGGATGTTTCGTTAAAATCTTTGATCGGAAAGACCGATTGGAAAACACCGTTGATCCCTTCGCCATCAAGTGGCTGAAGCTGATCGCCGGATTTCAAAAACAAATCATACGAAGACTTCTGAACCTCAATAAGGTTCGGCATCTCAAGTACTTCGCGGATTTTGCCAAAATATTTGCGAAGCCGTTTTTGGCCAAGGTAGGATTGAGCCATGTGCGTGGTCACCTTTCAGATTTTCGCGATCACGTCCAGGTCGGGCATCCCGGGCGCACCGCAAAACAGAGCATTCGGATCTATTCTCGGAACCGTCCCACCGATTCCGCCCGATCCATTGAACCGCTCCTTACAAACTGCCTGCGTCACAGGCCTTTTCTAAGACGCGATAAGCTGGACCCGGAAAATCCCGGATCCAGCCAATTCCAGTAACGGTTGGAGCGAACGCCCCGCCCAATTACTTAACTTCGACCTCAGCGCCAGCTGCTTCGAGCTTGCCTTTGATCTCTTCGGCTTCCTCTTTCGAGACGCCTTCTTTAACGGCTTTGCCACCAGCTTCAACGAGCTCTTTGGCTTCTTTCAGGCCGAGACCTGTGATGCCGCGAACTTCTTTGATCACGTTGATTTTGGAAGCACCGGCCGCTTTCAGAATTACGTCGAATTCTGTTTTCTCTTCGCCACCAGCAGCACCACCAGCGTCTGCACCGCCAGCAACCATTACAGCGCCACCAGCAGCAGGCTCGATGCCATACTCGTCTTTAAGGATAGTTTTCAGTTCTTGTGCTTCGAGAAGTGTAAGACCTACGATCTCTTCAGCAAGTTTTTTCAGATCAGCCATTATACTGTTTCCGTTCGATTAAGTTGTGTTCCAACGTGTAAGGATATTCCCCACGAAGGCTCATGTTGCTTAAGCAGCAGCCTTGTCCTCAACAGTAGACAAGATGCTCGCGATGTTGCTTGCAGGCGCGCCAATGGCACCGGCGATGTTGGAAGCTGGCGCTCCGATACAGCCCACGATGGAAGCGATAAGCTCCTCGCGAGATGGCATCGCAGCAACGGCTTTCACACCGGCGACGTCCAGTGCTGTCTCGCCCATAGCACCGCCGAGGATCTCCAGCTTGGAGTTCTCTTTGGAATACTTCTCGACGACCTTGGCCGCAGCCACAGGGTCCTCAGAGTAAGCGAGTACAGTCATGCCATTGAGATAGTCAGCAATGCTTGCGCAGGGCTTACCCTCAAGGGCGATCTTGGCGAGCTTGTTTTTGGCAACGCGAACAGACCCTTCAGCCGCACCCATTTGAGTACGCAGGTCTTGCATTTCAGCAACCGTGAGACCTTCGTAGCGGCAAACCACTACGACGCCAGAGCTGTCAAAGATTTGGCCGAGCTCTTCGACCAACTGTTCTTTTTGTGCTCTATCCACAGTTTTCTCCAAATTTGGGGGTTTCCCCCCGGCTCAGTTTGACCCGCCCCCATTTTGGGTTTGGGCCGTTCGGGTCCAATTTCAGGGTCCCGAGGCCAGATCACCCGAGGCAACCCTCGGAAATTTGTCTCGTTCCCCATCTCAGGAAGGATTTATAGCTCTTTCGAACCACCCTCCGTCTCGGACAGGATGGGGCCAAATCAGCGGCCCCATCATTTGGCAGGTTGCCCCACCAAATTAGTTTCCGGCAGCGTTATCCACGTTGACGGTTACGCCAGGGCCCATTGTCGAGCTCACAGCGATAGATTTCATATAGGCGCCTTTTGTGCCCGATGGCTTGGCCTTTGCAACCGCATCAACGAATGCGCGGATGTTTTGAACCAGTGCCTCTTCGGAGAAGGACGCTTTGCCAACACCAGCGTGAACCACACCAGCTTTTTCAACTTTGAACTGAACTTCGCCGCCTTTTGCTGCTTTCACAGCGTCAGCTACGTCCATAGTCACGGTACCAACGCGTGGGTTTGGCATCAGGTTACGTGGGCCAAGCACCTTACCAAGACGGCCAACAACGCCCATCATGTCAGGAGTCGCAATGCAGCGATCGAATTCGATCTTGCCGCCCTGAACGACTTCCATCAGGTCTTCTGCACCAACGATATCCGCACCAGCTTCTTTTGCTTCGTCAGCCTTCGGGCCACGAGCAAATACAGCAACACGAACAGTTTTACCTGTGCCGTTTGGCAGACCAACAACGCCGCGAACCATTTGGTCAGCGTGGCGTGGGTCAACACCAAGGTTCATCGCAATCTCGACAGTTTCGTCGAATTTTGCAGTAGCGGCGGATTTAACCAGAGCAACAGCTTCTTCAACTGTTACGTCGGCTTTACCAGCAAATGCTTCGCGAGCAGCGGCTGTACGTTTTCCAAGCTTCGCCATGATTATTTTACCTCGATGCCCATGGAACGCGCAGAACCCATGATGATCTGCATAGCAGCATCGATGTCGTTTGCGTTCAGGTCTTTCATTTTGGCTTCTGCAATTTCGCGAACTTGCTTCGCAGAAACAGTACCAACGGTCTCACGGCTAGGTGTTTTCGCACCGGAAGTGATCTTCGCAGCCTTCTTCAGGAAGTAAGACGCCGGAGGAGTCTTGATATCCATAGTGAAGGATTTGTCTTGGTAATAAGTGATCACGGTCGGGCATGGCGCACCAGGCTCAAGATCCTGCGTCTTGGCGTTAAACGCCTTACAGAATTCCATGATGTTGATGCCGCGCTGACCCAGTGCAGGACCGACGGGGGGGCTTGGGTTGGCTTTACCTGCAGGAACCTGCAGCTTCATAGTGCCAGCAATCTTCTTGGCCATCTGGCCTCTCCTTCTTCAACTTCGACGAAACGCGTTTCGCCGTCTTTGGTTGTGTGGTCCGGATTGCCAAGCGCGCTCGGCTCCCCTCCCACATTGATGCGCAAGCCACAGCCCGCGCGACGCACACTAGGCTTCTTTCGAAACCTGCGTGAATTCCAACTCGACCGGCGTTGCCCGGCCAAAAATGCTTACAGTCACCTTCAGGCGGCTGTTTTCTTCGTCCACTTCCTCGACCATGCCGTCGAACCCTTCGAACGGACCGTCGGTAACCTGTACCTTTTCGCCAGTTTCGAAGTGAATAAGCGTACGTGGCGCTTCAAGACCTTCCTCAACACGGTTGAGAATTTGGTTCACTTCAGCGTCGCGCATCGGCATCGGACGCCCCTGCGGGCCGAGGAAACCAGTCACGCGGTTGATCGACGTCACAAGGTGATATCCTTCGTCGCTCATCTCCATACGGATCAGAACATAGCCCGGCATAAAGCGGCGCTCGGTTGTCACTTTCTTGCCGCGACGCACCTCGATAATCTCTTCGGTCGGAACAAGAACTTCCTCGATCTGATCCTCAAGACCGGCTTCTTCAGCTGCATGTTTAATTGCTTCGGCGATCTTTTTCTCGAAGTTCGAGAGTACGCTCACCGAATACCAGCGCTTTGCCATCTTGCTTCAGTCCTTGTCTCAACCTCGGGCAGAACCCGAAAAGGTGTATAAATTCCAAACGGTTAGATCACTCCAACCCAGAACAAAAAACAGCGCGCAACCCGAATCGCTGCACGCCCTCTTTGATGTTGCCGCTTGGATTAGCCCCGAAAGCCACGGAATTCAACCCAATAGCGGCGAATTCCTTAGCCGAAAAAGCTCAGCCCGTATTGCAGCAACGAACGGATCGAAAGATCAACCAACGAGAAGAAGGTCGCAAACAACGCCGCCATTACAAATACCATAGCTGTTGTCAAAGCCACTTCACGGCGTGTCGGCCAGGTGATTTTTGACCCTTCCGAACGGACCTGTTGAATAAACTGAAGCGGGTTTGTGCGTTTTGCTGCCATCGTGCTGCCTTTTAACCATTCGCCATATGCGACCACGGGGATATATGCCATTGCCCGGACCTTGGCAAGGCGGGCAAGGGATGTTTCGGAAACCATACCGGAACTATGGCGTGATAAGCGTCACCTTTGGCAATTCGCAAATGCGGTCGATATCTTCTTCATACGCTTCAGCAGATGCCGCCAGTTCCGTCTCGCTCCAAGGGGCAAACTTTGGATTCTCGTCCGAAATTGGAAAATCATCTCGGATACTTTTGGCTATCGCGGAACGATTAGAGCAGCCATCATCTTTCTCAGGAGTATATGACAGGATCTCGTCTACAGCGCGCTGCGAAAGGCCGAGGTTTGACCGCTTAGAGATCACATCAAACCGAGAGATCAGTTCATCGCTTCCTGCCATTAAGCTCATCACTTTGCGATGAACATCTTTATAATCTTCATACCGCCAAACGTAAATTTGCTCGATTCCCTCAATCTTCGAAAACCGCTCAATTACGTCAGCCCATAACGGCCCAAAACAATCAATTTTCGTCGCATAGTTTCGGAAACTAATCCCAACCCCAGCCTTCAATTTTTGGGCATATTGAGAGGCAATGTGATCTGCGATCATCCGCGTAGAGAAGTAGAGATTTACCGGTGTTTCCGGGATGCACTTCGCGAATTCTCTCAGCCACATATCTGATCGTGGGTACAACCTGCCGCTCAATTCCTTCTCCGGTCGCACATACGGCCCGATGAGGTTCTCTTCGGAGATTATTACCCGTTCATATTCGCCAATCATTGCCGGCATGTTCAGTTTCTGCGAGTCTTGGACTTTGCGTCGCTCTGACTCACCCGTCGATCGCCCTCCTCGATTACCGTCACTTAAGCTTGACGGAATCTTTAGACCCAGCCGTTCACTAAACTGGATTGAGTCATCACGAAGCTCTTTCGGTCCATAGAACTTAGCGCCGGCGCTTAGGAGCAGATCATTGTTCTTTTTGAACGTTTGCTGAAGATGAGTCGTTGCCGTTTTATGAGCACCGACATGCAAGCTCAATTCACAGAGGTGCGTTGAATTGGTTGAGGTCATCCCATCACCCTCGGCTTTAAGGCGCGCTTAAGCGCAGCATCTCTTTCTATACCAGAAAAAGAACGAGCAACGATGTGGATGAAACCGGCTTTGGCAGGGGCTGAGGGACTCGAACCCACGACCCTCGGTTTTGGAGACCGATGCTCTACCAACTGAGCTAAACCCCTAAAGCCGTCGCAGGAAGTACGGCACCCTGCGACGGGAATCAAGAGCGATTTGCACCAATTGCGAAATCTCGCGTGCATTTCGTGTTTCATCTGGAGCGCGCTACATGTTTGAGCGCACTAATATCTGCGCCAGCAATCAAGTCATGGTGCTCCTCAATCAGTTCTACAGGCCAATTCCACCACTGAATCTCTAACAATTCTCTTATGGTATCGGCATCAAACCGCATTTTCACTACTTTGGCGGGGTTTCCGGCCGCAATCGCATAAGCAGGGACATCCTTTGTTACCACGGATCCGCTCGCGATGATTGCACCATCCCCGATTCTCACTCCGGGCATAATTTTAGCGTCCATACCGATCCAGACGTCGTTACCGACCACAGTATTTCCCTTGCCGGGAATCACATTCGCATATTGCATCATGGTTTCGGGATTGAACGTGAGAAACGGATAGGTCGAAAATCCACCCATAGGATGATTGGCAGAGGCCGTAATAAAACACGTGCCATGAGCGAACTGCCCGAACTTACCGACTTCGAGCCGCTCCGGTGCGCCAGGATATAGATAAGGCGCGATACGACCGGCCCAATCCTCGACCACCTCGAAATCCGAATAATATGTGTAATCACCAAACTTCATGTTGGGGTGGTCGATAACTTGGTTCAGGTAAACCAAGCTCTTTAGAACATCACCATTTGGTAAGGTTAGCGGGTAGGCACGATCAGCCTGAATGAAAGGACGTTTCATGAATATCTCTCTGTGATTGAAGTTAATATCTCAGATCAGATATTGTTCATGTCACCCTCCATCGTTCACGGCGATCTTATCGCAAGCCACAAAAAAGAAAAGGGCCGCCCGAAGGCAGCCCTCTCTATTAATATCAGAGCAAGCTTACTCTTTGATGGAGGACACAACGCCGGAGCCGACTGTGCGGCCGCCTTCGCGGATCGCGAAGCGGAGGCCTTCTTCCATCGCGATCGGTGCGATCAGTTCAACACCGAACTTCAGGTTGTCGCCTGGCATAACCATCTCTGTACCTGCTGGCAGTTCAACTGTGCCGGTCACGTCTGTGGTCCGGAAGTAGAACTGTGGGCGGTAGTTCGCGAAGAATGGTGTATGACGGCCACCTTCTTCTTTGGTCAGAATGTAAACTTCTGCTTCAAACTTGGTGTGCGGCTTAACCGAACCAGGCTTACAGAGAATCTGACCACGCTCAACGCCATCACGATCGATACCACGCAGAAGCGCACCGATGTTGTCGCCAGCTTCACCGCGGTCAAGCAGCTTGCGGAACATTTCAACACCTGTACAGGTTGTCTTCTGTGTATCTTTGATACCAACGATTTCGATCTCGTCGCCAACGTTCACAGCGCCACGCTCAACACGGCCAGTCACAACTGTACCACGACCAGAGATCGAGAATACGTCCTCGATTGGCATCAGGAATGGCTCATCAACAGCACGTGGTGGCTGTGGGATGTATGTGTCAACAGCTGTCATCAGCTCAGCAATCTTGTCTTTGCCGATCGCGTCGTCGCGGTCTTCAAGAGCAGCAAGAGCAGAACCTGCAATCACAGGAATGTCGTCGCCTGGGTAGCCGTACTCGTTCAGAAGCTCACGAACTTCCATTTCAACGAGCTCCAGAAGCTCTTCGTCGTCAACCTGGTCGACTTTGTTCATGAAGACAACCATGGCTGGGATACCAACCTGACGGCCGAGCAGGATGTGCTCACGTGTCTGTGGCATAGGGCCATCAGCCGCGTTCACAACGAGGATCGCGCCGTCCATTTGCGCCGCACCAGTGATCATGTTCTTCACGTAGTCAGCGTGACCTGGGCAGTCAACGTGCGCATAGTGACGATCAGCTGTCTCGTACTCAACGTGAGCTGTCGAGATGGTGATACCACGTGCTTTCTCTTCGGGCGCGCCGTCAATCTCGTCATACGCGCGGAAGTCACCAAACTGCTTGGTGATTGCAGCTGTCAATGTAGTCTTACCGTGGTCAACGTGGCCAATCGTGCCGATGTTGCAATGCGGTTTCGTACGCTCAAACTTTTCCTTAGCCATAACAGGGCCTCATGTTTGGGGGGTAGAAATGCACCCCGTTTTCATCGCGGGCTGATTAGGGCCCTCGCGGTCAAAATGCAAGCATTTCATACCGCTTCCTGCCCTATCTCGGCACGATGTGACTCGATTTCAACCACATGGAATTTGCTTGTGCTGAATTAGCGCCTGAAATCGGCGCTAACTCAGTTGAATTTATTGTCTCTTGGGAACCCGCGGGGGGCCATTCGACCTGCGCTTGCGCGTTTTCCACTCCACTCGGCGAGTTCGGTCTCGGTTCGGGTTCGCCCCGCAGGATCGAGCCAACTCAAACCCTGCTCCAATACGAATGTTGTCGCGTCCGAAAGCCCGCCGTCCTTGTATTTCTGAAGGCGCACACCTTTGCCGCGCCCCATTTCAGGAAGTTCCTCAATTGGGAACACAAGCACTTTGCGGTTTTCACCAACGGCGGCCACATGATCACCCTTAATCGGACGGCAAACCTTGGCCACCACATCGCCACGCACGTTCAGAACCTGTTTGCCGGTTCGGGTTTGCGCGACCACATCGTCTTCGGGAACTATGAAACCATCGCCCGCAGAAGAGGCCACCAACAGTTTCCGGCCCGGTTCGTGAATGAACAGATCTACGATCTCGCACTCATTTGGTAGATCAACCATCAATCGAAGCGGCTCGCCCATACCCCGCCCTCCAGGGAGCGTGCTGGCGCCCATGGTATAAAAGCGGCCATTGGTTCCAAGCAAAAGCAAGCGATCTGTCGTTTCGGCATGGAAGGCAAAGCGCGGCCCGTCGCCGTCTTTGAACTTCAATTCGCGATTTAGATCGATGTGGCCAGACATGGCGCGAATCCATCCCATTTGCGAACAGACCACAGTAATCGGCTCGCGCTCGATCATTGCTTCGATCGGAACGTCCTCGACTTCTCCAGCTTCTGCAAATTGGGTACGGCGCGCACCGCCTTCGTAATCACGACCGAATTTCTTCTTGGTCACTTTCATCTGCTCAGCGATGCGAGACCATTGCAGATCTTCATCCGCCAACAGCTCTTCAAGACCCTCACGCTCCTGAAGCAACTCGTCATGCTCTTTCTTCAGTTCGAGTTCTTCAAGCTTACGCAAGCTCCGCAGACGCATATTGAGGATTGCATCGGCCTGCACCTCGCTTAGCTCGAACTCGGCCATCATGACGGCGCGCGGATCATCTTCGTAGCGAATGATCTCGATAACGCGATCCAGATTGAGGAAGGCGACGATATAGCCCTCAAGCACTTCGAGCCGATGGTCGATTTTCTCTAGCCGGTGCTTACTGCGACGGATCAGAATCTCGCGGCGATGATCAAGGAAGGCGCGCAGGACTTCTTTCAAGCTGCAGACCTTCGGAGTCAGGCCATCAATCAGTACGTTCATGTTCATGCTGAACCGCACTTCAAGATCGCTGACCCGATACAACGTATTCATCAGAACATCAGGCACAACATTCTTGCTCTTTGGCTCCAGAATGATCCGAACGTCATCGGCACTTTCATCGCGTACATCGGCGAGAATTGGCACCTTCTTGTTCTGGATTACCTCGGCAAGCTTCTCGATCAGCTTGCTTTTCTGAACCTGATAAGGAATTTCAGTGACGACGATCTGCCATTGCCCACGGCCAAGCTCTTCGACCTCGTATTTACAGCGAAGGCGGAAAGAGCCGCGACCGGTTCTGTAGGTTTCAAGAATACTCTCGCGTGGCTCGACAATAATGCCGCCCGTCGGGAAATCAGGTCCTGGTACGAGATTGACCAGTGTATCATCCCGCGCATCCGGCGTTTTGATTAGGTGCAAACACGCATCACAGAGTTCGGCAATGTTATGTGGTGGAATATTTGTGGCCATACCCACGGCAATGCCGGAGGAGCCGTTCGCCAACAAATTCGGGTATGTTGCAGGAAGAACTTCCGGCTCTGTCAGGGTACCGTCATAGTTTTCGCGGAAGTTGACTGCGTTCTCGTTGAGCCCCTCAAGCAAAGCCTCGGCGGCGGCAGTCATTCGCGCTTCTGTGTATCGGCTCGCCGCGGGATTATCACCGTCGATGTTGCCGAAGTTCCCCTGCCCGTCCACCAACGGATAGCGCACGTTGAAATCCTGCGCCAAACGCGCCATCGCATCATAGATGGCAGCGTCACCATGCGGGTGGTAGTTCCCCATGACGTCGCCGGAAATCTTGGCCGACTTCCGGAAGCCGCCGTTGCTTGCCAGCTTCAATTCTCGCATCGCATAGAGAATACGGCGGTGAACCGGTTTCAGCCCGTCGCGCGCATCCGGCAAAGCACGGTGCATAATCGTCGATAGCGCATAAGTTAGATAGCGCTCGCCAATCGCGCGGCGCAGCGGCTCGGCAACTTCGTGAAGATCAATGTCGGAGGGGTCTGTTTCTTGGCTCATAGACCTGTGATAGCGCCCCCCTGTGCCGCGCACAAGAAACAAGGCGCAGCAGAGGTTGTTTTCCGCATCAAAATCCTCATTCTGTGGACCAAACAACAAGCAGGCAAACCATGAGCAAGAAATCCATCCTAATCACCGGATGCTCCTCGGGCATCGGATACGACGCGGCGCACGGGTTATCAGAGCGCGGATGGCGCGTTTTTGCGACATGTCGCCAAGAAACTGATTGCGAGCGTTTACGCCGCGAAGGGCTGGAAAGTTTCGTGCTTGATTATACAGACGAAGCCAGCATTGAGGACGCTCTTGCGGAATGCTTAAAACGCACAGGCGGGACGCTCGACGCACTTTACAATAACGGGGCGATCGCTGTTCCGGGAGCTGTTGAGGATATCCCACGAGATGCGCTGCGGTTGATCTTTGAGGTAAATCTGTTCGGATACCACGATCTGACAACACGGGTAATTAAGGTGATGCGCAAACAAGGACACGGGCGCATCATCAATTGTAGTTCAATCCTTGGATTTGCCCCGTTGCGCTGGCGCGGGGCTTACAACGCAACAAAACACGCGATGGAGGGCCTAACAGACACGTTGCGCCTCGAAATGCGCGGAACCCCGATCAAAATCATTCTTGTGGAGCCCGGCCCGATCACATCACGAATCCGCCAAAACTCTGTTGCCCATTTCGAACGTTTTGTTGACTGGAAAAACTCTGCGCGCGCCAAACAGTATGAAACACTGAAGAAACGGCTGTATGTTGAAAAATCAGGGCCCGACCCGTTTGAACTCCCTGCACGTGCTGTGACCAAAAAGCTTATCCACGCACTCGAAAGCCCGCGCCCCAAACCGCGGTACTATGTCACCACCCCAACCTATGTTGGCGGCTTCCTAAAGCGTGTCCTTTCGACGCGGCAACTCGACAAGATACTGGCAAAGCTCTAGACACCTTTGCAACGCGCCTCTGCTTTGGCGCGCATTATCTTTTGGCCAATTCGAGAAAACACCATGCTTCAAGACCCACTTTTCCTACTTGTCGTTGCCGCAGTTTTGTTGGTTCTTGTGGTGCTTGTCATCGGGATCCTCGGATTTGCTCGTGGCGGCGAATTCAATCGCAAACACGGCAATCGCATGATGCGCTATCGTGTGGCGGCTCAACTCTTGGCCGTCGTGCTAATTGTGATTTACGTTCTTCTACGACGGAGCGGAGGTTAACATGGTTGTCTTGAACAAAATCTACACCCGCACAGGTGACAAGGGCGAGACCGCGCTTGGCAATGGCGACCGTGTGGCAAAGTTTGACCCGCGCGTTGAAGCTTACGGGACGGTTGACGAAACGAATTCGATTGTCGGTTTGGCCCGCCTACACGCAACTGGCGAGGCGGCCGAAAAACTCGAACGCATTCAAAATGACCTTTTTGACCTTGGCGCAGACCTCTGCCGCCCTCAAAGCGAGCAAGACGCAGAAGCCGAGTATCCGCCGCTTCGGATGACAGATGCTCAAGTTGAGCGGCTTGAAACTGAAATCGACGAGATGAACAAAAACATACCGCCGCTCCGCAGTTTTATTTTGCCTGGAGGCTCGGCGCTCGCGGCACACCTGCATCATTGCCGTACGGTTTCGCGCCGAGCAGAGCGCCTCGCGGTGGCCCTCGACCAAGTCGAATCGATCAATCCCGCCGCTGTCAAATACCTGAACCGCCTTTCGGATTGGTTTTTTGTTGCCGCGCGCGCTGCCAACAACAACGGCGAAAATGACGTGCTTTGGGTTCCTGGCGCCAACCGTTAGCGCCTGACTTCATAAAAACGCGGCGTCGCAAAGGCGTTTCTGGTCGATTTTGCTCTATAATCCGATACGACTTCGGGCTAACACAATGCTTGAGAGCTTAACCCGGGTCGTATTTCGGCTCGAGAATTTATTAAGGAGCAACTTGCCATGAAGGTCTTAGTACCGGTCAAGCGTGTGATTGATTACAACGTAAAGGTGCGCGTCAAAGCTGACGGCACAGGCGTTGATCTTGCCAATGTCAAAATGTCGATGAACCCCTTTGACGAAATTGCCGTCGAAGAAGCGATCCGTCTCAAAGAAGCCGGAAAAGCCGACGAGGTTGTTGTTGTATCTATCGGCGTGAAAGATGCGCAAAAAGAACTACGCACTGCGCTCGCCATGGGTGCGGATCGTGCAATTCTTATTGTTGCCGCCGAAGACGCCACTGATGACATTGAACCACTCGCCGTTGCAAAGCTGCTTAAAGCCGTTATCGACGAAGAGCAGCCTGGCCTTGTGATCGCTGGCAAGCAAGCCATCGACAACGACATGAACGCGACGGGCCAAATGCTCGCTGCCCTTCTTGGCTGGCCCCAAGCAACTTTCGCAAGCGAAGTTGTGGTTGATGGCGACAGCGCCAACGTCACACGTGAAGTTGACGGCGGCCTACAGACCATCAAGGTCAAGCTCCCTGCAATCGTAACCGCAGACCTTCGTTTGAACGAGCCTCGTTACGCGAGCCTCCCCAACATCATGAAGGCCAAGAAAAAGCCGCTCGACGAGAAAACAGCTGCCGACTACGGCGTTGATACCTCGCCACGGCATTCGATCGTGAACACGGCCGTTCCTGCGGAACGTTCTGCCGGGATCATCGTTTCTGATGTTGAAGAGCTTGTTTCGAAACTCAAAGATGCGGGGGCCCTCTAATGTCTGTACTTATTCTTGCTGAAGTTCATGGCGACGAACTCGCGCTCGACGCGACATCCAAAGCTGTAACTGCCGCATCTTCACTAGGTGACATCACAGTACTTTGCGCTTCGTCAGGTTGTTCTGGCGCTGCTGAAGCTGCCGCGAAAATCGAAGGTGTGTCCAAGGTTCTATGCGCGGACGATGCTGCATATGGTCATGGCCTCGCCGAACCTGTTGCTGCGCTCGTTGTTTCTCTCGCCGAAGGATACACACACATCCTCGCACCAGCGACCGCAAGCGCCAAAAACATCTTGCCACGTGTTGCTGCACTTCTTGATGTGATGGTTCTTTCGGACGTTACTGCAATCGTTGACGCAGATACATTCGAGCGTCCGATTTATGCGGGCAATGCGGTTCAAACGGTGAAAACTTCGGACGCAACAAAAGTTGCAACAATCCGGACGTCCACTTTTGATGCAGCTGGCGAAGGTGGCTCCGCTTCAGTTGAGAAGATCGACGCTGTTGCCGATCCCGCTGTTTCGGAATGGGTTGAAGATAAAGTGGCTGAAAGCGACCGCCCAGAGCTGACAAGCGCAGGAGTTGTTGTTTCTGGTGGCCGTGGTGTCGGATCCGAAGAGGACTTCGCACTGATCGAGAAACTCGCCGACAAGCTCGGCGCGGCAGTTGGTGCATCGCGTGCCGCTGTTGACTCTGGTTACGCACCAAACGATTGGCAAGTTGGCCAAACAGGTAAGGTCGTTGCTCCGGAACTTTACATTGCGGTTGGCATTTCCGGCGCGATTCAGCACCTTGCAGGTATGAAAGACAGCAAGATCATCGTTGCAATCAACAAAGACGAGGAAGCACCGATTTTCCAAGTTGCGGATTTCGGCCTTGTCGCAGACCTCTTCGACGCGGTTCCTGCTCTGATCGACGCAGTCTAACCAAAACGAACATTTCTTTGGAGAAGCCCCGCCATAACGCGGGGCTTTTTCTTTTTGGGTCACATCATGCGCTTGAGTACGGGGGCCAAAGCTTGCGCGACTTCGGTATGGGCCTGAAGCCCCATCACCTCCTTCGCGACTGGTGCTTCCATCTCTGGGTAGACCATACCTTTCACTCCTGCCGTGCGCGCAGCATCTGAAAGCTGCACCTCAACCACCTCTGTACAGAACGGGCGCACAGCCTCGATCATCGAACGATCAATGAAAAGCGGATCAGGGCCAAGGTCCGTGTGTGTGTCTGGATTTGGGTTATCGACCCAAAGCAAGATCGTTTTGCCCTGTATCTTCTCAAACAAAAACTGCATCCGCGCGCGCCAAGCTGCCTTAAGCTCCTCTTCGACCAAGGCAAACCTATCGCTTGAAAGCGACTTCAAAGCTTGAAGCATGTGCCGCGTGAAATGGAACTCTGTAAAGTCGACATCGCGAAAGATGGTTTTCATCAAGGCGCTGGCTTTGAGAAAACGATCATTTCGGCGCGGATGAACAGCGTAGAACCGGTTTGACATATTCTGTGCCCCCATTGCCTGCACAACCGTCACACGCGACTTTGCGCAGGCTTCCAGAACAACAGGTTCATTCAGAAAAACGTCTGGCCCCGCGTTGACACAACCAAAATTCACCGTCTCAATTCCGAGCGCTTTTTCCACAAGGTTTGGAAACGGCTCCTCTACGAACTTGCCATATGTTTCTGTGCTGCCGATTGCAGCGATATATGCATTCTCCATTTTGCGCCGCGGTCCACGAAACAACAGTTTCGACTTGCCATAGCGGCACGGCAGATAATCAAGGGCTCCTTCACCCAGGTTTTCATAGGCCATTACACCCACCTCATATTTAGACTCACCCGAGGCTGAGGGTGCTGCAAAGCTCTTTCCAAAATGCTAATGCTAAAATTGTCTCTATTTGCAGAACCCATTCAAACGTTGAATGGCCCTTGCATCTGCGCCGCGCTGCGGCATAACATCCGCACGATTGGCACAAAGGAACTCGGACGATGGAAATCAGGAAAGTTGGCGTGATTGGCGCCGGGCAGATGGGAAACGGTATCGCCCATGTTTTTGCCGCCGCCGGCTATGAAGTTGTATTAACAGACATTTCCGAAGAGCAGTTGCAAGCAGCGGTTAACACAATCCAGTCTAATCTTGATCGTCAGGTGAGCCGCGAAAAAATCTCGCAAGAGACCCGTGACGCCGCGATGAGCAATATCACAACAACATTAAACATTGCCGACCTTGGCGAAACTGATCTCGTGATTGAAGCGGCGACAGAGCGTGAAGATATTAAGGTTCAAATTTTCGCAAGTTTGTTGCCTCACCTAAAGCCTGAAACGATCCTAACGTCGAATACCTCATCGATCTCGATCACGCGACTTGCCAGCGGCACGGACCGCCCCGAAAAGTTCATGGGGTTCCACTTCATGAATCCGGTTCCGATCATGCAGTTGGTCGAACTGATCCGTGGTATCGCAACCGACGAGGAAACCTACCAAGCTTGCCTTGGTGTTGTTGAAAAACTCGGGAAAACGGCAGCGTCAGCCGAGGACTTCCCTGCCTTCATCGTGAATCGCATTTTGATGCCGATGATCAACGAAGCCGTTTATACGCTCTATGAAGGTGTCGGATCGGTCGCGTCCATTGATAGCTCCCTCAAGCTTGGCGCGAACCATCCTATGGGTCCACTAGAGTTGGCCGATTTCATCGGGCTTGATACGTGTCTCGCCATTATGAACGTGCTTCATGACGGGCTTGCCGACACCAAATATCGCCCCTGCCCGCTCCTAACCAAATACGTAGAGGCCGGATGGCTTGGCCGCAAAACACAGCGCGGTTTCTATGATTATCGCGGGGAAACGCCGGTTCCGACCCGATAGAACGGGCTAAAACTCTTCGCCAAACTTGTCGGCAACAAGCGCTTCGAGCGCGTCGGCAAGTTTTTCGGCATCATTGCCAGAGGTTGTGACTTCGATCGAAGAGCCCTTAGCGGCGGCGAGCATCAACAAACCCATAATGGAATCGCCGGATGCGCTCATGCCGTCTTTTGAAACTTCGGCGCGCGCGTCAAATTCCTCGACAACTTCGACGAGTTTGGCTGACGCACGTGCATGCAGCCCTTTTTCGTTAACGATCGGAAACGTTCTTGAAATGCTCATAATGCCTAATTTGTTGGACTTGCGTCAAAACTATTAATGTATTTTCGGCCTGCCTGCATAGCGCAATCGACTGCGTTCTGCACCGAACTCGTTCTGCACTTTGCAAGTTTCACAAGCATAGGCAAATTCGCACCGTACAGAATTTTACGGTTTTTCGGGCTACAGGCTTTTAAGGAAAGGTTCGACGGAGAACCACCGAAAAGGTCGGTCACGACGATGACGCCATCACCCGTATCGACCGCATCCGCAGCTTCACAAATTTCACATTGTTTATCGCCACGGTCACAATCATCCTCGATTGCAATCGCGCGAATGCCTTCTTGCTTGCCGACAACATGTTCGACAGCCGATTTATACTCTTTGGCTAAACCGCCATGAGCGACGATCACAATTCCGATCACGCCAGCTTTCCCGTACTTAGGTCTGGCGATGCCACCGCCCGACGTTCCATTTCCCGATGTCTAATTGACACCTGCCAACCGCCCTCTGCAAGCGCATTCGCGAGTTTTTCCGTAACAGTGACGCTACGGTGTTGCCCTCCGGTACACCCGAAGCCAATTGAAAAATGCGTTTTGCCCTCTTCGATATAGGCAGGCAGCAGCATTTCGCAAAGCTCACGAATCTTCACAAAGAATGCATCGAAGCGCTCGTCTTCTTCGACATAGCTTGCCACACGCGCATCTCGGCCATCCAAACTGCGCAGCGACTCGTCCCAATAAGGATTGCGCAAGAAGCGCACGTCAAAGATCATATCGATCCCGCGCGGCACGCCCCGTTTGTAGGAAAAGCTGTGAATTGAGACAGCGAGTTTCTGACCTGATTTCGGCGCAAACCACTGTTCCACTTCAGCACGTAGATCGTGGGGCGAAAACTCAGTGGTATCGATAAGCACATCCGCCCGAACAAGGATCGGCTTCAAGAGATCAAATTCGCGCTCAATCCCAATACCCGGCTCCTCTGCTGGCGCAAGTGGATGCCTCCGACGCGTTTCCGAGAAACGGCGGATTAGCGTGTTTTTGCTGCAGTCCAGATAGAGAACCTCGCAAGACACATCATCGCGCGATGCCAGTGTTTCAATAAGCTCGATCAGGCCGCTCGCGCTGAAATCCCTGTTCCGCGCATCGATGCCCAAGGCCAGTGGCACACTGTGCGCAGCTCCTTCCAGCAAGCGTGGAACCAAAGATAGAGGCAAATTGTCAATCGCCTCGTACCCTGCGTCCTCGAGTGCGTTGATCGCTGTCGAACGCCCAGCGCCAGACGGGCCGGTCACCAGAACAACCCGTAAGTTATTTTGATGCGCAGTGGCGTCAGTTGAAGATGAAGTAGTGCTGTTCAATCGGATCTACCGTTCAAGAGAATCTGTGTGAGTGCGATTGCAAGGTGATCACCCTTAATGCGATGATACAAGGGGGCTTTTTGGCCAAGGTACTCGATTGTTCGAAATGGCGGTAATCGCTCGCTTTCTTCCGTATCGAGATCAACAAACAAAGAAACCGTCGCACGCTCCGTGAATTCCGCGTTTACGATCCCAATTCCCCTGACTTCGATCTTGCCACGCTGAGCCTCTGGCGCTGCTGCGACAAGTGTCTCTCCCGCGCATCTTAAGAACACGCCATCATCGGCAACGAGCTTTGCGCCCTGTCCGATCATTTGAAGCGCCAATGTCGACTTACCGCTTCCAGATGCCCCGAGGATCACCGCAGCTTTACCATTCAACGCAACACAACTTGCATGCAGATATTCTTGCTCACTCATGGGAGCACACGCATGGATGGCTTAAAGCGGTAGACCAACGACAAAACGCGCACCAAGTGGCTCTGAGGTGATGTCAGCGTCTGTTGGGCGAATGTTCTCGGCCCAGATTACGCCACCATGTGCTTCGACGATCTGTTTGGAAATCGCCAACCCTAAACCGGAGTTATTACCGAATTGACCAGGGGGACGTTCGGAATAGAACCGTTGGAAAATCTTCTGCAAGGCTTGGTCCGGAATACCGGGGCCCGTATCTTCAACCACAATCAGAACACGGTTCTCACGCTGCCGTGCCCAAACGCGGATTGCATCACCGTTGTCACAAAACGAAATCGCGTTGGTCACAAGGTTCACAAAGACCTGCGCAAGTCGCGCTTCTAGGCCTTGCAGATAAATTGGTTGGTTCGGCAAATCGGAGATGAACTCAACGCCTTTGCTTTTGGCATCACTCCCTAGATAGTCGGTAATATTGGAGAGCATATGCAGAAGATCAAAGCGCTCTTCTTCCTCACGCACCAACTCGCTATCAAGACGCGATGCGTTGGAAATATCACTCACCAAACGATCAAGCCGCCGAACGTCGTGATCGATGACATCAAGCAGTTTCTCGCGCTGATCATCACGCTTTGCAACGCGAAGCGTGCCCACTGCGGAACGCAGAGAAGCCAGCGGGTTCTTGATCTCATGGGCGACATCAGCGGCAAACTGCTCGTTGCCCTCAATACGGTCATAGAGTGCCGTCACCATCCCACGCAGCGCGCCAGAGAGCCGTCCGATCTCGTCCGGTCTGGCCGTCAGATCAGGAATACGAACACGGTTCGGGCTCATCTTGCGAGCGTTCTTGTCGCGGCCAAGCTCGGCAGCAGCGGCAAGATCAGAGAGTGGATTTGCGATGGTGGAAGCCAATACAAGGCTGAGGCCAACAGACACAAGTATCGCGATTACGAACATCTGCAAGACCTGTTCGCGCTCGCTCCGCACGAGGAAGTCAATCTCACCCTCAGCGCTCGTTATCGCAACCGCACCAATTTGCACACCGTTCACAATAACTGGCGACGCCACGGCGAATATAGCTCCGCCATCCGCATCATAACCGGTGTGAACCTGTGTTCCCTCGGTGGTTTTGGCGGCAAGATTGCTTGCCATATCAGAGATGGACCCTTGTACACCGACCTCAGGCCCTTCACCGAATACACCCGATAAAGTTTCCCATGCCGAATTCAGGAAATCCGTAATCATCGTGCTGCGCTGCTTGGCTTCGAGGTTTGCCAAAGCGGCATTTTCCGGCCGTTCACGCCCCTCGGTGCTTGCAATCAGACGCCCCTGGGTATCAAACGCATAGGCCTCTACACCTTGAGGAAGCGCGAGAGACTGCAGCGTCTTCGAAATATCAATGGCATTGGGAACATTCGTCTGATCTGAAAATTGCGCTTGGAAAACATTGGCAATCAATTGGGACTCAACGATCAACCCTTTTTCACGTTGCAGAACGAGACTGTCGCGAAACGGATTCAAATACAGAACGCCGGCAACAAGGATAACCAGCGCCAACAAATTGAAGGTGATGATTTTCCGCGCCAATGGCGAACGATTAAGCGCAACGATGTTCCGTCTGCGGCGGCTTGCTCGCAACTCGGACTCAACACTACTGCTTGGACCGTCCCAATCTTCGCCGAGGACGACGTTCGCCTCTTTTGCCATTACTGAATCGCGCACACCATTACCAATACTTGAGGGCTACTACTCTTCGTTATACCTGTAGCCAATACCATAGAGCGTTTCGATCGCAGAGAAGTCGTCATCCGCGGTCCGCATCTTTTTACGCAAACGTTTAATGTGGCTGTCGATGGTTCGGTCATCCACATAGACCTGATCATCATAAGCCACGTCCATCAGTTGATCACGGCTTTTTACAAAACCGGGACGCTGAGCCAAAGCTTGCAGCAACAAAAACTCTGTCACTGTAAGCGATACATCCTTGCCCTTCCACGACACCGCGTGCCGCAACGGGTCCATCCGAAGTTCACCGCGCTCGATGACTTTGGTTTCTTCTGTTTCAGCAATGGCCTCTCCGGCAATTGCATCCTGACGACGAAGCAGCGCGCGGATCCGCTCAACAAGCAAGCGCTGCGAGAACGGTTTCTTAACATAATCATCCGCACCCATCCGCAGACCGAGGACTTCGTCAATCTCGTCATCCTTGGACGTCAGGAAAATGACGGGCATTTTCGTTTTCTGACGCAGGCGCTGAAGCAGGTCCATGCCATCCATACGCGGCATTTTGATATCAAGAACAGCCATGTCCGGAAGCCGCTTGTTAAAAGCGTCTAGTGCGGATTGACCGTCGTTATATGTCTCAACTTCAAAACCCTCGGCTTCGAGGGTCATTGCAACCGACGTCAGGATATTCCTGTCATCGTCGACCAAAGCGATCTTCGACATGGATTTTTCCTCTTATTGTTATGACTGCCCAATTTTTCAGCCATTGTCCTTAAGTCAGTTCACCGAATCAACAACTAACTGCGAATCGCTTCTCGGGTTTGAAAGACAATGTGCCCCAAAAGGCATAAGTTTTCACATCTGGCCGTGCATTATCGGAAACTTTGGCGACAATGCTTGCGCTAACGTTGAACTGTTTGCGCAAACTGCGCGTATCCGCACGGTTCAAATCTTCTAAAGCTATGATAAGTTGGTCAAATCAGTCGGGCCCACGACTGGTACGCGAAACTGGCCCTTCGCGTTTAATAAGAGATTGCGTGCCGCGCGGACACGGCACGAGGAGCTTGATTATGACACACGGTTGTGTGAACCCTTCCTTCACTTTGGAATCCCAAGGAATTTCCGACCTTGGAAACATCTACTACAACTTCCTAGAACCTGCCCTTGTCGAAGCTTCGCTGAAGCGCGGCGAAGGTACGCTCGGCCAAGGCGGCACATTGCTCGTCTCGACCGGAAAGCACACAGGTCGTTCTCCCAAGGACAAATTCGTCGTGCGCACACCAAGCGTCGATGAGAACATCTGGTGGGACAACAACGGAGCAATGGAACCAGAGAAGTTCGACATTCTTTACGCCGACATTCTGGAGCACATGAAGGGCGGCGACTATTTCGTTCAAGACCTTTTCGGTGGCGCAGATGCGAGCCAACGTCTTGATGTGCGTGTTGTGACAGAGCTCGCGTGGCACGGATTATTCATTCGTCACCTCCTACGCCGCCCAGAGCTTGATGAGCTGGAGGATTTCGTACCCGAGTTCACAATCATCAACTGCCCGAGCTTCAAGGCCGACCCTGAGCGCCATGGATGCCGGAGCGAAACCGTCATCACGATGAACTTTGACAAGAAACTCATCCTGATTGCGGGTACGGAATATGCGGGTGAAAACAAGAAATCCGTCTTCTCGCTCCTGAACTATCTGCTGCCTGACAAAGGCATCATGCCGATGCACTGCTCAGCCAACCACGCACCGGGCAATCCGGTCGATACAGCAATTTTCTTCGGTCTTTCAGGCACGGGGAAAACGACGCTTTCCGCAGACCCGGCGCGCGTCCTGATTGGCGATGACGAGCATGGCTGGTCTGATCGCGGCACCTTCAACTTCGAAGGCGGGTGCTATGCGAAAACGATCAACCTGTCGGCCGAGGCCGAGCCGGAAATCTTTGAAACGACAAAGAAATTCGGAACCGTGATCGAGAATATGGTCTTTGATCCGCATACTAAGGAACTGGACTTCAAAGACGATAGTCTTACCGCAAACATGCGCTGTGCGTATCCGCTGGAGTATATTTCGAACGCCTCGCAAAGCGCGCTTGGCGGCCATCCGAAAAACATCATCATGCTGACATGTGATGCGTTCGGTGTGCTTCCTCCGATCAGTCGCCTGACGCCTGCACAGGCCATGTATCACTTCCTGTCCGGCTTCACGTCGAAGGTCGCGGGTACAGAGCGCGGCGTTACCGAGCCGGAGCCCACATTCTCAACCTGTTTCGGCGCCCCCTTCATGCCACGCCGCCCCGAGGTTTACGGCAACCTACTGCGCGACAAAATTGCGAAGCACGGCGCAACCTGCTGGCTTGTGAACACCGGCTGGACCGGCGGCGCATACGGAACTGGCTCGCGGATGCCGATCAAGGCGACACGTGCTTTGCTCACCGCGGCGCTTGATGGTTCCCTGAATAAAGCGGTCTTCCGCAAAGACCCGAACTTCGGTTTTGATGTTCCGGTTTCTGTTGACGGCGTCGCGGACATTCTTCTTGATCCTCGCCGTACATGGGATAACCCCGAAGCCTATGATCGTCAGGCTGAAAAGCTTGTCACAATGTTCTCGGAGAACTTTGCCCAATACGAAGATCACATTGACGAGGACGTACGCGCTGCAGCTATCGGCTAACGCATACCGAATTGTAGAGAGAAACGAGAAACGCCCCACCAGTTGGTTGGGGCGTTTTTCTATCCGATCAAACCACGACGCACCAAGTTCAATCCTGCGATCATCAAAACAAAAAGCGTTACCTTTTTGAATTTAGCTTGATCGAGGCGATCCTGAACCTTCACGCCTACCCACATCCCAATCATCGCGGGGACTAGCATAAGAGCGGAGAATGGCGCTGACTCAGCGTTAAACACCCCCGACTTGATATGCGCCAGAAGAAGCGCAACAGCCCCTAGGCCATAGATCACGCCTTGTATGCGAATTTGCTCGCGCTTTTCGGTGTTCAGAGCTGTGAGATAGGCGACTGTCGGCGGGCCCCAAACGCCAGACAATCCTCCAACAAACCCTGCAAAGCTTCCGATAATAATTTCGGCCCTGCGCTTGTGCTCCGGCCTAATCTGCAAGGTCCACCCCATGATTTGGGTAACAGAAAAGAGTGTGATGGGCGCTCCGATCAATATGAACAGGAGCTTCTGCGGCAAGATACTTACGAGTTGCGCACTGCCCAGAATGAACACCAAGACCAGCCCGAGATAGAGACGATACTTCTTGGCCGACTCCAGAGCCGAACCGAATCCCTGCCGCAATGCTTGCGCAGCATTTGTAACAACAGTCGGCAAGATCAAGGCAGCCAAAGCCGCCTCTGCGCTTAAGATTGATGCAAGGCCGGAGATCATAATCATCGGCATTGCAAAGCCGGTAGCACCCTTAACAAACCCGGCGATAACCGTGATTAAGCAAGCAAAAACAAAGGGTAAAAAACCTAACTCTGGAAAGAAGGACAGCATAGATTATCTCCGTTGGCCCCACGTTATACGCCGATTAAAAGCGCAAGCCACCACAAAACGAGAAGGTTATAAAATGAGGCAAACTTATCTCTGAACGAATTTTTGTTGCGCTGCGACTGCGAAGTGGTTATTGAGGTTTCAGCCAAACAGCGAGGGTGCCATGCCACACGACGGACAAGATATGTTTAACCAAGCCGCGACTCCCGTACTCCCAAACCTGCTTTCTCTTACTGCCGAAAGCATCGTCGCCGTCGATGCGCTTCTCGCTGAAGCAAAGGAAAACTTGCGCAAAAAGCTGAGCAAGGACGGGCGTATTGATGCGGCCCTCCTTGAAGAGCATCAATACGCAGCCCATGCGCTATCTTGGTTCGCGACGTATCAGGTCGCGCTCACACAGTTGCACCACTGGGCCGAAAAACTTGTTGCTGACAATGGCTTTACCGAAATTGAACAATTGATCCTCCAGATCGGCTTTGGCGAGTACCTTTGCCAAATCGCAGGAGGCATACCTATGAGCCAAGGAGAGACCGCCCGATTGCAGGACATCGGCATTTCTCCATCGGCTTTGAGCGCGCCCGCTGTTGAGCGCCTGATGGCCCAAGGCAACTCCTCAGCGGCGCGCACCCAATTGGTCGAGCTTATGCAAGCCAACCATGGCCACGCCACATTCGGCGCCACGGCGCTTGATGAGGATCTGGAAATGATCCGCGACCAATTCCGCCGCTTTGCGGATGAGCGCGTCGCTCCGAATGCGCATGAATGGCACCTCAAGGATGAACTCATTCCAATGGCGATCATTGAGGAAATGGCCGAGCTAGGCGTGTTTGGCCTAACCATCCCAGAGGAATACGGTGGCTTTGGCCTGTCTAAAGCTTCGATGTGCGTCGTCTCCGAAGAATTATCTCGCGGTTATATTGGCGTTGGAAGCCTCGGCACGCGGAGCGAGATTGCCGCGGAATTGATCCTGTGCGGAGGCACTGAGGAGCAGAAACAAAGCTGGCTTCCCCGTATCGCTTCGGGCGAGACACTACCCACCGCCGTGTTTACCGAACCAAACACCGGAAGCGACCTCGGTAGCCTGCGGACCCGTGCAATTCGCGAAGGTGAAACCTATTCGATCACCGGCAATAAAACGTGGATCACTCATGCCGCCCGCACAAACGTCATGACACTCCTTGCCCGCACTGACCCGGACAACGGCGATCACAAAGGTCTCTCGATGTTCTTGGCAGAAAAAGAGCCGGCAACCGAAACCGAAGATTTCCCTAGCGCTGGGATGACCGGCGGCGAGATAGAGGTGCTTGGCTATCGCGGCATGAAGGAATACGAGCTGGCTTTCGACGGCTTCAAGGTGGATGCAGAGAACCTCCTGGGCGGAGAAGAGGGTAAAGGCTTTAAACAGCTCATGCAGACCTTCGAAAGCGCGCGCATCCAAACTGCCGCACGTGCGATTGGCGTGGCCCAAAACGCCCTAGAGGTCGGGATGCAATACGCCATAGACCGAAAGCAATTCGGCAAGAGCCTCATAAATTTCCCACGCGTTGGCGGAAAACTAGCGATGATGGCCGTCGAAATCATGATCGCCCGTCAGCTAAGCTATCACGCCGCCGCTGAGAAGGATAACGACAGGCGCTGTGACTTAGAGGCCGGAATGGCAAAGCTTCTGGGCGCACGCGTCGCGTGGGCGGCTGCGGACAATGCGTTGCAAATCCATGGTGGCAACGGCTTTGCGCTTGAGTATCAGATCAGCCGCATCCTCTGTGACGCACGTATCCTGAATATCTTTGAAGGTGCTGCTGAAATTCAAGCTCAGGTGATCGCACGCAGGCTCTTAGGCTAGAGCTTATAACGCAAACAGCTTCGGATCAGCATCCGCAGGCCGGCTCGCTGCTCTTCCTTCAGGTCTGAAAGCAAAACCGCACGATTGCCCTCATAAACAAAGGCATCGGGGAAAAGGCTTTGGAAATCATGAACGACCGTAGTTTGGCAATGAACGAAAACGGCGGCTTCTCCTGTCTTTGCAACACCAAGGCGCAACGGTGTGCCGGTGTTTGCGCGTGTCGGTACATACGATGGCTGCCCCCACTTCAGCGTTTCAGACACTTCGCCAACTTCAGTATCCGCATGAGCCTCAGAGAATAGCACCTCCCGAACCGCAAGTAGAGTTGGCCGCACACCAGCGGGAAACCCAGCGAATACAGCAGCGATTTCGGGAGATTGGAATGGCGGCTCAGGTTTGGTCATGCAGCTAGTTTTGGCCTCAGTTGGCCGCACGTCAACCATTCGCGTCGCCTAAAATGAAAAAGCCCGCTTCAAATGAGCGGGCTTTTCCTTGGATTTTGTTTAGGCTTAGCCTTGAGCGAACTCAGGATAGGCTTCCATGCCAAGCTCGGCTTGGTCGAGGCCAGTGATTTCGTCTTCTTCGCTAACGCGGATGCCCACTGTCTTAGCAAGGATGAACCACAGGATACCGGAAGCAACCACTGTGAATACGCCAACCACTACGATCGAGTAGAGCTGTGTACCGAGCGAAGCGTCAGGGTTTGTGAAGACAACAGCAATTGTGCCCCAGATACCTGCGATAAGGTGTACAGGGATCGCACCCACAACATCGTCGATTTTAAGCTTGTCGAGCATTGGAACCGCGAACACCACGATCACACCACCAACAGCACCGATCAGCGTCGCACCACCAAGAGTTGGAGTCAGCGGCTCGGCTGTGATCGACACGAGACCAGCAAGTGCACCGTTCAGTACCATTGTAAGGTCAGGCTTCTTGTAGAGGAACTGTGTCAGCAGCAGCGCTGTGATCAGACCACCAGCAGCAGCAGCGTTCGTGTTGGAGAAGATGCGCGATACATCGGCAACATCACCTACGGAACCCATTGCAAGCTGCGAGCCACCGTTAAATCCGAACCAGCCCATCCAGAGGATGAATGTTCCGAGCGTAGCGAGTGTCAGGTTGGAACCCATCATCGGGATAGTTTTGCCGTCTTTGTACTTGCCGATACGTGGTCCGAGGATCAGCGCACCAGTTAGAGCAGCCCAGCCACCAACGGAGTGAACAACTGTGGAACCGGCGAAATCAAGGAAGCCAGCTTCGTCGAGGAAACCACCGCCCCACTTCCAGGAAGCCTGGATTGGGTAGATAACTGCTGTGAGAACGATCGTGAAGATCAGGAATGGCCACAGTTTGATACGCTCAGCGAGAGTACCGGAAACGATGGACGCAGTCGCCGCACAGAACATCAGCTGGAAGAAGAAGTCAGAACCGGTCGCGGCATAGCCGTAATCGTCTGCCTCTTCGGCTGTTACGCCAACAGCTTCAAGCACGCCAGGGCCGAAGACACCTGAGAGGACGCCGTCAACCGACCATGTACCAAGTGGGTACATGAGGTTGTAACCGATGAGGTAATAGAAGATCGCAGCGAGACCAAAGAGGCCCATGTTCTTGGTGAGCTGCATTGCAACGTTCTTGGAGCGCACGAGGCCCGCTTCAAGCATCGCAAAGCCAGCGGCCATCCAGAATACAAGGAAACCGCCAATGAGGAACAACAGCGAGTTGAGGATAAAGACGGAGTCTGTTGGCACGGCAACAGCAACCTCAGCGTCTTGTGCAAAGCCAGCGAGCGGCAGAAGTGCAGCGGTCGCGCTTAGCGGGATGAGTTTAGTAAGTTTCATGTCTTTCGTCCTTTGGTGACGGCTGCGCCTTAAAGCGCGTCTTCGTTTGTTTCGCCTGTGCGCACGCGGACCGCTTGAGCCACGTCGAGTACAAAAATCTTGCCGTCGCCGATCTTGTCGGTTTTGGCGGTTTTCTGGATGGTATCGACCACCTGGTCGGCCATGGCCGCAGAAACAGCAATTTCAAGCTTCACTTTCGGCACAAAATTCACCGCATACTCAGCACCACGGTAGATCTCGGTGTGGCCGGATTGCGAGCCGAAGCCTTTGATTTCTGTAACCATCATGCCCCGAACACCAATCGCGGTGAGTGCCTCACGCACCTCTTCGAGCTTGAACGGCTTGATTGCAGCAATAATCAGTTTCACGTCGTTCCCCTTCGTTTCACAGACGATGGGCAACGGCCCGATGTCTGCACTTACACGAAGCCACAAAGCGCGTAGAAAACGGGCAATTCAAGAAATTGGCTCTTAAGGAAGGGGGGGCATGCCCGCAAAACTGCTCAAAAATTATACAAATTGGGCGACTTGATTAAAAAGTAAGCACACAAAAAAGGCGAATCGACGCCGAGTTGCCTCTCTACATTCAGAGCGCACAGGAGTATTGTGGCGGAAATCAGCGCCAAAAGAGTGTGAAATGAGCAGTTCAGGACGCAAGCGGCCAAATCTCGTGGCCGAGAAACGCTACACCAAGAAAAAGGCTCCAGCGAAAAAAGCTGCGGCCAAGAAAACGGCGCGCAAAACCAGCAAGCCACAAAAGCGCCGCTCTCCCCGCAAGACGGTCAAGCGCAACCCAGTTAGCCGCCTCTTCCGTTGGATGGTGCGTGCATTCTGGGGCATCACGTGGCGTGTGAGCGTTGTGTTTGGCATCATGCTTGCCATCGGAATTCTATACTTCGTGTCCACGATGCCGGATATGGAGCAGATGGTAGACGGGCGGACTCGCGGCTCCGTGACGATCCTTGACCGTGACGAAAAGGTCTTTGCATGGCGCGGCGATCAGTTTGGCGGCATGATCACCGCACAAACCGTTTCTCCGCACCTCAAGAATGCTGTGGTTGCGACAGAGGATAAACGATTCTACCGGCACTTCGGGTTGTCGCCGCGCGGCATTGTCGGCGCGATGCGGATCAACCTCTCTGAGGGTCGCAGCGCGCTATCGGGCCACGGCGGCTCGACCATCACCCAGCAAACTGCGAAACTGCTTTGCCTTGGTGTACCACATGACCCCAAGCAGATGACCGAGCGCGAATATGAGGCCGATTGCCGGCAGGGCTCGATTTGGCGCAAAGCTAAAGAAGCTGTCTATGCGATGGCGCTCGAGACCAAATTTACCAAAGACGAAATCCTGACAATTTACTTGAACCGTGCGTTTCTTGGCGCGGGTGCGCGTGGTTTTGAAGCGGCGAGCCAGCGCTACTTCGGCATTTCCGCCAATCAGGTTTCGCCAGCGCAAGCCGCAATGCTTGCCGGTTTGCTCGTGGCTCCATCTCGATATGCTCCAACGAACAATCTGAAGCGTAGTCAGGATCGCTCTCTTACCGTGATCAAGCTGATGGAAGAGCAAGGCTACCTCACCAGCGCAGAGGCCGCGAATGCCCGCGCCAATCCGGCGGTTCTATCGAAGGCAGCCAACGCTCATGCAGGCGGTTATTTCGCTGATTGGGTCATGTCGACGGCTCCAAGCTTCCTCACCCGTGAGACAACCGAGGATGTAATCATCCAGTCAACGCTTGATCAACGCATCCAGCGCGCCGCAGAGGAAGCAATTGACTACATATTCACCAACAAGGTCCGCGAGGGTTCCAAGGCGCAAACCGCTGTTGTTGTGATGTCGTCTGACGGTGCTGTGCGCGCCATGGTCGGCGGACGCGAAACCCGCGTAACGGGTGCGTTTAACCGCGCAACGCAGGCCTACCGTCAAACCGGTTCGGCGTTCAAACCGTTCGTTTACGCAACCGCTCTGGACCTAGGCTATAACTATAATGATTACGTCCGCGACGAACCGCTCACAATCAATATCCCTGGATCCGGCCCATGGTCGCCAGACAATTACGATCACAAATACCGTGGTATGGTTACCTTAACCGAAGCACTCAAGAACTCGCTCAACATTCCTGCGGTTAAGGTGTCTGAAGCCGTTGGCCGCGAAAATGTTCGGACGGTTGCTGGTATGTTTGGTATCCAAAGCGATCTCGCTGCAGGCCCTGCCCTCGCTCTTGGCGCTTCCGAAAGCACGCTCCTTGAGATGACCGGCGCCTATGCCGGCATCCTAAACGGCGGCCAGAGCGTGACTCCTTACGGCATGATTGAATTGCGCCTTCAGGGCGATGATACACCGATGTTCGGTCAGGAAGGTGGTATGGGCGAGCGCGTGATTTCGCGCAACGCCGCCGAGCAGTTGACCTATATGATGCATCAAGTTGTCGAATCCGGAACAGGCCGCCGCGCCAAGCTCAGCGGATATCAAGCCGCAGGTAAGACCGGCACATCACAATCCGCGCGCGACGCATGGTTTATCGGTTTCACTGCGGATTATGTAACGGGTGTGTGGATGGGGTATGACGACAATACCCCGCTCACAGGCGTAACGGGCTCCGGCCTTCCAGCAGAGATTTGGCACGAGACAATGATACGCGTCATGGACGGATTGCCAGCAACTCCGTTGCCCATGATTAACGGACAACCAGCCGCGCCTTATGTTGGCAACGACAGCCCATCGCGCAACAACCAGCGCCAAAAAAGCAGCAATCCAATCGAAAACCTGCTCATTCAGCTTTTTGGTGGGGGTGGTTAATTAACCCGCTTTCTTCAGGTCCGAGATCATTTGGTCAATATTGCCGCGCCGTTTATCCAGCATCGCGCCAATTTCTGTCCGCTCGGCCAACAACATGTTCACACCTTCGATGAACAGGTTAAAGAAGCGGGCTTTGCCTGATTTATCCGAAACAAGGAACGTCACATCAAACGGCGCCTCACCACGCAAGTGCGCTGTGGTTTTGACCTCGATGAAACTCTTTACCTGACGCGCGCTGTTTACCTCAATGCGCCCGCCAATAAACTCGCGGAACTGCGAGCCATATTTGCGCGCCATATATCCCTGAAATGCCGACGTAAATTCCTTCAACTGGCTTGCGCTGGCAGAGCGCGCCTCAACCCCAAGAGCATAGCGCGCAATCGTAGGCACATCCGCGTAGGTCGCGAAAATGCGCTCAAAATCCTTGTACATGGCCGCTTCAGACTTGCCCGAGCTGATGGCCCTGTTGATATCCGCTACTGCGCGATCAACAAGTTGCTTTGCCTCACCTGCGCTTTGAGCAAGCAGCGGAAGTGGCGTTGCCGCGGCAAGCGCACCCGCGGCGATTGTGCCTATAAACTGGCGTCGGTTCGTAAGGTCTCGCATTATTGTATCTCCTCGGAGTTACAAGAGTTTTGGTCAGTCGACGCCTCTGGTTCTGCATAAGGGTCGGCATAGGGATCGGCGTAAGGATCAGCATATGGGTCGGCATAAGGATCAGCAACGCCACCCTCATCACAATCAGGCGACTCAAACGCAACTTCCTGCCCCAAATTAAAGCGACGGTTTTGAAGGTAGATTTGCCGCGCCTGCGCATAGCTGTCCGCACTGCCATAGAGCACGGCATCGATTGTGGTCGCGTATTTCTGACGTTCATCAAGTTTTTCGCCCACAATGCCGATGACCCCAAGAGCGGCATAGCTGCCACCGCTAATGTACCAAATGGGGTTCGTTGCCAAATCAACAACGCTTCCTACAGTATCACGCTCGGTGGAAGGTCCGATCAGCGGCGTTTCCATATACGCCCCCTCGCCCACACCCCAGACGGCCAATGTATCGCCAAATCCGGTCGTGTCTTCGTAGATTTCCATATCTCCGGCAATATCGATCAGTCCGGCAATTCCCAAAGTCGAATTGACGAGCAACCGCGCAGTATTTTGACCCGCACCTTTGATATCCGCCTGAAGAAGGTTGTTCACGATCATTGGCGCGAGGCTAAGGTTGCGTGAAAAATTCGTCACACCATCGCGGATCGGTGCTGGCCACTCGCCATAATCTTGGGCAATTGGTTCAACATACTTTTGATCTGCACGTTTTGCCGCTTCGTGCCGCGCACGGTTCTCAGTTTCATACGGATCATAAATCTCGCCAGTCTTTTCGGGACTCGCGCATGCAGACAGCAGCAACGCGCCACTCAACAGAGCAATGGCGCGAGTTGGAATTGGTTTCAGACAGAACTTTGAGGTCACGAAAAAATCTCAACGAATAATTTGTACTTTTGGCTCACATAATAACTACGGGCCCAGAATTCAGCGCCCATGAGTAAGCATTTGTGTAGTGTATCATGTCGGATACAGCGCGCACGTTAATAATGAGCGACCTGAAATTTGAGCGTATCCAAGCACACTCCGAAATCGCGCCTTTGCACGTTGAAATCCATTCTCGTGAACCGCCGCGCGATCATTGCGCTGATCATCTTCGGAAGCTTCACAAACCTGCTGGCTTTAACCGGCCCGTTTTTCATGCTTTTCGTCTATGATCGCGTCTTATCGAGCGGATCAATTCGATCGCTTGTAATCGTCTCAATTTTCGCGCTCGTTTTGTTCTGCTGTATGGGGGTGCTCGACTTCGTGCGTGCTCGAATTTTGAGTAACGAGGGTGACAGGATTTACAAAGCCCTGCGCCGAAAAGCGTTTGAGGCGACCATTCTGGCCCACGGCAAAAAGCTTAAGGGGCAACCTGCTCAACACGCGATATTCGAATTGGAAACGCTAAGGTCATTCATCGCATCCGGAACCCTTGGCGCACTTTTCGACGCGCCGTGGTCTCTGATGTTCCTGATCGCGCTCTACGTGCTGCACCCATGGTTTGCCGTTGCTGCTGCATTCGGTGGCATCATCCTACTAACCGTCGCCTTCCTTCATCAATCTCACACACGCCAGAGTCTCGAAAACTCCGCACGCTCGAAGCAAAAATCTGATCACATTTTGGAACATTTCGTCAGAGGAGCTCGAACGCTTTGCTCGCTCAATATGGGGCGAGCTTGCTATAAGAGTTGGGCTGAGCAAGAGGATGAAGCGAGTTCAGAGTCGAGCAGAAGCAAGGCTTCAACACAGGCCTTCAAATCAACAACCTTCTCTCTGCGGCAGATTCTTCAATCCGGTATGATTGCGCTTGGCGCTGTATTAGTTCTTGCCGAGGAAATTTCCGCCGGAGCGATGGTTGCCGGTTCAATACTCATCGCCCGCTTTCTCGCACCTCTTGAATCCGTAATATCGGGCTGGAATTACGCAGTTTCAGCACGGAACAGTTTGAGCAATCTCTCGCATATGCCAGTTGGCCCGAAGATGTTGCCAAAGATTGCCGACCTCAAAGATGCCATCAAAATAGAAAACGTCACTGTTTTAGGAGATGCTTGCACGGCAGCCCGACTGAATGGTATCTCGTTTCAACTAAAAAGAGGCAGTACCCTTGGCATTATTGGGCCAAACGGGTCTGGAAAATCTACTCTCATTGAACTTTTGACGGGATCAATCGAACCAGACAGCGGTCGAATATTGAACTACGCGCCAAATCAAAATTTCGCAGAACCGTCAGCCGCGATCGGATATCTGCCACAACTGATCACTTTATTTCCGGGAACCATCGCCGAGAACATATCAAGATTTGAAAAAGAGCCTGAGCAAACAAAAATCGAGCATGCAGCAAAGGTTGCAGGTATTCACAATCATATCCTGAGCCTGCCCTTCAAATACGAAACCAATATTAAGCCTGATCACGCCACACTTTCTAGAGGCGAACTTCAGCGCGTTGCTTTCGCAAGATCTATCTATGGCAATCCTGAAATCGTACTGCTCGATGAACCAGACGCTGGCTTAGACCATCTTGGAATAGACGCTCTAAACGCTTCAATTCGCGCACTTAAAGCCGAAGGAAAAACCGTCGTGATTGCAACGCAAAGACCATCTGCCGTTCATGAATGCGACCATATTATCCAGCTCAGCAAAGGAAACATCATCGCCTCAGGGCCGAGAGAAATCGTTCTGCGGAGCCTGCTAAAGCAAAAACCTAGCGGACACCAAGAGCCAATGGTGGCTCAATGAAGCACGCACTTTTTGACCAAGTTCGTGCCGAACCAACAGTGCCAAAACGGCGAATTCGATTTGCGCACTTGGGAGTATGCGCCTCTCTGGTCGCTGTGATTGCTGCCGCTGCCTGGGTCAATTTCGCATTGAATAATTCTCATCTCAAAACCGTGGGCTATATCGAAACGGCGAGCGTCGACCACACCATTCAAAGCCCCCACACGACAATCATCTCTCAGGTATTTGTGCGAGAGGGAGAGGAGGTTAAGCGCGGGCAGCTTCTCGCTCAACTCGCTGCGCCAGACCTGCATCTTCAAGCAAAGTTGAACAAAATCGAACTCGAGGAGGTCACGTCTACACTTTCCTTATTGGAGTCTCTTTCTGGCACCCAATCAAGCTCTCCTCACATTACTTTGGCAGCGAGAATGCGAGAGGAACGACGGTTGAAGGCTCGCCAGCACGATATTCAAGTTGAGCAAATAATCTCTGAAAAGGAGTCGATTCAGAAACAACTACAGGCGATCTCTGCCCAACAAGAGCATCTTGAGTATGAGCTATCTGCCCAAAAACAACTCGAAGAGCGCGGGCTTGCGAGGCAGACCCGAACGCAAGCACTTAAGCGCGAATACGCGCGACTTTCTGGCGAGTTGGCTAAACTCAACGGACTGTTATTGGCCAATATGAACGGGCTGCGATTAACCAAAGCTTCATACGAGTTGGCCATTCTCAAACGCGAATTTGATATTGAAACGCAAATTCAAGCGTTGCGTTTTCAACGGTCGTCGCTGGTAGCAAAGTCAGAAGATCTGTCACGTCAGATCGATCAGCTTTCTTTACGTGCCCCTGCATCCGGTATCGCTCATAGTATTAATACAAAAGGGTCGGAAGAACTTGTTGCCATGGGCGAACACATACTCTCGATCGCTTCCGAAATTGACGCACGCTTTGTAACGACATTGGTGCCACCATTAGATGCCCAATCGCTGTCGATTGGGCAGGTTGCGACACTGCTGCTTCCAGCAAACCTTACAACAGGGTCTGCCCGCATTCAGGCGGAGATCACGTATATTTCGCCAAGGCCAATTTCTCTTGAAAACGGTGCTACAGTTTACAAAGTCAAACTCTCCCCAAAGATATCAGATAAGGAGAGATTGGCTGTGGGTCTTCAAAACTTGCTAACTTCATTGCCGATAACTGTAAGTTTTGATGAGGCGCCGTCTGGCAATAGTTGGCAGCCTTTTCAGCGGTTCTGGCCCTAGGATTACCTGCACCCGCCGAATTCACTTTCGCCTCAAACTCATCTTCGCTACCGTTGCGCGAGTCAAATTCAGGAGAGAAGAATGAGCACGAATTTTGAAGCAAATCTGGAGAAACTTGGCGTCACGCTTCCTGACGCGCCGGCACCTGCGGCAAACTACGTTCCATTCGTGAAAACCGACAATACCCTTTATGTATCCGGTCAAGTCTCAATGAAAGATGGCAGCTTCATTACCGGAAAACTTGGCAAAGAGCTTTCCGTTGAAGAGGGCGCAGAAGCGGCCAAAACTTGCGCGATTGGGCTTCTGGCTCAAGTTAAAGCTGCCTGCGGCGGCGATTTGAGCAAGCTTGTACGCGTTATAAAGCTTACAGGATTTGTAAACTCAACGCCCGAATTTGGGGAACAACCAGCAGTAATCAACGGCGCTTCTGATTTCCTTGTCGAAGCACTTGGCGACGCAGGCCGCCATTCTCGTTCCGCGGTTTCGGCTGCATCGCTTCCATTTGGCGTTGCTGTCGAAATCGAAGGGATATTCGAAGTCGAATGAACCCGAATAGTCCGACTGTCCCTCAACTATCGGTCGATTTTCTGAAACGGCCGATAGCGCACCGCGGGCTTCATGATAAACGCGCGGGAATACCCGAGAACAGTCTTGCCGCGTTTCAGGCAGCAATAGATCGCGGCTACGGAATTGAGCTCGACCTTCAAGTCACCGGCGACGAGAGGGCTGTTGTTTTCCACGACTATCGCCTTGGCCGACTAACCCCAGAGCGCGGGCGCGTAAGAGACTTGTCTTTAGAAAGGCTTGCGAGCATATCCCTTAAAGGCAATGAAGCGCAAAAAATCCCCAGCCTGAAACAAGTCTTCGATCAGGTAAACGGCCGTGTTCCTATTCTCATCGAAATTAAGGATCAGGATGGCAAAATGGGCAAGAACATCGGCGCAATCGAGCGGGACATTGCAACCGACATTGCAGCCTACTCTGGCCATGTGGCCGTCATGTCATTCAACCCTCACTCGATCTTGGCTATGAAAGAACTCGCCCCAAATGTTCCACGCGGGCTTACAACCTATGCTTGGAATGATTCCGATGCGGATGGGATAAGCGCCGCTGACCTTCGATCACTCTATGAAATAGAGATGTTTGAAAAAGCGGGATGCAGCTTTATCAGCCATTCCGTAAAAGATCTGGACAACCCGCATGTTTCGGCTCTCAAAAAACGCGGCGTGCCCGTTCTTTGCTGGACTGTTAAGTCCGCAAAATCCGATATCCGCGCACGTCGCGTTGCCGATAATGTTACGTTCGAAGGCTATCTTCCCGCTTGACCCTATTGCATAAAATGCGACGCTGCGCCGGAAGAAAGGGTTAAGATGAGCGCTTCGTTTGAGATACGGGTTCACACAAGTTTCGAGAATATCGACCCAAGTGAATGGGACAGTTGCGCTGGATCTACTTCTTGCGAAAGTGAGAGAGCCGTAGATCCATTCACCACCTACCGCTTCCTAAAAGCGCTCGAAGAAAGCGGATCAATCGGCCCCGGCACAGGCTGGCAAGCGGAGTATTTGACCGTTCACAAAGGCGACGAAATGATTGCCGCCGCTCCCGTCTATGGCAAATCCCACAGTCAAGGCGAGTACATTTTCGATTTCAATTGGGCGCATGCATACGAAAACGCCGGAGGTCGATATTATCCTAAGCTTCAGGTCGCGGTGCCATTCACACCCGTTACCGGACGGCGTCTGCTAACCAAGCCAGAGCATGAACAGGTTGGGCGCGCGGCACTTATTCAAGGTCTGGTGCAGCTTGTACAAGAAAACAAAATATCTTCCGCACATATCACTTTCTGCGCCGAAGACGAGGCGACAGAGGGCGAGAAAATCGGGCTTCTCAAACGTAAAAGCCAACAGTTCCACTGGAAGAACAGTAGCTACCAGAGTTTTGACGATTTCCTCGACGGCCTCTCTTCCCGCAAACGCAAAAACATTCGCAAAGAACGCAAGCAAGCCCAAAGCTTTGGTGGCGAGATTGTTCAACTGACCGGTGACCAAATCCAACCGGAGCATTGGGATGCATTCTGGAGGTTTTACCAAGACACCGGTGCGCGGAAGTGGGGAACTCCCTACCTGACGCGGTCATTCTTCGATCTGGCCCATGAAAGAATGCGCGATGATATCTTGCTTGTTCTTGCCATTCGTGAAGGCCAAGCCATTGCAGGAGCTCTAAATTTTATTGGAGCAGACGCCTTATTCGGCAGGTACTGGGGCTGCACTGAGCATTACCCGGCTCTGCACTTCGAGCTCTGTTACTATCAAGCGATTGACTACGCTATCGCGCATGGGCTCTCGACAGTCGAGGCTGGAGCGCAGGGAGAGCATAAACTTGCAAGAGGGTATCTCCCCGTTGAAACGCACTCGCTTCACTATATCGCAGATCCGGGTTTCAGAGATGCTGTTGCAAAGTTTCTTGATGCAGAAGCACAAGCCATAGGCGAAGAGATCGAAATTCTGACCGCCTATGGCCCATTCAAAAATTCAGGCGAGACCGATTAAATCGCCGCTAGGAAGCTGTTGCCTGTCGACAGGTCACATTGGCCAGCTTCGTCAACCTGCAATGCAGTTACAACACCATCTTCTACAAGCATTGCGTAGCGGTTTGAACGCTTAACAAATCCAAGCTCTGGTACGTCAAAATCCATACCGATTGCGCTTGTGAATTTGCTTTCGGGGTCTGGCAACATCGTGATCCCAGCGTCCTTAGCGCCAGTTTGATCTGCCCAAACATCCATTACGAATACGTCATTGACCGCGACGCAAATGATTTCATCCACACCTTTGGCCGCGAATTCGTCTTTGGCTTCAATAAAGCTTGGCAAATGTTTGGTGGAGCATGTGCCTGTAAACGCACCAGGAAGGCCAAAAATAACAACCTTACGGCCTTGTAGTTTGTCTTTTAGATCGACTGAATCTGGTGCTCCATCCTTCAAAATTGGGAAAGTTTCTACTGGGATTTTTGTCCCGACTTCGAGTTTCATTTCGCGTCTCCAACTGTATTTGCAACTCACAGTTCTCACCTATACTCTGCAGCTTGAATTTCAATGCAAAAGGGTATGAACAATGGCGCATTTTGTTGTGATCGGAGCAGGGCAAGCTGGAGCATCATTGGTAGCCGAATTGCGAAATTCCGGATTTGAAGGCGAGATCACTTTGATCGGTGAAGAGCCTGTTCCTCCGTATCAAAGGCCACCGCTCTCCAAGGGATACATGTTGGGCGAGTTGAGCCAAGAGCGCCTTTTCTTGCGCCCCGAGTCTTTCTATCACGATCAGAATATTCGCCTTGTGTTGGGCGAAAGCGTGAGCGCAATTGATCCACAATCCAAGATCGTCACCGTCGGCGACGAGGCGATAAGCTATGACAAACTCGCCATAACCACAGGCGCCACACCGCGCCAACTTCCGCCGTCGATCGGAGGGAACCTTCAGAACGTATTTACGGTTCGCAGCCTCGCAGACGCCGACGCGATGTCAGAATTTTTTCAACCCGGCAAACGCCTTTTGATCGTCGGTGGTGGCTACATCGGGTTAGAAGCCGCAGCTGTGGCGCGCAAAAAAGGCGTAGACGTTACGCTCGTTGAAATGGCCGATCGCATTCTTGGGCGCGTAGCAGCCCCCGAAACAGCCGATTATTTCCGCGCGCTTCACACCGATCACGGCGTCGAAATACGAGAAGGCCTTGGCCTCAAAGCACTTCTTGGCGACGATGTCGTATCAGGCGCGGAATTCAGCGATGGAACACGCCAAGAATTCGATTTCATCATTGTCGGTATCGGAATTGAGCCGAATACGGCAATCGCCGCATTGGCGGGGCTAGAGATTGAGAACGGTATTAAAACCGACAGTTTCGGACAAACGAGTGACCCGTTGATTTGGGCCGCCGGAGACTGCGCATCATTTCCTCATTTGGGCGGACGTATTCGCCTTGAGAGTGTGCCGAACGCAATTGACCAAGCCGAGACGGTTGCTCGGAATATGCTGGGCGAAAACGAGCAATATGTTCCAAAAGTCTGGTTTTGGAGCGATCAATACGACATTAAGCTGCAAATCGCGGGCCTCAATGTTGGATATGATCAAGTGGTCGTGCGCCCAGGCAGCACTCCAAACGCCGTAAGCCACTGGTATTTATGTGGAAACAAGCTCCTTGCTGTCGATGCGATGAACGAACCTAGAGCCTATATGATCGGCAAACGGCTCATCGAAGCTGGAAAGTCAGCGCCCGTTGAAACCATTCAAAACCCGGACAGCAATCTAAAGGCATTGCTGAAATGAGGATCATTGCGGGGGCAAATAGAGGCCTGAAACTTGTCGATATCGGCGGTGGCGACATTGAGGCTCGGCTGCGCCCAACCTCGGATCGGGTAAGGGAAAGTCTGTTTAACGTGCTTAATGGTGGTGCATTCGGGCGTCCGATTGAAAATGCAAACGTCTTGGATCTTTTTGCAGGCACCGGTGCTCTGGGGCTTGAAGCGCTAAGTCGTGGCGCGCGCTTCGCCAGTTTTGTCGACAATGGTCGAGTCTCTCAGAAACTCCTTCGCGAAAATATTCGTCTGGCCCGACGGCAGGATCAAACGCGTGTGCTTAAGTGTGAGGCGAGTTCCCTGCCCGAAGCTCAAGAGCCCTGTTCGCTCGTTTTTCTTGATCCGCCTTATGGCCAAGACTTGGGTGTCGCGGCTCTTAGCTCTGCCGCCGCTAATGGATGGCTTGCAGAAGATGCGCTCATCGTTTGGGAAGAAAGCGGCCCTGTGCTTGCGCCAAACGGGTTTCAGCGGATCGACACGCGGAAATACGGAGGAACGCACATCACGTTCCTTCGCTACGGAGCCTAGCTGCGTAATCGGGCCGAGAAAGATCGGCCCGATGTACATGCGCTACTTAATGGGTGCAGCTGTTCCCTCGGTCACTTGAACCGCGGCCCGCGCATCTGAAATCAGTGCCGCGCCATCCAGTCCCTTGCCTGTGACTTCTTCGATCCACTCATTGATCACTTCGTCGCCCAGCGCCTTAATCTTGTTGGTTTCGTCTTCACTTAATTGCGCGATGTCGTTGCCAGCTTCTGCCATCAATTCGCGCCCTTCAAGATCACCCGTGTCGTGCGCGCGGCCTGCAAGAGCAGCGGCAGCGAAACCGGAGTTCGCATCAATAACGGCTTTCAAGTCATCAGGAAGCCCAGCGTAAACATCTTTGTTCATCGCCCAGATGAAATAGAGATTATAAAGCGACTTGGAACCATAAACATCCGTGTGGCTGTCTGTGAGCTCATCAAGCTTAAGAGAAGGCGACATTTCCCAAGTGATTACGCCGCCATCGACCACACCTTTGGACAAGGCTTCCGGAAAAGCGGGAACCGCCATGCCAATCGGCTCGGCGCCAAGTTTTTTCAACAAAAGAGTAGCTGCGCGTGATGGGCCACGAAGCTTAACACCCGAAAAATCTTCGATCGTTGAAATTGGCGCGCCTTTTTTATGCACAATCCCCGGACCGTGCATATGCGCGGTAATCAAATGGACATCCGCAAAATCATCCATCAGGTGCTTTTGAGTGAAAATCCAAGCGGCTTTACTCGCCTCTTCACCGTTTTTTGGGACCATGAACGGCATCTCCATGGCTTCCGCTTCTGGAAAACGCCCTGGCTGATAACCAGGGATAACCCAACCACCATCAACCACGCCGTCTTTAATCAGATCGTACTGACTCGGTGCTTTGCCACCGAGTTGCATGAACGGGTAGAGTTCGACTTTGATCCGACCGCCGGAATCGCGCTCGATTTTGTCAGCCCATGGCTGCATGAAATAGGTTGGGTTTGCTGACTTTGGTGACACAAAGTGCTGAAAACGCAGGGTAACTTCCTGCGCTGCAGCGCTTGAAAGCGACAGAGCAGAAACCGCAAAGGCGAAGGTGGCCGACTTCAATATTCTGATCATCGCGCGGCGTCCTTTTCTAACTTGGATGTAATATCAACCCGTGTTTAACACCAAGACCACCAATTGCAAATCATTCGCAACTGGAACAAATGGTCAAAAATTAAGTGCTACGGTACTGACTACTCAGCCCAAGTTGGATGGAAACGACCACTTGGCGAAAGCGTGAAAATCTCCACGCCGTCAGCAGTTACGCCAACCGAGTGTTCAAACTGGGCAGACAGTGATTTATCGCGTGTTACGGCGGTCCAGTCATCCGCAAGCACTTTGGTTTCCGGCCTTCCGAGATTGATCATCGGCTCGATCGTAAAGAACATGCCTTCCTCGAGAACCGCGCCCGTTCCTGGCTTGCCGTAGTGCAAAACGTTGGGCGGCGCGTGGAAAACGCGCCCGAGGCCATGCCCACAAAAGTCGCGGACAACCGACATTCGATGCCCTTCGGCATACCGCTGAATTGCTGCACCGATATCGCCAAATGTATTGCCCGGCTTCACAGCGTCGATTCCAGCCATCAACGCATCATGCGTGACCTGAATTAGGCGCTCGGCTTTCTTGGACCTTTTGCCCGCGACATACATCCGGCTTGTATCGCCGAACCAGCCATCAACGATAACCGTGACGTCAATGTTGAGAATATCGCCATCTTTGATGACCTTCTCGCCAGGGATGCCGTGGCACACAACGTGGTTCACCGAGATACAACTTGCGTGTTTATAGCCCTTGTACCCAATCGTAGCGGATTTCGCTCCTGCCTGATCAATGCGATCAGTGATCAGCTCATCAAGCGCACCTGTTGTAACGCCCGGAACAACATGTTCGGCGATCTCATCGAGGATTTCCGCAGCCAATCGGCCAGCCTTATGCATGCCCGCAAAATCTGCGTCCTCGTAAATCCGAATTCCATCTTTTGTCAGGCGACCGCGTGTCTCGTCCAAACCGGTTCTCCGTTCATAATTCTGCCTCTAAATAAGCGAGGCGCGCAAAAAGGGCCAGAGGTATGACCCGCAATTCTTTATCCTACGGGCAACTCGTGCCCAAGCGTAATACAATCTGGTGTGATATTGGCACGATAGGCCATCATTTCAACGCCACGCGCACGAGCGTGTTCGAAGGCGTTTGCATAGGTCGGATCAATATCACGCGCGACATTTACGCTTTTCGCCAAGGTGTCTTGAACAAGAAATAGCATGACCGCCCGATCTCCGTTCTCGACCATACTGCTTAATTCGGCAAGGTGCTTCGCCCCGCGCGCGGTCACACTATCGGGAAATTCAACGAAACCTGGCTTACGGCACAGGGTGGCCGACTTGACCTCTAAATAACAACGTTGCTCTTGTGTTGAGAGTAGGAAATCAACGCGCGATCCCTCGCCGTACTTAACTTCAGGTTTAACCGTTTCATAATGTGACAGCGCCTCAATTTTCTTGTCGTTGAGGGCTTCGGCAACAATGCGATTGGCGCGACCGGTATCGATTCCTGTAAAATGATTGGGCGCGTGCTCTACCAAACGCCAACCGAATTTAAGCTTCTTTTTCGGATCTTCATTTGGTTCGACCCAGATGCGCGCGCCCTCTTGGGCAAGCCCCATCATCGAGCCTGGATTTGGGCAATGCGCAACAACCTCTTGGCCATCTTCAAGTCGGATATCTGCGAGAAATCGTTTATATCGTCGGATGAGCGTTGCAGGTACAAGGGGGCTGTCAAATTTCATAGCGCAGACCTATACAATGCACGTATCTCGATCAAGGAGCAGAAGATGGCAAACCCGACCGCTGCGATGCTGGTAATTGGCGACGAAATCCTGTCTGGACGCACACGAGACGCCAATATGCACTTTCTAGCTGGTGCGCTTACCAAACATGGCATCGATCTGCGTGAAGTTCGGATTGTGAGCGATGACAGAGGCAGCATTGTATCCGCCGTCAAATCCCTCTCCCAAAGCTATGATCACCTGTTTACATCAGGCGGCATCGGCCCGACCCATGATGATATTACTGCTGACTGTATAGCCGAAGCATTCGGCCAAAGCATCGACATTCGCGAAGATGCCTACGCACTACTTGCGGCGCATTACGAGCGCACCAACAAGGAGTTTAACGCTGCGCGGCAACGCATGGCGCGCATACCGGAACACGCTACTTTGATCGACAATCCGGTCTCTGTTGCGCCTGGATTTACCGTTCAGAATACCCATGTGATGGCTGGGGTGCCGAGCGTCTTTCAAGCAATGGTCGAGGCGGTATTGCCGCAACTTTCGGCTGGCGCGCCGCTGCATAGTAAATCCTTGCGTATTGAGCGGGGCGAGGGCGATATCGCCGGCCCCTTGGGCAAACTCGCCGCTCGGTTTCCGAAGCTTTCAATTGGCTCTTACCCGTTTCAGGAGAACGGGCTCTACGGCGCCAATATCGTTCTGCGCGGGGAAAATTCCGATATGCTCTCAGAGGGTTTCGCTGAACTTGAACGGCTGTTTGCAGATTCATGAGCAAGGCGTATTTCGACACGATTGACGCCACATGGCCGCCGCTAAACATTATCGAGCGCGGCGGCTTTCTGCTTCGTGACGGAGGCGGCAGCGATAGCAAGCGCGTATGTTGCGCAACTCTGAACACATCGCTTTCCGCTGCGGATATCCAAGAAGCCGAGACAGGAATGCTTGCCCTGAACCAAACGCCGCTCTTCATGATCCGCGAGGAGGATAACGAACTCGACGCCAAGCTGAACGAACGAGACTACGATATTGTCGATCCGGTACACATTCTTTCGGCGCCTGTTTCGACGCTTATCCGTGAGCTTGAGCCGCTCGCATGCTTCGAGGTATTTCCACCACTCGCCATCATGGAGGAGATTTGGGCAGAAGGTGGCATTACCGAAGGACGGCTCAACGTTATGCACCGCGCACAAACTGCCAAAACAACGCTCCTTGGGCGTGCAAAAGGCAGGGCTGCGGGGGCTGCTTTTGTCGGATTGCACGGAAAAATCGCTATGTTACACGCACTTGAGGTGTCTTCACGCGCTCGTCGGCAAGGAGTTGCCGTCAATATGATGTATGCTGCTGCCAACTGGTCGCAAGATCATGGGGCAGAACAACTTTCTGTTGTTGTTACGCACGCAAATACTGCTGCAAATAAACTATACACTTTCCTGAATATGAAACCTGTGGGACACTATCACTATAGGATTAAACAAAAAAACAGCAGGATCGATTGAGCACAGCCCTAGAATCTCCAACTGCGTTGAACCTACCTCCGGTGGATCCGCTTCCAGCGGAGACCCAAAGGTATTTTGAAATCTGCACAGAGAAACTTGGCTTTGTACCGAACGTATTAAAGGCCCATGCCTTTAGCATCGAGAAGCTCAACGCATTTACCGGCCTTTACAACGAACTCATGCTGGCTGATAGCAATCTGAGCAAGCTTGAGCGTGAGATGATCGCCGTTGTTGTGTCTGCCCAGAACCGTTGCTTTTATTGCCTTGTTGCGCATGGTCAAGCAGTCCGCGCACTGTCGGGTGATCCCACTCTTGGTGAAATACTTGTCATGAACTATAAAGTGGCACCACTCACAGATAAACAAAGGCACATGCTCGATTTTTCCGTGAAATTGACGAAATCCAGTTCGGACATAGAAGAGGCAGACCGCGAGTTACTTCGTGGCGCTGGATTCTCTGATGCCGATATCTGGGACATTGTGAATGTCGCCGCGTTTTTCAACATGACAAATTGCGTCGCCTCCGGCACGCAGATGCAACCAAACCCCGAGTATCACGGCCAGAACAGATGAAAAGCGCCAAGCATATCGTTGCAGGTGTGCTTGCCTGCCTGCCTATGGCGTCGACGGCCATGGACCTGAAGCTGCCGAATGGTGCTCAACTGGTTGCTGAAGCGCTTGAAAATTCTAGCAGCTATCGCCTTCCAACTGGCGGCTGGACTGGTGAAGATGTTGCTTCTGTTTCTGCGGAAGGGCGCGTCGAGAAACAAGCTTGGAAGATAAGCTCTTCGCGCGTCACGACGCTGGGACTTCTCGATATGATGCGCGATCAACTTGTCGAAAACGGGTATACGCGCCTTTATGAATGCGAAACCGCAGCATGCGGTGGATTTGATTTCCGGTTCTCGGTTGATATTTTCCCCGAACCCATAATGCATGTCGATCTTGGCGATTTCCGCTATTTTGCTGCCCAAAAAGAAACAGAAGACGGGCCTCAATATGCAAGTCTTGTCGTGAGCAAATCGGCAAGCGCTGGATACGTTCAAATCGTTCAGGCCGGAGGCGATCCTTCACTTGGCTTACCACTTACAACAGCCACAAAAGGCGCAAGACCGACTGAAACCATTGCCAAAGGAAGCCTTTCCGAAAGCCTTGAGAACAAAGGGCATTTTGTATTGGACGATCTTGTTTTCGCAACGGGTTCATCTGCACTTGCGGAGGGTGATTTCGCAACTCTTGCGGCCCTCGCTGACTACCTCAAGGCAAATCCAGAGCGGAACGTTGCGCTTGTGGGGCATACAGATTCCGAAGGTTCGCTAACCGACAATATCGCGCTTTCAAAGAAACGGGCGCGTTCTGTTGCTACGCTGCTGGTCAACAAATATGACGTGCCAGAGGCGCAATTGTCTGCAGAGGGCATGGGATTTCTCGCACCGCGCGCGAGCAATTTGACCAATGAGGGACGCGCGCAAAACCGTCGGGTAGAGGTTATCATGACCTCTACAAACGGCTAAGCGGCCAATCACTTGGATCAGCATCTCTAATTAAGTTGCGATGGGGATTACCAGGCGTCTGGGCCTTTTTCTGCGAACGAGTTCACAAGAAAATCAATAAATGCGCGCACCTTGGGCTGGGTAAAGCGGCCTGGCGGATAGACGGCGTAGATCCCTTGTTTTTCAACAGGAAGATCAGGCATCGCCTCTTCGATCAAGCCGTCATTCAGCGCATTCGCATAGAGATAGCTTGGCAAATACGCGATACCAAGGCCGGAAACAGCAGCATTCAACAATGATTGCCCGTCATTCACAGAAAGCCAGCCAGATGTGCGAACCTGTCGTTTTTCGCCGGATGGCGCAGTGATTTTCCAAACTGCGCCGTTCGACTGGTTCGTGTAGTGAAGAAGTTTGTGATCGTTCAGGTCGTCAATCTTTGCGGGGCGACCAAACTCTTCGAAATACTTCGGCGAAGCCACCATACGTTTGGTTGTTTCTGTAAGTTTGCGAGCGCGAAGTGTGCTGTCTTCCAGCTCACCAATTCGGATCGCCATATCAAAACCTTCGCTAATCAATTCGACATAGCGATTGTTCAGAACCATGTTGACGGTAATTTCTGGAAAATCGGACAAAAACTCGCCAAGAACGGGCGAAAGATGGTTAACGCCGAAGTCCGTTGCGACTGAAATGCGCAGCAATCCCGATGGGGCCGATTGCATGGATGTGACGAGCGCATCCGCTTCGCCAGCGTCGTTCAAAACACGACGAGCACGATCATAGTACGCAAGGCCAATCTCAGTCGGGCTGACACGACGGGTAGTCCGGTTCAACAGACGGGCGCCGAGGCGCGCTTCGAGCGATGAAACATGTTTGGAAACAGCAGACTTAGAAATCCCCATTTTCTTAGCCGCGTCCGTGAAGCCGCCCTGATCCACAACTGTGGCAAAGGCTTCCATCTCTGTTAAACGGTCCATTTGTTACCCTTACATCAACGTCGTGCCAGAAATATATGGCCGTCAATTTGGGCGGAATTGTGCTGATAGACTGACAATATGGCGGTTTTTGTGGAACCGTTTCCAAAACAACGGCCACAAATGCGGAGGCGCGCATCCACCGCGGCTCCGCTAATAAATCATTAATTTCAAATAATAAAACAGCCTATAGGGTAGCCGCCAGCCTTACGCCTTGGTCAATCGCGCGCTTTGCGTCAAGCTCTGCGGCGACATCCGCGCCACCAATCACATGAGGCACTTTGCCGAGCGCTTCCAACTCGTCGGCGAGGCTCCGTTCAGAGACCTGCCCAGCGCACATCACAACGGTATCGCAAGGAATAAGCTGTGGGCGTTCACGCGCCTCTCCAAAGCTAATTTGAATACCCTCCGGCGAGATTGATTCATAGTTAACGCCGCCGATCATCTTAACGTCTTTCATCTGCAACGCTGCGCGATGGATCCAGCCTGTGGTCTTACCAAGACGTTTGCCCAGCTTTTCGGCTTTGCGCTGCAACAGAACAACATTCCGCGCGGGAGCATCCGGTTGTGGGCCCTCTTTGGCAAGGCCACCACGGGTTAGCTCAGGATCTCCAACACCCCATTCACGTTTCCACTGCTCAAGATCGAGTTCGTGATCTGTGTTGTCATGAACAAGATACTCCGCGACATCGAACCCAATGCCTCCTGCCCCAATAATTGCAACGTTCTTGCCAACCTCTGCACCATTCTTCAGGACATCAATGTAAGACAATACATGCGGGAGATCTTGCCCCGGAATTTGTGGATCGCGTGGCGTGACACCTGTTGCGATGACGACCTCATCAAATGTAGCGAGCTCGGTTGCGGATGCCGCTTCGCCGAGCTTTACGGTGATCTCAGACTTTGCGATCATGGTTTTGTACCAATCCACCAAGCCGAAAAACTCTTCCTTGCCAGGAACCTGTTTCGCGATATTGAGTTGACCGCCAAGCTCTTCAGATTTTTCAAACAGACACACATCATGACCGCGCTCAAACAGAGCAAGAGCCGATGCCAAGCCCGCCGGACCCGCGCCAACAACCGCGACAGATTTCCTGACGGCTGCTGGTGAGATTTCAAGTTCGGTTTCGTGACAGGCACGAGGATTCACAAGGCAGCTCGTAAGCTTGCCCGAAAAGGTATGGTCAAGACAGGCCTGATTGCAGGCAATACACGGCGCGATTTCGTCGGCCGCGCCGTCACGCGCCTTATTTACAAAATCCGCGTCCGCCAAGAACGGGCGCGCCATCGAAACCATATTTGCCTCGCCCGCTTCCAATATTCCTTCCGCAACATCCGGCGTGTTGATGCGATTTGACGTGATAACCGGAATGGAAACCTGCCCCATCAGCTTTTTGGTCACCCAGCTAAAGGCCGCGCGTGGGACAGAGGTTGCGATCGTCGGAATACGCGCCTCGTGCCACCCGATTCCGGTATTGATAATTGTTGCGCCTGCGTCTTCGACTGCTTTGGCAAGCATCACCACTTCATCAAACGTACTGCCGTTTGGAATGAGGTCTATCATCGACAAGCGATAGATCAGGATAAAATCCGCCCCAACAGCCTCGCGCACGCGCCGCACAACCTCCACAGGAAGACGCATACGGTTCTCGTAAGAGCCGCCCCATTCGTCCGTCCGCTTGTTGGTATGCGTAACAAGGAACTGGTTCAGGAAGTATCCCTCTGAGCCCATGATTTCGACGCCATCATACCCCGCCTCTTTTGCGCGGGCGGCGGCCGTAACGATATCGGAAATCTGTTTCTCAATGCCCTCTGCATCAAGTTCCTTGGGTGGGAAAGGTGAAATAGGAGACTTCACTGCACTCGGCGCCACGCAGTCAGGCGAATAGGCATATCGGCCTGCATGCAGGATTTGCATCGCGATCTTGCCGCCTTCGGTATGGACGCGATCCGTAACAACACGATGATTTTCAATGTCCTGCGGTGTGAACAAGCCCGCAGCGCCGGGGAATACACCACCTTCTTTGTTCGGTGCCATGCCGCCAGTAACGATCAGCGCAACTCCGCCTTTGGCCCGATCACCATAGAACCTAGCCACGCGGTTCCAGTCATTTGTTTCCTCAAGTCCGGTATGCATTGATCCCATGAGTACACGGTTTTTCAATGTGGTGAATCCCAGATCGAGTGGGGACAAAAGATTTGGATATTGGCTCATGGCTGGTCCTCCTGAAGCCGCGAGTTTACGCTTACGTTCGCGACTGTCATCAGAAACGCCGCGTCAGTTTTGGTGGAAAACCAAATGATCGTGGTGCTTAATTCGCAGTTTCCGCGCAATGCCGACGGAAGGCACGTTTCAGCATATCAAGCTCATCGCGCAGAAGATCGACCTCTGCTCGAATATCCTCTGCCAGAGCTTCGCCAGTGATGACACTAAAGCTGTTCAGCGTTTCACCGCTCTTTGCATCCAAAATAACAAAGGTGTGCACGCCCTCCGCTAGCAATTCCGCCGGGATCGGAACCTTAACTGTCCAGGAGTTTGCATCATCCGGAACATCTTCTTGCATCACACCTTCGATCTCTTGATCAAGATGCTTCACAGACACCAATGGAATGCCGTCGTAGCCATCATCGCGGGTCAAACGCCCTTCCCAGACACCTTCGATAATCCGTGTTTTCTCTAATGTCAGCTTACTCACATCGGCTCCTAAATCTGCGTGCGTGGCCGGCGGCTAAAGGTCAGGTCTCGCAATTCGATGCGATTGAACTCTGGTTCCTCGAAGATCAGATCGACCCACATCCGCTCCACACGTTTTTCGTTTAGATCGGTATAAGAAAGATCAAACTCAACCATGACCTCAGAGTCGTAAAGGGGCAGTTCGCGGACGATTTGCTCGGTATTCGGGCCATGCATCACATTAAGCCGCGCAGTAATTACGATAGGGCGTTCAAGCTCAACGATCGTGTCCAAGCAGATAAGATGGCTCTGCTTCAGCCCTCCAACCGCCTCCACAGGGAGATCTACAACAAGGCTCAAGAAGCTGCCCTCAAAGGCGAACACATCGAGCTGAATTCCAAAAGGGGCGAGGTCCGTACTTTGCCGATTACGAACCTGCCGTACTGCAATCTCTGATCTACTGCTGTCGTGAAAAATGGTGGCTTCGCTGCCTATCGAATCCTTGTTGTGAAGCGGCGCCTTCCCCGCAGGTACAAGCGGTAATTTCCACAGAGCAGGCCGCCACGCCCAATCAGAATACAAACGTGAATGGATTGCATCAGAGCCAATGCGCGGCATCCGAAGCCGCTGTTCTGCGGTGTGGTTCAGTTTGTCGATACGCGCCCGCAGTTGGCTGCCGCGCTTCTTGAGTTTGCGGAGCTTTGACAATCGCATCGTTTCAGCGTTGCGCGCCCAGCGAGTCCAATAGGACAGCTCCCTGCGAAAGAACAACTCCGCGAAAAAGTCTCTGAGCCTGTTCTGCATTGGTTTCTGAACGACCTCTGATCTAGAACGATTTGCGCCACCTGCTTTGTTCTAAGTAAAGCAGGTGGCGCAAAAGGAACAGTTAAGAAATCCGGAACGCGGCACCTACGCCACCTTCCGGCAGTCTTATGTCTTAGAGATCGAAGTATTGGTGCTTTTCAGCATTGCCGCCCGGATGGGTCACGGCGCCAAGACGGGTCGAGCCAACGAGTTGCGCGTATTTCCAGAGTGCACCCGATGCATAGATCGTTGGTTTCGGGCCAACCCATTCGGATTTACGCTTGGCCATCTCTTCGTCCGAAACATCAACCGAAATTTCGCCTGTGATCGCGTTGAGCGTGATCATGTCACCGTCTTTAACGAGTGCAATCGGTCCGCCATGTGCGGCTTCTGGGCCAACGTGACCGACGCAGAAACCACGTGTCGCGCCAGAGAAGCGGCCGTCCGTGATAAGCGCAACCTTCTTGCCCATCCCCTGACCGGAGAGCGCAGCGGTAGTGGCGAGCATTTCGCGCATGCCAGGACCGCCAGCGGGGCCTTCGTTGCGGATAACGATCACTTCGCCTTCTTTGTAGTCGCGCGCTTTTACAGCAGCAAAGGCATCCTCTTCGCACTCAAACACATGCGCAGGCCCAGTGAAGACTTGCTGATCTTCAGCCATGCCCGCAACTTTAACAATCGCACCTTCTGGCGCGAGGTTGCCCATAAGGCCAACAACGCCACCAGTTTTCGAAAGCGGCTTCTCGACAGGATAGATCACCTTGCCGTCGGCTTCGCCTTCGATCTGGTCAAGCTCTTCGCCAAGTGTCTTGCCCGATGCAGTCATGCAGTCTTCATGGATAAGGCCTGCTTTGCGCAGTTCTTTCATTACAACAGGGACGCCGCCTACTTCATATAGGTCTTTGGCAACGTAGTTCCCGCCGGGCTTCAGATCGACGAAATACGGCGTGTCGCGGAAAATGTCGCAGACATCCTGAAGGCTAAATTCGATACCGGCTTCATGGGCAATTGCAGGCAAGTGAAGGCCGGCGTTTGTCGAGCCACCAGTACAAGCCACAACGCGCGCCGCGTTTTCAAGGCTCTTGCGAGTCACAACATCACGGGCGCGGATGTTTTTTGCGATGAGGTTCATCACAGCTTCGCCAGAAGCAGAAGCATGCTGGTCACGGCTCTCATAGGGCGCTGGCGCACCAGAGGAGTTCATCAGCGCAAGGCCGATCGCCTCGGACACACAGGCCATGGTGTTCGCTGTAAACTGGCCACCGCAAGCGCCCGCGGATGGGCATGCCACTTTTTCGAGCGTCTCAAGGTCAACGTTGGACATAACGCCAGCCTGCTGTTTGCCCACGGCCTCGAACACGTCCTGAACAGTGACGTCATTGCCATCAAGCCGACCCGGAAGGATCGAACCGCCATAAAGGAAAACAGACGGCACATTCAGGCGCACCATCGCCATCATCATACCGGGCAGGGATTTATCGCAACCCGCGAGGCCAACAACCGCGTCATAGCAGTGGCCGCGCATCGTCAGCTCAACCGTATCAGCAATTGCTTCGCGGCTGGCGAGGCTGCTGCGCATACCTTCGTGGCCCATGGCAATACCGTCTGTCACGGTGATCGTTGTGAACTCGCGCGGCGTACCACCGCCAGCTTTTACCCCAAGCTTGACCGACTGCGCCTGACGGTTGAGCGCGATGTTACAAGGTGCGGCTTCGTTCCAGCATGTCGCCACGCCAACCCACGGCTGGTGAATCTCTGTCTCGTCCAGACCCATCGCATAGAAATAGGACCGGTGTGGCGCGCGGGATGGCCCTTCCGTCACATGGCGGCTTGGTAATTTTGTTTTGTCAAACTTGCTGGCGGTCATGTCTAGCTTCCTTTTCTTGGTCGCCAATGGGAATATTCGTTCACCGCCTTTTTAACAAGCCGCGATTGCACATTTCAGATGCGGCAGATAGCGTATCGGCAAAAATAGATTTGAGTGTTGATGTCATACGCCCCCCTAAACGGATTTATTGCGCCCGCAAAACCAACAAGCGAGCTATGGCGAACGGTCGTTGGATTCGTCGCGGCTTATGGTCTGGCGATTTTTCTGTCATCGCTGATTGCACCATCCATCGAGGGGCCGGTGATTTGCGAACGTGGCGATGAAACCTTTGAGTGCTACAGCACCGCTCAGACGCTGACCATTCTCTATGCTTTCGGCTTCATTGCAATTGGCGTGGTGATCGCCACACGTTTTATTCATGGTCGCGCGCCGTTAACGCTGCTGGGTGATCTCACCCAATTGCGTCGTGATTTCTGGATCGCAACGAAAGCGCTACTTTGGCTGACAATCGCGCTGGCCGTTATTCCCTCCGGCCCACCTGTGGAGGATGCAACCGCACGTTTTGTACCAAATGTGCCGTTTTCGCTTTGGCTTCTGCTACTGCCTGTCTCGCTTTGCGCCGTGCTCGTACAGACAAGTGCTGAGGAAATCCTGTTTCGTGGGTATCTGACACAACAGCTTGCGGCACGGCTTTCATCACCGATGGTCTGGATGGGGTTACCCGCAATCGTCTTTGCCGTTGGTCACTACAGCCCAAGTATTTACGGAGAGAGCGCTTGGATGGTTGCGCTTTGGGCTGGTGTATTTGCGCTGGTGGCAACCGATCTAACGGCCCGAACCGGCAATCTCGGCGCGGCAATGGCGTTTCATTTTATTAACAACGTCAAAGGCATTCTTCTTGTTTCCTTGCCAAATGAAACAGGCGGGCTCTCGCTCTTCACCATTCTTGCCGAGCCGACCGAAATTGAAATGACGGGTATGCAGCTTGCCGTCGAGCTTGGATTTTTGGGAGTCAGCTGGCTTGCAATCCGCGTTGGGCTTCGACGTTGATTGCAATTCATGCTACCATTGATTATTTGAAGGCAAACGCAATGCATCGCGCCCCAACTTGCAGGACAAGCTCAGGATGAACTGGATTTCGAACTACGTTCGCCCCACAATTAACTCATTGTTTTCCCGACGCGAAGTTCCGGAAAACTTGTGGAAGAAGTGCCCCGAATGCGGCACCATGCTGTTCCACCGCGAGTTGGCCGATAATCTGAATGTTTGCTCGTCATGTGATCATCACATGCACATCACGCCGCGCGACCGGTTTGCCGATCTATTCGACGGTGGCATCTTCACCGAAGTCAGCGTCCCCGACGTGATTCATGATCCCCTGCACTTCAAGGATCAGAAAAAGTATCCTGAGCGCCTCAAAGCCGCGCAGAAGAAAACCGGCGAGAAAGACGCGATGCTGGTGGCACAGGGCGAGATGAACCGCACACCGATCGTTGCGGCCTGTCAGGACTTCTCATTTATGGGCGGCTCTATGGGCATGTACGTCGGCAACGCGATCATTGCCGCGGCAGAAACCGCCGTGAAACTCAAACGCCCCCTTATCCTGTTCTCCGCTGCTGGCGGGGCCCGAATGCAGGAAGGTATCCTATCCCTGATGCAAATGCCGCGCACCACTGTTGCGGTTGAGATGCTTAAGGAAGAAGGACTGCCGTTCATCGTTGTTTTGACGCACCCGACAACCGGCGGCGTTACAGCATCCTATGCGATGCTTGGAGATATCCACATCGGTGAGCCAAATGCCCTTATCGGCTTTGCTGGTACGCGTGTGATCGAACAAACCATCCGCGAGAAACTCCCCGAAGGCTTCCAACGGTCTGAGTATCTCCTCGACCACGGTATGCTCGACCGCGTGACACACCGCAAAAACCTCAAAGCAGAACTAACGTCGATTACGCGCGCGCTCACGGGGCTTCCTCCTGCGGTAGCGGGCGATTTGCCGAAACCTTCTAAAGCTAAGTCCGAAGCGCCGAAGGCAGAAGAAAAGTGAACCAAAAATCTTCGGACGTCATTCTTGAACGAATGATGTCGTTGCACCCGAAGGTGATCGATCTGACGCTTGATCGGATGTGGAGGCTGTTGGAACGGCTCGACCATCCCGAGCGTCGCCTTCCTTCGGTCATTCACATTGCCGGCACCAACGGAAAAGGCAGCACTCAAGCAATGATCCGCGCTGGATTGGAAGGCGCGGGCAAAACTGCCCACGCTTATACCTCGCCACATCTCGCGCGTTTCCATGAACGCATACGGCTTGCTGGGGAACTCATTTCCGAACCCGCACTTACTGAAACCCTTGACGAGTGTTACGTTGCCAATGGCGACGCCGACATCACGTATTTTGAGATCACAACAGCTGCCGCTCTTCTCGCGTTTGCGCGTACGGATGCAGACTATACACTTTTGGAAGTCGGGCTTGGCGGGCGTTTAGACGCGACCAATGTTGTCGGCAATCCCGCGCTTACAGTCATCACACCTGTCTCTATCGACCACACGCAATTCCTTGGCGAAACTTTGCTGGAAATTGCTGGCGAAAAAGCAGGAATTCTTAAGCGCGGCGTTCCTTGTGTGGTTGGCCGTCAACAAGATGAAGCGCTCGAAGTTATTGAACACAAAGCACATCGTCTTGGCGTTCCCTTAAGCGTTTTCGGTCAGCATTGGCATGTATCTGAGGAGCGCGGGCGACTTATCTATCAAGACGAGACCGGCTTGTTGGATTTGCCTTTGCCAACCCTTCCGGGGCACCACCAGATTGAAAACGCCGGGATCGCTATCGCAAGTTTGCGCACGCTCGGGTTTGATGAAGCCGCTTGCGAAGCAGCAGTTACAAAGGCAACTTGGCCCGCGCGAATGCAACGTCTGAAAACTGGACCATTGGTAGAGGCCGCTCAGGGAAGTGAGCTGTGGCTAGATGGCGGTCACAATCCAGCGGCAGGACATGCCATCGCCAAGACGCTTGCCGCTTTGCCAAACCGCCCAACCTATTTGATTTGTGGAATGCTCAACACAAAAGACATTGGCGGGTATCTGCGCCCACTTTCCGGTCATGTTGAGCGTCTGTTTGCCGTATCTATCCCAGGCGAAGCAGCAACACTAACCGCCGAGGAAACAGCCGGTTTTGCTAAAGACGTCGGGATGTCTGCTTTGATCGCATCCAATCCGAAAGACGCTATTCAAAGCATCCTCCAAGATGAGCCAAACGCTCGTATTCTAATCTGTGGTTCGCTTTATCTTGCAGGTGCAATTCTGCGAGAAAACGGCTAGGCGTCCTTACCCCAGTTCGCGTCCTGCATCTCTCGCAAACGGCTTGCTGTGCGCTCGAACTCGAAGGTTCCCTCACCTTCGACATATAGCATTTCGGGTTGCGCCGCAGCAGAGCAAATCAGCCGCGTTTTGGCCTCGTAGAGCGTATCAATCAGGGTCACAAACCGCTTTGCCTCGTTGAAATTCGATCGTCCAAGCGTGGGAATGTTTTCAAGGATCAGCACCCGAACGGCCTCGGCAATTGCAAGATAGTCCGCGGGGCCAAGAAACTTTCCGCAAAGGTCATAGAACCCCATACGGGCAACGCCATTGTGGAATTTCGAAATCTCGACCGAGCGTGATTTTACGGTTAGCGTGAGATGCTCAGATTCACCGCCTGTCAAGCGCTCCCAGATCCGATCAATCTCTTCGCGCGCCGCGGCGTCCAAAGGTGTGAAATAGACCTGCTCGCCGGCAAGACGGTCCTGTCGGTAATCAGTCGCGCTGGCCAATTCAATCACGTCGAGCCGCTCTTTGATGTGCGCGATAAACGGGAGAAACAGGTCTCTGTTCAAGCCGTTCTTATAGAGGTCATCCGGCGGGCGGTTTGACGTAGTAATGATGGCCACACCAGCTTCATCCAGTAGCGCGAAAAGGCGCCCGACAATCATCGCATCCGCAATATCCGTGATCTGCATTTCATCAAGCGCCAAGACTTGCAAACCTTCAGCAACGTCTTTGGCCACAGGCAGCAACGCATCCTCAGCACCCTCTTTTCGGGCGATATGAAGGGCGTTTTGTATTTCCTGCATGAAGGCGTGAAAATGAACGCGCCGAATTCGATCCTCAGGAAGCGATGAGACGAACAAATCCATCAACATCGACTTGCCACGCCCGACACCGCCCCAAAGATACAGGCCACGCGGCGTTTCAGCGCGCTTGCCAAACAACCCCGAGAAAAGCCCTTTGCCTTTCGAATTCTCCAAGACATCGCTTCGAAGCCGCTCCAAATCGGGCAGAATTGCCAGCTGGTTGGGATCGCTGTGGATTTCTCCGCTTTCAACGCGGGCGGCGTATATGGATTGAATTGTTTGCTCCATGCCTTCCCATAAATCTCCTTGAACCATAAGAAAAGCTGAACTGTATTGGCACAATAAATGAACTGACGGGTGTGCTTGCGAAGTCGTTTAACGGCATTAGGAGACTTCTATGCAAGACACACGCGCGCCACTGATCACTCCGGTGCTTATAACCGGCTGTATCCTTATCCTCGTAAGCTTTGCAGTACGTGCCAGTTTTGGCGTGTTTCAAATTCCGATTGCCGAAGAATTTGGCTGGGCGCGGGCGGAGTTTTCTCTTGCGATCGCAATTCAGAATCTGGCTTGGGGGATCGGGCAGCCGATATTTGGCGCCTTGGCCGAGAAGTTCGGCGACCGACGCGCAATTGTCGCTGGCGCGCTGATTTATGCGGCAGGACTTGTTGGGAGCGCCTATGCCGTTACACCATTGGCGCATCAAACCCTTGAAATCTTGATCGGATTTGGAGTTGCCGGAACTGGATTTGGCATCATCCTTGCGGTCGTTGGCCGCGCATCCAGCGACGAGAACCGCTCCATGTCTCTGGCTATCGCAACCGCAGCTGGCTCCGCCGGGCAGGTTCTTGGAGCGCCCGTTGCAGAGTACCTTTTACGCTCAATGCCGTGGCAATCGGTATTCATAATTTTCGCCGTTGCAATTCTGGCCACGCTTCTCTTGCTTCCTTTTATGCGGTCTCCAAAGCCCGCAACTCGGCAGGAATTGGAAGAGAGTCTTGGCGAAGTCCTCGTCAAAGCTGCTCGCGATCCGTCGTTTACTCTTATCTTTCTTGGCTTCTTTTCCTGCGGCTACCAACTGGCGTTTATCACCGCCCACTTCCCCGCGCTCATTACTGAAATGTGTGGGCCTATCGCCGTTGGCGGCACGTTACATACGCTTGGTATAACAACGACTTCTGCGCTTGGCGCAATTTCGATTTCCTTGATCGGGCTTGCCAATGTTGCGGGCACACTGCTGGCAGGTTGGGCGGGTAAGCACTTCACCAAGAAATACCTCCTCGCTGGAATTTACGCCGCTCGCACAATCGTGGCGTCGATGTTTATCTTGCTGCCGATCACACCAACCACCGTTATCATCTTCTCTATCGCAATGGGCAGCCTGTGGCTCGCGACAGTCCCACTGACATCCGGCCTTGTCGCCCATATTTTCGGGCTTCGCTACATGGGTACACTCTATGGAATCGTCTTCTTCAGCCACCAATTGGGCGGCTTCCTTGGCGTTTGGCTCGGAGGGCGGATGTACGATATCTTCGGTGATTACACCGCTGTTTGGTGGATCGGCATCGCGGTCGGTGCGTTTTCTGCGATTGTGCATCTCCCGATCAAGGAAAACCGCGTGGTCACTGCCTAAACGACGTTGCGAAGGTATTCCTGCACAATCGGCACAATGTCTTTGCTATTCGTATAGGGCAGCCCATGTCCTGCATCAGCAACAACATCCTGCCTCGCCTCGCGATTGACCTCGGCAAGCCGCCCCATCGCCGAAAGCGGGATTGTGCTGTCATCCTCTGCCCAAATGGCCAAGACAGGAATTTTATGCTCTGCAATCTTGCGATGTAGATCGAGCTGATCTTGCGGGAGCATATGCCGATAACTCGACAGAACAGCGGGCAGGTATCCCTGCCCCTGCGCTCTTGGGAGATTCCAAGGCTTCAGTTCTGGTTTGGCCTCTTGCGCAGCGGCGAGAGGGGCTTCGAATTTGCCAAAAAGCACTCCGCCAAACGCATACATAAGCCCGTCGCCGACAACGGGAATATGAATCATCAACCGAACCAGAGGCTTTATCCTCTGGCCAAGGCCCGCACTCGCAACCAAAATAATGCGCTCTACTTTATCAGGGAAGTTCGCGGCATAATCCGTGGCGATCATACCCCCCATTGAGTAACCAACGAGGATCACATCATCGTCAACCTTCTGGTCCTCAATCAGTTCACGGAGCTGCGTTCGGAAGAATTCTGCATTCTGCTCGCCCTCTGGCCGCGCAGAGAACCCACGACCATAAAGATCGTACGTCAGGACACGAAAGCCCATTAGCGCAAATGCTTTGACGAGCGCTGTCCAAACGAATGCTGGCGTAGTGAGCCCGTGAATACAAACGACGTGCCTGCCGGATGACGTTCCCGCCCATTGGTAATGGGTTACGCCATTAGACAGCGTGGCAAACCGCCCAGGTGCCTCTGCGCGCATGGCGCGGGTGATGGGCTGTCTTTGCCGTTCAAGAACAATGGGTACAGTGATGAGAACCACAATCAGCAGAAAAACAGCAAACACCATTCAAGGGCTCCTCGTCACATAAACTACCATACACCACACAATTGGCGTATCGCCCCCACGCAACAAAGCTATCTTTTGATCTGGACATTTATTGGGCGTAAATCTGCCCGTACAGGGCAGAGCCGAGACTAGGCGCTAGCCTCTTCGGCATTCAACAAGCCCTGACGAACAAGCTCATCTGCCCATCCCTGAGGCCCCTCAAACAGGTGTGCCTGCCAGCCTCTTGCCCGTGCCATGTCGATATTGTCCTGCCTGTCGTCAACAAACAAAAGGCCAGCTGGATCGATGCCACAATCCTGTTCAACCATCTCATAGATTTCCGGTTCTGGCTTGATCCGTTTCATGTGGCCAGAGATATAGCGGCGATCGAATTCGCCCAAGAACGGATACTTTGTCTCTGCGTAGGCAAAGCTATCAACGCCAAAGTTCGAGAGGGCAAAAACCGGTATATCCTTTGAACGCAGTGTGCGCAGCAGCTTAACCGAATGCGGGATCGCAGGGCTCGCCATTTCAATCCAGCTATCATACCAGTCGCGAATTTCGGCGCGGAACTGCGGGTGTTTCTCCGCTTCCTCATAGATGCGCTCTTTAAAAGCCGCGCCACGGTCGATCTCGTCATTCATGGCATGTAGGTCCACCGCCTCAAACATCTCACGCCGCCGCTTTTCGCCGATTGTCTTGTCGTAGTGGCGCTCGGGCTGCCATTCGATGAGGACATTACCGATGTCGTAGATTACCGCTTCAACTGGCATTTCAATCCTTTCCAGTTTTGTTCTGTTTTAGCTCTGTCGCTTAAGCGCCTGAAGTTCGCGCTCCAACGCGTTTAGAAAACGGGAGCGATCCGATTTGGCAAATGGCTTTCCGCCGCCTTGACGAAATGGGTCAGCCGCGCGCAGGTCCTGCATCAAATCACGGGTTGCCAATTGCGCGCCGATATTCTTTTCCGAGAGTGTTTCTCCATTATGACGAAGCACCCGCGCCTGCGCCTTGATGCACTTATCGGCAAGCGGAATATCATTCGTTATTACGACATCCCCCTGTGTGGCACGGTCTGCGATCCACATATCGGCCACATCCGGCCCTTCTGGTACAATCACCAGTTCTACAAATGGATTATTCGAAGGCCGCAAACCGCCGTTGCACACCATAAGAACGGGGATCTTGTGCCGCGTCGCAACCTTTTCGATCTCGGCCTTAACGGGACAAGCGTCCGCATCCACGTATATTTTCGTCATGAATAGAGCGCTTCCGCGTGCATTGTTATGTGATCTTCGATGAAGCTCGAGATCATGAAATAGCTGTGGTCATACCCTTCTTGAAGACGGAACTGGCCATCTTGCCTGCGGTCAACCATCGCCGACGCCAAAGCCTCTGGGCGGAGCAAATCCCAAAACTGATCTTCTGTTCCCTGATCGATCAGTACAGGGCCGTCAAACCCGCGTTCACGCATCAGCAAACTAGCGTCATGCGCACTCCAATCGGATTTATTCTCACCGATATAAGCGCTCAACTGTTTGATGCCCCAATCAGACTCAGTCGGGTTGGCGATTGGCGCAAACGCCGAAACGGAACGATAGCGCTCAGGGAAATTCATCGCCAAGGTTAGCGCACCATGGCCGCCCATCGAATGGCCGGTTAACGCCTGGCGCTCCGCATCAATTGCGAAATTTGCTGCAAGAAGCTTGGGTAACTCATCTGAAATATAGTCCCACATCTGGAAGTTCTTCGCCCACGGGTCTCGCGTTGCATTTACATAGAACCCGGCACCCTGACCAAGGTCATAGGCCTCGTCATTCGGGACACCCTCTCCGCGCGGAGAAGTATCAGGGAAGACCAGTCCAATACCTTGCTCGGCTGCCCAAACCTGAGCTCCGGCTTTTGTCATTGCATTTTCGTGGGTACATGTAAGGCCAGCCAAAAACCACAATAGCGGCACAGGGCCGTCCTCTGCTTCCTGAGGCAGAAACAGGCCAAACGTCATGTCAACGCCACAGGCCGCTGATGGCGCGGAATAAACACCCTGCACGCCGCCAAAGCACTTGTTTTCAGAAACCATTTTCATCGCGCACCCACCCTGTTTTTGTCTTTCCGTTACCTTTCAGGGCTATCTTGCCACAGGTATCAACGCAAGCAATCGCCTATCGAAACCAGTTATTCATTGATGCGGTGCAGATTCAACTTGCAAACTAAACTGAATAGTTTAGATATCTGAACTGTTCAGTTTAGTTTCAGGAGAGAACTATGACTTCGCTTGCAAAAACAACTGCCGTAATCCTCTTTGCATCTCTGGCTGCGCCAGCTTTCGCAAATGGCATTCCCTTCAATTTCAGCACAATTACCTTCCCCGCAGATGACAGCGTCAGCACTCGTGGCTGTTCTGATCTGACGGCGGCAAGTGCCTGTGAGCAAGACGCCGGATAGCCACAGACCGGCAAATCAAATTGGGTTCGCCTTGCAAAAACTAAACCGAGTGGTTTATCTTTGACGAAGCACTCGCAGGAGAACCCAATGACAGCGCTCACCGACGTGATCAAACGCGGTCGCAAATTCGATCAAGTCCTAGAAGGCGCAAAAACCGTCTTTCTTCGTGATGGTTTCGAAGGCGCCAGCGTTGATGATATTGCGCGGGAAGCTGGCGTCTCAAAGGCCACGCTCTATAGCTATTTTCCGGACAAACGGCTGCTGTTTGCAAAGATCGCAGAGATCGAATGTCTGCGTCAGGCAGAAATTGCGGAGCACGTTGTTGACTTCGCTTCGCCACCTCGTGCTGTCCTGACAGAAGTCGGAAACAGAGTCCTGTCTTTCGTGACCTCCGATTTCGGCATTGCGATTTTTAAAATCTGTGTCTCGGAAAACAGCCGCTTCCCTGCAATCGGCAGGCAATTCTATGAATCCGGTCCTGCTTTGGCCCGCGAAAGGCTATCGACCTATCTGCAAGTTGCTTGCGATCGGGGCGATTTGGAGATCGACGACATCCCCTTTGCCGCAGAGCAATTTCTGGAACTCAACAAGTCATTCGTTTTCCCGCGGCTCTTGTGCGGGGTGCAAGCGTCCTTCAACCATGAAGAACGCGACAAGGTTGTGAATGGTGCGGTTGACATGTTCCTCGCACGTTATGGCGCCCACGGCGAAAGCTAATCCGCCGCGAGCAATACCTTAATCAGTACAGAACAACCGAACGGATCGACTTGCCGGCATGCATAAGGTCGAACCCTTTGTTGATGTCATCAAGCGGCATGGTGTGCGTGATCATCGGGTCAATCTCGATTTTACCGTCCATATACCAATCAACAATTTTAGGAACGTCAGTACGACCAGAGGCACCGCCAAACGCCGTACCGCGCCAAACGCGACCTGTTACCAACTGGAACGGCCGCGTAGAAATTTCCGCTCCTGCTGGGGCTACACCAATAATCACGCTCTCGCCCCAGCCCTTATGAGCTGATTCAAGCGCTGTGCGCATGACGTCAACATTGCCGGTTGCATCGAACGTATAGTCTGCGCCACCACCGGTTAGCTCGACGAGATGGCCAACCAGATCGCCAGACACCTCAGTTGGGTTAACAAAGTCTGTCATACCGAATTGCTTTGCCATCGGGACTTTGGAATCGTTCAGATCAACGCCGACGATCTGATCCGCTCCGGCGAGTCGCAGACCTTGAATGACATTTAGGCCAATACCACCAAGACCGAATACAATTGCGCGACTTCCAATCTCGACCTTTGCGGTGTTGATTACTGCGCCAATGCCCGTGGTTACACCGCAACCGATATAGCAAATCTTGTCAAACGGAGCATCCTTGCGAACCTTAGCAAGCGCAATCTCGGGCAGCACCGTGTGATTGGCGAAGGTTGAGCATCCCATATAGTGCAGGATCGGCGTACCATCGAGCATCGAGAAACGGCTTGTTCCGTCAGGCATCAGGCCTTGGCCCTGTGTGCTACGGATCGATTGGCACAGGTTGGTCTTGGGATTAAGGCAATACTCACACTCTCGGCACTCTGGCGTATAAAGCGGAATAACGTGATCACCCGGCTTCAAACTTGTTACGCCAGGGCCGCATTCCACAACAACGCCTGCACCTTCGTGACCAAGAATTGCAGGGAACATTCCCTCAGGGTCTGCGCCCGACAATGTAAATTCATCTGTATGGCAAATACCCGTTGCCTTGATCTCGACCAACACCTCGCCAGCCTTTGGTCCCTCAAGGTTTACCTCCATAACTTCAAGCGGTTTACCCGCCTCAAGCGCGACAGCAGCACGTGTTCGCATAATTTGATCCTCCAAAATATCTGAGCTCAGCGTCAGGTATTGGAGACGCAGTTTCAAGCCCGCATCGCAAATTCGAATAAGTTTCTGGAAGAGGGCCAACAAAAAACCCGCCAACCCGCGGGGTTCAGACCTTCGAGCAACCGACTCCGGCGATGTGGAGGTAGGTGGGGGATATTGCCACACCACCGGAGGCAGCGCTTGCTCGCACTTTGTTTCTATGCACGAAACGAGGTCGGAAAGGGGAAGGGTCGCGGCAAAACGAGAACCATTTAAAGGCAATCTTTGGGCAGTGCTTGATTTTCGCCGGACTTGGGCGCAATCTCAAAGAATGACACTAGAACCACCAGCGCAATTTCCTACTCCAAATAACCTGCCTCAGCAGGTTGCGTTCCATAGAACAGAGCTGGCAATAATTCTTTCTCTATATGGGCGCATGGTGGCAGCGGGCGAATGGCGCGATTACGGGATTTCACATCTGAAGGATGTTGCCGTGTTTTCAGTCTTCCGTCGAAGCGCTGAAAACCCTATCTATCGCATCGAAAAACGGCCTAAACTTCGCCAGAAACAAGGGCTTTACGCCATTATCGGGATGGACGGGCAGATCCTAAAACGCGGCCATGATCTGAAAACCGTGCTGCGCATTCTTGACAAAAAACTAATCAGATCAGTCACCTAAGCGCCTAATATCAAGAACTTCGCCAAATTCCTTTGCTCCGATACGCTTACGAGCCTCGGCAAACGCCTCAACTTCGACAGCCATATGATGTGCATTGGCATGGATCAGCCTTGCCTCATCTAGCATCATACCAACATGGCCCTTCCAGAACACAAGATCGCCGCGCATCATAGCTTCTTCGCCTAAGATAGAGTGGCCTAACGCCATTTGCTGATCACTGTCTCGCGGACAGTTTAGGCCAGATTGCATCAAGGCCATTTGAACCAAACCAGAGCAATCAATGCCGAATGCACTTGAACCGCCCCAAAGGTACGGCGCTCCGAGCAATTGGCTGGCGACACTGGCAGGGTCATTGTTTACGCTCTTAACTTGGCGAATATGCTGAAGCGGGATGTATGCGCCACTGGCAAGCTGCGCAAAGCTACCCTCTTCAGACAGAACAGAGAGCAACGAGCCCAGTGATAGCGTTGCGACTTCTTTCTGCTTCATATCCGGCTTTGGATAGAGATGCGTCGCACGCGCGCAAACTGAATGTGTCGCTTCGCTTGAAGGGCCGAGGTTGTCCGCTTCGACGTAGCCAACATAACCATCTTTGCGCGTTCGGCCGAAGCTCCAGCCATGCATCGTTTCAAGAACTTCAAATTGCTCGCCATAAAGCAATTGCGTGTCGCGCGCACCGCCGGAACTTGCACAAACATCAGCTACGGGAACACGGCATTGCCGCAAGATCGGTGTTTGTACGGTCGCAGCTTCAGGAGCGTCTTCTGCATCAGGATGCGCAACACGCTCGTTCGCGAAATACCCCCGCCGGTCCACTACATATCCAACAGTTCTGGGAGCGCCTCAAGCAAAGCGCGTGTTCCTTGCCCCACGCCACCAACTGGCCGCGTCGGAGCCGGTTTTGGCTGCCACCCATAAATATCAAAATGCATGTACCGCGCATTCTCGGTTACGAAGCGGCGCAAAAACAAAGCCGCAGTAATCGAACCCGCAAAGCCGCCTTTGGGAGCGTTATCCAAGTCCGCGATCGACGGTTCGATCATAGCCTCATACGGGTCATGAAACGGCATACGCCAAACAGGGTCCGCAACCGTTGTTGCCGCTTCTTCGAGCGCTGACGCATCTGCCTGAGCATCCACATAATATGGCGCTAAGTCTGGACCAACCGCGACCCGTGCGGCGCCCGTGAGCGTTGCCATAGATACGATAAGGTCAGTTTCTTCCTCGTCCGCCAAGGCCAGCGCATCGGCAAGCACAAGTCGCCCTTCTGCATCGGTATTGTTGATTTCTACGGTCAGGCCCTTGCGCGAAGTAAGCACGTCTTGCGGCCGGAACGCCGAGCCATCAATTGCATTTTCTACCGCCGGCACCAGAACCCTAAGCTGTAGCGGCAGGCCGAGTGACATAATCATATGCGCAAGCCCGAGCACCGCCGCTGAGCCGCCCATGTCTTTCTTCATAAGCCCCATTGAAGCGCCGGGTTTGATGTTTAGCCCGCCGGTATCAAAGCACACGCCCTTACCAACAAGAGTAAGTTTCGGCCCTTTTGATCCCCAACGCATCTCTAGCAAACGCGGCTCCTGTGCAGACGCGCGGCCGACCGTATGGATCATCGGAAAATTCTGATCGAGCAAGTCTTGCCCCACACGCACGACGGTTTCTGCGCCGTGTTGTGCCGCAAGCGTTTCAAACGCTTCTTGCAGTTGGGGCGGCCCCATATCGGAGGTCGGTGTATTAATAAGGTCTCGGGTTAAGGCTTCGCCTGCTGCAATCGCCTCAAGCTTAGCCGCATCGCAATTTGCGGGCGCAACGATTGATGCTTTGTGGGCAGGACGGGTTTTATAGCGATCAAAACTGTAGCCAGATAGCAACCACCCCAGAAGCTCCGTCTCTAGATCGAAACTCGCAGGAAGTGTTTCGAGCTCATAATTCCCTTCAGGCAGCGCCGCAGCGACCGTAGCGAGATGAAACCGCCCTCTTTTTCGGGCAGTTTCATTTCCGTACCCGGCAATGACAGAGTCAATGCCACCATCAGCGTTTGGAACAATTACGAAATGCCCCAGCCCTGCACGAAACTCCTGTGAAGCCACCCAGTTCCGCGCACTTTCAGACAGGCCCTCAACAAAGTTGGAAAGCCCGTCAGATTCTACAACGTGAATTGGAGTAGCGTTTGTTTTGTTTTGCGCAAATTTGAGAGTCATTTCGAGCCTGTGGTTTGATCAATTCAAGCCACAGACTACCGCGCCTACGCCGAGCCGCAAGCCAAAGCGCCTAACCGCTCAGGTTTTGTGTATTCCAAACAGCTGAAAGCGAACGATCACCCATACGTAGAAGCCGCGCGACTGTTGCCGCCGTCGCTGTTTTGTCTTCGGTCCGCGCAGTCACAGAAACATGTCGCGCAACTTGCGCCAGACCGTTGAGGCCAATTTGCTCTGCAATTGCGATCAGGCTACGCGCGCCCTTGCTGACGGCCTGATATTCACCCTGCCAAAAGCTCTTCTCTATTTTTGTGAGCCTTGCTGCCAGCTCTTCCATAGCGCGACAAACCACATCCGCAGCTCCACGATTGCCCAACTGATTGAACAACTCCGTCAGCCTCTCTGGATTAAGTCGTACGTCCTCATCGGGTCGAATATCGACTGTTTCCACCAAAACCACACCCTCCGGTTATTTCTTTATGCCCCCACGGCGATTACAATTTTGCGCCACGATCCTTATAAAGCCTTTACGACGGCGTCAGATTTCTCTCGAATTTCTGACAAATGCGCCCTAGAACGTACAAGACGACGGATACAGGAGCTCTTATGAAACACGCGATGCCTTTGCCTTCATATCTTGTTAAGCGGTACAATGGGTGGAAAGCCACCACATATGCCGAAAACAGTGTTTGGTATCAAAGACTTGCCGACGAGGGTCAAAGACCGCGTGCGATGATTATCTCTTGTTGTGATAGTCGGGTCCATGTGACGTCGATCTTTGGAGCCGACCAAGGCGAATTCTTCATTCACCGTAATATTGCTAACTTGGTGCCACCTTGTAAGCCTGATGGCGATATTCACGGAACCTCCGCTGCGATTGAATATGCGGTTACCGCGCTACACGTTACCAACCTCGTTGTGCTTGGGCACTCTGGGTGTGGTGGTGTGAAGGGTTGCCACGATATGTGTTCTGGTAAAGCTCCGGAATTGGAAGAAAAATCAAGCTTTGTCGGTCGTTGGATGGATATCCTTCGTCCTGGGTTTGAGCGCGTCTCTCAGCTAGAACAAGAAACAGATCGGGTTCGTGCGCTTGAGAAAGAAGCTGTGCTTGTTTCGCTCGAAAACTTGATGTCGTTCCCATTTGTTAAAGATGCCGTTGATCAGCAGAAGCTCAGTTTGCATGGACTTTGGCACGATATCGGCAAAGGCGGGCTGGAGTATTACAATAAAGATACCGGTGAATTTGCCTCGGTATAATGTAATCTTCCGACGCCCGCGTCTTAACCAACTCGTAAAACACAAACCGTCGCTTACACTTAACGTAGTTTAGGCGGCGATATTCGTATCCAGTTCAGCAGCTACAGGTGCTGGTACTTCGATGCTGTCGTCAACTTTGGACTGACGGTTGGAAAAGAACATTGCCAGAGATTTGCGGCGAGCGCGATTTTCTTCACGCTTTGCGAGTGCGTCTTTGCGGCCTTGGCGAGCTTTTTCTTGAAGGTTAGCGAATGTCATCTTGTATCTCCTAGAGTTGATCATTGGTTCAAGTTCGGGATTTTTCTTGCTAAACCAGTGTTACTCAGGACTAGACATTTTTCGAGAACTCAGAGGGATAATCCCGATCCCTTTTGGGCAACTCGAATAAGCTAACGGTATAGTCCGGATTTGAAATTGTCCACAATTATGGCGGGATCATCACAATTGAGACACAATTATGGCGATTAATTCGCAAAGAAAACACAGGCTTGCCATATTGCCTGAAATTCCTAAAAAATCGTTAATTAACAATTAGTTAACTAGTTTCATCGCCCTGCGACAATCCGTCCAACAGCTCGGTCAATAAAAAATTCATTTCGACCCTGTTTTCGGCCGGAAATCGCGCGAGAATCCGGGCTTGAGTTGCCACATGTTCGGTCACGACTCGGTCGATTCTGGCGAATCCCGAGGGGGTGATTCTCACCACAACACTCCGACCGTCTTTCGGGTTTTTGACCCGTTCAACGAGGCCCATTTTCACCAACTGATCGATACGGTTGGTCAGTGTTCCGGAGGAGATCATCATATTCGCCAACAGCTCGTTCGGCGTCAGACTGTAAGGTTCCCCTGCTCTTCGCAACGTCGCCAACACATCGAAAGTCGCGCCGTTAAGGTCATATTTTGCAAAGGTTTTTCCCATTTCAGCCGAGAAGATCGCGGCGATCCTGCTCAGTCGCCCGATTAAGATCATTGGCTCTACATCCAGGTCTGGTCGCTCTCGGCGCCACTGCGCGGCAATTCGGTCAATATCATCCATGCATCGATTATCTCTTGTATTTATCTCGAGGTCAAACTATATCCATTTATCTCGACGTAGAGATATTTGAGGACACGATGCAAAATCCTTTTCAACACCCGCGGTGGATCACAGTTCTGGCGGCGCTTGCACCTATCATCTGGGGCAGCAGCTACTTGGTAACGACGGAATTCCTCCAAGACGTGCACCCCGTAAGCATCGCCTTATTCCGCGCACTCCCCGCCGGTGTGGCCCTACTTATCATCGTCCGCAAAATACCGACCGGCGTCTGGCTCTGGAGAATGCTAATCCTCGGTGCGCTCAACTTCTCGCTCTTCTGGACCTGCCTGTTCTTTACAGCGCAACTTCTTCCCGGCGGAGTCGCTGCGACTTTAGGTGCCGTTCAAGCTCTGTTTGTCATACTCGCCGCGCGCCTCATCATTAACGAACCGATCAAGGCTTATGCGCTTGTCGCAAGCTTCGTCGGGATCACGGGCGTTGCGCTCATCGTATTATCGCCCAACGCAGAGGCAAATACCCTTGGTGTAGCAGCAGGCGTACTCGGCGCCCTATCGATGGCACTAGGGACGGTGCTTACCCGCAAATGGAAACCGCCTGTATCAAACCTGACTTTCACGGCATGGCAATTAACTGCAGGCGGGCTCTTACTGGCGCCATTATCCATTTGGATCGAGGGAGGCTTACCAACCCTTAGCCACGCGAACCTCGTTGGTATAGGTTATCTTTGCGTTGTTGGCGCCGCACTTTCCTATGTTCTTTGGTTTCAGGGTATCGAAGTCATCCCACCGGCAGCAATCTCTGTACTTGGCTTTCTTAGCCCAGTTTCGGCGGTTGCCTTGGGGTGGGTCGTCCTTGGGCAAAACCTGACATTCACTCAAATCACCGGTGTCGCGCTTGTATTGCTAAGCATCGTTGCCGCACAGAGGCCACCGACACCCAAACGAAAAAGGCCCCGCGTGGTTGCGAGGCCTTTAAAATTTTAGGTCAAACGGGGCTTATCCCTTTTGCAAGACGCGACGACCGTAAAGCTCGGCGATCTGAACCGCGTTCAATGCAGCGCCTTTGCGAAGGTTATCGGACACGCACCAGAGGTTGATGCCGTTGTCGATTGTGCTGTCTTGGCGGATACGCGAAATGAATGTCGCGAAATCGCCAACACATTCAACCGGCGTCACATAGCCACCATCTTCGCGCTTATCGACAACCATAATACCTGGTGCTTCACGAAGAATATCGCGAACTTCATCTTCGTCGATGAAATCCTCAAACTCAATATTGAGTGCTTCGGAGTGGCCCACGAAAACAGGAACGCGCACGCAAGTTGCAGTTACCTTGATGGCTGGGTCGATGATCTTCTTGGTTTCCGCAACCATCTTCCACTCTTCCTTGGTGGAACCGTCTTCAAGGAAAACGTCGATATGCGGGATCACGTTGAAGGCAATCTGCTTCGGATAAACTTTGGGTTCGACTTCCTGACCCGGCACATACATGCCCTTGGTCTGGTTCCAAAGCTCATCAATCGCATCTTTGCCCGAGCCGGACACCGACTGATAAGTCGAAACAACAACGCGCTTGATCTTGGCGCGGTCATGCAGCGGCTTAAGCGCAACAACCATCTGAGCGGTCGAACAGTTCGGGTTCGCGATGATCATCTTGTTGCGATATTCGTCAATCGCATCAGGGTTCACTTCTGGAACAATCAGAGGGATTTGCGGGTCGTAGCGATAGAGCGACGAGTTATCGATCACCAAACATCCAGATGCAGCCGCTTTGGGCGCATAAGTCTTGGTTGCTTCGGAGCCGACAGCAAAGAGCGCAATATCCCAACCTTCAAAATCGAACGTGTCGAGATCCTTCGTCTTGAGCGTCGTGTCGCCAAAGCTCACCTCCGTACCAAGAGATTTGCGGCTTGCAAGCACAGCGATCTCATCTACAGGGAACTGACGCTCGGCCAGAATGTTCAGCATTTCGCGGCCAACATTTCCGGTCGCGCCGACGACGACGATTTTATAGCCCATGAGGGACTCCTTCGTTTGAGTCATGAAAGACGCGGCCTCATAACGCACTAGCGCCTTAGGTTAAAGGGGCTTGGCGCAATTTTTATGGCCTGCGCAATAGAGCGCCCCGTAGGCCACTCGATATGTTCTTGTGAATTTGACTTAGCGGAACAAAAGCATAGGCAGGTGACAGGAACGGATCATCTCCGATGTGGTGGAACCAATAAACAGATTCCGGAACCGAGAATGACGGTATGCCCCCATCAAAAGCATGTCTACGCCTTGCGTACCAATCGCCTCTTGGATTGCGACCTCAGGTTGCTCGTCACGCAATTGCGCATCAACCGTATATCCCGCCTTTTCAAGCTCTGCTTTGCCCTTCTCAAGTGTGGCGCGGTTGGCTTCGGTATCTGTTCCTGCGAACAGGAGAAGACATTCCAAACCGGCAAAAACCTTGCTCTGCGCCACATGCTTAAGAGCTTTCTCCGCGCTGGCGCTGCCGTCATAAGCGATCATGAATTTGTTGATCGGGCGGAACTCTCGTGTGGTCACAAGGACAGGTTTGGTTGATGCCCGTACTGCGCGCTCAAGGTTGGAGCCGAGGTGCATTTTGGCGAAATCCGCCGCTTCGCCACGCTTTCCAACGATAACGACATCCGCATCCGCTTCTGCCTTGCGCATCTCTTCGACAAGATCACCGTTGCGAAGGCGTGTCACAACTTCGGTCACGCCATCTTCGCGGATACGCTTCTCGGCGTCCTCTAGGATCGCGCGGCCATGCTCCATGCTAAGCTTGGCTTTCTTGGCATCCAGATCGGCCAGTTCTTCCATCAGCTTGCTACGAGCACCAAGGCCGATGTTGCCAGAAAGGTTGCTTGTGGACCCTTCGCGGCGCCCGATGACATGCAGCAACTCCACAGTGGAGCCCTTACGCAGCGCCACCCAAGCAGCATGATCACAAACGCTTTCCGAATAAACGGAGCCGTCGACAAGTGCGATAATCTTAGACATCTTCTGCCTCCCTAGTGGCCCATCAAGCGCTCAAGCGCGCCGGGTTTGTCATGTTCCGCCAAACGCCCCATCAGGGTTTCGCTCGCTTCGTTCATGCCGATAATCTCGACATCTGCGCCTTCACGGCGGAACTTGAGCACTACCATATCCAAAGCGCCGACCGATGAAATATCCCAAATGTGCGCGCGGCTGACGTCAATTGTCACACGGTCAAGTGCCTCGCCAAAGTCAAATGCAGAGGAAAGGTCCGGCGCCGTGGCAAAGAAAAGCTGCCCTTCGACCAGATAATCACGCGCGCGGCCATCCTCAGAAAGCTTGGACGTCACGCGGAACACAGCCGCGATTTTCCAAGCAAAGAAGATACCCGACAGCAGCACGCCCGTCAGTACGCCAAGCGCGAGGTTGTGGGTGTAGACAGTTACGACGACAGTCGCGACCATCACGATGGAGCTTGCCTTGGGGTGCTCGCGCAGGTTCTTGAGACTCGACCAGCTGAATGTCCCGATGGACACCATGATCATAATCGCCACGAGCGCAGGCATTGGAATTTTCGCAACCCAATCGCCAAGAACAACAATCAGGAACAAGAGAAATACACCAGCCGCGAAGCAAGAAAGCCGTCCGCGACCACCAGATTTTACGTTGATCATTGACTGACCGATCATCGCACAACCCGCCATACCGCCGATAAAACCGGTCGCAGTATTGGCAAGACCTTGGCCGATACACTCTTGGTTCTTATCGCTTACGGTGTCTGTGAGATCGTCAACCAACTGCGCTGTCATCAGGCTCTCGAGTAGGCCAACAACAGCGATCGCTGCAGACACAGGCAGGATGATTTGAAGCGTTTCAAAATTGAGCGGAATGTCAGGGATCAGGAACACTGGAAGTGTATCTGGAAGAGCCCCCATATCGCCCACAGTACGCACGTCGATGTCAAGCACCAGCGCGAGCGTTGTCAGAACAACAATGGTAACGAGCGGTGAGGGAACTGCCGTCGTGATGTAGGGGAACAAGTAAATAATCGCCAATCCGCCCGCGACCATGATGTAGGTCATTGTGTTAACGCCGAGGGTCGCCGGATTAAGCTCTGGCAATTGAGCAAGAAAAATAAGGATCGCAAGCGCGTTCACGAAGCCCGTCATCACCGAGCGGGAGACAAACCGCATCACGCTTCCGAGTTTCAAGAAACCAGCGAGAATTTGCAGAAGTCCAGCTAGAACCGTTGCGGCCAGAAGATATTGAAGCCCGTGGTCTTTCACGAGTGTGACCATGAGAACCGCTGTCGCCGCTGTTGCCGCCGAGATCATCCCAGGGCGTCCGCCCGTCAGCGCCGTAATCACCGCAATTGAGAAACTCGCGTAGAGTCCAACCTTGGGATCAACGCCCGCAATGATCGAAAACGCAATCGCTTCGGGAATAAGGGCAAGGGCAACAACAAGGCCCGCCATCAGATCAGGGCGAACATTGCCGAGCCAGTCTCGGCGCGCGTTGGTCATGAAGTCAGCGGTCATTAGTCTCTCCGGCCTTTGCGGGCCGTATCGGCCCTGTTCTCGCGTATCGGAGAGCCAATAGCGATGCACAGCCCGTAATTCTAGGGGGAGAGCCTGAAAAACGCCTCAAACGCGCTATTTCACAGAGAATGCGGCAAGTTGTTCACAAACTGTGCCAGACGAAGCACAGAAACGACGAGACTCCGAAACTGCCATTAACTTCCTGCGGCTTCGCTCAAGGCGTCGCGAACAAGGTTAGGCGTCAAAATTTCTGGCAAAGGAATGCCGTCGGGAGCATGTGGACCATAGACAATGTTGAACGGCACACCATATCGGCCGTTCGACCGCAGGTATTTTGCGATATCTTCATCTTGGCGCGTCCAATCCGCGATGAGGGCCACAACATTTTCCGCGCCCAATGCGTCAGAGATATCCTGCCGCTCCAGAACAATCTTTTTGTTCGCTTTACATGTCAGGCACCAGTCCGCCGTCACATCGACGAAAACAGTTTTCCCATCAGCAACGAGTTTTGGAATTTCGGCGCGGTCAAACGGCTGCCAATATGATGCTTGAACGGTGGTGGCCGCTGCCGGTGCCATGGTTTGCGGTACAACAATAGACACTGCAAACAGTGCCGCGACTGCGCCTGTCTTGAGAAGACCGGCAATTTTTACGGGAGCGGCGACAATCACAATCGCGAGCCCGATGGCTACGGCAACAATCAAAGTCGGCACTAACCCAACTACGCCATAAAGCACAGTCCCCAACCAGACAGCCGTTCCCGCGAGCAGCAGGCCGAGGAAAACCTTAACCTTATCCATCCAGGCACCTGGCTTGGGGAGCGCTTTGATTAGGGCTGGGTTCACGGCAAAAAGCAGATATGGCATAGAAAGCCCAACGCCCAGCGCGGTGAAGATCAGAAAGACATCGGAGACATTGCCAGCGAGAGCAAAAGCTACTGCTGTACCAAGGAACGGAGCGGAGCACGGTGTTGCCAAAACAGCCGCCAGCGCACCTGTTGCGAAATCTCCAAAATAGCCGGAATTTGGCGACGCGGCCATTCTGGTTGTCCAGCTTTGTGGCAGCTGTATCTCAAACAGACCCACCATATTCGCCGCAAACAGACCCAGCACAAAGAGCATGATCGTCAGGAAAACCGGACTTTGGAATTGCAGCCCCCACCCAACAGTTTGCCCCATCGCGCGCATTGCGACCAACACAATCGCCAAGCTCCACATGAAGGCCAAAACGCCGAGCGTCGTGGCAAGAAACCCGCCGCGCACGCGGGCTGGCGATTTGTCTCGCATCTTGAGAGCCGATGCGAGCTTGATCGACAAGACCGGCAAAACACAGGGCATCACATTCAGGATAAGTCCGCCCAACAGCGCGACAAACACCATCAAAATCACGGACGATCCTTGCGCTGCGGGCGCGATGTCAAAAGGAGGCGTGGCAGGATTATCCGAAAGTTCGACAGGAAAAGAGATTGCCGTTTCAGATCCGGTAACAGTCAGACGCAGCTCTGTTGCGGCCTCATCAAGCCCCAGAACAGGAAATGCAGCCCAAACTTCTTTGCTGTTATCATCAACGCGGATATCAGGCGCGCCAAACGCTGAAATTTCACCGTATTCAGGGAATACGTCAATGTCCTGCATTGGGTTATTTGTTTGAAAGGCCACGGTCAGAACGTCGTCAGCAATAGCCGCAGTCATATTCTGCACGCCTTCGCCCTCAAGCGGCACTTTCGCGGCATATGTACCGATCAGCCCCGCCGCATCTGCATCAATGCCTACACCCTCTGGCAAATCGAGCGAAACAGAGAATGAATCCGGGATACATGTGTCCGCACATACGAGAAGTTCCACATCCGCCGATAGGCGCGCGGGCTTTCCAGCGTCTTCCAAAGTAATCTGGAGCGGAAACACAACTTCGTGGCTGTAACCGAAATTCTCGATCCCAAAGGCGCGAAAACGTGTTGGTGCAGGATATTGAAACTCAACGTCGGCAACATTCTCCGACGCCGACCAATCAAGCTCCGGCGGCAAGCCCACCTCACCCGGACTGCGCCAGTAAGTTTTCCAACCCTCGGCCATTTCAAGGTGTAACCCAGCGGAGACCGTCGTTGCTCCAGGAGCGATGCCATCCTGTGCGGTTATCAGGGCGCCCTTGAGCGATGGGGATGTGTAAACATCGCTTTGCGCCGCGTCGGCAGAAAAGCTGCTCAGAGACACAAGAGCCATCGCCCCAGCCGCCAACAAACCTTGAGCTTCTCGTTTATCAAGTAAAGCGCGCATACAAACCCCGTTATGCCTTTGCCGACAGTCTCATTGCATTTACAGAAAGAAGCAAATCAGGTCGGTGTGATACGCTGCAACAATTGCTTTCAAAAGGCGACAAATCCGCCCCGTATTCACAATCTCTTGTGCAACAAAGCGCCCGTTGCACTTGCACATCGTCTTCGAAACGCCTTTAACGGGGAGCAACTGCGCTTCTCATAGGATCTCAACATGCTTCGCCACTCCTTTGCCGCCCTAGTTCTGGCCCTTTCTGCGGCCGCCGTACCTGCGCAAGCAGAGTGGAGTGAAGAAGAATTGCGAGAGTTGGTTCTGGAAACGATCCGGTCCAATCCAGAGATCGTCATGGAAGCTGTGGCAATCCTTCAGGAACGAGAAGAAGCCGCGCAAGCCGAACAGGCTAAGGATATCCTGAGCCAACAGCGCGTCCTGCTTGAAACAGACCCGAACGCGCCCGTACTCGGCAATCCGGACGGTGATGTAACCGTAATCGAGTTCTTTGATTACAATTGCCCCTATTGCAAACGCGCTGGCGAAGAGGTCACTGCCTTGATCGAAGAAGACTCCAACGTTCGCATTGTTTATCGCGAATGGCCGATTTTGGGCGAAGGGTCTGTGGTTGCCTCGCGGGCGGCACTTGCGTCGCGCGTTCAAGGAAAATACGAAGAATTCCATACCGCTCTGATGACAGCCAAGGGCCGCCTTGACGAGAAATCCGTTTTCAAGATCGCCAAATCCGCAGGTTTGGACGTTGATCAGCTGCGCACCGATATGGAAGCCCCCGAGATTGACGAACACATCGCAACATCTCATCGCTTGGCGCAGTCGCTCGGATTTAGCGGCACACCTTCGTTTGTGATCGGTGACGAACTTGTCCCTGGTATGGTCCAACTCCCTACACTCATCGATATGGTCGAAGCTGCACGCGACCAAAGCTGATACCGCCTAAATTCCGTCTTTCGCAAACGTGGCCGAAAAAGAACGGTTTCATGCATCTTTTGGCGCGCGTTTAATTCAAACTTGCGAGGCGGAATCCTGCGTGTTCTATGTAAGAAAACGGCCGATGGTAGGACTTCGTGAGCAGACAGTACAAAGTTTCCGCATGCGTGGATCGCATTTCGATCCCATGTATTAAACGCCCCGTGAGTGCGGGCGCATTCGTTGGCGTTGCCATCGCAGCCCTGACCACAACAACCGCATTGGCAGATCCGTCTTACAATCTCGATGGTATGGCGGGCATGATCCACATGCCGTCTGGTGAAGCAATGGAAGATGCGGAGCTTGCTGTAACCGCGTCCTATTTTGCAGGGATTTCGCGCTTCAACCAAACCTTCCAGCTTCATGATCGCGTGTCGGCTACGCTACGCTATTCCCGCTACAATCATTGGCTTGACGGCACCGACTATTTTGATCGTAGCTTTGATTTGCGCTTCAATGTGCTGAAGGAAAGCCAGTTCGTTCCTGCGGTTACAATCGGCCTCACTGATATTTCCGGAACCGGATATTATTCCAGCGAGTTCATCGCCGCGACCAAAAACTTCACGCCAGAGTTCCGCGCGACCGCCGGTATCGGGTGGGGACGACTTGGATCGTACAACTCCTTTAGCGATGGATTTGACAGCCGATCTTCGAACGGAGTTGACGAGCGCGATCTTTTCCGTGGTTCAATGGCCGGCTTTGCGGGTATCGAATGGCGCCCTATCGATAAGCTTACGCTTAAGGCGGAATATTCCTCTGATGCGCACATTCTGGAAACAGAAAGTTTAGACGCATTCGAGCATAAATCCCCGTTCAACTTCGGCGCTGAATACGCCTTTAATGAGTATGTCACACTTGGTGCCTATTCGCTTTATGGCTCGGAGTTGGCCGCGCAGCTTACATTCCGGTTTAATCCAAAGAAACCGATCATCTCCACTGGACTTGGAAGCGCGCCGCGTGCTGTTAAGCCCCGTCCTCCTTACGCTGCTGATCCAGAGCAATATTCAACGGTTTGGCTTGAACAAGCCGGCGTGAAAGAGCTTTTGGTCGAGAACACAGCGAAGTTCATGGAAGCAGATCGCATTGTTCTTGAAGGGCTCGATATTGACGGAACGGTTGTAGAAGCGCGCATTCGCAACCGCAGCTTTATGTCGAGCGCGCAAGCAGTTGGTCGGTCCGCACGGGCATTGTCTCAAACAATGCCGCCGTCGGTTAAAACATTCCGCATTATTCCAGTAGCCAACGGGCTTGCCCCCACTGCCGTTGTAATTGACCGAAGTGACCTTGAGAACTTTGTCTCGCGGCCACCTGGCCAAGATCAAATGCTTCAGTCCGTTGCATTTGAAGAAGCCGGCCCGCCTTCCGATGACATTATTTACTTTGAAGGCACCTATCCGAAATTCACTTGGGGCCTCGCGCCTTACGTTCGCTTTGACATTTTCCAACCAAACGAACCTGTGGAGTGGGGGATTGGTGGGCGTTTGACGTCAAAGTATGAAATTTCAAGAGGTTGGGAAGTTTCTGGCGGCATCAATGCTCAGGTCGTGGGATCGATCGGCGACGGCGACCCTCAGCCGGTAGCAACCGACCTGCCGCCAGTACGGAGCAACGCGAAACTCTATGACGCCTTTAGCCCCGTTTCGCTTACTAACCTAACGATGGACTATTACTTCGAGCCACAGAATGACGTCTACGGTCGGATCTCTGTTGGATATCTCGAGCCTATGTTTGGCGGCATTGCATCCGAGCTTCTTTGGAAACCGGTTGATACACCTTATGCGTTCGGCGCTGAACTGAACTACGTCAAGCAGCGTGATTACGACTCCTATCTCGGCTTCCAAGACTACGAAACATTCACCGGACATGTCTCTGCTTACTATCAAGCAAGTAACGGGTTCGACTTCAGAGTTGACGCTGGGCGTTACCTTGCCGGCGATTATGGTGCAACATTTGCGATCAACCGCGAGTTTGCATCCGGCTGGCGCATCGGGGCCTTTATCTCGCGCACAAATGAAAGCGAGAACGACCCGACTGGCGACGGTACCTATAATAAAGGTATTGTTCTTGAGGTGCCGTATCACTGGATCACCGGCAAGCCTACACGAAGCACACAAACTGTCGCGCTTCAATCAACTTCGCGCAACAGCGCCGCGCGCCTGCGTGTCGATCAGCGGCTTTACGACAAGGTGCGTGACAACCACGCCGAAAACCTCGAAGAAACTTGGGGAAGGTTCTGGCGATGAATTCGAAATCATATTTTGTCGGTATTCTCGGCCTCGCCACGCTCGTAAGCTGCGGCTCTGCCAAGGACGAAGTCACCATATCCTCGACTTTGTTTGAACTCGGCAAATCCTATGTCGAAAAAATCAACCCTAGTGACGGCACAGAAGCAGGGCAGCAAGCTCAAGCTGACCTCGCTGCTGCTCAGAAATGGCTAGAGAACTACGACAAACCGCTCAGTTTCGCTCTTATCGAAAACACCAAGGGCAACGGTTTTCTTGGTATCGAAGAAGTTAACGCGCCATATGAAACTTGGCGGTCCAGCATAGACTCAGTGATTGTACAGAAGAATGGTTTTATAACCGCTACATTTTCATTTGGTGACGATCTGGTTGCAGCCAAAGTTCCATCTACTGTTCGCAACACAGGAACCAAACAGCGGATTAACTACTATCTTGTTGATGATGAAAATATTGTTGGCTCAGAGTTTAGTTGCACTTGGAGTTCACTAGGTAGCGAGGACACGCCCGTATTCGGAAAATCCTATAAAACAGAGCACTTTCGGGAAAAATGTTCGAACTCCGAATCAAAGTTCAGCAACGATTATTGGGTAGATTCACGCGGAATCGTGCGCCAATCGCGCCAGTTTGTCTCTAAAACTGTTGGTTACGTGTCACTACAACGGATAATCGAATAATTTTTTTTTAATTTCTTTACGGTCCCTTTTATAATGGCTAAACGAAAATTCGCGTACGTGCACATTAATGGAGCTAAAAAATGAAAAAATTTGCTACTCTCGCATCTGTTGTTGCTCTCACTGCAACTTCCGCTTTCGCTGGTACACCAGTTGTTGTTGAAGAAGAGCCAATGCCAGTTGTTGTTGAAGAAAAAAGCAGCAGCCTCTCCGGTCAGGGCGTTCTGATCGGTCTCGGCATCCTCGCTGTTCTTGCTATCGCAGCAGCTTCTGACAGCGACGACGATTAATCCACATTGGGCAACCAATGTGTGACCGAGAGTCACCGACTATCAAGTTAAACGGGCCTTTTCTGGCCCGTTTTTCATTTACCTGATGCTTTCTACGAAATAGGATTCACATCAGTTTAAATCCAAACTAGGAGTTTACGATGAAAAAATTTGCTACACTTACTGCGGTTCTCGCACTTTCCGCAACTTCCGCATTTGCTGGTACACCAGTTGTTGTTGAAGAAGAGCCGATGCCAGTTGTTGTTGAAGAAAACAGCAGCAGCCTTTCCGGTCAGGGCGTTCTGATCGGCCTCGGTATTCTTGCTGTTCTTGCTATCGCAGCGGCAAACGACGACGACGATTAATCTTTTCTTTCGACAATTTAGTCGATTGCAAAGCAAAAGCGGGCCAATTTGGTCCGCTTTTTACTTTTCCACTACTGCACTCAAGCAAAACGCCCCGAAGCTTGCACATTCATTACGACTATGGTTCAGCAAGGTATGAACAAACAACACCCTTACCATGCAATCATTATTGGAGCCGGTGCTGCCGGAATGATGTGTGCCGCAGAAGCCGCGAAATCCGGCGGAAAGGTCTTGCTGCTGGATCATGCCAAATCGCCCGGCGAGAAAATTCGTATTTCCGGAGGGGGGCGTTGTAACTTCACCAACCTCTATTGTAGTCCGGAAAACTTCATTTCCGAGAACCCACATTTCGTTAAATCCGCATTAAGCCGCTATAGCCAATGGGATTTCATCGACCTTGTGAACCGACACAACATTGCTTGGCATGAGAAAACGCTCGGACAACTTTTCTGCGACAACAGCGCCAAGGAAATTATCGCACTATTGCTTGCGGAGATGAAAGCGACAGGCGCTGAGCTTCAGCTCAACGCAAAAGTCGCATCGGTTAGCCACAGCAATGGCTTGTTCCAAGTGAACGTAGATGGCCGGGAATTGGCGGCTAGAAACCTCGTGGTTGCAACTGGCGGGAAATCTATTCCGAAAATGGGAGCCACTGGATTTGGCTATTCAGTAGCGTCTCAATTCGGCTTATCGCTCGTTGAAACACGCCCCGCCCTCGTACCGCTTACATTCGGCGATGACGTAAAGAAAGAGCTTTCCGATCTCCCGGGGGTCTCTGTCCCTGCGCGCGTAACTGCGAATAAAACCGGCTTTAGTGAGGGACTTCTATTTACACACCGAGGGCTCTCGGGCCCATCGATTTTGCAAGCCAGCAGCTACTGGCGCGAAACAGATCCAATCGAAGTACAGTTGTTACCTGAAGAAGATTTGTTTGCCCGCCTAAGAGACTTGCGTGGGGAGCATGGGCGCAAATCAATGGCCAACGGCTTGGCAATGCTTTTGCCTGCGAAACTTGCCGCCTACTTCTCTGACAAACTCAAACTGCATGGAAACCTTGCGGACCAAAGTGACAAGACGCTACGAGAAATTGTCGACACCCTGACAGCATGGCAGCTTTTCCCTACAGGAACCGAAGGATACAGAACCGCAGAGGTCACGCTCGGAGGAGTCAGCACCGCTGACCTCAACTCCCAATCACTCGAATGTAAGACGCAACCGGGCCTTTATTTCATCGGTGAAGTTGTTGATGTGACTGGCTGGCTTGGCGGATTTAATTTCCAATGGGCTTGGTCATCTGGATGGGCCGCAGGCACTGCTATCTCTTCGAAACACGAAGCAAAATAGCTTGAATTTGAAAGATTAAGCACGCCTTCACCTTCACCCGCTAAAACGGGCTTGGGTGAACAAACGGGTGATGCAATGGCTGATGTTGGAGACAACAAAAGACCGATCATAATAAAGCGAAAGAAAGTAATCGCCGCGGGCCATCACGGAGGCGCGTGGAAAGTTGCCTACGCGGATTTCGTAACCGCCATGATGGCCTTCTTCCTTCTTATGTGGCTCCTTGGCGCCACTACTGAAAAGCAACGCAAAGCGATTGCGGATTATTTCAACCCAACGATCACGATCAACCGAAATTCCGGTGGTGGCGGCAGTTTCTTTGGCGGCGACAGCCCTTTTCCAGAGGAAACCTTACCCCACAACGGGGTTGGCGCCAGCAACCCGTTACCCGAGGAACTTAAGCCCTCGCTCGGAAACAATGGCGTCGATCAGGGAGAAGTCTCGAAGCCTGGGCCGGACAAAACCGAAGCAAGTGGCGCAAAAGCGACCGAAGATAAGAAACTCCAAGAAGTGCAGAAAACACTGCTTGGGTCCGGAGGCGAAAGCCTATTGTCTGATCACACCAAGCGCCACATAGTCTCAAAAATTTCCGACGAAGGCTTAATTGTCGAGCTGTTCGATATTCGAGGAGCGCCCCTCTTCGAATACGGAACTGACACCCCCACAGAGGTAATGCAGGAGCTAGTAAACAGTATCTCGCGCGTCTTTTCCCTGACGACCAACCAGATCGCAATAAACGGACATTTGCGGACACCGCCAATCGTCGCGCGCGAAAAACAAACTTGGGACATCTCGGCCGACCGATCAATGCGGACCCGTCGAATGCTTGAAAAATTCGGAACTTCGCAAGAACGAATTCAACGTATAACAGGATTTGGATCGCAGAAGCCAACAACAGTTAACCCGTTGGATATAAGGAATAATCGGGTGGAAGTTATTCTTCTTCGCTCGGAAAAACTGCTAAAGTAGTTCGAATTTTATGTGTTAGGGGCATGTTAAACCCGCGCCGGTAATGATCGCATTTGACACCTAGTCGATGCAGCAGAAAGGCGCAGTACAATGACTATTTCTTCCTCACTCAGCGCAGGAGTCGCTGGCCTTAGCGCCAACGCGACTCGGCTGGCTACTATTTCCGATAACATCGCTAACTCCGGTACCTTTGGGTACAAACGCGCGACGGCCGATTTCCAATCATTCGTAATCAACGGTATCGCGGGCTCTGGTTCCTATTCCGCCGGCGGCGTACGCGCCACGACCAATCGTCTGATCGACGAGCGTGGCCCCCTTGTGGCAACGAGCCATCCGCTAGACATCGCAGTTTCAGGGCGCGGTATGCTTCCAGTAACGACCGAAGTGTCGCTGTCCTCCACTGGTGAAGAACCGATGATGATGACGACAACAGGTTCTTTCCGCACCGATGCAAACGGTGTTCTCAAAACGGAGTCCGGTCTTGTGCTACTTGGCTGGCCTGCTGACGCAGACGGCGCAATTCCAACCTTCGCTCGCGACACTCCAGGAGGTTTGGAACCCGTTGTCATCAACGTAAACCAAACCGCCGGTGATCCAACCACAGCCCTTAACCTTGGTGTCAATCTTCCTGCCACAGAAACAGAGGTTGGTGCTTCGGGCGATACGCTGCCTCTTTCCGTTGAATATTTCGGAAACCTCGGGACCTCGGAAACACTTGGCATTACGTTCTCTCCAACCGTTCCCGCTTCTGGCTCGTCCAACGAATGGACAATGAGGATCACAGACTCAGCCTTAGGTGGCGCAACGATTGGCGAATACACTCTAACTTTCGACGACAGTCGCGCAAATGGCGGCACACTCCAATCCGTAGCTGTAGTCAGCGGCGGCGCATACGATCCCGCAACAGGCAATCTCTCTCTTACGGTTGCCGGCGGCCCTCTAGAAATGGCGATCGGTGCATTGGGCGATCCAAATGGTCTTACCCAACTGTCTGATAACTTCGCGCCAACATCGATTACGAAAGACGGATCACCTGTTGGAAATCTCACGTCAGTGGAAATTGATCCGAACGGCTATATCAACGCCACGTATGACACAGGCTTCACGCGCACGATTTATCAAGTTCCGCTGGTTGATGTTGCCAACCCGAATGCACTCGTTTCACTCAACAATCAGGCATTTCAGGTCTCTCCAAACTCCGGATCCTTCTTTCTCTGGGATGCGGGCGACGGTCCAACGGGCGAGGTCTCTGGTTTTGCGCGTGAGGGGTCAACGACCGATGTCGCTGGCGAACTGACCAACCTAATTCAAACGCAACGCGCCTATTCTTCCAATGCCAAGGTTATCCAAACAGTCGATGAGATGTTGCAAGAAACAACCAACATCAAACGATAAATCCAGCTAGCGCCTAGGCATTTACCATGAGCCTTTCATCTAGCCTCGCAAATGCAATGACCGGGTTGAACGCTTCAGCCCGATCAGCGCAGGTCGTGTCTTCTAACATCGCAAATGCGATGACCGAAGGCTATGGCCGTCGCGAACTGGAACTCTCCTCCCAAACTCTTGGCAGAAACGGAGCGGGCGTTACGGTCGTTGGCACAACGAGACACGCGGATCCCGTCCTCATTGCTGACCGCCGCTCTGCTCAATCCGAACAGGGAAGCGCGTCAACAATGAGCGGTTTTCTTGGCCAACTTGAGAGCGCAATCGGAATCCCAGGCGACGCAGGTTCGCTCAGCGCGACAATCAGTCAATTTGAAAACGCGCTGATTGAAGCCAGCAGCAGGCCGGATTCCACAGTCCGCCTTCAAAATGTCCTCACTGCATCGCAAGACTTGGCCGGTAAGTTCAACGCGATATCAGACGATATCCAAAACCTCCGTGTCCAAGCTGACAATCAGATTTTCGAACAAGTCTCCTTCCTTAATAAGAGCCTTAAGCACATCGAATATCTGAACCAACAAATTCAAAATCACTCAAATACGAATAGAGACGTCAATGCTCTCGTTGATCAACGACAAGTTGCGATTGACGCGATTTCAAGCATTGTCCCCTTAAAGCTTGCTGAACGAGACAACGGGACAGTCGCTTTGTTCACGGAGATGGGCGCGATCCTCGTTGATGGCAGAGCCGGAACATTCGAATTCTCTTCAACCCCGACCATTGTTCCCGAGATGACCATCAGTTCAGGCGCGCTTTCAGGGCTAAGCCTCAACGGAACGCCGATCAATACAAACGCGGAACGTAATGCCATCAAGGGTGGTTCTCTTTCTGCTCTGTTTCAGGCTCGAGACAACACGCTCGTTAGTGCACAATCCGAAATTGACTCCATTGCCCGTAATATTATCGAGCGATTTTCGGACCCCGCATTAGACCCTACTTCAACTGGCGGTCTATTCACCGACGGCGGCGCCAGCTTCGATCCTTTGAACGAAATCGCAATCTCTCAACGCATTTCAGTTTCCTCCGCAGTAATCCCAGAGGCCGGAGGGGCAATTTGGAGGATTCGCGACGGCATCGGCGCAGTTTCTCAAGGTGACGTGGGGAACGCCGATACCATCAATCGCATGCTTGGCGCTCTTCGAAATTCTACGCTTATCGCTTCCGGTAGTATGAGCAGCGGCTCGACCAGCTTCGCAAACCTCGCGACGAACTTCGTATCGCAAATCGGCAGCGCCAAACACGCCTCCGAAACTGACTTAACCTACGCCATCACCAAAACAGAAACACTGAGAACACAAGAGCTTTCAGGTGGCGTCGACACTGACCAGGAAATGCAGAAACTCCTGCTTGTGGAGCGAAGCTATGCTGCTAACGCAAAAATCATCCAATCAATTGATGAGTTGTTTGATCTTCTGTTGGGGATTTAGATTATGATGCCAGTATCTTTTGGAGACCGCGCTCACGCCTATCAGCTAAAGCTACAAAACTCTGATCTAAAAGCAGACCTACACAAGCTATCGCTAGAACTGGCAAGCGGCCAGGTCGCCGACACTTCAAAGGCACTCAAAGGCAACTTTGCAAGTCTTGCGAGTTTCGAAGAAGCCGCCGCAGCACTTGAAGCTTACAAGACAACCAACGCTGAAGCAGCATTCTTCCTCGATAGCGCTCAATCCGCACTTGGCTCAATTCAAGTTGTATCATCCGAGTATGCGCCTTCGCTTTTGATGGCCTCAAACGCTGGAAATGCACAGCTGGTCGACACTGCGATTAGTGGTGCAAAAGGGAATTTGGATGCTGCACTTGCTGCTTTAAACACGCGCGCGGCTGGCCAATCGATATTTGCTGGGCAAGCCACGAACCAAAGCGCCGTCGTAAATGCAGATGCAATCATCGCAGAGCTAAATCCACTGATTGCTGGGGCCACAACAGAAGCCGATTTCATGACGGTAATAGATAATTGGTTCGACACCCCCGGAGGCGGATTTGAAACCAATGCATACACCGGCTCCACACAATCACGCAGTTCTATTCCTATCGGTTCGGAGCGAACGGTTGATTACGGAATCACTGCACTCAATCCAGATATTCGAACAACGCTAAAAGGGTTAACCGTCGCGGCGCTAGTGTCTGATGGTGCATTCGCAAGCCAACAAAGCGAGCGCAGCAACCTGCTGAAAACTGCTGGCGAATTGCTGCTAGCCGGAGAAACCGGAATCGCAGCCGTTCGTGCCGAAATCGGCCATGCCCAGAATACGGTCGATCATGTGGCACAACATAACGACAAGGAGCGAGACATTCTAAAAATAGCAAAATCTGAACTTCTCGGAAAAGACCCTTACGAAACCGCTGCCGAGCTTCAAGCCACACAAGTCCAACTAGAAGCGCTCTACACAATGACAGCACGGATATCGCAACTTAGCTTGATGGATTTTTTACGATGAAACATTTTTTGCTTACCTTAGCTTTGTTCCTACTGAGCTTTTCATCGCCGTCGTTTGCGGCACCGGTGCGGATCAAAGATTTGGTTGAATTTGACGGTGTGCGTGGAAATGACCTCGTCGGCTACGGCCTAGTTGTGGGTTTGAACGGTACAGGAGATGGCTTGCGAAACGCCCCGTTTACCGAAGAAATTATGTCAAACATCCTTGAACGACTGGGTGTAAACATAACGGGAGAGCAGCTTCGGCCCAAGAATGTTGCCGCTGTTTTGGTAACCGCCACCCTACCCCCGTTCGCGCGCGCCGGCAGCAAGATCGATGTCACGGTTTCTGCAATTGGTGATGCCAAGAGTCTCCTTGGCGGCACCTTAATCATGACGCCGCTAAATGCGGCCGACGGGCAAATATACGCCGTGAGCCAAGGTGCAATCATCGCGGGCGGTGCGTCCGCTGATGGCGACGGGGCAAGTGTGGTCAAAGGCGTGCCGACTTCTGGTACTATCCCTGCAGGCGCACGCGTTGAGCGTGAAGTGGAGTTTAATTTTGCAGGTCTGGATCAAATGAGACTCGCGCTGCGTAGCCCCGACTTCACAACCGCTGGCCGAGTTGAATCGGCAATCAATGCGGCCTACGGACGACGCGTTGCGCAGATGCTAGACGCCGGAACCGTACAACTCAGCATCCGAGCCACACGCGAGCCTTCTGCGGCGCACGCGCTTGGCAAGATCGAGAACATACTTGTTGAACCGCAGCGCAAAGCGCGAGTTGTTGTAGATCAAAGATCGGGCACGATAGTGATGGGGGAAGATGTCAGGATAAGTCGTGTTGCGGTTTCTCAGGGGAACTTAACCATTCGTATCGAAGAGACTCCGCGCGTTGTGCAGCCAAATCCCTTTAGCGATGGCGACACAATTGTCGTAGCAAACACACAGGCAAGTTTGAACGAAGACACAGGGATCAAACTTGCCGAGGTGCCAAGTGGCGCTTCGTTGTCAGAAGTTGTTGCAGGTTTAAATGCACTTGGCGTTGCCCCGCGCGACTTGATCGATATCCTCAAAACCATCAAAGCTGCTGGTGCATTGCACGCAGAGTTTGTCGTAAACTAGAGCTGGTTTGCGCGTTTTTCGCAGATTAGCAGTTTTTTCTTACCCCTTGCGTAAGAGTAGATTTTAGAAAACGATAAGAGGATTAGCATTCCGAAACCGAAAGGGCTGGAATATGATCGCATTTCGTTATTGTTTTTTGGGAACTCTAATCTCGGTTACAGCCCCTTCGTGGGCCGATCCGAGCTTGGAATGCAGCGCTTCTGCGTCAAGCCAAGTTGAGATTGGCAACTGCGTTTCGCGACAACTTGAGCAAGTAAATAAAGCTCTGGCAATCGCACTGGATATTGCCAGTGGTTCCGCAAAAGAGCTCGATGAAGTGACGGGACGAGAGATCGCTTACCCCGCGCTTACGAAGAGCCAAGACGCTTGGGAGGCGCACCGCAAAGCGCATTGTGATTTCGTGGGGTCAACGTTTGGTGGCGGTTCAGGGGCAGGAATTGCTATTGCGTCCTGTCAAATCGAACTCGGGCGCGATCGCGTCAAAGCCCTGCTTCGCAATTCAAACTGACAGATAGGAAAACAGATTGATGAAACCTCTAAGATTAACTGCTTTGATGGTCATCGCATCTTCGCTAATGGCGTGCACACCATCCTCAATGGATCAGCCTCAAATTTCAGAGCCCGATCCAGAACTTAACTTTGTAAGACCATATCGTGGCGCCGGAGACACCTGTCAGTTGGTTGGAGAAAACGCATTCACTGTCGATTTCCTTGACGATGCCGCCGACCTTGTTGCCTGTTCAACCGGCACGGATGATTCCGCCAGCCTTGCTGCCTCCGAAGGTGCCCGCGTCGTGACCCAGACGAATAGCTATACGCTCTATTCCGTCGCGCGGCGTTAGCCTTTGACAGCGCCGTCGCTTAAGCCGGAAACCAAGTATTTTTGAGCAATCAGAAACACGACAGTGATCGGCAGGCCCGAAAGAATGGCGGCGGCGGCAAAGTCACCCCAAAGGTACTTGAACTCGTTCAAATATAGGCGTGATCCAACCGCGAGCGTCATGTTGTCTTCGCTTCGCAGGAGCACAGATGCGATCGGGTAGTCGTTAACCACGCCAATAAATGAAAGAACGAAAACCACTGCGATAATCGGCACGGCAAGCGGAAGGAAAATATACCGGAACGTTTGCCACGGGCTGGCACCATCAACTTGTGCCGCCTTATCCATCGCTGGATCGAGGTTGTCGAAATAGCCCTTGATTGTCCAGACATGGAGCGTGATCCCAGACATATAGGTCAATATCAGCGTCCAATGGCTATCGATCCCGAGGGCGGGAGAAACTTCGCCGAGACCATCAAAAATCGCGAACAACGCAACTAGAGCCAGAGTTGTCGGAAACATTTGAATAATGAACAAGCTATCAAGCAGCGCAAAGCGTCCGCGGAACTTAATGCGGCTAAAGGCATAGGCCGAAATCGTTGATAGGCTCACAATTCCAACCGAAGCGATCAGGCCGATTTTCACGGAATTCCACATCCAAAGCAGAACCGGATAGGGCGGCGTGACAACCGTTCCATCCGCGCGCGTGTAATCGAGACCAAAAGCAAGATACCAATGCTCTAGCGTTGGATTCTGCGGAAAAATCTCGCCCGTTGTGAAGTTACCCTCCCGAAATGAAATCGAAACGACCATCAGGAACGGAAACATAACTAACGCGATGAAGACCCAAAGAAAGGCGTGCGCGATGAACTTCTGCCTGCGCAAGGTCGATTTATGTTCAACAATCATTGTGCTGCCCTCTTGCTTGCCTGGCGACGCATCGCAACGAAATTCGCATAGGCCAATGCGGCAACGACCAAGAAGATCAAGAACGTGATCGCACCCGCAAGGCCGAACTGCTGACCGCTATCCATAAAGGCCATACGGAACGTGAAGCTTCCGAGAATATCTGTTTCTCCGGCCGGAATGATCGTGCCTGGAATGTCGGGCAAACCGCGCGTCAGCAGCAAGACAAGCACGATATTGTTAAAATTAAAGGCAAAGCTTGCGATCAAAAGCGGCAAGAATGGCGGAATGATCTGTGGCAAAGTGATCTTGCGAAAGACCGTCCACGCCGGAGCGCCTTCAAGGGCGGCAGCTTTGTGGTGGTCAGCGGGCACAGATTGCAGGAACCCCATCGCTAGCAACATCATATAGGGATACCCGAGCCATGTATTTACGATCACAAGCATCAAGCGTGCGAGTCCGCCATCGGTAAACCAATTTGGCCTTATGCCGAAAAGCCCCTCTAGGATCATGTTGATTTCGCCGAAATTCTGGTTGAACAACCCGCGAAATACGAGGATCGAAATAAACGCCGGCACCGCATACGGTAGAATAAGCAAAATTCGATATGCGGTTTTCCCGCGAAGATGTGGCCACTGAAGGACCATTGCCAGAGCCAAACCAACTGCGAATGTAAGGCCAACGGATAGGGTCGCGAAAACAACGGTCCACACAAAGATCGAAACCATAGGCGCACGGATACCTTTGGAATTTGCGATGCGGCGGAAGTTATCAAGCCCGATATTCACGCGCCAACCTGGCGCGACGGCTTCTCCTGTTTCCGTTACATAGAAACCTTGTGATTGATCGGGCGTGAGGGTCGAACCATCCAAATTCGAAACAAGCGTTCCGTCCTCTGTTTGCGTGTATTCCTGCTGAACACTTGCGAAGCTTCTAAGGCCGGAATTCCGCAGTGCGGTTTCATCCGGCAACACAACTTCGACCTGCCCCAATCCGCCACGCAATTTGACGACCTCGCCCATTTTCAGCGGGTTCTCTGGTGCTTCGGAAACAGTGGCAGCTGACAGTTTGGCGGGCGCGTTAAAATCGGTTGGCTCGCTTAGGTAGCCGCCTTCGCCTTCTTTGATGAAGATCTGATAAGAGTCGCCGTCCTGAACAAGGCTGAAAGGCCGTTGCGACTCCTCGTCGATCACTTTCTTAGAAAGATGAACTTCAGTCACCCTCTCGAAACTCAGCAAATTGAAGCTGCTGTAGTTCGTGAACCCGATGTAAACGGTGTAGGCGACGGGGAATGCTATGAACAAAATAATCGCAGCAATCCCAGGGAAGATAAATCTCTGGGCATAAAAACGGTTGCTGCCGAAAATGATTGCGAAGCCGATTGTGATCGCAAGAACGATAACCGCGATTACGGCCTGTCCGGCGAGGTAAAGCGCAAATACACCATAGAGGAGGATCAGAGACAGCGCCGCAACGACCGCGATTTGCAGTGGGTTATGGCCGTTTTGGCTTCTGCTTGCTTCCATGATCCTCCGCCTCCCCGAAAGATAGACGCGCCAGGATTGCTCCTGACGCTGGTTTTTTTATTCGCCGAGGATACGCTTGGCCGCATCATTCAACGCATCTGCCGGTGCTTGGGCGCCGGTTGTGATGTTGCCAAGAGCAGGCTCCATCGAAGACCAGAATGCTCCCATCTCTGGGTTAGATGGCATAGGAACACCGTTAGCTGCATTCGCCAGCGTTGCCCCGACCTTTGGATCAGACTGTGCTTGACCAGCGGAAATGTCTGCCAAAGCACCCAGCGCGCTTTGCGCGTTCCATTCGGCAAGACCTTCGTCAGTGAGCATGTAGTTCTCGACCAGTTCAATCGCGAGATCTGCATTCGGCGAAGCGGCGTTGATCGCAGCGGAGTAAACCCCAAGGAACGGAGGCGATACTTGGCCGTTCACTGTTGGAATTGGAGCAACAGCAATGTTGATGCCAGCGTCAGTGTATCCATTCCAAGACCATGGGCCGTTGATGACCATTGCGGTTTCACCGCGGGCCATCGCACCGTCCATTACACCATAGTCAACGCCTTCCGGCAGGACGCCGTCATCAAAAAGCGAGCGCAGCACATCGCCACCCATAATCGCGCCATCGGTGTTAACACCAGTTGTGGAACCGTCGAACGAGCCGTCAACTTTCTTGAACGCAAATCCGCCGTTTGCCATGAGCATCGGGAAGGTAAAGTAGGTGTTGTTGTAATCCCAAAGAATTGTGTTCACACCCTCTGGGAGCTCGATGTCTTTGAGTTCTTCGAAGCTTGCTGGCGGTGTTGGGATCAAGTCTGTGTTGTAGATCAGGCCGATTGCTTCAACCGAAACGGGGTAGCCCCAGATATTGCCGTCAAAAGAAACCGCATCCCATGCCGTGTCTAGGACACCGGATTTGAAATCCGCACTTGGTGTAACGGGCGTGATCAAGCCACCTTTTGCCCATTCGCCAAAGCGGTCATGCGCCCAAAGAACGATATCGGGGCCGTCGCCAGTTGAGGCTGCTTGCTGGAATTTGTCGGTAAGGCCAGGGTCAACGACTTCGACCGATACTTCGATGCCGAGCTCTTCGGTGAATTTATCGGCAACGGCTTGAAGGTTTTCGTTGCCCTTGCCCGCACCCATCCAGATGGTGATCTTGCCTTCTTCCAACGCAAATGTGCCAGAAGCAGAACACATAAGAGCGGCAGTTACGCCTAGTGTTTTCATGAGGTTTTTCATATCTCTCTCCCTTTAGATTGGCTTTAAGAAAGCCGATTAAGCAGTCTTTTTGAGTGTAACGCCCGCGGTTTCGCCGGACTCCAAATAGGCGAAACCGTTTGGCCCAAGGATCAGGTTGCCATCGGAAATCGAGGCGTTATGCGGCCCGGAAATTTTTGCTTCACTGCCGAGTGAAACTGTTTGTGACGACTTTGAAAGGTTAAACACACAGGTAAGCGTTTGACCTTCCGCTACACGATGGAACGCCAAGAGCGGCTCCGGAAGATCGATGAATTCAGTCGATCCTTTGACCAATGCATCGCTCATCTTCCTAAACGCAATTGTCTCGCGATACGCGTGCAAAACGCTGTCGTTCGCTTGTGTTTGCGTGTTCACAGAGCGCAGCTTTTGCGGCTCTTTTACCGGCAACCAAGGCTTGGCCGCAGAGAAGCCTGCTCCGTCCTCGCTCGCATCCCAAACCATCGGCGTGCGGCATCCATCACGGCCTTTGTTCTCTGGCCAGAATCGCAGGCCAGGAGGGTCGGTTAGCTCGCTGTATTCCAGTTCAGTTTCAGCAAGGCCAAGCTCCTCACCCTGATAAATACCGATAGTGCCTTCAAAGCTCATGAGCATCGCCGCGGCCTGTTTGGCGAGGTCATCCGGATTTTCCGAAAACTCCGACCAACGGGTTACGTGGCGCTGCACATCATGGTTTGAGAAACTCCATGACGGCCATCCATCGGGCGCGCCCTTTTGAAAGCCTTCAATCGTATTGCGGAAATGCGCGGCAGTGAATTTCGGGCCGAGCATCTCGAAGCTATAGCACATGTGCAAACGGTCATCGCCACGCGTGTACTCGCCCATGATATCAATCGCGGTCTGGCCGCCATCGCCTACTTCGCCAACCATCATCCGTGCATCAAACTCATCCGTCAGCGCACGCATCCGTTTTAGGAACGCGATGTTTTCGGGGCGGTTCTTGGAATAGATGTGGTTCTGCATCCCGTAGGTATCGACCTGTTCGTCGATGATATGCTGAGGTGCAGGCGGGTTGTTGCGAAGCTCGGTATCATGGAAATAGTAGTTCACCGTATCAAGCCGGAACCCGTCTACGCCACTCTCAAGCCAAAAGCGCATGCTCTTAAGGATTTCGTCCTGCACATCCGCGTTGTGCATATTGAGGTCTGGCTGCTCAATCAGGAAGTTGTGAAGGTAATACTGCCGACGGCGCGGCTCCCATTCCCACGCGGCACCACCAAAAACAGAGGGCCAGTTGTTGGGCGGCATACCATCCGCAGAGGGCTCTGCCCAAACATACCAATCGGCTTTGTCATTGGTGCGGGATGTACGGCTTTCCTTGAACCATTCGTGCTGGTCGGATGTGTGCGAGAGCACCTGATCCACAATTACTTTAAGACCCAATTCATGAGCTCGCGCAATCAACGCATCAAAATCCGCAAGCGTCCCAAAGAGCGGGTCAATATCGGTGTAATCGCTCACGTCATATCCCATGTCTTTCATCGGGGACATGAAGATCGGGCTAAGCCAGATCGCCTCGACTCCAAGCGCAGCGACATGATCAAGCCGTTTTGTGATCCCATTCAGATCGCCAATACCGTTTCCAGTGCTGTCCTGAAACGACCGCGGATAGATTTGATAGATTGTCGCGCCGCGCCACCATTCCGACATGCCGCTCCTCCTGAAATTGGTTGGTTCGTCTGATTCTCAAAAAAGCATAGCGTCGTGTTTAAATTTTTCAAAGCGTTTTGAAAGAATTTATTTTAGCGTCCGCTGGTACAAAGTTTTTGCCTTATTTTTATAGATGATATATCTTCAAATCGATTTGAGGAGATTTAAATGGCAACATTGAAGGACATCGGCAACGCCCTCAACCTCTCACCTGCAACGGTGAGTCGGGCGCTTAATGGCTTCCCAGAAGTCAGTGAAAAAACGCGTGTTCTTGTTGCCGAGACCGCGAAGAAAATGAACTACCGCCCGAACCAAATCGCCAAGAAATTGGTCTCTGGTCGCTCAGGCATGGTGGGAATGATTCTCAAGCCGGAAAGCACGCAAGCAACGGATGCTGCGTTCTATGAAATCATGTTTGGCCTTTCAGATCAGCTCGCCCGCCGAGATATGGATTTGGTGTTTCATGCCTCGATGGCCGACGAAATCCTGATGCCTTACAAACGTCTCGTAGAGAAAAATACGCTTGATGGATTTATCCTGAACGCGCCGGAAAAAGACGATCCGCGCATCGCATACCTGCAAGAACAGGGCATTCCTTTTGTTGTTCACGGCCGGACAGAGAACGCGGATTATGCCTATTTCGATATCGACAACAGGAATCTTGCAAGTGACGCCCTAAACCTCCTTGCCAATCTCGGCCATCAACGCGTTGCGTTTCTGAATGGCCCGCGTTCCTTTACCTTCTCGGCCTCGCGCCTTGCAGGCTTTAAAGATGCTGCCAGCCACAAGGGCTTGGTTATCCCAGAATTCGCTGTGCATCACGGCGTACTGACAGAGGATTACGGGTATTCCGCCGCACTTTCACTGCTTTCTGGGCACGAAGGATTGCCACCCACGGCAATCATTTGCGCTTCTACGCTTATCGCGGCGGGTGTCTATCGCGCGGCAAATGATCTAAATATTCCGATCCCGTCCAAACTATCGGTTATCGCGCATGATGATGCCGTGCCGCAAATGCGAGCCGTAAACTTCAGCCCCGCCCTAACCGTAACGCGCGCGCCCTTCCGTGATGCTTGCGCGCCGCTTGCCAAGGCAATTTGCGATCTTTTGGACGGCGCACAACCGAAAGACCTTCAAACAATTGAGCGTGCCGAGTTGATCATCCGCGATTCAACTGGCCCTGCCCCCGCATCAGGAGAAACCTCATGGTAGAAAACACCAAACATGCGCTTTCAATTCAGGCGCTGCAAAAATCCTACGGGCAGATTGAAGTCCTAAAAGACATCAACGTCACGATGGACCCACACGAATTTCTTGTGCTTGTCGGCCCGTCTGGATGCGGGAAATCAACCTTGCTGAACTGCATCGCAGGACTTGAGGAAACAACCGCAGGAACCCTCATGATTGGCGGTCGCGAAGTTACGGCTCTGCCGCCACGCGAGCGCGATATTGCGATGGTTTTCCAGTCTTATGCGCTTTACCCGACCATGACAGTGGGCGAGAACATCGCCTTTGGCATGAAAATTCGGAAGCAAGACAAAGCGAGCATCGCGGCAAAAGTTGATGAAGTTGCCAAGCTCTTGCAAATAGAAAGCCTGCTTGATCGTCGCCCCGGTCAGCTATCTGGCGGACAACGTCAACGTGTTGCCATGGGGCGTGCGCTTGTGCGCGATCCGGAGCTATTCCTCTTTGACGAACCACTCTCGAACCTTGACGCCAAGCTTCGTGTTGAAATGCGCGCAGAGATCAAGCGGCTCCATGAAACTACGGGCGCCTCAATCGTTTATGTGACGCACGACCAAATCGAAGCGATGACCCTGGCAACCAAGATTGTTGTTCTGAAAGACGGTTTCGTACAACAAGTCGGCACCCCTGCCGAAATCTATCACAGCCCAGCCAATACATTTGTGGCCGATTTCATGGGCTCGCCGCCAATGAACCTCGTGCCCGCCACTGTTATAGGCAAAAACAGCATTCGTTTTGGCGACGGTCAGGAACTAACTGGCGTTACGATTCCAGAAACCGCGACCGGAGAGATCACGCTTGGCATTCGTCCTGAGAACTTCGCGATTGGCTCGGATATAGAAGTTGAGGTTTCGTCTTCGGAGAACACGGGATCAGACACGTATCTGTCGTTCGAAATTGCCGAGACGAAACTCACTGCCCGACTTCCTTGGAGCTTTGCGCAAACGGGTATTGTCGGCTTAAGCGTCGATAAAGCCCAGCTTCGGTATTTTGATCGCCAATCAGGTCAGGCGCTGTAACGCTTAGGTTACGACAGTCACCTTAAGTTCGCCCAGCGCAGGATGGGAGATACACATCTCATCCTGCGGAACGACAGCCCCAACGCCCTCTGGAGTTCCTGTTAGGATCACATCGCCCGCGGATAGTGCGAAGTAGTTCGACAGATAAGAGATCATCTGCGGAACCTTCCAGATCATCTGATTCACGTCGCCCTCTTGCCGAAGCGCACCATTAACCGTGAGCTTGAGCGGCCCAGATGCAATATGGCCCGTTTGGGCAACCGGATGGAACGGCCCAATTGGCGCGGAATGTTCGAATGCTTTGCCAATCTCCCAAGGCCGCCCCGCCTTTTTCGCCGCGCCCTGCAAATCACGGCGTGTCATATCGAGCGCAAGAGCATAGCCAAACACATGATTTAGAGCATCATCCTCTGGGATTCCCTCCCCGCCGGAAGCCAAGCAAACGGCGATTTCTGCTTCATGGTGCACATCATTGGTATGCGGCGGATAAGGAAATTCCGACGCCTGCGTTAGATTGTTAGGGTTCTTCTGAAAAAAGAATGGCGGCTCTTTTGGGTCATGGCCCATTTCAACCGCATGAGCCGCATAGTTTCGGCCAATGCAATATACCCGCCGAACGGGAAACTTCGCTTGCGTACCAACAACATCAAGCAACACCTGCTCCGGCGCAGCGATCACCAAATCCTTCATCTCATCCCCTTCAAGGTCAGCACGCAATCGTAAGCCCTTACGTGCATTTGCCACATAACAAGCGTGCTGCGGCATCTCGCGCAACCCTTTTTGGCTCTGAGCAATTGAAATTTACCGCAACCTCATTTAAACGGCTACGCAATCCATCATTGCGCAAAAAGCCACGAGCTTTGCCGCGCTTTTAAGTGAAATTTCCGGCGTCGATACATGCGCGCCGCTGCTCCCGCCCATCGCAGAAAGGCCAAAATAGAATGACACAGAAAAAACAGCCCGACATATTGTATACAATTGTAGACGAAGCGCCTCAGCTTGCGAGCGCATCGCTTCTACCGATCATTAAGTCCTTTGCATCTGTTGTTGATGTAAGCGTTGGCACTAAGGATATCTCGCTTGCAGGCCGCATTCTCGCGACGGTTCCAGAAGCCCTTACCGAAGAGCAGCGCCAATCTGACGACCTTGCTGAACTTGGTGTTCTGGTGAAAACACCAGAGGCCAACGTCATCAAGCTTCCAAACATCTCTGCGTCTGTTCCACAGCTGACTGCCGCAATCGCGGAGCTTCAGTCCCAAGGTTACAACGTTCCGGATTATCCCGAGAACCCAACCACCGACGAAGAAAAAGACATCCGCGCGCGCTACGATGCGATCAAGGGCAGCGCTGTGAACCCTGTTCTGCGTGAGGGTAACTCTGACCGTCGCGCCGCACGCGCGGTAAAGAACTACGCGATGAAAAACCCGCACTCCATGGGCGATTGGGTTTCTACTTCGAAAACGCACGTGGCTTCCATGCCGGGGAATGATTTCTATTCCAACGAACAGTCCGCAACCATCAGCGCCGATCAAGCTGGTGCTGCCAAGATCGAGTTCGTCGCGGAGAACGGCGATGTGACTCTCCTCAAAGACGGCATCAACCTTGCAGAAGGTACAGTTGTTGACGCCACATTCATGAGTGCGGCAGCTCTTCAGGCATTCATTCGCTCGGAAATCGAAAAGGCCAAAGCTGAAGGTGTTCTCTTCTCTGTGCACCTCAAAGCGACAATGATGAAGGTCTCTGATCCGATCATCTTTGGTCACTTTGTGTCTGTGTTCCTTGAGGATGTATTCGCCAAACACGGTGACACATTCGAGAGCCTCGGTGTTTCGCCAAACAGTGGCATCGGTGATCTTGTTGCCAAGGTCGAGACTCTGCCAGCAGATCAGTCCGCCGCAATCCTCGCGGATATCGAAGCGGCCCTCGCCGGTCAGCCACCGCTCTATATGGTGGACTCCGACAAAGGCATTACGAACCTTCACGTGCCGTCAGACGTCATCATCGACGCGTCGATGCCTGCGGTTATCCGTGCAGGCGGCAAAGGTTGGGGGCCTGATGGCAAGCCCGCAGACACAAAATGTGTGATCCCAGACAACTGCTATGCGCCCGTTTATGACGAGACAATCAACTATTTCAAAGAAACCGGCGCGCTGGACCCAACAACATCCGGCACAGTTTCCAATGTTGGCTTGATGGCGCAAAAAGCAGAGGAATACGGCTCACACCCAACAACCTTCGAAGCGCCCGGCAACGGTGAAATCCGCTATGTTCTGGCCAATGGCGAAGTTCTTCATTCGCACAAAGTTGAAAAGGGCGACATCTGGCGCTCCTCGTCAGCCAACAAAGCGCCGATCGAAGATTGGGTGCAGCTTGCCATTTCACGCCAGAAAGCAACCGGCTCCGAAGCGATCTTCTGGCTCGATGCAAACCGCGCGCATGATGCCGAGCTAATCAAGTATGTCGACGCAATTCTTGAGCGCGAAGGCGTAGCCGACAAATTCGTCACGCTCGCGCCTCGGGCGGCAACACGCCAGACCCTTGAAACTATCCGCACTGGTGCGGATTCTATCGCGGTGACAGGTAACGTTCTGCGCGATTACCTGACCGACCTGTTCCCGATCCTTGAGCTTGGTACATCCGCCAAGATGCTCTCGATTGTGAAGCTTATGAACGGTGGCGGCTTGTTTGAAACTGGTGCTGGCGGCTCTGCGCCAAAGCACGTTCAGCAGCTTGTATCCGAAGGACACCTGCGCTGGGACTCGCTCGGCGAATTCTGCGCTCTCGGAGAATCTCTGAACTTCCTCGCCGATAGCAAAGGCAATGCCAAAGCAGCCGTACTCGGCAAAGCGGTTGACGCCGCAACCGAGAAACTCCTCGACACTGGTAAATCGCCACAGCGTAAAGTTGGCCAACTCGACAACCGCGACAGCCACTATTTCTTTGCGCTCTACTGGGCCGAAGCCCTGGCCGCTCAAACCGAGGATGCCGAACTGGCCGCGCATTTCGCACCCATCGCGAAAGAGCTCGCCGACAAGCAAGACACGATCCTCGCGGAGCTTGCATCCACACAGGGCAAACCAGCTGATCTCGGTGGATACTTCCACACGGACCCAGCCAAAACAGCAGCAGTCATGCGCCCGAGCGCAACACTGAATGCTATCATCGGCTAGGTAATCCTAAACCAAACAGCAAACGGCGCCCTCTGTTGGGGCGCCGTTTTCGTTTTCACTCGACTTCGAAAGCCGTTGTCTAACCATTCGCCACAGGCAATAAGAGACAAACAGGAGAACTGCGTTGTATTTCAAACAAGACACTGGCCCCGCGCGCAAGCAACGTCGCGCATTTGTAATTTGGGCAACTGTAGTGCTCGGCTGTGTCATCGCACTTCTTACACTGATGCCTGTCAGCGTTCCAAAGTCGCTCCCCGGCGACGACAAGCTATACCATATGCTTGCCTTTTTCGGACTGACACTACCCTGTGCGGTGATTTACCCGCGCGCGCTTGTGCGAGTGGTTTTGGCGGCAGTGCTTTACGGCGCGCTCATCGAACTCATCCAACCCACTGTTGGCCGCTCGCGGGAAATGGCTGATCTCATCGCAGACACCACAGGCGTGTTTCTCGGCGCCGCGCTTGGCTGGCCGCTTCATCACGCTTTCATGGCTTATCTTAGAAAGAAGGCCACCGTCAGGTCTGATACCCAACGGTAGCCTAAAGTGTTTACGCGATCAGCAATCGCCAGATGGCAGCATGTTTACCGATGAATATCTGCCATCGGACGTGGTGATTTCGGCACATGCGCCCGTAGAGCGGTTAAACCAATAAGATGTTAGCCCACTGCTCCGCACGTTTTCGTAGCCTAGATTCTGTAGTCCCATTTCCGCTTGGCCCGCTTTTGCGCCAATGAACGGAGTCAGATCAGTTGAACTTCCGACAGCAGGTGTGCCCGCGGGTTCCGAAGTTTCGACGCAAGCAGCAAGTGAAAATGCCAGCGGTACAGCAGCGAGATAAGCAAGCTTCATGTTAGTATCCTTGGTTAGAAAAGTTGGTGTCGTTAGAGAAATTGCTCCACCTTCACCCTATCACAAAACTTTTCGCGCCCAAAACGGCACGTGCTTTATTGCATCGCGTCCAACATGACGCTCACGGATTTTTGCGCGCCTTTTGTCAAAACAGGATAGCTCTGCGTATTTCGATAGATACGCTTACGATCCGAGATGATTTCTACGGTCGCGACATAGGTAAACCTCTCATCGATCACGGCTGGATCAAACAAAAGGTCAATCGTCATTGGCAATTCAGAAACCGCAATCCGCTTCCCTGCAATTGGCGTTGCTGCGACATCCATCAAGGATACGTCAAGGAGTTGAACATATGCTTGGGCATCCTCGGGAAGCGGCTCTGTTGAATCCGTATCAAACTGCACCTCAACCTGACACACCCCTGCCACACAGAGTTCTTCTGAAATCGACGCATTCGCGAACGCCAACGTCGAAACAAGAAAAGCAATAATTCGATACATCTTTGTCTCCATTAAATTCTGTTCCATAAAATGATTGAACTCGCTCTGACGAGCGCATTCGGATATCTATTTAATCAAGAGCCAGTCTATTTTACGTTAGCTATCAAGTAAAATCTTGTTCATGAGTGGCGTCAGGACTTTGTCGTGTTTTGGGTTCCAGCACTCTTTTCGCGCTTCGCGACTAATCCACTTACGGACATTCGCTTTCCTCGACCTTTTTAGCTCCCTCGCGGGTAGTTCAAGCGTCGTTACTTGCGTTTTCACCGAAGCAGGAAGCGTTTCGAAAACACCCGCATATAGCGACCGTACAGATCCGGGTGCCCGCGCGTCCCTTTTATCCCAAGGCCTTAGCCGCCCCGCGAAATGCAGGATGTTTGGAGCCTCGTCTTTATGTGTCCAGGAACGCTCTTTTTTGAAGTTCCAGTTATCGCCGAACCAGTCACATTTGTCCCCGAACTTAAGGTTCAACACATCCTGATCTGCGAGCGGAAGATAGGCATTGGCATCAGTTGCCAGAGCGATGCATTGCGTGGTCATGTCGTTTTCACGCCAGTACCCAGAATTCAGAATGTAAACGCCGGCGTTGAAATAGCCTTTGTTCAGCGGCAGGTGGTTCTTCTCGAAGAGATCTTTCTTTGTCTCCATATCCCAACCGGCATCGACGGCGCCAAACACTTCTACGCCGTTCGGTGCAAATGCATGAATATCGTTACATAGAAGCGTATCGCCATCCAGATAGATATGGTTTTCAAAGCCGTTTAGCTGGTCGTTGATGACAAGCCGCCCGAATGTGGACAGCGGAATGCGATCGATGGATGACCGAAGCGAGCCAAGCGAACTAAAATGGCTTTCAAGATCAAGATTGATCCATGCGATCTCAAGCTTACTGCCTGCAAAAAACGCGCGCATGTCGGCTTGAACATTCTCCGGAACATCAATCAGAAAAACAGCGACATTCACTCTCGCTGTTGCGAATGTATTCATGCTTAGAAGCGACGCCGCGACGAGCGGTAAGTAACGCGCATCAGAGACATAAGTTACGCAAGTTGAGTTCACTTTAGTTTTGTTCCTTGGCGCGGGAGCGCGTGTCCATCCGGCCCTTTCTTAACATTGTTGTATCTGGAAAGAAATGTCCGCGTCGCTTGGGTTTAGGTTCGTTTCCACCCCACCCACACTGAATGATTTGCGGCGTTTTATTTTTTAGAACTTTCTCGGTCTTCAAACGCTTAATGAAAATCTCGACTTGGGAAGAGTTGCTTGGCCTGCTCACGTGGATGCCTAGAACGCGCGGGATGACGTGCGGATTTTGGGGTGTCATCCGCGCGCAGGCCTTCGGTGGTCACTGCGTCTGATTGAGGATGACCAAGCTCTTGGAGGCGGTAAGAAAAATCCTCAACCTGCTGAGCGATCAAATGCACAACGATCCCTTCGCGTTGGAGATAGCCTGTAACACGCAACAACCGCCCGCCCATGACGATGCGCCGGAAACGCTCATATACCGAGGGCCAGACCACAATATTACTGACTCCGGTTTCATCTTCCAGTGTCAGAAAAATCACCCCCGACGCCGTACCTGGCCTCTGGCGTGTAATAACAAGCCCACAAACGGAGTACCGGCCCAGCGGGACTTTCGGAAGCGCATCATGCGTCACCAGCCCAGGAATAGACGGACGAAGCAGCTCCATGGGATGGGCCCGCAAAGTCATACGCGTCGAGACATAATCCTCCACAACCTCCTCCCCCAGCTGCATCGGCGGTAATACCACCTGAGGCTCTTGAATGGCTTCCCCGTCAATCGGATCGTTAAACAACGGCAATGGTTTGTTGCTGCGAATAGCCTTTACCTTCCAAAGGGCGTCTCTGCGGGTCAAACCCATATCGAAAAACGCATCCGCCTGCGCAAGCCGTTCAAGCGCGGCCGGCGCAACGCCCGCGCGGATCCAAACAGTTTCAGGATCACGGTATCCATTGCCGCGGGCCGCCACGATCCAATCCGCATCTTCTTCTTTGAACCCTTTGATCTGTCGGAAACCTAGCCGCAAAGCCAATGCACCATCGGAACGGCGCTCCAGCGTGTTGTTCCATTCGGAATTGTTAATACAGATCGGGCGCACGTCTACCTGATGCTCACGGACATCGCGCACAATCTGTGCTGGCGCATAGAACCCCATGGGCTGTGAATTTAGCAGTGCACACGCAAAAATAGCTGGATGGTGACACTTCAGCCAAGCGGAGACATAAGCCAACATCGCAAAGGCTGCAGCATGGCTTTCGGGAAAACCATAATCGGCAAACCCTTCAATCTGGCCAAAACATCGTTCAGCCACTTCCAGACTATAGCCATTGCGCAGCATTCCGGTGATGAACTTCTCCCGATGCTCACCAATCGTTCCCATTCGGCGAAAAGTAGCAAGCGACCTGCGCAAATGGTCGGCTTCTTCGGCAGAAAACCCTGCGCCTACAACCGAGATTTGCAAAGCCTGCTCCTGAAACAGAGGCACTCCCAGCGTACGCTTAGTAACAGCTTCCAGTTCGGGCCCAAATGGCTCTACTTTTTCCAGCCCTTGCCGCCGTTTGATATAGGGCTGCACCATACCACCCTGAATAGGCCCTGGGCGCACAATGGCCACCTCAATCACCAGATCATAGAATTCACGCGGCCGCATTCGAGGCAGGAAATTCATCTGCGCCCGACTTTCCACCTGAAAAACACCGACCGCATCAGCACGGCACAGCATGTCATATGTGGCTTCGTCTTCTTGTGGAATTGTGGCGATGCTATGCGTGATGCGCTCGTGTTGCTGCATCAGAGCAAATGATTTTTGAATGCACGTCAACATCCCCAATCCCAGCACATCGATCTTTAGGATACCCAAGGCATCAATATCATCCTTGTCCCAACAGATCACAGTGCGGTCCTCCATTGCCGCATTCTCAATTGGAGCGAGTTCATCCAACCGCCCACGCGTGATAACAAATCCCCCCACATGCTGAGACAAATGACGAGGGAAGCCGATAATCTCGCCAATCAGGTGTATTGTTTGCATTAGTCGGCGATCGTCTGGATCAAGGCCAAGCTCGCGGACACGGTCCAGATCGACGCCACCATTGCTCATGCCCCAAATCTGACTTGAGAGGCAGGCCGTCACGTCCTGTGACAGCCCCATTACTTTGCCGACCTCACGAATAGCCGCACGTGAACGAAAATGAATAACGGTGGCACAAAGCCCTGCGCGATGGCGGCCATACTTTTCATATATCCACTGGATCACCTCTTCGCGGCGCTCATGCTCGAAATCAACATCGATATCAGGCGGCTCACCTCGGTGTTTGGATACGAACCGCTCAAACACCATCGCAATCATATTTGGGCTAACATCGGTAATTCCCAACAGATAACACAGGATCGAATTTGCCGCCGATCCACGCCCCTGACACAGGATGCCTTGTGATTTTGCAAACTGCACGATTTCATGGACGGTCAGGAAATACGCTGGAAAATCCAGCTCTTTAACCACCGCCAGCTCTTTAGTCATCAAACTGATCGCACGATCAGGTGGACCATCAGGATAACGCCATTCCAGCCCCTCACGCGCCAAACGCTCCAAACGCGCATAGGGTGTTTCGCCCTCTATTTCCTCATAAGGATATTCATAAGACAGCTCGCTCAAATCGAAACTACATTGGGCCGCGATCTCCAATGTCCGGCGGATCGCCCCTAGATAGTTTCGAAAGAGACGCGCCATATCAGCACCACCCTTCAGGCGCCGCTCGCCATTTGGCAAAGCTTGGGTGCCGATCTGATCAATTGTAATATGCTCTCGCATACACGTCAGAACATCCGCCAGCTTCCGACGACTGGCCCGGTGCATCAACACGTCACCCATCGCAACCATCGGCGCACAGGCCTTTTGCGCAATTTCAGCACAGGCCTTCAGATAGGATTGGTCACTACCGTCATAACGCGGGACCGCCCCAAGAAAAACATGGCTTGGAAAACATCGGCGCATGCTCTGAATTTCAGGGATAGCATCGCTAAGCTTTTTTTGCGGCAACGCTATCAAGATCATGCCTTTGCAAGCCGTTGTAAGGTCTTTGGCATAGAGAAAGCATTCGCCCTTTTCCGCGCGGCGCTTACCCAGTGTAAGCAGCCGACTCAGACGTTGATACGCCGCACGGTCACGAGGCAAAGTGACCCAGTCTACCGAGCTGTCGCGTAGAACAAGACGGCAGCCCACAATAAGCCGAGGCAGCCTTGTCAGACGCGGCTTCTCGATCATGTCGCCGCTCTCTACTTGCTGCCGAGAGGATGCATCCACGCGCGTTCGTGACCGTATTTGTAAATCCTCTTCAGTTTCTCGGCTTAGTTCTTTCAATGCGGCCCACGCCCGCACGACACCAGCCAGAGAATTACGATCCGTAATAGCAATCGCAGACAGGCCCAGTTCAGCAGCGCGCGAGACCAGTTCCTCCGGATGAGAGGCTCCCGTCAGAAAAGTAAAATTACTTGTGACGCACAATTCCGCATAATCTGGCGCCTGAGAGTACGTATGGCTTGACTTGGTCATGCAAACTCTCCCTGCACAAACCATCCGGGGCTTTGCGGCGTATAAAACAGCCAAAGCCGCCGCCCCTGTGTGGTGTCCACCCGCCAGTAATCCCGCAAACCCGTTCGCCAGAGATCATCTTCCAGCCACCATTCGGGGGCGATACGCTCAGGGCCGACAATCCGGCCTGAGGTCATTGGCATACGTCTCCAACGGAAGCGCAACGGAGGGCGCGACTCCGTTGCGGCTATTGGTTCAGGCGGGAACAATGTGATTGGTCGCGGCTGCACGACAAACCAACTGCTCTCTGGTTCTGAATACGCCGCGCTTGCAACAACAAAGCTGCGTTCAGGGATGTGACTATCCGCAGGCAAGAGCCGCCTAATATTTTCCAATCCAAGGCGTGTACCCAAACGCGTAATAAGATCAGCCAATCGATCAGATCGTTTTGAAGGGACATGGCTCAATTGAACGGTCGGCAAAGCCTCGGTCTGAACGGCCTGTAGCCGCATTTGATCAATGCCATACCCTGCATCAATTTCGCCCACGCCGCGCTCAAACAAAGGCAGCATTCGATCTGCATCACTTAGGGCCCTCGCCAAACACACCTCAACAATCTGGGCATCTTGATCAACGCGGCGCAACGTAAGGCATAGAACTCTTGCGCCAACCTCCTGCTCTTTCAGCTTGCTGCATAATCGGCTTAACAATCGGGAAACGCCCGCCATAACGTCATGAACTAGCCCAATTGGCTCAGGCAGGGTTATTCTCACCCCATAATGAGGCGGGTCGTTTTCTGGTGCGATTTGCTCTGGCTGGCGCCCTAAGGCCTGGTCTAGCCGCAGCAAAAGGTCAGGCCCAAATCGACGCGCGAGTGGCGCTCGTTCTGCCGCTTCAACTTCACCAATTCTACGCAAACCCAGCCGCTGAAGCCCCATCACAGCATCATCACCAAGCCGAAGAGCTGCAACGGGCAGATGCGAAAGCGCCGCCAACGGCTGACCGATTTCTGCGCATCCCTCGCCATAATGCGCCAGCGCCCAAGCTGCCCCACGTGAATCGCCCAAACCGATTTGAACCGAAACCCCAATTCGCGCCAAGCGCTGACGGATATCCATCAGCATCCCTGCCTCGCCACCAAACAAATGCGCGGAGCCCGTAATATCCATTACAAGCCCATCTCTCCCTTCGATCCCAACCCATGGACAATAGCGCGTCGCCCACCGGCGCAAGGCGCTCAAAAACAGAGCATCTTTGGCGGTATCCGCTTCTTGGCTTGTCAGGTTGGGACAGAACGAACGTGCATCAGCAAAAGGCATTCCTTGGGAAAGGCCCTGCCGTTCTGCTTCTGCGTTCAGACAGTAAATCTGATTGGCATTATTCTGCGATAACGTCAGAACAAACGGGCCGCTGACCGACTTCGTTCGCAGAACTCGGTCACTTCCCAACCGCGGGAACCATAACGAGACAACACGACGACGCACTTCAGTCAACCTACACCCCCTAAATGTTCTGCATTTGTTCTTAATAGTTTCTTGATGTCAGAGAGTCGAGTCCGTTGTCAGGAGAACCCATTTGAGCCACCTGTTCACGGATATGTGCCGAAGCAAACGCAGGCATATGATTTACCGATCAGTACCCAATCCGCTCAGGTATGACGACAGTGGGGTAACCGTGATCTCCGCTCAGGTTGCAAGAGGCTTCCCCCTCGCTGGCCGACTGCATGAAACAGGCAGGGTATCGCACCGGTTATTTCGGCAACCTCTATCATCTGAACACGCAAGAAGAGTCTGGACAGCGCGACTACCCACGTTTCGGCGAGCAGTTCGCAGTGTCGCTGAAAGCCTACGAAGAAACATATGGTACACGCGGCGTAATCCGTAGCTTTGCCAGCGAAACCGACGCCACATGCGAACGGCCGTCAGCACACTCTCGTTGTAATGGAAAATATGTGCGCAGGTAGGAAAGCTCGCGCTGCAAGAAATAGGTCAAGGATAAAAATGAACCTCCCCCACCGCACCAGCTTGGATCGCGGCGGAGGAGGTAGCTCTTGGTTAGCTGGCTTCGACTGCGCGTTTGGTTAAAACCTTGATCAGGTTCGCGCGGTAAGCAGCGCTGCCATGGATATCGGACAAGAGCCCATCACTATCAACAGAAACACTATCTGCTGCGGAGGAGGCCCAATCTGCGGAAAGTGCTTCCTCTAGACCTGCGTGGCGGAATACACCGTCCTCGCCTGCACCAGTGACCGCAACCCGAACACCGCCCGCACCATCGGCAACAAACACGCCGACAAGCGCAAAAAGCGAGGCCGGTTGGCGGAATTTGATATAGGCCGCCCGTTTCGGCGCATTCACACGGACGGCTGTGATGATCTCACCGTCTTCAAGCGCAGTGGTGAACAGCCCTTCAAAGAAGTCATCGGCCGCGATCTCGCGCGTATTGGTCACAATTGTTGCGCCCAGCGCCAACAGTCCCGCCGGATAGTCAGCAGACGGGTCATTGTTGGCAATGGAACCGCCAATTGTGCCAGCATAACGAACAGCAGGGTCGCCAATCCCGCCCGCAAGCGCCGCGAGCGCAGGGCAGAGACGTTGTACATCTGCATTGCCGGCAACCTCCGCGTGGGTGGTTGCCGCGCCGATCACCAGTGTATCACCATCCGCTGACACACCTGACATGCCGTCAATTGCGCGTACATCAATAAGGTCGCTTGGAGCGGCCAAGTGCTGTTTCATCGCAGCGATGAGCGTTTGTCCGCCAGCCAAGAGCTTCGCGTCTTCGCCCGCATTAAGGGCCGCAACGGCGTCGTCGATGCTAGCGGCTTTGTGGTATTTTGTCGGATACATAGTTTAATCCTCCCTTACTTCGCCGCCTGGATTGCATTCCAGACCGCCTGCGGGGTTGCTGGCATCGCCAGATCGTTGGTGCCGATAGCATCGGTAATCGCGTTGATTACCGCAGGCGGCGCGCCGATTGCCCCAGCTTCACCACAGCCCTTTACCCCCAATGGGTTGTTCGGGCTCGGAGAGTCCTCGTGGTGGCTGATCGAATAGGACGGCACATCCGCCGCGCGGGGCATGGCGTAATCCATATAAGACCCATTCAGCAACTGGCCATCTTCGTCATAGACAACCTGCTCCAACATAGCCTGCCCTATTCCTTGGGTCACGCCGCCATGCACCTGACCTTCAACAATCATCGGGTTGATGATGGTGCCGAAGTCATCAGCAGAGGTGAAATTCACGATCTCGGTTTGGCCGGTATCCGGATCAACTTCGACCTCGCAAATGAAGGCACCGGATGGGAAGGAGAAGTTCACAGGGTCAAAGAACGCCGTTTCCTTTAGCCCCGGCTCCATATCGTCAGGCAAGTTATGTGCAACGTATGCAGCGAGACCAACCTCGTGCCATGCCATGGATTTATCAGTTCCGGCGACTTTTACTTCACCGCCTTCGATGACGATATCATCCTCCGAAGCTTCCAACGTATGCGCGGCGATCTTCTTCACTTTGGCCTCGACCTTATCCATCGCCTTGACGACGGCCGACATCCCAACAGGACCGGAGCGCGACCCGTAGGTTCCCATTCCGAACTGTACCTTGTCGGTGTCTCCATGAACGATCGAGACATTCTCAACAGGTAATCCAAACCTGTCGGCAACGATCTGAGCAAAGGTGGTTTCGTGCCCCTGACCATGGCTGTGGCTGCCTGTCAGAATCTCGATGGAGCCAACAGGGTTTACCCGCACCTCCGCAGATTCCCACAGTCCAACGCCCGCACCAAGCGAGCCCGCCGCTTTGGACGGCGCAAGCCCGCAGGCTTCGATAAAGGTTGAATAGCCCAAGCCCCGTAGCTTGCCGCGTTTGGCAGCTTCGGCCTTCCGCGCCTCAAATCCAGCGATATCCGCAGCATCCTGCGCCATTTGCAAGATCTTGGGAAAATCACCAGAGTCGTATTGCATGAGCACGGGTGTCTGGTGCGGGAACTCCTGTACGAAGTTGCGCCGCCGCAGCTCGGCTGGGTCCATCCCCATTTCACGCGCCGCAGTTTCCATCATCCGTTCCACCAGATAAGTCGCCTCCGGCCGCCCAGCGCCGCGATAGGCATCAACGGGCACTGTGTTAGTGTAATAGGTGCGCACGTTGCAGTGGATGTTCTGAATATTGTACTGGCCAGACATCAACGGCGCATACAAATAGGTCGGCACCGAACTTGAGAAAAGCGACATATAGGCGCCGATATTAGCAAGCGTATCGATCTTAAAGCCGGTGATTTTTCCGTCTTTATCAAACCCCATTTTCGCGGTTGTGATATGGTCGCGGCCATGGGCGTCGGTGAGGAATGCCTCTGATCGGTCCGAAGTCCACTTAATTGAGCGATTGGTTTTCATAGAAGCCCAAAGGCAGGTGATCTCTTCGGGATAGATATAAATCTTGGCCCCGAAACCTCCGCCAACATCCGGCGCAATGACCCGCAGCTTATGTTCCGGCGCTACGTTGTAGAACGCCGAAAGAACCAGCCGCGCCACATGTGGGTTCTGGCTGGTTGTATAGAGCGTATAATGATCTTCGGCGTCATCATAAGTGGCTACGGCGCTACGTGGCTCCATCGGATTTGGCGACAGGCGGTTGTTTGTGATGTTCAGCGTGGTGACATGGGCTGCCTCTGCTAGCCCTGCATCCGTCGCGGCCTCATCGCCAAGCTCCCAATCGTAAATCTGGTTGCCCGGAGCGTTGTCGTGGATTTGAGGCGCGCCATCGGCCATCGCGGCGGTGATACTGGCGGCAACAGGAAGCTCTTCGTAATCAACCTCAACTGCTTCTGCTGCGATCCGCGCAAGCGCTTGGCTCTCGGCAATGACAACAGCCACAGCATCGCCGACATAGCGCACCTTTTCCGTCGCCAAAGCGGACCACGCACCCATGTTCATTGGGCTGCCGTCTTTTGACGTAATCGCCCAACCGCAAATGATATTTCCGATGCCATCGCCCGTGAGTTGCTGACCGTTCAGCACATCAATCACGCCCTCCATCGCCAAGGCCGCAGAGGTATCAATCCCCTTTACCCTCGCGTGTGCATACGGGCTTCGGACAAAGGCGGCATAAGCTTGATTATCATTGCGAATGTCGTCTGTGTATTTGCCTTTTCCGGTTGTAAAACGCTTGTCTTCCTTGCGTTTAACCGGTGCTCCAATTCCATCTTTCATGTTCATGTCCTCCGGTTTGTTCACATTTTCGCGGCGGCGTCTTCGACCGACTTCACGATGTTATGGTATCCAGTGCAGCGGCAAATATTGCCCTCAAGTTCGTCGCGGATCGCTTCTTCGGTGAGCTCTTTGCCCTCTGCCTTGTAGCGGTTCACCATATCGACGCTGGTCATAATCATACCGGGCGTACAGAAGCCGCATTGCAGGCCATGATTGTCGTTGAACGCCTGCTGCATCGGGTGCAACTCGCCACCATTGGCGAGACCCTCAATCGTGGTGACCTCTGCGCCTTCCAGAGATGCCGCGAGCGTTGTGCAGGCCTTCAATGCCTTGCCGTTCACATGAACGACGCAAGCTCCGCACTGGCTTGTGTCACACCCAACATGCGTGCCGGTCAGGCGTAGATTTTCGCGTAGGAATTCCGACAACAAAGTCTCGTCGGGAACCTCCCCGCTGACGGATTTGCCGTTCACTGTCATTTTAATGTTGGTCATTTAATCCTCCCTATGGAGCGGGTCTTTTGCCCGCATATTCAATGACCGCCGGAGCTAATCTTCCGGCGGGTCTGTGTTGGCTAATTTCTTGTGAAAACTTTCAGAAAACGCGTTGTTTCGATTAATGGCTTCGGGGTTGATCAAGCTGTTGAGCTTGCCTCCTATCAACACTTTCGCCGGAACCCCGACTTCGACTCTGAAGCCAAACAATCGGTTCGCTATGTCATTGTATTTAAGGATGTCACGTTCAAGCAGTTCCGCACTGTTCAAAGCCGCCAAAACGACTTCGTCTAGCTTTCTTATTCGATAGCTTCCAATCATTTCCATGGCAGGTGGCGGAATTTAGAAATGTGCATACCAATCGATAATAGGTACCGATTGATTCTTAGCAAGAATTTTCAGTTTCCGATCAATATGATCGCAGAATTGCCTCGTATCGCCGTTTGTCTCCAGTTGTCGCAAAAGCTGCGCCAAGATCAGCAAGACTGTTGAGAGAGTGGCAGGCATGAAAGCTGTCAACGAGAGGCAGAAGGGTTTGAATGCCTTTGGCTTGCGGCGAGAAACCGTCAAACCGCAGCAAGGGATTGAGCCAGACCAAGCGATGACAGGACCGCGCCAACCGCGCGGCTTCGGTTTGCAGCAACTCTGTCTCGCCGCGCTCCAACCCATCGGTAATAAGAAGCACGACAGCACCTTGCCCCAGCACCCGCCGCGACCAGTCGCGGTTGAAGCGAAAAAGGGCCTCGCCAATTCGTGTGCCGCCCTGCCAATCGGGCGCGTCTTTTCCCAACGCCTCAAGCGCCTGATCAACATCTTTATGCGCCAAGGCCCGCGTGATGTTGGTAAGCCGTGTGCCGAAGGTAAAGCCATGGACACGCCCCCATTCTGACGCAGGAGCCCAAGTAAGCGCATGAACAAAGTGCATCATCATGCGCGAGTAGACCGCCATCGAACCGGAAATATCACAGATCGCAACGAGGTTGGGCGGGCGGCGTTTCGGCACCTTCAAAGATAGGCGATCTATCTCGCCCCCTTTGCGCAGCGAACGGCGCAAAACGGCACGCGTATCGGGACGCCTGCCAGCGTTCGATGATTGAAACCGCCGCGTTTTGAGCGGAGCGACCGGTAGCGAAAGCGTACGGATCAGTTTGGCCGCGTCTTCCTGTTCCCCCACGCTCATCTGCTCAAAGTCCTGATCGCGGAGAATTTCATTCTCCGACCAGCTTAGCTGCGCGTCGACCTCGATCTCGTCGCGCTCGGGTTGGTCTTTAGGCTGGGAGCTACCATCCCACAGAGCCTCAGCGGCACGTTTCTGCGCGGGTTTTGGCGCATTCTCTTCCTGCCCCATCGTTTGCATTAGTGGCAGCATCGAGCGCACCATTCGCTCAAGAAACTCGGGATCGCGCCAAAACATCTGAAAGACTTGATGAAAGACTTCGAGATGCTCTGGCCGCGTTACCAAAGTCGCGCGCAGTGCATAGTAATAGTCTTCTCGCTTGGTAAACCCAGCCGCAGCAACGGCTGAAATCGCGCTTTTGACTTGTGACGTGCCGACCTTCAGGCCCGCTTTGCGCAACGCCCGCACGAAATGGACGATGTTCTCAACTAGCCGCCCATCGGTTTCGTGCAGCGTTTGCATCGATCACGACGCCTGTGCCAGTTGCTGACGCGCCTCGTTCAGAATGCGCGTTGCTTCGGAGCCCGCGATTTTGGCGATATCGTCCTGATATTTCAAAAGCGCACCCAATGTCTCAGAGATGACATCCGGGGAAAGAGCCACAGCATCCAACGCGATCAGGCATTGCGCCCAGTCGATGGTTTCAGCAACTCCCGGATTCTTGAAAAGATCCTCGCCGCGCAGAGCCTGAACGAACGAAACGATCTCTTTTGACAGTGTCGCAGCGCAATCAGGCACTCGCGCATGAAGGATGGCCAACTCACGGTCAAACGCGGGATAATCGACCCAATGATACAAGCACCGCCTTTTGAGCGCGTCATGCACCTCGCGAGTCCGGTTCGACGTAAGAACGACGATAGGAGGTTCCTCGGCCTTTACCGTCCCGATCTCTGGAATGGTCACCTGAAAATCAGAAAGCGCCTCAAGAAGAAACGCTTCAAAAGGCTCATCCGTTCTGTCCACCTCGTCAATTAGCAGGATCGGCGGCCCCTCTGAATGCGGTTCCATTGCTTGCAAAAGCGGGCGCTTAATCAAATAATCTTGCGAGAATAGTTCTGTCTGTAATTCGTCCCGGCTGGCCCCGCCTGACGCCTCCGCAGAGCGAATTGCGATCATCTGGGCAGCGAAATTCCATTCATAGATTGCCGAAGCTGCATCGAGCCCCTCGTAGCATTGTAAACGGATAAGCTTTCGCCCCAGCATGGCGGCAAACGCCTTGGCAATTTCGGTTTTGCCAACACCCGCTTCCCCTTCAAGAAATAGCGGCTTGCCCAGCTTTAGAGACAGAAAAGCAACCGTGCCAAGATCGCGCCCGCAAACATAGCCCTGTTCAGACAAGTGCGCGAGCGTGTCATCAATGCTCGCCGGAATGCCAGTCATATCGCCACCTCATGAAGAGTATTTTGGCCATTTAAGCAGTCGCGCTCAGTTCTGTCACCAAGGAAAAGCAATCAGTTAAATTCAATTCGCCTCGCGATGGGGCCATTTTCTATCCGCTAACTTCACCTAGATGAAGCTTGCGCTAACCCTCTGGAAAGCGCGTCGAATACGAGCCGGATTCTTCGGTTTGTTTTCAGCTCTCTATGTGTGACGAGCCAGACCGGAAACGAAAAAGACGGAAAGTCAGGTAGAGCTTTCTCAACTTGCGGTTCGACTTCTCCCAAGGCTTCAGGCAGCAGTGCTATCCCAATCCCAGCCCTAACCATTTCCCACATCGCTGATCCGCTGTCAGTGTAGGTGACAAAGCTCTCTGGTTTTGTATCAACACCCCGCTCTTTGAGCATTGTGATGATACGTGTGAAATCCGAACTCCCTACAAACCGGTGCTCGCCGAGATCACGGGCGAGTTTTGGTCGCCCAACGCGGTCAAAATAGGATGTAGCAGCATAAAAATTCGCTCGAAAGTCGCCAATATGCTTTGCAATCAAATCAGGTTGTTCAGGACGCACATGTCGAATTGCAATGTCTGCTTCGCGCTGCCCAAGATTTCGTATGTCATTGGATGCGACGATCTGAACTCGAATTCCGGGAGACGACTTTTGTAGTTCCAACAAGATCGCTGGCAGAATGGACGAGGCCATCAAATCGCTAGATGTAACAGACACTTCACCTGACAAATCGGTCGAGCGCCCCGTCGCAACTGTTGCAATCATCGAGGCAGCTTCACCCATTGTGCGCACGTGATCGACGAGATCTTGCCCTGCGTCCGTTAGGATTGGACCACGAACTGTGCGCTCGAATAACGAAAGGCCAAGCGCGGATTCGAGACCAGTTATCTGCCGCCCAATTGTTGGCTGCGTTGAGTTCAGCGCGCGCGCCGCACCGCTGAACGAGCCTTCTTCAACCGTCGCAAGGAACGCGCGAATTTGGTTCCAATCAAAAGATATTGCCTGCCAGTTCATACATGTACGTATATCAAAAGTTCAAAATTCGGCAATATTCATACGATCTCTGCATATCTAGGCTCTCTACAAAGGAGACAGATATGCGAACTCGAGAAACCCCGTGGCTCACTCCAACGTTGCTTATTACAATTAGCCTCATCCCAATTGCGGCGACGACCAATCGTATGCTCGCAATTGTGAACTATGGCGCAAATACAGAGGAAGGCGCTGAAAGGTTCGCGGAGTTTCCACTTGTGCTCATCACGCATATCCTCTTCGGGTCATTGTTTCTGGTTCTAGCGTCTTTTCAGTTTTCTAGGCCGTTACGTCAGCGGTTTCTTCGATGGCACATGTTTATTGGGCGTGTCGCTGCGGTGTCTGCAGTGATTAGCGCGGCAACGGGTATTTGGTTGATTGTCGGCTTCCCTACTGGCCCATTGGCCACCAAAGTTTCTGATGCACTAAGGGTTTTGTTTGCTGTCGCGCTTTTGGGATCCGTACTATTGGCGGTTCGGTCCATAACCTTAGGACAAAAATCAAAACATCGCGCTTGGATGATCCGTGCATTCGCAATCGGCGTTGCCGGAAGCATGCAAGCGATATTGATAGGTATTTGGTTCGCCATCGCGGGCGTCTTAACCCCTGTGGCCAGCTCCGTGCTGTTGCCCCTTGGCTGGACGATCAACCTAATAATTGCTGAAGCCATTATCCGTTCTAAGTCAAAATTCTCCCCTATCGAAATTGGAGCCAAATCATGACATCGCCCGCATTTTGGGATCGCAAGGCACCGAGCTATGCCGCCAAACCAATCGCCGACCCCATAGCCTATCAAGCCAAACTCACACGCGTGCAGGCCCTCCTTTCGCCCACGGATCGCGTTTTGGAAATTGGTTGCGGAACTGGCAGCACGGCGCTCAATCTTGCGAACAGTTGCGCCCATTTTACAGGCACGGATAACTCCTCTGGAATGATCGATATCGCCAACCGCAAGCTATCCTTTGAGGCGCCAAAGAACGTCGTATTTCGACGGGCGGATGCGACAGAGATCGTCGGCGAACATTCCTTTGACGTCATTCTTGCATTTAGCCTTTTGCATCTTGTGGATGACATACCTGCGGTTTTGAATTCTGTTCACAGCCAACTTGAACCGGGTGGTTTATTCATCTCAAAAACCGTCTGTGTAAAAGACCAGTTTATCGCCCTTCGCGGGTTGGTTCGCGTCTTGTCACTTCTCGGCGTGGCCCCGCGCGTAACGCAATTAAGCCGTAACGAACTAATTGAGTTTATTAAGAACGCAGGGTTCGAGATCGTGGAAAGCGGCTATCTCTCAAACTCGCGCATGAGCCCATTTGTCGTGGCAAAACGCATTGACTAAATCACCTTGAACGGATGAGAGAGAGGAGCGCTCCTAAACAAGTGTATTGATGCAAATCACAGGGTGTTCAATACTGACGATAGACAACATGGGGTGATACGATGCGAAATACGCTTACAGGTTTCCTCCTTTGCATACTTGCGTCAGCGGGCCATGCGGATGTTACATCGCGTTCTGGTGGGCCGAGTGAAAGCGCGATGCTCGTGCGCAACTCTGACGCGGCCCCTGATGGAATGACCTTTTTTCGCCCGGTTCTATCGGGTGTATTGTATCGCGCTGGTTTTTCGGGGGGCGATAAAAACCGCACAGGAATGTCCACCGCCCAACGGGTCGAGCTTTGTGAAAGCGGGTTCGAAACAGCATTCTACGCCGATTTTGGAAAGAACACAGAATATGGCGCAACTTCATGCGGCTCGAGTTCGCTAGATTACGCTTCGGCGCGATCATCGAGACCAGACGCCGTGATGCAGGCGATTTATGAAACGATCAAGGCTCCCAGTAAGGGGCCGGTTCTGGTTCATTGCATGTGGGGTGTCCATGCATCGGGCGCGCTTTCGGCAATGGCGCTGGTTCAATTCTGTGGTTGGTCAGAGGACCGCGCAAAAAGCTATTGGGATGAAGCCCGAAACGGCGCTCCGTGTGCAAACGGCTGTGACTCTTGGATTGACGCCAAGTTTGAGCGGTTCAAACTCAATTCATCCTTGGAAATCACCGAAGCCGAACGCGCCGCGATTTGCCCAAAATAAAAGAGGGAATACAAGCTTGATGCTCCGCACCGCTGCCTTTGCCCTTGTGGGCCTCGCCCTGAAACCTGCGTTTGCGACTGATGCTGTCCTTGGCAATGCAACGGATTATGCAAGCCCCAACGGCATTACTGAACGCTGCATTCAGATTGCCCCAATCCCCAACGGCACATATTCCAAGGACGACACCAAAGACGAAGCCGCATTTTGCGCGCTCGATTTGTATGCCGCCGATATTGCACTCTGTCCCAAGACATGGAGCACAAGCCCCGGGATGATGGTCTATGACATCACAGATGGGCCATATGCGAACGATCGAACAGCCTTTGAGCGCAATGCATGTAAAGAAGGCAAGTCCGCCCGCGACCTTGCCAAAGACAGCTTGGCAAAATTCAAGCTGACCATGAATGCAGAAGGGACAAGCGGAACTTATTCAGCCTCCTCTTTGCTTTACTACCACTTCTCGCGTTACTTCGACATGACGGTAAAAGTTCCAGTCTCGGTTTGGCGATCTATGGATGCCACCATGCATACCTCGGAGGTGGCGCGACCGGGGCTTTCACTATCAGGACATAATCGCTCCGCGCGCATGAACTATGCAGGGTGGAAACACCTCGTTGACGCAGAAGCAAACCCGTCATCATACCGCCCGACGGACGATATTTTCACATCTGACCGCAAGCAAATCTACGGCATTCTGACGTTAAGCCCGGGCCATCGATACGGATCAGAAATCAACGGGACGCGTAAGTCAGGATGGGGAAAAGGACAGAACTTAGACTTCCAAGAGACACCCGCGTTCCTTGCGCTTAGAGAAGATGCTCCATTGGTAGAGGCAATTGATACAGGGCTTGCCAAAGGGCGGCGTGACAGTCAGATCAATCGCGACTTGGGCCCTGATGTTTCTCGCGAGCAGATGGTCTATTGGATGCGCGAACTCTCTGAGATCGTGCTGCTGGATTTTATTTTTAGCCAGCAGGACCGTGTCGGAAACATAGACTTCACGCCCTATTATTACTGGACCGAAAATGGTGAACTTGAGCACAAGAAAGCCAAACATCACGAGATCAACGATGGTGATATCCCGTCTGGCGCTATTCTGCTGCGCCGCACAAATCTGAATGACAATGATGCTGGGGGACGGGTGGCATATGCAAACTTTGCAAAGACGACGCGGATGCTCGAAAAGCTGCGCCATTTCGACGGCAAGCTGTACGAACGCTTGATTGCGCTTAATCAAGACCTTCAGTCACAAGGACCGATTTACAATTGGCTTTCAAAAAGCCTTGGTTTGAAAGATGCCGAGGTGAGCCAAGTTGTTAAGAACACTGCTCTCGCAGCGGGAATTTTGCACGAAAGCTGTCAAGCGAATAAGCTGCGTTTTGACCTTAATCCGAAAGTATTCTTTCTAAACGGGGAGGTGTCGCCGGGCATTGTGGATTGTGGTGCGCTTTAAGTTTCTCATAGGCATCCTTTTCTGGGTGTTTGCCACAGTTCAGGTAAGCGCCGAGAGCATCCGGATCGTTGTTATCTCGGACCTGAACGGCTCCTATGGCTCAACCAAGTATTCAAGCAATGTTCACAAAGCAATTGATGCGATCATCGCGCTGAATCCTGATCTTGTTCTATCAACCGGCGATATGGTGGCAGGGCAAAGGCGGCCTGCGCTCTCGGAAAATCAAGTTCGGGCTATGTGGCGCGCCTTTCATGACGCAGTAACGGAGCCGCTTGAACGCGCGGGTATTCCGCTTGCGGTCACTCCGGGGAACCACGACGGATCAGCTTATTCAGGTTTTGAAGCCGAGCGGCGCATCTATGCTGACGAGTGGAAATCGAAAATGCCGAAATTGAATTTCACGGCAACAGGCACTTACCCATTCTTCTATGCATTCGATATCGGAGCCGCGCGGATCGTCTCGATTGACGCAACAACAATTGGTGAATTGGACCGCGCTCAAATGTCTGCGCTCAGCACGGTTTTCGATGGAGCTGGCCCCGCGCGGATCGTTTTTAGTCACCTGCCTCTCTGGCCGTTTACGATTGAACGTTTGCCAGAGATCATAGGAGATCCGGAGCTGGAGCAACTGCTCGACAGTATTGGCGTCGATCTTTATCTTTCCGGTCATCATCACGCCTATTATCCTGGTCAAATCGATGCCTTCTCCGTGGTTTCACAGGCGGAACTGGGAGGAGGATCGCGACGATTAATCGGAACAAATCAACCTGGCCCGAAGAGCTTCACAGTTCTTGAAATCGAAAACGATGGGACAATCCATGTTTCCGCGCTCAAGGGGCCCGATTTCACAACTGTGATAGATACGCGCACTTTGCCAGAGCGCCTGAACACACCCGACCGCATTATCAGACGAATTGATACCGTCCCTTCTGGTGACGTAATGATGAAAAAATGAACGAAGAATACAGGCCGCACGCATAATGATTACACGTACATTCTCCATAGCTAGCGCGATCATCTTTTGTATTGCTTTCCCGACTCTGGCAATCGCACAGGCAGCTGACGGAACAGTGGTTCTTCCAACTGAGGTTACAATCCGCAATATTGGTTGGCGCCAAATTTCGAATACCGCAGAGATTTCTGAGTTCTTTTTAGCGGTGGTCGAAACTCTGATACTTGTATCTGCGTTTGCGTTTCATCCGCGCACAAACTCAATGCGCGACGAAGCGCATGGGTGGCGGGTGCAGGCTAGTCTGTACCTCTTTGGATTAATCGGGATGCTTGTTGGATTTCTCGTTGTGCATCATGGCTTCCTAATCGGGTTTGTTATATTTGGCCTCGGCAGCCTCTTCCGATTTCGGATGTCATCAAACACGCTTATCGATGGAACGCTTGTGATCATGGTCACGCTGGTTGGGCTCACAGTTGGTCTTAACCTGCCCGTCATGGCGCTTGTTGCAACGGTTGCGAGCGTTCTGACCCTCTATTTCGCTTCCTTTCGCAAAACGACGACTATCGAATTGAAGTTTGCGGATGATGAAGCGTTGCGAGCGGCCATTACTCCTGTTCGAACCGCCCTCTCCAGAAAAGGGTTTCGGATCATCTCGACAAGCAAAGCTGACTTTAAGCCGGTAATACAATTTGTACTCTCTCATGCCGACGCCGAAGCGATAGAACAAATTACCTCGGCGCTCGACGAGCTTGAAAGCGAAGGGCACGGCGCGAAAGGCTGGTATATTGCCTAAGCGCGTTCTGGCTTTAGCTTTGGCATCTGGACTTGCAGCGTCGCCTATAGCCGCCCTTGAGCTTGAATATGTCTCCCACCTGAAGCTGTACCAACCAGAAATTGACCTGACAGAGCCATCGGGATTGGCCCTTGATCCCGACGGCGGCGCGTTTTGGATTGTTTCAGACAACACGCCGACCGTCTTTCGATTGGACATTGCAAGCGGCGACCTCTCTGTTTTCCATAACCTCGGTCCTCAGGTGAAGGATTTGGAAGGTGTTGCCGTTGCAGCGGGTTCTGAAAAGCTACTGGTTGTTTCGGAACGTGCGGCTTCCGTCGTAACGATTTCTATTTCACATCCACACGATGCAGCGACCATAGATCTTGGCGATTTACCTGGCTCCAAGAGAATAGCCAAACACCTCAGAGATACGGGAAACGGGCTAGAAGGCATTACAGTTGACCCAGAAACTGGCTCGGTTTTTCTTATCAAAGAGGACAAGCCAAGTCTGTTAATCGAGATGACGCCCGAGCTTGACCGCGTCGTCAAAACTCGCGATTTAAGCAAAGTTCTACCGCATAAAGAGGATGTATCCGGCCTTGCATTTGACAGCCGAAGAAACGGCTTGTGGATTGTAAGCGACACAGGAAAATCGGTTCATTTTTTGGCGAATGACAGCAAGGAAATCATTTCAAACGAGCTAACTTGGCGCGACGGTGACCGCATTCATCATCTTGATAACACCGAGGGCGTAGCCCTCTCTTTGAACGGCACGTCTTTGTTCGTATTAAACGATGACGGAGTGCACTCGCTACTTGTTCAATACAACATCAAATGAAGCAAAAGGCCGGACAGTTGTCCGGCCTTCCTCTTAGTTGTAGCCACAAAGGCGCTTTACCATTCAGCGCTCAAAGCGCCCGCCAGACTTATTGAAAGCGAGCGGTGAGGCCTTGAAGCCATGGTTTCTCTACGCCGGTTGCCTGATACATCGCGTGAAGAAAACGGTGTGCAGTCACCGGATCACTCATGAACGGCGATGATCGCATCTCGCCCTTCTTGATCGAGTCGTCCGCTTCGTAAATCACTTCGTTGTCTTTGATTGTGACCATTACCTGCAGTTCGTCCAAGCTTTCTGGGTCAACGGCAGTTGGATCATCCGATAGCAAAACGAAATCAGCAATCTTTCCGACTTCAATTGAGCCTTTGTCATCTTCTTCGAAATGCTGCCATGCAGGCCAGATGGTTAGCGCTTTGAGTGCTGTCATGACATCAACTCTTTGCTGTGGTCCAAGGATGTCACCCGAACGCGTCCGTCTGGTTACGGTTGCGTCGAGAATTCTCATGCTATCCGGAAAAGCAACGGGGGCATCGTGGTGTGAACCAAACATCATGCCACGCTCAACAATCCAACCTGTCGGAGAAATGTTATCGGCATTAACTGGGCCCACCGTGTGGTCGCGGTGCCAATCCCCCCAATAAAAGGTGTGCATTGGAAAGACAGACAAGAAAACACCCAGCCGTTTGTAAGCGTCTACTTGGTCTTCGCGCATGAATTGTCCGTGAACCATAACAGGTCGGTTCCCCGGATCGCCATATTTCTCCTGTGCAGCCCCAATAGCGGCGATAAGCATGTCTGATGCGCCTTCACCATTGGAATGGGTCAGAATTTGGATGCCATTTTCGAAACACCAATCCACGGCGTCCTGAACCTGTTCCATGGTGACCGCAGCATAACCTTTATAGCCCGCCGGATAGTCGCCCACTGGATTATAATATGGGCGATCACGCAGCGCGGTGAAGCCTTGTGGTGAGCCGTCGATGGTGAGCTTACAGCCACCTACTCGAATGCCATCCTCATAGTCTTGCGAAACATTCGCGCCTATATAATCCTGCGCTTCTAGAACGTCAGGAAATGCCACAACGTCGATCGGGATACGTCCTTCTTTTGCCATGGCTTTCAATGTTTCCACGGCCTCACCGGAAGATCGGCCATCCTGACCGGTTGTATAGCCAAAGCTCGCCCAGAGCTCAGCGCCAGCAACGGCAAACTCAGCAAATGCTTCCGGACCGAGCTGGGCAAGGATCGGCACCAAAGCGCCAAAGAACGCATACTCCTCAAGGACACCATTCGGGGAACCGTCGCTTGCGCGCTGAATCACACCCCCTGCCGGATCCGGCGACGATGCGTCAAATCCAACGATTTCGAGCGCCTTGGAGTTAGCCACGCCAATGTGGCCGGATTGGTGAACAATAATAATCGGCAGGTCCTCAGAGACCGCGTCTAGATCTTCTCTTGTCGGATGCCGCACCTCCGCGAGTTGGGCGTTGTCGTAACCGAACCCGATGATAACGCCGGCCTTTTCCACAACTTCGCTGTTTTCATCAACCCAGTCGCGCAGTGTCTGCTGCAGGCTTGCAATATCTGTAACCTCGCCATCGGGCGGTGCGAGCAGGTTCGCGGAAAGCGCCTGAAGTCCACCAAACACCACATGGCCATGGCTATCGACAAATCCTGGAAGCATGGTACGCCCCTCAAGATCAAACACTTCCGTAGAGTCCCCCTGATGCTCCATCAGGTCAGCAAGCGAGCCCACTGCAAGCACGCGGCCATCTTTTACCGCAACAGCCTCGGCGTTCGGCTGTTCATCGTTAATCGTAAGAATGGGGCCGCCCATATAAATACTGTCGGCAATATCCTGAGCGCTGACTGCTCCTGCTGAAAGTGCGAAACTCGTCAGAGTCATAATTCTATGAACTATACGCATAACTTAATCTCCTTGATCACTTAGTAGATTGAGACGCATTAAATAATTGAAGCTTGCGAGATACGCCGTCTCCATTCAACTAAAAAAAGGCCTCCAAAAGTAAAGATCGTTTGATTAACCCCCCACAAATGAGGCTCCGCGCGTACTACTTTCAGTGAAAATGAACGAAAAACCTCCGAACCGCCTTTGAAACTTTCGACAATTTCTTAACGCGAAAGCGACGTCTGAGAACCAAAGCAGTGTATCCTTGCGCGCTGAGATTTCGTTTTCTAATGTTGTTTCAACTTTGCGGAAATGCGCGCGCCGAAATCACTGGGATGAGAAAAAATGAAATCACAGCAGGCCGTTGCACCTGATTGGTTCAAGATCATAGTCGGGGTCCCTTTCATTATTGCCTTGCTGTGGTTTGGTCGCGACCTGCTGAAGCTTCTTGCGGTCGCGTTTCTTATTTTTGTTCTTGCAACTGCCTTTACGGACAGACTCGCGAAGGTTTCGATCTTTGGGAAATCAGTTTCAGGTTGGAAAGCTCGGTTTCTTGCGACGGTGATATTTATTATCGCGATTTGGTTATTTGCTTTGGTCTCTTCCGCGGCTGCCGAAGAAATCATCGACTCGTTTCCAAAGTTTCAGGTGCGTCTTGGCGAACTTCTCGTGAGTCTCGAGGCCATTATTGGCGTTCGTGGTGTGGAAGCGATTGAGCAAGCAGCCGACGAACTTCAAGTGGGAACATTGGTCATGTTCCTCGCAAATGGCCTTTTGGGAAGCGTCGCCCAAGTCGCCTTGCTGACACTATATTTTGTGTTTCTTATCGCAGAGCGAACAAACTGGACAAAGAAAATCGCTCTGCTGTCTTCGTCCGATCCCGAAGGAGCGGACCTTGCCGTGATCCTTCGACGGGCAGCGGATGGAATTAAAGACTATATGTGGGTCAATGCCACGACGAGCTTGTTAAGTGGCGCAGTTGCATACGTTGTATTCCGCGCCATCGGTCTCGACTTCGCCGCGTTCCTTGCGATCAATATTTTCGTCGTCGGGTTTATTCCAAATATTGGCGCTTTCATCGGCATCTTGCTCCCTTCGCTCGTTGCCCTTGTGCAGTTCGACAGCTTGTGGCCTTTGGCTGCTGTCATCGTCATTTATGGTGGCGCCGATCAATTAATCAGCAACGTTCTCACACCAATGATGCAAGGTAGATCGTTGAATATGAGTACCTTCGTCATCACAGTTTCGCTGGTTTTCTGGTCGCTGCTTTGGGGCGGACTTGGGGCATTCCTTGCCGTACCTTTGACGGTCATCGTGATGGTTATTGCGTCCGAAGTTCCGAATTTGAGATGGCTTGCGATCTTGCTCTCCCGCGATGGCGAAATTGATGAGCACCATTAGGACTCATTAAAAAAGGCCCTGCTCGGAAGCAGGGCCTTTCAGTAAACTTAATCCTAAGCACCAATAGAATGAATCTATCGTGACTTAGCATCCATTCTCGCTATCAAGCAGATAGGATTTTTGCCTTCTGCGCGTTGAATTCCTCTTCGGAAATAACGCCTTTTTCCTTTAGCGCACCGAGCTTTTCAAGTTCATCAGCCGCAGAAACCTGTGCGACAGAGCGGATATAGTCGCGCTGCGAGTCCTCGATTTCGGCCATTGTTTGGGCGCGGTGTTCGTTCATCTTGTCGCCACGAATAAGAACATAGCAGAGGACGCCAAGCCACGGGATGAGGATGACGAATGCAACCCACGCCGCCTTTGCAAATCCGTTCAAATCACGTGATCTGAAAACGTCCGTGACAACGCCAATCATGACCCAGAACCAGGCCACCATGAGGAACAGCCAGAATATGGACCAGATAATATCGAAGAATCCGATGGTTTCTTGCATGTCTTTAATCCTTTGTTTGTTTCTTGGTCTTGAGGTTAAAACGCTTTATTTTACGTGCGCCAGTATGGGCACCCTCAAGAAAATTTCAATTGAATTTAATTTCAGACGCGCAACTTAGGGGCGCATTGATATGCCCCGCAACCCACCTGATGCGGTAGAACGCGTTAGAGTGGCGAAGACGATGCGCCGCCACTCCAAGCTTTAGTGCTTAGCCACCTGCCAGCATTTTAGCTGCAGCGCGGAGGTAACCCGGCGTGTAATCCGGCTGATCGTTTGGCGTTGTAGAGAAGATCATCCCACAGAAATCTCTGGCTGGGTCGCTGTAGATACCTTGGTGCATGTTACCGTGCTTGAACATGGCGCCATCGGCAAAGACCACGTCCCACTGCGCAGAGTTGCGTTCGCCGCTCTCGCCGAACCACTGCGCGTGATAACCTTCTTCGGTGCTGCCTTTATAGGCTGCTGGATCGCCCAGTGTCTGGATGCGCCGCAACAGATCGTCGCTAATAATCCGCTCTGTGGAAACAACGTTCCAACTTGGCGTGAAGATCATCGCGTAACGCAGCATGTCTTCTGGAGTGGTCATATTCAGACCGCCACCGACTGCGGTGCCGTCTGATGCCAATCCAACCATGTACTGGTTTTTGACGCCGATCTTGGACCAGATCCGATCATTGAAGAGATCCACGTATTTCAGGTTTGAAGCACTTTGGAGCGCCAAAACAAGCGCCTGTGTGATCGAGGTTGAATAGCGGAAATGATCACCCGGCTTTTCGCCGTCGAGAGGCTTCACGGACTGGAGAATTTCAATCCATGCATTTCCGTCACCGCCAAACAGCGATGCGAAGAACTTCTCGATCCAGCTGTTCGGGTCAAGGAACGCTTCGGTTGTTTCTTCAACATCGAGACCAGACGCCATGTTCAATGCATTGCGAACGGAAACCATATCCCAAGCCGTGCCGGCCAGTTCGGTCGCATAATCAGAAATTGGCGCTTCGAGATCGAGAAGACCTTCGCGCTCAAGGATGATGCAAAGCGTACCGACGCAAGTCTTCGAGGCAGACATCCAAATGTGGTAATCCCATGGGTTCATACCAGGATAGGCTTCGTAAACAATTTTCCCTTTATGCGCCATCAAGAGCGCCTGCGTCCGATTCTCGCCATAGACATATCCATCAAGCGTATCGGATTGCGATCCGTCTTCCCGAGTGAAGGTCAGGTCTTTCAGTTGAGGTTGAATGTCGCGTTCCAACTCACGTGGCGGATGGCTTGGCATCGCAATATCGGTCGGCTTGAACGACGGGAAATGCATGTTGACATAAACGCCGTCATCCCCAGCAGATTGCCAGTTGGGCACGCTGAAACGAGCACGGACTTCCTTTGCCACGTCGTATGGAAGCGGTTCTTTCGCCTTTGAAATTGGTGTTGTGCGTTCGGTGATCGGCTGAATGAATGGTTCGCTCGTCTGCGCTGCTGCACGTGTCGGGCTCAGGCCACCGAAGGCAAAGCCTCCCATTGCTCCGAGAGCAGCCACACCTGCGCCGCTAAAAAGGACTTCTCGGCGGTCTAGGCCGGACTTCGCTTTCCGAGTTTTTTGTTTGCTATTATCTGTCATGTTGACCTCTGGTTTGATGAATTCGGCTCTGTTGAAGAATTACACTTCATAATGTTTGCAAGAGGTGAGGTGGTTGGGTGACCATCATCAGCGTTATCAGGACGAACGACGACCAGAGCCAACGAAGAGACTGGCGCATCGTACATCATGCACATATGCCTGAAATGCAGCGTAGCAAGTGCCGGATTCCAATGATCTTTCAATTGATCCTTTCTCGCTATTTCTGGCTGTTCTAGCCGCGTTCGAAATAGAAGCGGCGAGTCGAAGTTTTGCAGGTTCTCATTATAGCGTCAATGACGGTGACGCAGGGGAAATGCAGCAAATTGTCGCCCAACCCCCTCAAATAGTTCAAAATAATTCCAGTATCACGCGATCGCTTCGAAATCATGGATTAAAGCCCAGCCCACGAGCGCGGATATCACTTAGAGATGGCTATGAACCACAGACAGCGCATGGTTGAGTGCCGCGCGCGCTACCCGCGTTTGAGCCTCGGTTGAAATATTTGGAGCAAGGAAGGCGTCCTCTTGTGCCTGATAGCCCACTTTGAGTTTTGTACCTTCCATCACTGTTCCCCAAACCTTGATATCTTTGATCTTCATGGCGTCTACGGTCAAAGGGTTCTCTTCAAGGATCGTCATATTGGCGCGCTTACCGGCTTGAATGCTGCCAAGCTCGTCTTCCATGCGATGGGAATAGGCCGCGTCGAGAGTCACACCTCTGAGGGCTTTTTCGCGTGAGGCCCGCTGGTCCGCATCAGCAACCCGACCAGAGAAAGTGACCCGATTGACCGCGCACCACATCAAGAATAACGGATCGCCTGGCGCCATGGGCATATCAGAATGCAGCGAATAAGGAATTCCTGCTTCTTCCAGATCACCAAGGCGCACCATGGAATCTGCGCGCTGCGGGCCAAGGCCCACTTCGCCATATTTGTCCGAGAGCGCCCGAACATAATAAGGGTTGGCGCTTACAATAGCGCCAAGTTCTTTGATGCGGGGAATTTGATCTGAATCGCTGACCGCGAAATGCACGATTACGGTGCGGTGATCAAACCGCGGGTTCCGGCGCATGTTGACTTCAAGCGCATTTAGTACCCTGTCGAGGCCCGCATCGCCGTTGACGTGAATATGAATCTGATAGCCCGCGTCCCAATAAACCTGAAACCCGCGCAGGAACTTGTCTTCGTCCATCATCCAGACGCCGCCATGCCCCTGATCATCAAGCAGCGGATCACGCAATTGCATTGCCAATGAATAAATCGCGCCGTCGGCGAAGAGCTTGGCGCTGCCTTCTGCAAGTGAAGTCATGCCGCCGTACCATGAGGCCAGCTTCTCCGTTTCGGAAATTACAGTCGCGTCATCGTCGTATTTGGCAATCAGGCTCTTTGCATCAGCCATAAAGGTCCATCGGAACGGCATTGACGGCGCCGACATGACGGAATTCACCATGTCTTGGACGTCTTTTGAAAGGATCCCACCGGGTTCGTTTCCGAAGGTCACGCCCTTGGCGTGCATGTAGTCGCGCATGAGCTCCAAGCCCGCGACGAATTTTTCGGGATTGAACACCATTGGCGCAATGCTTGGCAAAATTGCGAATACGCCTTGCTCCCAGAAATGCCCTTCTTCGAGGTTGGATTGATATTGCGCAGATTGCGACCAGCCAGACACCAATTCTTCGTCAATGCCACCTTTTTCAAGCGCCACGCTATTGAGCGTGAACTCATGACAGGAGCGGGCAAAAACGATGATCGGGCGGGTTTCGCTGACACCATCCAGATCTTCGCGTGTCAGTTTTCCATAGAAATAGCTGTGATACCCCCACGTCAGAAGCGGCTCGTCCGGGTCTTCGATTGCCTCGCTGGCGCTCTTCAAGCGGGTCAGAAAATCTGCTTTGTCTTTCACCGCAGGAACGGTACCCGCGGGCAGCACCCAATCTTCGATCGAAAGGATTTCGGAGGACATACATAGGCCAGCCAACACCGGATGGTCGTGCTGCGCGATGAAGCCCGGCACGATCACCTTATCTGCAAAGGTTTCATCGATTTCATATGGTTGATCGGCCAGCGCCTCGGTCAAGGTTTCGACGTCACCCACCCCAAGAATGCGGCCATTCACAACAGCCACCGCGCCCGCCGATGGTTGATCGGGATCCAACGTGACGATTTCGCGCGCGGTGTAGATGGTAACCTGATCAACGACTCCCATAGCCGCGCCGATGTCAGTCAGTGATGAACTCTGCGCAAAAGCGAATTGACCAATTGGCGTCAGGCAGGTTGCTCCAAATAGTGCCGATTTCAAAAATGAGCGGCGGTCTTGTTTAAACATGAGGGGCTCCAATGCAATTGGTTTAAAGGGGCTTAGAAAGCTGAATACCGCGGGGAAAACGAGATCACAGTAGTAATCAACTCGCGCCTAATGTGTTGGCATTTAATAGTATTTCATTGCCTTTGAACTGAGATTCCACTTTCTAAACGTATTGTAAACGAAATGTTGTCTTGACGCGGTAGCTCCTCATCGCGTTAAGCTGGTGTTAGATTTATACTTTCGAAAGAAGCCATCCCCGTCAAGGATAATTAAGCCGAGAGCAATTACGGGGCAGAAACTCACCCTAGTGGGGGAACATATTAATGATGAATTTAAAACGTATTTCAAAAAGCATCCTCAGCTCATCCATGGCGAAAAAGCAGGGTGCCACACTGGCAGCAATGGCCGCGCTCATTTTAGGCGCACAAGGAGCGGCGGCTGAAGAAGAGTCGGCTAGCGAGCTCGCCCAAACACTCTCGAACCCGGTTGCTTCCCTTATTAGCGCGCCGTTCCAGCTTAACTACAACGAGAACTACGGGCCTAATGATGACGGTTCGAATTGGACCTTGAACGTTCAGCCGGTCATTCCCTTTGACCTTAGCGACGATTGGAATTTGATTTCGCGTACGATCGTTCCGCTGCAATTGACAGACGGCATTCCAAGCGGTGCCGGATCCGAATTCGGGGTTGGCGATGTTGTTCAAAGTTTCTTTTTCTCGCCCAAAGCACCCACATCAAGTGGCTGGATCTGGGGCGCGGGTCCTGTCGTCCTTGTGCCGACATCGCGCTGGAATGACGGTCCGTTTGGGCTTGGCGAATGGGGTTTAGGCGCGACTGGTGTAGCCTTGCGGATTTCCGGCGGTTGGACTTATGGCGCGCTGGCAAACCATATCTGGGACGTTGGCGGAGAAACCGAAATCAGCTCAACGTTTATGCAGCCCTTCCTCGTCTACACTTGGCCAAATGCTTGGGGTGCCTTCCTTAATACAGAATCAACCTATGACTGGACAGAGGATCAGTGGTCCGTGCCAATCAATTTTGGTGTTTCCAAAGTAGTGAATTTTGGAAAACAACCGGTTAGCCTCTCAGGCGGGTTACGGTATTGGGCTGAATCTACGCCCACAGGGCCAGAGGGCTGGGGCGCACGGTTTACGATGACCTTTATGTTCCCGAAATAGGAACTCTGCTTCCAAGCTTCACGAAACACTTTGGTTTCGCCAAACAGAACCTCCAGATCGCCCGCGGTGTTTACTGTCGAGGCTCTATGCGGACGTCCAAAGGGGTATTCGCGTATTCCCAGTCGTTCGATTTAATGCACGGTTACCGCGCAGGCCGTTGGGCTTGCCTAAAAACGACGAAAGCTACCGTGAGGTGGCTTGTCCGAAATCCCGGCCTTACGAAACGCACTCACAACATCCAAACCAACGTGTAGGTGCACATCAACCTCGCGCAAATTATTTAGCGCGACAACCGATAACTCAAGCCACAACATACCTCTGCGAATGCCTGCAACGCCAAGCCCCTGTATGAGGGCTTACGCGCGTTGGTTCAGACGAGCGACTTTTTGACCGGACACAGCGATGCAAGCCTCCCAGCGGTCGAGCGATGGCAAGCAGGCTTTTTCGTAGCTTGGTTCAATCGAATGAAGCTCTGGGAATATTTCCATAAGCTCGGATCTCTGCGCAGCGCCGAGGCTCGCTAGTGTTACAGGACCAGGATAAAAGCTCTCGCTGGCCAATCCGTTGGAGATCAGCAATTCGTGCTGATCGAGTAGTAAATGCACATACTTAATAGATGTGCAGTTTTCGTCTCGGAGAATAGTTGTCTCATTGACCAAATGCTTAGCTGCAACCAAGACATCCGTGCAGCCAAAATGAAGATCGTTCCATTCACTGCTAAGGACAATTCGATGTTGAGGCGAAACACACAAGTCTTGGTCTGGGCGACCTTCGCCATAAGCGTCCTTGCGTATTATAATGGGGCGCAAGTGGTTCGGTGAATAATCGCCACTAAAGTAAATGGTTCTGGCGCCAATCCAACGAATGGTTTTGGGCTCTCCCGAGGACGTTAGAACCGTATCACCTACACGCAAGGTTTCTACTGGGCAGCGCCCACTCGGGGTAGCGATCAGCGTACCAGATGCGAAACAGGGAGGTGTATATGGTTGAAGATCATCTGGTAGTCCATTATCAGGCGAACCGTTATTGCCATTCCAGTTCGTTCCGGGCGTTTTGGAGTACCAGTTCTGATCGTTATCCCCAGCGTAGTTACCGCTTGAGCCAGAGATTATCTGCCCATTCGCTGTACCGCCAATAAGTGTATAGCTGCTATCGTTTCCCCAACCGATCACTTCAACTAGATCTCCGTTGCCGTCGATCAGTGCGACTGCATCACGAGAGTTGCCGGTCGTAAGGCCAAAATTACTTGTATAGTAGACAACGCTAGGATCGGATGCCGAAACTTGGGGATCTGAAAAATCAACAGATCCGCTGCCTAGAAAAGTCGCGTGTGACCCCGATTTTTCGTAACTTTCAAACGACCACCCTGACACGTCTTCGCCAGGAGCTGCAGCGATCGTGATAATGCCTAGTGTAGGATTATAAGAAACAACTTCAGCCATACCACATCCAAAAACACATAGCTCAAATCTTATGCTCTGGGCCTAAGAAAGCAAGCGCCATAAATTTTTAGACGTGGAGCATTTAATATTTCGACGATCTTCTCACTAGGGTTTTTGTGGGTTCCAGTTGTCTGTCGGACCTTCCACTTCGCGGTGGGTACGATGAGCCATGAACACTCTCTTAGCAAATAAAGTTATTTGGACCCATATGCGCTGACGTCAGACAATACGTACCTTTTCCAAATTCGCCTCTCTATACTGATCCAGTACACCAAACTACAAACCACAGCTTGCCATAGAGTTTCTACTGCACCACCATAAGGCATTGCTTCTAAAACGGTGTTGTTAGGTCATGAAATCCAAACGGTTTGTACGGTTCATTCTCGGGTGTGCGCTGAAAGCTTCATTCGCTTCGGCATTATTAGAAATTGGACAGGCTCAGGCACAGACTGTTCAGTGCGACTCGACTGAAGATTACTGCGTGCCATTTGTCGGTTGCATTGAGAAGACCGGCGAAATTTTCAGGGGCCGAACGCACGGTTTGGTAGGTGGCCCATTGATTGCTGATTCATCAAGCGGTGCGTCATGTGTAGGCCTGTGGGAGAAAACTTACTTAGGAATAGGTGTTGCTAGGTTCGAATGTGACGACGGAAGAAACGGGGCATCCGTCTATACTTACTTTGAAGAAAGAACCGGAACTGCTGTTGGCAAGGCGGAAATGACGAATGGGCAGGTAGGGAAATTTTGGGCCGGCTGGAACCTGGAAGCTTACTTTCGTGAGGTGGCGCCTGAGGAACGCCAAAGCATGGCTTGTGAGGTGAATGAAATGCTGCTGAGCTGACCGAGTTGTGCAAGAGAATACAGCAGTAATTGTTTGGGTATCCTAGAACCAATTTGTTTTTGCCGCACTCACAGCGAGTTCACATCAAATCAAGGTACCGAGTACGGCAAAGGAGCCTAATTACGTTTTGTTTCTGCTGGTCACCAGTCTGGTTTGAACACCATTTTTGCTAAAATTCATCGTGAATACATTTGCTGTCAAGCGTAGCACCATGCGCCGAGCACCTAAGCGCATCAAACGCCCTTTGGGCGTTAGCGTGTTGTACTTATTGTGGTAAATTTGGCTACAGGAGGGCGATACCACCGTTGTCGAACGGGGCTAAGTTGCCGAGTTTGACCGCTCGCAGAGCAAGTCTTTAATCCGCCTGATGTTGTGGGCAAAACTTTAGGCCATTCGCTGCCGCAAGCCATCAAACCCAACTGCCAGAATTTGTACCACGCCGCGCGTCACGTCTTGCCAGAAGCTAGTGACATTCATCAAAGTCAAACCGTTGTTGAGGGTGCCGAGGATCAACACATCAACCATCGTGCCCCGCCCACCTTGTAGCGACCTTCCGCCTAGGATGATTGCTGCGATCACTGTTCAGGTGTGGCCCAGCGCCAATCAGCTGCATGAGATGGTTTTCTTGCCGTTTCTGTGCCTCGTCATGGAAAAGCTTGAGCGGGGTCAGCTTCCAACCTGCCTTCGTCCGGGCTGACACCCTTAACTTTGTCCCTCGTCGAAAACGCAGCGAATGACCGCTTCCCGTCGACCAAAACTGTCCAAACCATTTGCTACCGCATTTAACCACCACTTGGCGTAATATTCACTTACGCCAAGCGTGAATCGCTGCACCGGATAAAACCGGTGCAACAGTAGCTTCATAGATTTCCCTGCTGACATCTCACGGGCAAGATGGTCCGCTTGACGAATTGCCAACGCGACAATGGTCAGTGTTGGGTTCTCCGCAGCGCCGGTTGTGAATTGCGAACCGTCAGATACGAACAGGTTGTCAACATCATGGGTTTGCCCCCACTTATTCACAACGCCATCCTCGGGGTTTTCCGACATTCTGTTTGTTCCAAGATTATGAGTTGAAGGATATGGAGGTGTCGGGAAAGTACGAGTGGCCCCTGCCGCGTCATAGATTGCCTGCCCCTGCTTATAAGCGTGGGCGCGCATGGCAATATCGTTGGGGTGGTCGTCAAAATGCACGTTGGCCACCGGTAGCCCCCACTGATCCTTGACGTCAGAATTTAGGGTTACGCGGTTACTCGACTGCGGCATATCCTCACCAACCAACCACATGCCCGCCATATTCTCGTACATATCGAGCGCCGTTGTAAATTCACGCCCCCACCCGCCAGGATCAAGGAAGGCTGCCATAAATGGTATACCAAGTGACAAAGTTTCCATCTCGTACCCGCCGACAAATCCGCGTGACGGGTCATGGCGAGACTCGTCCGAAATAATTCCAGCCATTGTCGTACCGCGCCACATCTTAACAGGTTTATCGAAAGTTGCGTAAACAGAACCGGTCATGTGACGCATGTAATTTCGACCGAATTGGCCAGAGGAATTGGCAAGGCCATCGGGATACATGGAAGTGGCCGATTTAAGAAGGAGGCGCGGGCTCTCAAAGGAATTGCCTGCCACACAGACAATCCGCGCCTTCTGCATTTGTAAGGTACCTTCAGCATCAAAATATTCAACACCAGTCACCTTGCCCGTATCATCATGCAAGATGCGCGCAACATGCGCCTTTTCTCGCACCTCGAGATTGCCTGTTGCCTCGCCGCGCGGGATGTCAGTGTAGGCGGACGACCATTTCGCGCCCCACTTGCAGCCTTGAAAGCAAAAGCCGGTTTGCTGACAGGCCTGGCGATCGTCATACTCTTCCGAGTTGATTGCCATTCGGCCCGTGTGTACGTCTTTGTATCCGAGCGCCTTCGCGTCTTTTTCAAATACTTTATAGTTGTTGTTCCCAGGCAGGCCCTTGATACCGTTGGTGCGGGTGACGCCCAATTTCTTCTCGGCCTTGTCATACCACGGCGCCATTTCATCAGCGTCGATCGGCCAATCCACGAGGTTGGCCCCCCCTCGATCGCGCCATAGTTCGTGAGTGCCTTCCACTCGTGTTCTTGAAAACGCAGGGAAGCACCAGCCCAATGGGTTGTGGTCCCGCCAACTGCCTTAACGATCCAGGCTGGTAATCCTGAAAAATCCTTGGCCACTCGCCAATCGCCGCTTGTAGTCCGTGGATCAGTCCAGGCCAGTTGCCTAAAGCTATCCCATTCGTCGTTAACAAAATCCTCGGGGAGGTAGCGCCCTCCCGCTTCTAGCGAAACAACGCTGACGCCTTTCTGGGCGAGTTCGTTTGCAAGGACGCCGCCGCCGGCGCCAGTTCCAATAATAACGACAACGCTGTCGTCGGTGAGTTCAAATGGTGCAGCCATATCCGTTTCTCCCTAGGCTATGGCTTAAAGCCAGTTGATGTCGTTAAAGCCGCGGTCGATGTAACCGCCTTTTGAGAAGCTCTCGCCTTCATAGCCAAAGATCGGCCAGACCGATTTCTGGTTATATAGGCCTGTTACAAGTCCGCCTCGGATTTGCTGAAAGAATGCATCCTCCTCCATCCTTCGCAAGATATCCACGCGGTCACGCTCCCAACCAACGGCAAGATAATCTGCATAACCGCGCGCCTGCGCCGCAGCGTTCAATGCTTCAATTCCGGACTCGATTGCTGGAGCAGCGTCGGCGCTATCATAGCCCTTCACCGCGATTACATAGTTCTCATCTGGTATTTGATCGTGCGGATAAATGTCATGTGCCATCTGAACCAGCGTGGCAAATGAGGCTGGCTTTAGCTTGGTCAGTTCCGTAGCCCAAGCCGCGTTTTTTGCTGCGACAAAGCCAGAGCCAACGACGAACACCGTCCCCGCTGCTGTAGCACGCGCCAATAACTGGCGTCTGGTTAGTCCCTTAGGACCATTCTTGCTTCTCATAATGTCCTCCCATTGTGTTGCAAGTTTTTCGGTGTTTGGCGTGCAAGCACCGGTAGCAAATCAAAGGTAGCGCCCTCCACGCTCAAGCACCTCGATCTGGTAACCATCCCGGTCTTGAACAAAAAAGAACCGCGCAATCACTTCGCCAGTGGGTGCAAATTCAACGACCTTTCTTGGCGCGAGCCCTTCGCTGACGAAACGTGCATGTTCTGCATGGATATCCGAGACTGATACCGCCAGATGTCCATAACCATCGCCCAACTCGTATGGCTGGCTGCGATCTTTGTTGACCGTAAGCTCGACCTCAAAGTCGGTTTCTTTGTTTCGAAGATAGATGAGCGTAAAGCTTGGAAAATCGAGCCGGTCGGCTATCTCCAGACCAAATGCTTTCTGATAGAAATCCAGTGATCGCGCCTCATCTAAAACGCGGATCATTGTGTGAATTGCCTTGGCCACCTGTATTGTCCCTCTCTTGTACTATGAGGGTAAGGCTAGCCTGCAAAGCCGTTGGTACGGGTAGTAGGGGAACACTACCCTAAATTTTGGGTGTTTTCGTTATTCAGCAGCGATCATTTCCGCTGGCCGTTCGGAGGATGCTTCAATAAATGCCAGACAGGCGCAGCGCAGCAAGGATGTAAAGTTTGAAGGCTCGCCCCGCAGTTCCAATACCTCTGAATGCAAAGTGGAAATAAAGGCTGGTGTCGTAACGCCGTCTTTGGCCGAAATTTGATCAAGTATTTCCCAAAATGCGTTTTCCAACCGAATACTTGTGCTTTGACCATTTAGTCTCAACCTTCTGGTCGTAGCCGCATAACACTGCGGATCCTGCGCTGCAAATACTTGGCACATCATTTTCTCTCCCTAACGTAAGGCTAAGCTAGTCCCTGCGATCTTCAAAGTCAAAAAATCCCATAAGAAATTGATACTATTACAAACTGCTCATCGGTTCCGTTGAGTTTTCGCACCCTAAACCGCATGTAAAGCCGGCTTTATCTCACGCAGTTATCAACGTCCCAGATAACCACCATCGACTGGAAGTATTGCGCCGTTGATATAGTCTGAAGCTGACGAAGCCAGAAACAAAAGCGGTCCCTTCATGTCTTTGGATTTTCCCCAACGTCCGGCCTGAATGCGCGCGGTTAGTTCGGCGTTTCGGGTTGGGTCGGCGATCAAGGCTGTGTTCATTTCGGTGTCCATGAAGCCTGGAGCGAGCGCATTTACACAGATCCATTGGCGCGCCCATTCATTGGCAAGAGCTTTGGTCAACTGCGCGACACCTCCTTTGGAAGCGGTGTTTGCAGGTTCGGTGTAGCCGCAGAGAAAGCTAAGTAGCGAGGCGATGTTGATGATCTTGCCGCGCCCCCTTGGCAACATGACACAGGCCGTACGTTGGCAGAGTTCAAAAACGGCATTCAGATTGACCTCAATGACTTTATTCCAATCCTCAATCGGAAAGTCCTCGCTCTTGTGGCGGACCTGCACTCCGACGCAATTGACGAGGATATCGAGCCGGCCTCCTAAGATTTCCAGCGCCTAATCAAAGGCAGAGGCACGAGCGTTTGGGTCTGACAAATCAACGGTTACGGCTTGGCAATCGTAGCCTTGCTCGCGAAATTTGGTGGCCACATCATTAGCGCCGGCATTTTATCCAAAGATAACAACCCGCGCGCCCTCCTCTGACAAAGCTTCAGCCATGGATTTACCCAGACCGCGTGTGCCACCTGTAACGATGGCTTATTGTTCAGCCACACTGACGCTGCTCATCTAGTTTCTCCTCTTTCCGTTAGCGCTGGCAATCGACCAGCACCTTAACGGTTGTCTCTGTTGGGTCAGCAATGCAGGGGGGCGTTGTAACACCCCCCTCAACGAATACGAAAACGCAAGAGAGAGTAGATGACAGCAGATATCCTACATTCTGGCTTTGATGGGCTTAAGTTCACCGTTCAGGCCGATATTCCGCCGGAGTTGCGAGCCGAATAGACCTCTGTAAAACGATACGCAAAAGAGAACCAAAGCGATTGCCTTGTCCAGTTTGGCGAGATTGCCCTAAGCGTCACGGGAAAGGGCGCACGGGGCTCTACCTGTCATACGGGCGATATGGGCGCTGTTTGGCTGTTCCAACACCCAGAGGACCGCATACAAAACAACCCCGCAATCACTGTGGACTTTCGCGCCTCTGGGGTGGCAAAGAGCGGGCTTGCTGGAGCCGAGAAACACTTTCGGAATTATATGGCGGCACTTGGCATTCCTTACGTTGAAACACAACTGCGCGTTGCCCGCGCCGACTTTGCTGTTGATATCCTAGCGCCTTGGTTTGAGCCGGATCGTGAGGCCTTGGTTGTACCGCCTGGAACAAAGGTCACAGAATACATTGGCGTTGATGAAATGGCGACGGTATCGAGCGGGGCGCAAGTGACGGGGCTACGGGCCGGACGGGTCATCCGTTAGCGTGCCGCTGCGACTCGACGGCAGTTGCGTGGCACATTTCGAGTTGGCTACTATCGGTTTCGAAGCCATTCATGCATCGGACGGTCGAAGATATCTCGTAAATTCTGTACGGCCGGGCCAGTTCTGGCGCAGCCTTGAGATCGCGCGAAAACTTTCGACTTGCGTGCCGTTCTTTTCCTGACGACCTCACTGGAGCCCCATATACAGTATTGGTCCTTCAATTAACGCCGCCGTTGACAATGTGGCTACCAAGGAGCTCGATTCATAATCCCCCGTGGATAAGGGCATGCGGGTGTAGAAATTTCTTGGCAGGATCGACGAGACATTCACATGAAAAAGAAGCGCCCAGTCCTCAAGTTTCCACCACGTTCGAGACACGATCTTTGTTGCAGCGGGGGCAGACAGTCGCCGTCCGCTGCAATCGATGGCTTAAGCATTAGAGATGCTCAGTCCGCCGCCGCGAATTTTTCAATATCTGGCAGCTCCCACGTTCTCTCGATATAGGCTTTCTCTGGGCCATAAAACCTGAAGTAAGCGAACCAGTTCTCTCCTTCGATGGTAGGAATCCAGTTCTTTTCTTTCCCCTCTGGCGCATTTGGCCCGAAGTAGATATCGATCGAACCGTCTTCATTTATAATCAGGTCTTCTGACCTGGAAGAACGGTCTGGACGTTGCAATTCATTGTTGATCATGGTCCGAGTGTCGGTGTCATAGACAGTCACAGACCAGAACCGTTTAGCCGGTGGATTCGGCGGAACATGGAGTCTGTATGTCTCCTCGCCAGTCAACCAATCTCCATCCTCGTCCTGATAGGCACCAATATACGCTTGGCCCAAGCCCTCGGTTTTGCCCTGCATGGCCTTTGAAACGGTAACGGCTTCATAGAGGTATGACGCACGTTCGTCGAGTTGATCGTAAGTGGGCATCCTCTGGTCCAGTTCAGCCAGCAGAATGAAATGCCATTTGCTGCCCTCAGTGTATCGGACCCCATCAAAACGCTTGTGGAAGGTATTGGCCTTGGCCATCGCCTCGCCCACATATGCTCCTTCCGTCAGGATTTTTTTCTGCCGTTCGTCTGGTTCAAACGGGCTGCCCATTTCGATTCCCAAAGGCTTCAACATCGCCATGAAAAACCGATCGCGATCATCAATAACTTCCGTGTTAAGTACGTTGGACAATAGCTCCCAATAGGCAAGACCTCTTGGATGAACCTGATCCCACTTCTTGCCATCCGGTTTGACAATCTTTACGGCAGGAGGACTGTCCTTTTGTGAAAGAGGATAGGAGTTTGCCGTTTCTTTAATGTACTTGTTCTCGTCAGGATCTGTTCCCAATAGCCGCCAGGCAAAAAAGACATTATTCGTTGTAGACCTTACGACGTGGTAATCATCGACATTCTCAGGTTCTTCAGCACCAGGTGGCAACAACAAGTACTTTCCACCCTTACCTTCAAAAGGACCAATGACTCCCGTGTCTGTGAGGAGTCTCTGCCAGAAATCGAGTATCATCCCTCCGGTCGCTCCCTCGGGTTCAACCAGCACATAGGGTCCGCTTTCGGTCAGATCCACCATTCCCAAGAGGTAGACCGTCGTGCTGTTGGATGTCAGGATACCGAGTTTATCTACGAAATCGTCGTATAATACGATTTGGCCGTTATCCACCCCGAACACTTGCTCGTGGGCATCCTGCCATTTCGCCAGTTGCACGATTGGCAAAGCCCAGATGTAAGACTGGCTGGCACGCTGGAAATCCATCTCATCGAACAGTTTCTCTGCGGTCTCTTCCGTCGGATAACCATAATTTTGAGTGAACTCCAATTCTCCGAGCCGTGTCTCAACGGCCTCCTGAGCACCAGCGTAATTTGGCATCATCGCCATACCAGCAATAAACAAGCTAGCTGCCGTGACAGTCTGTTGTAGACTATTTCTCATCGTTACCTCCTGTCCTGATTTGCAGTCCTCAGGGTGAATCAATCTCAACTGAGTACCCCCCGACCGGAATAGTGCGGCCCTCGAACTTGATTCTGAGCGCAGGTCAAAAGCCGTATTTCACTTCCGCCGGACATCTCGGCCCGCCGGAAGTTTTTGTGCTCACTCAACCAACTCGATCTCTGAAGGCCGCCAGGTCTTGTCAAAGAACGACTTTTTCGGGCTGTAGAGTCGGAGGATGGTGAACCACCCCTTTTCCGGATCAGTCTGGATCCAGTTTCCATCGGCCACGTCAGCGGGCTTCTCAGGGGAGAAATAAATCGTTGTCGACCCATCTGCATCCGCGGATGCGGCTGGCGAAGGATAGCCCTGGCTACCGGCCCGCGGATACATTTGCGGAGTCGCGAGCATTGACCGAGACTGGTTGTCATAAACCGTGAACGACCAGAAACGCTCGGCCGGAATGTCAGCGGGCAGCGTTACCTTGTAGGTAAGTGCGCCGTCGAAGGGTTCTCCAGCGACATCGACATTTGCGATCAGATATTGAGATCCGATCCCAGTCAGGCGCATCACCATTGCTGGCGTGATACCAGTTGCTGTGTAAAACATTGATGTGCGCGAATGAAGCTTCCGGTTTCCGGTGGGCTCAGCAGGAATGACCTCGCCATTTTCTCCGATCATCGGAGGCGGATCCTGGAATTGGTAGCCCCCAACGAAAAGCATATTCCACCAGGCGGAATTCTCATCGTCCTCGTAATAGCGGAATCTGTCGACCGGATGCGCTCCCATTCCGAGCGTCCGCGAGGCCGCGTTTCCGAAGGCAACAGCCTCGGTCAGCGTTTTCTTCATACGCTCATCGGGAGCAAACTCCTGCCCCTTGACTATGCCGATCGCTGCAAACTGGCCGGCAATCTCTGGATCGAGTGCGCTGGCGGGTTCGCGTTGAACCATTTCGTTAAGTAACTCGTAGTGACCGAAATCGTTTGGCGGAACGGTATTGATCACCATGCCAGATCCCTCGACGAAGCGCGGGCTCTTGGCTTCGGGCGTCGACGCGAGAGGCGCCTCGCCGGCAAGATACTGTCCGACGCTGTTGCCATAGCCCCCGGGTTTATAGGGGTAAACCTTTAGCGTCTCTTTGACCCGTGCCACTGCTGGTGCCGGATCATCGTTCTCGAGGAATGCGCGGAAAAGAAGCGTAACCAGATTGGTGCGCGAGTGCCGAACGAAGAAACCTCCCTCAGGCAGGACACCGTCGTACTCTGGGCCGACCAAAAGGAATTTGCCGCCCTCGCCCTTATCTGGACCGGCCAGACCGAAGTCCCCAACATAACGGAACCAGAAATCGTCAAAGATCCCTAGAACCTGCGGAGGTGTTTCGATGACCAGCGGCCCGTCAGACAAATCGACGTTGCCCCAAAAATAGACAGTGTCGGCATTGGCGGTCAGGAACAGCGAGTTCGAGTCCATCAGTTTCGAGAAGATCAGAAAGTCTCCATCCTTGATGCCCTGTTCCTCGTAGCCTTTGCGAAGAGCGTAAAGTGAGACGCCTTGGATCGAATTCATGAAGGACTCCACGCCGTGAATGTAGTCCAGTTCGTTGCGGACCGCCTCGGCTGTTTCCTTCGTCGGGTAGCCGTCCTTGAACTCCAAGGTGCCTAACCTAGTTTCCACCTGATCCGGTGTCGAGATTGAGGCCGGTACGTCCGCCCGTAATTGCGTCGCGGTAATGGTTGCCGATCCGACGGCAAGCAGCATAACAATAGTCAATGTTGAACAGAATCTTCGTATTTCAATTCGCATTCCAAATACCTCCTATTACTGACTTAAAATATGACGGATCTACGGCCGCACTATCTCAGCTTACCTAAAAAATTGGACAAATTTTAAAATAGCTGTCCAACTGCCAAAGGGATCCGTTTCCGTATTCCTTACTCAGATAGGAGACTTTTCTCCTAAGATGTGCTACGTAATTTCTGACACTTGGGCGAAAAGAATATTGTTTATAGGATATTTTAATGGGAGAACGTCCGGTATTCCTCACGAGCGGTCGTCTAACCACGCACGATCCTTCCGCTTTCGAAATCGCGGTCAACCCTTGGAATCTGATGATCAATACAAGCGGCGCGAAAAGAGTACGCTTTGAGATTGACTACCTGCTGATGCCAGGCCTTACGATTTATCACGACAGCTATTTCGGTAGTGCTGCACGACTTCAAGGTATGCCTCCAGAAGGCAAGCTAGTGGTAGCATTGCCTTCTGATCCCCGTCGAGATTCCGTCCTTTGGTCGCGTCAGGTATCGTCAGGCGCGCTCTATGCTTTGCACTCTACGCCGCTGGATGCCGTAATGTCAGACGGTCATGAAAACTGGGTCGCGCTCATCGACATCGACGAAGGCTTGCCAGAACCCCTAGCGTCCGTGATTGACCAACTTCATTCGAAAAAACGGATTGAGGGCATGATCGGGTCTCAGAATGGTTCTCCAGGCTTGGTCGAGATCATGCGGCAGTTGGTTCGTGCTTCTAGATTAGCCAACCTTGTGCAGAGGAACGCCGCGCTCGCTGCTCTGCGCGCCGACTTTGAGCGACGGCTCTTGCAAGTGGCGCAGCCGGACGAATTCGGCAGAGAGAGCGCGCGCAGCCGAAACAAGCAAGCCCGCGCTGTCGGCGCATTGCTCGATTGCCTTCGATCTGATGTTTCGAGAACCTACTCTGTTGATCAGCTGTGCAAAAAGATTCAGGTAAATTATCGCACGCTGGCTCGCGGCGTTTAGGCGGAGTTCGGCTGCTCGATATACGCGCTGTTGCGTCGGCAGAGACTGCATGGCGCGCGCCAGAAGCTGCTCTCGGCGGCTCCTTTGGCAGAGACAACCGTAACCAAAGTCGCTGTCTCGTTTGGCTTCTTCGATCTTGGCAGGTTTTCGGCTGCCTATAAACGCGAGTTCGCGGAATATCCCTCTACGACATTGGCAACCAGGTCAAAAGCAGTTCGACCGGCCTTGGCGCAATCCTAATTGGCAATTCCAATCTTGCTCATCATGGCAGACCTTTTCACCTCGAATTAGCCGATTAGGGATCGGCTATTGAGCAAGGTAAATCGAAAGATTACTGTAGGGTTGCTCTGGGATACTGCTGCCCCAATCACGAATTGCGGTTTCCCGACGAAGATTTCTCGAAGGGTCATACCATATTTGCGAAGCGTTCAGATTGGGCGGCGGTCGATAATGCGCAGCCTCCGAACTCTCCCTGAAGAGTGGCGAACGTTGGCTTTGTTCGCAGTGCCGCCCTCTGGCCAGTAAAAAAGCTGCGCAATGTTTGGAACGGCTGCTTAGGAGAAGCTGCGATGCAGCACGCGCACATCTGGCCAAGGTCCAGTTTGGGCCATTTGCTGCGGTATCTAGATTCTGTGGATGTTGCACTTCAACCACACTCCCGAAACGCATCCTTGTGCTTCCACAGTGCTTCGACGGGCAGAATTGCCAACGCGAACGGCCTCGCAGATGAGAGGCGTAAGTTATTGTAATTATTGTGATAAATTTGGCTGCGGGAGCATGCAATCGCCGTTGCCGAACGGAGCTATCATGTAAATTTTAACGGCAGGCACGAACGCAATCTAACCGTCAATCTTGCTAATTCGGCCCTTTGCTGCCGTCTACATCTAGGCGTCGCTGCAATGCAGCTGCCTAGAAGCGGACGTTCATCTAAAACGCCGCATTCTTGAAAGACAAATGACCTAAGCGCGGACAAAGCCGTTCTTGGATTAAGGGCTAGAAACCGCGCTTCATTGAACAGTCGCTAGAAAAGTCTAAAACAAATAAAGTAATGGCGGACGCACATCGTATCCACTGTGGAGATATGGATTATATGACTAACGAGAATTACGAGGACATGCTGGCTGGACGCCATCACAATGGGGCCGACCCCTTTCTTTTCGAACTAAAATCTAAAGCGAGCAAGGCCAAGGCGCGGCTGGATGCTGTCTCCAACAATGATTTGCCGGCACGAGTTGAGGCTGC
>NZ_JAPEIE010000019.1:0-276 GCF_028823805.1 Halocynthiibacter sp. C4 | reverse complement strand
CGAGCAGACCCTTTTCCGGGCGCGAGCGCACCAGCAGCTCGCCGCCACGCGTCACCACGAAGGCGGCGCCGCGGCGCAGCGCGCCGCTTTTCTTCGGCGCCTTGCGCGGGACTGTTTCCTGATCACCGCGGATGCGGCCTGCGCAATCGTCATTCAGCGGACACAATGCGCAAGCCGGCTTCTTCGGCGTGCAGATGGTGGCGCCCAGATCCATCAGCGCCTGCGCACTGTCGCCGGCGCGCGACGGCCCGAGCAACGTCGTGGCCATCTCCTTGA
>NZ_JAPEIE010000018.1:0-276 GCF_028823805.1 Halocynthiibacter sp. C4 | reverse complement strand
AGGCCGACGAAGGCGACCAGCACGAACATGATCGCGGCCAGAGTATCGACGTAGAATCCCAGGCCGACACCTGCGAACCCCACCGTGCCTGTCACCAGGGGGCCGTTGACCGCGACGCAGAGGCCCGCGGCTGCGGCCATCGCCAGGGCGAAGCCGGCGATCCAAGCGGCGCCCCCTCCGACCTGTCGCTGACCCGACTTGGCGCTTCCGGTCGCCAATCCGGCGACTGCGAGCGCGAATGGTCCGAGAGCGAGGCACCAGGTCAGGTTCGGCGTC
>NZ_JAPEIE010000017.1:0-276 GCF_028823805.1 Halocynthiibacter sp. C4 | reverse complement strand
CTCCGCCGTCGTCCCGGCGAAAGCCGGGAGGTGGATTCACACTCGAAGTGCAACACTTGAGCAGCAAAGACCTCTGCCGGGGTCCTGAAGTCAAGGCATTTGCGCGGGGTGTTGTTGTAGGCGGCGATGGACTTGCGCAGGCGGCGGGTTGGCAGCTTTTCGAGGTCGGTGTTGCGCGGGATGAAGCGGCGCATGCGGCCGATGGCGTTCTCGATGCCCCCTTTTTGCCAGGGGGCGTGGGGATCGCAGAAGTACGTCTTGATCAAGAGGCTTTGC
>NZ_JAPEIE010000016.1:0-277 GCF_028823805.1 Halocynthiibacter sp. C4 | reverse complement strand
GGACGCTCAATTTGAGCGGCGGGCATCTGTCGCTGACAACGAGCGGCACGTTCGACGATTCGATTTCGGTCGGCGGCAGCTCGCTCCTGAAGATCGCGAACGGTGCAACCGTCACCGATACCGCCCTGATCAGTGGCAGCGGCAATCTCGGAATCGACGGCGGCGGCACGTTCGTCCTCAGCCATGCCAACACCTATGGCAGCACGACGATCTATTCGGGCACGGTATGGCTGACCACGGCCGGCGCAGCCGGCGCCGGCAACATCTCGTTCACCCC
>NZ_JAPEIE010000015.1:0-277 GCF_028823805.1 Halocynthiibacter sp. C4 | reverse complement strand
AGCCCGAGCTCGTCAATGCGCTGCAGAACCACACCTTCGACAGCGTCAAGATGCTGCAGTGGCGCAACGCCAGGCTGGATTTCTCCTCGCTCGGCGCGCTCCAGGTGTCACTGGCGCAGGCGCCCAATCATGAGGCACTGACGCGAGCGCCGGTCGCCGAGGACCAGCGCGTGCTCGAACATGTCGCACGCGATGCCGAGGTGCGCGAATGGGCGCATGGGCCGAAGGCCGTGGAGCGGCTATGGGAGGCCTGCCAGGTTCCGGACTACCGAAAGCT
>NZ_JAPEIE010000014.1:0-278 GCF_028823805.1 Halocynthiibacter sp. C4 | reverse complement strand
GTTGCCGTCCACAACCACTACAAGCGGCTTAACCATCAGACCAAGCACAACGACGTCGAACTGGCGAAGTCGAACATTCTGCTGATCGGTCCGACCGGTTCGGGCAAGACGCTGCTCGCGCAGACGCTGGCCCGCATCCTCGACGTGCCGTTCACCATGGCCGATGCGACGACGCTGACCGAAGCCGGCTATGTCGGCGAGGACGTCGAGAACATCATCCTGAAGCTGCTGCAGGCCGCCGACTACAATGTCGAGCGCGCGCAGCGCGGCATCGTCTA
>NZ_JAPEIE010000013.1:0-279 GCF_028823805.1 Halocynthiibacter sp. C4 | reverse complement strand
GAGCCGGCATTGATCAGCAGGAAGGAGCGGACCACCTCGGGCGTCGGCTCGATCGGGGTCAGGCCGGTCAGCACCACGAAGGTGAGGAAGGCGGACAACAGCGCGATGGCCACGGCGAACGGCGCCAGCCAGCGCCGCAACGGAAAGCCCCGCGCCTCTGCTCGGGGCTCGGCCGGTGACGCGTGTAACGTTGAAGCGGTGGTGTCTGCGCTGGTCATACCGGCAATTGAGCTGAGAGCGATCGCCCGCGGGAATTGCGAACTGATGCAATCATATCAC
>NZ_JAPEIE010000012.1:0-279 GCF_028823805.1 Halocynthiibacter sp. C4 | reverse complement strand
AATTACCGGAACGGCGCCTTTGTCTGTTAGTACACGCGCGAACTGTTGCATCGTCGGTTCTCCGTCACTTTGTCGGTTAAAGTACACATCGAGATATCCGACCTACCAACGCGGCCAACCTCCGTCTCCCCCGAACGAACGATATTGTCGCGAAAACACGGCACCTGAAGACGAAGCCGAGTCTGTCGCCGACCACTTCGCTAGGCCGATACGCCTGCTGTCGCCCACCGTCGGCACAGCCTGCAAATTGAGTCTCATCGTTTGCGAACGAAGAACGCA
>NZ_JAPEIE010000011.1:0-279 GCF_028823805.1 Halocynthiibacter sp. C4 | reverse complement strand
CGCTGAAGTCGCGGCTCATCACGGCCTCGAAGGCGAGGCGGCCGAGGCCGGGCCAGCTGTACACGGTTTCGACCACCACTGCGCCGCCTAGCAGGCCACCGAAGTGCATGCCGGCGACCGTGGTCACCGGCAACAAGGCGTTGCGCAGTACATGGCGCACCGTGATCGTGAGTGGAGAGAGCCCTTTCGCAGCGGCCGTGCGCACATAGTCCTGAGCCTGAGCCTCCAGCATGGCGGCGCGGGCAAGTCGGGAATAGATTGCGATGTAGAACAGCGAGA
>NZ_JAPEIE010000010.1:0-282 GCF_028823805.1 Halocynthiibacter sp. C4 | reverse complement strand
CCCAGAGAGGTCGCGCGTAGCAACTTGATCGGGGCCCGGGGGCACGCGCTCCCGGGCCCCATCTTACCCCTACTGCTTTGACACCGGAATGGCGCGATATGGAAACACCCGATGATTGCGAAGCTGCCGCGATCGAGCGCGAGCTTGGCTACTGCGAAAGCCGTGCGCACGCGGAAAAGCGGGCAGCGCGCCTTAGCCGGAGCGTCGAGGCAGTCATCGCCCACCGACGCCTTGCGGACGCATACGATTCAAGAGCGCAACGCCTGCAATGTCGCGTCGAAA